>JAMPHD010000027.1 GCA_023663635.1 Acetatifactor muris
AAACCTTTTCAGAAATAACAATTCCTAAAACCACTTTCATATTACCCTTAAATTCCTTCCATTCCATACATATTCCTTTCCTGCTTTTTATAATTTTTCCATTTCTAAAAACAAATGACAATAATCCACATAAGCAAATATTTTTGTCAATTTTAATTATACACTAACGCGGTCAAAAAAACATCCCCCGACCATACCATCGTACAGTCAGAGGATGTCTTATCTATATGAGCGTTTCTATATAAGTTCTGTCTATGCAGGCGCGATCACACCGCGCAGTCCACATTGCCGCCCACGGCCTCGGCCACGGCGGCCACATCCGCCACGGGAATCTCTGTACCGCCCAGTTCCAGTGACACTGGCCCCGTATCCGCGGCGCTGTCCGCGCTGCCAAAGGACATGCCGCCCGATCCGCTCTGTTTCTCCTTGGCCAATCGGTCAAACATGGCCTTCAGATACTTCATGTCGGCCTCCATGATCTCCCGCTGTTCCTCGGCACGATGTTTTTTCTTGAGCTGTTCCAGATCCTCCGGCTCCATCTCATCCATGGCTCCCGCCAGATCCTCGGACATCTCCGCGAGCTCCAATGTATCCTCCATGGCCTTTGCGGTCTCCTGCAGGGTCTCTTCCATGGTCTCCTCCATGAGGCGCTGCATCTCGCGGGCGATCTCCCGCGCCATCTCCTGCTCGATCTCGCGCATCTCATCCTGCATTTCGCTCTCCGGGTCGGTGAAGGCAGTGAGGTCCAACTCTTCCTCCTGCTCCTCCCACTCCTCCGCCGGGCTCTTCTCTCCCCGCTTGGCCTGTTCCTCCGCTTTGAGGTGTTTCATGCGCTTTCTCGCCACGCGCACCATGGCCTCCGCATGGAGGATGGCGCTCTCCACCTCGCTCTCGTTGTACTGGCCGGTGAGTTTCTTTTGGCGCAGCCCGGCCACCTTGCTCCTCGCCAGGATAAAGACGCGGTTGGCGTTGCCGGAAGTCTTGGCCTGCAGGATCTCCGCGGAGACCTCCATAAAATTATACTGTAATTTCCGGGTCCTCTTGGATTGGCTCGAAGATTTACGAGTGGTGCCCGCTGTCATGGCGGATCCGTTCGCCTTTTGCACGGACACCCCTACTGCCCCGTAATTTCCCGACCCAAGCCCGTTGATCATCCCATTCATGTCCTCATCCTCCCTGATTCAGACGGCAGTCTACCCCTTAGGCGGTGACTCCCTTGGATGCGTAGTAGTCGTCAAAAAGCTGTCCCGCGGCGCTCATGGTGTCCTGACAGATGCCCGGCAGTTGCCCGCCCCAAGTCTTGGTGGCCATCTTAAATCCTTTTTCCATGGCCGCCTGCATCTCCTTCATCTTGTCCACATCGTCCCCCGCCAGGGCACTCGCGAAATCAAACAGTCTCTTGGCGGTCTGATTCACGCCCCAGTATCCGTCCTCCGCGATATCTTTCTGCGCCTGTGCCTGTGTGGCCGCGTCCACCGTAAAGTTGCCGCCCGCCAGAGTGCTCCATATGGAATTGCCGCCCGCGTTGGCATAGGTCTTCGCCTGACCGTTCAACATGTTATGCACGATGTTCGCCAACTGCTGCTGTCTGGAGGCCTGATCCGCCTGCATCTGCCTGACCAGAGCAGCCCTCTCCTCTGAACTCATCTTGTTGACGGAATAAGTCGCCTTCTTGTCCGCAGTGGTCTTCTCATAGACCGCTCCCTGATCCGCGGCGGTCTCTCCCACCGTCGAATCCTTTTTCTCCTCTGCCGCAGCAGTCGTCCTCCTGTCATAATTGTCGTAGACGCTGCCCGCCCGGGTCTCGTTTACCGCGCTTACACTCATTTTGTACCTTCCTTTCCGCCGTCTCCGGCACACTGCTATGTTATGGTTGCAATTACAATAGGCTGCATTAGCTGCGATCGGTTAAATCGGTCACAGCAGGTATTTCAGACAAAAGACCATGAACCGGTTCTCCCGGCAGTCCGCCGCCAGATAAAAGATGTCGTCGTAATCCTTCAGAGAGATCATGCCCGCGTTACCGCCGCCACCGCATCCGGGGATCTTGTAGATGGTGTCATAGGAAAGGTATACATACTCCCCCGTGATCCCCGCGTCCGCGATCAACTCCCCAAAACGCTCTTTGTCCAAAACCAGTTTCCCGTCCTGCACTCTCGCTGCCGCCCTGAGGGCAGGAGAGTCATAATCCACCAAATTGCACTGCTCGTCATAGAGCACCAATTCCTTCATGACCGTGAAACGGGGATAGGATGTGAGAAACACCGCCGCCAACACCACTGCCATCGCGCCGGCAAAATACATCCTCTGCCTCCCATGTTTTCGCAGGACATCCTCCGCCTTCCCGGTGTGAGCCAGTCGCCCGATGCGTCTGCTCAGATCCCGAAAGGCATCCGGACGCATGAACGCGGGGCTGCCCTCAATCCGGATATCCCGCGCCGGCTCCAACATGGCCAACATATCCAACATGGTCCTACCATAGCCCGCCGCGGAAACTCCCGTGCAGGCCACACACTGCTCATCGCACACCGGTTCCAGCTCCTCCCTGAGTTTCCTCACAACAGGATATATGAGGGGATTGCCCCACCAGTATATCTTTAGGAGTTCAAACAGGGTCAGCCACACAATATGTCCGCTTCTTATATGGATCAGTTCATGGCACAGAACCAGTCTGCACCGCTCCGATCTTCGGTCCTCCCAAAGCTTTTGGGGCATCACCACATAGGGATGAAGGATTCCCCCCGCAAAGGGACTTACGTTCTCCCCTGAGATCAACACTCTGACTCCGCTCAGATATTTGCGGCTGATGCCCGTGCGCGCCCCTCCGGTGACGCAGGAAACCGCCTCCCGCACAAAGTCTCTGTCCGCGGCCTCCGGAAGAGTCCGCAGATATCCGCGCATTCGGACGCGTTTCACGCCAAGCCTGAGCAACAGCAGAATACATATGGTAAAATATATTTTGCCGCACCAAGGCCGGGACAGCATATAGATCAGACCGGTGATCCGGAGAAAAGGTTTGGTGAAGAACAGCCTGCTCATCCCGCCAAACACCGCGGGGAACAATAAAAGCAGCAGATACAGATTCCGCCCGGCACAGTCCGCTCTCCGCTTTCTGAGCAGAAAGATCACGCACAGAAAAACCAATCCCATCACCATGGAATTCAGACATTTGATCAGGCCGTAGGTAGCTGCAAAATCTGACATTCCCACACATGCCCGCAGGATTTCCATCTTCTATCTCACCCTTTCTCACCTTTTTTCATCTGTCTCACTCTTCCCGCTTTGATTCATTCCACTTTGATTCATTCCGCTCCAGTTCTTCCACCAGCTCGCGCAATTCCTTCAGCTGCTCCTTGGACATTGCAGCCGACCGCAGGAAACCTGCCACCGCCAAAGTGGCATCCCCCCCAAAGAAATTCTTTACGAAACGGTCGCTCTTGACGGCCAGACACTCCTCCCTGCTGCGGGCAGCCTGATAGTGATACACTCTGGCGTCCTTCTCGTCCACATCATAGTTCAACACGCCCTTCGACACAAGGCGGTTGATCATGACCCGAATGGTCTTATCGCTGATGCTCACGCTGTCCTTCAGCGCGGTGATGATCTCCGCGGCCGTCATGGATCCGCCGGCCTTCCAGACGATCTCCATGATCAGCCATTCATTTTCGCTCGGTGTCGTCTCTCCCATGAGTTCCTCCGTTTCATCTCTGTCTCACGCCATGCAACGTCTCTTCCTATTATTTATCGGATTACACTTGTAAATAATTAACCCCTGAATAAAAATATTACTCAAAATTTTTGAATCTCTCCAACGCCTCTCTCATACTCTGCGGCCGAAGAGAGGGATCCCGTTCCGTGCAAGCCCGGATCAGGCTCTCCCAAGCGGGCGAGCGGTCTAAACCCACCGTCATATGTTCCAGCAGTCTGCCCCAGGCATAGACATCACTGTAAAATCCCTGCGGACAGGGGGTTTGGGTGTCTCCGCCCGCAGCATCCAACTGCTCCGGGGCGGCAAATCCCCTGCTGCCGGCTCTGCTGCCCTCCGCCTCGGACAATCTGCAGGCACAGCCGAGATCCAAAAGTTTGACCCCTCCCCTGCGGTCCACGCGGACATTGCCCGGCTTGAGATCTCTGTAGAGCACGGGATCCGGCAACTCGTGCAGATACAGAAGTCCCTCGGCGATCCGGACGGCGACGGCCCGCGCCCGCCGTCCGCTTAAGGGGCCTCTTCGCAATACCGCGTCAAGATCCCGCCCTTCTGCATATTCCATGAAAAGCATGGCGATCCGCTCTCCCTCCGCATAGTCCTCATAGCGCGCAAAGAGCGGGTGATCCAACGCTTTGAGCAACGCGGCCTCCCGTCTGAGGATCGCCCTCGCCTCCATGCCCTCCGCCACCTTACATGCAAGCTCCCTGCCGCCCGCGTTCTCCCGCACGCGATAAACCCTGCCGAAAGATCCCGTTCCCGCCTCCGAGAGCCGGCCGTAACCCCTGCGGCGCAGAACCCTTTCCAATTCCCCGGACTCCTCCTCTTCCACCGCCACCAGAGCCGCCGCCACACATTCCGCGCCCCTTCTCTCCGCCTCTTCACAGCTCTCCGTCAGCCGGCGCTCCAACCTCTCCTGACTGCGGATATCACCCGCCGTCAGACATTCCCCTAAGTCTGTCCCGCTCATATGGGCAAAATATGCCGCGTTGCCCAGGAGCAGTCCCACTCCCGGCTCCAATGTCGCCCGCTCGCACACCGGCTCCCCGGAGAGCCGTGTGAGAGTCTTCATATGCGCTCTGCCAAACAGAAAGTTGATCAGCCGGATATCCGCTTTTCCATTCCATGCATAGAAACATTCCGTCCCCACGCAAAAGAGCATCGCCGCATCCGTCTGTCCGAAGGGCGCAAACATCCCGCGATCTGCCCCTATATGACCTCCATGCGTCCTTTTCGCACAACGCATAAAATCCTTTATGAAAGTTTTCATCACCCGGTCCACGCATTTCGCGGGGGAACCCTTTGCGCACAGGGGCAGCGCCGATTCCCAAAACCGGCTTTGCAGATATGTTTCCATATCGGATATCCCCATGCCGGACGTCCCCTCTGCCACGCAGGCAAAGGCGATGGGCCGCCCGTCCCCCTCCCGGGCAGTCCTCTCCGCCAGACAAAGGGCCTCCCGGTCTCGCGACCCGAAACAGCCTGTCAATATTCGCATAAATTTTCCTCCTGCCCGGACGCCCGCGAAACAGGTCTTTCGGAAAGTTTCGCAAGCATCCGGCATTTGCAATATCAGGTAAAATAGAGAAATATACCGGATTCAGACGCCAAACACATTGGCCAGATCGTTAAAGAAGATAAATACCATCAGGATCATAAAGAACATCAGACCGATAAAATGCACCATGCCCTCCTTGTCGGGCGGAACGGGCTTGCCGCGGATGACTTCCAACGCCAAAAACACCAGTCTGCCGCCGTCCAGCGCGGGCAGGGGCAGGAGATTGATGATGCCCAGATTCACGGACAGCATGAGGGTGATATTCATCATATTCACCAACACATCCTTCCACCCGTACACCACCGCCTGTTCATAGGTCTGTTCCACCACATTGGCGATGCCCACGGGTCCCGCCACGTCCTTGCGGCTGACCTGCCCGGACAAAAGCATTCCCAGACTCTTGTAGGTGTTCTTCACATTGTAGCGCAGTTCATAATACGCGTATTTTAAGGCATCCAATCCCTGCAGTTCCACGAAATCCGCATTGGAGAACCCCATCATATACCTGCCGTTCTCCTCGCTGTACTTCGGCGTGATCGTCGTAGTGTAGCGCGCTCCGCCTCTCTCATAGACCAGTTCCACATCACCGCCCCTGTACAATGTGTTAAAGAGCAGGATCTCCTCATAGAGCCGGATCCGCTCCCCATTCAGCGCGATGATGCGGTCGCCGTCCTGAAGTCCCGCCTCCATGGCAGCCCCGCCCTCCAACACCTCCGTGGCCACCGGATCACGGATCACGATCATGTTCACCATGGCCAGAGCGATGACAAAGGACAGTATAAAATTAAAGATCGGACCCGCCGCCACCGTGGAGATCCTTTTCCACACATTGGCATTGGGAAAGGCTCCCGGATTGGGCTCGCCCTCCTTGAGATTGAGCCCGTCCTCCCCCTCAAACATACAGGCGCCGCCTATGGGCAGCAGTTTCAGGGAATATTTGGTATTTCCCTTTTTGAAAGAAAAGAGCGTGGGACCCATGCCCACCGCGAACTCCACCACATGAATGCCTCCGGCCTTGGCCAACAAAAAATGACCCATCTCATGGGAAATGACCACCAGACCAAAGATTATGATAAAAATAATGATCGTCTCTATTCTCATATGTCAATCCCTTTATGAACCCGGTCAGCCCGGTTCGGCCCCCGGCTGATCCGTTTTACTTGCTATATATTCCTCCGACTCCCTCTCTGCGGCCAGTATCTCCTCCACCGTGGGATCGGGGATCACATGATGCGCCGCCATACATTCCGCAATCAGATCCGTGATCTGAAGATAGGAAATCTTCCGATCCAAAAACAGTCCCACCGCCTTCTCATTGGCCGCGTTGTATACCGTGGGCATACTGCCGCCCGCGCTTGCCGCCTCATAGGCCAGTTTCAGTCCCACAAACACATCCGTGTCAGGTCTCTCAAAAGTGATGCCGCCCAACTCAAAGAAATCCACGCGCCTGCCCGCCATGGGGCGTCTGTCCGGATAATACAGGGCGTACTGAATGGGCAGTTTCATGTCCGGCATGCCGAGCTGCGCCATGATGGCTCCATCCACATACTGCACCGCCGAGTGGATGATGCTCTGGGGATGCACCACCACCTGAATGCGGTCGAGGTCCACGTCGAAGAGCCACTTGGCCTCCATAACCTCCAGTCCCTTGTTCACCAGCGTGGAGGAATCGATGGTGATCTTCCGGCCCATGGACCAGTTGGGATGTCTTAAGGCATCCTCCGGACGGACCTTGGCCAGTTCCTCCCTGCTCCTCCCGCGGAAGGGCCCTCCCGACGCGGTGAGCAGGATCTTCTCGATCTTATCCGCCGGCTCGCCGTTCAGGGATTGGAAGATTGCGCTGTGCTCGCTGTCCACCGGCAGGATCGACACACCGCGTTCCCGGGCCAGAGGCATGATGATATGTCCCGCGCACACCAGAGTCTCCTTGTTGGCCAGAGCTATGTCCTTGCCCGCCTCAATGGCCGCGATGGTAGGTCTGATACCAATCATTCCCACTATGGCCGTCAATAATACATCGGCCTCCTCCCAAACCGCGATCTCCAAAAGGCCGTCCATTCCGGACACCACCCGCACCGGCAGATCCGCAACACGGCCGCGCAGATCCCGGGCGGCCTCCTCACTCCACATGCCCACGATCCCGGGCCTGAACTCCCTGACCTGCTCCTCCATCAGCGCCACATTGGATCCCGCCGCCATGGCCACCACCTTAAGATCCGGGTTGGCGCGCACGATCTCCAATGTCTGCGTCCCGATGGAGCCCGTGGACCCCAAGAGGGCTATGTTCTTTGTGTTTAAAATTTTATCTGAAATTCTATCTGCGTTTCTGTCTGAGTTTTTATCCGATTCCATCCTGTTTATCCCTGTTTTATTCCTATTTTATCTTTGTTTTAACCCTGTTGCATTACTCCCGACCGCGCCGCCGACTACGATTCTGCCCGCACCGCCTGCGCTTCCTGCGGATATCACCGCCTACAGTATCATCAGCAGCGACAGAAAATAGATCATCGGCGCCGTCACGGTCATACTGTCAAACCGGTCCATGATCCCGCCATGTCCCGGGATCAGCTTGCCATAATCTTTGATATCGTGATTTCTCTTGATGGCCGAGGCCGCCAGATCGCCCAACATGCTCATGACGGCTCCCATGGCGCAGATAAAGGCGATGGCCCATGCCACCTGTTGATCCGGCAGAACCTTCTCCACGAAAAAGTATCCGTAGAGACCGCCGATCAGCGCGGCCCCCAACACGCCGCCGATACATCCCTCCAGAGATTTCTTGGGGCTGAGCCGCGGGAATATCTTCTTTTTGCCGATGAGTTTACCCACCGCATAGGCGCAGGTATCGCATCCCCAGGAACTGATGAGGATCATCCACACCATATAGATGCCCTGCGGACACATCCTTGTCAGGTACACGAAAGAGAGCAGAAGAGGCGCGTACAGGAAAGAAAACACCGCCGCCGCCACCTGCTCCGACCGATACTTGGGAAATGTGACCACATACACGAACATCTCCGCGATAAACACCGCCACAATGCACATGAGCAGCCAGATCCTGTCCTCTGTGAAAAAGAGCATGAGATAATAAGCCGTCACTCCCGGATAGCCGATCAGCTCCAAGGCATTCAGTTTTCCCTTGCGCGACGCGCAGCCCAATGCCTTGGTCAGCTCCCTGTAGGCGACCATGGAACAAAAATACAGCGCCAACAACAGGGGCCATCCTCCGATGCTCATGGCCAGAATCGCCATGACCAACAGGACCACTCCGCTGACTAATCTGGTCCAAAACATTTCTATTCCTCCTTCAGACCCCCGTACTTTCTGTCTCTATGATTATATGCCTCCACGGCCCTGAGCAATTCTTCTTTTGTGAAATCCGGCCATGCCACGGGGGTAAAATAAAACTCCGTGTAGGCCGACTGCCACAACAGGAAATTGGAGATCCGCTGCTCATTGCAGGTACGGATCAGAAGATCCGGATCCGGTATGCCTGCAGTGTCCAGATGTTCCGCCAACAGACTCTCCGTCACATCCTCCGCTCTCAGTTCTCCGGCCGCCACCTTCTCCGCCACCCGGCGGGCGGCCCTTGTCATCTCATCCCTGCCGCCGTAATTGATGGCCACCTGAAAATGCAGTCCGTCATTGTGGGCGGTGGCCTGCTCCAACTCCGCGATCTTGACGCGCAGATCCTCGTCAAGCCTTGAGACATCCCCGATGACCTTCACGCACATATGATTCTTCTCCGCCGTCTTTAAGCAGTTCTTCATATAATTGCGCAGCAGTTTCATCAGAGCGTCCACCTCATCCTGCGGCCTGTTCCAATTCTCCGTGGAGAAGGCATAGACCGTCAGATAGCGAATGCCCATCTTATATGCCTCCTCGCAGATGACCTCCACGGTCTTGGCACCCTCCGCGTGTCCGTAATTGCGGGGCATCTTCCTGGCCTTGGCCCAACGGCCGTTGCCGTCCAATATGATCGCCACATGGCGTGGCATCCGTAAATTCTCTTCCATTTATCATCCTCATCCGAGCCAAACAACGGGCAGCATCCTCTGCGTACCGCCCATGTTAAAGATAGGGCGGTCGGGCATGGTACTTTTGCCCTCTCCGCCCCCGTTTGCCCGCTGCGTTCTAAACCGTCATGATCTCTTTGGACTTGGCATCCATCAGACCGTCGATCTCCTTGACATATTTATCCGTCAGTTTCTGGAGCTGATCCTCCATCTGCTTGATCTCATCCTCGGAGATCTCCGTCTTGCTCAACTTCTTGAGCGCGTCATTGCCGTCGCGTCTGATATTGCGCACCGCAACCTTGGCGTCCTCCGCCTTCTTCTTGACATCCTTCACCAGATCCTTTCTGCGCTCCTCGGTGAGTTCAGGGAACACCAGACGGATCACATTGCCGTCATTGGAGGGGTTGATGCCCAGATCCGATGTCTGGATCGCCTTCTCGATCTCACGGATCATATTCTTCTCCCAAGGCGCGATCTGAATGATGCGGGCCTCGGGAACGGTCACATTGCCGACCTGTTGAATGGGAGTGGGCGTGCCGTAGTAATCCACGCGGATCTTGTCCAACACATGGGGATTGGCTCTCCCCGCGCGGATTCCCGCGTAATCCTGCTCCAGAAAACTGATTGCTTTTTTCATCTTGTCATCGTACTGCTCTAATCTTGCGTCCATATTTCCTCCGTTTCCCTGTCCGGGACTCCATAATCCTGACTCTTGATCTCCTTTGACCCGAAAAACTCTCTACACGGTCACCTTGGTGCCGTGAAACTCTCCCTTCACGGCGTTGATAATGCTGTTGTCCTCATGCAGCCCGAACACCCACATGGGCATTCGGTTGTCCCGCGCCATGATGGAGGCCGTCATATCCACCACCTGCAGATTGCGGGCGATCACCTCGTCGATGCTGACCTCATCGTACTTGCGGGCATTCGGATCCTTGGCGGGATCCGCGTCGTACACACCGTCTATGGACTTGGCGAGAAGGATCACGTCCGCGTCCACCTCCACGGCACGCAGCACCACGCCGGTATCCGTGGAAAAATAGGGATGTCCCGTACCTCCCGCAAAGAAAATGACATGATTTGCGTCAAAGTATCTGTTCGCCCTGTCCTTGGAAAACAACTCCGTAAAAGCGCCGCACTCAAAGGGTGTGAGGATATCCGTCATCATCCCCACGGAGCGAAAAATCTCCGATACATAAATGCAGTTCATCACCGTGGCGAGCATCCCGATCTGGTCCGCCTTGGTGCGGTCGATATTCTCGCTGGACCTGCCCCGCCAGAAATTGCCGCCGCCGATGACAATGCCCACCCGGATACCGTCATCCACCAATTCTTTGACCTGCAGTGCCACTCCCCGCGCGGTCTCCTCGTTTAGTCCGAACTTTTTGTCCCCTGCAAGCGCTTCCCCTGAAAGTTTCAATAAAATTCTACGCATGGTTTCCCCCGCTGCTTTCTGATACTATCCGGCCGACTGCCTATTTATTTTCCGCTTTGTCCTGCTTGGCCTTCTTATTGCTCTTGGTCTCGTTCTTATACTCATCAAAGAAATTGGTAGGGCTCACATCCGCATAGCACTGTGAACACATACCCTCGATCACCGCGCCGTTGTTGATCTGTACGGACTTGGACTTGATGTTGCCCATGACGATGGCCGAGGAATCCAGGATCACGGGACCCTGCACATCGATGTCGCCCTTCACCGCACCCGCGATAGCCGCGCTCTTGGCGGTAATGTTGCCGATGATCACGGAGCTGTCACCGATCTTCACCGCGCCCTCGCTGACCACCTCGCCGTTGATCTTGGCGCCTTCCGCATACACTTCGGCCGCCTTGGAATTGCCGTTGATATGTCCGGTGATATTCAGTTTGCCCCGAATGTCAATATTGCCTTCCACCGTTCCCGTGACATCCATGGAACCCTCCGACATAATGTCTCCGTGAATCTGCATTCCCTCTGTGATCACTGCCACCTCATCCGATACAGGTCTGCTTACATAACTGTCCATCTCTTCCTCCGCTCCTTTACTCTCTTCTATGATTTCCGGATCCGCTGTCTGCGCCTCCGCTGTTTCCGCTGCCGCGTACGCAAATGCATCCGCGTCTGTCTTGTCCTCCGCGCCGGGCTCCGCCGCCAACTCCGCCGTATACTCTGCTGTCGGCTCCTCTGTCACAAACTCCTCCTGCGCGGATTCCGTCGCAAACCCCGATGCCGCATTCTCCTCCGCGGCGGGCTCCTCCGCAAATGCCGATGCCGTGTATGCCTCCGCCGCCGTGAACGCCGACGTCACATTCTCCTCAGCGGCAGACTCTGCCGTCTCAAATGCCGTCGCCATATTCTCCTCCATGGCCGCAACCTCCGATGCCGTGTATGCCTCTGCCGCCGCGAACGCCGACGTCACATTCTCCTCCGCGCCGGATTCTGTTGCCGCAAACGCCGCCGCATAATCCGCAGCGGGCTCTGCCGCCATATCCGGTGCCGCAGCCCCGCCGGACAGCGCCACCGGCTCCGAGTCCTCGACGGGAAGGGTTTCCAGAGCTGCCGCCAACACATCCTCCAGAGAGGGCTCCGTGCTTTCCGCGGGCTCCGTACTTTCCACGGGCTCCACATTTTCCACGGGCTCCGTACTTTCCGCCCCGGTCACATCCTCGGGAACCTGTACCTCGTCGATATTTTTGAGCATCTCTTCCAGAGAAATATCTTCCGCGGACATCCCCACGGTCTCCGCGGGAGTCTCCTGTTCCTCCGAAACATCCGCCGAGGGCATCAGCTCATTGACCGCCTGTGACAGATCCTCCTTTAAATCCGAAAAAAATCCCATTTTATCAGCACCTCCATTATATATTTCTTCGCTAGTGTACATGTTGTACGGGCACCGTGTCCTCCGTGATCGGCAATATCGCGGTGTCCTCCATGGCCAATATCTTCTCGATGATCTGGGGCAGGGCTTCCACGGTGGTGGGCTTGTCCGCCGAATCATGCATCAGGACGATCGCCGTGTTCCAACGCTCCAGATCCGCCGTGCTGTTCTCCACCAGTGTGTCCGGATCGAGCAACTTGCTGCCGCCGTCTCCCGAGGCAACGTTCCAGTCAAAGAACACCACATCCTGACTGTCCAGGTAGTCCATGAACACATGCATGTCCTCCTTGCTCACCGTGTTGGAACTTCCGCCCGGAAACCTGTAGAACCTGCAGGATATCCCCGTCAGTTCCTCCAGATAGTCGCGCTGTCTCACAAAATCCTCCTCAAAACTCTCCTGCGAGGCATACAGTTCGGAGTATTTGTGACTGTAGGAGTGCATACCCAGAGTATGTCCCTCCTCCACGATCCTGAGCAGCGCCTCCTTGGATGAGTCGTCCTCCTTGCCGACCACAAAGAAAGTAGCTTTGACATCATATTCTGCCAGTATATCCAAAATATCATCCGTGTAAATGCTCGGCCCGTCATCAAAGGTCAGATACACCTTGTGGCGGATGTCCTCTGCGGTATCTTCTGCAGACTGCGCGGATTCGGAGGATTCCTCCCCTGTCTCCCGCTCCCCGTCTTCAGGCTCCACGGCGGGATCCCGCGTCCGGTCGGGCGACTGCGCCTGCGTCCTGACATACTGCTCCAATGCCGAAAGCCTCTCGGAGAGTTCATCGATCTCCCGGTTCAATCCCCTGATCCTGCACAGCATGACCGCGCAACATAGGATTGGCGTCCACAGCAGGATCATCAATGTGAGGACGATCAGCCTTTTCAGTCTGCGAACCCGCTTTTGTCTGGCGGAAACATTTGATTTTGCGTCTCCTGCCATACCCTCATACTCCTCTAATCAGACATTTCCATATCAGTATAGCATATTCTCCTTTTTGGGGAAAGTAAAAATAATAAAAAAGTTAAAATTGCATATTTAGACAAGTTATACTATAATAGTTCCGAGCCGTGCGGACTGCCCTTATGCATGCCGGGCGGCGCAAAGAGAAAGATATGGCGCAAAGCGCCTTAAAATGGAGGATGAACATGAGCTTTGAATTTATCAAGAGACTGCCCACTCCCGCGGAAATATTGGAGGAGCATCCGCTTCCCAAGGAGTTGGCCGAGCTGAAGAAAAAGAGAGATGCCGAGATCCGCGACGTCATCACCGGCAAAAGCAACAAATTTCTGGTGATCATCGGCCCCTGCTCCGCGGACAACGAGGATTCCGTCTGCGATTATGTAAACCGCCTGGCCAAGATCAACGACAAGGTGAGCGACAAGCTGATCCTGATCCCCAGGATTTACACCAATAAACCCCGCACCACCGGCGAGGGCTACAAGGGAATGGTGCATCAGCCCGACCCTGAGCAGAAACCTGATTTCGTGGCCGGTCTGGTCGCCATCCGCAAAATGCATATCCGCGCCTTTGAGGAGACGGGATTGTCCGCTGCCGATGAGATGCTCTACCCGGAGAACTGGGGATATCTGTCGGATGTCCTGTCCTATGTGGCCATCGGAGCCCGCTCCGTTGAGGATCAGCAACACCGTCTGACCGTCAGCGGCTTTGATGTGCCGGCAGGCATGAAAAATCCCACCAGCGGAGACTTCTCCGTGATGCTGAACGCGGTCTACGCGGCGCAGCACCACCACTCCTTTATCTACCGGGGTTGGGAGGTGAATACCACCGGCAATGACATGGCGCACACCATCCTGCGCGGAGCCACCAACAAGCACGGCCAGAACAATCCCAACTACCACTACGAGGACTTGAACCGCCTTCTGGAAATGTATGACGCAAGGGATCTCAAGAACCCGGCCTGTGTCATCGACACCAACCACTCCAATTCCAACAAGCAGTTCAAGCAGCAGGTCCGGATCGCCAAGGAGATCATGCACAACCGCAAGCTCAATCCGGACATCCACAAGTTGGTGAAAGGCCTGATGATCGAGAGCTACATTGAAGAGGGCTGCCAGAAGATCGGCGAGGGCGTGTACGGCAAATCCATCACCGACCCCTGTCTGGGATGGGCGGACACGGAGCGGCTCATCTATGATCTGGCCGAGTACGAATGATCGTCCGATCCGACGGGTACGAATGATCACCCGATCCGCCAAAATGCCCTCAGTATCGCGGGATTGACATAGCTCTCCAACGCACATCCCGCCACCATCACTAAGAATATGACCAACAGAGAAAAGATCCGCCCGAATACGGCGGGTCTTTTTGCGAGATAAGAGCCGTCCCTAAATTCGGCCTCCGTCCCGGCGCCCCGATAACGCTTCTTTCCATAGATCATACGGCAGGTCTTCTCGCACCACAATAGCAGCGCATAGATCGCCGGACCGTACAGAAGATACTGGGGCAAAGTCGCCGCCGACACCAGAAGGATTCCCCTCACGCCGTACCGCAGCACCCCGGCGGCCAGAAAAGCCCCCGTTGCCAGACCGTACCAACCCGCCGCGAACACACAGGCGGCCACCCCCAGATAAGTGGTGGCGATCAGAGCCATCGCCCCGACAAACAGCATACGCTTTCTCAATACAAAAGCAAAAAGAACACTGCCGTCCGTGGCCGCGGACGACATATACCGCAAGGTATCCTCGTCCAACAGCCCCGTGTTTTCCAGCAAAATGTCCTTTCCCAAATTCATCATAAGGATTCCGGCTATCAGTCCCACCGGAAAAATATACCCGTAAGAGCGTTTCACCCGCACTGCCTCCCCCGCCTTGTCTCCTTCAATATATGCAGGTCGGCGGGCTTTCAGTCCTCCTGTGCGTTCTAATCCTCCTGCCCGTATTTGGCCGCGTAGGTCAGGATGCCGCAGATGGTCTTGGAATCCTGAATCTTGCTTTCAAATATCATCTGCATCAGATCCTCCAAAGCCCATGCCTCCACGTTCAGATACTCGTCCTCGTCCGTGTGCTGTGATCCCGGCTGCAGATCCCTCGCCAGATAAATATCTATTTTCTCATTGCAGAAAGCCACTGTGGTATAGATGGAGTTTAAAAGTTCCAACTCCCCGCAGACATATCCCGTCTCCTCCTCCAACTCTCTGGCCGCGGCACGGTCCGTGGGCTCTTCCCTGCCGTTCAGCCCGCCGGCGGGAATCTCCAGAGTCTCCCTCTCCAACGCGTTGCGGTACTGCCGCACCATCACCAGTTTGCCGTCTCCTCTCACCGCCACCACGGCGGCGGCGCCCTTGTGGTCGATCAGATCCCATTTGGCCACATTGCCGTTGGGTATCTGCATGGTATCCTGATAGTAATCAAGGATCGCCCCCTTCGCGATCAGGGTGCGCTCCAAACGCTTATATTCCGCCATCATATCCTCCTTCTGTCCGAAACCGGGTTGTTCGCCGTCCTGTTCGCGGCCGGGTTATTCGCCGCCCATCCTGTTCACGGTCGGGTTGTCCGCCGGCCGCTTTGCTCACAGCAGGGTCCGCCGGCCGCCCCGCTCAGGCATTCTCCAACAATTTGTTCACGCTGACCAGTTTGACGCAGAGCACAAACAGATCCGTCGCCAGGGCCAGTTCCTCCGGGGTGGGATAAGTGGGCGCGATACGGATATTGCTGTCCTTGGGGTCCACGCCGTAGGGGAACGTCGCCCCCGCACCGGTGAGCACCACACCTGCCTCCTTACATTTGGCCACGATGGCCTTCGCGCAACCCTCCATGGCGTCAAAAGAGATGAAATAGCCGCCGTCCGGTCTGGTCCATGCGCCGATGCCCGCGTCCGCAAGCTCTCTGTCCAACACCTCCAACACGGCCTCAAACTTGGGGCGCATCAGATCCGCATGCTTGCGCATATGTGCCTTCAGTCCCGCCAAATCTTTAAAATAGCGGGCATGACGCAGCTGATTGATCTTGTCATAACCGATGGTCTGAAGGGTCATGGTGCGCTGCGCGTCCTTCAGATTAGCCAAAGACGCGGCCATGGCAGCGATACCGCCTCCCGCAAAGATCACCTTGGACGTGGAGGCAAACTCAAAGACCATATCCGGATTGCCCGCTTTCTCACACTCACTCAAAATATCCAACAGCGGATGATCCCTGTCCGGATACAGATCATGAATCACATAGGCGTTGTCCCAATAAATTCTAAAATCCTCCGCTGCGGGTTTCAGATTGGCAAAGCGTCTGACGGTCTCGTCCGAATAGACATAGCCCTGGGGATTGGAGTATTTGGGCACACACCAGATCCCCTTGACGGCGGCATCCTTGGACACCAGCTCCTCCACCATGTCCATGTCAGGCCCCTGGGGTGTCATGGGTATGGTGATCATCTCGATGCCAAAGTGCTGCGTGATGGCAAAATGCCTGTCATATCCCGGAGCCGGACACAGAAACTTTACTTTGTCCAACTTGCACCAAGGGGTGCTGCCCATGACACCGTGCGTCACGGAGCGGGATACGGTATCGTACATGATGGTCAGGCTGGCATTGCCGTAGACGATCACATTCTCCGCGGGAACCCCCATCATGGCGGCCATCAGAGTTTTCGCCTCACCGATCCCGGTCAATTCTCCATAATTGCGGGTATCCGCCCCCGACTCCGTCATCATATCGGAACTGCCGTCTAAAACATCCAGATAGCTCATTCCCATATCCAACTGATCCGCCGCGGGCTTTCCCCTGGACATATTCAGATTCAGTCCCCGGGCCTTCGCCTCATCATACTCCGCATTCAGCCGGGACTGCAGGGCCGACAATTCT
This sequence comes from Acetatifactor muris, assembly GCA_023663635.1. Lineage (GTDB taxonomy): Bacteria > Bacillota > Clostridia > Lachnospirales > Lachnospiraceae > Acetatifactor > Acetatifactor muris_A. The sequence goes on from JAMPHD010000027.1 coordinate 16,951, forward strand.
TCTCTGCTCAATTCCTTGTACGCTTTCATAATTACTCCCATCCGTCTGTTCGGCAGACATTTCCTCTCTGCATAATGGTATACAATCATACACTTGGATAATCATACTATAAGAATTGGCATTAGACAAGAGTTTTTTTGATTTTCATGCCGGATTTTTGGGATTGGTCGGGTGCGATCTTCATAGGTGTACTGAGAAACCTGTCCCGGCAGGGCGGTTGTTTTGCGAGAGCCGTTGAAAAACGCCGGTGCTTAGCGAAGTCCTGTTGAGCTTAGCACCGCTGCGTTTTTCGCCGAGTGAGAACGTGCCGAGCAAAAATAACTGCCCTGTCGGGGCCGACCTCTCGGTACACCATAAGACACGCAAAATGACTGCCCTGCCGGGATTCAGGTCTCTTGGAATACCCTTAAGACACGCAAAATGACCGCCGCGGATTCCGCGACGGTCATCTCAACAATTATGCAATTTTGTTTTACGTCCTGAACTGTCTATGGTATCGCACGCTTATTTTGCGTAATCAATCACTCGGCTCTCGCGGATCACATTGACCTTGATCTGTCCGGGATACTCCATCTCAGCCTCTATCTGCTTGGAGATATCGCGGGCCATCAGCACCATGTCGGCATCTGTAACCTGCTCGGGCACTACCATAACACGAACTTCACGACCTGCCTGAATAGCAAAAGACTTGTCTACACCTTTGAAATTGTTTGTTATCTCTTCTAATTGTTTCAATCTGCTGGTATAGGTCTCCAGCGTCTCTCTTCTGGCTCCCGGTCTTGCAGCAGAGATTGTATCGGCGGCCTGCACGATACATGCAATGAGGGATGTGGCCTCCACGTCGCCGTGATGGGATTCCACTGCGTTGATCACCACAGCATTCTCCTTGTACTTCCGGCAGAGTTCCGCGCCGAGCTGTACATGGGAACCTTCCATCTCATGGTCAACGGACTTGCCGATGTCATGAAGAAGTCCCGCTCTCTTGGCCAGTCTCACATCAAGTCCCATCTCAGCGGCGAGCAGACCTGAGAGCTGCGCCACCTCTATGGAATGTTTCAACGCGTTCTGACCATAGCTGGTCCTGAACTTCATCTTTCCGAGTAGTCTCACAAGTTCGGGGTGAATGCCATGTACGCCCACTTCCAGAACGGCGGCCTCACCTTCCTCCTTGATCATTACCTCAACTTCTCTCTGGGCTTTCTCCACCATCTCCTCAATGCGCGCGGGATGGATTCGACCGTCCACGATCAATTTCTCAAGAGCGATCCGCGCCACCTCACGGCGGATGGGATCAAATCCGGAGAGAATCACTGCCTCGGGCGTGTCGTCAATGATCAGATCCACTCCCGTCATAGTCTCAAGGGTACGGATATTACGTCCCTCACGGCCAATGATCCGGCCTTTCATCTCATCGCTGGGAAGCTGCACAACGGAAATGGTGGTCTCCGAGACATGATCTGCAGCACATCTCTGGATTGCGGAGACAACATATTCCTTGGCCTTTTTGTCAGCCTCCTCCTTGGCCTGACTCTCCAATTCCTTGATCATCACGGCCGTTTCATGTTTCACTTCATCTTCAACAATTTTCAATAAGTAGTCTTTTGCCTGTTCAGAGGTTAAACCTGAAATTCGTTCCAGTTCCTGTAAACGTTGCTCATTCAGTCGGGAGACTTCATCCTTCATCTTGTTGAGGGAATCTTCTCTTGCCGACAGACTCTGCTCACGCCTCTCGATCGCATCCGCCTTCTTGTCAATGTTCGCTTCCTTCTGCTGTACTCTGCGTTCATCCCGCTGTACCTCAGACCTGCGTTCCTTGATCTCCTTGTCCAACTCATTCTTTGTGCGAATGGTCTCTTCCTTGATCTCAAGCAGCGACTCGCGTTTCCGGGTCTCCGCAGATTTCAACGCGTCATCAATGATCTCTCTCGCCTTTTCCTCCGCATTGCCAATGGTGTTGGCGGCGGATTTCTTCAGATGAGAAACCGTAAGCGAATGAGTGACCACGGCAGTGGCAAGGATACACACCAATGCGACGACCAGCATGATAATAATGTTTGGCAGCGTCATTACAGGAGCACCTCCTTTTATGAAATTTTCATTGTACACTTTGCCTGTAAAACAGGTTCCATAAACAATCAAACAAGCAATTCACAACAGTTCAATTTTAAACTGAAATGACCGTGATGTCAAGTGAAAGAATACGCCGGATGAAATAAATGCCGGGATAAGTCCGAAAACTCCGCTAAAACAGCTCTTCCACGTCCCGGCCGTACTCTTTGAGCGCCCTCCGGATGCTCTCCGGCTCAAAGCCCTTATTTATGAGAAAAGCGATCTGTTTACGGGTCTGCGCGTAGTCCGCCGTGTCCGGATCATATCGGCGCTTTGTCAAGAGCTTTCGGATCATCCCGCTCTCGTCTCCAACGCCCCCCTGTTGCGCCCATGCGTCCCACGCGGCGCGAAAAGTCTCCCTGTCGATGCCCTTCGCCTGCAGATCCTGTTCTATCCGTCTGCGGCTGCGGTTCTCCCCGTGGCAGATGATATACTGCGTGGCATAGCGCAGATCGTCCGTATAGTGAAAAGAGGCGACATATTCAAGCGCCTCCTCAATGACGCCCTCGGGATACATCCCCTGCTCCAGTTTGCCGCGCAGCCCGGCGGTGGTGTACTCGCGTTTCTTCAAGAGGTTCATGGCGCGCACTTTGGCCCGTTTGGGCAAAATCTCGCCGAGGATGACATCGTGGTCTTCCTCCGAGAGCTCCTCTCCCACATCCATGTGAAAGCGGCGGAGCTCGCCCTTGTAGAGCACAAAGGCGAACTCCCCGTCAATGTATACTTTACTGCGTGATTTCGTCAGTTCCTCGATCCCCGTGATCCGCATTATGCCTCATCCTGCCCCTTTGCGCTCCTGCGGGAGCCTGCGGCCTGTCTGCCGCCCTTATCGTCGCCCTGCGGGACATTCTGCCCGGCAGAATGTCCTGTGTTCCCCGCGTTGTCCCGCTCAGCATCCTGTCCTGCTCCCTGCATGGCATCCTGTTCCGCCTGATGCCCTGCGCCGTCCAGATTGTAATAAGCCCTCACCTTGGCGGCCACCTCCTCGCAGACTGCGGGATTATCTTTCAGATATTGCTTGGCGTTCTCGCGCCCCTGACCGATCTTATTGCCCTCATAGGCGTACCATGCGCCCGATTTCACAATGACATCAATGTTCGCGGCCAAGTCCAGAATGTCTCCCACCATGGAGATGCCCTCGCCGAACATGATATCAAACTCCGCCTCCTTGAAAGGCGGCGCGATCTTGTTCTTCACCACTTTCACGCGGGTGCGGTTGCCTATCACCTCTCCGCCCTGTTTGAGCGACTCGATACGGCGCACGTCCAGACGCACGGAGGAATAGAACTTCAGGGCACGTCCGCCGGTAGTGGTCTCCGGATTGCCGAACATAATGCCGATCTTCTCGCGCAGCTGATTGATGAACACTACCGTACAGTTGGATTTGCTGCTGACCGCCGTGAGTTTGCGCAGGGCCTGAGACATCAGTCTGGCCTGCAGGCCCACATGGCTGTCGCCCATATCCCCGTCGATCTCCGCCTTGGGCACCAGAGCCGCAACGGAGTCGATCACCACGATGTCGATGGCTCCGGAGCGCACCATGGTCTCCGCGATCTCCATGGCCTGCTCGCCATTGTCCGGCTGAGAGATATAGAGATTGTCGATGTCCACTCCGATGTTGCGGGCATATACCGGATCCAAGGCATGCTCCGCGTCTATGAATCCCGCGATACCGCCCCTCTTCTGCACCTCGGCGATCATGTGCAGCGTGACGGTGGTCTTACCGCTGGACTCGGGCCCGTAGATCTCCACGATCCTTCCTCTGGGAATGCCGCCCAGTCCCAGAGCGATATCAAGACTTAAGGAGCCCGTGGGAATGGTCTCCACATTCATCTGCGCCGAGGGGTCGCCCAGTTTCATCACGGTTCCCTTGCCGTACTGTTTCTCCAACTGGCTGATGGCCGCGTCCAACGCTTTCAGTTTCTCTTCTCTTTCCATATTCATGTCTCCTTTTCGCAAGGAACAAATGTTCTCTCTATGTTATTCAGAATAAAACATTTGTTCGGTTTTGTCAACCATTATTTTCATAATGATAAAATAGCACGGTATATGTACATTAAACTTCCCTCAAAGGCATCCCTCCCAATATTTTTTCATCTGAAACCTGTGGCGAAATGCCCGATAAAAGAGATGATATACCACGGCGGCACAACACATGCCGCGGTATATCCGTAGAAGTATCAGATAACTTAATGTAACATAAATTTCAGGCGGGGACAAGGCCTTTTGATCAAAATTTGATCAAATTCGGGCCCGTGTCCCAACGCCCTATTTCTTTTTCCCGAAAGTCATATCACTGCTGTATTCCAAAATACATCTGCGCATCAGCGTCAGGGCGGCGGACACGGCGCTCTCTCTGATCTTGGTGCGGTTGCCGCTGAAACGGTATTCCTGCACCGTCACCTTGCCCTTCACATTGCAGGCGATGTAGACCAGACCCACCGGTTTCTCTTTCGTGCCGCCGTCCGGGCCCGCAATGCCGGTGATCGAGACGGTCACGTCACATTTGCTCAGAACGGCTGCGCCCTTGACCATCTCCTCCGCGGTGCGGGCGCTGACCGCGCCGTGCTTTTGGAGCGTGGATTTCTTCACGCCCAGCAGTCTGCGCTTGGCCTTGTTGGAATAGGTCACCAGACCGGAGCGGAATACCTCGGAAGATCCCGGGACATTGACCAGTCTGGCGGAGAGCATACCGCCCGTGCAGGACTCCACACAGGTCAGCGTCAGCTTATTGGCCGCCAGGAGATCCTCCACCGCCTTCTCCAACGTCACATCCTCCTCCGTGGTATAGATATCCTCGCCGAAACGGGCCTTCAGCTCCTTCACCACAGGTTTGATGAGTTTCCTTGCCTCCTTGGCCTCCGGCGCGGATGCCGTGACACGGATGTGCACCTCTCCCGGCTTGGCGTAGGTGGCGAGCGTGGGATTGGTCTGGGCATCGATCAGATCCTTCACGCGGGTCTCCGCCATGCTCTCGCCCACCCCGCAGATCTTCACGGTCTGCGAGCAGATGACTCCCGGGGTCAACGCCTCCAGATAAGGTCTGACGCTGCTCTCAAACATGGGAATCAGCTCTCCGGGAGGGCCCGGCAGGAGAATAATCCTGACTGCTCCGTTCTCCAGAATAATCCCCGGCGCCGTGCCGTTGGGATTGTCGAGCATGATCGCCCCCTCGGGGATCATGGCCTGTTTCCAGTTATTTTCCGTGGGAGTGATATCGCGGGCCGCGAAATATTCCGCGATGCGTTCCCTCCACATATCGTTCATCACCGGGGCGCGTCCGCATACCTTCGCGGCCACCTCTTTGGTCAGATCGTCCTCCGTGGGGCCAAGTCCTCCGGAGAGTATGACGATATCCGCGCGCCCCATGGCATTGCGCAGGGTCTGCGAGAGTCTCTCCTCATTGTCCCCTACCACGCTCTGATAGTAACAGGACAGCCCCAGACCCGCGCACTGCTCCGCCAGATAAGCCGCATTGGTATTCACGATACTGCCCAAAAGGATCTCCGTCCCCACACTGATCAATTCAACCGTCATTTCACACCATCCTTCATCACATCTTTGTTCTTCACCAGATAATCCGCCAGAGAGATCACCGTCAGCGCCAGCGCGAGCCACATGATCAGATCCGTTCCAAGGGCAAACATTTTGACCCGATTCGGATCAGCGCTCAAAAAGGGCGCGTCCTTCACGATCATCATGCAGATCATGACCATCTGGAAAGTGGTCTTGAACTTTCCCCAATAGCTCGCGGCGATCACCACACCGTTGTCCGAGGCGATCAGCCTGAAACCGCTGATGATAAACTCCCTGCTGATGATAATGACCACCACCCACGAGGGGATCCGGGACATCTCCACCAACACGATCATGGCGGCGCACACCAGAAGTTTATCCGCCAGAGGATCCATGAATTTGCCAAAATTGGTCACCAGACCGTACTTTCTCGCGATCTTGCCGTCCAACAGATCCGTCAGGCTCGCCACGACGAAGATCCCCAGAGCCGTGTACTCCGCGTAGGCGCTCTGTCCGCCGAACAGCGTCCCGATCCACCCCCAGCCCTGATGCGCCCCCAACAGGATCAACACAAAGGGCAATATCAGGACCACGCGAAACACCGTCAGCTTATTGGGAAGATTCATTTTGCTCTTCTTCACATCACTATTCATGATACAGTTCTCCTATCAGATCATATTCGTTGGAGTCCGTCACCAACACCTTGGCGAAATCCCCCGTCATCAGATCGGCGGTGGTGTTCACGAACAGATAGCCATCCACATTGGGGGCATCCCTGTAAGTCCGCGCCACATAGATGTCCTCGTCGGCCACCTTGCCCTCTATCATCACCGTCAGCACCCGGCCCACCAGTTCCTCCGCCTTCTCAAAGGCGATGGCCTGCTGCAGCTCCATGAGCTCATCCCTGCGGAAAGCCTTCACATCCTCCGGGATCTGATCCTCCATGGCGGCCGCCGCGGTATCCTCCTCCTGAGAATAAGTAAACACGCCCAGTCTGTCAAATTCCATCTCGTTCACGAAACGGTACAGCTCCTCAAAATCTTCCTGCGTCTCCCCGGGAAAACCGCTGATGAGGGTGGTCCGCAGACAGATGTCGGGAATCCTCTCCCTGAGTCCCTCTATCCTCTCCCGCAATTCCCGCGCGTTGGTGCGCCGCCCCATGCGTTTTAACACGGCATCCGACGCGTGCTGAATGGGAATATCCAGATAATGGCACACCTTGGGCTCCGTGGCAATGGCCTCGATCAGTTCCTCCGTGATCTCCTCCGGATAGCAGTACAGTATGCGGATCCAACGGATTCCCGCGATCCCGCCCAGTTCATGCAGCAGCCTGTGAAGGCTCTTCTCCCCGTACAGATCCGTCCCGTACAGGGTGGTCTCCTGAGCCACCAGGATCAGTTCTTTCACCCCGTCATCGGCCAATGTCTCAGCCTCCGCCACAAGTTCCTCCATGGGCACGCTGCGAAATCCCCCCCGCACTTTCGGAATGACACAGTAAGTGCAGTGTTTGTCACAGCCCTCAGCGATCTTGAGATAGGCAAAATGCCCTCCCGTGGTCACGATGCGTCTCTGCCCGGCGGTCTGCGGCGCGTCAATGCTCCTGTAGCGGTTCCGGCCCCGTCCCGCGAGCGCATCCTCCACCGCGTCCGCGATCTCATCGCCCGCCATGGTGCCCACCACCGCGTCCACCTGCGGGATCTCACGCTGAATCTCCTCTTTGTATCGCTGTGCCAGACAGCCCGCGGCGATCAGCGCCCGGATCTGCCCGGAATCCTTGAGCCGGCTCATCTCCAACAGCGTGTTGATGCTCTCTTCTTTGGCGTCACCGATAAAGCAGCAGGTGTTCACCACCGCGATATCCGCCTCGTCCTCGTCATCCGTAAAATCATATCCCCGCTCCGAGAGTTTTCCCAGCATCCTCTCGGAGTCCACCAGATTTTTGTCACATCCCAGGGATATCAACAATATCTTCATGTATTTCTCCCATCCGGCCGTTTCCTGCCTTGAATATGGTCATTCCGTCATATCCCTCGGACTCCGCCCGCTCCATATGCGACAATAGCCGGCATACGAAGAATTTCCCGCGCCGGCTACCGCTCTCAAGCGACTTGGTCTATTCCTCTTCTTCCTCGTCGCCAAGAATTTTGATCTTGCCCTGATTGAGCTCCTCCACAGCCATGGAGAGCGGTTTCCGGATGTCCGTCTCCACCAACGGATCCTCTCCCGCAATGATCTGTCTGGCGCGCTTGGAAGTCGCCATGACGATGGAATAGCGGCTGTTGACCACAGGCGCCTCTCCGTTTTCCACCTCGCTGTTTACAACCTTTATCAAATCTGAATAAGACGGATGTAACATTAATTTTGTGCTCCTTTCACGAAACCTTTCAGTTCCTCTCTGATTTCTTTTATGAATTCCTTCCTGCGAACAGGCGCCCTGCGCGCGGCCTCCACGATCCCGTGAAGTTCCTCCACACAGGTCTTAAGATCATCATTTACAACTATATAATCATAGGCAGCCATGCCTTCTGATTCCTCACTCGCCCAGGCAAGGCGTTTGGCGATCACCTCGTCCGTCTCCGTCCCCCGTCCCTTGAGCCTGCGCTCCAACTCCGCCGCGGTGGGCGGCGTCACGAAGATCAGAAGGCTCTCCGGAAAGGATTCCTTGATCTTCAGGGCCCCCTGTATCTCTATCTCCAGGATCACGTTTCGGCCCGCCGACAGCTGCTCTTCCACATAGGCCCCGGGTGTCCCGTAGTAATTCCCGCAGTACTGCGCGTACTCGATCAGTCCGTTCTGCGCGATCTTCTCCTCAAAATGTTCCCTGTCCGTAAAAAAGTAATGGACTCCGTCCACTTCTCCCTCTCTCGGCGCCCTGGTGGTCATGGACACGGACAGTGCGTAATTGTCGTAGGTCTCCAGAATCTTCCGGACCAGAGTCCCTTTCCCCGCCCCGGAAAAACCGGATATAACGATCAAAATTCCTTTTTCAGATCCGCTGTTTCCCATATTTCCTCGCTCTCCCCGGATCCGCCCGGCGTCTCCTGTCCCGGAATCTTCGCGCGGCCCGCCAAAGTCTCAGGCAGCAGCGCCGACAGCACCACCTGCCCGTTCTCCATCATCATCACCGCCTTGGTCTTGCGCCCCTGGGTGGCATCGATGGCCGTCCCCTGCTCCTTTGCCCGCTGCACCATGCGCTTGATGGGCGCGGACTCCGGACTGACGATGGCGATGATCTTGTCCGTGTTCACGATGTTTCCGAAACCGATGTGAATCAGCATACAGCCTCCGTTACTCGATATTCTGTATCTGCTCCCGCACCTTCTCGATCTCCGTCTTGAGCTCGATGGCGCAGTTGGATATCTCCAGATCATTGCACTTGGACAGCGTGGTGTTGGCCTCCCGATTCATCTCCTGGGCGATGAAATCCAGTTTGCGCCCGATACAGCCGCCCTCCTCCAAAGTGTTCCTCGTGGTCTCAATATGGCTGCGCAGACGCACCAGTTCCTCGTCCACACAGACTTTGTCCGCAAAGATGGTCACCTCCGTCAAAAGCCGTGACTCATCCACCGTGTTGTCGCTCAAAAGTTCTCTGACCTTGTCCTCCAGTCTCTGCCTGTACTCAGCCACCACCTTCGGCGAGCGGTCAGAGATATAATCCACCAGTTCCAACATGCCGTCCAACTTGGAGAGGAGATCTTTCCTGAGCTGTTCTCCCTCGGTGACTCGCGTCTCCAGGAACATCTCCGCGGCTCCTTTGATGGCCCGCTGCAGCTCCTTCCACAGTTCCTCCTCGTCCACATCCTGCTCTTCCATGGTGAAGACCTCGGGATATTTGGAGAGAGTGGACACCCGGATATCATCGTCCAACCCGAAATCCTCCGCCATCCGGCGCAGATACTTCAGATATTCCTCCGCCACCTCTCTGTTGTAGCGGACACCGGAGTTGTTGTCCGAGAAATCCTCGTAGGTGATGAACACATCCACCTTGCCGCGGGAAATGTAATTCTTCAGCTCGCCGCGGATAGCGGACTCAAAGAAGTTCAGTTTCTTCGGCATCTTGATGTTGACATCCAGATAACGGTGGTTGACGGACTTCATCTCCACCGTAAATTTCCTGTTGTTCTCAGCGATCTCACATCTGCCGAAACCGGTCATGCTCTTAATCATCTGTATCCCCCATCCGACAGTCCCCACTGTCAAATTGCTAAACCCATACATTTTCTTATTATAAAATAAGTCCGAAACAGAGTCAAGTGTTCACCCGCACAAACCTGCAGCGCCTCCGCAAACCATGTCTCACAATCCCAGGAGCATTCCCGCCACCGTACAGTAAATGAGCAGGGAGAGCGCGTCCACAATGGTGGTGATGAACGGGCTGGCCATGACCGCGGGGTCAAATCCGATGCGCTTGGCCCCGATAGGCAGAAGACACCCCACCAACATGGCCATCACCACGGCCGCCATCAGCGTGATGCACACCACCAGAGCCACCTCCACGCTCACCCGGTCAAAGATCAGGAGCTTGCAAAAGTTGGCGGCGGAGAGACACAATCCGCACAGAAGGGCCACACGCACCTCCTTGAAGACCACTTTGGGCACATCGCGGTACTCGATCTCCCCCAGCGACAATCCACGGATCACCGTCACACTGGCCTGTCCCCCGGCATTGCCCCCCGTGTCCATCAGCATGGGAATGAACGCGATCAGCACCGCGCAGGCGCTCAGCGCGTCCTCAAAACTCGTGAGGATCGCTCCCGTGAAAGTGGCGGAGATCATCAGCATCAGGAGCCATGGAATCCTCTTTTTAAAAGTCTCCCGGACCGTAGTTCTCATATAGGGCTTATCGCCGGGCACGATAGCCGCCATCTTCTCCATATCCTCCGTGGTCTCTTCCTCCATGATATCCACGATATCATCCACGGTGATGATGCCCACCAGACGGTTCTCGTTGTCCACCACGGGCATGGTGGTAAAGTCGTATTTCTTGAACTGCGCGGCAACTTCCTCCTGATCCATGAGGGTTCCCAGCGCGATCACATTCTCATGCATGATATTGCCGATGCGCTCCTCCGGATCGGACAGGAGCAGATACCGGAGCGCAACGGTTCCCACGAGCCGCCTCTGCGAGTCCAACACATAGCAGACATTGATGGTCTCACTGTCCGGCCCCACTGCGCGGATGTGGGCGATGGCCCCCTCCACGGTGAGATTTTCCTTGAGATCCACATACTCCACCGTCATGATGCTGCCCGCGGAATCCTCCGGGTAGCGCAGCAGATGATTGATGTCACGGCGGGTCTCCGCATTGGTATTCTCCAAAATTCTGGTCACCACATTGGCCGGCATCTCCTCCAACAGATCCGTGGCGTCATCGGCCATCAGATTGTCGATGATGTTGGCCGCCTCTCTTTCGGAGAGGGCCGCAATGATGGTCTGCTGCGTGTCGGGCTCCATATAGGAAAAGACATCCGCCGCCAGATCCTTGGGGAGGATCCGGAACACGCGGAGAAGTTTCTCCTCCTCCAGTTCCTCCATAAGGGCTGCCGCGTCCGCCTCGTTCATCTCCGCCAGGGACTGGCGCAGTCCGGTATATTGCTTGGTGTCCAGAAGCGCAAGCAATTCTTCCAATGTCAAGATCTCATCCATTCCGTTCTCCTTCAATATACCCTTTTCCTTCAATATGCCTATCCCTCACTCTCTCAATATACCTTTTTCCCTACTCCCTGTCAATGTAATAACGCTCCTGCAGTTTCCGAATCCGGGCCCTGCCGAATGTGGCTTCTGTCAGCTCGGAGCAAAACGTCTGCTCCTCCGAAACGGGGATCAGGATCCGCAGCCGCACCACATCCGCGTACTCGCTCTCTTCCGGCTCCACGCCCTGCTCCCCCAACAGATGCAGGATTCTGCCGATGCCGTTGTAATCCGTCGTGATCTCCAATTCGCAGCCCAAGCGGTTGAGCCCCGTGACGCACCGGGCGAGCCCCTCCTGCGCCGCCCGGGTGTATGCCCGCGCCAGACCGCCGGTCCCCAGGAGCACGCCGCCGAAATATCTCGTCACTACCACGGCCACATTCCGCACCTGCGCCCCCAGCAGCACCTCGAGTATAGGTCTCCCCGCGGTGCCGGAGGGCTCCCCGTCATCGCTGCACCGGGTCGTCTCCCCCCTGCCGCCGATGACAAAGGCGGAACAGTTATGTCTGGCGTCCCAGTATTTTTTCTTCACGCCCTCAATAAACCTGAGAGCCTCCTCCTCCGTGGCGCAGGGGGCCACCGTGGCGATAAAACGGGATTTTTTCTCCACGATCTCCCCCTCGCCGCCCTGAAGCAGCACCCTGTAAGAATCCATACCTCTCATCCCCATATTATCAAATGGCAGTGTTTACATTCTTTTTACGCATTCTTAACATTTTAGCATATTTTGTCCAAAATGTGAAACAATTCTTAATAACGGAAAGAAAACCTTTATTTACATATTCTTTTTTGGTATAATATAGAGAATCGTAAAGTCGGATACTATGTCCGCGGGCCGAAAAGGCGGGCTGCGGGCGATTAAGGAAGGCGAACCATATGAATTACGGCAAAAGAGGTGTCCGCCAAAAACAGCGGGCGTTAAATTCCAAGGCAGGCAAATGGGGCAGAAAGCTCGTTTTGACCTGCGTCAAACTGACGTTGGTCGCAGTGGTGGGCATCGGCATCTGCGGCGCGGCTGCCGCCATCGGCATGTTCCACGGCATACTGGAGGGCACGCCCAACATCCGGGTCAGCGAAGTGGTGGCGCCCGGACAGGCCACCATCGTGTATGACAGAGAGGGCAATGAGATCGACCAATACGTCAGCACCAACTCCAACCGTATCGAAGTGACGATCGACCAGGTGCCCAAGCATCTGGGACAGGCCTTTGTGGCCATTGAGGACGAGCGTTTCTATCAGCACAACGGCATCGACATGAAGGGAATCGTCCGCTCGGGTTGGCAGTTTCTCATCACGCTGGGCAAGGAGAAACAGGGCGCCAGCACCATCACGCAGCAGCTTTTGAAGAACACCGTCTTCACCACCTGGACCGAGGAGGACGGCAATCTGGTCAAGATGGTCAAGCGCAAACTGCAGGAGCAGTATCTGGCTCTGGAGCTGACCAAGAACACCACCAAGGACGAGGTGCTCCTGCGCTACATGAACGCCATCAATCTGGGACAGAACACCTTGGGCGTGGAGGCCGCGTCCCTGCGGTACTTCGGCAAGTCCTGCTCCGAGCTCACCATCTCGGAGAGCGCGGTCATTGCCAGCATCACCCAGAATCCCTCCGCCAACAATCCCATCCGCTACCCGGAGAACAACGCGAAACGCCGCAAAACCTGTCTGGACAAGATGCAGGAACTGGGATTTATCACCAAGGCGGAATATGACGAGGCCATAGCGGACACGGACGATGTCTACGAGCGCATCAGTCTCCATGACGTGGACTTCAAGGTGGGTGACACCACCTCCGGCTCCTATTTCTCGGATGCCTTATATGAGCAGGTGCTGAAGGATCTGGTAGCCGCCGGCTACCCCGAGGTCACGGCGGAATACATGATGTCCTCCGGCGGACTGCGCATCGACTCCACCATGGATCCCAAGATCCAGCGCATCGCGGACGAGGAATTCGCCAACGAGGAGAACTACAACACCAATGTCCACTGGTATCTGAACTACGCGCTGACCATAACGGATTCCAACAGTGAGAAACACAATTACAGCAAAGAGAATATGATGACCTGGTTCAAGGAGTACAGGGACAAGAGTTTTAACCTGATCTTCGCGTCTCAGGACGCCGCCTACGAGGCCATCGACCTCTACCGTGGAGCCATGATGGAGACCTTGGGCATGCCCGCGGACTCCGAGAGCTTTGAGGAGAGCATTTCCATGACGGCGCAGCCCCAGGCCGCCATCGTCATTGAGGACCAATCCTCCGGATATGTGGTGGCCATGGTGGGCGGACGAGGCAACAAGGAGGGACGCCGCACCTTAAACCGCGCCACCGCGGCGGGCAGTTCTCCGGGCTCCACCTTCAAGGTTCTGGCAGCCTTCGCGCCCGCTCTGGACTCCAACGGCCAGACTCTGGCCACGGTCTACAATGACGCGCCCTTCAACTATGACGACGGCAAGCCCGTGAGCAACTGGTATGACGAGGAGAAAGTGGGCTACAAGGGCGTCTGCTCCATCCGATACGCCATTGAGCAGTCCCTGAACATCATCGCCGTGAAGACTTTCACCGTGATCTCGCCCCAGTTGGGCTATGACTATCTGGTCAACCATTTCGGCATCACCACCCTCACGGACGGCGAGTGGATCGGCAACCAATGGTTCACCGATGTGAACCAGCCCACCGCCATCGGCGGCGTCACCCACGGCGTGAGCCCTTATGAGCTGAACGCCGCCTATGCGTCCATTGCCAATCAGGGCACTTACATGACCCCCAAACTCTACACCAGAGTCACGGACGCGGACGGCAATGTCATTCTGGACAACACCGCTCCCTCAGGCCGCCAGGTGCTGAAGGAGACCACGGCTTTCCTGCTCACGGATGCCATGATGGATGTGGTGACCAAGGGCACCGGCACCCGCTGCAATTTTAATTCCAACATGGCCATCGCCGGCAAGACGGGCACATCCCAGAAAACTCAGGACGTCTGGTTCGCGGGATACACGCCCTATTACACCGCCACCGTGTGGGCCGGCTATGACAACAACGTGACCCTCAACACCAGCTCCAAGGACGCTGTGAACGAGTCCAACACGGCCAAGAAACTGTGGCGCGCCATCATGAAACGCGTCCATGAAGATCTGCCCAATGAGACTTTCCCCATCCCCGAGGGGCTGATACAAATGCAGGTCTGCTCCAAGTCCGGCAAACTTCCCACCCCCGGTCTCTGCGAGGAACAGGGACATGTGATCACGGAATATTTTGCCGAGGGGACGGAGCCCACCGAACTGTGTGACGTGCACTATCAGGGACGCATCTGTGCCTACAGCGGACTGATCGCCACGGCGGAATGTCCTTTCGCCTACGACGGGATCACCATACTCTCCCTTCCGGAGGATCCGGCGCTGCTCAACGGCTCTACCTCCATCATTGAAAATGAGGATGGAACGCAGTCCGTGATCGTGCCCAGAACATCCAACATCTGCCCCCATGACGCGATGTTCTTCCTGGATCCCAACTACGAGGCCGTTTTGAACCAACAGCAGTGGGAGATGAACCTGCGGGGCGGCTACTACAGCGAGGACGAGTAATCAAATACCCCGCAACATGTTCCTCGAACTGCCCTTATGTTAAAAATGCCCTGACGTCGGGAACAAACTCCCGCCCGTCAGGGCATTTCTGATAACCCGACTCTTCGACCGTCGGATTCCATCGTCCTTAAATCCCTTTGATCTCGCGGATCTTCTTCTGCAGATCCTCCACTCCCGCCTGCGCGTTCAGGATGGCGTGACGCTGTTTGCCGAAAGGCGCGTCCTCCACATCTTTGTACTGCTCCATGAACAGGCGTCCGATCTCCATATAATTCTTCTTGATCACTTCCTCGCAGGTGGCGATCTGACTCTTCAGATTGGCGATCTCCGCCAACTCCTTCGCCTTGTCGGCCGCCCCTTTTCCCACAGTGGTGATGGTATCCCCTATCTTCTCAAAAATTTCCATCCTGCTACCGTCCTTCCCGGCCCGTACCGGCCTGCCTTGCGCTATATTCAGTATATCTGCTTTTTCAGAATAGGGCAAGTATTTCATTGCACTTTCTCCGATAAGTGTGCTATAATAATGATGTGCCGCATACGCGGCGGAATGAGGGAAGATATGCAACCGTTATACACAGCTCTGAAAGTAAACAATGAAATCGAACTCTGTGAGTTGGAGGCCGGCGAATGCAAGAAGAAGATCGAGCATGAGCTTTTAAAGAACCACATCTCCTACTACATACGCTGGCCCAAGACATCCATCTTCAGCCGTCGGAAGAACATCTGCATCATCTGCATCAACGACAATTCCAGAGATGCGGCAGAGGAGATCGTGCGCTCCATCTGCGCGGAAAACGGCTTTGAGGTAAAATTTCTGATGAAACACTCCCCCAACCATTTTCTGTGATCTCGTCTCCGCCCGTTTTTATCTCTGCGCATTTTTATCTCTGTCCATTTTTCTCCACTCTCAGGGAGACCATCCGCATCCGTTTCCCGTTCATCACATAAGTATTCATATGATAGGAATCCACCCACAACACTTCACCGCTCTTGGACACGATACGGTAACGGGAGAACTCTACCCCGCGATTGTAAAAATGCTCGATGATATACTCTCTGTCCTCCTCGTACACCAGATTGAGGAACAGCCCCTCCGTGGCCTCTATCAATTCCTCAAACGTATAGCCCACACTGGTCAGCGCGAAACCCGATATACAGTAGATCGGATATCCCTGCTCCTCCAAAACGCCATAGATCCCCACGGCTCCGTTTTTGTTCAACACCTCAATGCAGGCTCTCTGATTTTCCGCGGAAAGCTCCGTATTCCCGTCACAGAAATACAATTCCTCGTAATATTTCGCGGGCTCCACCTTGGCGATCTTCTGCGGCAAAGCCGTTTCCATGGCGGGAACCGCCTGTTTGGCCGGTCTGCGCGCCCGATTGCCGCCGCCCAGCCAATGCTCCATGATGCCGATGAGCTTGGGCAGCTCGATGGGTTTCGCCACATGCTGATTCATCCCCATCTTCTTCGCCATGGCAATATCCTCCGCAAAGGCGTTGGCCGTCATGGCAATGATGGGCACGGTCCCCGCGTCCTGTCTGTCCAGAGCGCGGATCGCCGCAGTCGCCTCATAGCCGTTCATGACAGGCATCTGCACATCCATCAGGATCATGTCATAATATCCGAACTCCGACTGCTCCACCTTGTCCAGAGCCTCCTTACCGTCCACGGCGACCTCCACGCTCACGCCCGTCATCTTCAGAATCTCCGTGGCGATCTCCCTGTTGAGTTCATTGTCCTCCACCAACAACACACGCTTGCCCGGGAAATTTTTCTCCCCTAGGATCTCCATCGAGTCGTCCTGTACTTCCTGCCCTTTCCCGCTCAAAATATTTCTGAAGGCCGTGACCAGACGGGATTTGAACAGCGGCTTGCTCACAAAGCCGTCCGCCCCCGCAAGTCTGGCCTCCGCCTCCACCTCGGTCCAGTCATAGGCGGCCAGGATCAGGATCGTGTCGTCATAGTTCTCAACGTCACGGATGGCACGAATGGTCTCAATGCCGTCCGGATGAGGCATCTTGCGGTCGATCAGACAGATATTGTAACCCGCTCCGCTCTCATGAGCCTTCCGCAGTCTCTCCAAGGCGGCCTCCCCGCCTGTCACATAGTCACATTTCATGCCCAGTTTCTCAAGCGCCGCGCAGACGCTCTCACAGACCTCCTGCTCATCGTCCGTCACCAGGACGGAGAGACCCGCAAACTCCTCGGATACGGCCTCCACCTTATCCTGCAGTTTCAGCTTGAAAGTCACCGTGAATTTGCTGCCCCTGTCGAGCTCGCTCTCCACCTGAATATCTCCGTCCATCATGGAGATGATATTCTTGGTAATGACCATGCCCAGACCGCTGCCCTGTATGTGATGAACCCGCTGGTCCTCCGCCCTCTCAAAGGGTTGGAAGAGACGTTCCACGATCTCTTTGTCCATTCCGTATCCGTTGTCCTCGCACACAAACTTATAATGCCCGATGCGATCATTGCTGTCAGGCAGCTCGGACATCCGCACTTCGATCCGTCCCCCGTCCGGCGTATATTTCAGCGCGTTGCCCACCAGATTCATAAAGACCTGCTGTATGCGCAGACTGTCACCCACCACGTCCTCATGGGTCAGACGGTTGACCTCCACATTCAGCTCATGCCCGTGATCCTTGACCGTGGAATCCACCATATTGATCAGATTGTCCATCAGATCCGGCAGATTAAACTTCTCCTCCGCCAGATCCAGTTTGCCGGACTCGATCTTGGAAAAATCCAAGATATCGTTGATCAGCGACAGCAGATGCTTGCCCGCCCCGGAGATCTTGCCCAGACATTCCGTCACTTTCTCCGCATCCTCCGGGTGGGTCCCCGCGATGGCAGTCATGCCGATGATCCCGTTTAGGGGCGTGCGGATATCATGGCTCATGTTGGCCAGAAAATTGGACTTGGCCGCATTGGCCGCGTCCGCTCTCTCCACCTCCACGAGCAGCAGCTCCTTCTGCCGCTCCATGATCTCCTTCTGCCGCCTTCTGTAGATCAGCCAAATGCCCGGCTGTATCGCAGCCGCCACGATGCAGATCACACCGAGTACCCTGCCCGCAGTCTCAGGCAACAGCAGATAGGCCGCCAACAGCGCGACCGCGACAGCGGCGGTGATTATGTATATACCAAGGTTTTGTTTGTGTTTCACGTCGTCACCTCCATACCGATCTGCAAAAGCTACCTTCAAAGGCTATCTCGTTGCATTTTCATAATCTTGCAAATCATGATAAACTCCGACAACATATACGCAGGTATCAACAATCTTATATAGCATAAAATACTGATGCCGTTTTAAATGAATTGTCCTATATTCCAATTCCCTCAATTTCGGGTCATCACACAATTTAAAACTGCCTGCCGTATAAGAGAGTTTCCTAACGGTTTCCCGCATATCCTGCTCAACGTTATAAGCGGCTTGGGTATTTCTCAGTTCATAAATCATATAATCTAAAATTTTCCCAATCTGTATTTCCGCCGTGTCAGTCAGCACAACATTAAAATCCATATCTTTGCTCCATGCCGGCCATCACCTCTTCAGCATTTTTGTATCGGCCGTCAAAAATCTCCTTTTCTGCAATTTCAACATCATCTCGAAAATCTTCTCTCGACATGGGTTTAAGCAGCCTGCCGACTGCCACATCGACATTTTCATTCTCCCGCTGTTGAAATATTTTCCGAATCAATTCTTGGATTTTTATGAGGTCAGGTTCCGATAATGTTTCTATCATGGAAATTGTCTGCTCTAGTGTACTCATTTTGATCCTCCACAGATGAACGCTAAAAGCCATAGTGAATATTCTATCCTGTTTATTATAACAGTTTGTCCGACAAATATAAATCTTTTTAACGAATTTTTTCTCATTTTAAACGATATGCTTTCCTATCACCGCGACCTGAAACGGAAATGCAAGTGAATATTCACTTGTCTGCCCTTATAAAAAATACGCTCCCGATATGCCGGGAGCGTATTTACGCCGTTTGATGCGCCCGACAGGAATCGAACCTGCACTTCTCTCAAAATTGGAACCTAAATCCAACGCGTCTGCCAGTTCCGCCACGAGCGCATATTCAATTTTATTATGCGTGTCAGCCTCTCACATTATAGCCAATCCTATTTTGTCCTGTCAAGCCCGGACGCACCGTCCGGCACCACATGTCTGAATCCACAGGACGCGCTCTCCTACACTGCTCCGCCGGCCGTGCGCTCTCCGATATGTCGGATGATCTTTCGGTAGATCCTGACCAGAAAGACTGCGCTCAGTCCCACGCTGCACAACTCCGCAATGGGAAATGCCCACCAGATCAGGTTCACATCCCCGCTCAGGGACAGGAGTTTCGCCACGGGCAGCAACACGCACAACTGTCTCGCCACGGAGACGATCATGCTGTAGACACCGTTTCCCAAGGCCTGAAACACACTTCCCGCCACGACACAGAAACCCGCAAACACAAAACTCAGACAGATCGTGCGCATCGCGGGCACACCGATGACGAGCAGTTCATCCGTAGCGTTGAAGAGGGAGATGAGTTGTCCCGGGAACAGCTCCATGACCACCAGACCCACCAACATGATGCCCACACCGAACATCACACTGCTGCGGATGGTGTTGATGACTCTGTCCTTTCTGCCCGCGCCGTAATTGTAGGCGATGATGGGCACCATGCCGTTGTTCAGGCCGAACACAGGCATGAACACGAAACTCTGCAGTTTGAAATACACACCGAACACGGTCTGCGCCGCGCCAAAGGCCTCCAGGATCAGATTCATGCCATAGGTCATCACCGATCCCACGGACTGCACCACGATGGAGGGCGCCCCCACCTTGTAGATTTGTCCGATCAGCGCAAAATCCGGTCTGAATCCCTTAAAGGAAAGCTTGAGCTCCCGGTTGAACTTCAGATTAAAGATGATCGCCAGTATCGCCGCCACGATCTGTCCCGTGACCGTGGCAAGCGCCGCTCCCGCCACGCCCATCTCGGGAAGTCCGAACATTCCGAAGATCAGTATGGGATCCAGGATCAGATTAATGACCGCTCCCACACCCTGCGTGATCATGGTGTGGAAAGTCTTGCCCGTGGCCTGCAGCAGTCTCTCAAAGGTGGTCTGCATAAAGATGCCGATGCTCATGCAGCAGCAGATGGTGAGATAGGTCACGCCGTACTCACGCACCTGCGCGATATCCGTCTGGCTCGCAAAAAAGGGGGCGCTCACAAACAGTCCCACCAGAACGAACAGCACAAAGCTCACCGCGGCGAGGAAAATGCCGTTCACCGCGATCACATTGGCTTTCTCAAAATTTTTCTCTCCCAGGGTCTTGGACAGGAAGGCGTTGATTCCCACCGCCGTGCCCACAGCCACCGCGATCATCAGGCTCTGCACGGGGAAGGCCAGCGATACGGCCCGCAGCGCGTATTCATTGATCTGCGACACGAAAATGCTGTCCACGATATTGTAGAGCGCCTGCACCAACATGGAGATCATCATGGGCAGGGACATGGTGATCAAAAGTCTGTTGACGGGCATCACGCCCATTTTATTCTCCTGTGCCGTTTGATTCTCTTGTACCATCTTTTCATCCTCTTTCGATTTTTGACATAAAAAAAGTATCTTCTCTCGAAGGATACTGCCTTAAAATGAAGCACGGGGGATTCGAACCCCCGACAACCTGATTAAAAGTCAGGTGCTCTACCGACTGAGCTAGTGCTCCGGACATATTGAACCAAGCGTACCGGCCGCTCGGAACCAGCAGGGCTAGCTGGATTCGAACCAGCGAATGCAGCAGTCAAAGTGCTGTGCCTTACCGCTTGGCGATAGCCCTATAATGATGCACAAAACTGCGACATACCACTGAGAGGGTGGATAAAGGGATTCGAACCCTTGGCCTCCAGAGCCACAATCTGGCGCGCTAACCAACTGCGCTATACCCACCATATAAA
>JAMPHD010000028.1 GCA_023663635.1 Acetatifactor muris
AATCACTTCACAAAAATTTTTCAAAAAGTGCTTGACTTTTTATTAGCAGGCTTTATAACGGATTCCACGGGAATCGGCGGAATGTAACGGGAGGCGCCGATCGTGACCGGCACTCCCCTGATTCTTCCTCCGTCATAAAAAAAACCTTCATTTACAATTTTGGCAATATGACACAACATATAATAGTTCGTCTCACTTTGAATTACATCCCGATCCAATATAAATTCCCACGCATGTTTTAAATTCAAAATTTTTTGCACATCCATTGCGGATACCCCGTTGACGATTCCATTTTCTATGATCTCTTCCGTCTGCGGGAAAGAAGTCGCCACCCCCTCCAAAACTGCCTGATCGTAAATATTGGCTTTCATGTTTGCTCGGGCAAACTCCAAATTATCCAATATCCTTCCGGGAAGTTCCTTGTCCTCATATCCCAGTAATGACAGTTTTTTATTGATATGGCGAATGTTCTTATTCAGTTCCCTGATCTCTGCGGCATTCCGCAAGAGCAACCGGTACAACTCGTCCGAGTAAATATCTACATAAGTAGACGTCAATTTCCCGGCAATACGCTTTCTGATATATAGATATTTGTTGTTGCCCTGCTCTTTGATTTCAGGTGTTCCGTCATAAGGCATAAGTCTCAGCCTTGCCTGATAGTCTGCCCGCTGTTGTAAAAGTTCCTGTATCTCAAAAAAATTTGTCTCCATCCTGATGCTCCTTCATATAGGGAACTTTCCGTCTGATATTATTCCGAAAAGTTCCCTAATCATGCACACTTTATGAATATCATCTCAAAATTTTTTATACACCTGCAATTTATATAATTTTTTCGGTAATCTGTTTACAATATGCATCCTTTTATTTTAGCCTTGATTTTTGACTATTTTCATTGTGTACCTGTTAAAAACCGGTTATAATGATATTAAAAATTGGGATTTGAGGAGTAAGAAACACTTGATAAAATTCGTTCATTTGTTTAAGAATTACTATTTAGGGATTTCTTTTATTGGGATTATTGCATTTGTCATTCAAGAAATTCCTTATATGGTTATGCCTTTGATAAAACCTGCCTCTAATCCTATAATGAATATGCAAAATGAAATTAGTTGGATAGAAAAAACACAAGGTTTGTTTGGTGTGCTGTCCATGGTTTTGTTAATACTCATTGTTAGAGACGACAATACATTTCTTTCGGTAACTACACGCAAAGAAAAAGTTTTTTTGACAATAACCATTTTGATGATACTAATAAATTTTATCGGTTGGACATTTTACTATTTGGGGTTTCAATACGGTTGGCTGATTGTAATAAGCCAATTTGCGGTTGTTCCACTATACTATTTGTTTTTCGGCTTGTGGAAAAGCAATTATCTGTTAGTTGTTACTTCCTTAGCATTTTTTATTTTTCATACCATGAATGGTTATTTAAATTTTATTGTGAAGAAGTAACATTTACTTCACTCCGGCAAGCTATCCGCCAAACACATGGCCCCAAATCCGACCCTGTCATTCGGCAGTTCCGTCTCCCCCCTTAAGGGTCCGGCGCCTTTCCTCAGATACGCCTTCACCTTCTCTCCGTACAGGAACGGGTCGTTGCCCCGCACGATCCCCCACTCCATCAAAAGCGCCGCCGCTCCGGCGGCGATGGGGGTGGCAAAGGAAGTGCCTGTCAAGGGTGTGTAGCCCTCATACAGATCCGGTGCCGTAATGTCCACTCCGGGAGCCACAAAGTCGGGTTTCACCAGCCCCGCCGCCACCACGCCCACGGTCCGGCTCCTGTCCGCGTAGCCTCTTCCGGAAAAGTCCGCGTAGGAATCGTAGATCGCATCGTAGGCCCCCACGGTGATGACCTTGGATGCCGTGGAGGGAATGGTCAGCGTCACCTGCGGCGTGGGTGAGTAAAAAAAGGTGCCCGCGTTCCTTGTGGCGCTGTCTGACAGATAGAGATAATATTGTCCGGTCACCACGTTCACCGGTGTCAGCACCAATGTCCAAATGCCGCCGGTGATATAATTCCCGCCGTCCGGCAGAAATTCCAGATAGAGTTCCTTGGCCACCGCATAGGGCGTGGGCTCTCCCTGATAGGCCAAGATCTTCGTGCGTTCCAAATAGACCGTAAATTTGCCGCCGTTGACCGGGGCGGTAAGCTCCACTCGCCGGCCTCCCGGGGCCATCATTTCAATGCGATATTCGTCGCTGTAATTCTGCCACAGTTGGACCCGAAGATTTCTCTCATAATTGGCCACGGAAATCTCCACCGACCTCCTCTGAGGAGTCCCTTGCCCCGAGCTGCCTCCGCTGTAGACATTCCCGGCCACATGTCCCGCGCTTGCCCCCTCATTGCCGCTGCCCACACAGATGACCGTGCGCCCGATCTCCGAGGCATTGTCCAGAAAGCGTTCCAACAGGGAGCTGCCGTCATGAGCCCCGTAGCAGTTGCCAAAGCTGAGATTGACGACCAGAGGCATCTGCAACTCCACCGCCCTGCGCAATCCCCAGGTCACCGCCCGCATCAGTTCCGTGGTGCGGGGAAAGCCCTGCTCATCCGCCACGCCGAGTTTCACGATCAAGAGTTCCGCGTTGGGCGCCGCGCCCAGATAGTTGGCGGCGGCGTTGGATCCGGCGGCAATGCCCGCCACCGCCGTGCCATGCCCGCTCACATCAATGCTGGGCAACAGTTCAAACCTGACCTGCGGACTTTCCTCCGACAATGCGGCATTGATCTGCTCCGCGTCAAACTCCACTCCCTGTCTGAATCCCTCCGGAGGTCTTCTCTCCTCCGTGGGAACCAGAGTCTGATCCCACAGATAGCGGATCCGGGTGCGGCCACCCGCATTTTGAAAATCCCGTCTCTTCCAGTCAATGCCGCTGTCCGCCACCAAAATCAAAACACCCTGTCCGCTCAGATAGGGTGTGCCCAATGTGACAGGGGCAAAGCAGGGGCGGTCCGCGATACTCATGTTCATGGAATCCATGGAATAGAAGAATCGCTTGGGTTTCTCCAGATACTCCACCTCTTCCAGAGCGGTGACCGCGTCCACCAACTCCTCCGGCACCGTCAGAATGGCGTAGCCGGCTATCAACTCCTCCACAAATATGTTCACGGAGATCCGCCCTGCTGCCGCGCGCAGATCTCCGTGATATTTTGCGATCAACTCCCAACTGCGGGTAGCCGCGCTGAATCCCACATTCAGATTCTCCGTGCGCGCCCGCTCCTGCTCATCCGTCTCCAGAGCCAGATTTAAGATGTTTTCCCTTTTTTGACTCATATGCTCTCCACAGATCACCACTGTCGTAATAATCTATGCGGAAAGGATATATTTTCAAGACTATTCGGCCCAAAAAAATTGCAGCGCCCTCACCGCGTACTCCGTATCCCTTGCCCCTGCGGTCTCCACCGCGGAATGCATGGCGAGCTGCGGCAGACCGATATCCACGGAGGATACGGACACATGGGCCGTGGAAATATTGCCAAGCGTCGAGCCGCCCGCGATATCCGAGCGATTGGCATAGGTCTGGAAAGGTACCCCCGCCCGTCTGCACAGATCTTTCATCCGGGCCGCCGATACCGCGTCGGTGGTGTATTTTTGACCGCCGTGGTACTTGATCACGATCCCGCCATTCAGGAAAGGTCTGTTGGTGGGATCCGCCGTCTCCGGGTGATTGGGATGCACCGCATGGGCATTGTCCGCGGAGATCAGAAAGCTGTCGGCGATCAGGCGTTTGAGCAAAGTGCCCGTATGCTCCTTCTCCCAACCGGGCCACTGACCGCTCAAGTCACTGCACACTCTCTGCAGCACATCCTCCAAAAAGGTGGAATCCGCCCCCTGTCCGGTGCCGCTCCCCACCTCCTCGTTGTCAAAGACGGCGCACAAAGAGATATATTCTTTGGGGACGCTTGTGAGCAAAGCCTCCATGGCGGCATACACACACTGCAGATCATCCAGTCTGGGGGACAGCACATACTCCCCCTCCCGACCGATGACGCGTCCTCTGTCCCGAGCATAGAGAAACAGATCCTGTCCCAAGATATCCTCGGGAGCCACTCCGGCCTCCCGTCCGATCTCCTCCGACAGCATCCCCCGCGCACCGCCCTCGCGGTCCGCGCTTTCGCCATAGAGCGGCTGCATATCCACCTGCGGATTGTACTCCACGCCCTTGTTCATCTCCCGGTTCATGTGGATGGCCACATTGGGAATCACCAACAGATCCCGGTCTATATTGACCAGCTTGGTCACGATCCGTCCGGCATCCGCCACATCCGGGTCACGCACCGCGATCCTTCCCGCCACGGAGAGCGGTCTGTCCAACCATGTGGAGAGGATCATTCCGCCATACTTCTCCACATTGAGACTCACATAGTGTCCCTCTTTCTCCGTCTCCGGTTTTTCCTTGATCTTAAAGCAGGGCGAGTCGCTGTGAGCCGCCGCCATGTGAAATCCCCTCGGCTCATCCTCCGGTATCCGAAACGCGATCAGCGAGGAGTCGTTGCGGATCACATAATAGCTGCCTCCGGCGCGCATCCGCCATTCCTGCCGCTCAGAGAGCTCCTCGAATCCCGCCCCGGTCAGTCTCTCTTTCAGGTTGGCGATCACATGAAAGCAGGTGGGACTTTGATCGATAAAGGCGAGCATCTCTCTGCAATAATCCATCTCTTTTTTCATTGTCTGTACACTATGCCTCCGGCCAATTCTTTCACTTTCTCAGGATCCGTGAACAGTCCCGCCACGGCCAGTCCAAAATCTATGGCCGTACCCATTCCGCGGGAAGTCACCACATTTCCGTCGATCTCCACGGGCCCCGCGGTGACGGTCGCCCCCTCCAGATGCCCCTCAAAGCTCGGATAACAGCAGGCTCTTCTGCCTTTCAGTATGCCCCTGTGGCCAAAGATGCTCGGCGCCGCGCAGATCGCTCCGATATATTTGCCCGCCCCATAAAAGGCATCGATCTGCTCCATCAGCGCCTCATGGGCCTCCAGATTCTTTGTCCCCTCGCCGCCTCCGGGCAGGATCAGCATATCATAGTCCGCAAAACGCGCTTGGGAAAATGTCTTGTCCATATGCACCACAATGCCGTGCGATCCCTCCACGGCGCTCTCCTCCGTCACGGACACCATATCGATCGTAAGCCCCAGTCTGCGGCAGATGTCTACCACCGCCAAAGCCTCTATCTCCTCGTAACCCTTTGCAAAAAATACCGCGATCCTGCTCATCTCATTTCCTCTCCTTCTCTTCGTCAGTTTGCGTTACCGCATGAAATTTAATTCAAATTCTTTCTTGTCATGTTAGAAATATTTGTCAGTGCGCAAATATCTTCATAATGCCAATCATCACATTCATCAAAGTATATTTCTTCTTTTCGCTTTTTAAATATTCGGAATGGCCTACTGGTAGAATTATCATATATATGGCAAATATCACATGTTTCTATTACGTTCTTAACCAGCAACAGCGCTCTGTCATATCTTGCAATTATTTTCTCTTCCGGTACGTCATGTCCACCGGACTCTACCCTTGCCTTTACACGCCATACATTAATCATAGAGTCTGCCGTCAGAATATAATAGCACCGTATAAAATATCCCTTTTCTTTTGCTCTTTTTAACAATTTCAAATTACGCTCTGTTGACAATACTGTCTCAAAACAAAATTCCTGCATCTGTTCTAAATGTACTTCTCGCTGCCTTTCTGCTAATTGTGCTGCTTCTAAATCAGAACATTTCAAATATTTCTTTATTTCGTCAGCATTAATGTAATCCATCGGAGGTTTTAACAATTGCGTAAACGTACTCTTCCCGGAACCATTTGGACCGGCAAAAACAACAATCTCAGGTTTCTTTTGAAATCCGCTCACTATACCGCCCCTTTCTCATCTTCCTTCCTACCTCTGTTCTGGTTCCATCACTATTTTCCTGATATATAATCTGGCTTTCTCTGTCATATATAACCACCGGAACCCCTAATGCTTTGTTTTTCTCTAACTCAAGTCTCACTGCTTCATTTGCACGCTTAATAACTGTTTCATCTGAAATATAGTCTTCCCGTTTCATATTTTGATCACCTCCTCTCCTTACTCAAAAATATCCAATTGCCTAAACACTTTTCGGTAATCTATTTTAATTGTTTCTTCCGGTCATCGTTTTCTTAATGTTCTTAGCGTAAAGTATATCATCATTTTATCAAATTAGCAATTTGATAAATCAAATAGTATTCCTGTGGAAATAAGGGGCAGCCTGTGCTATTATGGACATGTAAAAATCTTAATTCGGAAAGTCTCATTGTGCAGACTGCATATTTCGGATTACAAAAACCCATTCATGAATCATGGAGGCATCATGCGACATATTTTTAAATCTGCGGATTCCATGGGAAAATCCCTGAAAAACCTTAACGTTATCCCCTTTTTGTTCCTACTGCCGGCATTGCTCCTCTTCTCCTCGGCCTGTAAAAACCCGCAGCACGACCGGGGATCCGGGGGTGATTCCAAAGACAATTCCGAAGGGAATTTCTCTGAAGAATATGTGCTGCTTGAGACGATCCTGCCGGAATATGACGGGGAAAACCTCTTTCGCAGCGTGCAGATAACCGGAAATAAAATCTACTGCGGCAGTTATTCTTATGAGGAAGTTGCAGAGAAGACCGAGGAAACATCCATGAAATCCTCCGGTGAATCTCCTGAAGTCTCCGGCGGCCGATCATTCGAGACCATCCGCAGCTTTTCCATGCGGGGCGAACTGCTGTCGGAGGTTTCGCTGCCCCTTGGCGACAGCCGCGATTCCGTCAGATGGCATGTGGACGATGCGGGCAATATCCGCATCGCGGCTCAGGAAAACACAGAGGATGCGAAGACTGCCTCCCCTCTGCGCCTGTATGAATTCGATGCGGCGGGGACTCTTCTTCTGGAGCAGGAATTCGACCGGCTGCGGGAATACCCCGCTCCCAATGACCGCGCCGGCGCGATCGCGGCGGACGGGGAGGGGCGTATCTGTGTGCTGCTCTACGATACCCTACTGTTGTTTGACGAAAGCGGCAATTTCCGGAGCTCCGTCCGCATGGAAGAGACGTTTTCCGGCAATAATACGACGCTTGTCACGGCTCCGGACGGCACAGTCTGCGCTCTCTGTCAGACCGATTTAAACAGCGGCATCCTCGCCCGCGTCAATTTTGACTCCAAGACCCTCTCGTCCCTGTACACGGGTCTTCCGCCGGTGAGCGGCGGTCTGCTGACTTTTTGCGGTGAGGGCAAACTCTTATTGTCCACGGAGGAAGGTCCCTGCCTGTATAATGCAGATACAAAAGAACAGACCCTGCTTTTTTCCTGGCTGGACAAGGATCTCGTGAGTTCTTCCGTCAGAGGCCTGGCCATGAGCGAAGACGGCACACTTTTCGCGGCCATAAATGAGCGGGCGGGCACAGATGGAACGGGCGGCACATCCTCCCTGTTACTGAAATTCGGGGCGGATCCCGAAGAGGCCGCCGCGGATGGTTCCGCCGCGGAAAGCGCATCCTCCGTACCTTTTGTCCAATCTTCTCAAGACGAGAGGACCATCATCACGCTCGCCGCCATCCAACTGACTTTTTGGGAAAAAGACGCCATCGTTGAATTTAACCGCAGCAATGAGCTGTATCGCATAGAGACCGTGGAATATCTCCCCAACGGTTGGAACGGTTCCGAAGAACTCAAAGACGCTCAGAGCAAGTTGGAGATGGAGATGGCTCTGGACAGCAAAGGCTACGATATCATCTCCCTCTCCTATTTGAATATGGAAAATCTTGCGGCGAAAGGAATCTTTGAGGACCTGTACCCGTTTCTGGACCGGGAAGGCGGATTTGAGAGAGAAGATTTCTTCGAGAGCATTCTGAATGCCTATACGGTAGAGGACAGGCTGATCTGCATACCCGATGAATTCACCGTACAGGTGCTGCTTGGAAAGACGGCCGATCTGGGCGACCGCCACGGATGGACCCTTCGGGAGCTCTTGGATTACAACAGCGCGCATCCGGAAACCCTTCACCTCTTTACGAGCTCCTCCCGGGGACTGGCGGCTCAGGCGCTGCTCTATCATGGGAATGACGGATTCATCGGCATGGAGAGCGGAGAGGTTTGGTTCGACAGGGCGGCCTGTGAAGATGTCCTCAAATTGCTTAAGTCCCACAATGACGCCTCCCACGACTCGCCGACCGCGGACAGGCTGCAGCGAGGCGAAGTTCTGCTGACAACCATACATCTGTATGCCTTTGACGGCCTTCAGCTCGACCGCGCCCGTTTCGGGGAACCCGTGACATGGATCGGCTGGCCGGACGCGGAGGGCAACGCGCAGGTGCTCTATGAGGGACAGACCCAATATGCCATCTCCTCGCGCTCCGACTGCAAGGAGGGCGCGTGGGCCTGGTTGGAATATTATCTGGGCCATGAACAGAGATTCACTTTTCCCTCCCGGATATCCGAATTTGAGAAGATGGCCGAGCGGGCGCTCAAGGATCAATATAAGTTGGACGCGGACGGCAATATCCGCTTGGATGAGAACGGCGATCCGGAATTGAAAACGATCCACACATACAATGAGGGCAGTGATTCCGGCCTGTGGAGTTACACCTCCGAGCCGATCACGGAGGCGGATGTGGCGCAGATCCGCCAAATTGTGGAAACCGGCGGCAAGGCATGGCACAACACCACTGATGAAGTCATTTATCAGGCCGTGATGGAGGAGGGCGCCGCCTATTTTACGGGTCAAAAACCTGTGGACGCGGTGGTTGACGTTTTGGAAAACCGCCTCAAACTCTATCTGGAGGAACAGTGAGGAATTTGTACTTGGATTTTCCATTTAGTTATGCTATAATCTTTCCGAGGTGCTACAAATGGAAATCGAAAGAAAATTTTTACTGAAATCCCTTCCCGGGAACTTGGACGAATATCCTTTTTTGCACATTGAACAGGCCTATCTGAATGTGGATCCGGTGGTCCGTGTGCGCAAGGAGGACGAACATTATTACATGACTTACAAGGGCTGCGGCATGATGGCCCGCGAAGAGAGCAATATGGCGCTGAATGAGGATGCCTACTACCATCTGCGCGACAAGTCGGACGGCAATATCATCTCCAAGAGACGCTATCTGATACCCTTGGAACATCCCGGCTTTCAGGAGGGTTTTCCCCCGCCGCCGGAGGATTACAGTCTGACCATTGAGGTGGACGTGTTTGACCCGCCTTTCGCCCCGCTTATCATGGCGGAAGTGGAATTTCTGAGCACCGAGTCGGCGGAGGCCTTTCTGCCGCCGGATTGGTTCGGGGAGGAGGTCACCTACCGCAAGGAATACCACAATTCCTACATGGCATGTCAGGATTTCTCCGGCCAAGAAGAGACGTAGATCTTTCATATCAAACCTTTCGTACAAAATCTTTCGCATATAATAGGGCCGCGCGCCGATCATCCGGCGCGCGGCCTATTTTGTCTTCATTCAAATTTTCACCACGACATTCCGCATTCTGCCGGCATTTCGTTCACCCGTCACTCGGTTTTCTCAACATCCTCCGTCACGGCTCCCGCTGCTCTGCCGCCCAGAAATCCCGCCAACACCGCGGAGAGATCCACTCCGGTGGACTCCTTCAATCCGTCCGTCACCTGCACCACCGTGCCCATGACATCCTTCATCAGCTTGGAGGAATTGCCGTCGCCGTACATGGTGATCTTATCCACATTGGAAAGAGGGGTGGCCGCGTTCTTCACCACCTCGGGCAGGGCCTTAAAGTACATCTCCAACACGGCTGCCTCGCCCATTTTGGTCATGGCCTCCGCCTTCTTCTCGATACCTTCCGCCTCTGCCAGAGCCTTGGCGCGAATGGCCTCGGCCTCCGCGACGCCCTTGGCGCGGATACCCTGCGCCTCCTGCTCCATGGTGAATTTCTGTGCCTCGGCGGTGGCTCTCAAAGCCTCAGCCTCTTTTTCCTTCTCAAACTTCTCAGCCTCCGCGTTCTTCTGACGCTCGAACAACTGCGCCTCGGAATTTCTCTGGACCTCATAGAGCTGCGCGTCAGCCTTCTGCTGTCTCGCGAACTTCTCGGCCTCGGCCTTTTTCTTGATCTCCGCGTCCAGAGCCTGCTCCATGACCTCCGCTTCCTTCTGTTTCAGGAGGATCTCCTTCTCCTGTCTGGCGATGTTTGCGTCGGCGGTGGCGATCTCCACGGATTTACGCTCGGACTCCTGCTGGATCTGGTATGCCGCGTCCGCGATGGCCCGCTTGGTGTCCGCGGCCTTCTGCAGCTCGGCCTGGGTGATGGCCAGTTCGTTGGCCTTCTGGGCGATCAAAGTGTCCGCGTTGATCTTGGCCTCCTGTGCCTCCCGCTCCGCGTTGACCTCCACAATGGACTTTTCTTTCTGGGCTCTGGCCTTGGCGTTGGCGATCTCCAAATCACTGGAAACCTGCGCGTCATTGGCCTCCTTGCGGGCATTGGCCTGAGCCTTGGCAATCTCCTTCTCGCTCTCCGCTCTGGAGATGGCCGCGTTCTTCTGGATCTTCACGATGTTGTCCACACCCAGGTTTTCAATAACGCCATTGCCGTCCACGAAATTCTGCACGTTGAAACTGACGATGTCCAGACCCATGGCAGCCAGATCCGGCTCCGCGTTCTCCTTGACCAGAGTGGCAAATTTCTGTCTGTCGGAGACCATCTCCTCCAGAGCCATCTTGCCCACGATCTCACGCACATTGCCCTCCAGTACCTCTCTGGCCACATGGGCGATGTACTCCGGTTTCTTGTTCAGAAAGTTCTGGGCAGCCAACCGCAGCGTGTCCGCCTTGTCGCTGATCTTCACATTGACCGTGGCGTCCACATTGATGTTGATGTAGTCCGCGGTGGGAACCGCGTTGGATGTCTTCACATCGATGGGGATCAACTGCAGGTTCAGCTCATCCTTTCTCTCGAGGAAAGGGATCTTCACCCCCGCCTTACCGATGAGCACCTTGGGATTCTTGCGAAGACCCGAGATGATGATGGCCGTGTCGGGCGATGCCTTCACATAGCCGCTCATAATGATGATCAGAAGAACGATCACCACAAACACGATGGGCAGCACCGTGAAAATAAGGGACAGATCAAGCATTTGTAACCTCCTTGCTGCGACTGTATTGTGGGAGCAGCTCATGGCTCAAGACGTGGCGCAGCGGCATCTTGCAGATTTGGGCGAATGCCTTTCGACCAAATCTTCTCCTCCTGTATGTATATTCCGTGATCGGAGAACTAAATCCTCCCGTATAATCTCGTCATCTTGTAGATCTTTCGGGCCAGTTTGCGCGTCAGGACCTTGGGGTCCATCCGCCATTTCCAGTTGTCCCCCAACGTGGACGGAATATTGATCCTCGCGCTGTTGTCCAGTTCCAACCAATCCTGCATGGGTATGATGACCGTGTCCGCCACACTGGCCATGCCCGCGCGGATCATCTCCCTGCACAGGTTTTTCCTCTTTTTGCAATGGAGATATTTTTGGGCAAAACGTATGTCCTTCTCCGACATCTTCATCACAAAGCCCACCGTGGTGTCATTGTCGTGAGTGCCCGTGTAGACCACGCAATTTCTGTCATAGCGATAGGGAAGATATTCGCTCTCCCCGTTCGACTCAAAGGCAAACTGCAGGATCTTCATATTGGGAAATCCGGTCTTCCTCACCAGTTTCCGGACACTGTCCGTCATGAATCCCAGATCCTCCGCAATGACCTTCTTTTTCCCCAGAGTCTTCTTCAGCGTCGCGAACAGCTCATAGCCCGGGCCCTTCACCCATCGTCCGCCCACCGCCGTGGCATCCCCATAGGGAATGGCCCAATATTCGTCAAAGCCCCTGAAATGGTCGATGCGCACCACGTCATAGAGCTCGAAACAGTGGGCGAAGCGCCGCATCCACCACTCATATCCGGTCTTCTTGTGATACTCCCAGTCATAGATCGGATTGCCCCAGAGCTGTCCCGTCTCCGAAAAATAGTCCGGCGGGCAGCCGGCCACCTCGATGGGATAGCCCTTCTCGTCCATCCGAAACAGCTTGGGATCGGCCCATGTGTCCGCGCTGTCAAAGGCCACATAGATGGGAATGTCTCCCACGATCTCAATCCCCCGCTCGTTGGCATAGTCCTTCAACGCCTTCCACTGGGTAAAGAAAAGATATTGCTGAAACTTATAAAAATCAATATCCGCCTTATGCGTCTTCCGGCATTTCTCCATGGCGGATTTCCTGCGCAGACGTATGTCCGCGTCCCACTCTATAAAAGAACGCCCCTCGCCGTCAGAGTTTTTGATCGCCATATAGAGGGCATAATCGTCCAACCAATAGGCGTTCTTCTCCACGAAGGCGAGATATTCACGTTTCTTTTTCACTTCCTTAAACCCACGGGAAAAGGCTTTGGCCAACAGTTCAAAGCGGGCGAAATACATCTTTTCATAGTCGATGGAATGCGCGTCTCCGCCAAAGTCACAGGCGTCACATTCCTCCCTTGTCAGATATCCCTCCCGGATCAGGAGCTCCGGATCGATAAAATACGGATTGCCCGCAAATGTCGAGAAGGACTGATAGGGAGAGTCCCCGTATCCCGTGGGTCCAAGCGGCAGGATCTGCCACAGAGTCTGTCCCGCCTCCCTCAGAAAATCCACAAAGCGATAGCTCTCCTCGCCCAGAGTACCGATACCGTATTTGGACGGAATGGCGGATATCGGCATCAATATTCCCTGTCGTCTCATTTTAATCCCCATTTCTGCGCTGTCTCCGCAAACTGCCCTTATGTCAGGTAAGGGGACTGCGTCACACAGTCCCCCCGATTTCTTATTTCTCCTCGAGAACCAGATGTTGAGGCAGACCGTTTACCATAAACGGCTGATAATCGCCCTGGATCAGCGGCTCAATGTAGTTGATGAACTCATCCGTCACATAGTTCCCTTCCTTGTTGATCCAAGAGCGGGGAACCAGTTTCTCATTGTTGGCAATGCGATGCAC
Organism: Acetatifactor muris; assembly: GCA_023663635.1. GTDB lineage: Bacteria > Bacillota > Clostridia > Lachnospirales > Lachnospiraceae > Acetatifactor > Acetatifactor muris_A. The sequence continues at coordinate 12,980 of JAMPHD010000028.1, forward strand.
ATCGTAGATGCCGGCCGCGCTCATGTAGGGATCGTCCGATACACGGTCGATGACCACCATCTTGCCGGTGTCGCCCTCGTCCGCAGCCTTGACCGCGGCGCCGCCCACCATGAATGCCTCGTCCACGTCCACACGGGATGCCATGTGGGACGCGCTTCTCTGCAGGGTGGAGAACTCAATGCTGCGGGTCTTGCAGCCGATCTCCGCACCCAGATATCCTGCCAGATACGCGGCGGTTCCCTGAAGCTGCTTGTGTCCGAACGCGTCCACATAGTCCGCGCCGCCGGACAGTTCGCAGACATATCTGCCGTCAGCCAGCTTGATGCCCTCGGATACGGCGATCACAAGAGATTTCTTCTTGGACAGCAGCTCCTTGGTCTTCTTTAAGAATTTATCGATGTCAAAAGATACCTCCGGCAGATAGATCAGATCCGGTCCGTCGCACTCCTCGGTCTTGGCCAGAGCAGCGGCGCCCGTCAGCCAACCCGCGTTGCGGCCCATGATCTCGATCACGGTGATCATCTCGTTATTGTAGGTCAGTCCCAACGCGTCGCGAATGACCTCCTTGGTGGAAGCGGCGATATACTTGGCCGCGCTTCCGAATCCGGGGGTGTGGTCCGTCAGAGCCAGATCGTTGTCAATGGTCTTGGGCACGCCCAAAAACTTCTGGGTATGACCTTTCACGATGGCATAGTCGGACAGTTTCTTGATGGTATCCATGGAATCGTTACCGCCGATGTACACAAACGCCTCGATCTCCAACTTGTCCAGAATCTGGAAGATCTTCTCATAGATTTCCGGATTCTCGTGAATCTCGGGCAGCTTGAAACGGCAGGAACCCAAGAAGGCCGAGGGGGTTCTCTTCAAAAGCTCAATATCCATATCGTTGTGGATCTGAGTGGACAGATCCACGTACTTCTCATCCAAAAATCCCTGAATGCCGTGCAGCATTCCATAGACCGTGTCAAAACCTCTCTCCCTCGCGGTCTTGTAGACTCCCGCCAGACTGGAATTGATCACAGAAGTAGGACCGCCTGACTGTCCCACAATAATGTTACGTCTCTTTTCCATTTCTCCTCCATTCCGCCGCGAAAACGGCTTCTTGCGTTATTCATTTCAAATTATACCAAAAATCCGGAAAAATACAACCACTATTTCACGGACAGGCCGTCTGTCCGGAGCCGCCCGCCGGCCCGGTCCTCCGGATCCCGTCACCGGATCAGATACACGAAATATCCCGCGTATCCCGCCAACATGAGGATACCTCCCACGCGCCCCAGTTTCTTCCCCGGGATCACGCAGATGAGCAGAAGGACCATGGCCGCGACGGCCACGATGCTGTCCACCGTGAAGTTCGCGCTGTAGGGAACCGGCGTGATCAGAGCCGTGGTCCCCACCACGAACAGGATATTGAAGATATTGCTGCCCACGATATTGCCCACGGCGATATCCGCCTTACCCTTCACGGCCGCGGTGCAGCTGGTCACCAACTCCGGAAGCGACGTGCCGAACGCCACGATGGTCAGTCCCACCAGACGCTCGCTCATGCCGAATCCCGTGGCGATGGCGGTGGCGGCATCCACGGAGATGTCGCTGCCCAGCACGATCATCACCACGCCGATCACCACCATGAGGATCATCTTGAGCAAGGAGCTCTTCCCGTCATTGGCAGGCCCCTCCTCCACCGCGTCCTTGTCCGTCTTGGACACCCACAGCAGATACAGCAGATACACGATCATCAGCGCCCAGAGGATCACGCCCTCCACGCGGCCGACCCGGTTGTCATAGAGCCCCATCCCGGCCAGGATCACCGTGATCGCTATGGTGAAAGGCATCTCGTAGCGAATGGTGTTCTTCTTCACCGCAATGGCGCGGATCACGGAGGTGAGCCCCAGGATCACCAACACATTCATGATATTGCTGCCCAACACATTTCCGATGGTGATATCCGCGCTCCCCTTGACGGCCGCCGAGATACTCACCGCCGCCTCCGGCAGGGACGTACCCATGGCCACGATGGTGAGGCCGATGACGATCTGGGGGATCCCGAATTTATCCGCGATCTTGGACGCGCCCTCCACAAACCAGTCGGCGCCCTTGATCAACAGCACGAATCCCAACACCAGCAACAGACATTGTAATAACAGTTCCATTTTGAATCTCCTCCTCTCCGGGTCAGCCAACAGGCAGCGCGCTCCGCGAACTGTCCTTATGCCAACAAAAAAGACTCTCAGCACCAAAGTGCTAAAAGTCTTGTCCTCCCATCCGTGTGCGCCGGCGTTTCTTATTGCCGGCCGCCCCATGAAAGTGTGCAACCACGGCTCAAACTGACAGACGCCGGGGTATGTTGATTGCACGTTTACAACTACTCCCTTTTAACTGTGATAAGAGTATCATGTTTGGGGCGGCTTGTCAAGAATAATTATTCCTAAGATAGGCATGAATATCAAAGAAAATCGGTATTGACAACCGTGAACGCGTTTGCTATAATATAACACGGTGATTGTGCAGACAATCCTAAGCGCTGCTGTGGCTCAGTCGGTAGAGCGTCACATTGGTAATGTGGAGGTCACCGGTTCGATTCCGGTCAGCAGCTCTTTGTGAGACAGAATCCTGTGAGAACAGGGTTCTGTTTTTTTGACAGGAGGACGGAATGGATCGCGACAGGACGAACGACAATAAGACGGACAGCAATAGAACAGGCAGCGCCGGAACAGATGGCACCGGGATGGCCGATACCGGAACGGATGGCATCGGGGCGGCCGATACCGGAACAGAGCGCCGACTGCGGGTGATCGCCCGCATCCACACGGAATTTCCCGCCAAATTCGGCATCCCCAGGCAGAGCGGCCTGGTGGAGGAACTGCGGGGGGAGATCGTGTTGGAGCCTGAATACCGCAGACCGGAGGCACTGTACGGGATAGAGGAATTTTCACATCTGTGGCTTCTGTGGGATTTTTCCGAGGCGAGACGCGAGAATTGGTCCGCCACGGTCGCTCCCCCCAGACTGGGCGGTCGAGAGAAAAGAGGGGTCTTTGCCACCCGCTCTCCCTTTCGGCCCAACTCCATCGGGCTCTCCTGCGTCAGGCTGCAGGAGGTTTGTTGGGAGGGCGAAGATTGTCCGAAACTCATTGTCGCCGGGGCGGATCTGATGGATGGCACACCCATCTATGACATCAAGCCCTATCTGCCCTACGCGGACGCGCATCCGGAGGCATCGGGCGGTTTCGGACAGGCACACAGCGGGGACGGCATTGAGGTGGAATTTCCCGAGGAACTGTTACACCGTCTGCCCGAGGAGAAACGCCGCGCTGCCCTCCAGGTGTTGCAGCAGGATCCCCGGGCGGCCTACCACAAGAAACCGGATTATGTCTATGGCATGGAGTTCGCGGGTTTTGATATCCGCTTTACGGTGGAAAATGATGTGTTACTGGTGCGTGACGTGATATCCACGGCAGGACAGGATTGGGAGAACATAAAATAGCCGGCGCTAAACTCTTGGTTTAACGCCGGCATTCTCACATTTTCCGGTCCCGGTCTTCGGTCTTACAATTCCGATCTTCTAATTTCCGCCGTCTTCCGTCAATCGTACAGCACGCGCACGCACTTCTTGGGGGTGCGGTAATTGTACTGGCTGATCTTGATGCCGGACTTGGGGTTGCTGGCATGGATCACTCTGCCGCCGCCGATATAGATGGCCACATGGTTGATCGTGCCGCTGCTGTTGGCGTAGAATACCAGATCGCCCGGCAGAAGCTCCGACGCGCTGATCTTGGTGCCGTCCCCTGCCTGTGACGAGGAAGTACGGCTCAGCTTCACGCCGAATTTCTTGAACACGCTCTGCACGAAACCGGAGCAGTCGGCGCCCTTGGTCAGACTGGTGCCGCCCCATACATAGGGATTGCCCAAGAACTGCTTGGCGTATTCCACCACATCCACGCGGATATCGGACACGCCCTGACCGTAGAGCAGCTCTGTCATGGTGATCGCCGTTCCCAATTTCTCCTGTACATCCACATATTCCGCCGACACATAAGCCGGCTCACCGTCCAAGGAGACTTGGATCCAATCGCCCATATCCTCGACGAAATCCAGTTCCTCTCCCTTTAAGACCTGCGTCATGACGGCACTGTTCGTGTCCGCCTCATCTCTCACGTTCAGATTATCCACATTGGCCACCGCCACCGTGCGCACCAATTCCCCTGCCTTCAGCTTGGCGTCCGGTCCCATGAACAGATAATCCGTGCTCACATAGCCTTCCACCTCTCCGGACTGAATATGCGCCCAACCGTCCAGAACCTCCAACACCTCACAGGCGGAATCCTTGGGCATCTTGCCCACCAGTTTGCCGTCCATTGCGGGCACCGCGCGCACGTTCAGATTGCCGCTCTCCACATTTGCGATGCCGATGTTGGTATATCCCCAGGACGCTCCCCTGGCCTGCTCCGCGATCTCCAGATAGTCCTCCGCGGTCAGATTGGTCTCAAACACGGAGCCAACGCCCGCTGCCAGAAGATTGCCCCCTGTCTCCGCGGCGGATACCGTCAGGGGATCCAACAGCATACAACATGCCATACCCGTGGCCACAAGCCTTATTCCTTTCGTGATCGTTCCAAAATCTTTCGTCATTGATCTATTCTCCAAAGTTTTTACACATTTGTTACAAAATTATTACATCTACAATTTATTATACAGACGCATGCCCCCCATGTCAACTATTTTTCCCATAAAATCTTAAAAAAACAGCAAAAAAAGGAATCGTTTCTTAGGATTTCTTAAGAAATGGTCCCTCTCCTACTTAACAATTCCCGCCAGATCCTTGATCACTTCCCCGGCCATGATCAGGCCGACCACGGAGGGCACAAAGGCCACACTCCCGGGCACGGGCCTCTCTCCGTCTCCCTGCCCCTGCGGGCGAACGGGCTCCTCCGTGGAATACACCACTTTCAGATGCTCCACGCCCCGGCGCCTCAGCTCCCTGCGCATGACTTTTGCCAACGGGCAGACCGTGGTCTCACAGATGTCCGCCACTTTAAATCTTGTGGGATCCAGCTTGTTGCCCGCGCCCATGGAGCTGATGACGGGCACGCCCGCCTCCCTGGCCCGCAGAATGATGTCGATCTTGGCCGTGACGGTATCCACTGCGTCCACCACATAGGAATACTCGCGAAAATCAAACTCTCCCGCCGTCTCCGGCAGATAAAAACACGGGTGGACCGTCACCCGGGCCTCGGGATTGATGGAGAGGATCCGCTCCCTCATCACATCTGTCTTGTACCGCCCGATGGTCTCCCCCGTGGCTATGATCTGTCTGTTGAGATTGGTGGGGCTGACCACGTCGCTGTCCGTCAGATCAATGCTCCCCACGCCGCTTCGGGCCAATGCCTCCACCACATGGCCGCCCACGCCGCCCACGCCGAACACGGCCACTCTGGACTCCGCCAGTCTCCGCATCCCGTCCTCGCCCAACAGAAGTCTCGTTCTGTCAAATATCTCCGACATCACTCCACCGCCTCTTCGTCCTGATCCGCCGCAATGATCGCGAAGGCTATGTTGGTGGCGTGGTCGGATACCCGCTCCAGACCGGACACCACATCTGAGAAGATCATGCCGGCCTCGGGCGTACACTCGCCCCTTGTCAGACGCTCCACATGTCTCCTCTGCAGCTCCCGCTCCTTCTCGTCCACTTTGTCCTCCAGTTCAATGACCTCCGACATCCGGCTGTCGTCACTGTGGGCAAACATGGCTATGGCATCCTGTATGATCCTGTTGACCATATCCAACATCTCGCCCAACTCCCGCTGAGCCTCCTTGCTGATGCTGACGCCGGTCTCTATGCGCTGCCCCGCCGCGTCCGCCACATTCTCCGCATGGTCGCCGATGCGCTCGATATCGTTCACCACATGGAACAGAGCGCCCAGACTCTTCAAGTCCTCAATGGGCAGAGTGGACTGATTGATCTTGACCAGATAGTCCGTGATGGCATGGTTCAGGAAGTTGATATTTTTCTCCACCTCATACACTTCCCGGATGTCCTCCTCGTCCAGAGTGATGAGAGCGTTCATGGCGCGGTTTAAATTCTCATTGGCCAGATCCGCCATGCGCTCCAACTCCCTGATCACGCCCACCACGGCCGTGGCGGGGTTAAATACGACCTTCTCACCGATATATTTCAACTGATAGCTCTCGCGATAATTGATCTTCCTGTCCTCACCGGGCACGCTCCGGATGGCGAGTTTCACAATCAGATTCGAGAACGGGAACAGTACGATCACCTGGAAGATCTTGATGATCGTGTGGGCGTTTGCCACGAAACGGCCGTTGTTGCCGCCGGAGACCGCTTGGATCATCCCGACCACGGGATCCGTGGCAACGAGGAGAACGATATAGATCAAAACCGTTCCGATCACATTGAACCAAAAGTGGATCAGCGCCGCGCGTTTCGCGTCTTTCTTGCCGGAGAGGGAAGTCAGCATCGCGGTGGTGCAGGCGCCGATATTACATCCCAGAATGATATACAGACAGATGGGCAGGGCCAACAGATCCTGATTGGCCATCAACAGCACAATGCTGACCGTGACGGAGGAACTCTGTATGACGGAGGTGAGCACCACGCCCATCAGGGTCGCCAGAAGAGGATTCCTTAAGGAGCTCAAGAGCTGTACCAGTTCAGGCACATTCCTCATGCCCGCCATGGCTCCGGACATGGTCTGCAGCCCCAGAAACAAAATGCCGAAACCCACCACGATACTCGCGGCCTGTTTCACATTCTGTCTGCTGCAGAACATGGCGACCAGAACGCCCGCCAGAAGAATGATCGGAGCGATCTCCGAGAGATTGAAGGATACCAGTTGGGAGGTGATGGTGGTACCGATGTTGGCGCCGAAGATCACGCCGGCCGCCTGATACAGATCCATCAGCCCCGCGTTGACAAAACTCACCACCATGGACGTACACGCCGATGAGGACTGAATGACGCCCGTGAAGATGATCCCAATCAACATACCCATAAAACGATTGGTGGTAAAAATTTCCAGAATGCGGCGTAATTTGGCGCCCGCCACCTTTTCGATGGACTCGCTCATAAGACTCATGCCAAAAAGAAACAGGCCCAGACCTCCGGCCAAAGATAAAAACATGTTCATTATCTGATCTGCACTCATTCCGATTCTTCCTTCATTCCGTTTGCCCGGCAAACATTGCAAAATGGTCTTCCCAAAACACCCCAATATATTGTACCGGGAAAATCATGGAATGACAAGCATCATTTTGCCGCGTGATACCGCTCCCCCGCGCGGATGTCCTCCTCAAGCTGCGCGCGCAGCGCCTCCACATCCGCAAAACGCCGCTCCGGTCGGTGAAATGCCAAAAGCTCCACCTCCAGTTCCCGGCCGTAGAGATTGCCGTGGAAATCATAGAGATAAGACTCCACACCCATGGCCTCCCTGTCGGATATGGTGGGTTTGCAGCCCACATTGCTGATGGAGCAAAAGGTCTCCCTCCCGCAATGCGTCAGAGAAAAATACACGCCGTTGGGAGGCAGCAGCTTGCCAGACTCGGGACACAGATTCACCGTGGGAAATCCGATCGTCCTTCCGATGCGATGTCCCGGGATCACGATCCCCGAGACCCCGTAGGGCGCGCCGAGAAGTCTCTCCGCCTCCTCCATGCGCCCCGCCTCCACACAGGCCCGTATGCGGCTGGAGCTGACCTCGGCGCCGTCCATTCGCACCTTTTCGATCACATCAAACGTGAAGGGGATCTCCCCGCCAAGCCGTCTCATCAGCGCGGCGTCCCCCGCTCCGCCCCTGCCAAAGGACAGATCCTCTCCGGCGGCGATATATTTTGCGCATAATTTCCCTGTCAGGTACTCCCGCACAAACTCCTCGGGCGGTATGGCTGCCGTGCGCGCGTTCAATGGAAACTCGATCAGCACGTCCACACCCATGCGGGCAAAAGCCTTCCTCTTCTCCGATACCCCGGTCAGTTCCCTGCCGTCCGACAACCCAAAAAACACCGCAGGCGTCGGCTGAAACGTCAGGACACAGGCTTTGAGTCCCTGTGCCTTTTGCTCCAATATTTTGGCCAAAAGCCTGCGATGACCTATATGAATGCCGTCAAACTTGCCAAGCGCCACCGCCGTACCCGTATGCAGTTGAAAATCCGTGGTCCCCTGAATGATTTCCATGTGATCTCCGTGACCTCTGTGACCTCCGAAACCTCCGTCTCCGTCCGTCATCGCTCCAAAAACATCCTGACCGGCTTATAACATTTCCGCTCTTCCTCGTAGACATAGATCCCCGCAAAAGAACCGTTCTCCCCATACATGCGCACCTGCCTGTCGGGGGCATGGATCTCCCCCTCCCGCGTCCGTTCGGGTCCGATGCAGTTGCCGTTTTCCAACAGGCGCAGAGCCTCCGCTTTCACATGAAGCGCCGGGCAGTCCGCAAACAGACTATCCGGCGCCACCAATTTCTCGGCGATACGCCCCTCGTCCCGCAGACGCTCCAACTCATCCAATCTAAGCGCCGTGCCCAATTCAAAAGGGCCCGCCTTGGTGCGCACCAGACTCTGCATGGCGCCCCCACAGCCGAGCCTGTCCCCGATATCGGCGCAGAGCGTGCGGATATAGGTGCCTTTGGAACAGGCCACCCGCATTTTGACCACCGGCAGCTTTATGTCGAGAATCTCAATCTCATAAATTTTCACACGCCTCGGGGCGCGCTCCACGACCCTGCCCTCTCTGGCCAGCTCGTACAGTTTCTTCCCGTTGACTTTCAGCGCGGAATACATGGGCGGGATCTGTTCGTATTCGCCGACAAAGCGCGCGATTGCCTCCCGCGTTTCCTCCTCCCCGCACTCCACGGGCATCCGGCGCGCGACCTCCCCCGTGATATCCTGTGTATCCGTGGATATCCCCAGGATCATCTCCGCCACATACTCCTTGTCCCGATCCGTCAGCATGTCGCAGAGTTTCGTACCGCTGCCCAGACAGACCGGAAGAACCCCCGTTGCCAGGGGGTCCAGAGTGCCGGTATGACCGATCTTCTTTTGTCCCAAAATGCCCCGCATTTTGGCCACCACATCATGAGAGGTAAAACCGGCCTCCTTGTATATATTTATGATTCCGTTGTACATTTTGCCCTCTCGTCATACTCCTTGAGCTGTCTCTCGATATGGAGGGACAGATTGTTGATACAGTCGTGGAAACTGCCCTTCATGGTGCATCCCGCGGCGCGCACATGGCCCCCGCCGCCGAAATAGACCGCGACCTTGGACACATCCACTCTCTCATCGGAGCGCATGCTGATCTTGTACTCCTGCACATCCGACTCGTACATAAAGATGGCGCAGTGGATTCCCCTGATATTGCGCAGTTGATTCACGATGCCGTCCAAGTCCTTGGGTCCCACATTGTAAAAATGCATCATCTTGCGGGTCACGGCGCTGACGATACATTGGCCGTCCAGAAAACGGATGCTCTCCATCAGCGCTCTCCCCATGATCTGGGACTGCACATAGGTCCTCTGATAAAAACTCTCCTCGATCAGTCGGGGAAAATCAAATCCGTAGCCGATCAGCCTCGCGCCCTTCTCCATCGTCTCCGGAGTGGTGTTGGAATATTGGAACACACCCGTGTCATGGATGATCCCCACATAGAGCGTCTCCGCCAGATTCCGGTCCAAATTCTCCTCTCCGATCAGGTCATAGAGCACCTCGCAGGTGGAGCCGATCTCGGGGCGCACCAGATTCACGTCCCCGCATCCGGGATTGCTCACATGATGGTCGATATTGATGGTCTTCTTCGCCTGACGAAAATACTTCACGGCCTCCCCCAGTCGCTCCTCATTGCAGTCCAACGCGATGAAAATGTCAAAGGGATCCTCCTCGGGAAAATCCGTCACAATGGCATCGCAGCCCGTAAGCCCCCGAAAGATCTCCTGGGGCTGCTCCAAAAACACCTGTACCCGGGCCTTCGGGAGCTTGGCCCGCAGATATTGCCACACGGACAGACAGGCTCCCACACAGTCCCCGTCAGGTCTGACATGTCCTCCGATGGCGATGCGCTCCGCCCCCGCTGTTTCCTGTAATAGATTCATAGACTCCTCACTCTTCTTCATCCGAAATCCCGTCATCATCCGCGATCGGGTCGCCGTCCACATTCGGGTCGCCGTCCGCGATCCCGCCGCCATCAGATGCCGCCCCCATGACCTCATCGATCCTGCGGGACATGTTCACCCCGTATTCGATGGAGCGGTCCATGACGAAGGTAATGTCCGGCGTATTGCGCAGATTGACGGTCTGCGCCAGTTTCCTGCGGATAAAACCCTCCGCGCTCTTAAGACCCTCCAGGGTGGATTCCCGCGCCTCGTCATCGCCGAGAACACTGATCCACGCCTTGCAGCTCTTCAGATCAGGAGCCACCTCCACCGCCACCACGCCGGTCAGCGGACTGATGCGCGGATCCTTGATCTCTCCCCGGATGATCTCCGCGAGGACACGCTGTACCTCGCCGTTTATCCGGGTATTCTTTACACTGTTTTTCCTCATTCTTCCTATCCTTTTCCGACAGACGCCTATCGAGGCACTTCCACCATGATATAGGCCTCTACCACATCCAACTCCTGCATTTGGTCAAAGCCCTCAAATACCAGACCGCACTCAAACCCGGCCTTCACTTCCTTCACGTCATCCTTGAAACGCTTGAGCGATGCCAGATTGCCCTCGAAGATCTGCTCGCCCTCGCGGGTGATGCGGACCTTACAGCCTCTGCGGAACTCACCGTCCATCACATAGGAGCCGGCTATATTGCCGATCTGGGAGGCCTTGAACAGTTGACGCACCTCCGCGTGGCCGATTACCTTCTCCTCATAGATGGGATCGAGCATACCCTTCATGGCCGCCTCGATATCCTCGATGGCCTGATAGATGACCTTGTAGAGGCGCACGTCCACGCCCTCCTGCTCCGCCGTGGCCTTGGCCGTCACATCTAATCTCACGTTGAAACCGATGATGATGGCGTTGGAGGCTCCTGCCAATACCACATCAGACTCATTGATGGCTCCCACGCCGCCGTGAATACATTTCACCACGACCTCATCGTTGGAGAGTTTCATGAGCGACTGTTTCACGGCCTCCACGCTGCCCTGCACATCCGCCTTGACGATCAGGTTCAACTCCTTCAGATTGCCCTCCTGAATCTTGGAGAACAGATCGTCCAGAGACATTCCCGTCTTGGTATCCTCAAGCATTTTCTCTTTATTCTGAGCCAGATAAGTCTCCGCAAAAGTCTTGGCCGTCTTGTCATTCTCATGGGCGATGAACACCTCGCCCGCGCCGGGCACGTCGGACAGTCCCAGAATCTCCACGGGAGTGGAGGGTCCTGCCTCCTTCACACGTCTGCCCTTGTCGTCCACCATAGCTCTCACCTTGCCGTGGCTTGCCCCCGCCGAGATGAAGTCTCCCACATGCAGGGTTCCCTTCTGCACCAGAACGGTGGCCACGGGACCGCGTCCCTTGTCAAGCTCCGCCTCGATCACCAGACCTCTCGCCTGTCTGTTGGGATTGGCCTTGAGCTCCAAAATATCCGCGGTGAGCAGAATGGTCTCCAAGAGATCTTCTATGCCCTGTCCGGATTTGGCGGACACAGGCACAAACTCCGTGTTGCCGCCCCAGTCGGTGGCGATCAGCTCATACTCCGTCAGCTCCTGTTTCACCCTGTCCACATTGGCCGAGGGCTTGTCGATCTTGTTCACCGCCACCACGATCTCAATTCCTGCCGCCTTGGCATGGTTGATGGCCTCGATGGTCTGGGGCATGACGCCGTCGTCCGCGGCCACCACCAGAATGGCGATATCCGTGGAATTGGCTCCCCTCATACGCATGGCCGTGAAAGCCTCATGTCCGGGCGTATCCAGGAAAGTGATCTTGCGGTCACCCAGAGACACCGTGTACGCGCCGATATGCTGCGTGATGCCGCCGGCCTCCTTATCCGTCACATTGGTCTTGCGGATGGCGTCCAGAAGGGACGTCTTACCGTGGTCCACATGACCCATGACACAGATCACGGGAGGTCTCTCCACCAGATTTTCCGCAGCCTCCTCTTCCTCCTTCAGAAGCTCCTCTATCACATCCACCTTGACTTCCTTCTCACAGAGGATCTCGTACTCCATGGCGATGTTCTCCGCGTCCTCGTAAGAGATCTCCTGATTGACCGTCACGACCCTGCCCGCCAGGAACAGTTTCTTCACGATGGCCGCGGGCTGGATCTTCATCTTCTCCGCCAGATCCTTGATGGTGATGGACTCGGGAACCGTGATCACCTTGATGACCTCCTCCACCACATCCTTCTTCTCAGGCTTGATAAATCTTCCGGGTCTGTTCTTTAGCGCCTCCTCTTCCTCATAGATATGATCCTTCTTGGAGCGCTTGTTGTCCTTCTCGCGCCCTATACGCCTCTTGTCGTCATCCCGCTTCTTCTCCACGTCCTTGGCCGGAGCCTCCCCCGCGAATCCTCTGTGAGCTCCCTGACCCGCATTTCCTCTGTTATCGCGATTACCGCCGTTGAAACCGCGTCCGGGACCTGCGCCGGCGCCGCGACGGTCGCCCTGCATACCTTCGCCCGGACGGCCCTGTCTGTTAAAGCCGTTCGGCCTGTCTCCGCCGGATCCCTGCCTGTCTCCGCGGGCGCCGCCGCGATTCGGATACCGGTCTCCCTGGGGACGATTGCCACCGCCTGCATTCTGCCTGTGATTGTCATATGCCGGCCTGTCTCCGCGTGGTCTCTCACCCTGCGGCCTGTCGCCCTGCATTCTCTCGCCCTGCGGCCTCTCTCCCCGGGCGGGATTGCCCTGATGCGTCTCCTGCTGCGCACTGCCCCGGGACACATTGCCCTGAGCCGCCGCCGTCTGCGGTCTGCTCTGTTCTTCCTCCTGCCGTTTCGCGGGCTGAGGTCTGCTGCTCACCATCTGCACGGAGGGCGTGGGTGAAGGGGGTGTCAGCGGCTTGATGGGACGCACCGGCGCCTGTCCTCTCCCGCCGTAGGAGCCCTGATTTCTGCCCTGATTGCCCCCGGGACGCTGCCCGTTTCCGCCGGAGCGCCCCCCGGACATCTTGGAATTCTGCGGGTTGCTGACAAAGATGATATTGCTCCTTTTCTTCTTGGGCTGCTCGGCATTCTTCTGCGCGGGCTTTGCGTCAGCCGCCTTCCCGTTATCGGACGCGGGTTTCGCGTCAGCCGTCTTCCCGTTATCGGACGCGGGTTTCGCGTCAGCCGTCTTTCCGCTGTCAGCCGCCTTTCCGCTGTCGGATGCAGATTGCGTATCGATTGCGGCCTTTGCGCCATCCGCTTTGACGGCATCGGCTGCGGCCTTTGCGTTCTCCGCTTTCCCGGCTGCCGATCCCTTTTGAAACTGCTTTCTCACCAGCGCCGCGGCATCCTCCTCCACGGAACTTTGGGCCACCTTGGCCTCGATCCCTTTCTCCTGCAGAAAACTCAATATATCTTTACTTTGCATATCCAATTCTTTTGCGAGCTCATGTACTTTGATTTTCGCCATGCTTTCCTCCATTTCCTGCCGTCGCGTCCCGCGATGACAAATCAGATTTCCATTTGTTTGATGACGGCCTCCGCCAATCCCGCGTCACATACGCCCAGAGAGGAGCGCATATCTTTTCCGATCGCCCGTCCCAGTTCGTCCTTCGTGCCGTACTCCCTCACCGGAACTCCGTAGAACGAGCATTTATTCGTGAACAATTTCTTGGTGTTCGCCGACGCATCCTGCGAAATGATCACCAGCATGGCAGAGCCCTTTCTCACTGCTTCCAACGTCTGGAATTCACCGCTCACAAGATTGTGTCCCCTCATCGCAAGACCAAGTAACGACAAGACCTTATTTTGTTTCAAACTCATCAAACTCCTTTTTAAGGGTGTCATACACCTCACCCGGAATAGTCATTTTGAAGGAGCGCTCCAGCCCTTTGTTCTTTTGGGCTTTCTGCAGACATTCTCTGCTCTTACAAACATATGCGCCTCTTCCGTTTCTCTTGCCTGTCATGTCCAGACAAATTCCATCATCCTCGGCTGCCCTGACTACCCGCATCATCTCTTTCTTGCTCTTCATCTCACCGCAGCCCACACACTGTCTCAAAGGGATCTTTTTGGCCATCCGAACAATTACTCCTCCCCTTCGGTCTCGTATCCGCCTTCCTCGTCCGCCGCGTACTCACCTTCCGCGTCCGCGGTGTACCCGTCTTCTCCGTCCGCCGCGTACTCGCCTTCCTCATACGCGCCGTCCCCGTAATCCCCGGCGTACTCTTCCTCATACTCCTCATCGTACTCGTCGTCCATGTAATCCTCATAGCGGAATCCCGGAGCATCCTTGGCCTGGGTCTCGGACTTGATATCGATCTTGTATCCGGTCAGTCGGGCCGCCAGTCTCGCGTTCTGCCCCTCCTTACCGATAGCCAGGGAGAGCTGATAATCCGGAACCACCACCTTGGCGGTCTTCTCGTCCGGATCCGCGAACACTGCCACCACCTTGGCGGGTGACAGGGCGTTCTGGATCAGATTGCCGGGGTTCTCATCCCAGGGAACGATATCGATCTTCTCACCCCTGAGCTCCTCCACGATGGCGTTCACTCTGGCTCCGTTCATACCCACGCAGGCGCCCACCGCGTCCACATTGGGATTGTGGCTCCACACGGCGATCTTGGTCCTGCTGCCGGCCTCTCTCGCGATGCTCATGATCTCCACCGTTCCGTCCTTGATCTCCGTGACCTCCGACTCAAACAGTCTCTTGACCAATTCCGGATGCGTGCGGCTCACATTGATGCGTGGACCCTTGGAAGTGTTCTTCACCTCCAGAATGTACACCTTGATACGCTCCGTGGGTCTGAACACCTCGGTCTTGACCTGCTCGCTCTCGGAGAGCATCGCGTCGGCCTTGCCCAGATTGATGCTGATGTTCCGTCCTATATTGCGCTGCACGACACCGGTCACCACATCCTTTTCCTTCTCGTAATATTGATTGTAGATGACGCTGCGCTCCTCCTCGCGGATCTTCTGCAGGATCACGTTCTTGGCGTTCTGGGTGGCGATGCGCCCGAACTCCTTGGACTTGATCTCCATGTTCAGAACATCTCCCACCTGCGCTTTCACGGAGATGGCCTGCGCATCCTCCAGAGCGATCTGCAGACAGTCGTCTTCCACTTCCTCCTTGGACGCCACCACTTCCTTCTGCGCATACACCAGAAAATCGCCCGTCTCACGGTCAATCTCCACCTTCACATTGTCAGCCTTTCCAAAGTGATTCTTGCATGCCGTGAGCAGAGAATTTTCGATCGCCTCAAAGAGTGTCTCCCTGCTGATCTCCTTCTCCTTCTCCAGAATGTCCAGTGCCTCCATTAATTCCTTGTTCATCATATCCTCCGTTTCCGGCTTACGCCTTGTTCTTTTCTATATGCATTCCTTCACAAATTCTCTCACAGATCCAACGCGAGGCGGACCAGCGCTATATCGGAGCGCGGGAAACTGTGCCGTGCGCCCTCCTCCAGGATCGTCAGTGTCTCCGCGTCAAATTCCTCCAATGTGCCGGCGAACTCCTTACGCTTGTCCTCGGCCTTAAAAAGCTTGATCTCCACCTCTGCACCGATACTCTTGGCCAGATGTTTATCCTTTCGCAGCGCTCTGCCCAACCCCGGGCTGGACACTTCCAAAATATACGCGTCCGGGATGAAATCCTCCCTGTCCAACGCGTCCGACAGCGCCCTGCTCACCTTCTCGCAGTCGGCTATGTTCACGCCGCCCGGCTTGTCAATATACGCCCGCAGATAATAGTTGCTGCCCTCTTTCACATACTCCACATCGTAGATCTCCACTTCCGCCGATGCGGCGATCGGAGCCAGCAGCTCCTCCGTGCGGGCCTCATAGTTCTCTCTCTTCGACATTCCGATCCTCCTTCGTCAAAGCATGTTCACACCCGGAACCTCCAAAGGACAAATAAGAAAGAGTGGCGCATGTCCACTCTTACTTATCCATCATTATGCTATTAATGATTATAGACCCGGAATTTGGAAATGTCAACAGATTTTTATGGCCAATTCAGCGAATGTTTTTACGGCCTGTTCAGCGAATTGTAAACTCGCAGCCCATATATCCGGAATCGGTGGCCTTATCACGATAAAGGGATCCCACATAATATTCTATAAGGACCCGATATTTCGCCGCGGGCAGTTCCCCCAAATATCCCTTCCAATCCGCAAGGTAATTATCAACATCCGAACCGGGAGGCATTTGGCAGAGTACCGCCGGGTAATCCGCCCCCCTCTTCAATGTCATACCATTTCCCATCTATCATGATCTCGATCTCGAAGTTCGCTCCAAAGCGGATCATTTGATCCCAATTATTTTTGATGCTCAGTGTGGCCCGGGTGGTGGTCAGCGTACCGCGATTGACGGAAACGGCAATGTCCTCATTTAAGACAGCCGTACTCTCACCTCCCAACTCCCAGGGAAGGGACTCGGGATCCGGCGATTCCACGGAATCTCCACAGGCACACAGGGTGACTAGCAATATGACGGAGAAAAGCAATGCCATACTCTTTTTCATGTATACACTCCTTTCCCATTTTGCTTAAGGTTTTCGTTTATAGTATCTGTTTGCGTCAGACACTTTTATGTTAGACGCTTTTCAATTATCATTATACGGTATTCCGCGAAGTTATTCAACCTCCAAAACAAAACGGCAGATGATTCCTTGTGGAACATCTTCGAAAATCAGCTTATACTAATGGGATAAATCCCCCTACTCCCTCTCGCAAAAACTCATATTTCTTGTGACGTATACCTTACAATAATTAAAAAATGATTCATCTCATCTGTCAAACTGCCCTGCGCACTCTTTCAGCCGTTCAATCACATCAAGCTGCTGCGGACACGCCCGCTCGCACTGGCCGCAGGCAATGCAATCACCGGCTCTGTTACCTCCGGATACCGCCGCTTCGTATTCCCGCACACCTTCCTCTAACTGTCCCCATACTAACTGCTTATTTCTTGCCGCAAAAATCTCCGGGATCGGAATCTTTTTAGGACAGCCTTCCGTGCAGTAATGGCAGGCAGTACAGGGAATAGCCTTTACGCCGTTTATGATCTCCTGTGCCTTGCGGACCGCATCCTGTTCTTCCCTGTCCAGCGGCTTAAAATTCTTCATATAAGAGAGATTATCCCGCATCTGTGCCAGATTTGACATCCCTGAAAGCACAGTGATAATGCCGTCCAAAGAAGCCGCATAACGGATTGCCCAGGATGCAAAGGAAACATCTTTGTCTGCCTCCCGGAATATCTTCTGTACAGCCGCTGGCGGGTTCGCCAATGCGCCGCCCTTGACCGGTTCCATGACTACAATAGATTTCCCATGGCGTCTGGCTACCTCGTAATTCTCCCGCGCCGTCACTTTAGCATTTTCCCAATCGGCATAATTAAGCTGTAATTGCACAAACTCCACATCCGGGTGGGCTGTCAACAGCTCATCCAAAATATCCGGCGTGGCATGGAAAGAGAACCCCCAATGCCTGATAAGCCCTTTTGCCTTTTGCTCTTTCACAAAGTCCCAAATGTGGTATTTGTCATATGTCTTATAATTCCCCGCCTGCAGAGCATGAAGAAGATAATAGTCAAAATATCCGGCTCCCGTGCGCTCCAGGCTGGTATAAAACTGCTGCTTGGCGGTCTTTTCGTTGTGTGCGCCCATCCATGCGCACAGCTTTGTGGCAAGTGTAAAACTCTCGCGAGGATAACGGTCAACCAATGCTGCTTTTGCCGCCCGCTCGGAATCCCCGTTATCATATACATAAGCGGTATCAAAATAGGTCAGCCCCGCCGCCATAAATTCATCCACCATCTGCTTCGTCTGCTCAATATCTATCTTAAATCCTTTTTTGGGCAGGCGCATCAATCCAAAACCAAGTTTAGGTGTACTCTCTCCAAAATACTTTTCCATTTCCAATCCGTCCTTTCTTTCTGATATTATGGCAGTTCCAAAGCATCCAACCATTCACTGAACTCTTTCCTGACATCATCATTTGCCGTACCTGCATTGATCGTAAAGCCCTCCAGCATCTCCGCATCCGGGCATAGTTCCTCTATCTGGTCAATCATTCTTCCAAACCTGCTCCCAAGGTGGATGCCAAAAGGAACAATCGTTTTCCCGGATAAATCATTTTCGGTGAGAAATGTCTTAACAGCAGGCGGAAGTTCATTCGACCACACCGGAATACCAAGGAATACCACATCATACTGCTCTAAGTTTTCTACCTGGGATTGCAGCGGCGGCAATGTTCCGTTCTGTATCTGCTCTATTGCCCCTTCAAGCATTGTCGAATAATCCGGGTCAAATGGCTCCTGCACAAGAATCGAAAAAAGTACCGCACCTTTCTTGTCACGAATCTCCTGCGCCATAACCTGCAGATTTCCCTCCGTATTCGCCGTATTTCTGTTCAGGCTCGCAGAAGTAACCGCATCCACACTCATGCTACTGGTATCTCCCATATTTTCACTGTAGGCAAAATAGGCGACAAGGATATTTCCCCCCTGAATTTCCTCTGCCAAATTACCGGCAGTGCTATCCGCATTTTCCTCCTGAGACTGACCTGTTGAATTTACTGCCTCCTGCGACAAAACATCCCGCACATCATCCTGTGGGTTCGATTTATCCCCACAAGCAACAAGCGATAACATCCATATCAGGCAGGCTGCAACAATCATAATTTTTTTCATAGGAATCTCCTTTCTCATTTTATTTATTTCTTCGTATTCTTCGGATGGTATCTGATCCAGATGCCATCACCTGACAACTTTCGGACATCCACAAGAGAAAACGCCACCGGCGCAGTCCTTGTCAAATGATGATAACAGTCAAAAACAGATGCCGTATCGGTCTGACCATCAGCCGCAGGACATATCACGATACTCAATTCGTCAATCAATCCCGCCTGCAAAAATGTCCAGTCAACCACTCCTCCGCCTATCACCATTAAAGTGTCAATCCCAAATGCCCGTTTCAGTTCACAAACCGCCAGTTCTGCATCAAGCTGTTCTTTTCCCGCAAAAAGATAAGATACTCCCACATCACGCAAATGCTGTAAATGCACATCCGATACAGATTCTGACAGGATTACAACAGCATGGGCGTCCGGCTGCCCCTGACGACGGATAACGCCGTTTTCCCATTGAAGTTTTCCCTCCATATCAACCACAACATCATAATAGTCCTCACTATGTCCGGCAATCCAAGTCTCACGCGGAAAAACCTGTGAGGACTCTGCCCTGTCTGCTCCAACCCGGCATTGATATATTTCTGCTGCCGTAACTGCGCCGCATAATGCAGCCTTGGTCTGATAGTCTGCCCGAATCTTCCCATATGCGGTGCTTATCGCCGCAATCTCCGGCACACGGAAAAAATCACCGGAGATTTTTCCGTTTACGGCACTTAAAATATGGCAGACTATAAAAGGCCGTTCCTTATTCATGACTTCTCCGCTCCTTCCTGCACTTTGTAAGATGCCCCGCCATATACCGACAGTTCCATCTGATCCAACGCACTGTCAATTTCTATGATTTCTTCCGGCGACAGCTTAATCTTAGCCGCATCCGCATTTTCACGCAGACGATCCGCTTTCCTTGATCCGGGAATCGGAACCAGATAAGGCTTTTTGCAGAGCATCCATGCCAGGGAGATCTGTGCGGGCGTAGCGTCCTTTTCCTCTGCATACCGGCGCACAAGTTCAATGACCGGTGCGTTTTCCGCATAACCCTTTTCCGTATACTGCGGCATATTGCGGCGGTAATCGTCCTTATCCGTGAAAACCTCGTTTTGGTATGCCGCCGTCAGAAACCCGTTTGCCAACGGGCTAAACGCTACATATCCCACATGAAGTTCTTCCAGCACAGGGAACAAAGCCCCATGCCATCTCGCCATCATGGAATACCGGTTCTGTATCGCTGTAACCGGACATACAGCATATGCGCGGCGGAGATAATTTTCATCTGTCTCCGAAATTCCCCAATGCAAGATTTTCCCTCTTTGATAAGGTCAGCCATCACTCCCGCGACTTCCTCCGGCGGAATATTGGGGTCGATCCTATGCTGGTAGTAAAGATCAATATAATCTGTTCCAAGTCTTTTCAAGCTGCCATCCACACTGCTCCGTATCGTCTGAGGGTGAGAATCAAGCAGCATTTCCCCTTCTGCCGTGACACCGATCCCAAACTTTGTAGCGATTTTAACCTTATTTCGACAGCCTGCAAGCGCATCTCCTACCAATTCTTCATTCCATAGCTGTGTACCATTCGCATCAAAGCCGAAATACCGCTCTGCCGTGTCAAAAAATGTATACCCCATCTCAATGGACTCCTCCAGCGCCCGCTTTGCCTCCTTTAAGTCGCTGGGCGCTCCATAGGCATGGGTAAACCCCATACAGCCAAGTCCCACGGCAGAAACCTCCAAGCCATTTCCTAAAACTCTTTTTTCCATCTTCGTCCTCCCTTTGTCATACCTACAGCCGGGAGACCGTCTGGCTTCCCGGCTATTGTTTACTGCATACTCTGATTGTTCGCCTCCACGATCTCCGGCAGGCGGATATGTTCGTTATGGAATCTTGCCTCCGGGTTCTTCTCCGGATACCTAAGCCCAATCGCCTTCTGCGGGCAGTGGTGGATGCAGGCCATGCACATCTGGCAGTTCCCGCCTCCATAGACCGCCCGCTGGTTCTCAACATGGATGCATCCGCCCGGACACACTTTCATGCAGATACCGCAGCCGATACACTTGTCCGAAACCGTGTATATATTTTCAAAGGAACCGGACGGGCCGCCGCCCATGCGGGATAAAAATTCCTGATGCGCTGCCCGGTCTGCATCCGTCACTTCATCAATCTTATGTACTTTCCCTGAAACTTCCTCTTTGATGACGGCGAGATTTTCTTCGATCCGTTTCTCCGGCGCGCTGGCGACCTGTTCTTCCATATCAAAGCCAGGCAGGAAATTATCCACCATTTTGATCGTGCGGATATAATCTGCCTTTTTCCCTGTGGACTCCAGCATTTTCTGCGCCAGTTCCGCAGCCCCTCCGTGCCTGTTCCCATAGGTCAGGACAACAAAAAGGTAATCCGTGATAAATTCTGCATTTTTGATAAATTCCCGCACCATGAAGGGCGCTTCATGCCCGTAAACAGGATATACCAGGCCAATCTGATCCGCTTTATAGGTCTGATCCCCATTTTTTATCGCCTGCGGGATGCTGACAAGCTCCGTGTCAAGCTGTTTTGCCACATACAGGCTGTTTCCGGTGCCGGTAAAGTAAAAAATCATACTGTCATTCCTCCATCTGATTTTCCCAAAATGCTACAGCATCATCAAGCCACCCCTCCGCCACGGTTCCCGTCCCAAGACCAAAGCCGTGGGGCAGCCCTTCGTAGGAGTGGAACTCTGTAGGTATTCCATATCCCTCCAGCGTTTGCAGCCTTCTCTCCATGGTTCGCCAGCTTGCAATGCCGTCACTGGTTCCCACGCAGGCATAAGTGGGGGCATCCTTTTCCGACACATCACTGTGTCCCGTGTACTGCATGATCACCGCTGCCGCCTGCGGGATGTCCGTCCTCCCTGTCAACTGCTGCAGATAATCGCTGTTCCCAAGCGTTGCCGCCATCCTTGCGCCCGCTGAGCCGCCCCAAAGGGAATATCCGTCAGGGCTGACTTCAAGCTCATCCGCATTATCATAAATAAATTCGATTGCCTGCGCCAGATCCTCATAGGCATGATCCGGACGGTATATGAGTGCAAATGCGTTATAACCCTGCCTGCTGACCTCCAGTGCGTGGGGAAAGCTGTCATGCATCGCCCCCACATACATCATGCCGCCGCCTGCATTCATCACTGCAAATTCCGCTCCGGGTTCTC
>JAMPHD010000029.1 GCA_023663635.1 Acetatifactor muris
AAGTCCCAACTGGCTGTTGGGGACTGAAACCTTACACTTATATATTAGGAGGAGCGAATAGCCCAAATAGCCGGGCAGGGAAAACCGGCAATAGACATCGCGGTCGAATTATGCCTGTATTGTATGAAAACGCAGGTGTTTTTAGATGGAAATAAAAGAGCGTCCGTGATTTTTGCAAACCACTATTTGATCGCGCATGGGATGGGGGTTTTGGTGATACCGGAAAGGGAAGTGCCCGAGTTCAAAAAACTCCTTGTGGCATTTTATGAAGGAGAGGATGCTGATGTTCTGTATGCTTTTATGAAGGAACGATGTTGGAAGAATTTTTGATACATTTTGAGAAAATTATGATCGGAGGAATACAATAATGAAAGTCTTTATTGCATGCCCGGTCTCGGCCGTATCCGGAGGCGCTGAACTGTTACATCAGTTCAGCCGCAGCCTCACCATGAGAGACGTGGAAAACTATATGCTGTATTATGGCAACACGGAAGGCTGTCCCACACCTGAGAGGTATAAGAAATATAATGTCAAAATTGCGGAGCAATATGAGGATAGTGAGGATTCCGTGCTCGTGCTGCCGGAAGTAGGTGTGCATGAGGCGCAGCGATGCCAAAAGGGCAAGGTTGCCATCTGGTGGCTGTCGGTAAATAATTATATCATGTGCTATAGGCAAAAATTTACCACAACATTTGATGTTTTTGGAGTCGCGAGGCAAAAGAATGTTTTACAGTTTGTGCAGTCGCAGTACGCCAAAGATTTTTTGGAAAAGTTTTTCAAGATAGAGGAGTCTTATTTTCTGTCGGACTACATCAACGAAGAGATATTGGAGTATGCGCGGAAGAATAACCGGATGCCCAGGCAGAACATTTGTCTGTATAATCCGGCAAAGGGATTGGCGAATGTGGAACCGCTGGTGGAGAGCAGCAGGGAAGATATCACATGGATTCCTTTGCAGGGCTATACTCCGGCGGAGATGGCGGATCTGATGTGTCGGGCGAAATTATATATCGACTTCGGCGGTCATCCGGGAAAGGACCGCATTCCGAGAGAGGCAGCCGCCTGCGGGTGTTGTGTGATCACCAACAGGGAGGGCAGCGCGCAAAATGACAGGGATGTGCCGATAGATCCGACCTACAAAATAGGAGATGTCAGTGATATCCCTCAAGTGCTTGACAGAATTTATGATGTCATGGACCATTATGAGGACAGGATAAAGGACTTTGAGACCTATCGCGGGCGGATCGCGGGGGAGAAGACTCAGTTTGAACGGGAAGTGGATGAATTTCTTGAAAGGGTTGGAGGGACTTAAGTTTATGGTCCTCTGCCGGATAAATTTCTTATAATATCTTGTTTTTTTGCGGACAAACTGCTATATTCGATATAGTACGGACAGTGACTTTGAGAGCCGGTTTCGGTATTGAGCCGACAGCATGCCTGAGGTCACGGGTTTTAGAGTGAAAGATGTATGAGGAACAGCCATGAAGAAGAAAAAAACGTTACAAGAAATTATTTTGATCGCAGCCCTTTTTGTTGTCATGATTCTGCTGTTTTTCCGGTTTACGACCCGCAACAGCAGCCGGACGGAGCAGCAGAACAGGGAATATGCGGCGGATTCCGCAAGGATGAAGGCAGAGCAGATAAACGATGAATTGGACAATGCCCTGAGGCAGATCAGAACCTACGCGTATTTTGTGGGGGAGGGGCTGACGCAGCCCGTGGTCACGACACGGATGTTGAAGGAGATGGAAGACAACTCCCGCTTTGACGCGCTCATGTTCACGGACGCGGAAGGCGTGGATTATACGTCCGACGGGCGGACGGCCGATGTGACGGGGCGGAGATTCTATCAGGACGGCATCAAGGGCAACAGCGGCATTCAGATCGTATTTGATCCGCACTTCTTTGCCGGGACGACGGTCGCCTGTTTTTACGCGCCGGTCTATTACAACGGCGAGGTCATCGGTGTGCTGCGGGGAGGCTTTCTGGCACAGGAATATTTGAAAGATATGCTCACCACCACATATTTTGGGGAGGAGGCGCAGCTGTTTTTGTGTACGCCGGAAGGGAGAGTGATCGCCAACTCCAACGGTGAGAACTATGAGGAACATCTTGTAGACATTCTGACAACGACGGGTATACTCAACCAAACTGCGGCGGAGCAGGTTCGGGAGGTTTTTGAGAACGGCGGCGAGGGTACTTTTGCAGGCGGTTTCTCCGATGAGGTGGACAATGTCTGTGTCACCCGGCTCCCGGGCAATAAATATATTCTGGTACAGACCTTCCCTCAAAATGTGACCCGGCGTATGGTTGCGGAAGAAAATATGGCGGGCATCGAACTGGAGGTCATGCTGATCGCTCTGTTTGCGCTCTACATTGTCTTCCTTTTGATCCGCACCGGGCGCAGACGGAAACATCTGGAGAAAGAAAACCGGGAGATGGGATATATCATAAGCGGCGTCACCACGCTGTTTTCCAGATTTGCCATGGTGGATCTGGCAGCCGAAACCTATCAATATCTGGCGGAGACCAAGCCTGAGGACGGCGGGATCGCGGAGAGCGGGCCCTACCGGGAACTTGTGACCTATCTGGCATCTTCCATGGAGGGAGAGCAGCGCCGGGAATTTGTGGATTTCATGGACAAAGATGCCATCATCGAGGCCATGGCGGATCGAGATGACCTCCGATATGAGCGCCATGTGATGAAGGACGGACATTCGGAGTGGGAACATATGAACCTGATCTGTCTGGAGCGGGATGAGGGCAGAGCGACCAAGATTTTGTCCATTCGTCAGAACATAACGGATGTGAAAGAGAGAGAGCTGCGCATCCGCAGGGAGAGATCGAGGGCGAACCGCAGGGAGAGACAGTACAGCATAGCGCTCATGTCCAATGCCTTCTGCAGCTTCGAATTTAATCTGACGAGGGATCTGGTAGAGCAGGATATTGTCAGAACCATAGACGGGCAGCAGATCTCTTTCCTGGAGCGGGCGGGTCTGACCGCGCCCTGCAAGGCATCGGAATGTTTTGAACAATGGAAACGATTTGTCATGGAAGAATCCGAAGAAGACTATTCCGCCACCGTAAACATTGATAATCTGAAGAACTGCTTTGAGCGCGGCGACAGGGAGGTCGTAGTCGAGTATTGGGGAAAGGGCGTCGATGACAGCCGGATGTGTGTGCGCCAGTCCTTTGTCATGGCTAAGGATGAGGAGTCCGGTGATATCATGGTCATGACGACCTCCAAGGACATCACGGAGCAGGTCAGAAAACAGAGGGAACAGACTCAGGCTCTTCAGGACGCGTTGGTACAGGCGCAGCATGCCAACAAGGCCAAGACCACATTTTTGTCCAATATGTCCCATGATATCCGCACGCCCATGAACGCCATCATCGGATTCTCTACCATTGCCGTCAGCCATATTGACAACAGGGAGCAGGTTTTGGATTGTCTGCAGAAGGTGCTCTCCTCCAGCAATCATCTGCTGAGCCTGATCAATGATATTCTGGACATGAGCAGGATCGAGAGCGGAAAAGTACAGATCAAGGAGCAGGAATGCAATATTTCCGAACTGATGCACAATCTGGTCAGCATCATTCAGCCGCAGATCAAGGCAAAACAGTTGGAATTGTTCATTGATACCTTTGATGTGGCCAATGAGGATGTGATCGCCGATCCGTTGAAACTGAATCAGGTGTTCATCAATCTGCTGAGTAACGCGGTGAAGTACACGCCCGCCGGAGGTTCGATCTCCTTCAGGATCATGCAGAAGACCACATTCCGGCATGGATATGGGGATTATGTATTTGTCATCAAAGACAACGGCACGGGAATGTCTGCGGACTTTGTGGAGCATATCTTTGAGCCCTTTGAGCGGGAATCCACCGTGACCCAGAGCGGTATTCAGGGGACAGGTCTGGGCATGGCCATCACCAGAAATATTGTGGAGATGATGAACGGCACCATCAATGTGGAGAGTGAGCCGGGAAGGGGCAGTACTTTCACGGTGGAAGTGAGCTTGAAACTGCAGGATACGGAGAAGACCGAAGAGCAGATCAAGGAACTGGAGGGGCTGCGCGCGTTGGTCGTGGACGACGACTTCAATGTCTGTGACGGCGTCAGCAAGATGTTAAAGCAGATCGGTCTGCGCTCCGAGTGGACCACCTCCGGCAGGGAGGCGGTGTACCGCGCGAAGAGCGCCCACGAGGAGGGAGATTCCTACCATACCTTCATCATCGACTGGCAGATGCCGGGGCTCAGCGGGATACAGACGGCCAAGGAGATCCGGAAAGTGATCGGCGCCGAGGCTCCCATTATCATTCTGACCGCCTATGACTGGTCGGATATCGAGGAGGAGGCCAAGGCGGTGGGCGTTACGGCCTTCTGCGCGAAACCTCTGTTCATGTCGGATCTGAAGTCGGTGCTGCTTGCGGCCAACAATCTGTCGGAGAAACATGAAGAGGTTCCCGAGTGGACGCTGGCCGATTTCAGCGGAAGACGCATCCTTCTGGTGGAGGACAATGAGCTGAACCGCGAGATCGCGCAGGTGATCCTGCAAGAGTCGGGATTCCTGGTGGACACCGCTCCCGATGGAACGGACGCGGTGGCGATCATGGAGAAGGCGGAGGAAAATTATTATGACGCGATCCTGATGGATGTGCAGATGCCTACCATGGACGGATATGAGGCCACACGGACTATCCGCAGACTTCCCCGTAAGGACGTGCAGAATCTGCCCATCATCGCCATGACAGCCAATGCCTTGGAGGAGGATAAGGAGGCGGCGCTGAAGAACGGTATGAACGCCCATATCGCCAAGCCGTTGGATATGGACATCTTTATATCCGTGCTGAAGAAATTCCTCGGGTAACGGCAGGATTCTGTATTGACAAAAGCAAAGGCTCGGAATATACTGAAAGTAAGTTAGCGGCTGCTAACACAAAAGAGACGCTTTTACTGACATAGGGGCAGTTCAAGGAGTGGACTGCCCGCTGTTTAAAGATTGGGTTAGACAACGCTAACTTTTGTTAGATATATCAAAGGAGGCCCTTATGGTTAAGATCACATTGGGAATCGAAGGAATGGCATGCGGTATGTGCGAGGCGCACATCAATGACGCGCTGCGGAATGCCTTTCAGGTGAAAAAGGTAAAAAGTTCCCACAGGAAGAAACAGACGGTCATCCTTGCCGAGGAAGATATTCCGGAGCAGGAATTGAGAGATGTGGTGGCCAAAGCCGGCTATGACGTGGTGCAGGTGAGGAGCGAGAACAAATGAAATTTTATGAATTTGGTGACGCGCATGATCCGGCGATCCTTCTGCTGCCGGGCACCTGTTGCCATTGGAAGGCAAATTTCGGGGCGGTCATACCGCTTTTGGAGCAGGACTTTCGCGTGATCTGCGCCTCCTATGACGGTTTTGATGAGACGGAGGACTCCGTCTTTCCCGACATGTTGGAGGAGACGGCCCGGATAGAGAGCTATATCCGGGACAAGTATGAGGGCAGGATCATGGCCGCTTACGGCTGTTCTCTGGGCGGCAGCTTTGTGGGGCTGTTGGCGCAGAGGCGCAAGATCCACATCGACCATGGAATCTTGGGCAGCTCCGATCTGGATCAGGGGGCGGGACCTGCCGCAAAGTTTCAGGCGTGGCTGATAAGCAGAGTGTTCCACGGGGTGTTTCAAAAGGGCAGACTGCCCGGATTCATGCGGGCCAAACTTGCCAAGATGCCCGAGGAGGAGCAGCGCTATTATCATAAGATGATGGATATGTTCGGCATGAATGACACCCGGATGGCCTTTGTAAAGCGGGAGAGCATCCGCAATCAGTTCTATTCGGACTTGGTGACGCCGCTGGAGGACGGGATTTTCGTGCCCGACACAACGATACATATTTTCTACGCGGTCAAAATGGGTGAGCAGTATTTGGAACGGTATGAACGCCATTTTAAGAACCCGGACATCCGCCGCCATGAGCTGCAGCACGAGGAATTGTTGATCTGCCGGCCGAAACAGTGGGCGGAGGAGGTCAGAAAGTGTTGTGGGGTGAGTGTGCCATGACGGCAAGCCGGGTTGTCGGGAAAGCATAGGCCGGGGAAAATAAGCCGGAAAGGTATGGTATTGGTATGGAATTTCATTTCAAAAGAGGGGTATATCATTTAAACGAACAGAGTAATTTTGACTTTCAGTTAAACCGCGTGGTCATGTGGGACGGCGGCGATTTGGAGGAGATTCGGGAGGTCGGCCCGGGGATAAAGACCAGCGAGGACTGGAAACGGGAACTGATCGCCCTTGGAGACAAAGCGGTCTCGGAGGATCGGACGGAAAATGCCATCGCCTATTATCGGATGAGCGAGTTTTTCATGTATGACGGCGACCCAGACAAAAAGGCTTATTATGTGAAAGCGACGGAAATGTTTTATGACTATTATAAGCCTGTATTTGAGAGCGGTGAGGTGGAGCGGTATGAAGTGCCCTATGAGGATGTGACCCTGCCGGTCATGGTGGCAAAGGCCAAGGGAGAGGAGAAAGACGTCGTTTTACTGCACGGCGGGAATGACAGCTATTTTGAGGAATTTTTTATCCCGATGCTGTATCTGGCGGAGAACGGTTTTACCACCTATCTGTTTGAGGGGCCGGGACAGGGCGGCGTGATGCGGGTGCAGGGAAAACATTTCACCCATGAGTGGGAGCGTCCGGTCAGCGCCGTACTGGACTATTTCGGGCTTGAGGATGTGACGATCATCGGCGCGTCTCTCGGCGGCATGTTGGCGCCCCGCGCGGCGGCATTTGAGAAACGGATAAAGCGGGTGATCGCGTGGAGCGTGTTCCCGAATTTCAGGGATGTGATCCTGTCCGCCTCAAGTCCCAATGAGGAGCGGCGCATGAAGTTGGCCAAATGGCTGCTCGACCATCACTGCAAAGGAATCATCAATATGGTCTTCAACAAACTGGCCAAGAAGGACGAGATGATCCGTTGGGGCTTGGAGCACGGGAAATATGCCTATGAGGCGCAGGATGCTTTCGGCTACGCGCAGAAGATGAACCGGTTCCAAATGATGGACATTGCGGACCGGATCACGCAGGATATCCTGATCGTCGGGGCCAATAAGGATCATTTTATTCCATATACGATGGTGGGGGAGGAGATCAACGCCTTAAAGAATGTGCATTCCCTTACGTTCCGCCTGTTTACGGACAAGGAGGATGCCTGCAACCATTGTAACTGCGGGAACGTAAAGCTGACCTTTGACACCTTTATGAACTGGATCCTGCAGACGAAAGAGGGATGACGGTGAGGATAAATCGACGGCGAGGATGGATCAATGAAAATTAACAGGAAAAAGGTAATTTTAGCTTTGCTCTGCGGCATGTTGGGCTGCGTTTTTATGGGCAGCGGTGACTGGCTGATGATTTACGGCAGTACCGT
The DNA here is from genome assembly GCA_023663635.1 of Acetatifactor muris. Classification (GTDB taxonomy): domain Bacteria; phylum Bacillota; class Clostridia; order Lachnospirales; family Lachnospiraceae; genus Acetatifactor; species Acetatifactor muris_A. Next base: position 7,429 of record JAMPHD010000029.1, read on the forward strand.
TCATCACGGGGATATCTACTGGCTCACGGAGGGCGTAGCGCAGATCCCGGCATGGAGAAATTCCCTGTCCATGTTGGTGGCTTTTCCTGCGGTTTTGCTATATGGGATCGCGCTGTTTGCCACCGCGGGATTTGTGAATGCGGAGAAGCACAGGAAAATCTATCGGTATCTGACGGCGTTCGGGCTGACCCCCTGGCTTTGTCTTCATCTGTTTTATGTCATGATCTTTTATGTGTTCGCGTGGCTTAGCGGCAATGGCTATGAGGCGGCGGCACTGCCTGCCGCGGAGGCCCTTTGTTCTCAACTGATGTGGATCGTGGCGCTGAGCGAGGCGATCATGCTGCCGCCCTTTTTGTACTGGTTTTATCTGCAGGTTTCCGGCAAGACGATATTTCCGAGAGGAATGGCCTTTACAAATGTGTTGGTCATTTACGGCATCCTGCAGCTTGTGAAGTCCGTCATGCCCGACACGCCGTTCCGGATCGGTTTTACCAACGGATTGATGAGCGAGAGCATGATCGTTTGGTTTGGCATTATGTTGGTATGGGTGGTACGACATTTGGAGGATAAACGATGATTTGCGGATTTGACGAGATCGGAAAAGAGGATGTTATGATCGCGGGCGGCAAAGGCGCCAACCTCGGCGAGATGACGGGGGCAGGGTTAAATGTGCCGCCCGGATTTGTGGTGACGGCGGACGCGTACCGCAGTTTTCTCGCGGAAAATCATATCGATGAAAAAATAACCGCGCTCCTTGAGGACGCGGGCGCGGACGAGACGAAACTGTTTTCGGCGGCCGGGAAGATCCGCGCGCTGATCACGGCAGGCAGTATGCCTGTTTTTTTACGAGAGGAGGTTAGTCACAACTACCTCGCCCTTTGCCGTGATTCCGGCACCGATGCCCTGCGCGTGGCGGTGCGGTCTTCCGCCACTGCGGAGGATCTCCCGGACGCCAGTTTTGCGGGACAGCAGGAGACTTATCTGAATGTCGTCGGAATCGACGCGCTCTGCGAAAATATCATCCGCTGCTATGCCTCGCTCTGGGGGAACCGTGCGGTGAGTTACCGCCGGACGCAAGGGTATGACCAACAGAGCGTTGCCCTTGCCGTGGTCGTGCAGGAAATGGTGGAGAGCGAGAAGGCGGGGGTACTTTTTACAGTGAATCCGGTGAGCAATAACCGCGATGAGATGCAGCTGAACGCCTCCTACGGACTGGGCGAGGCTGTCGTGTCAGGCAGGGTCACGGCGGATACCTTTGTCTGCGGTAGGGACGGCAGTATAAAGTCAAGCGTTGTCGGCAGCAAGGAAACGGAGATCGTCTACGCGGAGAACGGCACAGGGGAAAGGCCGGTCTCCTCGGAGAAAAGAAGTGTATTGTGTCTGTCAGAGGAGGAAGTCCGGATCCTCTGTGGGGCGGCTGTCAAAGTGGAGGAGCATTACGGCTGTCCGATGGACATTGAGTGGGCCATCCGCGGTGGAAAGGCCTATATTTTACAGGCGAGGGCGATCACCACGCTCACGAACAGCGCAGACGATACGGACGAATCCGAAATCGCAGGATATATCAGTCAAAATAAGGTAACCGGCGCTCTCCGCGCGAATTTTGCGTTCCTTCTTGAAAAAATGCCCGTCGCGCAGCTGCCGTTGGATCATAGTTTCTGCGGGTCGGTAAACAATCAAAAAGAGCGGATATTTGCCGAAGTCGGTCTTATCATTTCCATGGAGCCGCGGATAGACGATGACGGGATCATGATACTGCCGCCCGCCGGCAAAGGCATAAACGGTAATATATTCAAGATATTCGGTCTGCTGAGGGAACTGCAGGACCTTGCGGGCTGCCGCGACAAGATTGAGCATTATCTCGAAAAATACCAAAAGAGCATTGACAAAATGGCAGGGATTCCCTTTGAGGATCTCTCTTTGGAGCAGTGCGGCGAGTATACGGACCGGGCGTACAGGCTTGTCTGTCACATAGCCTACGCGCGTTTCAAATACGCGCTTTTCCCCGGAATCCTTGCGGGAAAGCGCGTGGAAAAGCTGCTGAAGAAGATCTCTCCCGACCTTACGGCATACGATCTTTACCGGAATCTCGATTACAAGACCGCAGTCGTAAACCGCGATCTCGCGGCGCTTGCGGACAAAGTCCGCGGGGACGGGGCGCTCTCGGAGGCGGTGACGCAGGGCGAAAGCTATGGGCGTATCTGCCGGGACTTCCCTGAGATTGCCGCGGAGTTTGAGACATTTATGGCCCGGCACGGGATGAAGTCCGACTATAGCAGCTACTGTATTTTTGCAAGATCATTTATAGAGGATCCCGACCGTCTGATCAGCATCCTAAAGCCGTTATTAAAAAGTCCCGCCGCGCCGGATGAGGAGAAATTTGCCCCGCTGATGGCGCAGCTGCGCAAAGTGTGCGGGGAGAAGAAGTTTCCCGGCGTGAAGAGTCGGATAGACTGTATCCGGGCTTTTCATGTGGCGAGGGAGGAAAGTCAGTATCAATGGGAGACGGTTTTCCACTATTCCAAGAGAATCCTGGAGCGCGCCGCCTTCCTCTGCACGGGCAGCAGAGACTGCGCGGACAGCGTGGCATATCTGTTTCTCGACGAGTTTACCGCGATGTGCAGAGAGGGATTTTCCGATAAGTACAGGGAGATCATCGCCCGCCGGAAGGCAAAGCGCCCGCTTGCGGAAAAGGTCTGGGAGCGCAGCAAGCTCCGTGTATTTGAGGGCGCGGGGGATGTGCTCTCGGGAGTGGGCGGCAGCAGCGGCGAAACGGCGGGAAGGGTGTGTGTCGTCCGCGGTCCCGAGGAGTTTGGCAAGCTCGAAAAGGGCGATATTCTGGTCTGCCCCTACACCGACCCGGAGTGGACGCCTTTATTTAAGATCGCGGCCGCGGTGGTCGCCGACACCGGAGCGGCATTGTCCCACGCGGCCATCGTGGCGCGCGAGTACGGCATACCCGCCGTGCTGGGAGTGGGCCTTGCCACGACCCGATTCAAGGACGGTGACATGGCGCACGTCGATGGTTCCAAGGGAGAGGTAAAATTACTTGCGAAAGGAGTGGAGTCAAAGTGAAAAAAGAAAAAACGCGTTCTGCATGGAGTTGGATCTTTGAATTCGCAGCGGAGCGAAAGGCGTTGTATGTTGCAAGTGTGGTGACGGCAGTCGCGGGGGTCCTGTGCGCTACGGTGCCCTTCATTATCATGGGGCAAATGGTCGTAAGGCTGTTGGAAGGCGACAGGGAGGTATCCGCCTATATGGCGGATTGTATTCTCATGGCTGTCCTGTGGACGGGGAAAGTGGTGTTTCATGCGATTTCCACGGGGCTGTCCCATAAGGCGACATTTTATGTACTGGGGAATATCCGCAAGCGTCTGTTGGATAAGTTGGCGCGTCTGCCGCTGGGGACGGTCTTGGACACACCCTCCGGAAGTCTGAAAAATGTCATTGTGGAACGGGTGGACAGCATAGAGACGACACTTGCCCATATACTGCCGGAATTTACTTCCAATCTGTTGGCCCCGGCGGTACTCATAATATATCTTTTCACCATTGATTGGCGTATGGCATTGGCATCGCTTGTCACGGTGCCGTTGGGGCTGCTCTGTTATATGGGAATGATGGTTGGGGCTGACAAATACTATCAAAACACCATTGTCAAGACAAAGGCGCTGAATGATGTGGCGGTGGAATACATAAACGGTATTGAGGTGATCAAGGCATTTGGCAAGGCGAGGAGTTCCTATGAGCGTTTTGTCGTGGCGGCAAAGGAAGGCTCCGCCTGTTTTGTGGACTGGATGCGCACCTGCAATGTGCCCTTTACGATCGCCATGTTGGTCATGCCGAGTACGATGGTCTCCGTACTGCCGATCGGCGGACTGTTAGTGAAGAACGGGAGCCTTTCCCCGGCGGATCTCATCTTGGTCATCATGCTTTCCGTAGGATTGATCGCGCCGCTCATCACCTGCATGAGCTATAGCGATGATATGCGCCAGTTGCAGTCGATCATCGGCGAAGTGGCGGACATCCTGACCCGGGAGGAACTGCAAAGGCCGGAGAAAGCGGAAGGATTGCCGCAAAATTACGATATCAGGATAGATAATATCCGTTTCGGCTACCATGAGAAGGAAGTGCTTCACGGTATCAGTCTGGAGATCAAAGAGGGTACGGTGAATGCCTTTGTGGGTCCTTCCGGTTCCGGAAAGTCCACGCTGGCAAAGCTCATCGCGTCTTTGTGGGATGTGGACGGCGGCAGCATCTTCGTGGGCGGCGTAGATATCCGCAAGATCCCGCTGCAGGAATATAACCGGATGATAGCGTATGTCTCTCAGGATAATTATTTATTTGACGACACGATCCGGGAGAATATCCGTATGGGAAGAAAAGGCGCGACGGACGCGGAGGTGGAGGATGCCGCGAAACGCAGCGGATGCCATGAATTTATCATGGGTCTGGAAAAGGGGTATGACACGATCGCGGGCGGAGCCGGCGGGCATCTCTCCGGCGGGGAACGCCAACGGATCACGATTGCCCGCGCGATGCTAAAAGACGCGCCGGTCATCATTTTGGATGAGGCGACCGCATACACTGACCCGGAGAATGAGGCCGTGATACAGGCCGCGGTGGCGAAACTGGTAAGAGCCGATGCTGATGGCACCGGATTGGGTAAGACGCTGATCGTTATTGCCCACCGCCTTTCCACCATAGCGGATGCCGACCGGATCTTTGTGGTCAAAGACGGAGCGCTGAACGCGCAGGGCACCCATGGAGAGCTTTTGGCGCAAAACGGCCTGTACAGGGATATGTGGGAGGCGCATATATCCGCGAAAGACAGGTCGGACAGAGCCGCGGGAGAGAATCCCGGAATGATGATGGGAGGGGCGGAAAATGCTTGAAATTTTACGGAAATTTTTTGACTTTTGCGGCGGTGAGAACAAAAAGAAATTTTATCTGTCCGTGGTATTCGGCGTATTGTTGGCATTTTTTGAGGCATTGAAGATCCCGGCGATCTCGGTCATGTTGGGGGCAGTCATAGAGAACCGTGTGACAGACGGAACCATTCTGACAAGCTTTGGTATTATGCTGTTTAGCATTGTGGGCGGCTCGGGGGTAAAATATCGCTCCACCATGCTGCAGACGGAGGCAGGGTACGACACCTGCGCCAATAAGAGGATTGAGATCGCGGAGCATCTCCGCTATTTGCCCATGGGATATTTTAACCGGAACAGTTTGGGCTATATCACTTCCGTGACGACAAACACCATGGAGAATCTGGCCAATGTCGCGACCCGTGTAGTCATGATGACGACTTCGGGTATCCTGACCACTGCCCTGATCGCGGCAATGCTGCTCGTCTTTGACCCGCGCATCGGTCTGGTGGTCCTGGCGGGGCTGCTCCTGTTTTTTCTTGTAAACAGCGGACTGCAGAAGGCCTCCGGCGAGATGGCGCCGAAGAAGATAGCCGCGGATGCCGGATTGGTGGAAAAGGTATTGGAATACATTCAGGGCATTTCGGAAGTAAAGGCCTATGATCTGACGGGGGATAAGAGCGCAAAATTGACGAGAGCCATTGACGAGAGCGCCGCGGTCAACACGAAAATGGAATTTCGTTTCATTCCCTACATGATGCTGCAGAATTTCGTCACGAAGATGACCGGGATCGTGATGTGCGTATTGTCGCTGCATTTTTATCTCAGCGGGAGTATGGAGCTTTTGACCTGCATTGTCATGCTGATCAGTTCCGTTCTGATCTATTCCGGCCTCGACAGCGCGGGAAACTATTCCGCTCTGTTGCGGGCGGTTGACCTGAGCGTGGATCAGGCGCAGGAGATCCTTGATTCGGAGCCGATGGATATCGACGGCGAGGAAGTCATGCCGCGGCATTTTGATATTGATGTGGAAAACATTGGTTTCTCCTATGACGAGCGGAAGATCATTGACGGGATATCCGTACATATCCCGGAGAAGACCACCACGGCCATCGTTGGCCCAAGCGGTGGCGGCAAGACCACATTATGCCATCTGATCTCCCGGTTTTGGGATGTGCAGGAGGGATGTGTGAAACTGGGCGGGACGGATGTGAGGGATTACAGCTATGACAGCCTGATGAAAAATTTCAGCTTTGTGTTCCAGGATGTTTATCTCTTTCAGGATACCATAGCCAACAATATTCGTTTCGGACAGCCTGAGGCGGACATGGAACGGGTGATCGAAGCGGCAAAGGCGGCCTGCTGTCATGAGTTTATCATGCGCCTTCCGGACGGGTATGAGACGCGGATCGGAGAGGGCGGCGCCAATCTTTCCGGCGGTGAGAAACAGCGGATATCCATTGCCCGCGCCATCATGAAGGACGCGCCGATCATTATTTTGGACGAGGCGACCGCCAATGTGGACCCCGAGAATGAAAAGGAGCTGATGGAAGCCATTGATGCGCTGACGAAGGACAAAACGATACTGATGATCGCCCATCGCCTGAAAACCGTGCGCAATGCCGACCGGATCCTTGTGGTTGACCGGGGCAGGATCGTGGAACAGGGCAGACATGAGGAACTGATGCAAAAGAACGGGATTTACAGGCGGTTTGTGGATGCCCGTGAGCTTGCCGTGGGCTGGAAGTTGTAACGGAGGTTTGGAGGACCATGACGTGAAAGGGGAATGATCATGAATCTTGCGTCTGTGGATATGAAAAAGGAATTTGCGTATTATAACAAAGTCGCGCCGTTTCGGACGGAGCGGATTCTCGGAGGGGAATTTAGATACCGATACTATCGAAATCCGTCTCCTAAGATGAACGCGACCATACTGATGCTTGCCGGCGGATCGGGGTTGGGAGACGCTTTCGCGGCATTTGCAAGATGTTTCATGGACAGGTATTCGCTTATCAACTTTAATTATCCGCCGGATTATGATAACAATGAACGATTGGCTGACGCCATTGCGGAGTTAATCAGAACCCTGAAGGCGGAAAATGTATATCTCTGGGGACAATCCTACGGAGGCGTACTCGCCCAGATCATTGCGAAGAGGCATCCGGATGTGGTGAAAGGCCTCATCCTCACATCCACGGCAAGCCTGACGCCTGGACTTCGTTTTGAGGGAATGCAGTGTCTCGTGAGGATGCTCGGTGAGGAGAAGGAGCGTAAAAATATCAAAAAATTCAAGAAGATCCCGCTATCTCTCCTGCCTGCCCTGATGAATCTTGCCTTTAAGAAACACTTGAAGGATAATCCGGGAGGCCGGGACGCCATTCGGGAGATACTGAACATGGTGAAACCCGATCTGACAAATGAGTATTTGTGCCATATGGGGCATCTGTTGGGGGATCTGCGGAATCATGTCGGCACGTATTCGAGAGAGGATTTTGCGTATCTGAAAGGGCGAGTGCTGATCATTGAACCGGATGATGACCCGACTTTTACGGCGGACATAAAGGAAACGCTGATAGGATCCATGCCGGAGCCTGCCGTTGTGCGCGAGATCCCCGGGGGACATCTCGCGATGATGTTGGATACCGACGGTTTTGTGAAGATTATCGATCGTTTTATGGATGGGCAGGGTCTATAGATCCTGCCACATTTATATCGGTCCGCCTGTCCCCAAAAACATGTCCGAAAAAATTAGTGTGATATGAAATTTTTTCTAGTGGACAAATGACAGGATTTATTCTATAATATACGCGTATAGAATGGGACTAAGTGTATGGCAGACCGTGGAGGAATACGCAATATCCCCGCGGGAGGCCGACATACAGTCCGTACGCCCGGTGTCGGAGAAGAGAGGAAGAGGGTCATGGATGAGAAATTCAAAAAACAACTTGAAGAAAATGGAGCGGATGTAAAAGGTACATTGCAGCGATTTATGGGAAACGAGACACTATACATAAAGTTTCTCATGAAGTTTTTGGATGACACAAACTATGCGGGACTGAAGGAAAGCATCGCCCAAAAGGATTATACTGCCGCGTTCAATCACGCGCATACTCTGAAGGGAGTGTCCGCCAACCTGGGGCTGAATCCGGTATGCGCTGCCGTGACCAAGATTTCAGACAGCCTGAAGAATAAGCCCGCGGAGGAAGTGGACGCAGCGCAGATCGATGAGTTGTTCGGACAGTTTGAAGAAGTGTACACGCAGTTTTTCAATCTGTTGCAGGAGAACAGACAATAAATGTAAACTTCCTATTCGGAAAGCGTTGACATTTTAGGCGAAAAATGATAACTTTTAGATTGAGAAATAAATCCGATTAAATGGACAGTAGAGGTACGATGAACTATGGAAAAGCAACAAATTTTGATTGTGGACGACGATGAAGTAAACCGCGTGATATTGGGCGGTATCTTCCTGAAAGAATATGATATTCTGGAGGCTGCCAACGGTGAGGAAGCGATCAAACATGTCGAGAGCAACGACAATATCGCGCTGATCCTCTTGGATGTGGTGATGCCCGTGATGGATGGTTTCGGTTTCCTGAAATACATGCATGAACACGAACTGCTGAACAAGATCCCCATTATCATGATCACCGCGGAGGCAGTGCAGGACAGCGAGGAGCAGGCTTATTCCTACGGGGTGGCCGATGTGATGCACAAGCCTTTTTATCCGCATATTGTCAAGCGCAGAGCGCACAATATCATCAAGCTGTATCAGAGCCAGCATGAGATGGAGGAGCGCCTCAAAGAGCAGGAGATAGCCATCCGCGAACAGAACAAGAAGATTCGCGAGAACAATGAGTTCATGATAGACGCCCTCAGCTCCGTGGTGGAGTTCAGAAGTCTGGAGACGGGAGAACATATCAGGCGCATTAAGTATTTCACGCGGATCATGCTGAAGTATCTTGTGAAATATTTTCCCAAGTACGGTCTGACGGAGACGCAGGTGGATGAGATATCCAGAGCAGCGGCGCTGCATGACATAGGCAAGATCGGAATTCCGGATGCCATCCTGTTGAAACCGGGACCGGCAAGACTCACACCCGAAGAATTTGAGGTCATGAAGACACATACCACCATCGGCTGTGAGATGTTGCAGAAGTTCTGCAAAGATGAGATGGAAGAAGATGAGTTCTACCGCTATTGTTACGAGATATGCCGTTGGCACCACGAGAGATGGGACGGAAACGGATATCCCGATAAGCTGGTGGGAGACCAGATCCCGATCAGCGCTCAGATCGTTGCGATCGCGGATGTGTATGACGCGCTTGTAAGCCCCAGGGTATACAAGAGTCCCTATGCCAACAATATGGCATACGAGATGATACTGAACGGTGAATGCGGACAGTTCTCTCCGGATGTGTTGGAGTGTTTCCAGCTTGCCAAAGAAGATTTCTTTAATATCGTGGAAGTGATTAAAATGTTTAAGTTCTTATGATATTTAGTGAAGGGCAGGCGGCAAAACGGATCATACTTTTTGCTGCCTTTCTTCCATTATCGCCGGGAGGAATTTTATGGAACAGGAAAATCACGCTATATTTCCTGTACAGGACGCTCTGGAGATGGTTCTCATATTTGACGGGACCGGCACGATATCTTACGCCAACGCAGTGGCGGAGCGCAAGTTGGAGTATGAGGGCGGGCTTTGCGGCAGGAGCATCGGAGATGTTTTTCCGAATGAATTCAGGTCTGCGGACGGAACTTTTGAGATGAGCCGGACTTTTGGACAGGATATCCAAAACCTTGTGGCATACCGTCAGAACCGCACCTGTTTTCCTGCGGGTGTCCGCATGTTGGAGAGTGATATTCAGCCGGGCATATACATATGCATGATCGATGATATGCTCGAGAGGGATTATCTGAACCGGGAGATCGAGAAGGTACGCCAAGAGGCGGAACAGGCCATGAAGGTGAAATCGGAATTTGTGGCCAATGTGACCCATGAGCTCAGAACACCGGTGAACGGAGTGTTGGGCAATGTCAGGGATCTCCTGGAGGAAGAACAGGATGCGCAGAAACGCAAGCCGCTGAAGATCATAGAGCGCTGCTGCGAGGACATGCACAAGATCATAAATAATATTCTGGACTTCTCCAAACTTGAGGCGGGTAAATTTACATTGGAGCCCCGCAGATTTCATTTTCGGGATATGTTAAATCATGTGAAGGCCAGCCACTCCGGCAAGATCACGGAGAAGGGATTGGAATTTTTCATGACGGTGTCGCCGCAGATTCCCGAGTATGTGGTGGGAGATGAGCTGCGGATCAAGCAGGTGCTCAACAATCTCTTGTCCAATGCCCTGAAATTCACCGCCGCGGGGAAGGTGACGGTGGAGATCCTCAAGACCGCGCAGGTGAAGGACCGCATAGAGCTGTTCTTTATCGTGATAGATTCGGGAATCGGTATCGCCGAGGCGGATCAGGATAAGCTGTTTCAAAGCTTTTCACAGGTGGACGCCTCCATCTCCCGCAAGTACGGGGGTACCGGGTTGGGCTTAAACATCTGCAAGCAGCTCGTGGAACTGATGGGCGGCAGGATCGGAGTGGAGAGCCAAAAGGGAAAGGGCAGCACGTTTTCTTTCTCCATATGGGTTGGGATCGGTGAACCCGAGGAGAAAGAAGTGAAAGATATACCCGGGGAACCGGAGCAGACGGTGCGTGAGACAACGGATCTGCCGGCCGCCGTGCCGACATCCGCGCCGGTGCAACTGCCCGACGCGCCCTCCAAGGAGGAGCAGGAGGAGATCCTGCAGCGCTACCGCAGTCCGGAGAACAGGGAGGCCTTGAACCGCAATCTGACCAAACTGATCCTGTGTGTGGAGATGGAGAACTGGGAGAAGGCCGAGATGTTCATGGAGACCATTCGCCAACTCACGGAGGGAGCGCCCCGTGAAGTGAGCCGCAGTGTTCTCAAGATGAAGATGGCAGTCCAAAAGGAGAACTACGACAAGGTGGCCGCCGAATATGAGAGCCTGAGAGCTTTCCTGCAGTCAAAGGAGGCATGGGAATGATGTACGGAGACAAGGAGGCAGGCAGGGGCACGGTTCTGATCGTGGATGATGTGGAGATCAACCGGGTGATTCTTCAGGAGATCATCAGTGACATGGGATATCGGCCGGTATCCGCGGAGAGCGGCGAGGAGGCTCTGACCCTGTTAAAGGATTGCACTCCGCAGATCGTGCTGTCGGATATCTCCATGCCGGGGATGAGCGGCTATGAACTGTGCGGCATCCTGAAAAAGAGAAAGGACATGGTCGGTGTTCCGGTCATCTTTATATCGGCTCATGACGAATCCGCCGACATTGTGAAGGGATTCGCGGCCGGAGGCGAGGACTATATCACCAAGCCCTTTATCCCGGAGGAGGTACAGGCCCGGGTGGGAGTACACTTGCGGCTCTATGAGATGACCAGAGAGCTGATGGAGATGAACAGGCGTCTGCAGGTTTCCGTCAGCGAACAGTTGAAACAGATGGAGCAGGAGAAGAAGAATATTCTCTATGCCTTGGCCGATATGGTGTCCCGGGATTCTTCTTATGACAAAGCATATATGGAGCGGATGAAAGAGAACTGTCGGATCCTGGCGCAGGCTATGCAGTTGTCTCCGCTGTTTGAGGAGATCATATCCGACACCTATATCGACACGATAGAGCTTTCAGCGCCGCTCTGTGACATCGGCAACATAGGAGTGCCGAGGGATATTCTGGCAAAGAGTCCTCCCCTGACGGAGGAGGAAGAGAAGATCCGACAGAGCCACACCGAGATAGGAGCCGAACTTCTGAGCAATCTGAGCGGAAGTGATGATTATAATGATTTTATCAGCATATCCGGAGACATAGCCCGATGTCACCATGAGAATTGGGACGGGAGCGGATATCCTGAGGGACTGAAAGGTAACGATATTCCACTGGCTGCACAGATCGTCGCATTGATGGACCGATATTGTGGGCTGACCGATAAAGAGCAGAACGGCAGGGAGGAGGCCCTGGCCATCATGCAGAGTGAACGTGGGATCAAGTTTAATCCTGATATTTTTGATATCTGTTGTAAGATATCACGTCAATTGCGGTGAGTGAAATATTTTAAAATTGTTTTGACGGAGGGATGAATTGTGATAACGGATGAGGAATTTCAACGAATCGTAACTTTTATGAAACAGCGCTACGGCATCGACCTGAGTCAGAAGAAGGTCATTGTGAACGGGCGGTTGGAGAATTATATCAAGCATCACAATTATAAGAATTTTGATGCTTTCATGGATGATGTGGTACATGACACGACCGGGACTCACGAGAAGACGCTTGTCAATTACCTGACCACGAACCATACCTATTTTATGAGGGAATTTGAGCATTTCGATTACTTTAAGGGAGTCGTGTTGCCGTGGCTGAGAGCGAAGGAAGGCGCCCACAAGGATCTGCGCATCTGGTGCGGAGCGGCGTCCACGGGTGAGGAACCCTATATGATCGCCATGGTATTGTCGGATTTCTTCGGCTTGGAGAGAAACCAGTGGGACACGAAGGTGCTTGCCACGGATATCTCCACCAAAGCCCTGCAGCAGGCGATGGCCGGCGTGTATACCGCGGACAGGATACAGAGCCTGCCCGAGCAGTGGAGGAGACATTTCTTCAAGCAGGTGGCGGGAGGCCGATATGAGGTCAGTCCGGAACTGAAGAGGGAAGTGATCTTCCGACAACTCAACCTGATGGATCCGTTCCCATTTAAAAAGAGAATGCATACTATATTTTTGCGCAATGTTATGATATACTTTGATGAGGCGACCAAGCGGGATCTGACGCAGAGAGTGTATGACGCGTTGGAGCCGGGCGGCTATCTCTTCATCGGGACTACGGAGACGCTTGACCGGACCTATACGCCGTTTGAGATCATCCAACCGTCAATATTCAGAAAGAGGGAAGGGTAGGGACAGAATATGCAACCGATCAGGGTTTTAGTTGTGGAGGACTCACTGGTATTCAGGGAGTTATTGGTTCAGAATTTAAGCAGGGATCCCGCCATACAGGTCATCGCGACAGCCAGGGATCCGTATGAGGCCCGTGACGCGATCGTCAAATATAAGCCGGATGTGATGACACTGGATGTGGAATTGCCGAGAATGAGCGGTATTGAGTTCCTTCGCAAACTGATGCCGCAGTATCCGCTTCCGGTCATCGTGATCAGCGCCTTGAACGACAAGGTGTTTGACGCGCTCAGCGCGGGGGCCGTGGACTTTGTGGCGAAACCCAGCGTGTCCAGCAGGGCGCAGTTGGAGGATTTCATCAGAAATGAGCTCTTGGTGAAGATCAAGATCGCCTCCACCGCGAAGATCAGCAATATCAAGAAGACCGTCATGGCGCATGAGCAGCAGCACCTGAATGTCAAGAACAACAATCTCATCGTGGCCATCGGCGCGTCCACGGGAGGCACGGAGGCCATATTCGATGTGGTGAAGGAGTTCGGCACGGATATACCCGGCATCGTGGTGGTGCAGCATATGCCGCCGGGATTCACCAAGATGTACGCCAAACGTCTGAACGATCAGTGCCGCGTTCGGGTGAAGGAGGCCGAGACCGGCGACAGAGTCCTGCCGGGACACATGCTGATCGCGCCGGGCGGAGATATGCACATGCATCTGGTAAAGGTAAACGGCGCGTACCAGGTGGAGTGCAAGAGAGGAGAGAGAGTGAACGGGCATTGCCCGTCCGTGGAGGTGCTCTTTAATTCCGTGGCCAAAGTGGCGGGCAGGAGCGCCATCGGGATCATTCTGACCGGCATGGGCGGAGACGGCGCCAGAGGACTTCTGGCCATGCGACAGGCGGGAGCCAGGACCATAGGACAGGATGAATCTACCTGTGTTGTTTACGGAATGCCTAAGGTGGCCTATGATATGGGCGCGGTGGAGTATCAGGAGAAATTGTCGGATATTCCATCCAGAACCTATGCATTACTAAATAAAATGTAAAGGAGAAAGGACATGAAGATTTTATTGGCAGAAGATGATTTTGCTACAAGAAAGTTCATGATGAACTTCCTGTCAAAGTACGGTGAGTGTGATGTGACCGTGGACGGGATGGAGGCCGTGGATGCGTTTATGATGGCCATGGAGGATGGAGAGCCGTATGATCTGGTATGTCTTGATATCATGATGCCCGTTATGGACGGCTACCAGACCCTTCAGGCGATCCGTAATCTGGAGAAAGAACGCTGTGTTCCCTCCAATCAGGCAGTGCAGGTGATCATGACGACCGCTCTAAACGATGAGCGGAATGTCAAGATGGCGTTTGAACTCGGTTGTACCGTGTATTCCGGCAAGCCCATCAATCAGGAGAGATTCGAGCAGGCATTGAAAAAGCTCAATCTGATATAGAGCAGCATGAAAAGGCTGCGGAAAATATACAGGAAAGGAGAAGAAAATGGCTGAAGAATTTAGTACGGAAGGTATGTTAGACATTTATCTGTTTGAGAATGAACAGCTCTTGGAGCAGCTTCAGGAAATGGTTCTGGATCAAAAAGATGCGGACAGTTTTGACGAAGACAGCATAAACGAGATTTTCAGGACCATGCATACCATCAAAGGCTCCTCCGGAATCATGATGTTTGACAACATCACCGCCATATCCCACAAGCTGGAAGATGTGTTCTATTATCTGCGGGAGTCACACCCGGATAATGTGCCGCATTTGGAATTGGTGGAACATGTGTTGGAGGTTGCCGATTTTATCACAAACGAGTTGGATAAGATCCGCAACGGCGATCCGGCGGACGGGGACGCAAGCCAATACATCAAGGATCTGGATGTGTTCCTGGAGAACATCAAGAGCGGCAAGCCCGCGGGAGGGAAGGCGAAAGTCCCCGCCCAGAAAGAGAGCGATGAGCCTAAGCATTTCTACATCGCGCCCATGGCGACCAACGCAAGCCATTTTTACAGGATATGCCTGACATTCTTCCCGGACACGGAGATGGCGAACATCCATGCCTATAAGACCGTGTACGCGTTGAAAGAGATGGCGGAGGATCTGCTGTATTCCCCCGAGGATATCCTCTCGGATGAGGGCAGCGCGGAAGTCATTCTGCGGGAAGGTTTCCGCATCCTTCTGCAGGCGCAGTGTACGGAGGAGGACATCCGGCAGGTTGTAGGCACGGGATATGATATCAAGCAGGTAGACATCTTTGAGTGTAAGCCCGAGGAGTTCCTGCAGGGATTCGATTTTGTGGAGCGCGGCGGGGTACAGATCGACTTGGACGCCAGCGTGGAGGAGATCGAGGACAAGGCTCAAGCGAATGCGCAGCCGGAGAGCGCGGAGGAGAAACCCGCTCCCGCCAAGACACCGATGGCGCCCGGCGACTTTGTCATCAAGTCCAAGGAGCCCGGCAAGCCCAAGACTCTGGCGAAGGACAAGGCAAAGGCCGAGAAGGCGGCTGCTTTCATCAGCGTCAACGTCAGCAAGATGGATCAGCTGATGGAGTTGATAGGAGAGTTGGTCATCTCCGAGTCGGTGGTGCTGCAGAACTCAGACCTGAAGGTGCCGGGACTCAATCTCGACAACTTCAACAAGGCCGCGGTACAGTTGTCAAAGATTTCCACCGATCTGCAGAATGTGATCATGTCCATGCGAATGGTGCCTTTGACCAACACTTTCCAGAAGATGAACAGGATCGTGTTCGATGTGTCCCGTAAGCTCGGCAAGGATATCGAGTTTGAGATGATCGGGGAACACACCGAGGTGGATAAGAACATCATTGAACATATCTCCGATCCCCTGATGCACATTGTGCGTAATTCCGTGGATCACGGTATCGAGAGCGCGGAGGACCGCATTGACGCAGGCAAACCGGAGAGAGGCAAGGTCACACTGTCCGCCAAGACGGAGGCAGGCAAGGTATGGATCAGCGTGCAGGATGACGGCAGAGGACTCGACCGGGAGAAGATCCTGGCAAAGGCAAGAAAGCAGGGACTTCTGGACGAGGGCAAACCCGATTCCGCCTACACGGACAAAGAGGTATATCAGTTTATCACCCTTCCCGGATTCTCTACCAACGAGCAGGTCACGGAATACTCCGGCCGAGGCGTGGGCATGGATGTGGTGGTGAAGAACATTCAGACCATCGGCGGAGCGTTGGAGATCGAGAGCACACCGGGATTTGGCAGTACCATGAGCCTGAAAATTCCTTTGACGTTGGCCATTATTGATGGTATTGTAATGGAGACGGGCACCTCCTCCTTCGTGATGGAGACCGGCGCGATCCAGGAATTTGTCCGCGTGAGAGAGGATATGATGATCCACGAGCCGAACGGCGACGAGTACATCATGATCCGCGGCGAGTGTTATCCCGTTTTGCGCTTGGGCAAATGGTATGGTCTGCATGAGTATCAGGAGTCCGTGGAGAACGGTGTGATGCTGATCCTGGAAGTGGAGGGCAAGAAGATCTGTCTTCTGGTTGACAGACTCATCGGCGAACAGGAGATCGTTGTAAAACCTATCCCATCCTATATCAAGAAAGTCAAAGGCCTGTCCGGCTGTACACAGCTCGGAGACGGCAGCATTGCTCTGATATTGGATGCCGGTGGACTAATAGAAAATTAAAGAAAGGAACGGTAAGCATATGGAAGCAGTAAGCGAAACGAAAAGGCAGACCGACGAGACACCGGCGGCTTCCGGCGGGCGTGACGCCCAGAAGGGGAAGTACATGACCTTTAAATCCGGAAATGAGTATTACGGCCTTGAAATTCAGTATGTGATCGAGATCATACAGCTTCAGGCCATCACGGCAATTCCGGAGACGGAAGATTATATCAGAGGGCTGATCAACCTGCGGGGTAAGGTGATTCCCGTTGTGGATGTCCGGCTTAGATTCAAACAGCCGCCCTTTGAGTATAATGACAGAACCTGCATCATAGTTATTAGTGTGAAGTCCATGATGGTGGGGTTGATCGTGGAGAAGATCGCGGAGGTAGTGGAGATCAAGGAAGAAAACATTCTGCCGCCGCCCTCCATCGGACGAAACGATAAGGTGCAGAACAAATATGTATACGGCATCGGTAAAGTCGGAGATTCCGTCAGACTGCTCTTGGATCCCGACAAGTTATTGAATGACGAAGATCTGTCAGTTGTGGAACAGGCAAATGAAATGAATATAGGAGAGGAATGAGAGGTAGGAAAAATGAAAAACATGAAGATGAAAACAAGAATGATCGGAGCATTTGGCATCACCATTTTATTGACCATCATCAATGTGATCATTGGTGACATGAGCGTTAAGTCTGTTATACATGCTGCAGACCCGGAGGCCTATGCGAACAAAGCGACTCTTTTTTCAGCCGGCATAGCCGTTGTGACCATTGTAGTGACGGTGTTTATCGCGATCAATCTGATCAAGACCATCGATAAGAATATTCAGAAGCTGACCGCCGCGGCAAAGGATATCGCGATCGGCCGTGTGGACATCGACCTCAAGAAAGAGGCCAATGACGAGTTCGGTGAGTTGGTGGATGAATACGCTAAGGTGATCGACAACATCAAGTACCAGTCGAAGGTTGCGGAGGAAGTTTCAAACGGCAATCTGACCATCACCGTCAATCCCAAGTCCGCGGAAGATATGTTGGGCAACTCCCTGAAGAAACTGGTGGACGACAATCTGCACACCCTGTCCAATATCAGCGACGCAGGTTCCCAGGTTACCGTGAGCGCGTCTCAGGTGGCAAGCGCGAGCCAGGCATTGGCACAGGGCTCCACGGAGCAGGCCAGCGCCATCGAGGAGATCACCGCATCCATCGATGAGATCGCAGAGAAGACCAAACAGAACGCGGAGCAGGCCAATCAGGCAGCACAGTTGGTGGCACGCGCCATTGATGATGTAAAACAGGGCAACGGCCAGATGAGAGATATGATGACCTCCATGCAGGAGATCAACAAGTCTTCCGAGAGCATTTCCAAGATCATCAAGACGATCGATGATATCGCGTTCCAGACCAATATCCTTGCTCTGAACGCCGCTGTTGAGGCCGCGAGAGCAGGCGAGGCAGGAAAAGGATTCGCAGTGGTGGCTGAGGAAGTGAGAAGCCTGGCCGCAAAGAGCGCCGCGGCATCCGCAGAGACCGCTGAGCTGATCGAGGATTCCATCGATAAGGTGAGTTCCGGTTCCAAGATCGCGGAGAGCACCGCAAAGGCTATGGAAGAGATCACCAAGGTGGTACAGGACAGCGAGCTGATCATCAACGGTATCGCAGAGTCCTCCAACTATCAGGCTACCGCAGTGGCACAGATCGAGCAGGCCATCACGCAGGTATCCCAAGTGGTACAGACCAACTCCGCTACCAGCGAGCAGTGTGCGGCGGCCAGTGAAGAGCTGTCCAACCAGGCATCCAGAATGCATGATATGCTTGCCATCTACAATCTGGGCAACGGATCCGCCAACATGGGTTACAGAGGTTCCTCCTCAGGCTCCAGCGCAAGCGAGCAGATCATTTCTTTCGATGACGGTTTTGGCAAATACTAAACCGTGACCAAACGCAAATTTGCTTGAGACACACTGACCGTGCGAGTCGGTGAACATATGATGCAGTAACCGTCGGGGCCCGCGGCATATGCCGCGGGCCCCGGTGTCTGTCTATAAAGACAGCCCGTAAAACATGCTGCCTGGTGTCTGTTTATAAGGGCAGCCCGCAGAACGTACTGTCCGTTGTTTAACATAAGGGCAGTTCGCAGAACGCACTGCCCGTTGTTTGCATACTTGCCAAGCGGGCACATATAGTATATTGAACGAGGTCTTGAGGTCACAATATATGAAAGGGCCATATATGAAAAGAGTCGCGATGGCGATCCTAATCTTTGATCTGATGGCGGGATTGCTGTTTTGGTGTGTATATCGAAATCACAGACAGGGGACGGGGGATGTTCCGGCGGATGCCGCAAGAGGGACCAAAAGTGTGGTCACTGAGCCGAAGGAGGATGCCCCGGGGGATTTGGAAGAAAAAAAGATTGCGCTGACCTTTGACGACGGTCCTCATCCCTACTACACGGAGCAGCTCTTGGATGGGCTGAGGGACCGGGGCGTGGTGGCCACCTTCTTCGTCACGGGAGAGCACGCCAAGCTCCATCCGGACGTGATAAAGAGAATGCAGGAGGAGGGGCACCTTATTGGAAATCACACTTACAGCCACATCCAACTGACCAAGAGTAACCGTGAGAAGTTCAAGGAAGAGTTGGTCGCCACCAACGAGGTTTTGGAGGAGATCACGGGGGAGGAGGTGGAGTTTGTGCGTCCGCCCTACGGCTCCTGGGACAAGAGTTTCGAGAAAGAGCTGAACATGTTCCCGGTGCTGTGGACCGTGGATCCGTTGGACTGGAGCTCCCGGAATGTCTCCTCCATCACGGAGAAGATCGTGAACAAGGCGGGGGAGAATGACATCATCCTGATGCATGACTATTACGAGACCTCCGTGACGGCGGCGCTGAAAGTGGTGGATGAGCTGTTGGAGGAGGGGTATACCTTTGTGACGGTGGAGGAGATATTGTTTGACTGAAGGGAAGGGCATTAGACAAATAAATTCAGGGAAGAGTGTAAATTGACATGCGCTTATCTGAATGGTATGATGAGTAAGTACAGATAAATCCAAGGGAGACGGAGCGGATATGTTATTTAATTCAGTGAGCTTTATCATAGTTTTCCTGCCTGCCGTATTGTTGGGGTGGTATCTTCTCCAACAACTTGATCCGGGGGGGGCAAAGATCTTTCTGGTCGGCATGTCCCTTTGGTTCTATGGGTATTACAACACCTGTTATCTGTGGATTCTGATCGTCAGTGTCCTGTTCAATTATCTCTGTGCCCGATTTTTGAATCAGTCCAAAAGTATGGGAGCGCGAAGGCTGTTGCTGCTGTGCGGGATCACCGGAAATCTGGCGCTGCTGTTCTATTTCAAATATTTCAATTTCTTTTTGGAAAACTGCAATTTTCTGTTACATACACAATGGCAGATAGAGAGCATTGCGCTGCCATTGGGGATCAGTTTCTATACATTTCAGCAGATTTCTTATATAGCGGACAGCTACAAGGGGGACACCGCGGGATATTCTTTCTTGGATTACGCCTGTTTTGTGACCTTTTTTCCGCAGTTGATCGCAGGGCCGATCATACTTCATGGCGAATTTATTCCGCAACTGGCGGAGAGAAAGAACCAAAAACCCACGGCTGAAGGGATGTTTGACGGGATGGGGCTGTTTATTCTCGGATTGGCCAAAAAGGTATTGTTGGCGGATACATTGGCTGTCATTGTCAACGCCGAATATGGGAGTATTCTTTGGTTGGACGCGGTATCGGCATGGATCACCATCATCTGTTATATGCTGGAGCTGTATTTTGATTTCAGCGGATATTGTGATATGGCGAGGGGCATTGGCAAAATGTTGGGTTTTGAATTGCCGGTGAATTTCCAATCTCCGCTCATGGCTGTCTCTGTCAGGGATTTTTGGCGCAGATGGCATATGACTCTGTCAAGATTCCTGACGACCTATATTTATATTCCATTGGGAGGAAACCGCCGGGGAAAGGCGATCCAATGCCGAAATCTTTTGATTGTCTTTCTGATCAGCGGACTCTGGCATGGGGCGAATTGGACCTTTGTGATCTGGGGAACGCTCCATGGTCTGGCTATGATTTGGGAGACGCTTTTTCCGAGGCTCCGTTTCAGGAGCGATCAGGCGAACCGTCTGGTGACAGGGATCTATGTGACATTTACCTTTTCCATATTTCGGAGTGATACTCCGGCCACGGCATGGGCCATGGTAAAAAAATTGTTTGGCGGGGGTTGGACAGGCTTTATCACGGGATTGTGCAATACGCTGCAACTGCCGGAAACGTATCCTGTCAGAAAATTTCTGGAGATAAAGTTTCCGGAGTTACAGAATCCTTTCTATGTGTGCTGTCTTATCGTATTGTTGGGAGTATCCCTGTGGCTGACAGCGGGAAAGACCGCTGAAGAATGGCTGGAGAGCAGGGGGCGGACGGTGACGGGGCTGATGCTGTTGGCGGCGCTGTTTGTCTGGTCTTTTGTGTCTCTGTCACAGGTAAGTACATTTCTCTATTTTGATTTCTGATATATCCCTGTCAGATGGTGTGCCCGGGCGGGAGAGAGGAGCGGTATGAGTAAAAAGAAAGCATTATCCGGGTTGCTGTGTTTTATATTGGCCGGCTTGCTTGCCGTGGTGGGAATCACCTACATTTTTGATCCCTTTTACCAATATCATAAACCTTTATTCGGTATGGATGCCGTGCTGTATGACAGAGATAATCAGGTTATAGGCACGATCCGGACACTTGACTATGATATGGTTCTGTTGGGTTCTTCTGTTGTGGAAAATACAGACAGCAGTTTTTTGGACGACACATATGACGGCCAAACGCTGAAGATAATCAGAGCGTCCGCTTCTACGGCGGATCTGCTGTACTATTTGCAGAAGGCGCATGAATATCAGGATTTGAAACGGGTATTCTGGGGTCTGGATATTTTTGCCCTGATCGCGTCTGAGGAGACAACGCTGACCGGAGAGGATATCCCCCGATATCTTTATACGGAAACGCTGCTGGATGATGTCCCCTATCTGTTCAACAAAGAGATACTTTTTCAAAAAATCCCTCTGATGTTTGCCTACCATTCGCAGGGCAGGAACACGGGGGGACATGCATATGACTGGTCGGCAGATAAGGAGTTTAGCGCCTCCAAGGCCATGCAGGCATATGATAAGCCCCGGGAGGTACAGCCTCAGGCAGATCAGTCGGAATGGATGGAGCGGCTGACGGCCAATCTGCAAATGATCGATGAGGAGATCACGGGACACCCGGAGACAAATTATGTTATATTCTTCCCGCCGTATTCCATGCTGTGGTGGGACTGCGGCTATGTCAATGGGATGGGGGAAGGATATCTTGCCGTATTGGAACAGACATTGCCGCGTCTGCTGACCTATGAGAATGTCGAAGTATATTATTTTCAGGACGAGCAGGAAATTGTCTGCAATTTGGATAATTACATGGACATGATTCATTTTGCCCCTGACGTTAATCAGTATATGATGCAGTGCATAGCGGATGGCAGAGGCGAAGTGACCGATGAGAACGTGGAGGAGATCTTGAAGCATATGCGGCAGGTGTACGAATATATCATCAATGAAGGAATCCGGCGGTATTACAGTGTGGATGGCTGAGAAAGAGGAGTGGGATATTCATTTATCAAAAAAGAATTGAGTTTGTTGATCATATTGGATATAATTGATAGAGAAACATGTGATTGGATTTGAAAGACTGGTTTCCGATTCATTGTTGTGATGTTGGGAGTGAAAACAGATGAATGAAATTGCCTTAAATGATGTTATTATTGAAAAAATAAAAAACGAAACTGCAGAAATGGCAAAAGCAGCGATGGGGACAGCTTTGATAAAAGTGGTTTTGTATGGTTCCTGTGCGCGTGGAGATTACACGCAAGATTCGGATATTGATATTGCGCTTATCACCGCTTGTGACAGACCGGAGGCGAAACAATACAGTGAAAAGTTGGCAGAAATTTCAACACAGTTGGCAATGAAATATTTTGCCGTGGTGAATTTTGTTTGTCTGCCATATGACGAATTCATGCAAAAGAAATCATGGTATTCTTATTTTCGCAATATAGATACGGAGGGTGAGGTATTATATGGATAAAGAATATTATGATTCGCTTGCAAAAGTAAGGTTAGACAGAGCAAAGGAATTGTTGGAAGAAGCGGTCGGATTATTGGAGCGGGATTCCTATAAGTCGGCGAATAACAGAGCTTTTTATGCAATGGAGACGGTACATTCACACCGGAAGATTATCAAAAGATCGCAAGTGCTGAACAAATTCGCAACGCATCTGATTATGATGATTTTTATGTTGCCATTAAGGAAGAGACGAAACAATTAGTTGAAAATACCCGGTACATCGTGGATAAAACAAACAGTTATATTATTGATAGAATACATAAAAATTAAACTTTATTATGACTAAGACATTTATTATTGAAAATGAAAACGGGTACTCAAATAAATCGCAAAAAGGAGGTAACGCACCATGGAAGAGGTCTATGAATTCTTAAAAAACAGTCAGGTATATTATCTGGCAACCGTGGAGGGAGAGCAGCCGAGAGTCCGCCCCTTCGGCACCGTGGATCTGTTTGAGGGGAAACTCTATATTCAGACCGGCCTGAAAAAGGATGTTGCGCGACAGATGCTCGCCAATCCCAAGATTGAGATTTCCGCCATGTACGAGGGCAGATGGATCCGCATAGCCGCGGAGGCGGTATTGGACGAAAGGATCGAGGCACAGGAACATCTTCTTGCGGCCTATCCCAATCTTCGGGCAATGTATGAGCCGGGCGACGGCAACACGGCAGTATTTTACTTAAAGGACGCGGTGGCGGACATCTGCTCTTTTACGGAGGAGACCAAAACGATCCGTTTTTGAAACAACAGTCTGCCCCGGAGGGGATGGCGCAAACGATTCAAAAGGCATAAAATAAGTTTATGAGTATCCGCCATATCCGGTTCGATATGGCGGATATTTAAGATTATGAGGGTTCGCTATGTATAGTGTAGGGATATGTGATGACGGTAAAAATATTTGCGCATCATTAGAGGAAATGGTACTGCTGTATGCGCAAAAGAATAATTTGAAAATGGATATTCAGGTATGGTCATCGGGGGAGGAATTGTGTAAGTATCTTGAGCAGGGCGGCCGTCCGGATATTTTGTTCCTGGACATAGAGTTGATCGAGCTGAGCGGAATACAGGTGGGGAATTTTATCCGAAACACGATGGAAGACAGAGAGATGCAGATTGTTTACATATCCAATCATTCTTCTTATGCGCAGGAGTTGTTCAAGACCCAACCCATGGATTTCCTCGTAAAACCAATTACCGCGAGACAGATAGAGGGCGCGCTTGATCTGGCGATCAAACTGATCGGGAAAGGCGCAGAGCGTTTTGAATTTCAAAACGGCAGGGATTATTACTATATTTCCTATGGTGAAATTATATATTTTGAGAGTGAGGGGCGGAAAATAAAGATAGTAGCGCAGGGAGCGGAAAAAGAGTTTTATGGCGCGATAAGGGAATTGGAGCAAAAGCTGCCCAAGGAGTTTTTGGCGATTCACCGGTCATATGTGGTAAACAGAACGCATGTAGTACGGTATACTTATGAGACGGTGGAGATGGACAACGGTACGATCCTTTCAATCAGCAAGGCATATCGAAAGCAGGTAAGAGAAAGGCTGTTAAGAGGATAAAAAGATGACGGATTTTATTATTCATGACAATAAAATTCTCGTGAATTTTATTGTATGTGTGACAACGAACTTGTTTAGAATCTGGTTGATCAGCAGGTTTGTCCATATTTTCTTGGAAGATGATGAAAAACACAACTACGGAAGCCATATAAAACATATGTTGGCATATGGAGGATTTTTTGTAGTCAATACAGTGACGTATCTGGCTTTTCATATGATGTGGATCAATGTCACCTGTAACTTGCTGGGAATTGGCTTGATTGTTTTAACATATACAAAATCGTTAAAAATGATTTTGTTTGTAACCGGTTCCGTTTATATGATCAACATGGGCTGCAGCACGATTGCAATTCTCCCGTTTGTAAATTACAGAGATGGTGTGGGATTTGATCAGATTTATGAAGTGATAGATGTGTTTTTGGTATTGGTTTGTGAACTGCTCACGGAAAAAATTGTGGATACAAAGCGTAAAACAGCGAATGTCAGAAATGTTTCCCTGTGTTTGGTGCCGTTATGCAGTATTGGAATGCTTAGTATGATGATTTATACGGAAAGCAGTTCGGAAACAGGACTCGTAATAGCAAGTATAGGGCTTATTATGGTCAATTTCTTTATTTTTTATCTGTATAACATATTATCAAATACTTTTTTCCAACAATACGAGAATGAAGTCCTGCGGCAGGAGATTCAGGGTTATGCAAATCAACTGGATGTGATGCTGCAGGGAGAAGAAAAGGTAAGGGCGTTGCGCCATGACATGAAACATCATATGAATGAATTGAAGATATTGGCGGCAAAAGGCGAAACCGGAGTAATCGAAGAATATATAAATGATATGCAGGATTTTATAAGCAACCCAAATGAGATCGTATCTTCAGGAAACTTGGAAATAGATAGCGTAATGAACTATTTACTTCGTAGAGCGAAAGAGGAGCTGCGCACTGTCAATGTAAATGTCAGACTTCCAAAGTCAATAGGTCATTCCTTTGACATTAATGTTATTTTGGGAAATCTGTTGGAGAATAGCATCGAGGCGGCAAGGCAAACAGATGAGAAATTGTTGGATGTCAATATTGAACTGCGACAGGGGTTCTTAAGGATTCAGATTGAAAACAGTTATGATGGGAAGGCTGTCTTTAACAGGGAAAGCGGATATAAAAAATTGCTTACAACGAAAAAGGAAAAAGGTCTTCATGGTATCGGTTTGGAAAATGTAAGAAAAATGGTGGAAAAGCATAATGGGATCATGGAGGTATGTCCGGAGGCTGATCTGTTTCGCGTCGTATTGATCCTATATATGTCAGAAGTTAAAAACTGAGATTAATCGGTCTGCTTTCCAATGCCATATTCGGCACAGATTTCCAATTATTACAGCAACATTACCCAATTAATGCATGAAACGGCACAATGAGATTTTTTGTGCTAATATCTTTCCGGAGAGGAGGCGGCAATGAATGAAGGATGGGGGTGCAAAAAAATTCAAAACAGAGTACAGCTGTACTTGGATGAGCAGAAATAACAAGGCAAAAGAGTTATAAGACACATGAAGGAGATACAATGCGGAAAATAAAAAGAGGTTTTAGCATATATTGCTTAATAATGTCAGCGGTTCTTTCACTGACATCGTGCGGCAGGGAGAACATTTCTGAGACTAACGCATCAGACGAAAGCGCTGTTGCCAATATCGCGCATGTCACCCGGGAACGGGAGTGGGTCTGGGTGCCGGAAGTGTTCACTGCAGAGGATGTCCATGCGGACTATGAAAGGATGCAGCCGGTGGGCGATACCGTCTGCTATGTGGCACTCGAAGAAGGATCCGGGAATGGTACGAAAAGCATCTGCCGGTATTCCCTGACCGATGGAAAACTGACGAGTGTCCCCATTAGCTATCCGGAGGGATGGAATGATTGGGATGCGGGTTATCGCTTTTTTTCACAGGATTATGGCCTGTATATGACCGCGAATGTCTATCCGGCAGACTCCGGTTCCATGAAACGGTTTTTATGCAGGTATGATTTGGAGGGGAACTGTCTGTTTTCTAAGGATATCACGGAGAAAGCGGGGAGAAATGTCTCCATTCACGGACTGGTCGCGG
>JAMPHD010000002.1 GCA_023663635.1 Acetatifactor muris
TCCCATACTCCTCCTTCCGCAGAGGAGTCTTCGTGTCCTCTGCCGCTGTGTGTTTTGTTGTCCTGTTTCTGATTAAATTTGGTAAAATCTGATAAAACGGCAGAAGAACCTTGCCATGGCGGAACCGCCGGATAATGAAACAATAAAGATCTCAAATAGATTTGGAATCTTGATTTTAAGATATCTATAATGTTAGTACAAATCGGGGAGCTTGTCAAGCGCGGATGTTTAATATTGATCAAAATAGTACAGCATATTGCGGTAAACTTCAAACAACTCACTTGCCTTATACATTAACTCTGTCTTTTGCTCATCACTCTCATTTGGTCTCAGCCGGACAATGTCCTGTAAGCAGCTTGTGACCATCTTTTCCAATTCATCAGCATCATAGGTCAACCTGCCCGTAAACGGGTATGGTCGTTCCAAGTCCTTATACCGCTCAGCATAATCAGAATACGCAGCGTCAAACAGGGGATGGAAATCCGCAAAATCGTCCCAGAAACCGATATGATCCGAATGAAAGACAGAGTGCGCAAGCGAGAGCATCACCTCGGCATAATATTGCATTCTTAAGCCCGCATCGAACTTGGGAGCACCGTGAATGATATCCTTATATCTGTTTAGAAATTCTTTGTATGATTCGTCTGCCTCATCCATAAGCTCCTTCAGGCGCGGATTTTGGAGAGCCTCCCGCGCCAGAGCGCCCATAGACTTCAGAACCTCCTGCAGGTTTTCCTCACTCTGATCCTCCCGGAGTCTCTCGGCGGCCTCCGCGAGATCCGCGTCCGCCTCGGCAAAAGAATCCATGTAATTGATGATATTAATGATATCGCCCATCAGTATCTTTCGCCTCCCTCCCGCGGCATGAACAACACCGCCGCCAAAACCGGCACAAACAAAATAAACGGAAATACATAGCGCACGTTCACCGTGGGCCCCAGGAACATGGTCCCCAGATAGGACAGCGGATACAGGACCACCGTAAGCTTGGCCCGATCCCGCCGATACAGGGCAAAGACGGCAAAGAACGCCAATGCCAGACACCAAAAGGCCGGCTTGAAAAGGGTGGAGAGTACCGGAAGCCTGTAATAGGCATTGTCGCTGAGCAGCGTCTCCATTTTGTCCTCAAGCCACGGGAATTTGGAGATGTGCTGCATGCCCGGCAGAGATTCCTCGGCGGCGCTGTTATAGGTAAAGAGAAGACCCATGCGCTCCTCTCTCCCCACGCCCAGCATCTCCGCGTGGGAGATATCGTCAAGGAACCAGTAGCCCCTCGTGAGATCCAGAAACGCGTCCATATATTCATTGGGATACTGCAGCCCCAACCGCGCCCACACGGCCAGAACCTCCCCCATGTCATTCCAACTTTCTCTCTCATACAGATTGGTGTAGAGCACCCCGGTCTTGATGGAGTCCGCCAAGACCGGATTGTACGATCCCCAACTCTCTTCCGTCACATACCAGTCCAACAGATCGTGGGTCTCCTCCGACAGAGCCGCCCCCTGCATCCGCCCCACTCGGGCCATGGTCTGGTAGAGCACGCTGTACTTTTCTATCCGATTCCCCGAGGAGGCGTCGAGACCGTACTGAAGTCCCAGAAGAGCTCCCTTGCCGCCGATGATCAGGATCAGTGAGAGGATCAGCGCCTGACGTCTGTGTCCCCGTCGGCTGCACAGCACAAACAGGACGCCGAATACCGCCATGGCATACCACGCGTTGTTGCGAAAGAGCATCATCAGAATGCCCGTCAACACACAGAGAATATCCTTGGGCAGAGTCCGTCCGAACAGCTGTCTGTCCAGAAAGACAAGCATAAACAGCAGGAAAAATCCCCCGAACAGCACATCTTTGGTGGTACACATGACCATGACGGAGACCAGGGGAAAGAGTCCCCAGAAGAGCGCCGTGACCACGGTCACCCATTTCCTGCGGCTGATCCGCCAAACCATCACACAGGCATATCCCAACACCGCCGACACGATCATCTGCTGCAGAAACGCAAAACAGGCAAATCCGGCCTCATAGGAGCCAAGCCTCTCCCCCAGATTCCGAAACGCCCAGATCAGACAGGTATGCACCAGAGGATGATGCGCGGTAAAAAATTCCGGCCCCCACAGCGCCTCCAGAGACTGCATGTGAAAATCATAGGACATGATAACGGGCCAGTATGCCAGCCACACGGGAATCCAACAGATCCAGATCAGCGCCTGGCTGCAGAGAAACACGACGGGACTCTTCCAAGTCTTCGCGGCGTTTTCTCCATCCGCATGCCCCCCCGTTGTCTCCATCCGCTCCATCCCGACAAACAATCGGTCCATCAGGGGCAATATAGCGGCTCCCACGCAGATTCCCCGCAACAGGATCATGCCTTTTCCCTTAAAGCCGGGATCCGTGTAGCCCTGCCACTGAAGCTGATAGCCCATCACCAAGAGTATGCCCATCAGGAGACTGAAAGCTCCCGCAAAGAGCAGCCGCCTTGCGCGCGCCGCCCGGTCCGTCTCGGCGGCCCAAGTCTTCCACGCATACAGATAAAGCGCGGACAGCCCGACCCACAAGAGCAGGGACCACGCGCTGAACGCCAGGGATTCCTCACCTCTTAAGTCGATCAGATAACAGATATTGCAGACGCTCAGGAAAGCCGCCAACGCGCAGCCCGCCCGCAGTATCCTGCCGTCTCCCGTCTTTTTCTCCATTTCGCCATCGCTCATGCCCTGATCAGCCCTGCCTTTCCGATGTCTGTCCGTTTAATTTGAGGGAAAAATCGCTGCGATCCAAAGAAAAGTTCGGATTGTAGTAGGGATCTCCCGCCTCCAGCACCGCTTTCCATTTCTCGCGAAATCTCTCCGACTCCCTGTTATATCGCTCCGCCCTCTCATCCGTCAGATCCGAACCCCTGGACGCCGACTCATAGTGGTAGAGCTCCGCAAAGGGCGTGAACACGTTGAGCAGACCCCTTTCCCGCAGTTTCAGGCAGAAGTCCACATCGTTTAAGGCCACCGCGAACTCCTCCTCCAAGCCGCCGACCTCCCCGTACAGTGTCTTTCGGACCATGAGGCAGGCTCCCGTCACCGCGCTGACGTTCTGAGCGTAGCAGAGCCGTCCCATATATCCCAGATTTTGTCCGGCCTGTTTGTAGTGGGTATGCCCCGCCGTGCGGTGCGCCCCCAGTCCGAGCACCACCCCCGCGTGCTGGATGGTGTAGTCCGCGTAATACAGCTTGGCTCCCACTGCCCCCACGTCCTCCCGCTGCGCGTACATCAAAAGCTCCTCCATCCAGTTGACGGTGATCACCTCCGTGTCATTGTTCAGGAGCAGGATGTAATCTCCGGAGGCATGGCGCACTCCCAGATTGTTCACTGCGGAGTAATTGAATCCGCCTTTATAAATAACTAGTGTTATGTTTTCATTTTGTATGCTCTCTTCGGTCTTCCGTATGCTCCCGTCGGCCTCCTGTACGTCTCCTTCAACTCCCTGTATGGCCTCTCTCACCGCCTGTCCAGAATCAAGTCCCAAAAGTTCTCCATAGTAGTCCCAAATCTCCGAGGTCTCACTGTTGTTCTCCACGATCACGATCTCATAATTGTCGTAGGTGGATTTTGTCCTGATGGAGTTCACGCAGCGGCGCAGATCCTCCACATGGTCCTTATTGGCAATGACGATGCTGATCTTGGGTGTCCCCTTGATCTCGTAACTGATGCGGAAAATGGTCTCAAAGGCCCGGGTGCTCGTGATGCGGAAATTCTCGAAACCGTGTTTGCTCAAGTGCTCCGCCACCGCGCCCTTCGCGGCCGCGATCGCATAGGGCTTGGCCCCGATGCCGGACGCCACGCTCTCCGCGTGGCTCCTCCAATAGTACATGGCCCTCGGCACATGGACGATCTTCTCCGCGTTGTCCGTCAGGCGCAGGATCATGTCGTGGTCCTGGCTGCCGTCAAATTTGGTGCGGAACAACTCGCCTCCGTCCAAGAGTTTGGCGGCGAATACGCTGAAATGGCAGATATAGTTGTTGGCCCGCAGATTGTCCGGGGCATAATCCGGCTTGAAATGCATGGTCAGCATATGGTTGATGTCACCGCTCTTAAACGTGATCTCATCGCAATAAATGTAATCCGCGTCCTGTTCGTTGATGGCCTTCACATACTCATACAGCACGGAGGGATGCAGGATGTCGTCCTGATCAAAAAGCCCGATATACTCTCCCGTGGCCAACTCCAGGCAGGCGTTGGTATTGCCCGATATCCCCAGATTTTTCTCCAGTTTCTTATATACGATGCGCCCGTTCGCCCGGGCCGCGTACTCCCTGCACAGCTCCCCGATATAGGCGTGCTCCTCATCGGAACCGTCCGCCAGACACAGCTCCCAGTTTTCATAGGTCTGATTCATGACGGAATCCAACATCTCGATCTGAAATTCCCTCCTGTTATTCCAAAGCGGCACCAAAATGCTGATCTTCACCATGCGGGGAAAGACTCTCTCCCTCTCCCGCGCCGCCTGTTGCGCGCTCGGAAAACTGTCCGTGCCATAGCTGCCCCGGACCGCCCGCTCCCTCTTTTTGTAGTCGAGTTTGCGGAAGATCCCCCGAATGCCGCCGCAGTTTTTCACGCGGTCCCACTGTCTGACGATCCAATGCATCAGCTTGCGGAAGGGTGTGCCGAGCCTCCAGAAGGGATTGTTCCTGATATGGTTCAACTGTCTCTCCAACTCCCCGTTGGCGGCCTCCAACTCCGCAATGCGGGTGGCCAGTCCGGCGCATTTGAGACGCTCCCTCTCATACTCCTCTCTGAAATTTACATTGGCTTGATCGCTTGCGTGATCTTTTGTCTTATCCATTCCGCATTTTCCTCTCACATTGTCACCGTGCGCTCCACCCGGTTCAGCAGCCTCGTCCCGGTCACCCGATTTCTCGCAAGGATGCCGATCCGGTATTCTCCGGGCTCCAATACTCCCCCGGCCAATTCCACCCGGTATCCGCACAAGCCCACATTGACCTGATCCGGCATGTTCTCCAACAGATCCGGACGATATTGTCCCCTCAGGGGAAAAGCCCTGCAGGGAATGTCCGGATCCGGCTCCCCCTTGCCGTCACAGCGCCAAAAGACAATTCTTTTATCATAACATGCGTTATTGTCTCCCAATATCACACTCCAACCGGACAGGATCCTGCCTTCCCCATTCTCTGTGGACTCCGCGGACTCCAGGCACGCCATCAGACAGGCGTCTTCTCTAAAGAGAGCCAATTCCCTCGGTCTGACCGGGGCAAGATCGCCCGTCTCTATCTGCTGCGCGCGGTTTTTACAGGTCTTATAAACAGGCCTAATCTGCATGTCCACGCCGTCCCGGTTCAGGTAAACGGAATAATAGGGATCCGGCCGTCCCTCGCATCCGGGATGTCTCTCATACAATTTCCGGCGCTCCCGCAACAGTCTCTCCCGCTTTTCGGGCGAATCGTCCAATCCCCGACTGTAGGACTCGTCATGCCAAGCGAAACCGTCGCACTGACAGACATTTTCATAGCCCTGCTCCCAAAGGCGCATACACAGATCCACATCGTTGAAAGCCACGGGCAGCTCCTCCGCAAAACCTCCGACCTCTTCGAACTTGCCGCGCTCCACCATCAGACAGGCTCCCGTCACCGCCCACACATTCTGTCTGCCCCGGTTCCTGCCAAAGTAGTAAGGCCTGTCGTCCCTGCAAAACTGCAGCTTGTGCACCGGCCCCACCGAGACTTGGGTGATGCCCACATGCTGAATCTGCTTAAGTTCCCTGACATCCGGATAGAGCAGCTTTAAACCCACGGCCCCGGTATAAGGCCGCACCGCCAATTCCGTCATATTTTTAAGACTGTCCCGCACCGCCAATTCCACATCGTCATTCAGAAACAGCAGGATATTCCCGTTTGCCTCGGCGGCCCCCAGATTGCACATTCTCGAAAAATTAAAATCCCCGGGCTCATAATCATAGACGATCCTGCTAAGCCCCGGCGTCCCGGCGGATTGAAGTCCCCGCAAAAACGCCTGAATCCGCGCCTTTTCCTCCGGAGCCGAGCCGTTGTCCACCACGATGATCTCATATCGCAGCGCCGTCTCCAACCGTAATATACTCTGTATACAAGTCACCAACAGATCGGGATTGTCCTTGGAGGGAATGACGATGGAGAGCAGCCGGGCCTCCTCGGGTTGCGCGGCCGATGAGACATCTCCGACGCCCGTCCCTCCCACCTCCGCGGATCGCGTGCCCGATGAGCCGTCTCCGGCGCCTGTTCCGTCCGCCTCCGCCCCGTACTGCATCCAAGCCTCCTGCGTGTCCTCGTCCGCGTTGTGCCAGAGCACTCTCGGCAGATGTCGGATCGTCTCTCTGCCCTTCCCTCTCTCATATCCTCCCGCCCAAAGGACTGCCCGCCTCACCAATCGCCTGCAGACATCCCCGTATGCCCTGAAAGCCTCATCGCTCTCCCGCGCGTCCTTTTGCAGTTCCTCCAACTGCCCGAGCAGCGGTTTCAGTTCCTCCTCATGTCCGTCCAAAAGATCTCTTCTGACCGCCACAAGACCGCCCGGATAGAATTGCGTGTCAAACAGATCCGGAGACCAGTCATGGGTGAAATGCGGCGAACGCCTCTCGCCGCCCTCCGGCCACACATCCTCATTGCCGTACAGCACCATCGCTTTGGGAAACTCTGTCGCGTAGCGGCCTATCCACTCTGCGGCGTGCGCCGCGGGTCTGCCCTTGGGATTGCGGATCAGAACAAACCGCTCCGCCGCCTTTCGGAAGGTCTCGGGAGCCGTCGGATCCTCGGCCTCCGCCGTGTGAATCTCCTCCGCCCAACCTCTCTCCAACTCCTCCACCCACTCCCGGTAATCGCCGCGACGGGTATGCAGCTCTTTTTCGTAACGCTCGTTATTTATATTGATGCAATATTGTTTGACGCGTTCTTTCCATTTCATACCTTTCATATCTTTCATATCAGCTTTTTTACCGCCCCGGCCATATCCTGCGCCATGTTCAGCGGCAGTCGGACGATCTCCATCTTCGCGCTCAGGATATTCTCCGCCCCTCTCGCCAGAGAGGTCAGGTCGATCAAAATATTGGGATCTTTGGTGGGGAACACGATCCCCGGCTGATAAACGGTCTCCCCTTTGGCGGGTTTCAGGATCTTGCCGTTAGCCGCGAGAAGTTTCCGTTTTTCCAGGGGGACACGCTCCCCGTTGAGACTCATCTCCAAAATCTTCACCATACAGGAGTCGAAAGCCGGATCAATGCGCAATACCCGCACATTGCCGTCCACCGCCAGTTCCAGTTCGATCATCCCCTCCTCGGGAGACGGCTCTTTTACAAAATAGGATTCCTCTTCCTTAAAGCCTTCGCCCCTGTCCTCATAGATCTGCACACGATTGACCGTCTCGTCTTCTTTGTATCTCTCCACCCATTTCTGCGGCACCATACAGCGATATCCGATGGCGTCTCTGAGCTGCGCCATGGACATCCGGTTTCCGTTTACAAACTTTTGGAAGTCCAGTTCCTGTTCCCTGTAATTCTCCGCGTCCGCCTCGCTGACCCCCAGTTCCGTCATTATCAAATCAAGATTTAACTTTTCCCTCTTCTCATCCTCCAACAGATAACAGTATATGGATCTGAAAGCCAATTCCTTGGTGCTGATGGGCTTTCCGAAAGTCCACTCATAATCGATCAGGGTCCATTTGTCCCCGCTCACCAATATGTTGGAGAAAATAGGGTCGAAATCCGCCACCGCGCATTCGCTGTTGTAGCCGATCCGCTCCACATACTCCCGAAAATAATTGTAGAACCCTTCCAGGTCATCGTCCTCCAGACACTGATCCATATACTCCGACAGCGGGATCCCCTCCACAAAGGCGAACTCCGCGTACAATTCATCCTTCTCCACCAGTTTGCACCGGTTGATCTCCAGATTGCCGCCCTCATACTTCCTGCGCAGATTCTCATAGGCCAACGCCATGCTCCGCACATGCTCCCGGGCCGCCTCGGTCAGCGGATATTTGCGCACATAGGCCTTGCCTCTCTTACCCTTGCCGATCTCCGTGCGGATCATGTACTCCTCGGCGCGGTCATTGGAATATCGGGTGTATTTTAATGGGAAACCCGCGCCCAGGACCGCCACATAAGAATTGGCGAACACCGGGAACAGATCGTCCTCCACCACCCCGCCAAAGGCCGCCTTCTCAGAGAAGAGCACCATCCTGTCCCTGTCAAAATTGCGGATATTGTTGGTGAGCTCTCCCTTCCCGGGCAGATAGGAATCGCTGTAAAGTGTGGTCATGAACTTATAATCCGGATAGGGATAATAGAAATGGTATTCCTCCACACCGCATTTTTGGAAGATGCGTTCCAGTCCGGTCCGGCTGAAAGTCCTGACTCCGCCTCCATCCTCATAATTCTCGATCCCGGCAAAATATGTCCCCAGATGATCCTCCTTACATCCCGCAAAATATTTCATGCCGTATTTGTTTTCTATGGCGATGATGATCCTGCCGCCCTTCTTCAGATGAGGCAGCAAAATCCGCAGAAACTCCGAATAGGGGCTGCGCCCGCCGATGTATGCTTTCCCGTACTCGAACACCCCTATCAGCATGATAAAGTCATAGTCATCGGGCAGATCCGGCTCGATATCCTTGAAATTGCCCACATGTATGGTGATATTGTTGCATTCGCTGTGCCTGTGCGCGTTGATGAGACTCCGTTTCTTGGACAGATCCACACAGGTGACGGATCCGGCCTTTCTCGCCAGCGCGCCCGTGACGGCTCCGCAGCCGCTGCCCACCTCCAACACCCTATCCGACTTGTCCATGGGGATCCACTCCACGATGTTCTCCCTAAGGGGCGAGAGATGATAGAGGATGGGCCAGCTCTTGCGCTCGTCTATGATGCGGGCATACTCCACAGGGGAGTAATTCCGCGCGATATCCAACAGCTCGTCCTCCACCTTGCCGTCACTGTAGAGATCCTCCCCGGAATATCTGCCGTAATCCAATACCACATTGCCCACGGTCTCATTTTTGCTCATCTGCAATTCCTCCTATGCGTCCGTCACCCTCACCACGGACCCCATATCATAGTATCCCACCGTATTCTTATCCGATACCACCGTGATGTTCAGCACATCATACAATCTGTGGTACACCTGAAAGGTATCCCCCTCAAATCCCGTCACGCCCAATGAGAGCAGATATTCCCCTCCCTGCAGACTCATCTTCTGCGTGAAGGTCACATCCTTCACCTGCCCCGACTCCACCGGCTCTAAGAATGCCTTCTCGATCATGGAATTGGTGCCCGTGATCTCCGTGCCCTGCACATTCTTGATGGAGAAAGCAAAGATCGGAGACGGCAGCGCGTCCGTAAAACGCACTCTCATATGCACGGCAAACTCCGTGTCCTTTAGGACCGCCGCAGTCCGCGCATCTCTGTCATCCGTGATATAAAACTCCTCTATCACGGCCTGACCCGTGCCATACTCCTGGACCTGCGGGTTCTGCCCCTCCTTGGCGCTCTCCTGCTCCGGTCGGTCTCCTTTGGACTTTGCATCTGCCCCTGCCACCGGGTTCTCCCCGGGTTTCGCATCCTCCCCGTCTGCCGCGACATCCCCTTCCTGTTTCTCCCCGGGGATCTCATACTGTCCCACCAACACCCGTTTGTAGGCATCGATCATCTCCCTGGCGCTGCCCTCCCCCAGGAGATTTCCCTTGTTCAGCAAAAACACCCTGTCGCAATACTTGCTGATGCTGCTCAGATCGTGGCTGACAAACACGATGGTCTTGCCCATCTGCCGAAATTCCTCGAATTTATGATAGCACTTGGCCTGAAAGAACACATCCCCCACGGAGAGCGCCTCATCCACGATCAAAATCTCCGGCTCAATATTGATGGCCACCGCGAAGGCCAGGCGCACGAACATACCGCTGGAATAGGTCTTCACCGGCTGATACACATAGTCGCCGATGTCCGCAAACTCCAGAATGGACGGCAGTTTTTCCTCGATCTCCCTCTCGGAAAATCCCATCATGGTGCCGTTTAAATAAATATTTTCTATGCCGTTGTACTCCTGATTGAAACCCGCGCCCAACTCAAGCAGCGCCGAGATCCTGCCGTTCACCGCCACCTCGCCCTCCGTGGGATTCAGCACGCCGGTGATGATCTTCAATATCGTGGACTTTCCGGACCCGTTGGTGCCGATGATGCCCACGGTCTCCCCGCGATAAATATTCATGCTGACGCCGTTCAGCGCAAAATGCAGCTTGTGGCTGCCCCGTCCCAGTCCTAAGGCCTCCTTCAGCCGATCCTGGGGTCTGTCATATAATTTGTAGACCTTGCGGACATTCCTGACCGCAATGGCGATTTCTCTCTGCTCACTCATACGCTCCGGCTCCTATTCTTCGCGCTCCACACAGATCACGCCGTCTTTGCCATAGTAGGCCTCCAGCGCGCGATTGGACTCATCCTGCGGATTCCCGGACAGATCTCCCATACAGATCGGCCAGGGTCTCCAGTGATAGGGCGTAAACTCCGCGATGGCCGCGTCGCTCTTCAAGATCTCCACCCTCTCCAGATACTCCTGATAAAAATTATAGGCCTCCCCAGTATGTACATAATGATAAGCCCCATAGGAGGAAAAATGCAATACCCTGTCAGGCTCCGCCCAAAACGCCGCGAGCGCCGCCGCTGCCATGGCGGGGTAAAACCACCATCGGTACATCCGGCCCGAAAGATTTTTCTTTTGACAGAGCCAACCGCACCAGTACACCAAATTTAATATCAACAACATCTGCCATGTGAGTTTCACCGCGTTTAAAGCCCTGTCCAGTCCGGCATGTCCCAGAGAGTACAGACTGGGGGTAAATCCCGTGGCATACAGGCAAAAGGACCACAGGCTCACCATCCCGGGCAGTCGGAAACGAAATCCGGTCCGCTTTACCATATGAGCGATCATCGGCAGCATCAGCGCCGCCAACACGATCGTCATCCATCCCGTGAACTCCCAAACATGTCCGGCCGCCTCCACAAAGGAATACAGGATCGAGCGGAGCGGGGACATGCCCCAACCCACATAGCTCGCCGCGCGGTTGGCATTGCCCGGGGCGCCCACGTTCCATGAAAATCCCCTGACATACACCGCCAACACCGGCAACAGGAATACGGTCTGTTTCCTTCGTCCGATACAGCCCGCCCCGATCAGGCTTAAGACCAAAAGCAGTCCCTGCAGACAGGTGACATAGTTTCCTCCGGCCACCACAAAGCCCAATCCGGCTCCCGCGACCATCCATATACATTGTTTCCAAACGCGGTCCGCGCAGAGGATCTTCACGCACACGGCCGTCAGAAGAAGGGCAAAGGAATGCATCCCCACATAGTGAACGCCCCCGTTATACCAATAAAATCCCTGTTGAGACGTATAGATCAAAAATTCCGCCATTGCCGCACTGACGGCCGCGATCCCCACCGCGTGGACCCGGTCCGCCCGCAGCACGTCGCGCAGCAGGACATACACCAATACACCCACGGACACGGCCAACAAAAGGATCAAAAATACCGGTCCCAAGTGATAATACTCCTCCCCCCACACACCGGGCATCAGAGTCATGAAAAAGATCGATCCATAGGTCCCCTGCCACGCGTACCAGGACATGGTGATACAGTCCTTTGCGCCCTTTAAGGCGCCGCGTATCGTGGGATCCGCCTCGAGAGCCGTCTTGGCGTATCTGCCGTAATTGTAATCATCATACCAGGGCACGGAGTACCCGGCCATCCTGAGAAGAGGCCACAACAACAGGATCAGCGCTGTCACGGCGCACGCCGCGTACAGGCCGGGTCCCGGGCGCCACTTTGCGATCCCTCGCAGTCTCTCTTTGATCCCCGCGACCGACGCACTTTTGCCGGCTTCGGTCTTATCATCTCCGACCATTTTAAACAGCCTCCGTCATTCCGTCCGCTCCCGCAAAGCCAAACCTACAATAGTCAAACCTACAGTATCAAACCTATGATATCAAACCTATAACAGCCAAGCTTACGATGATCCGACTTACAATACATCCGCAAAATGCACTTTCAACCGCTTAAAGATCAACGCGCCGATGCCGAACAGCACCACCGTCGCGATCCAAAAATACATTGTGGAAAAGAAATCCTCAAAGAACCACTGTCTCTCATAGATGGCGCTGCGATATCCGTTCACGATGTAGACCAACGGATTCAGCTTGAGGATCGTCACCCATTTGTGACTGCCGATGGACCCCATGTCCCACAGGATCGGGGTGGCCCACATGCCGATCTGCAGCACAATGCCGATGATCTGTGACAGATCCTTAAAGAACACCACCACCGCGCAGGTGGTATAGCTGAGCGCCAACACAAAGACGAACAGACAGGCGCTGTAATACACAAGCTGTATCGTGTAAATATTCGGATAATAACCGTAGACTGCCGCCACCACGAGCAGCACACCCACAAAGAAGACATGAATAAATGTGGCCGCGATCACCTTGATGATGGGCAGGATACTGATCTTGAACACCACCTTTTTCACCAGATAATCGTATTCCCGCAGCGCGTTCGTGCCGTTGTTCCACGCCTCGCTGAAGAAAAACCATGGCACCAGCCCCGCCGTCAGAAACAGCACAAAGGGCACGTCCGCCGATGTCCTGCTCGCGTTGCCCCCCATGATGACATCGAACACCACATAGTACATACCCACCGTGACCACCGGCTGCGCCATGGCCCAGAAACCGCCCAGATAGGACCCCGCGTATCGTTTCTTAAAGTCATTCTTCGCCAGTTTCCAGATGAGATGTCTGTTCTGCCACAACTCCACGGGCAGCACGGTAAATTTGTCATACCATCTGATAAAAATAAAACAAGAGACCAGGATCACCGCCACCGATATGCCCTTCTTGAGCATCTCCTGCTCTGCGTCCGCGTTGGGATTGCTATGTAGCAGGATGACGGCCGCAAGCAGGAACGCCGCCGTGAGGAACAGGGTGATCCCGCCCTTTTTACTAATGTTCATTCAAATACTCCTTCAGGCCGCCCCAATTTAAGTCCCGCTCCACCAGAAGAAGATTCATGTCCGGCGCGATGGGCCAGTCTATGCCGATCTCGGGATCGTTGTAGCGAATGCCGCCCTCATCCCCGGGATGATAGAAATCCGTGCATTTATAACAAAATTCCGCATATTCCGACAACACCAGATAACCGTGGGCAAAATTCTTGGGAACGAAGAACTGTTTCTTGTTCTCCTCCGACAGCACGACGCCAAACCACTTGCCGAAGGTGGGAGAGCCCTGGCGCAGATCCACGGCCACATCAAACACCTCGCCCCTGATGGCGCGCACCAGCTTGTCCTGGGGAAATTCCTTCTGGAAGTGCAGCCCCCTGAGCACACCCCTCTTGGAGGCGGACTGATTGTCCTGCACGAACACTTCCGGGATGCCGGCCTCCTTGTACGCCTCATAGTGGTAGGTCTCCATGAAATACCCTCTCTCATCCCCAAACACCTTGGGGGTGATGATCTTCAATCCCTCGATCTCACATGTCTCCACTGTAATCTGTCCCATTTTAACACTCCTTCTCTTTTTTGTCTGACCGTCTTGGCCGTCACTGCCTTCGGTCCCACACCTTGTCGTCTATTCATACATGATGTTCATATCCACATTGCCGCTTATGCCGTCGATCTTGCCCTTGGAGCTGTACTGCCACATACGGTAATACCCCTGATACAGAGGTACGCTGCGATACTCAGCGAGCCATATGTAATAATCTTCCAGTCTCTCCGTGTGCAGATTGTGATTGTACCAGTTACGGCTGGCGTAGACGCCCGACTTATAACCCGCGTTCTCAATGGTTCTGCAGAAAGCCTCGCAGACCAGAGTGCGCGTATCCGCGTCCAATCCGTCCGCCCTGCCGTTTCCGCCCGC
This sequence comes from Acetatifactor muris, assembly GCA_023663635.1. Lineage (GTDB taxonomy): Bacteria > Bacillota > Clostridia > Lachnospirales > Lachnospiraceae > Acetatifactor > Acetatifactor muris_A. Next base: position 13,938 of record JAMPHD010000002.1, read on the forward strand.
GCCCTCCGTGTCGATGAAGATGGGATAAGTGATGTCATATTCCCGCACCCACTTGAGTACCGCCGACGCCTCCTCCACGGCCTCCACCTCGTTGGTGGCCTGCGTGAAGAAATAGATCCCCACCGGGATGCCGGATGAGGACGCGCCCTTCATATTGGCGTCAAAATAGATATCCTGCACCAGACTGCCCGTGACGGAGCCCCGATAACCCGCGCGGACGATGGCAAATTCCACGCCGGCGTTCTTGACCTTGTCCCAGTCGATGTCCCCGTTCCACTTGGAGACATCAATGCCGGTGAGCGTGCGCCCGGAGAAGAATTTCAGATCCGTCATCTCCGTCTTGTCCGCGTCCGCCAAAGCGTCTCTCACCCGGCTGTCCTCGGCCTCCGCGTCCACCTCATCCTCGGTCTTTATCAAAAGGGAGATGTCGTCTATGGCCAGATATTCCACCTTGTCCTTGACCCGCACCCTCGTCTGACTGACAGGCACTTTATAGCCGCTGATCGGCGAAAGCTGCACAAAGTACTCCCCCGCCGCCAGATCTCCGATATAGATGACGCCGTCCTGATCCAGATCCTTGTAGGAACCCTCCCTATCCGATTCGGTCTCTCCGGCTCCGGTCAGCTCCACAAAGAATCCCTCTCCCTCCACGGGTATGCCCTCGTTGTTCACCACCTGAATGCGCAGATCCTTCTCCACGGAAGTCACCACAAGAGACAGACGGTTACTCATATCCTTCGCCGCCTCCAGCACCGGATTGAGTATGGGGTCAAAGAATCCCTCATCCCTCTCAAAAGCCTTCAGATCATTGCCGATCTGCCCGTTCCGGATCGCCTGTCCTCCGCTCTGCGATTCATCCCGGGTCTGCGTCTCATCCTGTGTCTTGTTTGAAACCTGCGGCCTGTCGGGAGTCACATCGCGGTTGGCGTAGAGCACCGTGGCCGCCACGATCAGGATTGCGGCCATGCAGGACAGGACGGCCGTTTTCTTTAATTTAGAGTCCATTCGCTACCTCTGTCAAATACTTGCCGTAATTCGTCTTCATCAGGGGCTTGGCCAGTTCCAAGAGCTGCTCCCTGTCGATGAAACCGCGCTTGTACGCGATCTCCTCAATGCAGGAAATGTAGAGCCCCTGCCTTTTTTGGAATGCCGCCACGAAATCCGACGCGTCCAGCAGCGCATCGTGATTGCCCGTATCCAACCATGCAAAACCGCGCCCGAGCTGCTGCACTTTGAGCGTCCCCCTGCGGAGATACTCATTGTTGATGCTCGTGATCTCTATCTCACCTCTGGCGGAGGGTTTCACATTCCTCGCGATCTCCACCACGTCATTGTCATAAAAGTACAGCCCCGGCACCGCGTAGTTGGACTTGGGATGCTCCGGTTTCTCCTCGATGGACAGAGCCCGTCCCTCCTCGTCAAACTCCACCACGCCGTACTCTCTGGGATCTCTCACATAGTATCCGAAGATCGTGGCGCCCTCCTCTCTGGAGGCCACCTCCCTGAGCACTTTCGAGAAACTCTGTCCATAGAAGATATTGTCCCCGAGGACCAGAGCCACTCTGTCTGTTCCGATAAAATCCGCCCCGATGATGAAAGCGTCCGCCAACCCTCTGGGCTGCTCCTGCACCGCATAGGAAATCTCCATGCCCAACTGATGTCCGGTCCCCAAGAGTTCCTCAAACACCGGCAGATCTCTGGGCGTGGAAATGATCAGCACCTCTCTGATCCCCGCCAACATCAAAGTGGACAGCGGATAGTAGATCATGGGCTTGTCATAGACAGGCATGATCTGTTTGGAGATCGCCTTTGTCAAAGGATACAGTCTGGTGCCGGAACCTCCGGCCAAAATAATACCTTTCATACTTCCCCCATTTCGCCGCCTTGCGGTATTTGTTATCGCGTGTTATCTGTTGCCGTACATATCCTCATAATATTTCTGATAGTCGCCGCTTGTCACGTTCTTCATCCATTCCGCGTGCTCGAAATACCACGCGATGGTCTTTCGGATCCCTTCTTTGAACATGGTCTCCGGCTCCCAACCGATCTCGGATCTGATCTTGTCCGGCGCGATGGCATATCTGCGGTCATGTCCCTTGCGGTCCTCCACATAAGTGATGAGCTCTTCGCTCACCAAAGCCTTGCGGGGATCCGTATCCGGCAGCATCTCCTGCAGAGTGTCCAGAATAATATGCAGGATCTCGATATTTTGTTTCTCATTGTGTCCGCCGATATTGTAGGTCTCGAAGAGTCTTCCCTGCTCCTGTACCATGTCTATGGCCTTGGCATGATCCTCCACATACAGCCAGTCGCGGACATTTTTGCCGTCCCCGTACACGGGCAGTTTCTTGCCCTGCAGCGCGTTATTGATCATCAGCGGGATAAATTTCTCCGGGAACTGATAGGGCCCGTAGTTGTTGGAACAGTTCGTGATATTGGCCGGAAATCCGTAGGTGTCCATATAGGCCTTCACCAACAGATCCGAGCTCGCCTTGCTGGCGGAGTAGGGACTGTGGGGATCATAGGGCGTGGTCTCATAGAAAAACGCCGTCTCATCGTCCGGAAGACTGCCGTACACTTCGTCCGTGGACACATGCAGGAATTTTTTGCCCTCCTTAAAACTGCCGTCCGGCTGTTCCCATGCGGCCTTGGCGCAGTTGAGCATCACTGCGGTGCCAAGCACATTGGTCTGCACGAACACCTCAGGATTGACGATGCTGCGGTCCACATGGCTCTCCGCCGCGAAATGCACCACCCGGTCGATGTCATTCTCCGCGAAAATCTTACTGATGGCATCTTTGTCACAGATATCCGCATGTACAAAAGTATAATTGGCTCTGTTCTCCACATCCTTCAGATTCTCCAAATTGCCCGCATAAGTCAGGAGATCCACATTGATGATGCGGATCTTGTCACCATATTTGCGAAACATATAGTGAATGTAATTGGAGCCGATAAACCCTGCTCCTCCCGTCACGAGATAAGTTCTCATTGTTTTATCCTCCTTAATATCCCAGATAACTGAGATTCATATCCACACTGCCGCTGATACCGCTGACCTTGCCCGTGGACTTGTACTGCCACAGATCATATCTGCCCGTATAAGTGGGAGACGCGGCGTACTGTGCCAGCCAGATCTTATAGGACCCGAGCTGCCCGGGATCCAATTTGGTCTCCAGCCAGGTCTTGTTCGCGTAGATGCCCGCCGTGTAACCGCCGGAGCGGATGGTCTCGCAGAACGCCTTGCAGACCGAAGTTCTCCCGGCCGATCCCAATCCGTCCGCGCGCCCCTTGTTGCCCGCCGCGCCGCTGTACTCCACATCCAGAAAGATCGGATAGGAGATCTGATAATTTCTCACGCAGTCCAACACGAAAGAGGCCTCTTCCACCGCCTCCACTTCATCCACGGCCTGACTGAAGAAATAGACACCCACCTTCAATCCCGCGGAGTTGGCCCCCTTAATATTCTGCTCAAATTTCGGGTCGATAATCAGCGAACCCTGTGTATAACCTCTGTATCCGCAGCGGATGATCACATAGGACACGCCGGAATTCTTTACCGCGTTCCAATCGATGGTCCCATTGTGCTTGGACACGTCAATGCCCATGATGCCATCCCCCGTCACGAGAGCTCCGTCGGATCCAAAATTGTATTTGGCGCCCTGGATCACCTGCTCGCCCGTGACTTTATTTCCCGCGCCGTCAAAGAAATACACTCTTCCGTCCAATGTCTGCCAACCGGTGTATCTGACATCTCCCTTTCGGAAAAACGTCATGCCCTCTTTATAGTAATCCGCGTACACGGCCTCTCTGTACTCCCCGTTCTCCTGCACATAGAGCTGATTGCCACTGTTGTCCTTAAGCCGGGAGGAGGAATCGTCCTTGGGATGGGCTTTGACCGTCACCGCGCAGGTGGCGGATAATGTGCCGATCCCGTTGGCCGCGTACACCGTCACCGTGGCCGTTCCCTCTCTGATGCCCGTCACCGTGACCACCTGGCCGTTCACCGCCGCAGAGACCGTCTCCCCGTCGGAGGATACGGCCGTCACCGTCGCGTTGGTCATACCGTTTAGGGTCACATTCATATTTTCTGACAGACCCGCGCGGACCGTCAATTCCGTTCTGTCCAATCCTATGGCGCCCGACGCGGTCACCGTGACGTGAATCTCCACCACCGGAGGATCGGACACGGGGACATCCTGATAGTTGACATTGGCCACCAAATCCGTCTCGCCCTCGCCGACTCCCACAATGCTCACCGTGCCCGCGCCATCCACACTGGCCTGTGCCACATTGGCATTCACACTGTACACACCATATGTCAGCGCCCGACCCTCGGCAAATCCCGCCGGCACGATCTGCGCCGTGCCCGATGCCCCCACAGTCAGTGTCACGGAGGGCACATTCACGGACACCGTCCCCGCGGGGGGCTGCTCCACAGTCGGCTGCGGTACAGGCTCCGCGCTCGGAACAGGCGTCGGCTCCGCGCCCGGGACAGCGCCCGTCGCCGGATCTGCAGCAGGATTGTCCGTAATCTCCGACATCCGCATGAAACTGCCCTGCTTTACCGCCGTCAACATCAGAGGATCCGTTATACTGTTCCTGTTTACCTCAATATAAGTGTTGGGCACCGCCGTGCTCTCCACCCACTCCACGGTATCCGTCAGAGCGGATTCCACTACCGGAGTCACTTTCTTCTGTTCCTCCGTGGCCAGATTGACCTGCGATTCCGTCTTCACTTCGTCAGCCACATCGATCTTCTTGTAGGCGATATCCTTCTTGACCTCCACGGTCTGCGCCGTCTCGGGAAGGGTATATCCCGCGTATTTTTCATTGCTCAGCGCGTTGACGGACACCTTGTAATTGCCCGGCGCAATGTTCTTTTTGTAGATGATGCCGTCCATGTCATCGTCAGACCATGTCTCCGTCTTGTTGTCCGGGGTCGTGACCGTCACGATAAAGGGCACATTGGAGATCAGCTTATCGCTGCTCTTGTTGACAAATTTGATCTTCAGATCTTTCTGCACGGACACCATCTTCAGCGACACCGTCACGTTTTTATTGTAATCCGCCTCGTTGTAGTTCTTGTCCTCCTCCTGCTGCCTGCGCTGCTCCTGCTCCAGGATCCTCAGCGCCTCCTGTTTGGCGATGGTGGCATCCGCCACCGCCAGAAGTCCCTCGTCCCCGATCACTTCAATTCCCTCCAGATCGGTTCCCACCGTTGCCAGTTCGGATATCCACCCCGGGGTCTTGTTGGAGCGCAGGACGAACACCCCCGCTGCCACCACCAGACATATGACGCATATGCCCGCGATCAGCATGGCCCTGTCCATGCCGGACATATCCGTAAACCATGTCACGATCCCCGGGCGGGACTTGGGACGGCTGTCCGCGTCCGCATATCCCCCGGCGTCATAGGGCTCGTCCTCATAATATTCCTCTTCGACGTACTCCTCCGAATAGGAATCTTCGTAGTATGCATCCTCATATTCTTCGGCGTATTCTTCTTCGGAGTACTCCGCATCGGCATATTCCACGCCCCCATATTCTCCTTCGGCGTACTCTCCATTGACGTATTCTCCGTCTTCGTAATCTCCGTCAGCGTAGTCCGTGCCTACATATTCTCCGTCAGCGTATTCTTCCGCAACATATTCTCCGTCCTCATAGTCCCCTGCGCCGGTATCGGTCACATCGTCCCGGTCTTCATAATATTCCTCATCTTCATAATACTCTACGTCTTCATATTCCTGATCGTCATATTCCCCATCAGTATACTCCACGCTTTCATATTCTCCGTCGGCATATTCTCCGTCGGCATACTCTATGTCTTCGTACTCTTCTCCGGTATATTCCTCTTCCCAAATCTCGGTTTCCCGGATCTCGTCCTGCCCGTCCGGCTCGGCAGATCTGTACATTCTTCTCATACTCCTTAGTCCCTTTCCTCGGCAAACTAAACCCATAATATTATAGCATCCTCATTCTTCCACTTCAAGCAAATATGCCATTTATTCAGAATTTCTTAAATATTCTTGAATAATTCGGAATACTGTGGACTTTTGAAATCAAAAATAGTAATATAATTTCAAACTCAGAAAAGAGCCAACCGGCGGAAAACAGGAGACTACATGCAAATCAAGCGCTTTATCAATATACACACGATCTTATTACTGGTGTTCCTTCTCGCGATCGGAGGAGCGGTCTACCGCATCAACAACTGGGGAGAGAAAGTGGATCCCGATCAGATTGAATCAGAGGGAGATACCATGGATGTCATGGATCTGATACTGCCGGTGATGGACGAAAAGGGAAATGTGTTGGAGACTCCCTCCGAGATCTCCACCATCGTCTGTTTCGGCAATGCCCCTTTCGCGGACGACAGGGATTCTAAGGACAGTCTGGCCAATATGATCGCCGAGCGCACCGGTGCCACCGTGTACAACTGTTCCATCGGCAAGAGTTATCTGATGGCCTACCACAGCACGCTCAATCCGTCCATTGCCCCTTTGGACTCCTATAATTTTTACTGGCTGACACAGTTGGCGGTCAAAGCCCCCGATCTCACCGACAAATGCGCCGAGACGGACGCGCTGTTGGGCGAGGATGCCGACCCCGCGGCACAGGGCGTCTGTGATACCCTTCTGGCTCTGGATTTTTCCACCGTTGACGTGGTGGTCATCATGTATGACGCCGCGGACTATCTGGCGGGAAACGGCATCTACAACATTGGCAATGACACCGACATCGAATATTTCACGGGCAATCTGGAGGCCGGAATCGAGCTTTTGCAGAACAACTATCCCACCATACGCATCATCGTGATGTCCCCCACCTATGCCTTCGGCGTGGACGAAAACGGCAATTATGTGAGCAGCGATATACAGACCTACGGGCAGGATGTGCTGTCCACTTATTCCATCAAAGAGTGTGACAGCTGTTTCCACAGGAGCGTCACTTTCATTGACCATCTCTACGGCACCATCAACGAGGATAACGCGGCGGATTATCTGATCGACAACCGCCGGCTGAATGTGGCCGGCAGGGAATTGGTGGCGGACCGGTTTGTGGACGCTCTCTATTACTTTCAGCGCTAAACCCGGATGATCGCCGCCGGGCATCCCGTTCTTCCGTATTTTTTCGACAGGATCATCGGGCTGTCCTGAACAAAAAGATCGAATCTCCAAAGGGCTCTCCCTGTTCCAACAGCGTTTTCTCACAACGCATTCCGTACTCATTCTCCAGAATATTTCGCACCCGTTCCCCATCCGTTCCATGCTTGAGCAGGATCACCACGGATCCTCCGGCCGTGACGGATTCTCTGTCCCGTCTGTTCTCAAGCTCCGCCTCCGTCAAAAGAAGCGTGCTCTCATATCGGGCCAGTTCCGGAAGATTCTCATAATAACTCACGCCGTCATAGACACAGACACAGGGATGATCCGCGTACTCCTCCGCGATCTTCTCCTGCTCTCCATATCCCTTATACATATAAGGATTCTGCCATACGGCGGGATTTGCGATCTGACACAGGATGGCGGCGGATATCCATATGCACATCACCGTCCGCGCCGCGCGGGTGTCCGGATGCCATGTCCGCTCCCATTTTGCCACCGCCGCGCAGCCCAAGATCGCGCCGCACAGCATGACAAAGGGAAAGACGGGCATCACATATCGGTCCGTCAGATAGGGAGACATGCGGGCCGCCAACAGGAAATACGCCGTGACCGGAAGGAGCAGCACGATCAGAGAGTCCCTCACAACCCGCGGCGCTTTCTCCGACCGCAGACTTTCCTCCGCGGATCGCTCTGTCTCCTTTTCACCGTATGATTTTACGAAAACTAAAATCATAAATATAAAACAGATCGCCGCCGCGATCACAATGCCCGGCCCCATACTCCGCAACAGGATCCCGCCGAAAGTCGCTAAGCGTTTTCCATATCCGGCAAAGCCCGAGGAGAGATTTTCCAAGGCCTCCACTCCCCTGCCGCTGGAAAATACATCGGATATGGAAAAGGGAAAGACCGCCACACCGATCACCGCCGCCGTCACCATGGAACGGATATAGCGCCACAGCTCCTTCCCGCGTTTTTGCGCCCGGAGGATCACCGCCGTCACGGCGGCCAGAACCAGACAATAGAACAGGAAGAAATACTGTGTCCAAAATCCCAACAGAGTCACTGCGATCAATCCTTTGTTGCGGCTCCCAAAGTCCCCGCCGCCAAGCCTTGCGCCGAACAGTTTGCGCAGATGGATGTGAAACAGCGCGACACAGAAAAATGTCAGCATGGCATACATGCGGATCAGCAAAGTGGTGGACATGGCCCCCGCGGACAGCCCGTACAATACTGCCGCACAGATCCCGGCCGCCCGGCCGTATCGCTCACATCCCCACAGTGTCATCATATCCCGGCCCGACCGCATCAGCAGCGCCATCACCCCCAACACACAGAGCAGATTGATGACGCATCCCATGAGCGGCGCGATCCGTCCCCGAAAGAGGGAACACACCGTGTGCAATGCCATAAAATGCAGAGGAGGATGATTGTCGTCCTTGACGTTAAAGTACACGGACAGATAGTTGAAGGCATCCCTCTCTCCCACCGTGATATAGTCCTCAAAAGCCTGCCCGGTTATCCGAACGGGCTCGTCATACACATCCGCCCGGTAGGACAATAGTTTGCTGCCGCCGCGATTTTGCAGCACATCCCTCACCGTGTCCGCCAGGTTGCCAAGAGTCTCCCGGAGCGTGTCCCTCCGCAGTTCCCGCTCCACATACTTTGCCAGCCGCCCCTGCGGCTGCGTGGGCACGATCCACGGGTTGAACTCCGCGTTGGCCAGTTCAAAACTCAAGAGCTCGTCCATGTGATAGCCCTCTTTGGCTCCGATCCCCCCGAGCAATAACACCGCGCAGATGAACAAAATCAGAATCTCCGGAACGCGCGCGCGAATCCGGGACATACATGTGCCCGCCCTCCGGTCTCCGATCCTGTCTTCGACTTTATTTCCTGCCCTATTTTCGCCCTTATGTTCTTTCTTTTCTCTCGTCACGGTCTTTCCACCTCATACACATAGATGTGATAATAGCTGTCCTCCGCGCGGAAGGGCTCCTCCCGCAGAAGCTTAAGATCCAACTCCTCCGCGTTGGCGATATAGGCGGCGGACAACAGATAATTCCCCCCCAGTTCGCGCAACGCCTCCGTGTCCAACTCCAAATGCGTGAAATAAAATCCGTCCCTCTCGATCGTGTAATACCCCGGACACTCGGAGCCGAAGAGATAACAGCGGTTGCCCCAGTTGTCATAATACTCCCTCAGATAATCGCTGACCTCAAGCGCCGGCGCGATCACCCTTCGGAAGGCATGCTTATATTCAAGATCATAGTTGTTGGAATACCCGTCCAGACAATAAAATCCATGGTACAGCGCGGCGGCAGGGTCTATGCCCAGGCTGACCACATGATACCGCGACTGCTCCAGATCAGTCTCCTCCCGCAGAAAATCCTCCACTTGGTCCATGACCCCGATGGCATAATAATCCGCGTAACTCATGGCCGCGTAATCCGCGTCGCGCAGTTTCTGCACATTGGATTTGATATCGCTGTTTTTAAGGATCTGCAGACCGCTCGCGGCCACAGCCGCCGCCAGACCCGCCGTCAGGATCACTCGGCCGGACGACCGGATCGCGCGGGACAGACCCTTTCCGTCCTGACCTTTCTCCCGCCCCTTCTCTTTCCGGCTCTCCCGAACGCTCCACAGTTCCCACACCGCCGCCATGTCACAGGCCAGGACCAGATACCACAGGCAGGGCGCAAGCCACAGCAGACGATCCAACTGAAACGCGCCCAACGCCCCCATCCGGGAGCGCAATGCCACGCCCGCGGCGCTGTTCCAGAGGGCGGATATCCCCGTGAGCGCCACGTTGGCGCACAGAGCGTACCGTATCGCCCGGATGCTCCGCCGCGACTGCACCGTGTCCTTCCACAGGACAGCGACAGGCAACACCGCCACGGCGACGATCGCTATGCCGAGATGATAGTCCGTGCTGTATTGGGCACCGTACAGGAAACCGTTGAGCCATCCGCTCCAAAAGCCCTGCGCCGTCAGCACATACTCCGACTTGTGCGATGCCGCCGAGCCGTCCAAGCCCAGAACCTGAGCGAACAGAGACAGATTGCACAACACATAGCACAGACACAGGATCAGCCACATTCCGGTCAGATACCAAAACGGCTGCGTTTTCCGATCCTGCGACCGCAAATCCCGACTCCCGCTTTGCGACTGCGAATCCCGCCGACTCCCGCTCCGGGCCCTCAAAATCTTAACCCCTTCCACGGCGATCACCGCCGCGAGAACTGCCAACACCGCAAATCCCACCAATACCGGGGAGGAATTCAGGGCATAAAAGGCCGCGTATCCATAGGCCAACCCGACCCGCTCTCCTCTCCCAAGCCGGATGGCGCACCAGAGCAGCAACGGCAGTCCGTACTGGGCAAGCCCGTATACGGGCAGGAAGGGCAGACATGCGTACAGCCCCGCCGCGCAGACCGCCGGCACTTCCCGCCCCGTCACGTCCTTTGCCAAAAGATACATACCCGTATACCCGATCAGGCTGCCCGCGATCCGCATCACCCAAAACGCGGTAAGGGGACTGCACACGCGAAATAAGAACACACAGCCGGGAGCCGGAGGTGTCAGCGCGGTCTTGGACGCGCCGCCCATGAATTCCGGCAGCCCGCCCCCCTGCAGCAGATGTTTCGCCTGCAAAATATAGGCGATCATCTCTCCGTCCAACTGATCGTGGTAAGTGATGATCGCGTTTTCGCCCAAGAGCAGCCCCGGCACCGCCGTCAGAAATACGATCGCCAGACCCGCCGCCGCAAGCCATCTACCGCGTCTGTTCATCCGGTTTACCTCCCGTCCGCGCAACGCCCCTCACGGCGACCTCCCAAATACAGATGATCCCGACGCAGAGGACGAAGATCGTATTTTTATAGTCCATCTTTCCGGCCCAACTTGCGGTATAGAGCGCGCACATCCCCAATCCCGCAAGGAGCGGGATTCCTTTTCCCCTGCTCATGGGGCGCATACCCGTCAACACTCCCGTGACGACCGCAAGGACGCAGGCCGTGATATACCATCTGCAGCCATACTGCATATACAGCCTTCCCCATCCCGGATCGGGCTCCAGGATCTGTCGGTAATTGATCCCCGAATAAGATTCGTAGCCTCTCCCCTTTAGCTGCAGCGGCAGCACCGCCGGCGCCAAGAGATAGCCTGCCATATCCCACGCCGTTTCCTTCAGGATCTGCCCTTTTCCGTTCTGCCAGGCGATGGAGGACAGCTCATAGAGAATCCGGTCCGCCTCCCGCTCCCCCAAATTTTGCTCCAGAGAAGGGCGCAGATTTGTCTCAATTCCCGTGGCCTCATAGGTGCCGTAAGCCAGTTCCAGATAATCGATATCCTGACGGCTCTCCTCGGGCATGGCGGCATAACTGTTATAGAGCGTGGTCCATGCAACGCGGCTCGCCACATGCGTGCTGAGTCTCGTCCGATCCCGGTACAGACTCCCGACTCCCGCCGCAATGCCTCCCGCGGCCAGGATCAGCAGCCATCGATTCAGGATCCTGCGCCGCCTGAGCGTCCGTTCCTCGCCGCGTCCTCTCACCGCAAACCATATACCGTAACATACCATGGGGATCGCGCCAATACAGAGATACTCCGCGCGGATCAGCGCCGCGGCCGCCCACGCGCACAATCCCGCGCAGAAAAATCTCATGTCCGTCTCATCCTCCATGGCGCGGCGGACACAGGCGATCTGCGCCAACAGCAGCGCGACGGCCCACACTCTCGCGTCCGGCCTCACCGTACACTGCGCCACCATGGGAAAGGTCAGCGCGCTCAGGACCATAAAAATTTTGCCCCGCGTTTTCCCTCCCAAGAAATACAGGGCAACCCCCAAGACCGCGATCTGCGCCGCGCAGACCACGCCCTCTCCCCAACCTTTCAAGAGAGAGAACGCGCGGCACATCCAAACAATTCCCAACAGGATCTGGACACCGAAACCTATGAAGATCACCCTCCCCAAAACGGCGGCACAGCGCTCCGGAAATTTTCGCATACACACTCCTTCGGACTAAGATCGTCCCATTCAACAGCCGTAAAACTCCTCCACCTTATCGCATATATAGTCCGTCTGCTCCCGCGTCAGACCATAGTACATGGGCAGTCTGGCGAGACGCTCACTCTCTTTTGTGGTATACACGTCCTCCCCGTGGAAACGGCCGTACCGCAGACCTGCGGGAGCGGTGTGCAGCGGAATATAGTGGAATACCGCGTAGACATCCCTCTCCTTGAGATATGCCAGCAATGCCGTGCGCTCCTCAAGATCCTTCGCCTTGATATAAAACATATGGCCGTTGTGCGCGCAGCCCTCCGGCACCGTGGGGAGCTCAATGCGCCCTGCCCCGGCAAGATCGCTGAGTCTCTCATAATATCTGTTCCAAACGGCCCGTCTGGCCTCATTGATCTCATCCGCGATCTCCAACTGCGCGTACAGATAGGCCGCGTTCATGTCGCTGGGCAGATAGGAAGAGCCCGCGTTCACCCATGTGTATTTGTCGATCTGTCCCCTGAAGAATTTACTCCGGTTGGTGCCTTTCTCGCGGATGATCTCCGCCTCCTCCACCTTTTCGGCATCGCGTATGAGCAGGGCGCCGCCCTCTCCCATGCTGTAGTTCTTGGTCTCATGAAAGCTGAAACACCCGTAGTCGCCAAAGGTGCCCAAAGCCTTTCCCTTATAGGAGGCCATGATCCCCTGAGCCGCGTCCTCCACCACCCAGAGCCCGTGTCTGTCCGCAATATCCATGATGGCGTCCATCTCGCAGGCAACGCCCGCGTAATGCACGGGCACGATCCCCTTCGTCCTCTCCGTGATGGCAGCCTCGATCTTGGTCTCATCGATATTCATGGTGTCCGGACGGATATCCGTGAACACCGGAGTGGCTCCCCGCAGCACAAAGGCATCCGCCGTGGACACGAAAGTGTAAGCCGGCATGATGACCTCATCCCCGGGTCCCACTCCGGTCAGAAGAGCCGCCATCTCCAACGCGTGGGTACAGGAGGTCGTCAACAGGCTCTTCGCCGTCCCGGTGCGCTCCTCAATCCATTTGCCGCACTTTCCGGTATATATGCCGTCTCCGCAGATTTTTTGTCTCTTCACACATTCCTGTATATAGCCCGCCGCCGTATCCACATAGGGCGGCACATTAAAGTTTATCATGATCCTCTCCTCCCTTGTCCTCACCTGTGCCATGTTCCCGTCACGTTTCCGTTCACATTGTCCGTGACCCGGCTGATAATATATTTCGGTCTGCCCTTGACCTCCTCATAGATCCTGGCGATGTAATGACCGATGATCCCCAGACTCAGCATCAGGAATCCCCCGATGATCAGGAGCAGCAGGATCACCGTGGTAAATCCCTCCACCGACGCGCCCATGAAATATCTCACCAGAGTCTGTATGAACAGAACCACGCTTCCCAGAATGGAGATCACTCCCGTCACCGTCACGATCTGCAGCGGCATCGTGCTGAAGGACGTGGCATTGGTGACGGCATATTTCATCAGACTCCAAAGAGACCATTTGCTCTGCCCGTATTTTCTCTCCTGCACCTTGTACTCCACCGTCTCCGTGCGAAACCCCGCCCAGAAGGTCAGCGCCCGGAAGAAAGTGTTGCGCTCCGGAAGTTCCAGCAGCACGTTCACCACTTTCCTGTCCAAGAGCTTAAAATCCGAGGAGGCACTCATGTCGATCTTGATCAGGCTGCTCATGATCTTGTAGAACAGCCCGGCGGAGAGCTTGTATCCCAGGCTTTCCTTTCCTCTGTCCGCCTTGATCCCCTCCACGATCTCCGCGCCGTTCTTCCACTTTTCCCACATCAGGGGGATCGCCTCCGGCGGGTGCTGCAGATCGCAGTCCATGACCACCACCGCGTCCCCCTCCGCCAATTCCAAGCCGGCAAAGATCCCCGCCTCCTTGCCGAAGTTGCGGGAAAACTGCGCCCCTTTGACGCGCGGATCGCGCCCGGCCGCCTTCAGGATCTCCTCATAGGTATTGTCCTTGGAGCCGTCGCTGATGAACACCAGCTCGTAGTCGATGCCCTGCTCTTTCAGAAAGGAGGACAGCACCTCCGCCGTGTTCGCAATATTGCTCTCTTCGTTATAGGCCGGCAAAACAATCGATAACACCGCCATCTTCAATCTCTCCCCGCATTTTCTGTCTTGATATACATGATCCCGTCCACGATCTTCACGGAGGACTCCGCCGGAAAACTCTCCATCCCGATATACTCAGGGGAGTAATAGATATCTCCCATCTCCTCCACCGTCATGATATTCAGAGTGGCTCCCAGATAATTTTGCATGAATATCCTGTAGTTCTCACCCGTATACAGCAGGAAATCCCCATTGAGTCCGATCATATTGGAAGTCACGGGCAGGGTGATGTCCGTCACCGGATAGGGATCATCCCCCACCACGCCCACCATGGCGATGGGGATACCCTGATAATAGCCTTCCGTCTGCTCAATGCGGTCCAACAGCCGCGCACAGTAAGCATAGGTCTTCTCATATTTTCTCTGCAGATTGGAATAGCCGATATTGTCCGTCACCGCATAGTGAAACACCAACACCAACGCGGCTCCCAATCCCACCCACTGCAGCAGATTCCCCTTTGCGTCCTCCCCCGCGAAACGGCTCACGAGAGCCACCGCCAGGATCAGCCAGACCACCCACTGATAGCGCATCAGCAGATGATAGGTCAGCTCCGGGGAGATGAGCAGGATCACATTGGTGGCAAAAGGCGCCGCCACAGCCATCACAGCCATTATAGCGAAAAATCCCGGACACTTCCACCATTTTCTCCGCAGAGCGAGCCTGCACACCGCAAGCAGGGCCGCGCACAACAGCAGCGCGCATGCCGCAAAGGACAGCGGACCATGAAAGACCACATTGCCCTTTAAGCTGAAACCGACAAAATCCCGATAAATATGCGCGATCCCGTCCCAATCCCATCCCGCGGCGCCGGTCCCCAATCCGTCGATCCCCTGATAGGAGGCCAGTTCCTTTCCCTGAATGAGCAAAAGAACCTGCAGGATCACATAATAGAGCGCCACTCCGAGCAATCCCATATACAGATAGCGCAGCGCGGCGCGGCATCTCTCCCACAGACTGCCCCCATCCATGAAGACCATGGCCACCCCATACATACACAGAAGAATGGCAAAGGGAAGATAGGCCTGGTAGATCCCCATGCTGAAGGCCAGACATACCGCCCCCGGGATAAATCCCTTCTTCCAATTCTTCGTACATGCCACCGCCGCCACCGCCAGACAGAGCGCGAGCATATAGCCGTCCATCGTAAAGACATAGGCAAAGGTGGATGCCAACGCCGGAAAACTCACCAACAGCCCGCTGACAGAGACGATGGCGGGCGCGTCCTTAAGCTCCAGAAAATCCGTCAGCGCCACCGCCGCGCAGGATAAGAACAAAAGCCCCAAGAGCCCTATCACCCACGGAATCGTATAAAAAGAGGAGAAACCGCAGGCCACCATGAGGAACCAACGCCCGGAGGTGATCATATTTTGATCAAAGTACATACTGCTCAATCCGTCATGGTTGGGAATATCCGAAAGCAGTGCCGGCATATGGATCAGAAGACCCATGACAAAGGCCGACACAAAAGCTGTCCTATGCTCTTTTTTCACTCTGCCAAGCCACCCCGTCATGACCTGCGCAGGCGATTTGATCGTCACACTCATCTATATTTCCTTTCCGCCGTATCCACAAACAGCGACGCCGGTCTCCCCTCGGTCGATCCTACAATCTATCCGCGTTCAATCCTCAAACAGCGCCGCCAGCCTCTCCGCGATCAGCCTCCTGCCGGCCGCATTGGGATGCAGACCGTCCTCCGTGTAGATCTGCCAGTCCTCAAAATTGTCATGGGGATACAGATCATGATACAGATCCACGGCCTCTATCCCGCATTCCTCCGCCACAGCCAGACCCGCGTTCACATACTCCTCCAGGAAAGCCTGTCCCGTCTCATACTCCTCACAGGTGAGTCCGCCCGCGGGATACCATGCGTAGGTGGGCGTCGCGTACACGATCCGCAGATTCGGGCGCGCGCCCTGCAGAGTCCGCACCGCGCTCCTGAACGCGCCGCAGTAAGTGCGCTCATCCAAAGGATCGTCCGGATTGTCTATCGGCACTCCCGCATGATAATCGTTCAGGCCAAATTCAAAGATCAGAACTTCCGTCTCCGCAAAATCGATCTCGTCCAATCCATCCACGGTGTCCCCGAAATAATAGGTGCTCTCCCTCCTGCCCCGCAAGGTCTGCTGCGCTCCGAGATCACCCGCGGCAATGCCCTTGGAGAGGCTGACCATGTTCAACAGTCCCATGGTGTAATCATTCCAAATATTTTGTGTCAGCGTCGAGAGACATGTCCCGCCAAAGGCCCCGTTGTATACCGGCTGCCGCAGAATGTCCGACAGATTCTCCGACACGGAGGTCTCGTCACGGCACAGTCCCATGACGCTGTCCCCCAGGATCACAATGGGATGATCCGCGCCCTGCGCCTTGGTCCTGCCGCCAAAGAGCGGCACGCACAGGACCGCAAACACCGCAAGAGCCGACAACGCGTATGCAATTTTTTGCTTTTCCGTCCCATTGTCTCTCAACGGATACCTCCACACAAAGCCTCCGCGATCCGATCCGCGCCCAGACCGTCCACGAGCCGTCTCCCTCTCTGAGAATACTGCTGCCTGAGCGCCTCGCTCTCACAGATCCGGTCAAAAAGCTCCCGCATCCGGTCCAAAGTGCCCGCCCGGTCACGATGCCATGCCCCCGCGTTGCCCGCGGTCTGCGTCCGCCCCATATAATCCGCCAAAGCCTCCTGATTGGCCGCATAGGCAAAACACAAAATGGGAATTCCCACCGCCGCCAGTTCATACAGCGTGCTGCCCCCCGCGCTCACCGCCAGATCGCAGCCGCGCATCAGGGATGCCATATCCTGCACATCAAAACTGATCCTCAGATTATCAGTCTTGGAGGCTCTCTCCTGCCAACTCTCAAGCCACGGGCTGAACCGTCCCACCAACACATGGTATGTGATCTCCGGCCGATAGAGCGCGTCCAGGATCGCCCCGGCGATATTGGCCTCGTCTCCGCCTCCCGTGGTGAGCAGCACATCCCGCACCTGAGGACGAACCTCATAGGACACATTCCGAAACTGCTGCCGCAGAGGGATGTAATCCCTGCCGGTCAGGATCCGAACCTGTCTCCCCGCGTACAGACTCTGATATATCCTCTCCTCCGCAAAGAGATTATAGTTGATCACGCCACTCACGGGATAGGCGTGTTCCTGCAGATCGTCCAACAGATACACGCTGCCGTACCGTCCCAGCGCGTCCAGATAGCCGTCCGTCACATAATAGCTGTCCACGAGAATGATATGATCCGAACCGCTCACCCACCGGTCCCACACGGCAGTCTCCGGCTCCGGCCGCCTGTAATCCATGTGCAGCACGGCCGTGCGGAATCCGTGACTCTCCGCCAATGCCGCGGAATCCTCATCCGCGCATATAAATAAGATCTCCAACTCCGGATCCCGTCCGCGCACCGCCTCCCCGATGGTGAGACAGCGCATCAGATGTCCGGCGCCTATCTTTGCGTTTCCATCTGCCCGAATAATGAACATTTTCTACTCCTCAAAATTCACAAGATCCCAACTCATGGGAGTGCCAAGGGATGCGTCCCTGCTGATCCTTTTGCCCAGGATCTCCCCGTAATACATGGTGTGCAGTCCGCAGGCCGGCCGCACGGAGCGAAGATTCTCGGGAGTAAACACATCTCCCGCCTTCATATCTCTCGCCACAAAGAGCGAGCGGGAATGCTCCCTCTCCCTGCTCTGTTTCTCCGTCAGATCATAGGTGACGGAGCCCAGAGCCTTCTCTATCTTGCGGATGTTCTCCACCATGAGCCCGAACTCCCGAGGCTCCATGGAGAATGCCGCGTCCGCTCCCCCGTCCGCGCGGGACAGAGTCAGATGTTTCTCCACCACTCTCGCTCCCAGCGCCACCGCCGCGTCCGCCACCGCGTGTCCCATGCTGTGATCCGACAGCCCTGCGAGACAGTCAAAAGTCTGCGCCATATTAGGGATGGTGCGCAGGTTGATATCCTCATAGGGAGCCGGATAGGAGGAGGTGCATTTTAAGAGGATCACATCCTCATTGCCCGCCTCCCGGCAGGTGCGAAGAGCCAGATCGATATCCGCGAGCCTCGCGACACCCGTGGCGAAGATCATCGGTTTGCCAAGCGCGGCGATCTTTTGGATCAGGGGAATGTCATTGATCTCAAAACTGGCGATCTTGTAGGCCGGGACATCCATCTCCTCCAGAAAATCCACCGCCGTAAAGTCAAAGGGCGAGGAGAAAAACTCCAGTCCCATCTCCCCCGCGATCTTCTGCAGTTTGGGCTGCCACTCCCAAGGCGTGTATGCCGTCTCATAGAGCCTGTGCAGCGTGGTCCCGTCCCAGATGGTCCCCTGCGTGATCTGAAAACAGGGATCGTCACAGTCCAATGTGATGGTGTCCGCCGTGTATGTCTGGATCTTCACCGCGTCGGCTCCGGCATCCTTCGCCGCCCGCATGATGGCCACCGCCCGGTCAAAATCCATCAGATGATTGGCGGACATCTCCGCTATGATAAAAGTCGGGGACTGTTCGCTGATCTTATGTCCGCCGATCGTGATCTCTTTGTTCAAGTTCCTGTTCCTCCCTGTTTTCTGTCTCCGATTCCGGCGCGTTCCCGCTTTCGGAAAGACTCCTCTGTCCTTGGAAATCACTCATTCCGGGAATTGGATCTTCGCGTATTTTTTGCCTGCCCGGATCTCGGCCCAATGCTCCGCGGTCATGCGCATATAGGTGACATCATAGTACACGCCCCCCTTGCACACCGCGTTCTTTCGCTCCTCCACCACCTCACAGCCGCAGAGTTTGTGCAGTTGGATCACTCCCGCGTTTAGGGTGAACACATCGCTGTATACGGCCTGTTTGCGCAGGGTGATCAAAGCGTGGTCATACATGCTCATCTCCAGAGCCAGCGCGGTCTGAATGCTCCGCAGTCTCTTTTCTCCCACATAATAGGCCCAGCCGATGCAGCCGTCCGGTTTCAGGAGTCCCGTGAGATTGATCACCCCCGCGGGCTCGCCGTTTATCCCGATCAGCCAATACCGCACATCCGGATTCTCCCGAAGGGCGGCAAGCCATTTCCGCTGTCCCTCCAAGGTCAGTTTCGGATCCGTGTTCATATAGCGGGTGACATCCTCGGACATACGCCATCTCATGATATTCTCCAGATCTCCGTCCTCAATGTCCCGCAATGTCACGCTCACAGGCATCCCGCTTTCTCCAACAGCTCCCTCACGCTGTCAAGTTCAATGGCCTCCTCCAACGGGATGGACACTCCCAGTTGTTCCTCCAACTCCCCGATGATCGTCACATGCTCCAGAGAATCCCACTCCTCCACATCCTCGATCAGGGTGTCCTCCGTGATGCTGCCCGCGGGCAGTTTTAACTCTTCTTCGATCAGGGCAAGTATATCCCTCTTCAGTCTCTCTTTATCCATATGACTCTCCTTTACGCGGCGGGCGATCCCGCCTGTTTGCCGATGGCAAAGTTCTCAATCGCCGATATCCCGCACTTCCCCCACAAAGGATCTGCGGGGACGCTCATCCAACGCCAACTCATAAACTTTCAGATCCGTTTCAGCGGTCCCGCCTGTCTCCTGCTGTATGACATGATACCCCGCCTGCTCGTACATTTGCGCCACCGGCCTGTTCCGGGCCGTTGGAATATACATCCCCCGAACCCTCTCAAAACCCTCCCGCCGCAGGCTGTCCTCCACATGGCTCAGGATGCCCTGCTCTATATTTTTGCCCATGACGCGACAGCTCATGACGAACTCCTCCAGAACCGGGATCTCCTTCGACACGTCCGCGATCACCGCGGCCACCGTGCCATAATCGCCAAAACAATCCCGCACGCCATAGAGAAAGACTCTCTTGGCTGCATCCTCCACCATGGACTGCACCTGTCCCATGTCATGTCTCTTAGTGGTCAGGTTGAACTGATTGGTCTTGTTGAGCAGATCCGTCAGACGGTTGATCCGCTCCGTCGGCTCCTCTCTTGTCACCACGATCCGCAGCTGCCGCAGATACTCCTCAAAGCTCCCCGCGCTCTGTCGCAGATCTTCCCGTTTCCCGTTATCCGCGTACTGCGCCGTCTTTTGCAGATCCTCCGCCGTCAGAGCGGCCTTCTCGAAATAATTGTGATAAACGGCGGTCATGGCGGGCGCCAGATCCTCCACCCTCTCCGGGAAATCGGGCACCGTCACCTCCGGGAGCATCCGGCTCACCAACAGGCGCTCCTCGGGGCTGTCATCCCAGAACACGAAGGAATCCGTGCTTAAGTTTAATTCCTCCGCCAACTCTTTTATGTTCTCACTCTTGTCTCTCCAATTAATGCGTTTCGCCGCGAACTGCTCCGGGCGAAGGACCATATGGGGATGATGCTGCAGGATTTCCTCCGCGTCTTCCGGATTGTTCTTGGAGACGATGGCCAGGATCACACCCTGTCTCTCCATGCGGTCGATCACGCGCTGCAGATTCTTGTAGGCCAAACCCGCATGTTCCTCCGAGAGCGCTATGGGCGTTTGGTCATGCTCTCCCGCCAGACCACCCCACAGCACATTGTCCAGATCCAATATCAACACCTTCTTCGGCGTTCGTCTCTCCAGACGCACCCTGTCCGCCATCAGAGCCGCGAGACGCTTTCCCGCCTCCCCGCTTAAGAGGATCCGTCCCATGTACCACATCTTGAGAGAAAACGCATTCTCCTCGCCCAACTTCGCGATCATGCGGTGATAGGGCAGGATCCGCACATTGGCATGGGTTTTGCACAGCCTGTGGAGTCTATCGTCCCAGATCCGCTCTATGGATGACCTGTCCGTCAGAGCGTCCGCCTCCGACTCGGGCCCCCACAGCCAGGCGTCATTCACATAATAGACGCCGCGGGCGCGCAAGGCGCTCTCAAAGGACGCGAACCAATTCTCTATGAGCGTTTCCGCGGTCTTCTCATCCGTCCGGTGATCCAACAGTTCCATGAGATCCGTCACCACGAAAGTGATGTCCGGATCAAAGGCATGGTAGGAGGACCCGGGGTTCATCAGAAGTCCCAACTCATTGCCGTACCCTTCCGCCTCATAGATTTCCATCTCCCTGCCAAGCGCGCGGATCACGGCGTTCATATTCACATTGGACAGCAGGGCGATCCGCCCTCCGGTATCATGATTGTCCATATTGCGATCCCTTCATCATGCGATATTTGATCTCCGCGATCTCCCAGTCCGTCTCATTGTCGATGTCCTGTACCTCCATCTCGGATACCACCATGGGCAGGATATTGCCCACCATCAGTTTCCGGTTGACCCGATAAGCCGCCGTGCGGAACACATAGAACTGTCCCACATCGTGATAGTAGGGCTCAAGATCCTGAGAGCGGCTGTCCAGATACTCCGGATGGCGGAACACCAACCGCCCGCCCGTCTCCACCATGGCCCTCTGGGGCGGATAGGAGAACGCCACCACCGGGATCAGCGTGTCCGCGTCGCTCTGCTCCAGTCTCTCCACCGCGTCCCGCAGTTTCCCCGCCGTCACAAAGGGAGCCGTGGGATAAACGCACACTCCCGTATCAAATCCCTCCCCGCGCTTTGCATACTCAGACAACACCTCCAACAGCACGTCATTGGTGGTGGCTTTGTCATCAGCGGTCCCGGCGCTCCTGTAAAAGGGAACCTCCGCGCCGTATTGCCTTGCGATATCCGCGATCTCCTCATCGTCCGTGGACACCATCACCGTATGAAACAGTCCGGATTCCAGAGCCGCCCCGATGGAATAGGCCAATATGGGTCTGCCGCAGAATTCTCTGATGTTTTTGCGGGGGATGCGCTTGCTGCCGCCCCGCGCCGTGATGATCGCTATTCTCTTCGCATTCATGTCTTACTCCCTGCTCTCTTCCGTCTTAAGTTCCGCACCCATAATTTCAGCCGGTAATAAAGATAAAATTTCAGATCTGACCCCGCCTGCATGGCGATCAGTTCCTGCTCCTCCTCCCCGGTCCACTGTCTGTAATAGGGATTGGTCCTGAAACGGGGAAATCTGACCCGCACGCCCCTGCGCAATTCTTTCACAAAGGACAGTTTCGGATGCTTTACTCCTGACATATAGGAAAAAAGTGTGTTCACATAATACAGTTCGCCGAAACGATATTCGATCTCCTGATGATAGCGGTCCAAAAAGCCCCGCATCCTGCACTCGCCGTACAGAAGTTCCGCCGCCGCCATGCGGTCCCTGCATCTGCTCTCCGTAATATGATGCACCGTGGAGACATCGTGCTGATAGTAATAATACATGGGCTCCTCCACCCGCTCAAACCGGGTGAAATACAGCGACCACAGCGATCCCGCGCAGTTGTCCTCATAGAAGATCCCCTCCGGGAAATCCAGCTTATTGTCCCGGATCACATCGTGCCTGTAAATCTTGATCACCATACTGCCCGGGCGCATGAACAGCTTTTTATGTTTATCCTCATTCAACACCCCGGTCTGATCCGCGGAGTTGTTGCGCACCACTTTGCCCGTCTCCATGGTGTGCTCACTGACCAGATTGTAGTCGCAGCCCACCATGTCCGCCCCGGTCTCCTCCGCTTTGGCGAGAAGTTTCTCATAATAGTCGGAGGTCACCCAGTCATCGCTGTCGATGAAACCGATCCACTCCCCCCAGGCAGCCTTGAGTCCCTCATTTTTGGCGCCGCCCTGACGGCGGTTGCGCTCATTTCGGATCACCCGCACCAATCCCGGATACTGCCGCTCATACCCTCGCAGGATCTCTGCGGAATCGTCCGTGGAGGCGTCGTCCACCGCGATGATCTCATAATCCGATCTCGGCAATGTCTGCCCCACCAGAGAGTCCAGACAGAAATTCAGTTTTCCCTCGGATGCCATATTGTAGACCGGCACGATCACACTGAGCCGCATACCCTCACAGCCTCCCTCTCTCAATGACGGCCTTTCCGTTCTCCACGCGATACACCAGATCGCATTTCTCAATGGTCTGCAGCCTGTGCGCGATGATGATCAGCGTCTTTCTGCCGTGGAGACTGTTGATGGACTCCATGATGGCCGCCTCGGTGTCATTGTCCAGGGCGGAGGTGGCCTCGTCCAGGATCAGCAACTCCGGATTGTTATACAGCGCCCTGGCGATACCGATGCGCTGTCTCTGCCCCCCGGAGAGGCGGATTCCCCTCTCGCCGATACCGGTGTCAAGCCCCTCAGGCAATGTTTTTACAAACTCATCCAGTCTGGCCTCCCTGAGAACCTCCCACAGACGCTCCTCGTCAATTCTGTCCTCCGGCACGCCAAAAGCCACGTTTTTGCGGATGGTATCGTCCAACATGAAGATCATCTGGGGAATATAACCCACATTTTTGAGCCACTTGCGGTATTGGGTCCGGGTGTCCACGCCGTCCGCCAACACCACGCCGCCCCGCACTTCCAACAGCCCCAACAGGATGTCCACCACCGTGCTCTTGCCCGCCCCGGTGGTGCCCACGATCCCCACGGAGGCTCCCACCGGCACCGTCAGATCCGCGTGGTCAAAGATCAGCTTGTCCGTCCCCGGATAGGCGTAGGTGATATCTTTGAGTTCGATGGCTCTCTTAAGGGGCATCTTCTCCTCCTCATCGGTGGCGAAGGACATGTCCACCTTCTCCCCGGTGATCTCATCCTGCAGATTGTCGCTGACTCCCATGAAGAAGGGCTCAAAATACGCGATGGAATTCAACTGATTGTTGATCCGGTTCACACAGGGCAGCAGGACAAAGGCTGCCGCCGCCAATGTGGAGAACACGGTCAGCATATTCTCCGTGGGCACCCCCGTCACCACGAGGTAGATCATATAGCCCACCATGGTGGCCACACAGGCCGTCTCGATGAGGAGCTTTGGCACATTATTGTAGAGGCTGTATCGCTGCACCGCGTCCACATACCCTTTGCCGCATTTCTTGTACTCGTCCACAAAATACTGTTCCTTGGCGGCGATCTTCACTTCCTTGATGCCCTGCACCGTCTGGGAGATCCACTTGAACAGTCCGCTGTAATAGTCCTGATTGTCCTTGCCCGCCTTATACATAACGGGTTTCAGCACCACCTTGACTCCCAGCATCAGCGCCAGCATCACCACCGCCAACAGGACGGTCATGGTACCGTTGGTGATAAAGCAGTACAAAATGATGAACAGAGACACCACCCCGTCGGACAGCATCTGCAAAAGCGCGAGGATCAGGGCGTACATATTGTTCACATCCGAGGTGATATTCCTCTGCACCACCGCCGTGTCCGCGTTCAGGTAAAACTCATATCCCCGGCGCAGATAGTTGCGCATCATGCGCTCGGAGGTGCGAAACTGATTGGTATAGATAAAGGCAAAAGTCAGTTTCTGCTGAACGAACAGGAAGACGTTCTTGACCGCGAATACCGCGATCAAAAGCGCCATGACCGTCACCGCGAAATGCTCATAGTCCGGCGCCAATTCATAAAACCGCGCGATGATCCGGTTACTCCGCACCGCCTCCGGATCTATGACGATATTCACCACCTGCACCAGAAGTCCCACGCCCGCGGTCTGGAGAAACGCGCCGATCACCATGAGGACCATCAGGCCCGCCATGGTGCGTTTTTGTTTTTGGTCCAACAGGACTCTCAACTTTCTCAGTATCTGCGACATCACTGTTTCCTTTCGATCCCGACCTGCTCATTCTGTCTGTGGATCAGCGGATCCTCATAGAGATCCATAAAGTCCTCCCCCAGACGCACGATCTCGTCCGCAAACCGGATGGCTTTCACCTCCGTCAGCACGGCCACCGCCTTCCTAAATCGCAGTCCCGGGAAAAAGTTCAGGACCTCCATGGGCACCGTGGCGTCAAATTGGGGATACTCCCCGAATATTTTCCGATAGTCCAGTTCATCCCTCGGATGGGGCTTGATAAAAATAGTCCCCTCCTTTTCATATCTGTGAATGATATCCCTGAAGATCCGCTCCCGCACATCCAATGTGCACAGCGGATCCGTCAGTATCAATATCTGATCCCCCGCCGCGCTGCTCTCCGCAATCCGGCGCTCCAGCGTTTCCCGATCCCGGATAAAGGCCTGCAGGATGATCCGTCTGTCCTCCTCCGTCAGCCTGTCCGCCAGAGCCTGCCTGGGCTCCTCGATATAGCGCGGGCAGGGATATTGGATGGCCGATATGTCATTGACCTCCATGTCCAGACAATATTTTCCATAACCGTTCTGCACGAAGATCAGATTCAGTCTGCGGGACAGGAAAGCCTTCCACTCAAAATGTCCTCTGTTGTCATAGCGGGCCGCGTCAAAATTTTTCAGACAGTTCAACCCGTCCTCCAGAGCGTGGTAATAAATATGCTTTTGATTCAGATAATACCCTATGGGATCGGAGTCGCAGTACACATACACATCTCTGTACTCTCCAAAATCCACCGGTATGTAAGGCTCCTGCAGCTTGGCGTACCGCTTGGTGAACCGGATCCGTCTCCACAGATTCCCGATAAAATTTCCCGTCCCTTCTCTCCATTTGGCAAGCTCCGGGAAAAAACTCTCGTGTTTCTCGTCAAACTCCAGCACCTCAGCGAACAGTCCCGTGCTCTCCACCCGCGCCTTCAGATTTTCAAAATCGCAGGACATCCGGGACAGCACCAAAGTCGCCCCGCCCCGTTTCTCTATGGGAAGTTTCAACTCCTTCAAAAAAGTCACATATACATGATAGTAAGTGTGACATACATAAATCCTATCCCTGCTCATATCCGTTTCGTCTCTCCGCGAATCCCGACATTTCCAAACATGGAATTATTCTATCACATCTTCCGCGTTTAGTAAAACTTTCCGGGGAATATTCAGAAAAAACCATTCTAAAAATTAAGAAAAACGCAAGAATTATGTCGTATTCCGGCGATTTCGGATCCTAATTCAGCGCGTACAGCCAAATCCCCCAATAAGATTCTTCCGTCTCATAATACCCCATGGAATGAAGTCCCATCCTCTCCGCGTCCGCGATCTCCGCTCCCGAGAGCAGATATTCACAGCCCAAGTCCGCAAGGGCCTCCATGTCAAGATCCAATCCCTCATAGACCACGCCGTTGCCCTTCGGCAGCATCCAATAGTTTCCGGTCTGCGCGTTGAACAGATAGCATCTGCTGCCCCATGTGTCAAAATACACCGCCATCTCCGCGTTCTTGTCCAATTCCCCCGCGATCACGCGCCGAAAGGCATGTTTGTATTCCAGCGGATAATTGTTGGAATACCCGTCCACGGTATAGAAACCGTGCATCAGCGCCGGCGCGGGACTGATGCCCAGATGCGCCACCCGATACTCCGCGGGATCCCGGCCGATGGCCTCCTCGATCCGCCCCATCAGTTCCTCCGCGTACCAACTCTCCCAGGATATATAGCCCGTGATGCCGGAACCGTTGTTTCTCTGATTGACATTCATGTAAAAATAGGAATCGTACAGCACCTTGTCCGCCGTCGGCAGAATCAGCAGAGCGGTCGCCGCGCACAGCGCGGGCAACATCCGGCGGCTCTGCTTTGCCGCCGTCCACGGCACGGAAAACGCCAGCGCGAACTCCAGATACCAACCCGCGGGATAGATCCAGTAAAACCGTTCCGCCTGAAAATAGCGCAGAAATCCGCTCATACCGTTCTTCCATGCCGCCGCGACTTCGGATCTGCAGATGCCATAGAACACCGCTATGAGCGCCAATATCACCATGCCGCACAGCGCCATGAGATAACGGTTCTTAACCGATCTCTCCATCTTCGCGTAACAG
Organism: Acetatifactor muris; assembly: GCA_023663635.1. Lineage (GTDB taxonomy): Bacteria > Bacillota > Clostridia > Lachnospirales > Lachnospiraceae > Acetatifactor > Acetatifactor muris_A. The sequence continues at coordinate 40,948 of JAMPHD010000002.1, forward strand.
AATCCCCCGATCACCAATACGGCCAAAATGGGCAGGATCAGCCCCTCATGATAGGCGGGCGCGTGCTGCGAACTGTGCAGGAACACCTCCTTCACCGTATTCCAAAAGGGCTCCGCCCCGTTCACCATCTCCTCCCGATGGCTCACATACGCGGGGGCGCCCCCCGGAGATCTGCCCAACAAAAATTCCGCCAAGAGATTCAGATTCGTCAGCACATATGTCAGGAGCAGACACACAAAGCCCAGGCCAAACCACTTGGAAAATTTTCCGCGCAGAGCCGTGACACACATGGCAAGCACGGCGAAAGCCAACACCACATATCCCGTACAGACCAGGTGGCTGCTGCCTCCAAACAGGATCACAAGCGCCAAAGACAGCGGAATCCTCTTCTTTTTATAGAGACACACAAAGGCATAGAGCGCCAGCGGAATGCCCGACTGAGACAGCCCATAGATCGGATACAGGGGCAACATGCCAAAAATCCCGGCCGCGAGCGCCGAGAGAAGACTGCTGTCCGTCAGTTCTTTCACCGCCGCATACATTCCCATAAAGCCGCACAGCATCATCAGCGCGTAGGTACAAAGGAACGCCCAAAAGGGCGGCAGGAGTTGATAGAGCGGCACGAAGAACACCGCCGCGGGCGCCAGTCCGCCGGCGCTGATGCCCCCCAACATCTCCGGTATGAGCCCCTCCATGGGATGCCTTGCCGTGAGCACATAATTCATCATGGACTCATCCCACTGGTCATGGATCACAAAGACGCTTCCCTCGCCCAACGACAGATTGGGGAGCAGCAGGATCACAAGCTCCAGGATCCCGATCCACCAAAGTGGCAGCCCGTCCAATTTGACCGCTATACAGTTCAACCGTTCCAAGCCGTTCGAGAGTTTCTTTTTCATGCCAACCTCTCCATGTCAATCGCGTCAATCCGAATCAGTTCATCGGTCCAAATCTGTCCGCATCAAAAATGCACGATGATGTAATCCCCCGCGTCCACAATGGATCCCTCACGGGGAAAATGCGGCATGTCCGCCGCGTAATTTTCCGCCTCCGTATAGTAGGAGCCGTCCGCGTGGGGCAGCAATCCATGCCCGTGAAAGGCCATAAACCGAATCAGTTCTTCATCATTGTCAAAGGCATATTTGCCCCAACTGATAACGGAGAGCGCCGGCGTCTGCGCCACCCACACGCCATATCCCCGATAATATTTCTCCAGAAGATGCTCGTCCACCAAATCCGTGATCCGTTTCATCTCATAAAACCGCGGATCATCATACCGCACATAGGCATCCTCCACCAACCCTTCCGGATTCTCCCACTCCCCCGTGAACACCACGGGCTTGGAGGTATCAAAGTTCTGTTCCAATTCGAGCGCCACCTGCGCCATATACTCTTTGGCGTATTCATACTTGCGATAATCCACATAGAACCAGTGATTCAGATCGGCACACTGATTCCACAGGATCACGGCCGAGACGACCGCGCACACCGCTCCCGCGCCCCTGCGCAGCGCGGTATTCCCGATCCCCCTTCGCTTGGCCGCGCCCATAGCTCCACTGACGGCGTAGACCGCCATCAATATCCCATATCCGCAGATGAGAGGCACAAACTGCGCCGAGCGGTATAATGTGGCCTTGCCCTCCACCACCGTCAGCAGAAAGGCCGCCACAAAACAGCCCGCCGTCAGGAGCAATATACCGACATCTCTCCTGCGAATGCTCATCCCCAGACTGCACAGGCAGATCACAAGCGACGCGAGCACAAAGATTTTGATGGGATAATAGGCATGGGCAAACACCACATACTGCACAAACACTCTCTTTAAGACCATGGCAAATTCCGCCCGCGCCCCGGGCTGCAGCATCCAACCCGCGATCTCCGCAAGGGAGCGCTGTACCGCTGCCTCCCGCAGATAGCCGAGGCCGAATGCCGCGATCACGATCTTCAACACAATACTCCTGAGCAGCATGGCCGCCGCTGCCGTGACCGCCGCCACTGCCAATTTTATACACGGCAGACCAAACACTCCCGATGGTCCGCGCGCCTTCGACAGCCCCCGCGTTGCCGCCGGTCTGCGCGTCCCCCCCGCCAGTCTCTCGGACAGAAGGATCAGAAAAATCCCCACCAACCACACGATCATAAAGGATTCATAGCATCCCATGGCCACGACCAACAGCGCCGCCGACAGCGCAAACAGTCCCACGGCTTGGCGAGACTTTCTTCTCTCCACGCGCTCCAATCCTTCCTGCATCAGGCCAAGACTCAGGCCGCAGCTCAGATAACCGATGGCGATCCCGTTGTGCAGAAAGTAAGTGAAGACCTCACTGATGAGCGGACAGCTTAAGAATATACAGGAAAAGAGCCAATATCCGTATTTGGGAATCCTGTCACCCAAAACCCTGTAAAAAAGCAGCCCCCACACGCTCACCGCCGCCATCAGCAAAAGCACCGCCGCCAGATCCGTTATGAACGGGGCAAACTCCGCGATATGCACCACCTTGTTCAACAGGAACAGGACCCAACGTCCCACCACGGCCGCCAGACCCTCCTCGAAATAATATGCATAGGGAGTATCATCGATCCCCATGACCGGATGGACGATCTTGAATCCGTAACCGCATGCCGCCACCAGGGACAACAACAGAATATAGGCCCTGTCCCCGTAGACTCTCCGCCAATCCGATCTCCACTTCTCCATCACACGATCCTTATTGTTTCCCGTAATACGCAACCACCTTTTTCACCGCGCGAATCACATCCGACACTTCCTCATCCGTGAGGGAATAATACAGCGGGATACTCATCACCTCGTCATAAAACTTCTCCGCGTTGGGACAGATTCCCTTCCCGTAGCCCAGTTTCTCATAATAGGAATGATAGTACACCGGCATATAATGTACCTGGGGACAGGTGTTCTCCGCGTACAGTGCGTCAAAGAACTGTCTCCTGTCACAGTTTAGTCTCTCCAAATTCAGACGCAGGATATAGAGATGTCTCGTGGTGTCCGACTCCGGGATCTCCCGCTGCACGATGATCTCCGGCATCCCCGCGAACTCCCTGTCATACCGCTCCACGATCTCGCGTCTGCGGGCGGCAAATTTCGGCAGCTTGCGCAACTGGCTGACCAACAGCGCAGCCTGAAAATCCGTCATCCTGTAATTGTATCCCAACTCCACCTGCTCATTGTACCATTTGGCATCCGTGGGATGCGCCATCTCCCCGCGGTCGCGCGTGATTCCATGGGTCCTAAGACGCATCAGCCTGTGATACATCTGCTCATCGTTGGTGGTGATGGCGCCGCCCTCACCGCCCGTGACCGTCTTCACCGGATGAAAACTGAAACACGTCATATCCGCGATACTGCCCACGGGTCTGCCCTTATACTTTGTGCCGATGGCATGTGCCGCGTCCTCGATCAGAATCAGATCATGTTCCCTGCAGATTGCCCTGATCTCATCCAATTCCACCGCCTGACCCGTGAAATCCACGGCCACGATCCCCTTGGTGCGGGGCGTGATCAGACTCCTGACGGAGGCCGGATCCATGTTGTAAGTCTCCGGATCAATATCCGCAAATACAGGTTTCGCCCCACAGTAGAGCACACAGTTGGCGGAGGCCGCAAATGTGATGGAACTGACGATCACCTCATCCCCCTCGCCGAATCCCGCGGTCATCGCCGCCAGATGAAGAGCCGCCGTGCCATTGCTCACCACCACGGCATACTTGGCCCCCGTCACCTCACAGAGCGTCTGCTCCAGCTCGGCCACCTTGGGGCCGCAGGTGATGTAATCACTTGTCAATGTGGCCACCACCGCGTCCACATCGTCCTGCTCAATGCACTGTCTCCCATAGAAAATTTGTTTCTCCCGCACCGGACTGCCGCCGAATATGGCTAACCGTTCCATTCCGTATCCTCCTTCTTCTCCCGTAAAGCCTGTCCCCAGGCGATAAACAACATTGTGATACTCAGGCTGCCCACGCCCCACGCGTACTCCAACAATCCGAACACCGCGGGGATCATCGCGAAGAACATCGCGGCGATGTCCTCCATGGAACCGGTCCTGCCTCCCCGCATCCCGCATCGTATGATGCTCCATACGATCAAAATGATAAAGAGTATCATGACCGGGATCCCAAAGTCCGTCCCGTACTGCAGATAGATATTGTGGGCATGTCCTATCCAATAATATCTGGTCAACTGAAATCCCTGTTCCTCATAGGGATGTCCCCGCCAGTTCAAACGCTCAAAATAATGCCTGTAGATGATGCCCCTCACCAACAGGGTGTCGGCCTCCTGCTCCGGCTCCAGGATCGCCGCCGCGACCCTCGGATCCTCCTCTTCCTCCAAAGCCGCCGCCCGGGCCTGTATATGCAGGGGGGAATGCTCCAACAGATTCTCCACGCTGCCCGCGATCCGCCCCACGGCCGCCTCCAAAAACTCATCCAGATCCACATATTTGTCCGAATCCCAAGGATCCCAAGAATGCACTTTATCCTCAGCCCACTCACCCCAGAGCCAGACGGGATGGTGAAACACCGGCGGCAGATATCTCGTCGCCCCAAAACAGATCGGAAACATCAGCCCGAAACAGAGTATCAAAAGTATGCCGTTGCGGATAAATTTTTTCTTATGCGCGACCACATTCCACAGACCCAAAAACGCAAGTCCCATGACAAAAGCCGTGATCCAGGCGATCCTCCCGATGGTCATAAACAAGAAAGAAAGCACTGCCCCCGCCATCAGCCACCATATCACTCTGACCCGCTTGGCGGCGCCCGATCTTGTCAGCTCAATGATCCTGACAAACACTGCCCCCAAAACCACCAGATAATAGAGCGCGTTCATATTGCTGTTGCTTTGGATCCCGATGTAGCGGACCACGTCATAGGGGCGAAAGATACAGCAAAATCCCTGAAACAACACAAAGCTGAGCACAATGCCGTCCACACATCCCTGCCACAGATCCCGTCGCTCCTCCTCACTAAAATCCGTCAGATACAGGCATCCGAACAGGAGCAGATAAGCAGACGGCCAGAGTGACCCGTTCCTCGAGACGATCATCCATAACATCATCACCGCCCAGAGGATTGCCAATCGCTTATCGAGCAGGGGACGGCGCCGCTCCAAAAGCAGATCCGTCACCATACGGATCAATATATGTCCCCACAGCCAGACATCCGCGCACAGCACGATCCTGTCGTTGAGAAAGGGAAAGAGGTCCGATCCGAAGAGGATCAGTCCCACACCCGCCGCAATGCCCAAACCGCTCCACACCATATGGGGTATCTTCCACCTGCGAAAATCTTCCCATTTATAATGAGACAGAATGACCGCTTCCACCACAATGCCCGTGAGATCCCGAAAGGACTCGTTGACGCCGTTTAATCCGGAGCCGGTCTTCACTCTCTGATCGATGACGGCAAACATCAGAAAGCACAGCGCATACAACAGTCTTTTGGGAGAATACCCGTCACTTTTAAGATGCATGACCATCAGGACTGCCTCCACACCATTTTATTGACAATACCCGTGTAGCTCTGGATCAGCCGCACCACCTTGGCGCTGACGTTCTCGTCCTCATAGGCCGGAACCGCCGCGCTGCGATCTCCCTCGCTGCTCATGCTCACAGCCATATCCACGGCCTGCAGCACCTGCTCGGTGGTGATGCTGCCCAAGATAAAATTCCCCTTGTCCAAAGCCTCCGGCCTCTCGGTGGAAGTCCTGACACACACAGCGGGAAAAGGATAGCCTTTGCGACTCAAACAGGATGCCTCCTCCGGCAGCGTGCCACTGTCCGACACCACGCAGAAGGCGTTCATCTGCAGATAATTGTAGTCCGAATATCCGAAGGGTTCCAGACTCCGCACCAGAGGATGAAATTTAAAATCCCGCTGCTCGATATATTTCCGGCTTCTGGGATGCGTGCTGTAGATGATCGGCATGTCATAATGCTCCGCCATGCGGTTCACCGCCTCCATCAGCGCAAAGAAATTTTTCTCCTGATCTATGTTCTCCTCCCTGTGGGCGGACAGAAGGATATATTGACCCTTGGAAAGCCCCAGTGTCTCCAAGATCTTACTGTCCAGGATCTTGTCCAGATTGGCCGCCAACACCTCCGCCATGGGGGAGCCCGTCACATAGGTACGGTCCCTCGCCGTACCCTCCGCGTTCAGATACCTTCTGGCATGTTCGCTGTAGCACAGATTCACGTCCGCAATGTGATCCACAATACGTCTGTTCGTCTCCTCCGGAAGATTTTCGTCGAAACAGCGATTGCCCGCCTCCATGTGAAAAATGGGAATCTTCAGGCGTTTCGCCGAGATGGCAGCCAACGCGGAATTGGTATCGCCCAACACTAAAAAAGCGTCCGGCTTGAGCTCACTCATCAGCTTATAACTCTTGGAGATGATGTTGCCGATGGTCTCTCCCAGATCGTTTCCCACCGCCTGCAGATCATAGTCCGGCTTTCTCAAATGCAGATCCTCAAAGAAGATCTGATTCAGATTATAGTCATAATTCTGTCCCGTATGTACCAGAATATGATCGAAATATTTGTCACACTTTTTGATGATCTCCGACAGGCGGATGATCTCCGGTCTGGTCCCGATGACCGTCATCACCTTCAATTTACTCATATCTCTCCATTCCTTTCCACCGGCTCCGCCACCGTGTCCGGTCTCTCGGGGTCAAAGCACTCGCTGCACCAGATCAGGACCACCAGATCCGCGTCTCCCGTGTTCGCGATGGTGTGAGTGTATCCCACGGGGATCTCCACCACCTCGGGATGCCCTCCGTCCACGGGATATTCCACCACCCGCTCCCCGCCATGCCGGCGCAGACGGATCAGCCCTTTTCCGCTGACTGCCACAAATTTCTCGTTTTTGGTGTGATGCCAGTGATCGCCCTTGACAATGCCCGGCCTGATCACATTGACGGACACCTGCCCTCTGTCCGCGCTCTTCCATATCTCGGTAAAGCTGCCCCTCTCATCCGCATGCACACATAAGGGATAGGCAAACTCATCCTCCGGCAGATAACTCAGATAGGTCGCGTACAGCTTTTGAGTAAAACTCCCCTCCGTCATGTCGGGGATCATCAGATTCTCCCTGCTCTCCCTGAAACTCCGCAGCAGATCCGCCACTTCCCGGACGGTCACTTCATATTTCGTTTCCACGGGGACATGATAATAACCCTCCGCATCCGCATGGCCGTCCACGCTCAACCGGCTCTCCGCATCCGCGCGGCCGTCCAATATCCCCATCAGTTCTTCCATCACATCATCAATATAGACCAAGCGCAGGATCTCTCCCGCATTTTCCGTCTCCGGGGACATCCCGCGCGCCGCGCGGCGGCACATTTCCGCCACGATATTGTCCTCATCCTCACCGCACCACTTGCCAAACACGGTTCCAAGGCGATAAATCCGAACCGGCGCCCCCGTCCGTCCGCCATAGTTGCGGATCTCCTCCTCCCAAGCCCCGGATAACGACACCACGGGGCAGGGTTCGCCCTGACGCTCCAAATCCCGCAGAAACGCAGCCACATCCTCACCAAGCGACAGAATCTTTACATCCTGCCGTCTCTCCAATTTCGCGGTCAGATTGTGCCCGACGCATCCTTCGGTTTCCGTCACTACGATCTTCATGCCTTATGCTCCCACGCGGCGATCTCGTCTCTGATATAGGATAATGTCAACAGTTTCTCCTTCACCTGCTCCACATCCATCAGAACCGTATTGTTGGAGTTGAACTCAGACAGCTTGCTGCGCTCCAGGTTGCCGTCCGTAAAATATTTGTCATAGTTGAGTCCCCGGTTGTCCGCGGGCACTCTGTAAAAACTTCCCATGTCGATGGCATGGGCGCACTCCTCATTGGTGAGCAACGTCTCATACATCTTCTCCCCGTGACGGATGCCGATCACCTTGATCTCCGTGTCCGCTTTAAACAGTTCTTTCACCGCCTGCGCCAACACGCCGATGGTACAGGCGGGCGCTTTCTGCACCATGATGTCTCCGCTCTCCGCGTTTTGGAACGCGTACAGCACCAGATCCACCGCCTCCTCCAGACTCATGACGAACCGGGTCATGGTGGGCTCCGTGACGGTCAGCGGTTTGCCCTCCTTGATCTGGCTGATGAAGAGCGGCACGACCGACCCTCTGGAACACAGCACATTGCCATACCGGGTACAATAAATGCTTGTCTGCTCCGGAGAGATCGTTCTGGCTTTGGCCACCACCACCTTCTCCATCAGCGCCTTGGAAGTCCCCATGGCATTGACCGGATAGGCCGCCTTGTCAGTGGACAGACAGACCACCTTTTTGACGCCCGCGTCAATGGCCTCCTGCAGCACGTTCTCCGTGCCCAACACATTGGTCTTCACCGCCTCGATCGGGAAAAATTCGCAGGAGGGCACCTGTTTCAACGCCGCCGCGTGAAAGATGAAATCCACCCCATAGATCGCCTTCCGGATACTCTGGGGATCCCGCACGTCCCCGATAAAAAATTTCAACTTGTTGCTGTACTCAGGGTATTCCCGCTGATATTGATGCCGCATCTCATCCTGTTTTAACTCATCCCGGGAGAAAATGCGGATCTCCCCCACATCCGTGGCCAAAAACCGGTTTAACACCGCGTTTCCGAAGGATCCGGTCCCGCCGGTGATCATCAATGTCTTCCCTGCAAACATACTGCCTCTCATTCCGCCGCAGACGCGGCTCACCGTTTTCTATCGTATTTCCATCGCATCCGGCATACAATTCTTATGGTATCCAATTTTTGACAAAAATATCAACGTTATCATTCTATCATGTTTTGTGCAAAATATCCACCTAAAAAATTCCCCGTCATGAGCCATTTGGGGTATAGTAAAGATATAATTGGAGAAAGAGGTGCATTTTAGCGACTTTCACGCAACTCTACGATTCATCGGTTGATAAAACGCGGAAATATAATACAATTTATTGTACCGGGAGGGAAAAGCATGGACAGCAGGAAGTTTGGAGAATTTATAGCAGCGGTCAGAAAGGAGAAAGGATGGACGCAGGCAGAATTAGCGGAAAAATTGAACGTAACAGATAAAGCGGTTTCCCGATGGGAACGAGGATTGGGATTTCCGGACATTAACACCGTAAAACCGCTGGCGGATGCTTTGGAAGTCAGTGTATCAGAGATAATGCAATCTGAAAAAGATGTCAAAGAAGAACAGGACGGGAGGATAAATCGGATGAACAGATATAAAAATGCATTTCCCATAATCATCTATGCGGGTAGTCTGGTTTTGCATACAATAAGCGCCGGGGATCTGATGTTGAGAACGCTAAGCATACTGCCGGTACTTATCTGCGGCGTATGCATGGGGATCAATGTATGGAATTTGCCTCTTTCTCAAAGAAAGCAATGCGCGGCGGCCGAATTGCTGTTTTGTGTTATATCATTTTTGACAAGCTGCTTATCGGGATTTATGGGAAATATACTATCGTCCATATGCATCATTTTCGTAACCTGTGTGTATGTTTGCTTTGTTTCTCCAAAATTGCTGCAACGAAAGATACTATGATTGGTGAACGGAAGGGACTACCCAAAACAGGTAGTCCCTCCATGTAACAACTTGCATCTAAATTAGAAATTTTAGGGGGATCTCCAGATAAGTTCTATCAACTCATAGTGCCAATCCGACAGCTTAAACGGAATCAGCGCGCACACTGCCCCAACGATCAAAGTTGCCGGCACATCCCACCATCGCCACCCGGGTATACGCCAAAAACCATAGATCAAAGAGAGCAGCATTGCTATGGGAAACAAAAAAAACGGAAGTATAGCTCCGGCCATACAGTAAAATTCTATGTACCATGGTAATTGCACATCGGCAAGCCCGCCTCCAACGACCCATACCGTCATCAAGCCTATGTATTCACTTGCGCCCAGAATAAAAGCCACAACCCCCGGTATCGCGTAAAAAGTTTTCTTTGACATATTTGCCTCCCTCTAATTCTTACAAGTCCCTTTCCGTAATCTTGTGTTTAAACATGCCGCAAAGTTATGACCCACGGCAATATGCCCGGTATGATCCCGACGGGGAGAATGGCCAAAGCATGCCATGCTTTCCATCTTGTCACATGTTTCTCGCCATAAGGCCATGACAAATATATAATCAAAACATGCAAAACAAACACTATGGCAAACAGACCCAAGGAAATTTCCAACATACTGTCTGCCGATATTGCCATCGTGCTGCCTAATACCCATCCGTATGCCATCACTGATAATACCGACAATACCCCGCATCCTAAGGACAGAAAGCCTAATATTGTGTAAAACTTTATATGTGACATATACTGTTTCCTTTCTACTTATGTTTCATTTCAAATCCTTATATCTCCCCAAAAAAGCCATAACAAACTTGAAAAAAGCACAAATATTCCAAAAGGCATTATTGCTCCTGCAATTCCTATTACCGGTACAGCCAAAATGTCCTGCCACGCCCACTTCTTTACATAACGATACCCGCAAAACCATCCAATGCATATCGCGGCAATCAACAAAATAAACGGCAAAAGGAATAAAAGCAACCCCAAAACCATCACATACCAAGGCTCTGATTCTACCCTGGGCGAGCTATATGACATAAGCACCACAAAAACCATAACCCATGATAAAATGCTCACTATTCCCAACCGGAAGGCTGTAATGCCCACTGCGGCATAATAAACTTTCTTTGGCATATCGCATTTCCTTTCTGCAAATGACATATGATTCTCTAAATGCATAGTGACATAACAATCCAAGGAACTGCCGCAGCTAATGTACCGACCGTAGGGATTCCCCATACATGCCACACTTTCCAACACTTCACATTCTTCTCTCCATAGAGCCAGGATAAATAAAGTATTGAACTGTAGATAATGATGGACAACGCAAACATACAAAGCGCCAAAAAGTAAATATTTGCATCCAATATCTTAGTGGTGCTGTCTAATTGCCATCCACACAACAACACAGCTGTTACCGAAAGACAACTGCATCCAAAGGACAACACTCCCAAAATCGTGAAAAATTTTCTATGTGACATGCGCTGTTTCCTCCCTGCGCTATTGTAATTCCTTTTCATGATAGATGCGCATGGTTTTTATGTCAAGAATTTCCTGACCGAACCATACACCCTAGCGGAACTTTCTGAGAATATAGTACAGCCATCTCCAAAAAGCAGTTCTGTCTTTGGGTTGCACGACAATGGTCACTTCCCGTACTGTTTCTTCAAACTGTCCATCCACCGCGGGCGCTACGATTCGGATGACTGCCATGCCCGCTCCTTTGATGCTGACCCTTCCCTTTTCCGATACCGTGACCACCCTCACATCTGAAGATGTATAGAGCAGACGAGCCTGTGGATTGTTGCCGTTTCGGGCATTCAACAGAAAATCTCCGTCCCCGACCCGTTTGGTGATACAGTCCCTGCACAGGATCGTCTGTCGGAGTAATTCCACAGCGCTTTCCTCCTCATCTTCAAATGACTCCTCTTCCAAATCGCTGTCCTGCGCGCCATTGATCCACGGGGTATCATTTGCCCATGTATTTTCATTCGTCGTTTCTCCGGTGTTTGTTTCACCTGTATTTTCGGAGGAAGACTGTGTCGGACGTTTGCCCGTTTCCGTCCCGCCATTGTCGGAAGAGACGGAACCGGATGAGGTATTGCCCGCGGGAATTTCCTCCGAAGGGACGGGCGATTCCGACTCTACAGGATTTCTTTCCGGAGTGACAGGCGATTCCGACTCTATGGGATTTCCCTCCGGAGCGGCAGGCGATTCCACCTCATCGGAGTCCTCTGATCCGGACGCGGAGATCCGTTCATTGGCCGCTGCCTCCCATGTAAGGTTGATAATGCCGTCACCATCCTCATCAATCTCCAAAACCGTGGTCTCTCCTCTGCCCGTCCTCGTATGCATGACCGTATCCGCGGTCACGGGAACACCCTCAAAGGTTCTCTCATCTGTCAGATTATCCTCCTCATCAAAGAAACGGATCGTATAATCCATCACGCCTGTCCCGGTTCCCTGCAATAACACATCCATGTCCTCCGGGTCCAGACACAGCATCTTGATCTCATCCTCCGCCCCCAGAATGTCCAGACGCCCAAAGGAAGAGGCGATATTCAAATTTTCTGCAGCAGAACACAGCGCCTCCGCCCCATCAGACACCGTGACATCTACGGGACAGGCCACCCTGATGACCGTATAGGGGGTAGCCTGCGGGGCGGCTCCCGTCACATCGGAAGAACCATACCGCAGAATGTCCGTGACCCAGGACACACAGGCGGGATCCTGAACAGTTCCCATATGGTTTGTGCTAAAAGTCTCCCAATGGTTGTCATGCCGGTTTTCCACCTGTTTCATAATAGTGGCTGATAAATAAGGAACTGTTCCATCACCCAAAATATCATATTTAAGATCGCTTTCATATAATCGTTGATCAACATCATCATTTGTAAATTGAAATTTAATAGCTGTTATCGTCTTTTGATTAGTACCTATTACAAAATATGCGTTTTCGTAATTCCTCAATAGGTTAAAATTTCCTGTATATCCCTGTGTAAGCAAAGAATTTTGGAATACTTGTGCATTTCGATAATTTTGATCACCAAATATTCTTTTGCAGGTTTCCACATATTCCTCATATGACATTTTCCGATCCGCTATTCCAACAGGCCATACACTGTCTTTCCACATTTGAGTTTTAGGATGATTAACATAGTTTTGGGATGGCGTAAGTTCTACCACTCCTTGAAAAGATGTTTTAAGCTCCTTAGTCATCCCCCCGGCTGCCCCTAAAACAAAATCATAAAAAGTATTTGTATTAACGGTAATACCCTCTCCCAATACATCCCAATTTTGTACACTATTAATAAGCGCAGGAGCACCTTCATAAGGAGTACCGCAGGTAATAATTTTGTCCACTCTGTCTTTATCGGCATATTTTGCATAATAACTGGATACAACTAAGCCTCCCATGGAATGGCAAAGCAAATCTACCTTATCGGCATCTAATTCGTCTATAAAACTATTCAACTTGTCTGCACTGTCACCATTACTTTTTCTCCAATCATAACTAAAAAAATAGATTTCTCTATCAGGAAATGCATTGCATAGCTCATTTACAATGACCTTGTAGACCCCTTGTGTTCCGTATTCTCTATCACCAATACTTAAAGAATTCTGATTTTTACAAGGAGGCACATATAGCTGATTTTCAGGAGCCATACGATTATTAATTCTTTCTATTCTATAAAGAGTTTTTATCGAATTTACCGGATCAGACCAATCTAATGGAGGATCCCACACTTGATTAGTTTGATCATATGTCTGATTGCTAACAAACAACCGACTTCCCATAATTCCCGGGACTATGATAATGGGATGCTCGTCCACCTCAAAAGACTTTCCCTCACTTACAAGCCCTTCTATGTCAAAATCCTTTATCAGATGTCGGTTCATTCCTCCCCCGGTTGCCGCGGAGATTCCCAAATATATCTCATCCGGCAATAAGATTTCCCCACATGACAGGAGCTCTTCTCCATCCAGAGACACCTTCAGAACGGAGTGTTCGTAACGGACAGACAGGGTATGCCATCCGCTACCGCTTACATCTCCACTGTCATCCACTCTGTTATCTATTACATAATCCAAATGCTTTTGCACACTTCCCTGTACAATGGCCACATGTCTGCCATCGGGGTCCCCCGCATTGTGATAAGAATCCAGTTCCACGCCGTAGGCATCCTGCCCCACAAAGCCCAGATATCCGCCTTGAGGCCCCAGCCCCGGTTCCTTTGACATGGTCAGCAGAATACCATCAGCGCCATAATAGGGCCCTGTATGACGTCCGCCTCCGGCCCAATAGGAAAAAGTCACCGTAAATCCGTTTCGGGCGCTGATCTGATGCCCATACCAGATACTGCCCGCCCGCCATGTGGCCAGTTCCGTCAGTTCAATGATTCCCTCCTCCAACCGAACAGCATCTCCGTACAAGAGCAGGTCATCCTCACCACATACCTGTTCTTCCTCGGCGCGTTCAAGCGAGAACAGGCTCATTCCCTCGCCGGAAGAAAAGCTTTCCTCCCGGGCCTCCTCAGCACTCGGAACAGATTCTTCCACAAATTCCGCGGGCTCGGTAGACATCATGCTTTCTTCATCCGTCTCCGCCGCATACACCTGCTGCGGGCAGCTCATAACAACCATGCAAAAGATCAGTAGTGACAATACCGTTTTTTTCATAATAATCTCCTTTGTTATTTTAATTTTAAGTAATCTTTTTATCTTGTAAAATATTGCTTACCGTATTACCATACTATTACCATACACCCAACATTTGAGTCGCCTTAATATATCCGGCCGCTATCGCTATCGGGAAGACAAAGGCCACCGTACCAACTGTCAACATCCCTATGGCATTCCACCATCTCCATCCCATCACCCATTTGTATCCGCAGACTAAGCCCAAAATCAGCAAAATAACAGGCGCAGCAAAGGGCAAGCACAACATAAGTATTTCAAAAACATCCACATACCATGGCACTTTAACCTGATTGAAATGCGACAAAATTGAAATAAACGCAAGAAACCACGATGTCCATACATACGCCCCAAATTTAAATGCCATGATCGCAAACGACCCGTAATAAATTTTCTTTGACATACTCTCCCCTCTCACCTCTCCTCATCCTATACCGAAAGCACCCTTCACTCCTCAATCACCACACCCCGAACAGCGGCGCTAAATTAACACCTGCGTCTGCTCATGCGCGCATGAATAAAAGCGCCAACACCCAGGGAATCGCAGCTGCCGCCACTCCGACCACGGGAATCCCCAACGCGTGCCAAGCTTTCCATTTCGCCACATGTTTCTCACCGTACAGCCATGCCAGAAAAAGCATGACCAATGTGATCAGTACAGACAAGCCAAATAAGTATAGTAAAATAAGCATCGGAATCACCTCTGTCGTCTCCACGGAAATCCCTGTGATCCAACATGGCAACAGCAGCGACATCAACGACAATACCCCGCATCCCAAGGACAAAAATCCCAATATCGTATAAAACTTTGTATGTGACATATGTATCCCCCAAAATTTTGCGTAATTGGCTTTTAATATAGCAAACCATCACCTTCATGTCAAGGAATATTTTCATAAAAAGCCATAAAAACACAGCCCTGTTCCACACAATAGTGAAACAGGGCTGTGCATATTGTCCTTTTACAGCAGATCCGGCGTCCACTCCACATCCACGTCATTTCCGCCGTCTCCGGAATTGTCCGATCCGCCGCCCGAACCTCCGCCGTCATCCGAGTTTCCATCGTCCGAACCGCTGTTATCCGGAGGATTGTCCGGACCGCCATTGTTCCCGCTGTCGCCGTCATTATCGTCATCATCCGGCACCGGAGCCGGAGCCGGCGTTGCGGGAGTGGCGGGCGTCACGGAAGGCGCCGGTTTAGAGGGCGCAGACGGTGTCGGCTTAGAAGGCGCGGGCGCAGACGGCGTCGGTGTGGAGGGTTTGGCCGAGGGAGTCTGCGGGTTCGGCAGCGCGATACCCTCCGGGTCTGTTCCCTCCTTCTGCATGGACGCGTCCGTCTGCCTCTTCCACTCGTCATAGACCCTGAACGGATCCTCTCTGCAATACTCTTCCACACTGCCCAAGGCTACCCAAGTGTCACCCGAAAGCCATTGAATTTCTCCGTCATACACCCGAATCTGCGGGGATTCACTCTCCTTCCCGGAATCCTTGGAAACGGCCACAGGGGTATAGGGAGTAAATTCGGGACGGGAATCCAAGGCTCCGGCAAACTGCTCCAATTCACCCGCTCCCTCCTCATCGGCCTGCGCCGTGTAGGTTTTGTATTCCCTGTCTTCCCTGCCGTTCCACAGATCAAAGGGATCCCCCGGCGCGCTGCCCTGACAGATATCCAGAGAATATTCGCCCGTGTAAATACCCTGCGCAAAAACTCCCTGTTCCTTATAAATGCTGCCCGTGATACTGTCCAGCACCCACAGGGTAAAGGGGCCGTCATAGTTTCCGTCCGCAAGTGTCGTCTCCATCACCTGTACATTTCCGTCTATGGCCTTCAGCACGGTCACATTGTCCTCTGAGCCATAGTACCACACGGTGGAGTAAGACCGTCCCTCTCCGTCATATCCCGCGCGGATGACCAGTCTGACTCTGTCATTTTGCTGCACAAAATAATTTCGCGATCCCTCCGCAAGCTTGGGCATCATGTTCTGAAACCACTCGTCGCTGCCGATCAGATGTATGCCCTCGTTCAGATATCCCGGCGTCTCCAGATTCTGCAGCATCAGTTCCGCGTCCTCCCGCACACTCGGATCCTCTTCCACATTGACATACAGTTTCTGCAGGGGCTCAAACGCGGCGCTGTCGTCAAACAACCGATAACTCTGTTCCAAAAGGTCCCGCTGACGGCGGATCATTCCCTGCTCTCCATAGAGGGCGGCCAAGGCCTGATAGTCCTCCATGGTAAAAGTTCCCGTGGCGTATTTGATCTCATAATCCCGTATGGCCTGTTCCGTCTCAGACAATTCTTCCTTGGAAGATGCCGCCGTGGAAGTGGGCAGATCCGAAAGATCATAGTCCGGTCCCTCACGTCTTCCCATGCCCGCGCATCCCGTTAAAACAATGGCACACAAAATACAAATGCCCAATCCGACTGTCTTATTTTGCTTATCCTGTTTTATTTCCAAATGTGATAATTTCTTCATCCAATTCCTCCCCTGTCTCTCACTGCGCGTCAGCTATGAGCTGTCTCAAAAACGCGTCCGCGTCCGAACCCTCCGGATAAGTGCCCATGTTCAGCACCTGTTCCGCCAACGCGTAGATGCTCTTGGCCATCTTGGGCCCGTAGACGATGGTCGTCACGCCGTCCTTCTCCAACACCGCGTATCCGCGGAACGCGTATTCGACCCGATACTGATCGGGCGGCAGTCCCACGAGCACGGAGGTAAAGCGATGTCTTCCGTCCACGGTCTCATATACTTTATCCTCCCACGCGCCGCTCTCATTGATTCCATAGGCGATTCCGCTGATGACTTTCTCCCCGCCTTTGACCATGGGATACTGCGCGCTGTTGGCATTGTTCATGACCAAAGTGCCGTATTCCTTCAGCACATATCCGTTCACGCCCTCAGAGGTCAGGACATCTCTCAGTTCCGCGGAAATACCCGTCTTGAAACGGATACCGGATTTGCCCGTGATCCGGATGGAGAATCCGTGGTAGGTCAAAAGATTCACAAGCTGCGGCTGCTCCGTGGCCACATAGGCGTTGTTGCGATATTCCAAAGTCCACAGATACATACCTGTGGGGACGCCGTTTTCATTGTACTGATAGACCACGGCATTTCCCATCTGCCCGTTGGGAGCCGTCACGATATATCGGCCGTTACGGACTGCCGGCGCATAGGGAAGGCCGTCCAGCCAGACCGTGGTGTCATAGCCCGCGGGAATCTGCAGCACCACATTGGTGGAGTAGGTGGGCATGGCACAGTTGCTCCCCGGCATGTTGCGATAGACCGGTATCCGGAAAGTAAAGGGGCTGTCCAACGCGCCGGCATCCCTGTAGATCTGCCAGGTGCTCCTCCCCTCCGTGTAAGCTGCCGACACATTCTGCATATACTGGTGTCCGTAGGTGCTGTTGGTGGTCACATTAAATTTTTGCAGATATAAGGTGTCCTGCCCCCGCTTGATATAGTTGCGCGATATGGTATCGGCGCCGCCCAAGATGGACCAATAAGCGCTGGTCCACCCCTGCGCGCGGGCATACTCCAGTCCGTTTACAATGACCTCATCGCCTCTGCCGGTGGCCCCCACATTAAAGTAATTATACAAATTTTCATACCCGGGGTAAGTTCCGGAGATCAGGGGAGAAGTTCCCTGCCCCTGCTCCTGGCGAACGCGCGCCGCCAGATGATAGGGGCTGACCTTTGACCCCTCCGCCACGGCCACGGCCCAGAAAATGGTAGAGAATGTCATATCCGTCCCGGGCGCGTTTTGGCTGTCATTCATAAAAGTATTATTCAGAAAGATATCCAAGGCCTCTTTGGTGTGAATGCTCTCATTGTAGACCAAATGCTCAAATTGAAAAATGGCGTCCTCGGTTAAGAAATTGCGGGGATCCATATAATATTTCAGCGCGTCCTCCGACACATAGTACCAGTTGCTGTCATAGGCTCCCTCCTTGGTATAGTCGCCGAAAGTCCTGTAGATCAGATTCTTGCTGCCTCCGATCTCATTGGCAATGACGGTATTCCAGTCGAGCTGCGTATCCATGGCGATGAACTGCCAGTTGGGATGCAGGGCTTTCAGCTGTTTGAGCGCCTCCCTGTAGCTCTCGGGGAACTGTTCCATCTCCGCGTTTGCCAGAGCATCCGCCGCGAGCGCAATGCCGGGATTCATATTGTAAGTCTCCTCCCACGCAAGAAAACGCTCATCGGAACAGGCCAGATACTCCCTTTGCACATAGCCCCGATATTCCATGTCATGGTCATACAGACTCACATAAGCCCATACGCTGTAGCCGTCCTCCTCCACGGAGAGCGCCACATCCTCGATCAGCACGGACTGACCCCCCGGCACATTCAGCACGACCTCACCGTCAGAGGAGGCCTCCGCCCGCACGGGGCACGTATCGCAGAGATAGATCAGAGCCAACACGGACTGCTCTGCCGTCAGCTCCGCCAATGCCTCCCTCGCCTCCCGAATCAGCTCGTTCACATCCGAATCCGTCATCCCGTCCCCGGCATATGTCTCCTCCGGCCCGGATACGGACTCCTGCGGCGCGGGAGCCGAAATCTCTGTGTTATGCTCCATACCGGCGGCATATGCCGTCATGGAGGAAATCGGGGTAAGGACCAAGGCCATAAAAACCGCCAAACATCTGCGCCAAAACTCTCCCTTTATTCCGATCCTTCCGGGTCTCTTATCAAATCTTTTATATTGCATCATCCGTATCACACATCTCCATTTCCGATCCCTTATCTTTCGGTTTCGTTTCATTATATCATACTTGTTCTACATTTGACACTGGTATAATTTGTTTCAGGTATAATTTGTTTCGATAAAAAGTTTATTGCATTTACGGGAAATATAATTTAGACTGTAAATATATTTCTATACTTCAAAATGGAGCGCGATCATGAAAAAAATCATACATCTGCTGTTTATATTGGTATTGGCCGCCCTGGTCGGAGTCGGCGTATATAAGTATGTGGAATATCAAAAGTACGCGCCTCTTCGGGCAGATTACGAGCGGATCGCCACGGAGGACTATAACGCGGTATTCTTCTCCACCTTTCCCATAGACAATTTTACGGAGGAGGATTTCATCACCTACCGGGAGATTTATCCGCTGAAAGCTTCCTATCATATACCCGACATGGAAACTCTCAATGAATATTTTCTGAAGGTGTCCGAGACCCTGAACGAAGTCACCACCGTATATCTGGGTGTCCGTCCCGACATCGTCACCGCGGAGGATCTGCTCACGCTCATATCCGCCAACAGCGAAAAGCGTTTTGAAGTTCTGCTCGCCTATCCTTCTCTCGATTTCTGGCAGGATTTGGACGAGGAGGAATACGCTGCCGCCATGTCCGCGTACACGGATTTCATCCGGATCCTGATGGCGGACTATGAGGACAACGAATGGCTGCAGGCCAGACTTTCCCTCTATTTCTATGGCTCCACGGAATGGCTGGTAGGCAACTCCGCCAACTATGAGAGCGATTATAATGTCAACGCGGGTATCTCCCATGTGCTGTCCATGTACTCGGACCAAGATCACGGATACCTGTTGACCGCCGATAATTACGAGGAGATCCTGACGGATTTTGAGACTCTGGTGAGCGAAGGCCGCAACCCCGAGGGCCGGATTTGGCCGGACTTCTCTGATTGGGATTTCGTCTTCTTCGGCGACAGCATCATTGCCTTCTCCAATACTTCCTCCATCCCGGGCGCTTTCGGCGGAATCACCGGAGCGCATGTCTATAATTGCGGACAGGGGGGATACAGCGCCGCCCGACATCGGGAGGATGACTCCGCGCCGGGTGTGACGGCAGCCGTGGACGCGTTTCTCGCGGAGGACTTAAGTCCCTTCGCCGAGGATTCCCAAATTTACGCCGGCATGTCCGATTACTTTGAACATGGCAGCAGGAAACGCAAGAAATGTTTTGTGTTAGATTTCGGCATGAACGATTACTTTATCGGAGCTCCCGTGTCCACTCAGGATCCCCTTGATCCCTATTCCTACACCGGCGCGCTGCGCTCCTGTGTGGAGAAACTGCAGGAGGCTTATCCGGACGCGGTGATCGTGATGATGACTCCCAACTTTACCTCTTATTTTGGCAACGGTCTGGAGGCTCAATCCGCGGAGGGCGGTCTGCTGCCCGACTATGTGGCGGCCGTACTCTCGCTCTGTGAAGAGAAGGATCTGCTGCTCTACGACAGCTACAACCGGCTGCCCATTGACAGCACCAACCACACCCGCTATCTCTTGGACGGATGCCATCCCAACGAGTCCACACGCTATCTGATGGCGCAGGATCTGGCCAAGCTGCTGCGGCCTTTGACGGAAAATGCCGAGTGACCCTTGCGGCCACTTGGCTCATTGCTCACGGGAATCAATACCTCGCGTATAAGACGATATCTTCGTCCCGCGCAAGCTCCCTGAGACCTGCGGTCTCGCACCGGGCCGCCGTCTCCGCGCCGGTCTGCGCCACGATGTAACGGCTGTTCAGCCGGTCAAAATTCTCCAGGACATATTCCTTTTTGCAGCAACTGATGCCGAACCCTTCCGGCAGCGCGTACAGGAGCTGCCATTTCATGTTCTCACCGGAATCGTTTTGTTCGTTGAAGACCCAGATCACCACATTTTCATAGTTGGGTGTATTTTCCCTTGTCAGTTCCAGACTGTCCGCAAAGCGGACTCTCCATTCCTCCACCTGCGCCTGACGCTCCTTTTGCAGGTACGGCACCTGATAGTCATAGGCATCCACTGCCATATAAGAGTACAGATAAGCAAACGCGGCTCCCAGAATGACGGCCTTCTTAAAAAAACGCGTCTCCATCAGAGCGACCACAAAGATTCCCGCGGCTATGAAAGTGAGCAGATGTTTGCTGCCCTCGATGAGTTTGTACATCAGCAGCAGCGCCACGAGCATTCCCACAAAGGACAGCGCCAGATGCGCCTCCGCCACAAACTGCGCGCGCAGCGAATCCGTCCGGTCCCGTGATCCCGTCCCCGCCGGACTCTTCCGTGAATCCGGATCAGCCAAAACTTCCCGCGGCCCCGGCTCGGCTGCGCTCCTCCGCAGCCGCATCCCGTCCGCAACTGTCTGCCAAATCAAAACGGCCATGGTCACCAGATATCCCACAAAGAACGCCCCCGATGTCCAACCCGTGCGTATTCCCTGAATCGCGTACGCACAGAAATCCAGACCCTTCCAATAAAGGGTGTGCAGGAAATTGAGCAGCCCTTCCCTGAACCCTGCCGTAAAGAAGGTGGTGATCCAATCGGTAAAAAACAAGGGAGCGAAATATTCCGCGCCAAAATAATGCTTGAGCAGCGCGTAGCAGACCAAAAAAGCGCCCGACACCGCCGCGGAGCCCAAAATGCCCTGCCACATCCTGCCCCGTCTGCGGGCAGCGCTGATCCAATAATACGCCGGCAGGAGCAGGAACAGTAACATATACGGGCGCATCAGCGTGAGCAGCCCCGCAATAGCGAAGAGTCCCGCCAACTTGCCCGGATGCTCTCTCCTTCCATGGCTCACGGCCAGACCGTAGAACACGATCAGATGGCTGATGCAGATGATCTCCGGCATACCCGATAGGATATAGCGCACAAAGAGCGTGTAGAGACAAAAGAGAAAGGTCAGCACACCCATCTGCTTCCATGTGGGCTTTACCAACCATACAAACACAAACATGGCCGCCATCATCAGCGCCATATTGCAGAGGACGGGCGACATCAGATTCCAACCGAACAAAAGCCCCCATACCACCCAAGGCAGCACCAGC
Source organism: Acetatifactor muris (assembly GCA_023663635.1). Taxonomy (GTDB): domain Bacteria; phylum Bacillota; class Clostridia; order Lachnospirales; family Lachnospiraceae; genus Acetatifactor; species Acetatifactor muris_A. Next base: position 63,018 of record JAMPHD010000002.1, read on the forward strand.
ACGGGACTCCACGCGGCAAAGGACAGTTTCAGGCCATGGCTCTCATTAAACCCAAAGTACCCCTGCGGATAACCGAAACGCACCATGTTTTCCACCTGCTTATAATAAAAGAGCTCGTCATTCCACTCGGAGCCCGGAAGATATACCTCCCCGATGTTCCTGCCCTCCGCCGCGGCGGAGACGATACAACACACCGCCGGCAAGAGCGCCAGGAGCAACGCCTTGCACAGAACGACATAGCGCTTATCCCGTTTCCACCATGCCCAAAATCCGTCAAGCCCCTTCATCCGCAGTTTCCTCCTCCGGAGACGATGCCCCGCCCTGTTCTCCACAGTTGATCCTCTCACGGATGACATACTGAGGCGAATTGTTCATGCTGATATAAATTCTCCCGATGTATTCTCCGATCAATCCGAGCATCAGCATGATCATGCCTCCGAAAAACACCAACGCCGCCATCAGCGCGCTGAATCCCATGGGCACATTGGGATTGATCAATCGTTTGACGATGGTGTAGACTCCATACAGGAATCCCAAAACGGCGCTGAAACCGCCCATCGCCGTGGCAATGCGCAGCGGTTTGACGGAGAAAGCCGTGAATCCGTTGAACCAGAGTCCCAAGAGTTTCTTCAGGGTATATCCCGAACTCCCCTCCTCCCGGTCTCTGTGTGTGACCGTCACATTGGTGATGTTTTGGGTGGCCCGCAGCACCAGTCCGATCACATAGGGATAGGAATTCTCGTAGCGGATCATATCCTCCACCACAAACCTGCGGACGGCAAAGTAACTGGACACATACAATTCCTTGGGCTTGCCCAACATCAGTCGGGTCATCAGCTCATTGACCTTACTGCCCATATTGCGGAACATGGAGTGATGCTTGTGCTCATATTTGGCATAGACCGCGTCATACCCCTCCTCCAGTTTGTTCAAAAGCCTGTCCGCCTCATCGGCCGGTGTCTGACCGTCGTCATCCAGACAGATCACATAATCGCCCGAGGACTGCCTGAACCCGGCCATCAGCGCGGCGTGTTGCCCGAAATTGCGCGCAAAACAAATGCCCCTGATATTCTCATGGGTCTCGCACAGGCGGCGGATCACCGCCTGCGTATTGTCAGGAGAGCAGTCGTTTACGAGAAGGATCTCATAGCTATACTCCGACATTTGTGTCATTTTCTGTCTGATCTCTTCCACCACATGCTCCAGAGTCTTCTCCGATCTGTAGCAGGGTATCACAAAGCTTATCTTTTTCATCTTTTCTATCATTTTCTCACCCCGGCCACCGCGGCCATCCATACGATATCCCGATAGATTCCGTCTATGCGCACATCTTCCCTGAGATATCCCTCCCGCAGAAAGCCGGCCTTCTCATAACTGCGGATCGCCTGCCCATTGTCCGCGAGGGCGCGCAGATAGATCCTGTGAAGTCCCTCCTCCTCAAAACAGTACCGCAACATCAAACGGGCGGCCGCAGTGCCCACGCCCCTGCCCCGGGCCTCCGCCTCACCGATGAAGATACCATACTCCGCCTTGTTATGCCGCCTGTCAATGTCCCGAATGTACACACTCCCCAAGGGCTTGTCGTCCGCCAGGTCACAGATGATGGTCTGCACCACATGTCCCGTCTCCACTTGATCGCGTATCCAGTTCTCATGCCCTTCCCTGGTAAAGAGTTCCTGATATATGAAATTTCGGCGCACGGCATCGGAATTTCTCCACGCCACGATCAGATCCGTGTCCTCCGGCGTCATCAGCCGCAGATAAATTCCTGCCTCCTCATCGCAATATGTTCCCTTCATGATCGCATCTGCCTTTCCTTCGTCTTTTCTCCCTGCTCAGACCTTCCTGCCCGGTCATTTGTACGCGTTGCAGAGCGCGATGACTCTCTCCACCTCATCCTCCCGCATTTCAGGGAAGAGAGGCAATGTCACGCAATGCGCAGCCAGTCTCTCCGCGTTGGGACAGTCGCCCTCTCGGTATCCGAGACCCGCATAGGCCTTCTGTAAATGACAGGGCACGGGGTAATGCATATTGCACTCCACCTTCGCCTCCGCCATGTATCGAATGAAATCATCATGGTCCGGCACCTGAATGACAAAGAGATGAAACACGGATTCCGTGTTGTCCGGATGCGCCTGCATGGTGATGAGCGGATTGACGATCCGCTCCAGATAGCGTCTCCCGATCTCCTGTCTGCGGGCCGTCCACTCCGGCAGGAACTTGAGGCTCTCCGAGAGCACGGCTCCCTGCAGACCCTCCAGGCGATAGTTATAACCGATCTCGTCATGGTAATAGCGCACGTCACAGCCCTGATTTTTCAATCGGGTGATATGGCGGTAATAGTCCTCTTTATCACAGGTGACGCTGCCACCCTCCCCGAAGGCATAGAGATTCTTGCCCGGGTAAAAGCTAAAGCATCCCATCTCTCCCAGCGTCCCCACATTGCGCCCCTCAAACCGGGCCCCATGGGCCTGAGCGCAGTCCTCCACCACAAACAGTCCGTGTCTGTCCGCCACGGCCTTCACCCCCGCAAAGTCAAAGGGCTGACCATAGAGATGTACGCCGATGATGCCCTTGGTGCGATCCGTGATCCGCTCCTCCGCGGAGACGGGATCGATCTCCCATGTGTCCGACGTGCAGTCCGCGAAGACCGGCGCGGCCCCCGTGTAGCTCACGCCCCAGGCCGTCGCGATATAGGTGTTGGCCGGCACGATCACCTCGTCCCCCGGCCCCACTCCCAAGGCCAACATGGCACAGTGCAGAGCGGAAGTGCCGTTGTTCACGCCGCAGGCATATCTGCTGCCCACGTACTCCGCAAACTCCCTGTCAAACCGGTCCGCGTAGGTTCCTCCGGAAAACGCGGTCTCGCGACACACCTTTTCGATAGCCTCCCGGTATATGTCCGCATGGCGCTCATAATCTCTTGTCAGGTCGATCCTCTTGATCGTCTCACTCATCTTTGGCTCCTCGAATATAGTGTCCGGTCTGCATAGTTGATCCGGATCAAATATGTTTTCTGATATTAAACTCCCAAAACAGTCTCGCGATATGGACCATATAATTGCAGATGGTCTTGAAGATCTTCACGGTGGTGTTGTAGTCCTCCTGCCACTCCACGGGATAGTCCAGGATCGTCACGCCCCGTCTTTCTGCCCGCAGCAGGAACTCGATCATATAGAACCACCCGTTGTCCCGGCTGCATCCCTTCACCAGAGAGATCGCCGTCTGTCTGCGCACAAAGGTAAATCCGCAGATGGCGTCCGTGGACTTCATCCCCAGAAAGACCTTTAACAGGATCAAAAGTCCCCGCGAGGTGATCTTGCGGTACCACTTTCTGCCTCTGGTGTCGGACTCTTTGGCAAATCTGCTGCCGTTGATGTACTCCACTTCCTCCACCGTCCGGAAGATGTGTATGGCCTCCCCCAGATGTTTGATATTGGTGGACAGATCGATATCCATATAGCCCACGATATCGCCCTTACTCAGCGCCACTCCCCTGCGGAATGCCGCCCCTACGCCCCGCACGCCGATGCGCTCATACCTGACACCGGCGTATTTTTCGGCGAGCATCCGCGCAATGTCCGGGGTCTCATCCTCCGAGCCGTTGTCCACGATGATGATCTCATAGTCGTGAAAATCGATCCTGTCCAGATATTCCACCGTACGGGTGATCCCGCTCTCCAAGCGGAGCCTCTCGTTCAATACGGGAAAAAGAATCGTCAACATCATTTTGTCAGTTTCTCCACTCCTTCCGCCACATAACGCTGCCTCTTAAAACTGATGTTCAGTATGATGGACAGATATTTGAAGATCAAAGTCAGGAGCACGGACAACATACAGAACCCGAAACTCATCAGCGCCATGATGGAAAGCCAGCCTTCCACCGGCCGCACCGTACTGAAAATGGAATATATGATCCACCCGAACATCACAAACATAAATCCCAACAACAGCGCGCTGACCAACATGGAAAATTTCTCCAGCACATCCGTGAAGATCACCAGCGTGTCCACCGCCAGACCGCTCCTGCTGCCCCGCTCCTCCCTGTTGTTGTATCTGCGTACCGTCTCCCTGTTATCATAGACCAGAGTATCCGTTTTTAAACCGCAATTCATATACAGCACTTTGCGGTAAGGCACATAGATATTCATCTGATTCACCCGGTTGACCGCCCTGCGGGAGACGATGTGGAACCGCTCTTGGCGAATGTGATACCTGAAGTTGCTGCTCCAATTATAAAGGGCATAGAACACCTTGGATGTCCATGGCACACCGTGTTTGGGAGCCGCCGCCACCACATCGTAGCCCTCCAATGCCCGCCTGTAGACCTGCATGATCAGCTCCGGCGAAAAATCCGCGCTGCACCGGTCAAATTCAAACAAAAAGTCTCCCACCGCCAGATCGCTTCCCGCGCTCATGGCGGTCTCCACTCCCTGATAAAAACTTAAGTTGATCAGACTCACCGCCCCTATATTGTCCTGCTCCCGCACAAAGGCCTGAATCTGCTCCACGGTATCATCCGTACAGCCGTCGTTTACACATACGATCTCGTATTTCTCGAAGTGATCCTGCATGACACCACAGATCAGATGCAAAAATTCCTTTACCGCGTCACTGTCATTATGCAGATAAACCACGCAGGACACAAAGTTTTTCTCTTTTCCCGTCTGCTCCATTCCCCGCTCCATTCCCTGTCTCATTTTCCGCCCCCGGATCCTCCGCCGCGGTCAGTCCAAAAATTCATCCAGATCATACACTGTGTTGACCTTGCCGGAGAGCACGCTGATAAACACGGGGCCTTTCTCATTATCAGGCTCAAGACGCCTGATCAACGTAGGCCGGGAGTCATCTATCTCCGATGCCTTGAGGATGGGTTTCATGGAAAACAGCGATCTCTCATAGTTAAACTCATACTCATCCCGCATGTACTTGCGGGCTAATGCCGACATATATCCCCATGCACTCTTTGGCTTTGCCGGACAGTCATTGCAGTTGGCCAGCCGGTCCGCGCTGCAGATCCCCTCCTCCATGCACTCAAACCGGGGCACCGTCTCATGACAGGTCCTGTGGGGCGTAAAGGTCACGGAAGTCAGCGAGTGATACCCCGTCCGCCCGAAAGGCATGATGGAGAAGAAAGGCCCGTCCATCACCGTCAATCCCACATTTTTGAGTTTCTCATTCGCACTGCACAATATGATCTCGCACAGCTCATATTTCAGACCGAAATCCTCCGTCTCCACTCCCTCCACACGTTCCAACACCCGGTTGACGGACGCGTAAGTGGCGTTCAGCACAAAGGGAGCGCTGTATTGCTCCTCTTTTTCCCCGTGCATGGCACAGATCTCCCAGACATCCCCCCGCTTTACAATGCGGGTGATCTCCCGCTCAAACCGCAGGGACACGTTGGAAAGTTGCCCCAACTCCTCCATCAGATGATCCCTCAGGATATGAGCGTCATAGGTATACTCCTCCGTCACAAAGGCGCCGTCACACATACCCGGCCGGAAATACTGCTCCGCCGGCAGATCCATGCAGGGGATACCGGCGTTTGCGCAAAACTTTCGAAATTCCTTCGCGTCCGTCCAGGAAAAATGCCTCGAGGTGGCATAGATCTGTTGAAACTTATCATGAATACAAAACCCGTAATCCTCCACAAATCTCCTGAAATACCCGGCGGACTTCATGGCCGTGGAGAGGGAGCGGGGATAATGATATCCCATGTGCACCCTGGCCTGATTGATGTAAGTGGCCCGCGTAAAAGGCGCCGCCTCTATCTCCAGAACGGTCACTTTCTGTCCCTTTCTGCCGCAGTAGAGCGCGGAATAGAGTCCGTAAAGCCCCGCTCCGATGATCAGTTTGTCGCTCGTGGTACGCTTGTCCGCGCCGTCATGCTTTTCGCTCATGATCCCTTTCCTTATCCCGGTCCCCCGTCAGTGTCAGCCATGCCGTAAAAGGCAGCGCCAGCATCAGGGGATATATATATCGCAACTGTACGGTGGGGCCCAAAAACAATGTCAGATAATACCCCATCACCAATCCCAAGGGCATACATTCGGCATATCGCCGTCTCGCCGCCAGACACCCGGCCAACAACAGATACAGCCACAAAAACACTCCCGGCACAAACAGATATTTTAACACCGGCATTTTCAGATAGGCATTTTCGTCCGCCCACTCCTCCAATATCTCATGCAGACTCTCCCATTTGGAGTCCTTGTAGAGTCCACGGGGGTTCAGTTCCTCCTCCACCCACCTGGTCTGCACATAACCCAATCCCCTGTCCCGTCCGTTTTTATTGATCACGGCGTGGGTCTCGTCCCCCACATACAGATAACCCGCGTTGACAGCCAACGCGGCGTTGAGGAAATCTCCGGGGTATTGACACAACAGATGCAGATATGCGCGCGCGAAATCACCGGCGCGATACCTGGCCACATAGGTGTTGGTATGCCTTTTGACGGGATCCGATATATCCGGCCGGTACTCCCGCCAAGCCTCATCCAGGATAAAGTCATTGATCAGCGCCCGATCCTGCTCCTCCATGCTGCCGTCATCCCCGGGGAGCGCTCCCGAGCCTCCGTGATAGAGCATACACCGGGCAAGCTGTTGGATCGGCATACTCAGCATCTCTCTGCGGTCTCCCTGCTCGGCCTTGGTCACGCGGAACAATCCCGACAACAGCAGGCTGCCCGCCACAAGACATACCGCGCAATTTAGGACAAGTCTTCCCCAGAGACGCCTGTTGGCCCTGCCGAACACGCAGGCTCCCAAGAGCAGCACCAACAGCGCCAACAACGCGTATCTGCCGTTGGTGCGGAATAACTGCATCCCGATCGAGGAGATCGCGAACAGGCCGTCATAGAGATCCGGACTGCTCTTTCTCCGCCTTATTGTCTCACACAACGCGATCATCTGCAACAGAAAAAATATGCTGAAGAACACATCCTTGATCACGCTGACGCTCATATACCAGTGAAAGGGATACAGCATACTCCCCAACTGCAGACACCCGATGACGATACCCGAGGCCCCCCGCCCGCGCAACAGCGTGATCCCCCAGGCCAAGGCCGCCGCCAAACAACACATCTGCGCCAACACCATAATGCCGAGTCCCGTATTGGCATCCCCGAACAGCGCCGTGCCCATCCGCATACTGCCCTCGATCAGCAGGGTGTGCAAAATGGGATGATGGTCGTTGTAGGCATGATCCTCGATCTGTCCGGTCTGCATGGTGACATCATAGGCGCAGATTCCCGGATAGTAGGCCGGATAACAGGGCAGCCAACACAAGAAGATCAGCGCGAAACAGACCGCCCAAAACTGCCATGCCTTCAGGCTGCCGCAGAGGACGTTCCCGCCGCCAAGGATGCTGCTGCCGCAATGCGGGCTCCCGCCACGGGAAATTTCTTCGCCGCGCGCAAGCCCTCCGCGAGACCGCAGGATCCGCTCACGCAGCATCCCATACCACACCGGCGCCGCAACACTGCATGCCCCCGCGAGGGCACCGCCCATGAGGCTCCAAAGACACAGGCGCAGCGCATATCCGCCGCTCCAGACAATATTGCCCTGTCCCGCCAAGTCTCTCCCAGTCAGTTGAAAAAAACAGAACAGAAATCCCAAAGGGACAAAGATCCAAAGATTTCTTATATATTTCCTCATTCCGCAACCTTTTTGGCATCATGAACCCTGTTCAGGCGATACTCAAAATCCCTTCTGTCCTTGGCTCCCATGACCTCCAGAATCATTCCCGCGAAGAAGGACTGCACTCCCGCCAACGCCATAAAGCCGCACACGATCAGAGTGGGGAAACGCTGCACCAGACCGCTCTCCAGATAGGCCAGTCCCACGGGCACAAACAACACCGCCGCCACAAGAACCAACAACAGGCCCGCCATGCCGAAGAAGGCAAAGGGCTTATAGTTCTTGTAGAGCTGCAGCATCTTGCGGATGACTCTGGCGCCGTCGCTGTAGGTGTTCAATTTGGACACACTGCCCTCCGGCCTGTCGCGGTACTCCACCACCACATTTTCCACCTGCATATTATAATATACCGCGTGAATGGTCATCTCCGTCTCGATCTCAAACCCCTTGGAGAACACAGGGAAAGTCTTTACAAACTCATAGCTGAATGCCCTGTAACCCGTCATGATGTCCTTGATGTCGGATCGGAAGAGGCTGTTGATCCCCGCGCGCATCAGGCTGTTGCCAAAATTGTGGAAAGGTCTCTTGTTCTCCGAGAAATAGGTGGAGGAAAGTCTGTCTCCCACCACCATGTCCGCTCCCTTCTCCAGGACAAGACGCACCATCTCCTCCGCACAGTCCAAGGGGTAGGTGTCGTCCCCGTCTATCATGAGATAGCACTGCGCGTTGATCTCCCGAAACATCCGCCGCATGACATTGCCCTTGCCCTGCTTGTACTCATTTCGCACAATGGCGCCGCACTCCCCGGCGATCTTGGCCGTGCGGTCCGTGGAGTTGTTGTTGTAAACATAGATCACCGCCTCGGGCAGAGCCTTTTGCACGTCCCCGATCACCTTCGCGATGGTCTGTTCCTCATTATAGCAGGGTATCAGCACTGCGATCTTATCCATTTAAATCCCCTTTTCCCGTCTTTTTCCTGTCACATATTTCCATATTTTAACATTATTCTATCACGATTATTCTTTTACAGCCACTGTTTTTATGAATAATATTATGCTATAATGTAGAAACTATAAAAAAAATGTCGATTTGTTTTCAGGGTGGAATGATATGAACAAACTGCTTGCAAAAATATATGATCTCTCCTACAACTCCATACAGATCCTGTCCCTGGCGTTCATGGGTCTGCTGTTTATATCAGGGTTTCTGTTCACATGCCACGCCACGGACATGACTTCCCAACAGGTGCTGACGCGGATCGACAATCCGCTGTGGAACATTCTCGGCACGGCGGGGCTGTTGACGGTATTTGGGTTTATCTGCCATATTGTCTGCCGCAGACCGGCTCTCGGCAAAAAGATCCTGCTCATCCTCACTTTCGGATGGATCATCCTGTTGGGAGCCGTGCTCATCCTGTTCGGAAGGACCGCTCCGGCGGCGGACGCGTGGTCGGTGTACTCCGCGGCGGGAAGTCTGGCGGCGGGAGATACCTCCGTCATTCATCCCACGGATTCCTATCTGTCCTACTATCCTCAACAGGTAGGCCTGACGGCCTTTCTGGAGCTGCTGATCCGCGTTTGGAATCTGTTTCCCATTGATCTGCAAGCCTATCACTTCATCAAATGCCTGTATGTAGTATTGACCTGTTTGATCGTTTATTATCAATACGCCACCGTCCATCTCCTGTGGGAGGACGATCGGGCGGACTGCCTGTATCTGATCCTCGCCGGGGGCAATCTGCCGCTGATCTTCTACAGTTCCTTCGTATATGGAGAGATTCCCTCCTTCGCGGCCCTGTCCGCCGGAATTTATCTGTTGCTGCGGCTGCTCCAAAACAGAGAAGAAAAGCATCTCAAACGGATCGCCGTCTGCCCGCTCGTCCTGTTGACACTGTCGGTCATGCTGCGCAAAAATTCTCTCATCATCCTGATCGCCGTGATCCTGACGGTGTTGGCGGAGGGCATAAAGACCCGCCGGAGAGGGCTGTTCCTCTTCGCGGCGCTCTGTACGGCCGGCGCTCTCACCATCCTGCCGGCCACGCAGAAGATCTACGAACTGCGGGCGGGAAATACTTTGAGATCGGGCGTGCCCGCCATGTCCTACTTTGCCATGGGTATGCAGGAATCCTCCCGGGGAAACGGATGGTACAACGGTTTTAATTTCGACACTTATCGGGACACCGGCATGGATACGGCGGCCACATCCGAGCTCAGCCGGCAATTTATGGAGGAGCGCTCCGCCTACTTCCTGCAGCATCCCGGCTATACCGCGGACTTCTATTTCCACAAATTTCTGTCCCAGTGGGCGGACGGCACCTATGCGTCCCGTCAGGCCACCCTGGCCACGTTGGGCGAAAGACATCCCGCGGTGGAATCCGTATACACCGGATCCGCCTCAAGGTTTTATGTGGAATACTGCAATTTGTACCAAAATCTGACATGGCTGTGCTGCCTGACCTGGGTATTGTCCGGGATCCTTAGCCGGAAGGACCGCCGTCTCTACCCGTGGATCGGTCTGATCGGCGCCTTCGGCGGATTCCTGTTCCACATGATCTGGGAAGCCAATGCCCGCTATATCTTCCTCTACGGTCTGCTGCTGATGCCCTACGCGGCCCGCGGAATGTCTCTGCTCAGTAGTACATTTTCCCTTGGCAGATTCCGTAAAAATAATAGAGACCGCAGCTTAAATGCCACAGAAAAGCCAACCACTGCAGCGTGATGAGCCACTTTCGCTTTCCCTCTATCGTGGCGCGCATAAGCACCGTCAGCGCCCCGAAGAACGCAAAGAAAATACCGTACATGTAACTCCACGAAAAATTAAAGTCCTTATCGCGAAAACCCTTTTCATACAGGAAAAATGTCATGACAAAGCTCATGAGCCAGATCTGCCAGGAAAAGCGATATAAAGTATTCGTCTTCAATTCCTTGAAATTCAGCAGCAGCACCAGAATCGGAAATCCCATCGCCAACCCCACCGCCAGCGGGATATTGTCACAGTACAGCCTCCAGATGCTCCCCAGACAAAAACCGATACCGCCCTCCTCGCCCTCCGCGGGCACGAACACGCCCCGAAACTGATAGAGCAGATCCGCGAAGGTGGGAAGAAAGGTCATGCCCAACAGAACGGTCTGTCTGAAATTTTGAAAGCGGGAGCGGAACAGGCGATACAGCATGATGAGCCCCGCCGCCCCCACCAACACGATGGTAAAACTCGGCTTGGCCATGGTGGCCAACAAGAGCAGGGCTGAAAAGCACAGATAATCTCTCAGGTTCACGCCCTTCTCATACTCGTCCAGGATTTTCACATACCACAGAAAAGCCGGGACGGCGAAGGGCCTTGCCGCCATGTAAGTGGCATTGTGCAGGGGATTGGCCGTGAAGACTCCCAGATAATTGTACAGGATGCCGGGCAGATACATTCCCTTGGGCGGATACACCATGGATACAAAAAACAGGGCAATGGACACCAGACTGATACCGATCCCCGCCAGTCTGCGATATCCGGGCGTTTTCTCTGCCAGAGGTTCCCGCATCAACCCGTTCAGCGCCACCTTGACGGCAAGGACCGCCAACCCGTTCAGCAGCGTTACGGCAAGGGCCGTGGCCGTCTCGGGCGTCACAAACAGATGAAAGAACGCCGACAGCCAAAAGAGAATGGGATACGGAAAACTGTAACCGCTGTCCAATCCCTGCATCTCCAGAATATAGGCCTTCATGTCGGAGTGATAAAGCCCGCTGCCCGTCAGACTCTCCACACACTGTCTGTGAAACAGGCAGAACCAGACCGCCATCACTCCCGCCAGAAGTATGGCAAACAGGATAGGATCCGTTAATGCCTCTTTTGAGAATTGTTTTGTCAGACTCGATCGCTTTGTATTGGAATCTCTTTTCATAGACTTTTGTCCTCTTTTCCATTGTCCCGGTCACCGCGCCCGGACGGCTCAGTCTTATTTATTCCGGGTGTGTCCCGTCCGGTCACCACATCCGCCGAAACTGCCCTGCCGTCACACCTTCCACCTTTTTGAACTGCCTGGCAAAATAATTGGCGTCATGCATACCGCACTCATGGGCGATCTCCTCGATGGATTTATCCGTGAAACGCAATCTCTGCTTGGCCTGCGTGATGCGCGCCTGTAAGAGATACTCCGTGACGGACTCCCCGAACTGCTCCTTGAACACCCGCGTCAGATAAAATTTGTTGATATAAAACCGTCCCGCCAACATATCCAATGTGATCTTCTCATCATAATGCGCGTCCAGATATTCTTTCACGGCCTGAAGATTCTGTTTCTTCGTCGCCTGCCGAAAGCCGCCCCCGGACTCCGCGCCCTCCGCCCCTCTCCAGCTCTGTCCCATGAGCAGAGTCAGCAGCGAGGTTAATTTCTCACAGATCTGCATATCCTTAATGTAAGTGTCCGAGGCGGCTATGGCATAAATCTCATTCAGGATCCTCTCAAAGGCATCCGCATCCCGCGGATGCAATACCGGTCTCCCTCCGCGCTCCACATACTTCCCGTAGATGCCGCCCATGTTGGGCCCGTAAAAATGAACCCATTTCAGTCGCCAGAGCGGCTCTTTGCAGCTGTGGGCATAGGTCTTGTGGCAATCCACAAACACACAGTCCCCCGGCCCCAGAGCATAAGTCCGCCCCTCATACTCCAACTCGCCCTCCCCCTCCGACACCATAAAGAAGAGATAGGAAGACAGATTCCGGCGTCTGCTGGTGTGGGGCTGTTTTGCTCTGAGACTTCCCACCTCCTGCAGATGGATCAGATTGGATTTGGCAAAATCAGAGGGCGTATATAATATTCTGTCAGATTGTACCGGTGTTTCATCAAACATCATAGGATCCATGCCCGGCCGCCTTTCCGATCAGTGTATACCGATCCCTACCGCAGTATAACACAAAAGTCAATATTATGCTAGTAATTCTCAAAATATACCCTTAAATACGGTTTTCGAAACTTGTAAAATAGTTTTGTTTAGCGATAAAATTCTTTCAGAAAAGAGGTTTTCTCATGAAAAAAGCTTTGATCACGGGTATCACGGGACAGGACGGCTCCTATCTCGCTGAATTTCTGTTAAAAAAGGGCTATGAGGTACATGGGATCGTTCGCCGGTCCTCCGGTTCCAATACCAACCATATTGACCATATGATCGCGGCGGGAAGCATCCGACTCCACGACGGGGATCTGACGGACACGTCCTCTTTGATCCGCATCATCGGATTGGTGCAGCCGGATGAATTATACAATCTGGCCGCCCAATCCCATGTGCAGGTCTCTTTCGACGTGCCGGAATACTCCGGGGAGGTGGACGCCATGGGCGTGCTCAGAATCCTGGAAGCCGTCCGCATCCTGGGACTGACACGGAAGACCCGGATCTATCAGGCCTCCACCTCCGAACTGTTCGGCAAGGTGGAAGAGATCCCGCAGCGGGAGACGACTCCTTTTCATCCCTACAGCCCTTACGCCGTGGCCAAGCAGTACGGCTTTTGGATCGTGAAGGAATACAGAGAGGCCTACGGAATGTTCGCGGTGAACGGAATCCTGTTCAACCATGAATCCGAGCGGCGGGGAGCCAACTTCGTCACCCGCAAGATCACTCTGGCCGCCGGCCGCATTGCCGAGGGACTTCAGGATCATCTGGAACTGGGGAATCTGGACTCCCTGAGGGATTGGGGATATGCGGGGGACTATGTGGAATGCATGTGGCTGATGCTGCAGCATGAAACCCCCGAAGATTTCGTCATTGCCACCGGCAATCAACATACGGTGCGGGACTTCACCGAGAAGGCATTTGCCGCCAACGGCATCACTCTCCGCTGGGAAGGCAAGGGATTGGAGGAGAAGGGCTATGACACCGCCACGGGCAAAATGCTCGTATGCGTCAATTCCACATGGTTTCGCCCCACGGATGTGGACAACCTTTTGGGCGATCCCACCAAGGCCAAAGAGGTTTTGGGATGGAATCCCGAAAAGACCTCCTATGAGGAATTGATCCGCATCATGGCCGAACATGACAGGGCACTCGCGCGAGAGGAGGCAGATGCAAAGTGAATGCCGAAGATAAGATTTATGTGGCGGGACACAGAGGCATGGTGGGCTCCGCCATCGTCCGCGCGCTGCAGGCACAGGGCTATCACAATATCCTCACCGCGGAACACAGGGAACTGGATCTGTGCAGACAGACAGACGTGGAAGAATTTTTTGATCGGGAGAAACCCGACTATGTGTTCCTGGCGGCGGCCAAGGTGGGCGGTATCCTCGCCAACTCAGAGGCTCTGGCTGACTTTATGTATGAGAATATGACCCTGGAGATGAATGTGATCCATTCCGCATGGCAGAACGGCTGCAAAAAGCTTTTGTTTCTGGGATCCTCCTGCATTTATCCCCGCATGGCTCCGCAGCCCATGCCGGAGAGCTGCCTTCTGACCTCGGAATTGGAAAAGACCAACGAGGCCTACGCGCTGGCCAAGATCTCCGGGCTGAAATACTGCGAATTTCTGAACAGGCAGTATGGCACGGATTATATCTCCGCCATGCCCACCAATCTCTACGGCCCCAACGATAATTACCACCCCACCCACAGCCATGTGCTGCCCGCGCTGATACGCCGTTTTCACGAGGCGAAGGAATCAGGGCTTGCGGAAGTCGTCTGTTGGGGCAGCGGCGCGCCTCTGCGGGAGTTTCTCTATGTGGATGATCTGGCGGATGCCTGTGTCTTTCTCATGAATCACTACTCGGGAAATGAGACCGTGAACGTGGGAACAGGTAAGGAACTGACCATCCGCGAACTCACGGAACTGGTGGCCGGGATCATCGGCTATGACGGCGAGATCAAATGGGATACCTCCAAGCCGGACGGCACCCCCAGAAAGCTTTTGGATGTGTCCAAACTGGAGAGACTGGGCTGGCATTATCACACGGAACTGAAGGAAGGCATCCGTCTCACCTACGATGACTTCCTGCACAATACCATGCGCGCCGAGCGCTGAAACCTCATGATATGCAATATGTGAACCGACAGCCTGAATCAAATGCTCGCGGGAATCAACGCCTTTACGGGCAGAAACGGAGTTTTATGAACATCATATTATTGTCCGGCGGATCGGGAAAACGGCTCTGGCCGCTCTCCAATGACATCCGCTCCAAACAGTTTATCAAATTGTTCCGCACCCCCGACGGGGAGTATGAATCCATGGTACAGCGTGTCTACAGACAGATCCGCAGCACGGATGACAAGGCACTCGTCACCATCGCCACCTCCAAATCTCAGGTGTCCTCCATCCACAGCCAGTTGGGGGATGATGTGGGCATCTGTGTGGAGCCCTGCAGGCGGGACACTTTTCCCGCCATCGCTCTGGCCACCGCCTATCTCCATGAAGTGATGGGTGTGGATGAGAAGGAATCCGTGGTCGTATGTCCCGTGGATCCCTATGTCAACGAGGACTATTTTCAAGCCCTTGAAAAACTGAGCCGACTGGCCTTGGAGACCTCCGCCAATCTGGTCCTCATGGGTATTGAACCCACATATCCCAGCGAGAAATACGGTTATATCATCCCTGAGAACACGCAGGATGTGAGTTCCGTGCAGACCTTTAAAGAAAAGCCGGATAAAGAGACAGCACAAAAATACATGGAGCAGGGCGCGCTGTGGAACGGCGGCGTGTTTGCCTACAAATTGAGCTATCTGTTGGACCGCGCCCGCGCCCTCCTAAACTACACGGATTATCAGGATCTCTTTGACAGATATGACTCTCTGAAACCCATCAGCTTTGATTACGCGGTGGTGGAGAAGGAAACCGCCATCCAAGTGCTGCGTTTCAAAGGGAGCTGGAAGGATATCGGCACATGGAACACCCTGACCGAGGCCATGGACGATGACCGGGTGGGCAAAGCGATCCTGAACGAGACCTGCGAGAATGTCCATGTGGTCAATGAGTTGGACATGCCCATTCTCTGCATGGGACTTAAAGATGTGGTGGTCTCCGCCAGTCCGGAGGGAATCCTTGTGTCCGACAAGGAGCAATCCAGTTATATCAAGCCTTTTGTGGATACCCTTGACCAACAGATCATGTTCGCGGAGAAATCCTGGGGCAGTTTCAGAGTGTTGGATGTGGAGGAGGAAAGCCTCACCATCAAGGTGACTCTGAATCCCGGACATCGGATGAATTATCACAGCCATCAGTATCGGGATGAGATGTGGACGATCCTGTCAGGCCGCGGGCGCACCATCGTGGACGGCATGGAACAGCCGGTGCAGGCCGGGGATGTGATCACCATGCAGGCGGGCTGCCGCCACACGGTCATCGCCGACACGGAGCTTAAGATAATGGAGGTGCAGTTGGGCAGGGATATCAGTGTCCATGACAAGATCAAATATGAGTTGGAAGAATGAACCTTTTCTGCTCTCCCCCGCGGGCAAAGATTACCTCTGGGGCGGAGACAGATTAAATCTGGATTTCCATAAGAATATCGATCTCTCGCCTCTGGCGGAGACTTGGGAATGCTCCACTCATCCCGACGGACTCAGCATGGTGGCGAGCGGTCCTCACAAGGGGTTGAATCTGCGCCGGGTCCTGGCTGAACATCCGGAATATCTGGGCAGCCATGCCTCCGCCACAGGGGCTCAGACAAACAACGGCTCGCGCGAACTGCCTGTTCTGGTCAAACTGATCGACGCAAGACAGAAACTGTCCGTGCAGGTACACCCTGACGATGACTATGCCGGACGGTATGAACAGGGTTCCCTCGGCAAATCCGAAATGTGGTATGTGTTGGACGCCGTTCCCGGCGCTCATCTCATCTATGGCTTTACGAGAACCATGAGTGAATCTCTCGTGAGGCAGAGCCTGCAGCAGGGCGATATAGAGAAATATCTCCGCAAAGTCCCCGTGCAAAAGGATGATGTGTTCTTTGTCAAAGCGGGAACCGTCCATGCCATCGGCGCGGGTATCCTGTTGGCCGAGGTGCAGGAAAATTCCAATCTCACTTACAGACTGTATGACTTTGACCGCACGGACAAAAACGGCCTGAAACGCCCCCTGCACATAGACAAAGCCCTACAGGTCGCAGATCTGACGGGCGGCGCAAATCCCAGACAGCCTATACGCGTCCTGCGCTATCGCCCCGGATACGCGTCGGAGTTTCTGTGTCGCTGCAAATATTTTCAGGTGGAACGGATTCTGATCAACACATCCGCCGATGCGCCCTGCGATTGTTCCACCACAGAATATTCCTTCCGGATCCTGTTGTGTCCGGAGGGACGGGGAAGTCTGCTCTTCGGATCAAAAATATTGTCTTTCGACAAAGGCGACTGTATGTTCCTGCCCGCCGCATCCTGCCCCATCGGAATCTGCGGCAACGCAGTCCTTCTGTGCATCAGCTGCTAACGCGGCACTGCCACATACCAGTCCTCAAACTTGGTCAGTTCAAAATCCTGCTCAAAGATCTCCCGGTCGATAAAATACAGAATGTACACGCTCTCCCTGTCGATCCGGTCATAGTCGATGCGGGTGCGGATCATAAGATCCCCCGTCCTAAAGCTCGCCGGGGCGGGTGGCACGTCATAGACCACGGACTTCAGATACTCCGAGGGCAGTGTCTCTGTGTACAACAACAGTCTGGGCCACTGCGCCGCTTTCTCCACGGTGATGGTGTCAAGCCCCGTCTCCCCGCACACTGCCACGGCATAGTCCACGCACTCCCTGATCCCCTCTCCAAAGTAGGCGTTTACCACCTCCCGGTACTCCGTGTAATAATCCGCGGTAAAGCCCGCCAACAGGAACAGATATACCCCCGTCAGCAAAACGGCGCAACCCTTGGCGAGAAGGGCTTTCCGCTTTCCAATGATCTCAAGTGTCTTCCAAATGCCGTATCCCTCGCAGAGCACCAACGGAATATAGAGCGCGTTGATCTGATGCAGCACGGCCGCCACAAAGAGACAGAGGATCCCGCCTCCGAGCAGTTGAATGAACAGAAAAGTCTCCCCCGTGTACTCTCTGCGCCACAGTCCGCGCAGCACTTTCACCGTCATGGCCACCGCTCCGATCACGATAAAGACCCTGCCGATGTCATAAAACAGGCCCCAGGGCAACAATACATCATAGGGAGCTCCCGTGTTCTGATGCCACAGAAGGGAGAGAGCCGTGCGCAGATTGATCCACATCCGACGCGGATCACCCGCGACCTCACCGCCCCGATATCCGCTCATGGACGGAATCGTCATAAAGGGAAGCCGGATCTCTTCGATCACCCCCTGATTCACCAACACAAACAGCATAAGGGGCAGAGCCATGACAAAGAGGATCGCCGCCGACAACCACCCGACACGGTCGATCCGCAGCTTTTTATGCCACAAGCCATAGCCGATCTCCAACAGCAGAATGACCGGTACGATCAGCCAGACCACCGCGTAGCAGTACAGGCTCAGGCCGTAGAAAAAGGCGGACACCGGCAAAAACTTTTTCTCCTCCAGGCCTCTCACAAAAAAGTACAGGCCGAAGATGAGAAATCCGGGCGCCAGATTGGCCTCCAGGCCCCACCGGTTCATCATGATGTGCCAGGGACAGACCGCCAGCGCAAAAAGGCTCCACAGGGCCAATTTGCGCTCCCCCGTCAGCCTCTTCACGATGCCGTATACCGCCGCCAGAGTGAAGATACCCGTGACCGCCTGGGGCAGCCTGGTGACAAAGGGCAGGGCATGTCCGCCCGTCAGAAACAGGAGCGGCACCGTCAGCCATACATAGAGGGCGCTCTGCCCATCGCCCCACCCCGCCATATAGACCGGCCAAACATTGCCCGCCGAGTCGATCCCCTCGTGAAACATGGCAAAGGCATTCCATGCCGTCAGCGCCTCGTCCTGATGCATTCCTCCGGGCATGGCCCCCAAATACGCGAGACGCAGGACCGCCCCCAACAGGACGATCCCTAACGGAAGGTATTTTGCCAATCTCTCTCTCTTCATACATTCGCTCCCATGGAACTACGCAGCCTCCAAATATTCCCTGTAGTCCTCCTCGCTGGCGAACAGAATATATCTGCCCTCCACCAGTCCCATATAACCGTTCGCAGTGATATAACCTTTCATATCCTTTACCTCCTTCAGAATCATTTGATCCGATTTACTTTGAATTAATCTGATCTGTTCTGATAAGAAGATACCGGATATGTTGTCCAATAAATCTACCTCAATTCATCTGACATGACTGTCAGAATCTCGCGGGTCCTGTTCAACAACAGCTCCTCATCCCGCTCCAAGAGCCCCGTCTTTTTGTATTTACAGGTAAAATAGGGCGTACCGTAAGCCGTGAAGGACAGATCATTCCCCACCTGCCGCAGGACCTTGGGAATCCCCGCGGGATTCACCGCCGCATCCGGCTTAAAGGTAAAGACGATCTTCTCATTCTTGCCCTTCACCTCCGTGAGATACAGACTGTGGGCCGCCACCCTGAGCAGGGCGATCTCAAGGAGATTTTCCACCGACTGCGGCACCGCGCCGAAACGGTCCAGCAGCTCGTCCCGCATGTCGTCCCGCTCCCTCTCGCTCTCAATGCCGGCGATCCGCTTGTAGATATCCAGTTTCTGCACCTCATTGACGATATAGGTCGGCGGAATGAAAGCGTCCACATCCAGATCGATGACCGTGGCGAAAGAGTCCATGTCCGCCTCCCGGGAATCCCCCTTCAGACGCTGCACCGCCTCGTTTAACATCTTGCAGTACAGATCGTATCCCACAGCCTCCATATGGCCGTGCTGGCGCATCCCCAGAAGATTTCCCGCTCCCCGGATCTCCAGATCCCGCATGGCGATCTTGAAACCGCTGCCCAGATCCGTGAACTCCCGAATGGCCTCCAGACGTTTCTCCGCCACTTCCTTGAGCATCTTGTCCCGCTTATACATCAGAAAAGCATAGGCCGTGCGGTTGGAGCGCCCCACGCGCCCTCTGAGCTGATAGAGCTGTGCCAGTCCCATATTGTCGGAGTCATGAATGATCATGGTGTTCACATTGGGTATATCCAATCCCGTCTCGATGATGGTGGTGGTCACGAGCACATCCACGTCCCCGTTGACAAAGTCGAACATGATGCGCTCAAGCTCCTGCTCCTTCATCTGTCCGTGGGCAAAGGCCACCACCGCGTCAGGAACCAACGCGGCGATCGCGGCGGTGATATCCCCGATCGTATTGACTCTGTTGTATACATAATATACCTGTCCGCCCCTGGCCAGTTCACGGGAAATGGCCTCTCTCACCATCTCCTCATTGTATTCGCACACAAAAGTCTGAATGGGCTGCCTGTCCCCGGGCGCCTCCTCCAGCACACTCATATCGCGTATACCGATGAGGCTCATGTGCAATGTGCGGGGAATGGGAGTGGCCGTCAGCGTCAGCACATCCACATTCTCCTTCAGTTTCTTGATCTTCTCCTTGTGGGCCACACCGAAACGTTGTTCCTCGTCCACGATCAACAGTCCCAGATCCTTGAATTTTACGTCCGCGGACAATACCCTGTGAGTGCCGATGACGATATCCACCAGTCCCTTTTGCAGATCAGTCACCGTCTTTTTCTGCTCCGCCGCGGACCTGAAACGGCTGAGCAGATCGACGCGCACCGGGAAATCCTTCATGCGCTGCACGAAAGTATTGTAATGCTGTCCCGCCAAAATGGTGGTGGGCGCCAGATACACCACCTGTCTTCCCTCCTGCACCGCCTTAAAGGCGGCGCGCAGCGCGACTTCCGTCTTGCCGTATCCCACATCCCCGCAGATCAGACGATCCATGATCTTGCGGCTCTCCATATCGGCTTTGGTGTCCGCGATGGCCGCCAACTGATCCTCCGTCTCCTCAAAGGGGAACATCTCCTCAAACTCCCGCTGCCATACCGTGTCCTTGCCGTATTGATAGCCCTCGGACTGCTGCCGCAGCGCATAGAGGTTCACCAGATCCGCGGCCACCTCGTCCACGGCGGAGCGGACCTTGGTCTTGGTGCGCTCCCACTCCTTATTGCCCAGCTTGTTGAGTTTCGGTTTCTTGGCATCGGCGGAGGCGTACTTTTGGATCACATCCAGACCAGTGGCCAACACATAGAGATTGCCGCCGTCCCGATATTCTATCTTGATGTAGTCCTTGACCACATGCTCCATCTCCACTTTCTCGATACCCTTGTAGATACCCAGCCCGTGGCTCTCATGGACCACATAGTCTCCCACTTTCAACTCGTTAAAATCATTGATCTTCTGACCCTGATAATGCTTGCGTTTCTTTTTCTTCTTTTTCTCCGCGCCGAAGATATCCGTCTCCGACAGCACCACGAATTTTAACAGCGGGTATTCAAATCCTCTGCTCACATATCCGTAACAGGTCAGTACCTCTCCCGCCTGCACTTCCCGCATGGGATCCTCCGTGTACACCGCCGCAAGCTCCTGATCCCGCAGATCTTCCGCCAGACGCTTGGCCCTGGTGCGGGAACCGGACAGCAAAAGCACCCGATACCCTTTCCTGCGGTAATTCTTCAGATCCCTGACCAAGGCCTCAAAACTGTTATTGTAGGGCGCCAAATTTCTGACATGAATGTCAAATTTCTGTTCCGGCTTAAAAAATCCATACTGCCCCTCCAGAGTGGAGAGCGTAAAGACCATGCCGGAGGCCAGTTTGGCCGCCAACTGTTCCCCGCCGTAGAGAATGTCCATCTGCCCGGGCAGGATATAGCCCTTCAGAGCGCGCTGCTCCATACTCTCCCGAAACTCAAGCTCCACCGCGTCCGCCTGCTCCTTCACCCGCGCGGGCTCATCAATAAAAAATACCGCAGCCGGATCCATACTCCGCAGGATCTCAGGCAGTGTCACCTTATCTTCATAAAAATAATGGATATAGCTCTCCAGATTCACCTTGTTCTGAAATTCCAAAAGCTGCTCTCTGAGCTCCTTTACCTGGGTAACAATGCGGTGCGCCTCCTCAGGCTTGTGTCTGTCCCTGAAATAAGCCTCTCTCTCCTTGGCCTCCCGCTCCACCCTGTCAAGTCCCGCCCGCATGCGCTCGTCCGACAGCACAAACTCCGTGGCGGGATAGACGCGGATACTCTCCAGTTTCTCGATGGAGCGCTGGCTCAACACATCAAAACTTCGGATGGAGTCCACCTCATCCCCCCACAGCTCTATGCGATAGGGATTCTCCTCCGTCAGATCGAACACATCCACGATGCCGCCGCGGATGGAGAACTGCCCTGGACTCTCCACCTGATAAACCTTCTCATATCCCATGGCCACCAAACGCCCGGACAGGCCGCTCTCATCCAAACTTCCCCCTCTGCTCAGCCGGATGACGTCCCGCTCCTCATCCCACAGCACCTGCGGCGTCATGAGCGCCGCGTAGGTGGTGATGATCGTGAGCGGCTTGCGCTCCATGATCCTGCGCATGGTCCGGATGCGCTCCCCCGTGAGCTGATTGCCGTGAATATCCGCCTGAAAAAAGATCAGATCCTTGGCGGGATATAATGTGACATTTCTGTCATAAAACTTATACTCCTCGTACAGCTCCTTCGCTTTCAGATCACTATAAGTAACGATGACCCTGCATCGAAGGCCATCGCTCAATCCGTATATCATATGCAGTTTCTGGGAGTCCACGCATCCTGTGACGGCCAGGACCCTGCCTGACGACTTTAGGGTCGTCCCCGTCCTGCCGCTCCGTCTTAAGATGATCTCCCTCATAGAGCCGTATTCCGCAAGCTCCTCCAAAGGTGCAAGCAAAGCCTGCATATCACGCCTCCTTCTTGGTGTTGAACCTGTTCATGGCGGCATCCGCCTCACCTGCGATCATCATGCGGATCGCTTCCACGGCCCGCTCACAGGCCTCGTCCATCGTCTTGCGCTCTTCGTCCGAAAAATGTCCCAACACATAGTCAACGAGATCCCAACCCTTGGGTTTCTCTCCGACTCCCATCTTCACCCGCATGAATTCCTCATGCCCCAGATTCGCGATGATATTTTTCAGTCCGTTGTGGCCGCCGGCGCTGCCCTTCTTGCGCACCCGGATCTGCCCCACGTCCAGGCTGATGTCATCGGATATCACGATGAGCTGTGCGGTCTCGTCCAACTTATAATAGTCCGTCAACTCCCGGATGCTCTCGCCGCTCAGATTCATAAAGGTCACCGGCTTGGCCAGAATGCATTTCTCCCCCGCCACGATTCCCTTGCCGATGATGGCCTTATGCTTCTTCTCCAAGACGGAAATGTTCTCCGCCTCCGCCAGCCGGTCTATGACATCGTATCCGATATTGTGACGTGTGTTTACATATTTGGGGCCGGGATTGCCCAAGCCTGCGATGACATACATGCGCCGTTCCCTCCACCTGATCAATATGGGTATATTGTCGCATTTTTCCCGCAAAAAGTCAATAACAGCTCAGTGGCCTTATTAAACAACGGACAGCTCGCTCCGCGGACTGTCCTTATTAAACAACGGACAGCTCGCTCCGCGGACTGTCCTTATGTTAATAAAAGAGCCGCCCGACTCGGGCAGCCCTTTTATTTAACCCTTGTCCTTTCGGACCATTCAAATGTTTCGGATAACGGTTATCATGTGGTGTGCAATCAGTTTCTATGCAATCTGCTCTATGCAAAAACTTCCGGCTCGTCCAACGCCTTCTCATAGGCGCCCAGAATAAGATTCTGTATACTCTCTCTGGTGTCTGAGTTGATGGGATGTGCAATATCCCGATATTCTCCATCCGAAGATTTCTTGCTGGGCATGGCGATGAACATTCCTTTCTCTCCCTCAATGACTTTGATGTCATGTACCACGAACTCGTCGTCAAGCGTGATGGATACTACCGCCTTCATCTTGCCTTCCTTAGAAATTTTCCGCACTCGTACATCTGTAATCTGCATAACCCTTAGCCCTCCTGTTACATTTGTCGCCTATATGGCTAAAACATTTTACAACACATACCTCTCATTCTGCTCCACCACAATCTTAATACCGTCCTCCCCTACAAAGCGCGAATTTGCGCGAATGGTATCCCGACTCTCCACTATACAATTCTCAATATAGGAGTTGTCGCCTATATATACATCGTTCAAGACGATGGAATTTTTGATGACACAGTTGTTACCGATATAGCTCTTCTTGAAGATGACAGAGTTCTCCACCACCCCGTTGACGATACAGCCGCTGGAGATCAGGCTGTTCTTTCCGGCGGCGCCCACATTGTACTTGGCGGGCGGCAGATCGTCCACCTTGGAGTAAATATCGGGATATTGTTTGAAGAAATAATCCCGCACCTCCGCCTTCAAAAAGTCCATATTCGTGTTGAAATAGTCCTCGATGGAGGCGATATTGCGCCAGTAATCCCTCATCTTATAGCCATATATCCGTTTCATATCTTTGTAGCGGATCAGAATATCCCGCACGAAATCATAGCGATCCTCCTCGGCGCATTTCTCGATCATCTCGATCAGAAGCCGTCTGCGGATGATATAGATACCGCAGGAGATGGTGTTGGTCTTGGCCTGAATGGGTTTCTCCTCAAATTCCTCAATGCGGCATTCTTCATTCATGCGCACCGTGCCGAAACGCTCCACGTTGATCCCCGGCTCCATATCCCGACATACCACCGTGATATCGGCCTTCTTATTGATATGGTATTCCAGAACCCTGTTAAAATCCAATTTGTACACACAGTCTCCGGACGCGATCACCACATAGGGCTCATGGCTGTTCTTCAGGAAGTGAAGATTCTGCCAGATGGCATCCGCCGTGCCGCGATACCAGTTGCTGTTGTCCGATGTCACGGCGGGGGTGAACACGTACAGCCCGCCCTGCTTGCGCCCGAAGTCCCACCACTTGGAGGAATTGAGATGCTCATTCAGACTTCTGGCGTTGTACTGTGTAAACACCGCCACTTTCTGAATATGGGAATTGGACATATTGCTCAAGGTGAAGTCGATGCTGCGATAACTTCCCGCAATGGGCATCGCGCAGATGGCCCTCTTCTGTGACAGCTCTTTCATCCTGTGATTGTTTCCGCCCGCTAAAATTATCCCGATTGCTCTCACCGCTGTTCACCTGCCTTAATCAATGTTTTGCCGCTTGCAAGTTTGGAGTCCGCATAGTCGGAAATGTCCGTGACTCCGAAGACCACCGCGTTCTTACCGACAGTCACGCCCTTCGGGATCACACTCCTCTCTCCCACGGTCACCAACCCGTGATTGTAAATATGCGGCGCCGCCTCATTGGGTGTCTCCTCTCCCGCGCCCAATGTGACATGATCGGCAATGGTGACATTCTCCGCCACGATGGCCTTGTTCAGCTCGCAGTTCTCACCGATCACCGTCCCATTCATGATGATGGAGTCGCGTACCACGGAACCCTTGCCCACGATCACGCCGCATCCGATGACGGAATTGTACACCTCGCCATAAATATTGGTGCCCTCGCCCACAATGCTGCGCTCTATCACGCTGTCCGCGGAAAAGTATTGCGGCGGCTGTATCTCGCTCTTGGTATAGATCTTCCAATATTCCTCATAGAGATTGAACTCCGGCACGATATCGATCAGTTCCATATTGGCCTCCCAGTAGGAGTGCAGCGTGCCCACATCCTTCCAGTAGCCCGTGAATTCATAAGCGTAAAGAGGCGCCCCCTTGTCGTGGCAATAGGGAATGACATGCTTGCCAAAATCCAATGCCGGCTGCTCCGCCATATCGATCAGCGCCTCGCGCAGGATCTTCCAATTAAATATGTAGATGCCCATACTGGCCAGATTGCTCCTAGGATGCTCCGGTTTCTCCTCAAACTCCGTGATCCGCTTATTCTCATCGGCGATCATGATACCGAAACGGCTTGCCTCCTCCATGGGAACGGGCATGACCGCGATGGTCACCTCCGCGTTGTTCCTCTTGTGGAAATCCAACATCACCTCATAGTCCATCTTATAGATATGGTCGCCCGACAGGATCAGCACATACTCGGGATTAAAACTCTCCATATATTCCAAGTTCTGATAGATCGCGTTGGCCGTCCCCGTATACCACTCGCTGTTGGCGCTCTTCTCATAAGGCGGCAACACGGTCACGCCACCGATATTGCGGTCTAAGTCCCATGGAATACCGATACCGATGTGCGTGTTCAGCCGCAGAGGCTGATATTGGGTCAGCACGCCCACCGTATCCACGCCGGAATTGATACAGTTAGAGAGCGGAAAGTCAATAATGCGGTATTTTCCCCCGAATGCCACGGCGGGCTTGGCCACCTTGGATGTGAGAACTCCCAACCGGCTTCCCTGTCCCCCTGCCAACAACATGGCTATCATTTCTTTTTTGATCATGTCATCACCTCTTCCAGCCTTTTACCGTCCGTAACGGTGTAAGTATTATATCGTAAATTGCTACGCAATTTGCGATGAATGGCCATCCGGCCGTTTCCTGCCGTGAGTAAGGATATTATATCATATTTACCATGGAAAGTGAATATTTTTCACCAAAAAAATCCACTTTTTTTCGTTTTTTATAGATATATTTCACAATTTTTCTTTTTGGCGAAATAATTGTTTTTTCACGCCGCGTGTATATAATATAATGTATATTATGTATGTATCACTCATCGGAAAGGACATTCATTATGTATAAGATCGATTTCTCACATCCGTCGTTCATCTATTTTGTGGGCATCGGCGGCATCAGTATGAGCGGCCTGGCCGAGATCCTGGCGGATGCCGGATTTCAGGTGGCGGGCTCCGACCGCAGCCCGAGCCCTCTGACCGAGAGACTGGAACAAAAGGGAATACACATTCTGTACGGACAGCGGGCCGCCAACATCACCCCCGACATTGACTGCGTGATCTTTACCAGCGCCATCCGTCCGGACAATCCCGAATATGTGGCGACCCTTGAGCAGAATATCCCGCACCTGACCCGCGCGGAGCTCTTGGGACAACTGATGCGCAATTACCGCCACTCCATCGCCGTCAGCGGTACCCACGGCAAGACCACCACCACGTCCATGGTCAGCGAGATCCTGCTGCAGGCAGGCGCGGATCCCACCCTGTCCATCGGGGGCATCTACAAGAGCATCGGGGGCAATATCCGGGTGGGCGGATCGGAGTGTTTCGTGACGGAGGCCTGCGAATACACCAACAGTTTCTTAAGTTTCTTCCCCACGATCGGCATCATCTTAAACATTGAGGAAGACCATATGGACTTCTTTAAAGATCTGGCGGATATACGTCACTCTTTCCGCAGATTTGCCGAGCTGATCCCTGCGGACGGCTGCCTGATCATAAACGCGGATATCCCCGACTATAGGGAGATCACCGAGGGCCTTGACTGTCAGGTGATCACCTGGTCTCTGACGGACACCTCCGTGGACTATTATCCCACGGAAATCCGGTATGACGGGCAGGGGCATATCTCTTTCCTGGCCCACGGGCCCCTCTTCCAAGAGTCCCCCGCGGCTCCTCCCTCCAAAGCGGTATCTCCGGCTCCCCGCCCCGTGACCCTGCAGGTGTCCGGGGAGCATAACGTGAGCAACGCGCTGGCTGCCCTGGCTCTGGCCGACCGGATGCAGGTGGATCCGAAGATCTCCGTGAAAGCCTTGGGAGACTTCACCGGCACGGACAGACGTTTCGAACTCAAGGGCAGCATCGGCGGAGTCACTATAATAGATGATTATGCGCATCATCCCACAGAAATTACCGCCACTTTGAAAGCGGCCGCAAATTATCCCCACAAGACCCTCTGGTGCGTCTTCCAGCCCCACACCTACACCCGCACCAAGGCATTTATGGAAGATTTTGCCAAAGCCCTGTGCATGGCTGATAAGGTGGTCCTGGCCGATATCTTTGCTGCCCGGGAGACCGATACTCTGGGCATCAGCTCACGCACTCTGCAGGAGCGCGTACGGGCCGCCGGAGGAGAATGTTATTACTTCCCCACCTTTGATGAGATTGAAAATTTTCTTTTGAAAAATTGCACAAAAGGAGACCTGTTGATAACCATGGGGGCCGGAGACGTGCAGAAAATCGGTGAAAATCTGTTGGGAATTTAATTGTCCACAATGTCCACAGAGATAAAGTTTTTCCAAAATTTTATTCTCTGTGGATATTTTATGTTTTGGTGTGGATAGTATTTTGAATCGATTTCGGTATGGGTGGGAACATTTCGAGAAACCCGCTCTCCCCTATACACATTTTCCACATTATCCACATTTTTTGTCGATTTTTTCCGCTTTTTTGGTTTCAGAAATTTGCCTATTTCATTTTCAAATCGGTTGTGCTATACTCAAAAATACTTTGATGAGGAAGGGTTTGAGAGAATGGCGCGATTAAAGATCTATAAGGATTCTAACTGCAATTCCACGGCAATTTCCAATCGTTTTATTGATGAATATATGGATGGAGCGAACGAGGCTCAGCTGAAGGTATATCTCTACCTTCTCCGTATGTTAGGCGCCGATCGGGCTACCAGTGTGTCCGATCTCGCGGACAAGTTCAACCACACGGAGCGGGAGATCATCCGCTCCCTGAAATATTGGGAGAAAAAGCAGCTTCTGACCATGGATTACGATGCCGCCGGCATCCCCACAGGCATTCACTTCAGGGATCTGGAGGCGGAAACCGATGCGGGACACTCCTCTACCTCCCGTTCTCTGGCCGTATTTATGGAGAATGGCTCAAAGCCCGAGGGACAGGCTGTCGATACCGCACCCGCGCCTTCCTACGGACAGGTTCCGGATACCGCACCCGCGCTTTCCTACGGGCAGGTTCCGAATGCCGGATCCGCGCTTTCCTACGGGCAGGTTCCGAATGCCGGATCCGCGTCTCCCTACGGGAAGCCTTCCTACAGCGCGGAGCAGCTCAGAGAGTTCAAATCACGGCAGGAGACCGCCAGGCTTCTGTTTATCGCGGAATCCTACATAGGACGTCCCCTGACCCCGGCAGAGATGAAGTCCATCCTGTTCTTCACCGATGTCCTGCACTTTTCCGAGGATCTGATCGACTATCTGATCGCCTACTGCATGGACAGGGGCAAGAAAGATTTCAAGTATATGGAGAAAGTGGCCGTCAGTTGGGCGGAGAACGGTGTGACCACGCCCGCCGAGGCACGCAAACACGCCTCCAAATACGACAAGAATGTCTATGCCATCATGAACGCCCTCGGCAAAAACAATGTCCCCACCGCCAAGGAGGCCGAGTATATCACCCGTTGGACGGGCGAGTACGGTTTTGATCTGGATATCATTCTGGAGGCCTGCGAGCGCACGGTACTGGCCACGGACCGCCATCGTCTGGAATACGCGGAGAGCATCCTGAGCAGTTGGCGGCAGGAAAATGTACATCACAAGGCCGATATCCACAAGATTGACGAGCTCTATCACCGCCGCAAATCCGGCGCCAAGCCGTCAACCAACAATAAATTCAATCAGTTCTCTCAAAACAGCTATGATTTTGACGCGCTGGAGAAAGAACTGCTGCGCAACTAGAGCCGAAAGGAGCCATTATGTCACTGAGCAGTCAGCAATACGCGTCCATCATGAGGCGATATGAGCGAACCCGTGATGACAACCGGCATCTCTTGGAGGAGCGCAGGGCGGCCGTCTACCGCCGTATTCCCGAGTATGAGGAATTGGAGAACTCCGTAGGCGCCATTGCCCGCCAAAAGGCTGAATGTCTCCTGGACGGGGATGACACGGCTCCTGCGGCGCTGCATGAGCGTCTGGAGGAGATCGGGCGCCGGAGACAGGCTCTGCTCACCGGGGCGGGATTTCCGCCCGATTTTCTGAATCCCGTTTACACCTGCGCCGACTGCAGGGACACCGGCTATCTCCACTCCCCCGAACACCGGGGCGAAAAATGTCATTGCCTGCGTCAGCAGGAGATTTCCATTCTCTATGAACAGTCCAATATCCGCGACGTGATCGCCCGGGAAAATTTCTCCACACTCTCCTATGAGTATCATCAGGGGGAGGATTTGGAGCGCTTTCAGGGCGCGGTCAGGGTCTGTCAGGCCTTTGTGGAAGATTTTGACCGGGAATACCGCAATCTCTTCCTCTACGGCACAGTGGGCACCGGCAAGAGCTTTTTGTCCGGCTGCATTGCCGGGGAATTGCTGAAGAGGGGGCGATCCGTCATCTATTTCAGCAGCGCCGGGCTCTTTGACACTATGGCGCGATACACTTTTGACACAAAAGAGAAAGAAACTCTTTACAATTTCTACGAAGACCTTTACAATTGTGAATTGGTAATAATCGATGATCTGGGCACGGAAATGACCAATAATTTTGTGTCGGCACAGCTCTTTTCCTGTCTGAACGAGCGCCATCTCCGCCAAAAGTCCACGATCATTTCCACCAACTTAAGTTTGGAGGAGTTGCGGGATCGCTACTCGGACAGAATCTTTTCGCGGATCACAAGCAATTACGCGATCTGCAAGCTGACCGGAGAGGATATCCGCATGCGCAGGAAACTATCAAACCTACATACGACAGAATAGAAAGTGAGGACAATTTATGGGTAACCGTGAAGAAAAACGGAATTTGGAGACGATACCCGTTGGTTCACTCGGCATTATCTCCCTGGAGAGCTGTAAGCCCTTGGGGGAGATGGTAGACGGATACCTCGTCAAATGGAGAGCGGAGAGAGAGAGTGAACACAAGGAATCCCTCGCTTTTTCGGGCTATATGAGAGAATCTTATCTCTTGGATGCCGAAGTGCCCCGCTTTGGCTCCGGGGAGGGAAAGGGTGTGATCCTAGAGTCCGTCCGCGGTACGGATCTGTATATTTTGGTGGATGTACTCAATCACTCCAAGACCTACTCTCTGTGCGGACATGAGAATCATATGTCCCCGGACGATCACTATCAGGACCTCAAGCGTGTCATTGCCGCCGTGGGCGGCAAGGCCAGACGCATCACCGTGATCATGCCTTTCCTCTATGAGAGCAGACAGCACAAGCGGACCTCCAGAGAGTCCCTCGACTGCGCATTGGCTCTGCAGGAGCTTGTGGCAATGGGCGTGGACAATATCATCACCTTTGACGCCCATGACCCCAGAGTACAGAACGCGATCCCGCTCCACGGATTCGAGACCGTACAGCCCGCCTATCAGTTTATCAAAGGACTGTTGCGCCATGTGAGCGATCTGAACATAGATTCCGGGCATATGATGGTCATCAGCCCGGATGAGGGCGGAATGAGCCGCGCGATCTATATCGCCAATGTGTTGGGACTGGACATGGGTATGTTCTACAAGCGCCGTGACTACACGCGCGTGGAAAACGGCCGAAACCCCATTGTGGCGCATGAATTTTTGGGCAGCAGCGTGGAGGGCAAGGACATGATCATCATTGACGACATGATCTCCTCCGGAGAGAGCGTGTTGGAGGTTGCCACCGCGCTGAAGGAGCGCAAGGCCAACAAGATCTTCGTGTGCGCTACCTTCGGACTGTTTACCGGCGGTTTGGACAAATTCGATCAGGCATACGCAAACGGTATTTTTGACCGTGTGCTGACCACCAATCTGATCTATCAGACACCGGAACTTTTGAAACGCGAATGGTATATCAACTGTGACATGAGCAAATACATCGCCTATATCATCGACACACTGAACCATGATTCCTCCATCAGCGATCTGTTGAACCCCAATGAGAGGATTCAAAACATTGTGGCCAGGTATAAGGCCAAGGAATTGTAAGCATCCTGAATGCCGCAAACACCCGCAACTCCGGCTGCACCGGTCAAAGACGGAATATAAAGCATGAGAGAATGTCAACTCTATTGAATTTATAGTTGACATTCTCTTTTTATTGGAGTATCTTCTATATATAATGTAAACCATTTTTCTCGTTATGTTTACATTTTGCATAGAAAGGTGTTATACGAAAATGAACGAACATGCATCCAAGATCAAAGAGATGGCCGTGATCGGCCTTATGACCGCCGTAGTCTGCGTTTTGGCTCCGATTTCCTTCTATATTCCCATCAGCCCCGTCCCCATCTCCCTAGGCTCCATGATGATCTATTTTGTCGTCACCGTGTTGGGCGCAAGGCGTGGAACCGTCAGCGTCCTGCTCTATATCCTGTTGGGTCTGGCCGGTCTCCCGGTCCTGTCCGGTTTCACCGGAGGCGCCGGCAAGTTGTTTGGCCCCACGGGAGGATATATCATCGGGTATATCTTTCTGGCACTGATCTTCGGTTTCTTCACGGATCATTGGAAGGACCGCCTCGCCATGCAGATATTGGGCGCCATCCTCGGCACTCTGGCGCTCTATCTCTTCGGCACCCTGTGGCTCGGCAGACAACTGGGTATAGATTTTATGGCCGCCCTGTGGGCGGGCGTCATCCCCTATATCCCCGGAGACATCGTCAAACTGATCCTCGCCATGACCCTGGGGATCAAACTTCGCAAGAGACTGCACGCCGCGGAGCTGCTGTGATCCGCCCAAGGTCTGACTTTTCATAAATGTTCGGAAAGTCAGGCTCCGCCAGACAATTGTTCCTATGAGGACCGTTGAAAAACACCGGCGCTTAACGAGGTATTTTCGAGTTTAGCGCCACTGTGTTTTTCGCTGAGCGAAAGCGTGTCCGAATAGAAATAATTGCCTGGCGGGGCACATATTCTATCATTACCATGAAAAGTGAAAGTCAGGCGGATATGATATCCGCCCAAGTCTTGACATTCCCGGCTTTTTCAGTATAATGTTTGATTGGACAGACTCCTCCGCGGAATCTGCCCGATATCCGTGTGTTCGAAACCATCCACACGTAAAACAAAACTAAGGAGATTAAAAATGAACGGGAAAGTATTGTCACTGGTCCACGCGGCAGTCATTGCCGCTCTTTATGTCGTGCTGACAGAGTTGGCCAACGCCTTTGGCTTGGCCAATCATGCCATCCAACTCCGTTTCTCGGAGGCTCTCACCATCCTGCCTTTCTTTACACCGGCCGCCATCCCCGGACTGTTCGCGGGATGCTTTCTGGCCAATCTGCTCACCGGCGCCGTCCCTTGGGATGTGCTGTTCGGCAGTCTCGCCACGCTTTTGGGCGCGGTGGGAACCTGGTGGATCTGCGGTCGCTGCAGATCAGAGAAACAGACAGGCCGACTCAGGATGTGGCTCGCTCCCCTGCCCCCCATTCTCGCCAACACCATCATCGTGCCCTTTGTGTTGGCCTACGCGTATCACTTGGAGGGCGGTATTCCCTATTTTATGCTGACAGTGGGCATCGGGGAAATTCTCTCCTGCGGCGTGTTGGGCATTCTGCTCCTCAGACTCCTGCAGAGATACCGCAGATTCCTCTTCCCTACTCCCTGATATAGGTGACAAAATTATTTCCGTTCTCACGGAATTTTTCCGCGGAATCGTTCTTGCCCTGCTTGGACAGAGTGCCCGTGACGGGATCCATCACAATGATATTGAACTCGTCAAATCCGGTGATCAGCACGGCATCCCCATTGTTCATCAGGGCGAGAACCGGAATATTGCGGTTGACATAATAGAGTACCGCATCCGGATCGCAGCCCGTCAGATCCAATATCTGCGCGTTTTCCAGATTTTCCTCCAAAATCTCCATGACCGTTTGACCCTGTGACAGCAGATAATCGGAATTGCGTATGATGCCCTCGTATTTCAGCATGGTATCCAGGCATACGGCGAGACTGTTCTTCTCCTCCGACACCTTTGCCGCGGCAATATCCCGAATCTGATTGCGCAGCGCGCGATTTCCTCTCATCCACACCATATTTCCCCTATGATCCACTACCACTCCCGAAATGCTGTTGGCCAGATTGACCGCCTTGGCCGGAGCATAATAGATCCCGTCCACCCCATAGGCGCCGTAAATATAGTATTTGAAACTGCCGCCCGCCATATCCGGCTCCAGATTTCTTCCACCCTCAAAGACCACTTCCTTGGGGTTTAAGATCTGTATGGTCTTATCATCAATATTGTTCCTCGTCTGTATCTGCACATATTGTTCATAGACATCGATAACGGGAGCCACGACCAGATATTTTCCGGCAGTGTCCTCCACACTGTTCATAATATGATCCCCCGCGGCCTCCACATAGTTCCCGTCGTCATTGCGCCGCACCCTCTCTAACGTGATCTGATTATCCTCCACGCCGCAGTCCGTGACATACAAGCCCTCCTGACTGTATGTTTTTAAGATCTCCCCGTCAGAATTGCAGATGCAGACCTTGTACATGGGATATACGATCCTGCCGGAGTTCTCCATGTAGACATCCTCCTGTGCTGCCACTCCATAGATGATATCCTCTTCCATGAATCCCAGAGGGCGAATGATCTCCCCGTTGCCCGCCGTGATGACCCTCTGCGCCTCCGTGTTGAGATTTCGCACATTCAGCCGGTTGCCGTAATAGCCGTCCGCGTCGTCCTGCCACACCATGATGCGATGATTGTCAGATACCCGGATACTGTCATCCCGGGTCACCTCCACCATGGGGTAATAGGTCTTCTCCTCCAGATCAATGCCATACACCGTATCCTCCAACATCAGATACAGTTTCTGATCCCTGTTCAGATAGAGCAGTTGCTCCATCTGATACTTCAACACCGCGTAATTTTTGTTGTAGGGAATATAGACATTCTCCTCAATGGTGTTGAGGGCGCTGTCATAGGTATAGATCTGTATGCCCACCTCGCCCTCATGGCGCCCTCTGTTCATATATCCGTACACCGCGAAACTGACATTGCCTCCCTCCGTTACGTCCAACATCTTGATGGAATGCGCATCATACAGGGTGCGGCTGTCCGCGTGTTCATCATCGTAAAAACTGAAGATCACCGTCAGCTTATTGCTGTCCGCGTTGTAGCTGTAGAGCTGATTATCCGCCTCAAAGACCACATTGCTGCCGTCCTCGCTCTCCATCATGGGCACATCCGTCCCCGTGATCCCCAACAGGATCTTGTCGTTGGCGCACATATTGTGCGCGTCCGGTATCTGTGTCATGGTGCGCTCATAATCCAGCAGATAGGTGCGCTCCGCGGTGTAACGTATGCGATAGTGCTCCTGCACACGATAATAAACGGTGGACTGCCCGCCGCCGTACACAAAGTAATTGATCAGAAAAGAGGCCGTCTGCTCACCGATCTCCGTGAGTTGAATGACCGGAGGCGCAGCCTCCTTTATATTCAGATTGCCCCAGGTGATCTGCCTGAAACTGCTGTGAATATTGACCTTGTGAAAAGAAGTGTTATCCTCCAAATGCGCATTGCTCTCCAGATACTTGGTCAGTTCCGTGGCCGCCTCCCGATCGTAGAGTTTCTCGTGAAAATCTTTCACAAAAGCCAGTTTCTCGTCCACATGCAGATTGTCGCTCCATATCACACGGGTGTAATAATAGACCGGGCAATCCTCATCCAACGTGAGCGTCAGCATCAGGGCATATTCCGTGTCACGGTCTATCAGATCCTTCAGTGTAAAGTCCGCGGACAGCACATTATTTTCCAAGGTATAGTTCGTGATATCCGTCCTTTCCACCAGACGATCCCCGTCTATGCTCCTCACCTCCATGGACAGCCCGGACACGGATCGGCCATAGGTGTCCGCCCGGACGGACAGACTGCGCCCCTCTCCCAACACGGTCACCGTGTTGCGCTCAAAGGCGATATCCATGAGTACCGTGTATCCATGCAGTTCATTATATCGTATGCCGTCTCTCTCCATCATCAGGACAGGGAGAGAGGCATCCGCCATCTCCATGGTCATATTATCGTGACCCTTGTTCATCACTTTGCCCGCCACCACCAGCGCGGCCAAAAACACCAGCACAAAGACTGCCGGCTTAATCAGCATTTTTTTCATCCCCAAAAGCTCCCACGCCTGCCTCCATGTCTGCGCTTGTAGATCTCGTCACACAGCAGCACTTGGATCATATCCGTCATCCACGATTGTTTTGCCTTATCCATGCGCTGTTCCTCCGGCAGTTCTCCGTCCTCGTTCTGCAATATCTTCATCATGCTCTCCGCCATCCTTCGCATACTCCCGAAATCAGGGTACTCATCATAGATCATGCTGCCTTCATAATCCATTTTGTCCAATATTTCCGCCACTCTTCGCTGATAGCGTTTCACTTCCGCGGGATACACCTGCTGAAGGTATTCCAGATCCTGCAGAAGAGTGCGCTCCTGTTCCGCCGCTCTGTAACCCGGATAGGTCATATAGAAGGGAAGGGGTACGCGCCCGGGAAAGGCATGAAGTATTTTCGGCTTGATATCCATACACAGTGCCTCATTGCCATTTTTTATAAAATATGCACCGTCTGTGGGTTCCGTGCGAATATTTCCGCACGATAGCAAGAAGCTCCCGGGTGAATAACATCGCCTGAGAGCTTCCCTCGCTCTATTATCTTAAGACATTGATCCTCGCCATCGCCCGCAAAAGAGCGGTTTCCGCGCGAGCCACATCCGTCTCGGGTGTTTTGCTTGCAAGACGCTCGCGTGCGCGGTTCATGGCCTCCTCCGCGCGGTGCGCGTCAATCTCATTCGGCCATTCCACAATCTCCGCCAGTATCGTGATACCCTCAGGCAGAATCTCTGCGAATCCGGCATGAAGAGCAGCTTCCTTCTCCCCATCCTTCTCGGTGATCACCAAAATCCCCGGTTTCACGATGACCGTCAGAGGAATATGTCCCGGAAGTACACCTATTTCGCCTTCCGTGGTGTTGAATTCCACCATGTCCACATCGCCCTCGTAAAACAGCCGTTCCGGTGTGATAATGCGCAGATAAAAGTTTTGATTGTCTGCCATTTTATCTGTCCTTTCCCTTTACTTCTTCACCTTGGCCAACACATCATCAATGCTGCCCGCATTCAGGAAATAGCTCTCGGGGATATCATCGTGCTTACCTTCCAAGATCTCCTTAAATCCGCGGATCGTCTCATTGATGGGCACATATTTTCCTTCCAGTCCGGTGAACTGCCCCGCCACGAAGAAAGGCTGTGAGAGGAATCTCTGGACCTTACGGGCACGGGATACCACCAGTTTGTCCTCCTCGGAGAGCTCGTCCATACCCAGAATGGCAATGATGTCCTGCAACTCCTTGTAGCGCTGCAGAATCTCCTGTACGCCGCGGGCCGTGCGATAATGCTCCTCACCCAGAATTCTGGGATCCAGAATACGGGAGGTGGACTCCAGAGGATCCACCGCGGGATAGATACCCAATTCCACGATGGAACGGGAGAGCACGGTGGTCGCGTCCAAATGCGCGAACGTGGTCGCGGGCGCAGGGTCGGTCAGGTCATCCGCCGGCACATAGACTGCCTGTACGGAAGTGATGGATCCGCTCTTTGTGGATGTGATGCGCTCCTGCAGGGCGCCCATCTCCGTCTGCAGTGTGGGCTGATATCCCACCGCGGAGGGCATACGTCCCAACAGTGCGGACACCTCGCTACCCGCCTGTGTGAAACGGAAAATGTTGTCGATGAAAAGCAGCACATCCTTTCCACCCTTATCGCGGAAATACTCCGCCATGGTCAGGCCGGCCAGGCCTACTCTCATTCTCGCTCCGGGGGGCTCGTTCATCTGACCGAACACCATGGTGGTCTTGTCGATAACTCCGGACTCCATCATCTCATGGTACAGGTCATTACCCTCACGGGTACGCTCTCCCACGCCGGTAAATACGGAATATCCGCCATGCTCCGTGGCAATGTTGCGGATCAACTCCTGGATCAACACGGTCTTGCCCACGCCGGCGCCGCCGAACAGACCGATCTTGCCGCCCTTCTGATAGGGACACAAAAGGTCAACGACCTTGATACCCGTCTCCAAGAGCTCCGTCTCCGTGGACTGCTCCACAAATTCAGGCGCGGGTCTGTGGATGGGCTCATAGTCAACCCCCTCCGGAGCCGGCTTATTGTCGATAGGCTGACCCAACACATTGAAAATTCTTCCCAGAGTCTTCTCGCCTACCGGCACGGAGATGGGCGCGCCCGTAGCGATCGCCTCCATTCCCCTCACCAGACCGTCAGTGGTTCCCATGGCAATACATCTCACAGTGTCATCACCCAAGTGTTGGGAGACTTCAACGGTCAGATCGGCGCCGGAACCCGTAGGTATCCGAATGGCCTCATTGATCTCCGGCAGCTTTCCCTCATCAAAGCGCACGTCCAACACGGCGCCGATGACCTGAGTAATTTTACCTCTATTCTCTTCTGCCATTACTACCTCTTTCCTGCACGAAATTCCATGCATATTTTGTTCATAAGGACTTAGATTGCGATCACCCCAACGCCTCCGCGCCGGCAATGATCTCCGTCAGCTCCTGTGTGATGGAGCCCTGTCTTGCTCTGTTATACTTCAGCGCCAGATCACTGATCATCTCCTCCGCATTATTGGTCGCGCTGTCCATGGCCTGCATACGGGCACCGTTCTCACTTGCCACGGCCTCCATCAGGGCGCCGTAGATGAGACTGGTGATGTACTTGGGAATGATCATATCCAATGCCTCCACATCCTCAGGCTCGAAATTCATGAGCGCGTCCGCTCCGTTGCCCTCGATCTCATTTCTGTCCACGGGCAACAGTCTCAACAGCTTGGGCTCATGGCTCACCGTATTCTTAAAGGATGTATAGGCCAGATAGATCTCTCCGATCTCACCCGCCGCAAAGGAGTCCAACAGTTTCCGGGACAACAGCATCGCGTCCGTATAGGTGGGATCCTCAATGATATCGGGATAATTCTCCCTGACAGTGTATCCGTTTCGCAACATGGCCTCACGGCCCTTATTGCCCAGCGAATAAATATCCAGATCCTCCCTGTTCCAAGTCTCGTGTCTGGTGATCAGTTTCGATACATTGGAGTTGTAGCCTCCGGCCAGACCGCGATTGGAAGAGATCAGGACCACAGCCTTTCGGGACGACTCACCCGGCACCAGATAAGGATGATCCAACTGACCCACCCGGGACAAAATACCGGTCACCGTGTCATACATGCACTGAAAATATACCTTGGAGCGTTCCGCATTTGCTTTTGCGCGCTGCAGTTTTACCGTGGACACCAGTTTCATCGCTTTTGTGATCTGCTGAGTGCCCTGAATACTGGTCTTGCGGCGCTTTATATCACGCATTGATGCCATAACTTACTCCTATCTGCCGCTTTGACGGCAAAGGGATCATTTATTGAATCCCTGCTTGAATTCCCCGATTGCCTTCTTGAGCGTTTCTTCCGTCGCATCGGAGATCACTTTCTCCGCCGCAATGCTTGCGGGAACCTCCGAATACTTGGTATCCAGGAACTCAAAGAACTCTTTTTCAAATCGGATGATATCCTCCACAGCCACATCCAACAGATATTTGTTGGTCACCACATAGATGATGATAACCTGATACTGCACGGGCATGGGCTGATACTGAGTCTGCTTGAGCACTTCCTTGATGCGCTCGCCCTGCGCCAGTTTCTCCTTGGTGTCCGCGTCGAGCTCTGAGCCGAACTGCGCGAAGGACGCCAACTCTCTGTACTGCGCCAACTCGGTACGGATGGGGGCCGCGATCTTCTTCATGGCCTTGATCTGGGCCGCGCCGCCTACACGGGATACGGAAAGTCCTGCGTTGACCGCAGGGCGGAAACCTGCGTTGAACATCTCGGTCTCCAGATAGATCTGGCCGTCGGTGATGGAGATCACGTTGGTGGGAATATACGCGGATACGTCACCCGCCTGCGTCTCAATGATGGGCAGCGCCGTGAGGGATCCTCCGCCGTACTCATCGCTCATTCTGGCCGCGCGCTCCAACAGTCTGGAATGCAGATAGAACACATCACCGGGATATGCCTCACGCCCGGGCGGACGACGAAGCAGCAAAGAGAGTGTGCGGTAAGCGGTGGCGTGTTTGCTCAGGTCATCATACACCACCAACACATCCTCGCCGTTCTCCATCCACTCCTCACCGATGGCACAACCCGAATAGGGAGCGATATACTGCAGGGGAGCCAGGTCGCTGGCCGTAGATACCACGATGGTGGTATAGCTCATGGCGCCGTACTCCTCCAGTGTCTTAACGATATTGGCAACGGTAGATGCCTTCTGTCCGATTGCCACATAGATACATTTTACGTTCTGTCCTTTTTGATTGATGATGGTATCAATGGCGATGGCCGTCTTGCCTGTCTGACGGTCTCCGATGATCAACTCACGCTGGCCCCTTCCGATGGGCACCATGGAGTCGATGGCCTTGATACCGGTCTGCAGAGGCGTGTCCACGCTCTTTCTGGTGATAACGCCGCTTGCCACACGCTCGATCTTGCGGAACTTGTCGGTCTGCAGGGGTCCCTTGCCGTCAAGCGGCTGCCCCAGCGAATTGACCACGCGGCCGAGCAGAGCGTCACCCACGGGAACTTCTACCACGCGTCCCGTAGTCTTTACGATATCACCCTCGTTGATGTTGTGCGCACTGCCGAGAAGAACCGCGCCTACGTTGTCCTCCTCCAGGTTCAACACCATTCCGTATATATCTCCGGGGAACAACAGAAGTTCTCCCTGCATGGCGTTTTCCAAACCATGCACACGGGCGATACCGTCCGCCACTTGGATTACAGTGCCTACATCAGACACATCCAGCGTGGAAGCGTATCTCTGAATCTGTTCCTTAATGACAGAACTTATTTCTTCCGGTTTCAAATTCATGTTCTGTAGCACCTTTCCTCCAACTCTTATCCGAGTCGGATTTGTAATAATTGTCTTGTCAGATCATCGATCTTGGAGCGGACACTGCTGTCCACCACTCTGTCGTTGATACGGATGACCATGCCGCCGATCAGGGTCTCATCCACCTTAAAATGTGACTCGATACTTTGGTAGGAAGTGGTCTCCAAAAGTCTTGCCACCGTGGCCGCTTTCTGCCCGTCGGTGAGAGCCTTGGCCGATGTGATATACGCCACACCGATCCCCTTCACTTCCTTGACCCTGTCGATGAAATAGCTGAAAATATCCTGCAGATCTCCGTACCGTTCCTTCCGGATCACGATCTCCATCAGCCCCGTGAGTTCATCGCTCACCCTGCCTTTGAAGACCGCCTCCATGGCAGCCACTTTCTCCTGCTTGGGAATGCCCGGATGTAACATCATCTTGTCAAAATCCCGATTCTCCTGCAAGAGGTCGCTGATCTGCTGCACCTGCGCAAACAGTTCGTCCACCTTTCCGGATTCTCCCCCTGCAGTCACATCCGGCTGAGCATCCATGGCTGTCTGAAACAGAGCTTCTCCATATGTTTTAGAAACTAACTTAGCCATGTGTTCTTACCCATCTCCTTCAGAGTCTCGTCAATCAGCTGATCCTGAACTTTGGTGTCGATGGATGCGGCCACAACCTTGCCCGCCATCAGGGAAGCTACGGAGATGATCTCCCTCTTCACCTCGTCGGACACCTTCTGTTTCTCCAGTTCGGCCTCCACGCGCGCTCTCTCCATAATGCGGGCAGCTTCCTCCTTGGCCTCGGCAATGATCTTGTTCTCACCTGCCAACGCTCTCTTGCGGGCATCGCTCAGGATGCTCTCCGCCTCCTTGTCAATGTCGCGGAGCTTTGCCTCGTACTCCTCGCGCAAGCGGTTTGCCTCCTCCATGCTGTTCTTCGCGTCATCCAACTCGCCCTTGATCTTCGCCTGACGGTCGTTCAGCATCTTGCGGGCCGGATTGAACAGGAAGTAGCTCATTATGGCAAACAGAACAAAGACTGCTATGATGGTCAGCGTGGAATCGGCCAACAACTGCCAGTCGATGCCAAACATTCTCTCATAGGTCTCTCCTGCGGTTAATAGTATCATTTCTGCCTCCTTTCCGGTAATTCTTACCGTATCTTATGGTAACAGAGGCTTTACGAATAATAACAGAATGGCAACCAACAGACCGTACAGACCGGTGGTCTCCGCAACTGCCTGTCCAAGCAACATGGTGGAAGTGATCGTTGATTTTGCTCCGGGATTACGTCCCACTGCCGCTGCGGCATGACCTGCCGCGATACCCTGGCCTACGCCGGGTCCGATACCGGCGATAACCGCCAGACCTGCGCCGATTGCAGAACATCCTAAGATAAAGTACTCGTTAAATTCCATTTTGTTTTCCTCCTGGTTTACACTTTTGGTTTTGTTTACTAGGCCTCCTCACCAATGGCATTATTGATGTAGGTCATCGTCAACATACAGAATACATAGGTCTGAATTGCTCCTGAGAACAAATCAAAATACACATGCAGGGCCGCGGGCCAAGCTGTGGCGATCACGCCCAACAGGCCGTAGATCAGCGCCATCATGATCGTGCCGGACAATACGTTTGCGAACAAACGCAGAGACAACGATACGGGCACCGCGATCTCACTGATCACATTGATTGGAAACCATATAGGCAGCCACGGCGGCAAAGGTGAACACATGTCCGTCCAGATATCCTTGAGTTTCTGGTGCTTAAACTGATTGAAATGGATCAGTATAAAAGTCAGAACACCCAACGGAAAAGTGACGCCATAGTCTGCCGTAGGCGGTCTGAGACCTAAGAGTCCCGATATGTTGCTGAACAGAATAAAGATGAAAACCGTTCCGATGTAATTGTAAAATTTGGTCGCATTCCTTCCCATGGTGGAACCCACCATGCCGTCCAGTTTCTCCACGATCAGCTCAACCACATTCTGAAAACCGCCCGGCACCTCTGTGCCCTTTTTCATGGCCCGTCCGGCCGCTATGGCAAATCCGCACAGGATCAGGATCACCAACAGCAGGCTGACATGTGTTGTTGTTATCCAGACGGTGTGGCCAAAGAACTTGTAAGATACCAGACCGTGCACCATCACATCCACATCCGTGGATCCGGATAACAAAATACCATGAACCATATTCTCACCCCCCTTTCTATTGATTTAAGTTATTTAAGCTTTCCGGTTCCAACGGTTCCTCCGCAAGCGGTTCCGGCTCCGGATCCGCCTCGTGAAAGAGCCCGTTGTAAAGCTTATGGGTAAACGGCTGTGAATAAACCGCTACTTTCATAATTAAAAGATAACCCAAACATAAGATCAAAGGATTCAATATATTCGTCAAAACGGTAATTATCAAAATCAGGCCAAAGGCCACATAGCGTATCAGGTAGCCCCTGACGATCAGCTTGGAGGCCGTTCCCTCGTCAAAATCCAGAGCCCTGTCCAGACATCTGTACATATGCAGCAGAGAGATCACGGACAGTATCCCCGCGGTCCAGACCGCCGCGCACCAATCCCACCGGCTCATCCCCCAATTTGTCCAATTTACCGGCAGACCCGCCGCCGTGGCCGCCAATGTCCAAAACAAAACTCCCGTATTTACTTCAAGCAAAGTTCTATTTCTGTTTCGTAATGTCTCGATGATCTTCATGGGATGTGATCCGTTCCTCCCCATCATCCGCCTCATAGATCTTCCGGGCCATGCGGTAGATATTCTGCGCGCCGGCTATGGCGCCGACAAAGAACAGCAGTATCGTCCAGAAAGAAGTATGATATCTTCCGTCCAACCAAATTCCCAACGCGGACATCATGCCTATGGGCACCAACATATTGATGCCGAACTGTGTGATCAATATGACGGAACGATACACACTCCTGTCGTATTTGGAATTATTCTTGCGCCCGCGACTCATGCGTCCGTCTCACCGCCCCATCATTGATTCAGACATACTATGATTATACCCGGTTTTCCAAAAAATGTCTACCCAAAAACAACAAGGCAATGCCAAAAAACCAAAAATTCTACCCCGGGAAACAAATTATCGTTGACTTGTCCCCGGTGGAGGGGGTAGTATTTTACAAAAGAGGAGTTATGCATGAATCAACCACACAACATTCAACTGAAGACCGCCACCCCCGAGGACGCCCCCGGGCTGTTGTCCGTCTATGCTCCCTATGTGGAGAACACGGTCATCACCTTTGAATACGAACTCCCCACCGCAGAGGAGTTCGCCGCCCGCGTACGCCATACCCTGGAGCGCTACCCCTGGCTTACGGCCACGGACGGAAACGGGATTTTGGGTTACGCGTACGCCTCCCCTTTCAAGGACAGAGCGGCTTACGCCTGGTCCGCGGAGACCTCCATCTATGTGCGGGAGGACGTAAAGGGGCAGGGCATCGGCAGCGCCCTGTATCGGGCTCTGGAAAGCGTACTCTACAGACAGCGCGTCTGCAATCTCTGCGCCTGTATCGCCCATCCCCACCCCGAGAGCGAGCTTTTTCACCAACGGTTCGGCTACCGGCAGACCGCTCATTTTCACCGCTCCGGATACAAGAACGGCCGCTGGATCGACATGATCTGGATGGAAAAGGAACTATATCCCCATAAAACGCCGCCCGAGCCCTTCATCCCCTTTCCGCTGATCGGGTTTGACCCGGAACACCCGGAACCGTAAAGTCAACACCCCCGCTGCAGGCAACGGTGTATCAGTATCTGATCATATCCGTTCCAAACGCAAGCTGAAATATACCGCTACACCAAGAGGAGAAATATCATGTCCAACGAGAACACACTTGAGAAAAAGCCCGAGAACCAATCTGAGAGTATCCCTGAGAACCAACCCGGCCGCGGACCCGAAAACCGGCTGCAGATATACCGCAAACGCTACATCCCCGCCGAGTGCGTCCTTCTCAAGGACGATGTGATCGTGGAGCAGAACGATGAATTCATACTCACCACCTGGCACACTCTCCGCCCCAAGGCGCAGTTTGACCACGGCAGCTCCTGCTACATGTTGAAAGAAGGTCTCAAGATCAGCAAGTTCTACCGTCCGGACAACTCGCTGTTGTTCTGGTACTGCGATATAGTGGATTACGAATTGGATACGGCCCGAAATATCCTCACCGTGACCGATCTTCTGGCAGACGTGACCCTCTATCCCGACGGCCACATGAAAGTGTTGGATCTGGATGAACTGGCGGAAGCGTTGGAGAGAGGTCTCATCACGCAGGAACAGATGACCGCCGGTCTGCGCCGGCTGCATCATCTGCTCTCTCTGGTCTATCGCGATAAATTTGATCGTCTGCAGGCCATTTTGAACGACAGAAATCTGTGATCCCGGCCTGTCAATAAAACACATGTCCCCCTATATTGATTCCGCTCAGTCC
The DNA here is from genome assembly GCA_023663635.1 of Acetatifactor muris. GTDB lineage: Bacteria > Bacillota > Clostridia > Lachnospirales > Lachnospiraceae > Acetatifactor > Acetatifactor muris_A. Next base: position 107,741 of record JAMPHD010000002.1, read on the forward strand.
CTCCACGGGTGTGCGGAAATACACACAATACCCCACATTGCTCACGCCGCTCATAGCCTCGTCGGCCGCCTGATAGCACTCCACGGTGGCCTTGTTGGTGTCGAGCGCCAGAGCCAGTCTTCCGCTGGCCACGGGGGAGAACTGCTTGTTCTGATAGATCACCCCCAACACACTGTCGGGATATTTGCTGCTGAGCACGCGATTGATCACCACGCTGCCCACGGCCAGCTTGCCCGCGTAGGGCTCCGCCCCCGCCTCACAGTAGATCAGATTGGCCAGAAGATATCTGTCGCTGTCCGCAAAGCTGACCTCCGAGATGTCGCGCCATACACCCGCGGCCGCCGCCTGGGACATGGCCAACTCCTCCGCCAGTTTCTGTCGCAGATACTCCAGATCCTCCTCTTTCTTTTTGATCTCCTCCTCATTGGCCCGCGCCAAGGCCTCCGCCTCGGATATCTGATCGGCATAGTCCGCGATGGAGAGCGATGTCTGACTGATCAGTCCCGCCACCTTGCTCTTCTCGGCCTCCGCCTCCACCTTCAGCCCGTCCAGATCAATCTTCTCCTGCTGCAGACGCGCCTCATGTTCCTCTATCAGACGGCGGTTTTCCTTGTATTCATCCAACATATTCTTGTCATAGCTGGCGATCTTCTCAAAACCGTCCGCCGCATTGAGCATGTCCGAAAAGCTGCCCGCGCTGAACACGGTGCTGATGATGGCATTGAGAGAGCTTGTATCATTGCGCTCATACATCTTGCGCACCCGCAGGACCATGTTTTCGTATTGGCTCTGCTCCGTTGCCTTCGCCTCATCCAACGCCGCCTGCGTATCCGCGATATCCTGCTCCTTAGCCGCGATCTGTGACTCCAGATCCGCCAGCCGGTCGCTGATCTCCGTCAGCTGTGTGTTTAATTGATTTAATTCGCCCTGCAGCGTCTTCTTATCACTCTGCAGCCCGCTGATATCATTCTCAATCTGCTCCTGCCGGTTCTCCAGTTCATTCTTTTCTCTCTCGGCCTGCTCGATCTGCTCCCTGGTGCCGGTGGCAGAGGCGTGTATGGATCCCGTCAGTCTGCCGTCGGATCCTGCCATACACACCAATGTCAGGGCAATCAGAACCGCTGCCGCTCTCCTCACATGTCTCAATGTCTCACTCCTTATACTTCGATCTCAATCCTGCGACCCGTGTGCGCGTACGCGACACATTTTACTCCTGCCGCCCGAAACATCCGCTTGGATGTCTTATTGGCGGGCGTGCCGTTATACTTGTCCCCCGCGTACACCACGGTTTTGATGCCGGCCTGAATGATGGCCTTGGCGCATTCATTGCAGGGGAACAGAGACACATACAATTTGCTGCCCTCCAGAGAACCTCCGCGATAATTTAAGATCGCGTTCAATTCACTGTGGGTCACGAAAGCATACTTGGTGTCCTCCATGTCGCCCTCCCTCTCCCACGGGAACTCATCATCGGAACAGCCCCGCGGGAAACCGTTGTAACCCATGGACAGGATCTTGTTGTCCTCGCTCACGATACAGGCTCCCACCTGCGTATTGGGATCTTTGGAGCGCATTCCGGACAGTCTGGCCACCCCCATGAAATATTCATCCCAACTGATGTAATCCTCTCTCTTCAATCTACTCACCCTCTATCAGTCCAATCCTTCTTATGTGTTTCTCTTCCCCGGAGAACTCCGTGTCCAGAAATGTGTCCACGATCTCCATGGCCAGATTGCTCCCCACGATACCGCCGCCCATGGCCAACATATTGGCATCATTGTGCAGTCTGGTCATTTTGGCGGAGAACACATCCGAACAGAGCGCGCAGCGGATGCCCTTCACCTTGTTGGCGACCATGCTGATCCCGATCCCCGTGGTGCAGATCACGATTCCCTTATCGCACTCTCCGGATGCCACCGCCTCCGCCGCCGCGCGTCCAAACACGGGATAATCGCAGCTCGACATATCCTTACATCCCACATCCCGGCACTCAAATCCCCGCTCTCTCAGGTGGGCGACCACCTTTTCCTTCAACTCAAAACCACCGTGGTCACATCCGATCGCAATCATCCTTTTATCCTCCATCTCATTTTATGTCATTCACACTTCTATCATTTTGTGTCCCGCCGCCTTCAGCAGCCGGTTCATGATGGCCTGTCCAAGCCCTTCCGAGGAAAATGCCTCCGAATAGATCCTGGTCACGCCCTCCCCGTCAAACTCCCTTAAGATCGCGTAAAGCCGCCCGGCGATCATCTCCTCGTCAGCCCTGCTGCCAATATTTTTGACTACATCCGCCCTATACAGGTCGAGCAATTCCTCCGTGCCGATGACACCCGTCTTCTCGCCCGCCGCCCTGTCCGCGTCCGTTCGGGCATTTATGTACTCCACCACCGCCTCCGGCCGGCCGCGCACGATGAGCAGCTCACCCTTCGGCGCGTAGTGCCTGTATTTCATTCCGGGAGCTTTGGGCGCCTGTCCGCAATCCTCCGCCGACTTCAGTATCGTGACATCCGTCTCCACCTCGCCGATCACCTGTTTGAGCATCCCGCGGGTGATGTAACCCGGGCGCAAAATGCGGGGCGGGTCCACGGTCAGATCCACGATGGTTGACTCCAACCCGATCACCGGCTCTCCCCCGTCCAAGATCATGTCTATGCGGCCATCCATATCCTCCGCCACATGAGCCGCCAGAGTGGGACTGGGTTTGCCCGACGTGTTGGCGCTGGGAGCCGCCACATACCCTCCGCTCTCCCGTATCAGCCCGAGCGCCACCGGATGGGACGGCATACGCACCGCCACCGTATCCAGACCGCCCGTGGTCTCATAAGGCACCGCGTCCGATTTGGGCAGGATCATGGTGAGAGGGCCCGGCCAGAATGCCTCGGCCAACCGCCGCGCGCTCTCGGGAATCCCGGAGACGATGGCGGGCAATGCCTCTCTGTCCGCTATGTGCACGATCAGCGGGTTGTCGGACGGACGGCCCTTCGCCTCGTAGATCCTGCGGGCTGAATCCGGATTCAGCGCGTCTCCCCCCAGACCATACACCGTCTCCGTGGGAAAAGCCACCAGACCGCCCCGTCTGATCACCGCGCCGGCCTCCCGCAGTCCCGCCGTCTCCTCCGCGGAAAACTCTCCTCCGTCATTCTTTACGGATATAACGATCCATCTCGTCTCCATGAGATCACACTTCCTGACATTCTTAGTCAGATATAGTATAACACAGCTCTTTTCAAAAAAAAAGATAAAGCTGCCCGATCCGCATACTGATTCAAATACTAATCCGTATAAAGATACTGCAGAATACCGATATGTACCGCCCATGCAACTCTCTCCCGGTAAAATTTGTCACAGAGTTTCTCCGCCTCCTCCCCGTTGGAGAGAAATCCACACTCCACGATCACAATGGGCGATGTGGTCTTCTTCAACAGATAGTAACTGTCGTTGGCCTTCACCTGCCTGTGGTTGTCGGGGTCCAGTCTCTCCACAAGGCTGTCCTGCAGAAGCTCCGCCAGTCTCTCCCCCTCCTTGCTGCCCGTGTAATAAAACACCTGCGCTCCATGGACATATTCCTCCGGATAACTGTTCTGGTGAATGCTGACGGTCAGGTCGGGATCCGTCTCCTCGATGATCGCGATCCGCCTTTTCATATCCTGCACCTTTTTGTTTGAGGCGTCCGCGTCGTACAGACCGTCCTGTGTCTCCCTCGTCAGGACCACCTTCACATCCTGCATCTCCAGATAACTTTTGACCAACAGCGCAATCTCCAGATTGACATCCTTCTCCGCCGCGCCGTTGATCCCTATTTTGCCCGGATCAATACCGCCGTGCCCCGCGTCTATCACCACACAAAACCTCTCATCCTCCCCGAGCAACCGGGTCCCGCTCACAGACGCGGCCTGCTCCTGCTGCGCCAACAGCAAAACCGCAAACAGCATACCCGTCACGACCACGGTCAGAAACTTCTGGTCTCCCGCTTTCATTTTCCCTCACATTTCGCCGCATACACGGCAATTTCATCATTTCTTAATTACATATTTATTCCATATAAATTCTTTCTAAAACTATTGCATTCTATATTTGAAATATCGTATAATGGCCTTATGAGTAACATGAGGATTAAAATTTATGTCCTGTCCGGCATTGCCGCCGTGATCTGTGTTGCCGCCGCCATTTCTCTGTTGGTGTATCAGCGCTCCGCGGATCAGTTGGCCGAGGACCGGTTGGAGGAGATGCGCAGACAGGCACAGGAGCGGACCGAGGCCCCCGCGGAGAGTTCAGCCGAGTCCTCCGAACCCGCGGATGAGACGGTTTCTTCCCCGGAAATCCCCGAGGAGACCGCATCCGAGCCGGCTCCCGTCTTAACGGACAACCCGTATCGGGACAGTTTCCTGGCCAATGAGGATATGGCCGCATGGCTGAAGATTGAGGGCACCAACATCGACTATCCCGTCATGTGGACCCCCCGGGATGAGAACTACTATCTTCTCCGCAACTTTCAGGGACAGAGCGACCAAAACGGCTGCCTGATCCTGGACACGGACAGTTGCCTGAACCCTCTGACCACCAATCAGATCATACACGGGCACAATATGCGCTCCGGCGCGATGTTCGGCAACCTGACGGACTACGAGGACGAAAATTACTGCGAGGAACACAACATCATCACCCTGTATACGGAGGAGTGTGAGCGCCGCTATGAGGTCATTGCGGTCTTTCGCTCCCAAGTATATAAGAAGACGGATCAGGTATTTAAGTTCTACAAATTCTTTCAGGCGGATACCCCTGAAGAATTTGATGATTTTTATAAAAATATAAAAGATTTATCCCTGTATGACACAGGAGTGACGGCGGAATTTGGCGATTATTTCATCACGCTCTCGACCTGCGCTTACCATGTGGAAATGGGTCGGTTTGTGGTGGTTGCCAAGGAAATCGAAAGCGGCGATCAATATGCCGCCTTTCGGGAAACATCTGCTCTCCCCGAGCAGAATCACACCAATTAACTTAGGAGGTTATATCTATGAAAGGTTTTAAGAAATTTATTTCCGTATGCACGGCCCTCACTTCGGCCTGTATGTTGGCGTTGGTTCCCGCAGGCAATACCCTGCAGGTTTCCGCCGACAGCCCCACCACTTTCTATATAAAATGTAATGACGGCGACTGGCGTATGCAGGTTGCCGGCGCGGATGACACCGGTTGGAGAGCGGAAGACGCGGGCAGAGAGCTCTACTATCTCAACGAGGGGGATGAGCGGGTGAAGGATGGCGATATCGTGGTGATCCTGGCGGACGATGACGGCTCCGCCGGAAGTTCCGAAATCCGTATCAACGCCCGCCTGAGCAATCTGACCGTCAGCCACACCAACTGCGTGATATACACCGGCGGCATCGATGACTGCTATGTATTGAGTGACAGCTTTGCAGCCATCAACGGCAATGTGACCAATGCCTATGTGTACGATAACGCGATCAGTAACTTCAACAATAACGTGGGCAATCTTCGCCTGATCTCCAGCGAGGAGAATTCCGTCAACACGGACGTATATGTGGTCGGCACCGTGGGATACGCGTCCACGGCCAATCCGGGCGGCGTATTGACCGAGTATTATAACTTCAAGGCCGATTGTTTCCACTTTGCTCCCCACGGCGGATTGATGACCGATCCCGCCAACTACAGCACTTCCGGCTCGGGCCCCGTGAGCGCGCCCGCTGCCACGACGTCTTCCAACGCACCTGCGGCATCCTCTTCTTCCTCCGCGAGCGGGTATGACGACGTTCCCAAGACCGGCGAGAGCAATCTGATCGTATGGCTGTTCGCGATCTCCGCGATCTGCCTGACAGGCCATCTGGTGATGAGGAAGAGCCTGTAAAACAACGGATTAAAATTCTTATGCCACAATTTTATACTATGACAGATTTAGGGAGATGCCGATTCAATCGACATCTCCCTAATTTCATTTCTTTCATTCAATCTGATCTATCAACAGATCCCAATGTCCATTGTGGCTGCTGCCTACTCTATTGATGATCCGCTGTGTTTTCATTTTCCTTAAATAATATTTCACTCTGTCCACCGTCCATCCAAGTTCTAATGCATATTCTTTTTGCGTCATTGTTGGATGTTCACATACGATTGTAAGAATTGCTTTATCGTCCTCAGACAATTTCAGAGTATCACTTTGGGTAGTTTGGGTAGTTTGGGTAGTTTGGGTAGTTTGGGTAGTTTTTCTATTTGCCTTTCGATACATATTCACTCTAAAATCACCGGCAAAATCAATAAGCTCCGGCTCCGGAAGTCCATATTCCTTACATTCTCTAAAAATTCTTGGAATACCTGTTCCCCATTTCTCAATAATCTTCATGTAGGCAAATGCCTTTGCAATAGCCGGATTTCTCAGTTTAGAATAGCCTTCCCTCATCTTTTGAATGGAAACACTATTTAACAACATCCCCGGCGAAGTCACTTCCAAACGATCATCAAAAATTGCCACTTGGATATTTCCCGGATCCAGATAGCTGCGGTGCGCAACGGCATTTGCGATCAGCTCTCTCACACTGTCTGCCGGGAGTTCATATATATCCTGTCGGTAAATGCCCTGAATCCTCATGCCTAAATTAATTTTCTCCAGTACATATTGAAACGCAGTATCCACCTGTTCCTGAATAGAACCCTCAAACTCCCGCCTATCCACAAAATAGGTTCTGTCCGTCCCTTTGAATACACCGCATTGAATAATCGGTTGCATACGCATATTTCCGGTAAGAAGTGCATACGCATTCGTCGGAACAGCTTTTCCATCTTCTTCCGCAAGTATGCCCCATGAGATCAAGGTATTCTTTGTGATGTCCTTGATTTTTGCTTTCTCACTGTCCTGCCATGTATTCTTTAAAGCAATTCTTTTCATACTTTTACAAAGAGTCTCAATTTCCGCGTCTGTTACCGGTATGTCACTATAAGGTTCACTGTCATAATATCGATTTTGTCCCTCCAAAATCCATTCTTTTAACATATATTCTTCAACCGGTCTGGTCGTTCCGGACACCCTCACATAAGTACCTGCCATCATCCCTTTTGACTTAATATAATAGGGCCGCATGGCACCGGGTAAAATTTCCACAATAATGATTGTCTTATCCTCTATCGTCTGCAAAGTTACTTCCGGTCTGATACGAGGTTCACACGCATCAGAAATCGCATTTGTTATTGCATCCATTGTTTTAAAAATATTCTCTGAATCTATACCAATGGCCTTCAATGTCTTATCATCTACGCCAAAAACAATCCGGCCGCCGTTGCCATTGGCAAAAGCCACTACTGTTTTCATATATTTCTCGCTCTTGTCCGGTACTGTCACCTTGTACTCAATATTTTGTGATTCGCAGGAAAACAGTGTCTCTTCAGCCATTACATTACCTCACCATAAAATTTGTTATTCCGCCCTACATAAATCCCAACAGCACTCCCACGCCATGTACCGCAAAGGCCACCAGCCACGCGATCAGGCATTGCGCCACCACCGTCACCGCGGCGGCCCTCGCGCCGCCCATCTCCCGTTTTACGGTGGCGATGGCCGCCACGCAGGGCGTGTAGAGCAGAGTGAACACCAGAAATACCAACGCCGTAAAAGGTGTAAACAGGGTGGGGAGCAGAGCGGTCTCCCCGTCCAACAATATGGTCAGTGTGGACACCACACTCTCCTTGGCGGTGAATCCCGTCAAGAGAGCCGTGGCCACGCGCCAGTCCCCGAATCCCAAAGGCGCAAAGAGCGGCGCGATCACACCGCCCAACAGGGCGAGCAGACTGGTGTCCGGCGATGCCGCCACATTCAGTCTGTAGTCAAAATTCTGCAGAAACCATATGACGATCGTTGCCATGAAGATAATGGTAAACGCCTTTTGGAGAAAATCCTTGGCCTTTTCCCAGATCAGCCTTCCCACGCTCCCTGCCCCGGGCAGTCTGTAGTTGGGCAGTTCCATCACAAACGGGACAGGCTCCCCCCTGAACCAAGTCTTGCGCAGGAACAGCGCATACACGATCCCGCACAAAATGCCGAAGAAATAAAGTCCCACCATCACCGCAGCCCGCCACCTTCTCGGGAAAAATGTCTGCGTCAGCAGACCATAGATAGGCAGCTTGGCGCTGCAGCTCATAAAGGGCGTAAGCAGGATCGTCATTTTTCTGTCCCGCTCACTGGAGAGCGTCCTCGTGGACATGATCGCCGGAACGGAACAGCCGAATCCGATGAGCATGGGCACGATACTCCTGCCGGACAGTCCGATCTTTCTGAGCAGTTTGTCCATGACGAAGGCCACCCGCGCCATATATCCCGTATCTTCCAAGATAGAGAGAAAGAAAAACAATGTGACAATAGTGGGCAGGAAACTGATGACGCTCCCCACGCCGCTGCAGATGCCGTCCGTCACCAGAGAATGCACCACGGGATTGACTTCCCACGCGTTCAGCCCCCTGTCGATCAGATCCGTGACACAATCCACTCCCATGGACATCAGATCCGACAGCCAAACACCTATAAAGTTGAATGTCATCACAAACACCAACGCCATGATTCCCACAAAACAGGGGATGGCCGTGTACCTGCCCGTGAGCACCGAGTCGATGCGCACACTGCGCCTGTGCTCCCTGCTCTCGCCCGGTTTCATCACCGTCCGCTGACAGAGCTTTTCGATAAAGTCAAAGCGCATATTGGCCAGCGCCGCCTCTCTCTCCAAGCCGCCCTCCCTTTCCATATTGGCGATGATCCTCTCCAGAGCCGCCCTCTCCTCTTCGGGCAGATTCAGGGTCTCCGTCACCAACGCATCTCCCTCCACCATCTTGGTGGCCGCAAATCGCACCGGCAGACCGGCCTCCCCGGCAAAGGGCTCCAACAGATGAACCGACGCGTGAATGCATCTGTGTACGGCTCCGATGCAATCTCCCTTTTCCCCGCTGTCCCTGCAGAAATCGATCCTACCCGGGGCCTCCCTGTGTCTCGCCACATGGAGCGCGTGATCGATCAACTCCTCGATCCCCTCGTCCCTGACCGCGGAGATGGGAACCACGGGGATACCCAGGATTGCCTCCAGTTCATTGATATGTATGGTGCCACCGTTGGCCCGCACCTCATCCATCATATTCAACGCCAACACCATAGGCATGTTCAGTTCCATCAGCTGCATGGTGAGGCAGAGATTTCTCTCGATATTGGAGGCGTCCACGATATTGATGATCCCATCCGGCTTTTCTTTGAGAAGAAAATCTCTCGTGACGATCTCCTCATTAGAATAGGGCGACAGAGAATAGATACCCGGAAGATCCGTCACCGTCGCCTCCGGGTGACTGCGTATCGTCCCGTCCTTTCGATCCACTGTCACTCCCGGGAAATTTCCCACATGTTGGTTAGCCCCCGTGAGCTGATTGAAGAGCGTGGTCTTGCCGCAGTTCTGATTGCCCACAAGGGCAAACGTCACCGGCTTTCCCTTGGGTATGGTCGCGCCGATCTTATTCCTGTGATAGTCGCCGGCCTCCCCCAACTCTCCCACGCGGGGATGAGCTGTCTGCTGCCTTCTCTCCCCGGCGCGGGAAGGTCCCTCCGGTCTCTCGGCCGGCTCGACCTCAATATTTTCCGCCTCCGCAAGCCGCAGAGTCAGCTCATATCCGCGCAGTTCTATCTCCACGGGATCCCCCATGGGCGCCACTTTCCTCAGTGTCACCACCGTCCGCGGTGTCAGTCCCATGTCCAACAGATGATGTTTCAGGGCGCCCTTTCCGCCCACATTCAGAATACGGGCGCTCTCGCCTTCCTTTAATTCATCCAGTGTCACTGTCATTCCACCTCGATCCCTGCACGGCAGTCAGAACGAACTGTAAGCGTTGATCAGTTCCCAAACCGCGGGAGTTCCGTATCCCAATCTCCAGACCGCCACACCGCCTATTTCATTGACACTCATCACATTCAATTTCACCTTAATGGAATCCGCGTCCTCAAGCCACACCTGTTTCAAACCGCTTCCGCTCTGCCACTCCAGATAATTCTGACAGGTGGTCTCATCCCACTCGGGCTCTGCGGAAACCTGATTCAAAAATGCAGCCATATTATTCATCGTCAAATACTCATCCGTCACGTCAGCGCCGTTCGTCGTCCATACGATCGTATAGAACGGCAGCGCGTTGATAACTTTTGCCGCAGGGACTTCCGATATGGTCTTGGCGATCCCGTTGGTCACATAATCAATACTCGCCACACTGCCGGGGTCCCCGCTCCCATGCCAATGCTCGTCATATCCCATGATGATCACATAGTCCGCGATCTCCCCCTGCACGTCCAACCGGTAATGCTCATTGAAATGGAAGGGCACATAATTGTCCACGGAGAGCGCCAGACCGTTCTTCCTGCAGGCCACGGACAACTCCCTCAGAAACTGCACATAATGTTCTCCCGTCTCCTGCGCGATCTGCTCAAAGTCTATATTGATGCCGTCCAGTCCCAGATTGGCAGCCGTCTCCGTGATGCCGTTCACCAGTTTCCGGCGCTTGGACGTGACGGAAAGCACCGCGTGCTCGTCCACCGAAGTTCCGGTCTCATTTCTATAATTAAAGTTGTCAAGCACTCCCCAGACCTGCAGGCCCACGGAATGCGCTCCGTCCACATAACTCTTCTCCCCAAAGCTCCTGAAATTCCCCTCCTCATCACAGAGGCTGAACCATGTGGGGGCGATCACGTTCATGCCCTTGCTCCCAGACACCATCTCGTAGAGCGTGCTGTTGCCGCCCACGCCTCCGATGGAATGGAATCCCAGACTCACCTTTCCCGCAAGAGGCAGTCCCGTGTAATCCGGCGCCACATAGTCCGTCACAGGCGTCTCCTGCTCCGTGCTCACATCGCTCAATCTCTTATTCTCCACATAGCCGATCATGGAATCCGATGTCTTCACCTTGCTCCAAGTCTCCATCTGCTCCAGGATCTCCACCGTCTCATCCGCCTTCATGTCGCGCAGGATGGGGCTCTTGATGCCGCCCTTCTCGCGAAGCGCCGTAGCTTTACGGATCTGAGCGGTCTGCCGCTCTCCCCACTGTGTATACACCTGCACATGCCTGTCGAACACTTCATAAGAATAATTGGTAAAAAGACGCACATAATCCGCCGCCACATACACGGTCTCCCCCTCCATGAGGCAGACGGGATGCCCCAGGCTCTCCTCCCCCGATTCCGTGACATAACCGCCGGCGTTTCCATCCAAAACGGCGCTGACCGTCCCCGTCGCGTCCGTGTAGAGCAACAGATTCTCCACCCTGTCCGCGTAAAAGATCTCGTTCATATATTTATGCACGGTGTCCAGATCAAAATAACAGACTCCGTCCCTCACCAACGCCTGTTCCTCCACCTGTTCATCCTGCAGGATGATGGCCGACATCTCTCCGGACACCTGAAAATACGCGTCCAAATCCGCCCTCTCGTCGCTGTAGGAATATTTTTCCATCAGGGGTTTGCCTATGGCCACCAAAGCCACCAATGCGATGAGAATGATCGCAATTACCACCATCAATATTTTCTTCTTCATAATCAGCCTCCCTGCCGAGTTTCCCCGGGAACACTTCTGTCTTTCCGGTTCCTTCGCAGCGCAAAATCCGTATGCAGAATGTAACCGCCGCCTCAAGACAATCATATTGCAACAGTTACATTCTAACACACGAATTCGACATCGTCATTACCAATTTTGACAAATTTAGATTTCAGGAGGTAACGGCTTGTCAGCAAACTGCATCCAAAGGCAATTCCTTCCCAAATATCAGCAGATTTTCCGATCCTCCCTGACCCGACCTTTGTCCGGCCGAACCTGCGGCCAAAAGGAGTGTGATATACTAATTGCAAATGCCCCGGCAGTGCCCGTAAAGTGAAAATCTTCACCCGCGCATACAATGATCCCGTTGAAATAAGATACATACAAACAAAAAATACATGCGCCGGACTGATTAAAATGAATTATATCTGTGAAAATTATAGTTGAAATACCATGAACCTATTGACCAAGCGCTGATGCACCCGTAAGACACTTTCGTACCGCCAAGTTCCAATTGCACTTTTGCCGTACAAAGCGATATAATAAGTATAGAGATAACGAAAATCCCGTCATCATGATAATATGTCAACTAAGACAATGTGAACTGCCGACCTCCTCTCCGCACCGGATTGCCGGAGGCATTCACAGATGTGATTATATACTATCATCCGGATTTTGGCAAGTTATTTCCACCGCGGATTTTATTAAAAATTTTTAAACTGTTGACCGCATCTATTGACGAATACTCCGCGAAAGTATAGAATGCATTATAATAAAAAGTAAAAAACGTATTATAATAGATTGAGCCGTTTACTCCGCATCCCGGATGCAGAAAGGAAGAGGCATATGAAAATAGAAAAAGTGAACGAAAACCAGATTCGCTGCACACTGACCAGGGAAGACCTCGCCAGCCGCGAATTGAAGATAAGCGAACTCGCCTATGGCACCGAGAAGGCCAAGAGCCTCTTTCGGGATATGATGCAACAGGCCAACTTTGAGTTCGGCTTTGAGGCGGAAGACATTCCCCTGATGATCGAGGCAATCCCTCTCAACGCGGAATGTATTGTCCTGATCATCACCAAGGTGGAAGATCCCGAGGAACTCGACACCAGATTTTCCCGCTTTGCCCCCTCCGTCACGGAAGATTTCGAGTCGGACGAGGACGAAGAATACAATGACCATGAGGATCATCAGGAAATGTTGGATCTGTTCCGCAGGCTCAGAGAGACCAAGGCCGATGCCGCCGCGGCAGGGCCTGAGCAAAAGGAAGAAATCGCCGAAGACGAGAGCCGTCGCACCCGCATTTTTCGCTTTGACACCCTGCAGCAGGTCATGTCCGCTGCCGCCGTCACGGGTTCCCGGTATGAGGGGCTGAGCACCCTTTACAAGGATGAGCGGACACAGAAATACTTTCTGGTGCTGACTCAGGGCGATTCGGGACGGGACGATTTCGACCGTGTGAGCAACATGATCTCTGAATATGGCAATCTGCAGCGCTCCATGCCCGCCGGCAAAACTTTCCTGGAGGAGCATTACGAGGCGCTGGTGGCCGATAAGGCATTGGAGCTTTTGTCCCTGTGACAAAAGCTCCCGCTTGGCGGCTTACAATGCCTCAATGGCTGTCATCAGCTCATCCACGTCGATACCGTGAACCATGGCCGCTTCCTCCAGGGACTCTCCCTGTGCGGAGGGGCATCCCAGACAATGCATGCCCGCGTCCATCAGCACGGGCGCCACGTCAGGATTGGCGCGAAGAATCTCACCTATTGTCATTTCTCTTGTAATTCCGGTCATTTTGCTCTCCTTTCATCCTGTGGGTTTTCTCCCATCCAGTATAATACTTTCCCGAAAATATGACAAGCTATTCTTGGACTGTACTTTTCCGTGATTTTTGTATGCAAAAAAGTACACTATCCACCTTGACTCTCCCGCTTGTTTTTTTTATAATAATAAGCAGGATTAAGAGTAACGCAAGTTACTTTAAAATAATCAAAAAATAAAAAGAGGAGGCATTTCAACATGAGACCAGAATGGACAGATTTTGTAGCCGGCAAATGGGATAAGGAAGTGAATGTTCGCGACTTTATCCAGAGGAACTATCACCCCTATGACGGTGATGAGAGTTTCCTTGCGGGAGCTACACAGAACACGAAAGACTTGTGGGCACAGGTGCTTGACCTGCAGAAACAGGAGAGAGAAGCAGGCGGTGTTCTTGACATGGACACCAAGGTTGTTTCCACCATTACCTCTCACGGCCCCGGCTACCTCGACAAGTCCAAGGAGACGATCGTAGGTTTCCAGACCGACAAGCCTTTCAAGAGATCCCTGCAGCCTTACGGCGGTATCCGTATGGCAGAGAAGGCTTGCTCAGACAACGGTTATGAGGTTGATCCCGAGATTTCCGAGTTCTTCTCCACCCACAGAAAGACCCACAACGCAGGTTGTTTCGATGCTTACAATCAGGAGATGAGAGCATGCCGTTCCTCCCACATCATCACCGGTCTTCCCGATGCGTATGGCCGCGGCCGTATCATTGGCGACTACAGACGTGTGGCTCTGTACGGTATCGACAGACTGATCGAGGACAAACAGGCTCAGAAGGATTCCACCGGCCGCGTGATGACCGATGACGTGATCCGTCTTCGTGAGGAAATCTCCGAGCAGATGATCGCTCTGAAGATGATGAAAGAGATGGCTGCATCCTACGGCTGCGATATCTCCAAACCCGCTTCCAATGTGCAGGAGGCTATTCAGTGGACCTACTTCGGTTATCTGTGTGCCGTAAAGGAGCAGAACGGCGCTGCCATGTCCCTTGGACGTACCTCTACCTTCCTTGACTGCTACGCTGAGAGAGATCTGAAGAACGGTACCTTCACCGAGGAGCAGATTCAGGAGTTCGTTGACCACTTCATCATGAAACTGCGTCTTATCAAGTTTGCCCGTACTCCCGAGTACAACCAGATTTTCGCAGGCGATCCCGTATGGGTTACTGAGTCCTTGGGCGGCGTTGGCGTAGACGGCAGACCTATGGTTACCAAGATGAGTTTCCGTTACCTGAACACTCTGACCAACCTTGGACCTTCTCCCGAGCCCAACCTGACTGTACTTTGGTCCACCAGACTTCCTGAATCTTGGAAGAAATACTGCGCGAAGATGTCCATCCAGACCTCTTCCATCCAGTATGAGAACGATGATCTGATGAGAGTTACCCATGGCGATGACTACGGTATCGCATGCTGCGTATCCTCCATGGTGATCGGTAAAGAGATGCAGTTCTTCGGCGCCCGCGCAAACGTTGCAAAATGTCTGCTGTACGCTTTGAACGGCGGTGTGGACGAAGTGACCAAGAAACAGGTTGGTCCTAAGTATCGTCCCGTTACCGGAGATGTATTGGACTATGATGATGTAATGAGCAAGTTCATCGACATGTTGGAGTGGCAGGCAGATGTGTATGTAAACACCTTGAACATCATCCACTACATGCATGACAAATACTGCTATGAGAGAGCAGAGATGGCTCTCCATGACAGAGACGTAAAGCGCTACTTCGCAACCGGCGTTGCAGGTCTGTCCATCGTGGCTGATTCCCTGTCCGCCATCAAGTACGCAAAGGTTGAGCCCATCCGTGATGAGGACGGCATCATCGTTGACTTCAAGACCACCGGTGATTTCCCCAAATACGGTAATGATGATGATCGCGTGGACAGCATCGCACAGGAGATCGTGCATAAGTTCATGACCGCCATCAGAAGACATCACACCTACAGAAACGGTGTGCCTACCACTTCCATCCTGACCATTACCTCCAACGTAACCTATGGTAAGGCTACCGGTAATACTCCCGATGGACGTAAGAAAGGCCAGCCTTTCGCTCCTGGCGCTAACCCTATGCACGGCCGCGATACCCATGGCGCTGTAGCATCCCTGTCTTCCGTATCCAAGCTGCCCTTCAATGATGCACAGGACGGTATCTCCAATACCTTCACCATCATTCCCGGCGCTCTGGGCAAAGAGGATCAGGTCTTCGCAGGTGATATCGAACTTGATCTGAACAAATAACTTGTAGGGATCACGATATCACCGTGTGATACTTGAGCTTGATCTGAATAAGTAGTAATTGTTCTGCAGTATAAGGAGGCACACAATGGACGAGAAACAGATGATCGACGATCTGGTCAAAATGTTGGATTCCGGCATGGCAGAAGGCGTGGGACATGTGAATGTGGACACCGCCGCTGAGGAAGAGACATCAAAGAACGTTCAGACAATGGGCTGCACGGATTGTTCCAGAACTCCGTTGGCCTGCAGTGTACCGACACTTCACGAGGGATTGGACGATTACAAATAATTCCCCGTCAACAAAACTTCTCCGGAGGGCGGCGGGTCCTCCCTCCGGATATCAATTTTAGAGGAGGACAAAACAATGGCAAATTCTGCACAGGTTGATAATCTTGTAAACTTACTGGATGGCTATGCTACCAAGGGCGGTCATCATCTGAACGTAAACGTGCTCAACAGAGAGACCCTGTTGGATGCTCAGAAACATCCCGAGAACTATCCTCAGCTGACCATTCGCGTGTCCGGGTATGCAGTGAACTTCATCAAGCTGACTCCCGAGCAGCAGGCTGACGTTATTTCCCGTACTTTCCATGAGGCTATCTGATCGGCCAAGTAACAGTGAGGGTGCCCTTAGCGGGCGCCCTCTTTTTTGTGAGCTGATACCTCGCTGCGAACATGGCCGTTTTCTCATCATTCACGGGAATAAAGGCAACAAAATTGGAAACACTACGGGAAATCCGGCTTTTCATTTGTTTTGCCTTCTGCTATAATGTTTTTATCAGCTGTTTCAGAATATATAAGCTTGACCTGACTCAGCCTCAAGGTCGATTCAGGTTACGCGGAAAGAGGTTATCATGCAGGGAAGAATACATTCACTTGAGAGTTTTGGCACGGTAGACGGCCCCGGAACCCGATTTGTGGTCTTTGTGCAGGGCTGTCCCATGCGCTGTGCCTACTGCCACAACCCCGATACCTGGGAGATGAACGGCGGTACTCTCATGGAGCCCGCCTATATTATAGAACAATATGAGCGCAACCGAGCCTTTTATCAGAATGGCGGCGGTCTCACCGTCACGGGCGGCGAACCCCTCATGCAGGTAGATTTCCTGATCGACCTCTTTACTCTGGCCAAAGAACATGGAATCCACACCTGCATTGACAGCTCCGGCATCGCCTACAATCCGGACAATACCGCATGGCTGAAGAAATTGGATCACCTCATGACCCTTACCGATCTGGTCATGTTGGACATTAAGCATATCGACCCCGAGAAACACAAAGATTTGGTCAAACAGCCCAATACCAACATCCTCAAATTTGCGGCATACCTGGACGAGAAAAAAGTCGATATGTGGATTCGTCATGTCATCGTCCCCGGCTATACCGATGATGACAAATACCTGTTTGAACTGGGATACTTTATCGGTCAGTTCTCCAATCTCAAAGCCTTGGACGCGCTGCCCTACCATACCATGGGTGAGTCCAAATATGAGAAACTGGGCATGGAATACCGCCTGAAAGGCGTTCCCGCCATGGACAAAAATAAACTGATCGAGAAAAAAGAAGTGATCTTGGACGGGATCCGCAAGCGCCGGGCAGAGATGGATGCGAAATAGTCACATGCAGACATTCATTCGATAAACTATATGATACTCTCAGAGCAGCTCATACTAAACAATCCGTGTGGGCTGCCCGCTTTTTTATCAGGCTCCTTCCGGGGACCCGTGGAAGTCCGGATTCTCGTCCGCACTCCCACTCTTTCAGGGCGGCTGTATGCCGGAATCGGATAAAAATTATGCCGCTTACCTTAGATTATCCCCATGGTTATCTTGTATTTCGTGATCACATTGATTATCAGCTCCAACAATTCCAATTCGTTTGGAGTCATCTTAAGAATCTTATGCTGAATTTTCCGCAACTGTCTCGGAGATACCCCATTGACGTCCCCATCCTTTTCGGATTCACCGGATTCAAGGGAAACCTCGTCTCTCCCCAACAGATAATCTGTAGACACTCCATAAAAATCCGCCAAACGGCACAACATTTCCAAACTCGGTTGATGGATGCCGTTCTCGTAATTGGACATCGTACCGATAGAAATATGTAGATGACACGCGATTTCTTTCAAATACATACCGCTCAAAGCTCTCAGTTTTGTTAATCTTTTTGCGAATCCGCTTGTTTGTTCCATGATTGTTTTCCTCCTTGGGATTATTAGATATATACAACACTATACATCTACTTTACACCCAAGGCAGAGAAAAATCTTGATATTTTTGTTATTTTTCCTTTTGTCCTATTTCTCCGATCCTGAACAACGGATAATTGCAAATTATCCTCGAATAATCGGAGAAATGAATGAACAGCTTTATCAAAAAGTGCTACACCTATATGACAGATGAGAAAAGGATTGATTTCTTCAGGAAAATAGACGGTGGATTAAGAAAGATTGGCGGATCCGCTTATACAAAGACATTGGGGCAACTTAAATATAAGCTTCGTTTTTCTGCTGCATCAGAAGTTCGGATCAAAGGGGCCAATACTGATGGCAGTATTTTTGAAAGTTTATGTTGGAAGTATGACAAGGAAGAAAGACCTCAAAAAGACCCCTTGGTCAGTATTATTGTACCTAACTATAATCATGCGCCATTTTTGGCAGAGCGGCTTGAATGTATTTATAACCAGACCTACCAAAATTATGAAGTTATTCTCTTGGATGACTGTTCTACCGATAACAGCAGGGAAATTCTGTCCGAATATGCTGCGAGATATTCTTATTGTACAACGACTCTCTTTAATAAAAAAAACAGCGGCCATGTGTTTATGCAATGGAACAAGGGTATGGCAGCGGCAAAAGGAGAGCTTATCTGGATCGCCGAAAGCGATGATTACTGCGAACTTGATTTTCTGGAGAAAATGATCAGGAAATTTGACCACCGGTCTGTTATTCTTGCGTTTGCCAGAAGTGTTTTCATGCAGGACGGAGTGAAGATATGGAGTACGGAAGAGTATTTGTATGATCTGCCTAATTTAAAATGGGACAAACCGTTTTTTATGTCGGCTCATGATCTGGTTCAAAATGGCATGGCGATACATAATATTATCCCCAATGTCAGCAGTGCGGTATTTAGAAATATCCATAAAATACCCGAGGAAGTGGAAAATATCTGTGAAAATATGCACTTGTGCAGCGATTGGATTTTTTATCTGTCCATCATGAAAGGGAGCGTTGTCGCCTATACGAACGAAACAACAAATTACTATAGAATTCATCCGCAGAGTACCTCGTTGAAGGTGCAAAAAACCGGCGAATACTATTCGGAATTTGAGCAGGTGTCCTGCTTTGTTGCCCGGAATTACAGGATCTCCCCTGATGTTTTTGAGCAGGTTCTGGATAATTTAAAAGAACACTATAAAATGAACCACAAAGGGGCAGATGATTTTGATGTAGAAGATTACTATTCCGTTGCCAAGATTAAAACGTATGCAAAACTGCGGCAGCCGAATGCCATCATGGCTTGTTATGCGCTGAAATCCGGGGGTGGCGAAACTTATCCCATCTACCTGGCAAACGAAATGGCATGTCAGAATATTGCTGTGACCTTGTTGAATTTCGATCTTGAGCCGCACGATGACAGCATAGCGGCGTTAGTCCTTTCCAACGTCCCAGCGGTAACTATACGGCATATGGATTACATTGGAGATATCTTATACCATTTGGGGGCGGAAGTTATCCATTCGCATCACGCTTCGGTCGATTACGCAATTGCCTTATGGGTAAATAATAATCCTTCTTTGGGCAGGCAAATCATAACGCTTCATGGGATGTATGAGTCTATCAATGCAGCCGATTGCACCAGAGTGATCAATGAGACAATAAAGAGTTGCCATAAATATGTATATACTGCAGATAAGAATCTGCGGTGCTTTCAAGAGCAAAAAAAGTATGTACCCTCCAAATTTGTCAAATTTCCAAACGGGCTACCCAAAGTTGCAGTATCTCCTGTTGACAGAAAAAGCTTGGGAATATCAGAGGAAGATTTCGTCTTGGTGTTGGTAAGCAGAGGAATCCCTGAAAAGGGATGGTATGAGGCCATAGAGGCAGTCAAAATCGCTCAGGAAAAAACGGAAAGAAGAATTGTACTGGTGATTATTGGCGATGGAGAATGCCGTGAGAAACTGCAGGAAAAGGCTCCTCGAAATGTTTTGTTTTTGGGAACGGCATCTAATATAAGAGACTATTTTGCCATGGGTGATGCCGGTATTCTGCCTTCAAAGTTCCAAGGGGAAAGTTATCCGCTGGTAGTTATAGATTGTTTAATGACAGGGAGGCCTGTCATAGCAACTGACATTGCGGAGGTGGCTAATCAGATCAGAGATCCTGAGGGGAATAATGCGGGTCTGCTTATTCCTTTAACGGATTGGGAGTTTTCCATTCAGGATCTGGCTGACGCGGTTTTTCGACTGGCAACAGATGATGTTCTATATGAGAACTTAAAAAAACGGGCTTTGTCTGCAAGTAAAAAATGCGACATTTCTAAAGTCGCGCGTGATTATATTTCGCTTTACAAAGAGGCCGTTTCAGAGGATTTTTATGCGTAATAAAGTGAAAAATACTATTTTGATGTTGTTTGATCTGGCAAAAAATGATTTCAAAATGAAATATGCCGGATCTTATCTGGGGCTCCTGTGGGCATTTATTCAGCCGATTATTACCGTCAGTGTCTATTGGCTGGTTTTTCAATATGGCCTGCGAATGGGGAGTACCAACGATGAGCGGCCATATGTATTATGGTTTGTGACCGGAATCGTGCCGTGGTTCTTTTTCTCGGATGCTCTAAGCGCCGGGACAAACTGCCTTAAGGAGTATGATTACCTGGTTAAGAAGGTGGTGTTTCCTGTTCGTTTGCTGCCTTTGATTAAAATAATCTCCTCTCTGTTTGTTCATTTGGTGTTTGTGGTATTTCTGATTGTTGTATATGCCTTTTATGGGTGGGCGGCTCGAATTAATGTGTTCCATCTTTTATATTATATCGTCTGTCTGTCAATGCTGTCGCTGGGCATTGTATATGTTACTTCCGCAGTTGTCGTATTTTTTAAGGATTTAGGACAGATAATAACGGTGGTTTTACAGATTGGCATGTGGGCAACACCGATTTTATGGGATTATTCTACTGTCGTACCTCAATCCCTGCTATGGATCTTTAAATTAAATCCTATGTTTTATATTGTAGAAGGCTATCGCAATTCCATGCTGGAGAATACAGGTATTTTGTCACATTGGGTACAAATGTTATATGTCTGGTTGTTTATCGCCGGAGCCTTGTTTATGGGAAACAGGCTTTATAAAAAATTGGGGCCTCATTTTGCCGATGTTTTATAAGGAGTTTTATGGAAACAGAAAATATAATCGAAGTTGTTGATCTAAGTAAGATATATAAATTATACGACAATCCGAAAGACCGTTTTTATGAAACGGTCAGTTTAAGAAAAAAAGTGCGACATACGGATAAGTATGCTTTAAAAGGAATCAATTTTAATGTAAAAAAAGGAGAAACGGTAGGAATCATAGGAACAAACGGTTCCGGTAAATCGACGCTTTTAAAAATAATAACCGGCGTGCTTTCGCCCAGCTCAGGAGAAGTGATCGTAAAGGGCAGGATATCCGCGCTCCTAGAGTTAGGTGCCGGATTTAATCCTGAATATACAGGGATTGAAAATATCTATCTAAACGGACGGATGATGGGCTATACCAAAAAGGAAATGGAGCTTCGTCTGCCCTCTGTGGTGGAGTTTGCAGATATAGGCGAATACATTAATCAGCCGGTCAAAATGTACTCAAGCGGAATGTTTGCCAGGCTTGCTTTTTCTGTTGCGATAAATGTTGAACCTGAAATTTTGATCGTGGATGAAGCGCTTAGCGTAGGAGATATTTTCTTTCAAAATAAGTGTTTTAGAAAGTTCAGTGAACTGCGCGACAAAGGAATAACCATTTTGTTTGTTTCGCACGATCTCGAGAGCATGAAAGCTATGACATCCCGTGTTTTGTGGATTGAACAGGGTATCCAGAAAATGTTTGGCGACAAATTAGACGTCTGTAATGAATACGCAAAAAGCATTTTATATAAAAACAATGCGATATCGGAAAGCGGAGATACAGGTGATCAAAACATATATGAGAAACAGAAATTTGAGCTTGGAAACTATCCGTCAATTTTGCAAAACAGCAATAATATGCTGCACCCAAATGTCAAAATATTGTCCTGCTTTTTTGAGGATACAAGCGGCAAAATCGTTTACGAGGTATCTGCCGGAAAACGGTATAAATTGGTAATCTTATTTGAAACACATGAGCAGTTGGACAATTGTATTGCAGGATATGTTTTACAGACCAAAAAAGGGGTAGCTTTAGTCAATACCAACTCATTGACAACGGGACTGAAAAAGAATTTTATTGCAAGAAAAGATTCGATCAATCGAGTTGAATTTGAATTTGATTTTCCCAGGCTGTACTCAGATGAATATATCATCGACTGTGCGGTTGCGAACGGCAAGACCACAATGAACAACATCATGTACACCTGGTGTTATGGTGCCGCCAAAATAATGGTCAATAATGCGGAACCCTGTCTGGCTGTACTGTCTCCGCTATGCGACGTGCATGTTTATGAGACCATGATATGACGTTGAAAGGAAGTGAATGAACCAATGTTAAAAAACACCGGTGAACGACTTATATTGGATCAAAGCTGGAACTTAATGACAACACTGGAACATGTTCATCGTTACAACGCCGCAAGCCGTTTAGTTGCGGATAAAGTTGTTTTAGACGCGGCATGCGGAACGGGATATGGCTCCTATTATCTGAGCAGAACAGCTAAAGAAGTGTATGGGATTGATATTTCTGAAGATGCTATTCTTTACGCAAAAGAACATTACGAAAGCCCTAATCTGCACTATGTAAAAATGTCTGTGGACAGACTTGAGTTTGAGGATGACTTTTTTGATGTGATTACTTCTTTTGAAACCATTGAACATATTACGCAAGATCAGCAGGAGGCCTTTTTGCGTAACATCAAAGATAAATTAAAAAAAGAAGGAATGCTGATTATTTCTACGCCTAATGACCAATTATTGAGAGATTTGTCATATGGATCCTATAAAAATGAATTTCATTTATGTGAATTTAACGAACAGGAATATATTGATTTCCTTAAAAAATATTTTAAACATGTGCGGGTCTTTTATCAAACGGTTACCGAGGCATCCGGTATCGTAGATAAAAATAACGCTAATGCAGGTTGCAGTTATCCGGTGTTTTCTTTAGTGCCTGAGAATGTCATGGGAAGATATTATGTTGCGATCTGCTCTGACGCTGCTCTTGACGATGAGGCAACCATGTCTTCGGTACTTTTGCCGAATCCAATGGATTATTTTGATGAACATTATTATAAAAAACAGGCACTGCTTTTTATAGACAGCGGAAATGGTTTTTCGGATGAACAAAAGATCATCGGTAACTATATCTGCCGAGATGGACATACATTCTGCTGTAAATTTGATCTATATGACTGCGCTCCTATAAAATCCATTCGTTTTGATCCGTGTGAGCATGGAGGAAATATTGTTATTCATAGATCCATACTTAATGATCAAGAGGTTTCCTTTACACCGATCAATTCTTCCGGGAAAACGGGAATCTATGACAAGTTTGAAACGTTGGATCCGCAATATATCTGTCTGCCGGATATAGGTGCTGCGGATAGGTATAGCCTGGAAATAAGCGGTGAAATCTTCGTTTCTCCCGACTACATTATTTTAGCCAAACAACTGGAAACGTTAGAGATTTTAAAGGCACAGCTTGCGCATAAAAACCAAAAAATTGAACAGCAGGAAAGCAAAATCCAAAGCTATCAGGCACAATTGGACAACCTGAAAAAAGAGATAGGCGAGCATACAGAATATGGTCAGACTTTGCAAAAAACAGTAGTAGAAATGAATGCCGCTAAGATCCAATTGGAAGAAAAAATCAATGAATTAAATATAAAACTGGAAGCTCTGAACCAAAAATATATACAGAAAGAGGTTTCTCTTTCCAGTGCAATGGATGTAATCGCAAATCAAAAAATAGAGCTTGGGAATTATAAAGATTACACGTTAACACTGGAAAAATCATTGCAAGAGGTGAACAAAGAAAAAAGATGAAAAAGAAAAGTATGCTTTAACATCTGCCGCCGGCTGTATCGCATATAAGAGCCTCAGGCAGATGTCGGCGTGGAGCTGTCGCGCCAAGAAAATTTATAACAATATAGCAGATTTTAACTCTGAAGAATGCCATATATTGTATGTTTATTGTTTCGCGTGACAGTCCCTAAAAATTTTTTGCGAAGGAATTGAAATCATGAATATTTTGCTTTTGGGAGCTGCCGGGTTTATTGGGACAAACCTTACCATAAGCTTGGCCCAAGAATCGGATAACAATATTACATTAGTAGATAAAAAGAAAGATTATTTTTCAAACCTGGAAAATTTAAAATTAAAAAATATAAAGATCATGGAATCTGATTTTGAACCGGATACGGATTTTGACTGTCTTTTTCATGGTCAGGATGTGGTATATCATCTTGTAAGCACGATTGTACCGTCAACCTCCAACCGGCATATATCTCAGGAACTGATGGCAAATGTTGTTTTTACGGCAAATTTGCTTGATGCTGCCGTTAGATGTAAAATTAAAAAAATTGTGTTTATTTCATCCGGGGGAACGGTATATGGCACAGAAGCAGGCTGCCCTTTAAAGGAGGACACGCCTACAAATCCAATAAGTTCATATGGCGTACAAAAGATAACAATAGAAAAATTGCTGTATTTGTATCGATATCTGTATGGGTTGGATTACCGGGTGATAAGGCTTGGAAACCCATATGGGCCGTATCAAAGGCCTAATGGAATTCTTGGCGCAGTAACGACATTTACCTATAGAGCATTAAAAAAAGAAGAAATTGTGGTGTACGGAGACGGATCCGTAGTACGCGATTATATATATATTGATGATGCAGTAAAAGGAATATTGAATATAGTTGAAGGAGAAAATACATATAGAACATTTAACCTGGGCTGCGGATATGGAACAAGTATTAATGAAGTCTTACTGGCGATCAGCACTGCATTGGAGATACCATTAAATGTTACATATAAGCCGGGCAGACCTGTGGATGTTCCAATTAATTTCCTTGATATTTCACGTTATGAAAAAGCGTACGGTTCCTTATATCCGATAAGTTTAGATGAGGGCATCAAAAAAACCGCTCTGTTTATGAAACAGCATTATTCTATTTGAAGGCCGCAGATTAAGAGCACATGCCAATTTTTGCTGATTACTTTAAAAGTCCCTGCGAATCAAAAGGACACATAGAGTTTTCATTTTCTATTGTTACATCAGTTAGAGAATTTTCCGTTGCCTGGGTGTCCTCCGGGTGTAGCGTTTTATACAGAGCAAGCAGATACTTTTTGTCTTTGAAAAGATCTAAAAATATGCTGTTTTTCGCCGTTCGCTTTGCCATGGGATGTATCACATTGACTTCCTGCATAGATGTTTTTGATAAAGCATTGACTGACTTCTGCAAGGAAAACAGCATCGCCAATATAAAATCTTATCCCGGCCGTATTACTGCGTCCGATGAGTCCCCTGCTCCAGACCGGCTTTGTATTCTTCCATGAACGCCAACATCTGTTCCAGAGATTCCAATTCTTTCGGGGACAATTCAAGTACCCTCTTCCGAAGTTTCCGCAACTGCCGCGAGGAAAACGGCACCGCGTTCATTGAATCTTTATTTTTGGAAAACCTTTTACGCCTCCCTGCCGGATTATTCACAGGCATTCCGTAAAATCTCGCCAAACGATTCAATAGCGCTGTTTTCGTCGGCTTTTCCGTATCTGCGTTTGTTTCTTTCATCTTGATTTTCTCCTTCGGTGCCATAGAATGAATGTACAGGGTCATACACCCATTTTACGTCAAAGAAAGGGAAATTGTCCATACCTTGTTGTGATGAACTTAAAAGGGCAACTTTCTCATAAAAAATTTATAATAAATTTATTGCAATACTCGACATGAGATAATAAAATGTAAGCAGGAAAGCAGGAAAGTATGAAACATGGCAAGGAGACCATACTAACAAGGGAGGTTCTTTTTATGGCAACTTCGAGTATCACAAAAAATTTTGTTATATCAGGTCAGAGGCAGGTTGAGATGTTTGCCGATGCAATAGAAGCGTCTGCCAATGATCAGACTCCTCCGATAAAGGTCAATGCAACTTTTTTGACAGACCCAAAGGATATAGCAAAATTTATGGAAAAAAGGAAGAAAACGAATGCAGGAAGTAAGTAAATACATCGTTTTCAACATTCGTGAGTATTTAAACGGACAAAATGGCGAACTCGGAGAGGACGATTTACTTCAGGTTCTCTCCGAGTTTTCATGTGAAAAAAATCCGGATGTTGAAAAATTTGCGAAGGCGCAGTCAATTGAGTTTGCCCGAAAACAACAGTCCGTTACCTATCTTGTATTTTCATCGGAAGATGCAGAGCTTGTCGGGTATTTTGCCATTACCATAAAGCCAATAACGGTAAATGCAGAGCCATTCAGCAATACGGCAAAGAGAAAACTTGCCAGGGTAAGCGAATTGAATGAGCAGAACCATACATATAATCTGGCGGCGTATTTGATTGCGCAGCTTGGTAAAAATTACCATAATGGTGCAAACGAGCGTATTAGCGGGGAAGAACTGCTTGGGTTGGCAATCAGACAAATACAGCAGCTTCAATATTTAGCCGGAGGAATGGTTGTATTTTTGGAAACGTTGAATGAAGATAAGCTGTTGTCATTCTACCAAAGCAAAGGTTTTCAGCAGTTTGACTGCAGGTTATCGGAAACAGTGGGGTGTGAACCTCATGAGTTGATTCAGCTTTTGAAAATTTTAAAGTAACATATCCGGTCTTCAGGGTTGGCGGATCTGCAAAAATAATCAGCCCTTTACTGAAGTCCTGCGAATTCTGATCTGTCACGCGGTAAAGTCCCCTGCTCCAAACCGGCCTTGTATTCTTCCGCGAAAGCCAACATCTGTTCCAGAGATTCCAATTCTTTCGGGGACAATTCAAGTACCCTCTTCCGAAGTTTCCGCAACTGCCGCGAGGAAAACGGCACCGCGTTCATTGAATCTTTATTTTTGGAAAACCTTTTACGCCTCCCTGCCGGATTATTCACAGGCATTCCGTAAAATCTCGCCAAACGATTCAATAGCGCTGTTTTCGTCGGCTTTTCCGTATCTGCGTTTGTTTCTTTCATCTTGATTTTCTCCTTCGGTGCCATAGAATGAATGTACAGGGTCATACACCCATTTTACGTCAAAGAAAGGGAAATTGTCCATACCCTGTTGTGACGAACTCGGTCTATAAATGCGTATCTATATACTTTATGATTCTACTGTTTATCTTCTTAAACGGTTTATATGCGCAAGTATAAGAAATGCGGGCAAATATATAGGTAATGACCGCACTGACACAAAACATGACATTTACGGACCATACGGTTCCTGTCATCATCAAAATGCTTATAAGCGCCTGTTGTACGGGAAATCCCCATAGATAAACGCCATATGCGCACTCAGGATGTATCCCTCTTATGTTTAATGATTGTATATCAGCAAATCCCAGAGAAAAAACACAACATGACAATGCTATCATGCACGCGATCTCTCCCCAAATGCCATGACTAAACCTGAGAGCGCACAAAATTAATGTCAGAAAGAAAGATTTTTGCAGATCAAATCTGTCCCGCAGATTCCACAGTCGGACTACCCCCCCGAGCATAAAGTACACGGCAATATTCAGCGCGGCTGCCCAATCCGTTCCATACCAAATCCACCGCGAATCATAGAAAAAGAGCGTTTTAATGCTCCACAAAATAAAAATGGAACAACCGATTATGGCATACATAACTTTTTGCCTGTTTCGGTTTTTGAAAGGCAACATGATCAATAAAAAGAGAAGATACAGCGCAAATTCTATGGGCATAGTCCATAATGATCCATTGACCGCTCCGGAATAAGGATTGTTGACAAAAACGCCGGGTAGATCAAATACGGGAGACAAAAAGATATTTTTCCTAATGTATATCAAAATCGAATCCGCATGACGAAAGTATTCTCCGGCGGACAATACGCTAAAGAAGGGCGCGATCAAAAGAGCCGTTACCATCAGGCAAAAGAATAACTCCGGAAAAAGCCTTCCTATGCGTTTTACCAAATAAACTAAAGTTATCTTTTTGCGGTTTTCCGACATGTCAAACAGACTTTTGGCGATCAGATAACCGGAAATCAAAAAAATTGCTTTAAGGCCCAATGTGTGAACCACATTGCCCAAAACGACAGGGGCTGTCTGATTGAGCAGATCATATTGATGACCATACATCACCAAAAAGGCGAATGCAAGATGCAGCATACCAAAGTTATTGTTTCTGTTTGTTTCACCCATTTTACTTTCCATCCGCGCTTAACATCTCATTCAGTATTCTGATTTCATCAATGCACTCAAGTTCGCCGAAATCCTCATCATAAAGGTATCCCTGTTGGATTTGAGAATAAAATTTTATATTGTCGATCGTCAGTTCGGAATCTATGGACGATATGCTCAGGTCATAGCAGTCCGGTCGGTCAAGGACCAACTGCACTTTGCCTATATCGGTGATCTCCTCTCTGAAAACGGTATCGCCGACCTGAATTTCTAAGATCCCGGGAGTAGTGAGTTCCACCACTTCCAATTCCAGAAAATACTGCTCCGCGCTAAAGTGATCGCGAAGATCCGGTATACTTTGTTTTAGAGCGCCTTCCGGTGAAATATGACAGACCATGGATCCTTCAAGTTCCTGAAATGTAACGCCCCCCCATATATCCCATCCGTTATCCGCCAATACAAATTGCGGGTTATACAGCATATTGGAGCGATAGTTTCGATAAGTCCATATGCCATAACCCTCAGACCATCCGCGCAGTGTGTCAGCAACATTCAGCAGATAGTCATCCAATTCATCTTCCTTTATTCGGGCATTATTGGAGAAGTCCGGTGTATTATCCGCAAAAATAAACTGGTCAATATATACGGATTTTCCGCCGGTATCCGTCTTAAAATTTTCCAAGGTATATTGAGTCTGTTTCAATGCCTCTTCATAGGTAACCAACTCACCCACATTTTGGAAACCCATGGGAATTCCATACATGGTAGTGGAAAAATCTGAGTTTGCGCAGCTGTAGAGTTTATTGTGCTTGTAGTAAACGGGATTTCCCTGTACATCCATCACCAAATCCCAGTCCATTCTCACTTCCATAGACAAATTGGGAAAACTTTGTTGTGATCTTTCCAAAATACCTAATAAAAAATCGTCATAAAATTCAAACATTGCCCATAAAGCCGGCTCAGAGCGGTGCGGGATCGGAATCAGGTCATAAGTCGTATACTCTGTCCCGTAAAGCCTGTTGTACTCCTCCAAAGAATAATGCGCACTGACCCATTCGCCATATTTCATATACTGAGCCTTGGCGATCCTGTCGCTGAGCGCTTGGACATCACATATTTTGGTAGATCCCCAAAAGTCTTCCCATGTCAGGAAGGCCTCCGCAAAACTGTCATAGGAGGACAGAACCTGATACATTTTTCGGATGTAGTCATCCCATGCGGCCAGAGTGTCCTCGTCCCCCAATAAAGCGCCAAATCTATCTACAATATCCTCGTTTTCGTCCTCATAATAATCCCAAGTATATCCTAAGCGTGTATAGACTTTCAGCCCGGCATCGTCAGCTGCAGACATCACCTCATCCAACTTGGCAAATGCGTAATCATTATAAGAAATCGGCGATATGGCAGGTTGAAACTCCCTCCAGGGAATAACGATAATAATACTGTCAAATCCGTCTGCTCTAATTTGGGCCAGATTGTCATCCAAATGGTCCATCTCACAATTCCAGAAGTTGAGAGGCCATTCGTCCGCAAAATATGTCGCGGATCTGACATAGCTGCCGGAAAATGATCGCCCCGGTACAACGCCTTGTGCCCGCAGAATCACCCAATCGCATTCGTCATTGTCGGCGGAGCCGTTATCACACATGATCTTAACCGCAGAAACTGTATCATAAGGGCTCATGTCCACAGAATAAGTCTGCCATCCGCCGTCAATCTTTACGGGAATTTCCTCGGAATACAAAATGTTTTCCTCTGCGTCCAATATACGGATTATCAATCCTGCGCCATCCGATCCCGCCTCCACCCATGGATGTATCCTGTATTCAAATGTCCATGACGAAAGAGTATTATCTCCCTGCAAATTTACAGATGTGTTGGGAGTGAGCAAAATGCATTCTCCCTGCTCCATATCAAATACGCCGGCAGTGTAACCCCATGGAATATCATCGGTTGCGTGAGAGCCTTCAAAGGTTGCGGAGGAAAAAACGTCAAAAGAGTCGATCATCGGGGACTGTTCCTGCCCGGCATCCGTTTTGTCCCAAAGAGCATTGCATACATAGCCCATGGCAAAACATAAGATTCCAAATATGACTATACCTAAAACGGACAACCATCTTTTGCTGCTTTTCATTTTAAATCTCCCTCTTGTCTCCAAAGAACCTCTCCTCCAACATCAGGCACAGACAATGGTACACCGGCAAATGCAGTTCCTGTATTCTGTAAGTCTCCCGCTCCGGCACTCTCACTATGACGTCCGCGAGCTCCGAGAGTCTTCCGCCGCCTTCGCCCGTGAGCCCTAGGATCTTCATGTCTTTGGCTTTGGCCACTGTTGCGGCTGTGATTACGTTGAAGGAATTTCCGGAGGTGGATATCCCAAGAAACACGTCCCCCTCACGACCATATCCGTATACCTGTTGAGCAAAGCAATATCTGCCGTCCACATCGTTTGCGTATGCGGTACTCAGAGCATTGTGGCCGTCCAACGCGATGGCGGGCAGAGCCCCCTGCAGTACGCGGGACAGTTCCGGCCCCCCGTTCGGATCGATCGCATTCAATTTGGCCGCAAAGGCCTCATCCGTCGGACGCGTCAGACAAAAGCCCTTCATCAGTTCCCCCACGATGTGTTCCGCGTCCGCGCAACTGCCGCCGTTTCCTGCAATGAGCAGCTTTCCTCCGTTCAGGAAACATTTCTCCAGAACGCTATAACTCTCCCGTATGTCATCCCTGACGACGGTCAGGGACGGGTATCTGTTCATAAGATTTTCCAAATGTTCATATACGGTATTCATGGCTGTTCCCCTCAAACATCCTGACTCAGTATGGATCTGACGCACGCAAGCAGATTATCCTCACTCGGAATGTCGGGCATATCGATGTCCCCTATGCCCATGACCCTGCATCCGGCGCTCAGTCCCGCCTCCATGTCGATGCGCCCGTCTCCGATCATCCATGACCAGGTCAGGTCTATGTTGTATTTTTCCGCAGCCCGCAAGATCAGTCCCGGTTTGGGTTTTCTGCATTCACATTCAATCTTGTATTCCGGGCGTTCGCCCGCATAGCCCTTATGAGGATGGTGAGGGCAGTAGAAGATGTCGTTTACATAAGCGCCTTCCCGCCCCAACAGGGTCTCCATCTTGTTGTGTATTTCCCGCAGGCCTTCAACGGATACTTCACCCCGGGCAATGACCGGTTGATTGGTGATCACGATGGCAAGGTAACCCGCGGCATTGATCATGCGCACGGCCTCAGCGGCTCCGTCCGCCAGGCTGAGTCCTTCAGGATCCGTCACGAACCCCGCATAACGGTTGATCGTACCATCCCTGTCCAGAAAGATCGCCCTTTGTCTGCGGCTCAGATTGCCCGCCTCCACCTTTCCCTCACGAATGTCCCGGGCCACCGCGTCAAGACGGTCCGGCGTCCCCATGTCTTTAACGTATTCGGGGGAATCATATACGCTCAGTTCCCGGTCTTTTATCAGCGGTTTCAGCACATCCCTGTCCAGATCCCGTTTGACCGGATCGGGAAAGGCACGAAATATCTCCGGTGAGAGCATGTGCAGCCCGGCATTCACCCTGTTCCTGTACCAGAGTCTCGGATCTTCCTTATGCAGCCAGTCTGTCACCCTGTCCTCCTCATCCGCCGCGATGATGCCGCTGTCATATGGATGGCTGTTGGGGTGCGTCAGAATGGTGGCAACAGCCCCCCGAGCCCGGTGATGTCTCAGAAAACGATCCACGTCCACATCAAAGATGATGTCTCCGTTCAACAGCAGAAAATCTTCCCGGATCTCATCCTTCAGGTAATACAGCGCCCCTGCGGTGCCCAGAGGAGTTTCCTCCTCTATGTACCGGATCAAGACATCCCACCCAGAACCGTCCCCGAAATAATCCCGTATGACAGACCCGAGATGGCCGATGATCAAAATGAACTCTCGATATCCCTGCTTTCGCAGCGTATCGATCTGGTATTCCAGTATGGGTTTCCCGTCTATGGGGATCATGGGTTTGGGGACATCGGAGTTGACCTCCGCGATTCGGGTCCCCTTTCCCCCGGCCATGATCACGATCTTCATTCTTATACCTCTGTACATATTGTGACATATGTGTCATTTAATGCATTGTGCCCCGGTTCACTAGCGGGTCAGGAATACTTCCCCGTTTTTGATCCTCTTTCTCCAATAATCCAACAGATCATGCATGGTGGTCTCAAAGCTGATCTGCGGCTCCCAT
This sequence comes from Acetatifactor muris, assembly GCA_023663635.1. Lineage (GTDB taxonomy): Bacteria > Bacillota > Clostridia > Lachnospirales > Lachnospiraceae > Acetatifactor > Acetatifactor muris_A. The sequence continues at coordinate 140,100 of JAMPHD010000002.1, forward strand.
CCTGTGTGTTCTTTGAATTTGCGGCAGTCGGGAACCTGCAGGTCCGCGTCGATGGGACGGAGTCTCTCGGGATCCGTGACGATTTGGATGCTGTCCTTACAGGAGGAGTAGGAGATCAGGGTATTGAGGGTGCCTCCCACCTCGCAGGTGTAGGAGCCTCCGATGTTGTAGTATTCGCCCGCAACGGGATTGATGGTGACGAGCATGTAGTAGGCCCGGACTGCGTCCCGGACATCCGCATAGGTTCGCAGAGACTGAAGATTGCCCACCATCACTTTGGGCTCGATCAAACCTGCCTCTATCATGGCAATCTGTTTTGCAAAAGTGGACTCGTGGAACACGTCTCCCCTGCGGGGACCCGTATGCGTGAACATTCTGGTGGTCATGACCGTCATGCCGTATGCCTCCGCATAATAGCGGCCCAACAGATCGGTCCCCACCTTGGAGATCGCATAGGGAGACGCAGGGTGGAAAGGGCATTCCTCATGGATACCGGTATCCGGTTTCTTCTCCGCGGGAATCTTGCCGAACACTTCCGAGGATGCGCATACATGGATCACGGGTTTGTAATCCCTGTCCGTCTCCATTGCTGCCCGAATGGACTCCAGCAGTCTGCAGGTACCCAGGATATTGGTGTTCAGAGTGTCGATGGGGGCCGTGAAACTGGTCAGCGGATAGCTCTGCGCGGCCAGATGGAACACATAATCGGGTTTTACTTTGTTGATGACCGTCATCAGGGATATCTGGTCGTTTAAGTCCGCATAGTCAAAGAAAATACGGTCTTTTTTGTTGACCCTGTCCAATAAATGACTTACGTTGTCCAGCGGACTTCTCCAACGGCATACGCCGTAAATATCCCAGTCTGTCTCCCGCAGCAGAAAATCCGCCAGATGAGATCCGACCATGCCTGTTATTCCCGTGATCAATGCTTTTTTCATATCTCGATACCCTCCATCTCTCTTTGAATCTTTTCGGTAAAACTCTCGCTCTTTAAAATGGAATATTTTGTCAGGTAATCACTCCGCATCTGGGTGATCTTCGGCCTGTTTTGGTAGAAACGCTCCTCCGGAAGGACTACCTTATACCGCAATCGTCCGCCGTAAACACGGTTCAGCTCATCCGCGATCCGCACCCGGCTCACCAACTCATCCCCCGCCACGTTAAGAGCAAAGAACGGGTAGTCCTCCCAATGCAGTCCCATCCATTCCACCACCTGCACCACATCGCTCACCACGATGCAGTTGCGGTAAAAGGGATGAAAAACCTCGGCCTCCTCACCGCGCTGTATGCAGTTTCTGCAATAGGTCACAAAACGGTCCCTTGCGGAGGCTACATAGGACAGTCTGATCGCTTTAAAGAAAGGGGACTCTTTAAATTTGTCCTCCACAGCTTTTTTCATCTTGCCGTAAGGAGTTGCGGCCTCCGTTTTGGAAGTTTCCGTATAGACGGCTCCCGGGATGTCTCCGAAGACCGCGTCACTGGAAAAGAACAGCACTTTGCATTGGCGGCGGATCGCCTCACGGATGAAATGCTGCGTTCCCGTCACATTGACGGACCAACAGAAATCAAAATCGTCCGCGCAGGCATCCGGTCCGGATATCGCCGCCGTAAAGATCAGATAGTCCAGACCGTCCAATACATCGTAGTCGAACTCCTCCGGCCGCTCCAGATCCAAATGCCTGTCCGCGGAATCGGACCGGTCAATACGGAGCAGTTGTTCGACATAATCCCTTTCTTTATAATGGGATATCAGATATCCCGCAATGTATCCTTCACTTCCCACGATCCCGATCTTCATGTTTTCTCCTTTTCCCGCTGTTCTCCTACAGGTTCATAGGATTCCGGCGTGTAATGGATGACCCGGGTGCCCCCGTTCTCAAATTCAAACGGCACATACATCAGATCTCTCAGAGCATCCCTCACCCGTTGCTGTTTATCCGGCTCCACGTAAAACAGGAGGAAACCGCCTCCGCCCGCTCCCAGAAGTTTGCCGCCGAGAGCTCCGGCTTTCAGCCCCCGTTCATACAGCATGTCGATGGAATCGGTGGATATCTTATCCCCGGTCTGTCTTTTTAAGCGCCATGTGACATCCAACAGCCGACCAATCTCATTCAGATCCCCGGATTTGTCCGTCAGGATTGCCTGTGCCTCATCTACCAGACTGAGCATCTCCAACTTTTGGGCAGTGCTGTTCGCCTTTTTGTTGGCGCTCTGAACCTCGGCAGAAAAGTGTGTGAATGCCGTGAAAAACAGCATGAGGTTATGATTAAATTGTTGCTTTCTCTCCGGAGATATGATGATGGGATCCACGGTGTATCCCTCCGCGCTGAAGTTGATTCGGTTCAATCCCCCGAATGCCGCGGCGATCTGATCCTGCCATCCCCCCGCCTCATTGCACAGGGTACGCTCCAAATAGATGGCATCGTCCGCCAGTTTTTTCTTGTCGGCATACTTCCCCTTTAGGGAATAGAAGGCGGAGAGCATGCCCACCGCAAAGGAACTGCTGGTTCCCAGACCTGACCGGGCCGGAAGGTCGGCCTCATAGGTCAGACGGATCTCATGCATGTCCAGAAATTTCATGGCCTCCCTGACGGCGGGATGTACGATGTCGTTCACATTCGTCACCCGCTCAATCTTGGAATACACCACCTCGTCCGTATAGCCGAAAAATCTGGGAAGATGCCGTACATTCACGTTGCAGTATTTATCAAATGTTGTGGAGATCACGGCGCCGCCGTGTTCCCTGAAAAATTCCGGCATGTCTGTTCCTCCGCCGAAGAAAGACATCCTGAAAGGTGTTTTCGTAATGATCATCTCGTAAAGTCATCCTTTATATGATTCCACACAGCCTCAACGCTGCAGTGTTCTTTTACATAATTCTGATAGACTCGGACGGTACGGCTCAACTCCTCCGTATTGTTGTAGAGATCGACTGTCTTTCGGGCAAAAAGTTCCGCGGTATCCGCGATCTCCACAAACTGTTCCGCACCGCTGATGCCTTCGATCCCGACAGATGTGGTGACCATGGGGATGCCGTAATACAGGGCCTCGATCACTTTCCCCTTAACGCCCGCCCCGTAGCGCAGCGGGATCACAGCCATGCGGCAGGTGTCGTAAAGTTCCGCCAGTTCATCATCCGTGACAAATCCTTTTACATGTATGCCGTTGCCATCCAACTTTTTCACCTGCTCCGTGGGATTGGCTCCCACCACATAAAAGGGAATGTCACACTTCCGCCTGATCTCCGGAAATACCTGTTCCGCGAACCATAATACCGCGTCTTCGTTGGGCGGATGTCCGAAACCGCCAACAAACACGATTCCCTCCCTCTTGGAAAAGTCGAAAGGAATGTTCTCCCGAAATTTGTCATAGACATAAATGTCGAAAGTTTTGGCCTGTATGGACGGATCGGTCTTATGGATCTGCTCTATCTCCACACAGGACGGATAATAGTTCACGTCCGTCTTGCGCATGATGGCAAATTCACGTTTCTCCCAGTCCCGTGCCTCCGCTAAAAGTTTCGGATCATGACAGAGTTCATACTCCCTGCGGATGCGCATACAGTGCAGGTCACACCCGTAATAGATACATTTGATGTCCGTCTCATCTTTGAGGAGATCAATGTATTTTTCTGTGATGTGGGGCCTGTTCAGAAAAGCAAAATCAATGTTCTCCTTATTATCCAGGATCCATTGTCTGTAATTCTGCGCGTACCACGGGCCGTAGAGCACTTCAACGCCGATCTGCTGCAGGGCGGTGGTGTAGGGTTCATGGGGATAGAAATTGTCACCCATGAATTTGACGTTATAGCCCTTGTCGATGAACATGTTGATGTACTGCCATATGGTTCTGGAACCCGCGTCCTTGTCAAACATTGGGACATAGTGATCGATCACCAGGATGGTCTTCTTATTTTGACTCCTATCTTTGGCATGGAACAGATCGCTCTCTGTTTGGGACTGTTTCGCGAATTCGTCCGCCCACTTTTCCTTCAGTTTGTCGGAATTGATCACCTGATATTGTTTCAGGCCGGAATGTATGTCCGTCCCATTGGAGCGTCCCTCAAAATGCACCACCACGGACAGGGGTTGATAGAGCACCTTATAGCCGTGTCTGCGCACTTCAAAGGCAAGATCCGAGTCCTCACAGTAGGACGGGGCAAAGCGTTCGTCGAAACCTCCGATCTTTCGCCAGAGATCGGCACGGATCATGATGGCGGCACCGGAGATGTAATCCGCCTCCTTGACATAGTTGAATTCCGGCTGTTCGGGATTCTGCCCGTTTCCGTAGTTCCATGCATGTCCGTCTCCCCATATGATCCCGCCTGCCTCCTGCAGACGTCCGTCCGGATACACCAGTTTGGAACCCACCATGCCAATCTTCTCATCCCGTTCAATCAGACTCACGAGCGGTGCAAGCCAGTCGGGCTGTACCTGAGTGTCATTGTTGAGGAAGAGGATGTATTTTCCTTTTGCCTGTTTGGCCGCATTGTTGCAGTTCAACAGAAAGCGCAGATTCTCCCGGTTGTGCAACACGGTAATACCCTCCGCGATCTTCTCCAAATCTTTTGTCAGATCCGTGGACCGGTCATCAGCGACAATGACTTCATAGGGTATGTCACCGCTGTTCTTCAGTATGGATTCCAAGCAGTTATAGGTGTACTCAAACTGGTTGTATACGGGAATCACGATGGATACCGCCGGATCCTCCAATCTTGGAAAGGACAGTCTCCCGTAGTCTTCAAGGGTCTTATCCGGTGTCTCCGAAACTTCGCTGACTTCAAGCTCGTCCGTTTGGAAAGGATACAGCATGGAGGTCTCGTATTCCTCCACCAGACGATAGTGTTCGTTGACGCTGTCCATCCCTTCTTTTCGCGCGATGACGAAGAAGTTTCTGATCCTTCTCGGATTGATCATGTGCAGCATCAGACGGGGATGTCGTATGCCTCTGACCAACATCTTGGCCAAAAAGCGGCGTTTGCTGTTGGGTGGCAGGAAGAAGGCACTGATCTTTCGAAAGACGAGGGCCATCCGATAGGTTCTGGATTTCTTCTCTCTCTCGTATTCCCGCTCCGTCTCAAGGAGGAGCTCTATGTGGCCTTCTTTGTTGCGGATGGTCTGCGCGTTCTCCTGCAGTTCCTGTTGATAAGTTTGTTGCTCCCGCTGATACCGCTTTTCTTCGTCTTTGAGTCGGATATTCTCGTCTTCGAGGCATTCCAGTTCATTCTTGAGTTTGGCATTTGTCTCAAGCTCCATGGTATTGATGACTTTCAGAGCCTCGTTTTCTTTCGCCAATGCAGCTTTCTCACCGGACAGGGCGGCAATATCACTTTTCAACTGCAGGATATACTGTCTGTGTTCAGCAATCTCGCTTTCCAACTGCGGGATATACCGTCTGTGTTCGGCAATCTCACCGTCCAGTTTCCTGAGATGGCTGTTCCGTTCTTCCACCTCGTTCTGCAATTGCAGAATTCGAGCCATGCGCATGTCATATTCGTGGTCATGGTTGACATATACATGCGATAATTTCATGCCGGATATGTCACAGTTTCCGGCAACGGCAATAAAATATTTCGCCTCCTGCACATACTCTTTCGGGCGGTAGTATGTGGAGAGAGCATTTTCCGTATCACCGTTGATGATACACACATCTTCAAAAAACTGGTCATACAGCGACACATTGGAGAATTTCGCATGCAGGAACTTCAGAAACTCATCCCTGTAAAATTCTTTTATGTGAAACTCGTTCCGGTATCCGGGGCGGTCGGAATAGATCTCCTTATTGGGAGTGGACATGATCAGTATCCCGTCTTCTTTTAATACCCGGGCCGCCTCACTCAAAAACTGCCGTTGAATATTTTCATCTACATGCTCAATGGTCTCAAAAGAGACCACTACGTCCACGCTCCGGTCCGTCAGAGGCAATTCTGCAACGGATGCCTCCAGAAAGTCGATATTATCGCGATCCGAATAGTTCCGCTTTGCCCGCAGGACGGCATCCGAAGATATGTCAACACCTGTGACATGGGAGGCGGAGACAGACATCAGCGCCGTACCATACCCTTCCCCGCACGCGGCATCAAGAACGGTCCTGCCTTCGATCAGAGGCAAGACACTATAATAACGCTGGTAATGTTCCATGGACAGCTGCGTGTCTTTTATTCCCGGCACAAACCGTTCGCCCGAAAAAATCTCATCGACCTTTGTCTGCTCCATGATCTTTTTCCTTTCTGATTCCGTTGCTTTCACAGTATCAATAACAACGATGTTATATTTGAAATATTTCTCCATGTGATCTGTTTTGGAGAGATATTCATTATAGCTGAGGTCGCAGTCCGTGATCTCGGAGGGTTGATAAAAGGTATGGGTATGGGTCAGAAAGTTTATCCCCCCGCATTTGTCAAGGATCTGCAGGATGTCATCTCCAAAGTCTGTCACCACAATACAGCCGCTCTCAGGATCTAATGGGTCACCGTGGTATATTTTCCGTGGGTTCCCGATGCGGCTCACCGTGTTACGCCCTTCGTGGATCGGAACGGTAAATATATGCCGCCCCCCCGGTTTCAATATTCTCTGTATCTCACGAAATCCTTTCTCATATCCGTCTATGTGTTCAAATACGTCCTCCGTGATCACCAGATCAAAACTGTCATCTTCAAAAGGAATGTCGCACAGATTCACACAGACAACGTCCCCCTTTTTCGCACCGTTGGATATGTCATGCCAGTATTCGGATGCCGTGTATCCGGGATGTGTTTTCAGGGTTTCATGGATATGCCCCGAAGAACAGGCATTGAGTATTTTGAGCATTGGAGACTGTTCTGTCAGGTCTTTTAACACATGCGCCTTTCCATTTCCGAAATGCTTTAGGATCTCTCCCGCCACGTCTGAATTGCGCAAGGATGCTCCGCAATGCTCACAGGTCGCCTCCCTTAAGAGGACGGCGTCTTCGGATATGGTAAAACTGCTCTCTGCACCGCAAAAGAAACAGAATTCGCGGGTGACTTCCTTGAATTTCTTTTCCGTCATTTAGAATCCCCCGGCTCACTGCCTGTTTCCCATTGATGTTTCATGGTCAAAATTCCCCGCTCAATGTATGGATCAGTATCCACATCTATTGCCATCAGGCTGTAAATGCTGTCATATGCCACTTGGTCAAAGCCTTCAATCCACAGATCCAGAACATAATGTCCTTTCAACAGCGCATTTACAAAGCGAAAAGTCAGTATGCCCTGCGAAGGCAGCTCACCGGAAATATCCTTATAACTCCCATAGCAATACACTCCGTCTTCCCGCGTCAGACCTATCACGAAACGTATATCTTTGTAATTGCAGTCTGCTTTGTAAGCCAGTTGAATCTCATATGTTTCTCCGGTCTTCCAGAGGTTTGTTTCCGTACCGTTTTGGTCGTAAACCGTGACATGTGTATATGACAGGGAGAAATCCGTTTGTCTTCTCGCACCGCTCCTATAAAAGGAACATATATCCTTAAGGCTTTCATTGCATAAAAGAGCCTGACGTTCCCTTTGCATTTGCGCTATCTTTTCTTGGCGGGCAGCCTCGTCCCGGGATTTTTGTTCTTTCTCGACTCTTTCCTTTTCAGCTTTCTCCTGCTCTGCCCGCTGTCTTTCCTGTTCCTCTCGGATCCGCTGCTCCAATTCCTCTTTTTTCTGCCTGTTCTCAAAATCGGCCCGGCTGAGCCGCCGCCCCTCCATGGCCGCGAGATATTCCTCCCCGATAAACTTCGGGATCCCCTCATCCCGGATCAGCCCGTCCTCCAGCCAGATCAGCCTGTCGCAGATCTTATACATCTGCTCCATGGAGTGGGAGACGATCACGATCGTCGTGCCGTTTCTCTTGATCTCTTTGAGTTTCTCAAAACATTTCTTCTGGAAGGCGGAATCTCCCACCGCCAGGATCTCGTCGATCAAAAGCACGTCCGCGTCCACGTTGATCGCCACCGCGAAAGCCAGGCGCATATACATCCCCGAGGAATAAGTCCTCACCGGATTGTCAATGAACTCCTCCAGTTCGGAGAAACGGATGATGTCGTTCAGTCGCCTCTCCACCTCCTTTCGGGTGATGCCGAAGATGGAGGCGTTGATGTAAATGTTCTCCCGCCCCGTCATGTCCGGGTGGAATCCCGCCCCCAGCTCGATGAGGCTTGAGACCCTTCCGTTTATCCGGATTCGGCCTTCGTTGGGGTAGAGGATCCTTGTCAGGAGTTTCAGGGTGGTGCTCTTGCCGCATCCGTTCCTGCCGATGATGCCCACGGCCTCCCCCCTGCGCACCCGGAAACTGATCCCCTTGAGCACCGTCACGTCCTCGTGTCTGCCCCGGGAGGGATTGAGGAAACGTTCCTTAAAAGTGGTGGCCTTGTCCCGGTAGGATCTGAATTTCTTCCTGACGTCGGTCACCTCTATGGCGATCTCTCTGTTGTCCGTCACTGCATTGTTCTCCACTACATTTCCTCCGCAAAATTCCGTTCCAGTCCCGCAAAGATCAGCGCGCCCGCCACAAAGAGAACACATCCCGACACGCCCGAAAGGATCAGGTAATTGGCGGTGGGGACCATCCGGTAGTACAGGATCTGGTGATAGACCTCCACAACGGGGGTCATGGGGTTGAGCACGATCAGACCGCGGTAGCGTTCGGGCACGTAATCCATGCTGTACATGATGGGGGTCACATAGATCCACGCCATCATGACCACGCTGATGATCTGTTCCAGATCACGGAAATATACCGTCACGGCGGAGACGATGAACGCGATCCCCAGCGCCAGCAGGTATTCGAACAGCATGATCAGGGGCAGGTAGGGCAGCACCCGCAGGTTGAAACCGAATCCCGACACCAACACGGCCGCAAAGACGATGATAAAACTGAAGAGCATGTTGATGAAGGCGCTGGTGACATAGGAGACGGGGATGACTTCCCGGGGAAAGCGGATCTTTTTGACCATGTCGGCCTGGGCGCGGATACAGGTGGCGCCTCCCTGGACGGAGGTGTTGAAAAAGGTCCAGGGCATCATGCCGATGATCATGTAGAGGTAAAATTTCTCTATGTTGACCCGAAAAATGACGGAAAAAACGGCGGAATACACGATCACCTGGCACAGGGGATTGATGTAGGTCCACAGAAAGCCGAGCACCGATCCCTTGTACCTGCCGCGGAGTTCCCGCCTTGTCAGGCTGTATATCATGTCTCTGTATGTGTATATCTCTTTTATTCTCTGTATCATAACAGCTCCGTGGTCAACTGCCGATAATTTGCAATTATCCGTTGTTTATGGATACAAAAACGGCAGATAAAACATAATCTGTAATTATCCGTTGTTCGCGCAAAGGATGCCCTACACAATTTCCAAAGCAACTTATCAATTTATCTAAAACCACTTTATATTATCCATGCATTCTTGTCTATGATATCACACTTAGGAAGTATTTACAATAATTTTTTGATTTATTCCACCCTTTTGCCCGCATGAACAAAGGATAATTACAGATTATCCTTTGTTTGTTGTCGCAGGCACGATTCGCCGCAAGAATGGAGAAACCCATGAAACTGATCAGAGAGCTATACGGATACAGGACCATGATGGGAAGTTTGATCAAAAGAGATCTGATCGGCAGATACAAAGGATCCGTCATCGGATTCTTCTGGACCTTTTTGAATCCGCTGTTCCAACTTGCCGTATATACGGTCGTGTTTACCAAAATCATGCGGATGGGCGTTGAAGACTATTACTTATATTTATTCGTAGCGCTGATCCCCTGGCTGTTTTTCAGCACATGCGTCTCCGGCGGCGCAAGCTGCATATGGGCCAACAAAGACATGGTGAATAAGATCTACTTTCCCAGAGAGATTCTGCCCGTTTCTTTTGTGACGAGTAATCTGATAAATATGTTGTTGTCCATGTTGGTGGTGTTGCTTGTTCTGATCTGTTCGGGAAAGGGCATCAACATGGTTGCCCTGGCTTTCCTGCCTGTCGTAGTTTTGATCGAATATATTCTGGCTCTGGGCATCACACTGATCGTCTCAGGTATCGCGGTATATTTCAGGGACATGGAATACATCTTGGGCATTGTCGTAATGGCGTGGCAGTTTTTAAGCCCTGTCTTATATGATATCAGCATGATCCCGGAAGATATGTTGTTCTTTTTCAACTTAAATCCAATGACTCCTATTTTGACCGCGTATCGCGATATCCTGTACTATAAGCAGATTCCGCATATGACCACTTTGTTTCATGCAGCTGTTTTGGGCTTGGTGCTGTTGTTGGCGGGAAATGTTTCTTTCAGCCGTTTGAAACGTCACTTTGCGGAGGAAATGTAATGGATAAAGAATATTCCATCCAAGTGGAAAATGTGACAAAAGATTTCAAGGTCTTCTATGACAGAGGTCAGACCCTCAAAGAGCTGACGCTGTTCAGAAAAAGGCGGGCTTATGAAAAGCGGACGGTTCTGCGGGGAATCAGTTTTCAGGTGGAAAGAGGCGAATCCGTCGGCCTGATCGGTCAGAACGGATGCGGCAAGAGCACCACATTAAAAATATTGACCCGGATCATGTATCCGGATTCCGGAAAAGTCACCATGAACGGACGGGTCTCCAGTCTGATCGAGCTTGGAGCCGGCTTTCATCCCGACATGAGCGGTCGGGACAATGTCTATATCAACGCCTCCATCTTTGGACTGACCAGAAAGGACATTGACGCTAAATACGACGAGATCGTCGCTTTTTCCGAATTGGAAGAATATATGAGCAACCCGGTAAGGACCTATTCTTCCGGAATGTATATGAGATTGGCTTTTTCAGTTGCCATCAACGTTGACGCGGACATTTTGCTGATCGATGAGATACTTGCCGTGGGAGATATCGCTTTTCAGGAAAAGTGTTTTAAAAAGTTAAAGTCTCTCAAGGAAAACGGCACTACCATTGTGATCGTATCGCATTCTCTGAATCAGATCGAGCAGCTGTGTGACAGGGTGATCTGGCTGCATGACGGCGTGATACACAAGGAAGGAAAACCCGAACAGGTAAATCCATTGTATCTGGAATATATGCAGAATAAATAGCTCCGTTTCATGCTGCAGAACGTATTTTGGAGGCTTATGTAAAGATGAACGACAGAAAGCATTATAACCTGATCGTTGTGGGCACATTTGATTGTGAGAATTTCGGCGATCTCTTATTCCCTGTTGTGTTGGAAACTTATCTGCGCAACAGAGGTTATGAGGTAAACCTGTATCCGTTCTCTCCCCAAGAATGTGATATGCCCTTTTTTGAAGACAGACATGTGTATTCCGTAAAAGATATGCATGCTTTCCTGAGATCACACACAGTGGACGCGATTGTTATAGGAGGAGGCGACCTGATCCGCCTGGACAGCCGGATCGGCAAGAGCTATACGGACCGCTTGGAGGCCAACTCCCTATGGACATACCCCATCATACTGGGCAATATTATGGAGATTCCCGTGGTCTTCAACTGTCCCGGCGTACCATTCGAGTTCAACGGGACAAATCAAAAATTAGTCAAGTGTTTATTGGACCGGGTCGCGTATATATCCGTTCGCGACGAGTATTCGAAGAAATATCTGCAGGAATGTAATTTGAACCGCCCCGTGACCGTATCGGCGGACACGGTCGCCGGCGTTAAGGAATTATATCCGGACGACTATATTGACACTGTTTTTGCCGCGCTCAGGCAGCGGATATCTCTTCCTGAATCCGAATACATGGTCATTCAGATCAACAACTCAACCTTTTCAGCCGAACAGTTGTTGATCTTAAAAGAATTTATTGAACGGGTTCACAGGGAATATCGCTATCAGCTTGTCTTTATGCCGATTGGATACGAACACGATGATGATATCGCTTTAGAGAGCTTAAGAAACATTTGCGACTGCGATATCGTATTGCCGGACAGCAGAACACAAAAGCTGTCCCCGGAAGAAATGACAGCCATTATCAAACACGCGGCCTTCTTTGCGGGCACCAGCCTGCATGGCGCCATTGTGTCCTATGTGTACGGCACTAAGTTTATGGAGATCATGTCCGGATTCAGCACGAAAATTTTCGGGTTCTGCAAATACATTCACGCGGAACACTGTATCGTAAATATTTCGGATGACCTATGGGCGAGCTTTGCGCGGATCCGGCAGAGCCCTCTCACATTGACCGCAGGGGAAGATACACGGATCGCCCTTGATAACCATTTGAGCAATATGCTGTCCGCATTTTCCACGAAACAGGCCTCCGATCGAATGATCTACGAGTTATTGGACCTGTGCAGCAGTCCGGACACAGACATCAAGAGACCCAAGGTTTACTTTGATCTCGGCGCCGGATATAATGAACAATCTGCGGAGTATGGGGATGAAATTACGGAAAAAGGCGAATTTCATCTTCGTCATAATGTGGAAAGCGGCTGCAGATCGATCCGACTGGACCCGGTTGAACAATCCTGTATTCTGTTTTTGGATTATGCAGTCTGCGACAAGGGAGTTCTGTCCTCTATGGCGACAAACGGGTTGAACATCGGCACATTGTATCTGTTCCGTGACAATGATCCCACCATAGAGTTTCCCGTGGCGGAAGGCACAAAGTGGATTGAACTGCAGGGCTTCGTATTCAGCTATGACGCTGAACGCGTCCGGGCAGGTGAAATTTCCGACCTGATAAACAAAGCCGAACAATACGGTTGTTCCCGCAAACTGCATAATGTGGGTGGTCTGGTCGCGGAACTGGAGGATAAAGCGGCGGAAGGCGAGATTGCCATCAAGTCCCTAAATGACATCATAAATGAAAAAGATGTCCTCATTCGGTCTCTGAACGCGATCATAGATGAGAAGAATGCAGCTCTTAATGACGTTCGCGCGATAATGGAGTCTCTCAAGGTCGAACGGGATGAAAAAAATACGGAAACCGTTTCTCTGAGCGCCTCCTTGGAAATGGCCAACACAGCGAACGCCGCGTTGCAGGATCGCGTAAATATGTTGGAGCAATCCACCTGTTGGAAGATCACTAAACCATTGAGGGTCATTGTGATTGGTCTGAGAACAGTTTTCTCGTTTTCGACATATGGCAGATTACTCAAAAAGATATATATGGCATTGCCTATGAGCACGCAGAGCAAACTGCGGCTCAAAGGAGTCCTGTTTAAACTGTTCGCTCCCATAATAAAGAACACTACCGCATATAAAGATTGGAAAAATTATACAAGCGGCGCAAATGACTCAAATGTCCAAGCGTCAAGAATAGAAATTCCGGATAGCGAAAAGCAGTCCTTTGTGGAACAGATCATGAACATTCCCTATACCCGGGATACGGACGAGTACGTTGCCAAAATGTCGGATCACGTCTCTGTCACAAATTCCGACATAAAATATTTGGCATTTTATTTGCCGCAATTCCACCCTTTTCCGGAAAACGACAAATGGTGGGGAGTCGGTTTCACGGAATGGACCAATGTCACAAAGGCGGTGCCTCAATTTACGGGTCACAATCAACCCCGCTTAGCCGGCGAACTCGGATACTATGATCTGAGAAACAAGACCATTATCCGTCAACAGATGGACTTGGCGAAACAATATGGAATCTATGGATTCTGTATTTATTTCTATTGGTTTGACGGGAAAAAGTTAATGGATACGCCGTTAAACATCATCATGAACAATGAGGATCTGGATCTGCCTTTTTGTTTATGTTGGGCAAATGAGAATTGGAGCAGAAAATGGGACGGTAAAAATCAGGATATTTTGATCGCTCAAAATTATGACAGGGATTTTCCCGAGAAGTTTATCAGCGATGTCATACCATATATGTCTGATTCGAGATACATTAAAATTCAGGGCAAGCCGGCGCTGATCATATATAACGCAAACGAGATCCCCGATCTGAAAGGGGTCATACAAATTTGGCGGGATCGATGCCGAAGCTGCGGATTGGGCGAGATACATCTTTTGGCGGTGGATTTTGCTTTGAATTCCAAATCACGGGAAGCCGGTTTTGACGGGTTCGTGGAATTCCCGCCGCATTCCGTATATAACTACGGCATGGAAACGATCAATTCACAACTGTCTGTGATCGATTCCTCCTATGCCGGAAGGATTTTTGATTATGGCAGGATCGTGCGTGAGAAAAAGTATCTGACCACTGATACGGAAAATTACTATAAGGGCATCTTCCTCGGTTGGGATAACACTGCCAGAAGGGCGAAAAACGCTGCGGTATACCACAGGTTCACCATCGCCGCGTTTAAGGAGTGGATTGCGGATATTACACAATTTACAATAGAAAACCGCCAAAAGGATGATCGGTTTATATTTATCAACGCATGGAACGAATGGGCGGAAGGGACTTATCTGGAACCAGACCGAAAGTATGGTTACGCGGCCTTGGATGCGGTCCGGCAGGTTTTAAAAGAGCATTCCAATAAGAAGAAAAACATCATTTATGTGAGTCATGACGCATGTTATAACGGCGCTCAGCTGCTATCCCTTCATATCATTGAACAACTGGTGAAAGTTTTTCATTATGATGTCTGCGTCATATTGCTGAGGGGAGGTGTCCTGATCGATCAATTTCGAAACCTCTCTGCCGATTTCATATGTTTGGAGCAGGAGAAAAATCAAAATAAGGCGCTACTCCAATGGTTAAAACATGTAAACTGTGAAAAAGCCATGTGCAACACGGTCGTTTCCGGCGATGTCCTCAAAATCCTGAGTGAGCAGGGCATTCACTGTATTTCCATGATCCATGAGATGGAAGGCATTGTGAAACAGTACGCCTGTGAGGGCAGGCTGGCCAATATTGCGCAATATGCGGACAAGGTCGTCTTTGCCTCCGACTATGTCCGAAAAAGTGTGGAAAAGATTCATTCCATCCCGGAAGACAAGATCATCATCTCTCCGCAGGGCAGCTACAAGGTAAACCCTTACGGGATCCATAATGAAACGAATCGGAATGCCGTCAGAAGACAATTTAATCTGTCGGAAAACACTCAGATCGCGCTTGGCGTGGGATTTGGAGACGCGCGAAAAGGAATCGATCTGTTCGTGAAAACGGGCATCCGCGCGTGTGAACAGGATCCGAACCTTGCGTTCGTATGGGTTGGTGAAACGGACCCGGCTCTCAAGCCCGAATTAGATAAGATACTGTCAAAACATCCCTGCCGGAACCGCATTATTTTTGCCGGTGCGACAGACGACGTATTTCAATATTATTCCGCCGCTGACATATTTGTATTGACTTCACGGGAAGATCCCTTTCCGACCGTTGTCATGGAAGCCATGGATGCCGGACTGCCGGTCATTGCCTTTCAGGACGGCGGGGGATATGTAGAGTGTGTAACACAAGATACCGGCATTCTGGTTGCCATGGAATCTTGGGAAGATATGGCCGAGGAGATCTGCCGCCTGTTGGCGGATGAGCCACGGAAAAGCGCCTGTGGACGACACGCTCACGAATATGCGTCTGAACATTTTAATTTTATTGAGTATATTTACGGTCTGCTCTCTTTGTTGGAAGAAAACTACATCAAGGTCAGCGTGGTAGTTCCCAACTATAATTACGGCAAGTATTTGAAGAGACGGATCAACTCTGTTTTGCGGCAGGATTATCCTGTTTATGAACTGATTTTGCTTGACGACGTATCCAAAGATGACAGCGTCAGGATCATGGAACAGTTCGCGCGTTCCAATCCGTTACAGATCAGGCTTTATCAAAACGCGGAGAATAGCGGAAACGTTTTTAATCAGTGGGAAAAGGGGTGCCGTCTCGCGACGGGAGAATATGTCTGGATAGCCGAGGCGGACGATCTGGCCGAACCGACATTCCTAAGTTCCATTATGGCCAAAATAGCCGCGGACCGCTCCATCGTTTTGGGATATTCCCAATCCTACATGATGGACGAAAACGGAAAAGTCACGGCAAACAATTATTTTTGCTACACCGACGATGTAGATCATCAAATATGGAGAAACGATTATGTGCGGGACGCAAGAGAAGAAATCACCAAACGTCTGGCATCCAAGAACACGATTCCAAATGTTTCCGCCGTTGTACTCAAAAACAGGAATTTTGGCTCCATGTTTACAGAGGCCAAGAAATTCCATGTCGCCGGCGATTGGGCATTTTATGTCAGACTCTTGGAAGATGGCGGCAAAGTGGCATTTGTATCCCAAAGCCTCAACTACCACCGAAGACACTCGAACAGCGTTACCACGGACTTAAACGCCAAGATTCATTTTCAGGAGATCTGTAAAATGCAGGACTACATATCTTCTGCATATAAAGATGAGGTTGACAGGGAACAGATACTGACTTATCGCAAATCCGTGAAGGAGACTTTGGGGGTGCAGGATTAAATGACAAACACAAAAAAATATACCCATATGATCATCGGGATGTTGATCGTTGTTTCGTTTCTCATACGATTCATTAATTTGGATATACCGCTTGCAAACGAACTGCATAACTTCAGACAGACCCAAACCGCCATTACGATCCGCCAATACTTTGAGGAAGGTTGGAGCCTGTTTGAGTATCAGGTGCCCGTTTTCGGCGCTCCCTGGACAACCTGCATTTTCGAGTGTCCCATTTATCAGACTGTGATCTATGCGATAATGAAGGTATTTCATCAAGGCAACATAGACCTATATGGGCGGATCATCAGTATCATCATCTTTTATTTATCCGCGTGGATGCTCAAAAAGGTCATGGATCTGTTTGTCGATGCCAAGGTATCTCTATGGATATGTCTCTTATATGTGTTTCTGCCTTTTAACATATATTGGAGCAGAGCCATCCTGATCGACTATATGTCCGTTTTGTTCGGTCTGATCTATATATGGGGCTTATATCACTGGTTTAGGGATGGGAAAAGGGCGGCCTATGGAATCGGCTTAATATTCGGCATCCTAGGGTATCTGCTGAAAGTCACTACTATGTTCCCCGTGGTGTTTTTCCTGGCTTTTTGGATCGTTCAGGATCTTTATAGGGGAATCCAAGGTGAAAACAACAAAATATCCGGAGCATCCATAGGAAAATATTTTACCCGAAATTGGAAAAAACTGATCTGCCTCGGACTGTTGTGCGTGATTCCGGTGTGCGTGGGATATTTGTGGACAAGCTACGCGGACGCGGCGAAAGCGTCATCCGCATATACGAAATGGCTCACCTCTGAAGCTTTGACAAATTGGAATTACGGGACCTTAGAACAAAAACTACAGTTTTCCAACTGGAGTGTGATCTTGAAGAGACTATATGGATTTTTCGGCGGTTTTTATTTTCTGATCTTCATTGCGGCCGCCTATTTGATCCATTGCAAAAAGAAAAATATATTGGTACTATCCGGCAGCCTTCTTTCCTGCTTTTTGACATTGGTCGCATTATTCAATTTGTATTATGTTCACGACTACTATCTCATAGCGTTATCACCGTTTTTGTGCATGAGTTTGGGGGCAATGACGTTTGAGATCTGCCGGGTCCTGCTGCCCGAGAAGAAAAGCGGAAATATGCTTATTATTGCCCTTGCTGTCCTGTTTATTTATTCGCAGATAACTGTTAATACGGAATATGTGGACGGCGTGCTCCATGGCAATAAGGAAAACACAAATGTGGGATTGTTCGTAAATAGGATCACGGACACCGATGAACAGATCCTGATAGAAGGCACGGATTGGAACCCCTGTATCCTCTATTATGCCGACAGGAAAGGCTTTATGTTACAGGATCCCGCCACGGCTCCGGATGTCTTGAAAGACGGATTTTATACAACCTTGGTACTGCACGACCCGCGGAATCTGGCCGCTATAATGGAGCCTTATGATGTCCTGATCCAGTACCCGAAACAGGATGAAGTATACGTCTACAGATTTTGCGACAAAGAAGATTCCACTGTGTTTGCGGATCACAGGTTTACACAAAGTCAGCACGGTGAAGACGGTTACATCATTAAGGATTTACAGACGGAATGTATCAAAATTACTTATGACTCTGTTGCCGCGGGAAAGGAAATCCCCATTATCGTGACGGACAACGCGGGAGGGGCCCATTCGGATAAACTCTATTTACCCGATGATCGAAACTATATGTATTACGATGTCGGGATGCTGTGTCAGGGCGCCGCGTTCCTGAAATTCAACACCGGAGAAAACTTGGGATCCATTTTTATTGATTACTGATTCGACATGTTGTCAGCTGCAGGACAATGTAAATCACAATAGTATAAGGAGGAAATTTTAAAGATGAAAATAGGCGTTATCGGATTAGGATATGTCGGTCTGACATTGGCGGTCGTAGCCGCCTCCAACGGAATGGATGTCTATGGCGTGGAGATCGATTCACACATCAAAGATTGTCTCAAGAATGACAGGGCGCACTTTTTCGAACCCGGTCTGGACAATCTGATCAAGAGGATCAATCATAAGACTTTTCATGTGGTGGATGAATTTCCAACGGATATCCCTTTTGACGCTTTTATCATCACCGTTGGAACACCTCTCAAAAAGGGCGCGAAGGAGCCAAATTTTGAGTACATTAAATCCGCGTTAAAATCCATTGAGAAAGTATATGATGGCACGCAGTTGATCGTCCTAAGGAGTACCGTGTCGGTGGGTACGACCCGTAATGTCGTGTTGCCTTTCTGCGCGGCAATGTGCGGCAAGAAAGAGGAAGACGTTCGGGTCGCCATGTGCCCTGAGAGAACTTTGGAAGGTAAAGCCGTTGACGAACTGACCCATTTGCCGCAGATCATCAGCGGTAATAATGAAGAATCTGTTGAGATCGCGCAAAGGCTGTTCCGGAAAATGACTCCCTGCGTGATCGAAGCGAACAGTTTGGAAGAAGCGGAACTGATAAAATTATATTGCAATACTTATAGAGATATGACATTCGCGATCGGCAACGCGTTCTGTATGGCCGCGCAAGAGTTTGGCGTTGAC
Source organism: Acetatifactor muris (assembly GCA_023663635.1). Lineage (GTDB taxonomy): Bacteria > Bacillota > Clostridia > Lachnospirales > Lachnospiraceae > Acetatifactor > Acetatifactor muris_A. The sequence continues at coordinate 159,045 of JAMPHD010000002.1, forward strand.
GGAAGCTCCGCGATCGAGCACGCAAACTATAATTACGCGCGAAGCAATATTGCAAAAGCGGGATTCGTGGCGGGACCCTGTCTGGAAAAAGACGCGTATATCCTTATCAATAACATGCCTGAATGTGACAGCAAGGATCTGATTCTGGCGGCCAGAAGATTTAACGAATCCCTGGAAGACAGAGTTGTAAAATGGGTGCGGGATAAGATCGGCGAACCAAATGACCAAAAAATCATTGCCTTGAGCGGAATGGCATTTAAAGGACAGCCGGAAACATCCGATCTGAGAGGCTCCAGTTCCGTGTATATTGCGGAAAAATTGAAAAACGCGGGATACAAAATGAATCTCCATGATTTTGTCGCGCTCCCGGAAGAAATGGAAGCCTTGCATCTGGGAACCTGTTTTGATGATCTGTACGCGGCCTGCGCGGATGCAAGATTACTATTGGTGTTAAATAATCATAAGAAATACGCGTCCGTTATGGGAGACACCTCTCTCATGTTCTCCAAAGGCGGATTCGAGATCTTAGATTCATGGGGCGCATGCACGGAATTACATTACTGCGAGGGCATAAAAATATCCACATTAGGAAACATGTTCCAATAAGATATAACAATAAGGAGGAAGAAAAATGAAGATCTTAGTAACCGGGTCAGCGGGTTTTGTAGCAGGGTATTTAATTGAGGATTTATTGAAACACGGACACGAAGTGGTGGGAATCGATAATTACAGTAAATATGGTCCCATTCAAAAAAGCTATGACAGCCATCCCAAATATCATTTCGTCGAAGGTGACTGCAAGGATACCTCACTCATGAAGGAATTGATCGAAGATTGTGATCAGGTGATCGCGATCGCGGCCATGATAGGCGGTATCACTTATTTCCACACATACGCGTATGACTTGTTGGCAGAAAACGAAAGGATCATCTCCTCCACCTTTGACGCCGCGATATGGGCCTTTGAACACAGACATCTGCAGAAGATCAATGTTTTGTCCTCTTCCATGGTTTATGAGTGTGTCAGTAACTATCCGAGCCGGGAAGGCGATGAACTGCAGTGTCCGCCTCCCTTATCGACATATGGTTTCCAAAAACTGGCATGCGAATATTTTGCCAAGGGCGCGTGGGAGCAATACAAGCTGCCCTATACGATCATACGGCCCTTTAACTGTGTCGGAACGGGAGAACAGCGCGCCAAAAATGAAAAAGAGATCATGTCGGGAAATATCAAACTTGCCATGAGCCATGTGGTTCCCGATCTGGTACAAAAGGTATATAAGGGACAGGATCCTCTGCATATTTTGGGCAACGGCAACCAAATCCGCCATTACACATATGGAGGAGATCTTGCGACAGGTATCCGCCTGTGTGTGGAAAAAGATGCCGCCATCAATCAGGACTTTAATTTATCCGTCGCGACATCCACGACAGTAAAAGAACTGGCAGAATTGATCTGGCGCAAAATACAGGGCGATAAGCCGCTGACTTTCGTGTCCGATCCCGCATATGAGTATGACGTGCAGAAACGGGTGCCTTCCGTCCAAAAAGCCAAGGATTTATTGGGTTTTGAAGCAAAGACGGATCTGAATACGACACTTGACGAGGTTATCCCCTGGATCTGTAAACAGATCGATCTGGGCAATATTTGAGGATATGACAAGAGGTTGACATATGTTAGATATCGTGGTTCCGGTATACAATGAAGCGCAAAATATATTGAAATTATTCGACGAGATACGGGATGAGATCACCACGCCCAAGAAGGTAATGGTCGTATATGATTACGAAGAGGATACGACCTTACCTGTCGTCATAAACAATAAAGAGAACTATCCCTTTGAGATCACTTTGGTAAAAAACAATATTGGTCGAGGTGTCTTGAATGCCATAAAAGTCGGAATGCAGACGGCAACACAGGAATGGATTCTCATTATGATGGCAGATTCTTCTGACAGACTGAACGTGGTCGATGCCATGTGCAGTCGAATGAGTGAAGGATATGATCTGGTATGCGGCTCCCGCTACATGCGGGGAGGAAAGCAGGAAGGCGGCCCTTTTTTAAAAAGCCTGTTCTCGCGAACCGCCGGCATAACTCTGCATCTGCTGACACGTATACCCACACACGATGCGACAAACAGTTTCAAATTATACCGAAGAAGCATGTTGGAAAAGATATCTATAGAGAGTACCGGCGGATTCGAGATTGGCCTTGAGATCACCGTCAAGGCATATGTCGCAGGATACAAGATATCGGAAATCCCCTCAGAATGGTCAGATCGCCAGGAAGGCGAATCAAACTTCCACATGTGGCGTTGGCTTCCCCATTATCTGCATTGGTACTTTTATTGCATAATCAAGACCTGGTTTTGATTACCCCTTCTGCCGCACGATCAGCAGATCGCACACCACCGTTGCCAACCGGACATTTCTCCTATTTGTGGCGGCGTTTCGGATCACATTTCCTATCCGTCCTGACTGCAGGGCCTCATAACGCCCCTGCATGGAGAGCAGCTTTTGACGCAGGGCAGCCTTTCCCCGCTGCGTCTGAAGGATCTGCCCCTGCTCAAAAGCCTGCAGAATATCCAGATAAGTTGCGATCTCCTTAAGTTTCCTATTCTTATTGAGCAATTTGTGGAGTCTGTGTTCCTCTCCGCCCGTATTGCTCCCGTGCCGTCTGTGCAGGGCAAGCTCCTCGTCTATCTGAAAGAATCCCTGCTCCTCCGCGGCTCCCGCGCAGACCGGAAAGTCATGGGGAATCCTGCCGCGAACCGCCGAATCTCCCGTCTCTGCCCATCGGCGACTCCACCGTCTGAACCACGCGTTTCTGTACGCAATCACCATCCCCGGCCATTCGCATTTGTAAAACACATCCTCTATGGTGATCTCACGCAATGTACCCGTATCTTTGCTGTGAGTAGGGGTCATTGCGGTGCGGATGTGTCTGCCCTCCCCATCGATCAGTCCGAATTTGCAGCAGACTGCGTGGGTTTCAGGTCTGTCCGCCAACACGCCGCACATCCGCTCCAGTTTCCTCTCATCCCACACATCATCCTGGTCCGCAAGGAACACAACATCCTTCGTACAAAGACTCATGGCATAATAAAAGTTTTCCGGATATCCGCGATTCTCACCGTCACAAAACAGTTTCCAACTCTCCTGCAGATCATGATCCCGTATAAATTTTCGGACAATCTCCACCGTCCCATCCGTGGAATTATCGTCACACAGAATCACCTCATCCGCCGGTTTCGTCTGCCGCAGAATGGAATCCAACTGCTCTTCTATATATTTCGCGCCATTGTAAATGCCCATACACACGGACGTGGTCATATTTCCTCCAATCCCGGCTTTTGGTCTGTTTCCTCTTTTCTGTCAGCCAAACGCCCCTCGCCGGCCTGATCTTCTCTCACGCTTTGATGCGTCAACAGACTTTGGTAGAGCCTGCGATATTCTTCTGTCATTTTGGCTGTGGAATTTTCCTCCCGTATCAGTGATGCCAAAGCCTCGCCCTTAAGCAATCCACTGCCCTCACCCAACGCTTTTCTCACCGCCTCCGTGAATGCCTGTTGATCCCCTGCTCTGACCGCGATCCCTCTGCCTTTCGTCAATTGTTCCGGGATCCCTCCGGCGTCAAATCCCACCACCGGTGTGCCGCAAGCCATGGACTCCAGGGATACCGTAGCGTAATTTTCCGCCAGAGAAGGCAGCACAAAGACATCCGCCATGCTGTAATATTCCGCCAATGCCTCCACACTGTCCGTGGCCGGAATCGGAATAACATTCTGACAATCTTTCAGCATCGTGTCATTCTTTTTCTCCCACCCCACCAAAATAACCTTGGCCTCCGCGGCCAAATCTTTCGCCGTTTGGATGATATATTTGGCTCCTTTTCTGGGATCTCCATAACCGACCGCTATGCCCAGGATCAATTTATCTTCCTGCCTATAGCCGTACTTTTCCCGACACTTCTGTCGGTTTCTTGGGAAAAAGGTATTTTCCGTGTCAATTCCGTTCCGAATGGTCATGCAGGGATACTTTTTAAAGAAGGACTTCCCTGCCTCCTCTGTGAGCCAATCGGAGGGCGTGACGATCACCTTGCGCTCTCCTGCAGTGAACAGTTCTTTTTTTCTGCGCCACATAAAAGACGTAAAATCCCAAAAAAGACTGGCAGGGTATCCCAAAAGGCGGGGGCAGTTCCCGCATCCCTCCTGCCAACGTCTGCATTCAAAGTAATAGCCGCAGTTTCCCACAAAGGCGTGGCAGTCATGAAAGGTCCACACACAGGGAATGTCGCGCGCGTTGATATAGTCAAACAACATGGGAAAATTCAGATAGTAGCCATGCAGGGCATGCAAATGAATAACGTCCGGCTGCACCTTGTCCACAAAGCGCAAAAGTCTCCTTGTCGCGGCGCGGTTACTCCACCCGTTCACACCGCCCACACGGCTCACCAACGCGGACCAATAAATCTCCGCACGGTGGTCAAAACGATAAACATTCGTCTCAGAAGGGAGCACGCCCCGCCCGAATGCCACATAGGAATCCTCACCGTCCTGCAGGAGCTGCCTGTGGATGCAGGCCACGATCCTGGCGGCTCCGCCCTGATTATAATGGCTGTTGATCTGCAGTATCCTCATATTTCTTCTACCATATATTGGGAACCATAATTCAATTTGTTCCCGCATTGTTCCTTGAACTTGCGGAATTCCATACTCTTAATGTCATGCGTTGACGCCTTACTGAACACAATGCGATAGTAAATCCGAAATCCCTCCAAATTTTCCTTAAACAGTTGTTCTCCGCCTTGAAGCTGATCTATCGCCTTTCGTATCTTTTTGCCCTTTAATTCGATCAAATAAGCTGTTCTCTTTGTCCCATTCAGCAGCAGATAATCACAGCAAGTCTCATTTGGCGCTAACTTATCCAAAGGATACTGATATACCAAACTCCTGCCCTGAGGATTAATGGCATGGTGTATCCTGCCCTCTCTCGGCTCTTTGGACACGATGATTTTTTGATTTTTCATACATAAAGAATCTTTTTCGTCAAGTTTCAAGCCCGTTCTCCTCTGCTATACAGTCTCCCGCAACGCTACCATACGATCAAAATCATCGTTTATGTCCTCGGAAACGCCATCAATCACATCGTTATTAATAGCCTGAAAATCATCATCCGTACATTTTTCCGGAATGCCGCCTTTGATGCAATATACCGACAAGCTTGCATAAGGCAGCCACTTATTTTTTGACAGGATCTCGCACAATTTCGTCTCATCCGCCATGGGCGCTATCCGGTTGGCGTATAGAAGATTATTAAATGCCCCCAATACATAAGGACTGTGCGTTGTGACCAAAATCTGATTGCCATTTCTTCTTGCCAGCGCAATAAACTCAGCCATGAGTTTCTGCGCGTTGGGAAACAGATGAGATTCCGGTTCCTCAATGATAAAATACGCGCTTATATTATTCAGCAGATAGTAAAAAAGGACATTCAAAATCCATACTGCTTCCTGCTGCCCGGAAGATGCGAAATTAATCTTTACATAATGATTCTCTGATACCTGCAATCTCTCTTCGCCGTCTATATTGCGGTACTCACCCTGCAGAATTTTGTGCATCAGTTCTGATGCCTCAAACAACACTTCTTTGTCCAATCTTCTGTCTGTCATACGCATAGCGTTTTCGATCATCATATCCGTATCCGAATTAAAGAATGGTTTCAGCCGCAAAATACGTTCCAGATAGCTTTGAGTACAATAATCCAGGTTTCTTTTCTGCATATCATCCATGGAACTGTATATATAATTGAGCTGTGTGGTGAGCAGCGTGATCATGCTGCGGCCGGCCGGTATATACACCACCTCAGCGTAGTCCTGAAACAGCTCGTTCAGCTTTTTCTGAAGATTCCATTGCTCCCAGTCTCCCATGGAAGTCCGTCCTTTAAAAAAAGGCCGCAGATCCTGTAGAAAATCCGACAATTTATCGCTGATATCAATCCATATATAATTGCGGTTGCCCTCATTTTCACGCAATGAAATATCGATCCACACATCTTCCGTATATTCATATCGTAGCCGCATGGAACTGTCCATACACCATGTGGAGCCGAAAATCTGCAGAAAATTGGCCCGTATTTCCTTCGTCAGACGTGTCTGGGGGGATGATGATATGAAATTTCCCTCAAACGCGTTCAAAAAGTTTTGTTTGCGTATCAGGAAGAGCAACAGATTTTTTACGTTCTTAAACAAAAAGATACTCTTTGCGATCGTGCTCTTTCCGGATGCCTGCTCCCCGGTAAAAACCATAAAGTCGTTGATCTCAAGGTCGCAATGCGAAACCGGTCCTAATTGATTGATAAGCAGTCTTGCCATATTGATCTCCAATTCTCCATTTCCAACAATATCTACCCCAAAATCATCTTCGCCGCCTCGATGGCGATGCATTCCACCATATACCATCTGCTGTATCCGTTTGCGCGGTAACAGTATCTGTACCGGTCCCGGATGCGGTTGCGGGCCGCCTTGAAGTCCTTTCGGTTGCTGGCGCCGCCCAAGTGAAAATTAGCCAATACTTTGTCCACCGTCACGATCCTGCGCCCCTGCCGTTTCATGCGCAGAAAAAAACCGTAATCGTCATGAATCCCCTTGCAGAGAAAGGGATTGGCCTTATAGATATCCGCCCGCACAAAGGTGGTGGGGTGATTCCAGTCCCGCGAAGTCTCGAATCTGCGAAGTCTTGCCTTTTTGACAAAACTGCTGCCGCCCGGCTTGTGTATGCGTATATTGGCAAACATCAGCTCACATCCCGTCCGCTCAAAGGTTCGCGCCACCGTCTCCAGCGCGTCCGGCTCATAGCTGTCCTCACTGTTGAGCAGCCCGATGACATCCCCTCCGGCCAGTCGGATCCCTTTGTTCATCGCGTCATAGATTCCGTTGTCCGGCTCGCTGACCACTCTGTAGGCGATGCCCCTGTCCTCCATCTGCCCGCGGTAACTCTCGGCGATCTCCACGGTCCGGTCACCGCTGCGCCCGTCTATGATGAGGTATTCCACATCCCCATAAGTCTGTCGCAGGACGGATTCAATGGTATTTCTTATGCCGCTTTCGCTGTTATATGCCACCGTGATCACACTTATCTTCATCGTCCGCGTCAAATACTCCTCTTTATGCTCTCCTCAAGGGAACAGATCCTGTAGTCCGCAATTCCCCGATCGCTGAGTCCTAAGTCAATAGTCAGGGAGCCGAAGGCCTTGCGAGCCATCTTCCCGATCCTGCCGGGTATTGCCGCCGCCACCCGCACCGGGAGATTGAGCGTTCTCCACAGCCGGATCCTGCGTCCCTTGACCCGTCCGATGCCACAGACCATGTCTGCCGTGGACACATACTCCGCGTTTTGAGGCCAAAACATGCCCCCCATCCCCGTCTCCGTCAAAAGGCGGATAAATTCCGCCAGATTCTCTATATAGAGCATGCTGCGCCTGTTATCGACCCGAGGGAATACGGGCGTTTGGGAGGCCAGTTTCACCAACGCGGCAAAATTGCCCCTACAACCTTTTCCATAGATCATGGGAGGCCTGAGGATCGCCACATGAAAGTCTTCCGTCTCCAAAGCCTGCAGTCTCTGCTCCGCCTGCAGCTTGCTGTCCCCGTAAAAATTCGCGGGCGCCGGCACGGTCTGATCCGTGATATGTTTGGATCCACCCGGTCCCGCGCTCTCTCCGTACACGATGACGCTGCTTAAGAAAATAAACTGCGACACGCCCTCCGCCCGGGCCTTCAGGGCCACCTGCTCCGTCAAGTCCCGATTGACTTTGTAATACAGGGCCTTTCTCTCCTCCGACACATTGCTCACATCGGCATGGGCGATGCCGGCCACATGCAACAGGGTATCACAGGCGGCAAAACTCCTCTCCCGCCATCTGTCGTCTCGCAGACTCACCTTCTCCACCCGGTAGAGTTCGCTGCCGCCCCGGGCATTATACTTCGCCAGATACCGCTCCACGGCATTGCCGATATAGCTGTTTACACCCGTTATCAGGATTGTCTTCATGCCCGTTTCCCCTATGCCTGCTCTTCTATGCCTGATAAGTGTCCACGATCTCCCTGAGTCTCGCGCGGACGTCTCCCGTCTCCTCTTTCACATCCTGCTTGAGTTGCATGAGTTGGTTCATAAATTTCTCTTCGTCAAACTCGATGGGCTTGCTGACAAAGATCATCTTATTGGGTGTGGCGCCCAAGCCTTCCTCCTGCATCAGCAGTTCCTCATACATCTTCTCCCCGGGGCGCAATCCCGTAAATCGGATCTCTATGTCCTCTCCCACGCGATAACCGGATAATTTGATCAGGTTGACGGCCAGATCCAATATTTTTACCGGCTCGCCCATATCCAGCACAAAGATCTCGCCGCCCTTGGCGTAGGCTCCCGCCTGCAGTACCAAGGACACCGCCTCCGGGATCGTCATAAAGTAACGGATGATATCAGGATGTGTCACCGTCACCGGACCGCCCTCCGCGATCTGTTTCTTGAACAGCGGGATAACGCTGCCGTTGCTGCCGAGCACATTTCCAAAGCGCACCGCCACATAATTGGTGCGGGAGGTTTTGTTCATGGTCTGAATGATCATCTCGCAGATCCGCTTGGAGGCCCCCATGACATTGGTGGGATTCACCGCCTTATCGGTGGAGATCAGCACGAACTTGTCCGTCCCGTACTTATCCGCCGCGCGGGCCACCTTATAGGTGCCGAACACATTGTTTTTGATGGCCTCATTGGGACTGTCCTCCATCAGGGGCACATGCTTATGGGCTGCCGCATGGTAGACGATATCAGGCCTGTATTGTTCAAAGATAGTCTCCATTCGTTTCGTGTTGCGCACGGACGCGATCAGTACCACCAGATCCAGATTCGGGTATTTGCGAATCAATTCCTGTTGTATCTCATAGGCGGTATTTTCATAAATATCCACAATGATAAGCTGTCTCGGTTGATGTCCGGCGATCTGTCTGCACAGCTCGCTCCCGATGGAGCCGCCTCCGCCGGTGACCAGTACCACCTTGCCGCTGACATAGCCCAACACGTCCTCCGTGTTGATCCGGATCGGTTCCCGCCCCAACAGATCCTCGATGTCCACCTCCTTTAGGGCAGAGACGGACACGTCCCCGTTGATCAGCTGATAAGTGCCCGGAATGGTGCGCAGTTTACAGCCTGTCTCCTTACAGATGTCCAGGATCTCTTTCTTGGTCCGGTTGTCGGCGGAAGGTATGGCAAAAATGATCTCATCGATCCCGTACTGATGTACCGCGTCCAAAATACAGTCGCGACCTCCCACGATCGGCACGCCCCGCATCAGTTTGCCATGGCATCCCGGCTGATCGTCCACAATGCATCTGGCCTGCAGGTTCAGATACATGCTGTTCTCCAATTCCTTGAGGATCATGTCGGCCGCAGCCCCCGCCCCGATGATCATGGTGTTGACTTTTTGTTTCCGCTCCACCATGCTGGCGCGCTTGTTGTTGACGATCCGCAGGATCCGATAGCCGAAACGGATACAGCATGTACCCAAGGTCAGGATGAACCAATAGAGCAGATAATAACTTCTGGGCACCCTGTTGCCCGTAACGGCGCAGAATATCCATTGAGCCGCGGCAGCGCAGGTCGTGGCGCCCATAATATTGATCAGCTCATTGGCGCTGGCATAGCGCCATACGCTCTTGTAGAGTTTCCATATGACAAAGAAAACCAGAGCGACCAGAATATTGGGCACCATAAGATGCTCAAAACTTTTCAGGAAGATGGGATCTATTTCCTTGAATTTGAAATCGTATCTGATATACAAAGGGGCAAAGGATGCCACCAAAATACACATGATATCCATCAGGACCAAAGCCAGGATCCTGTTCAGCGGTATCTTTGAAAAGCTTACGTTCTCCATCACAAATGCCTTTCCTGTCTGTCCCGGTCCGTCCTCAGACCTTTATCCGCGCCGCGTTTGTTCATCGCGCCTGTTCCGCCCTCCACCACGCCGTCCTGCCGCACCACGGAGATCACGGTTCCAAACAGACATTTTATATCCATAAGTATACCCTGTTTCTTCACATATTCTCCGTCCAGTCTCGCCTTTACCTCAATGGGCAGCTCGTCCCTTCCGTTGATCTGTGCCCAGCCTGTGAGCCCGGGAAGAATATCATTTGCCCCATATCGGTCCCGCTCGGCGATCAGATCATACTGATTCCAAAGCGCCGGCCTGGGGCCCACAATGGCCATATCACCCTTTAAGATATTGATGATCTGCGGCAGCTCGTCCAAACTGCTCTTCCTCAGGAATCGGCCGACTTTTGTAATATATCTGTCGGGGTCCTGCAGCAGATGCGTGGGCATGTCCTTGGGCGTGTCAACGCGCATGGTCCTGAATTTTAAGATATTGAAGTGTCTCTTGTGGATTCCCACACGTTTCTGGCGAAAGAGCACCGGTCCCTTGGAATCCGCCTTGATCGCGATCACCAACAGCAAAAAGACCGGAGACAACACGATCAGACCGACCAACGCCAAAACCCTGTCCAAAACCCTCTTAACGGCAATATACACTGCAACTCTCCTCACATCTTACATAGTCCGCCCGCAAAAATGTTTTTATCCCTGTTTCTCGGGCCAAATTGCCAGTCTTATTGTAACACTCAGTGTATGAGAATGCAACTCAAAAAGGGATTTCCTGCTTTTAACTCTTGAATTACCTTTGCTTTTGTATTACAATAAGCGTGAGAGATTGATATGAATTTATCACACAAAAAGGAGGAATGGTTATGGCATTTGTAATTGGCGATGCTTGTGTAGCCTGTGGCGCGTGTGAGGCTCAGTGTCCTGTTGGAGCCATCACGATGGGCGACGGCAAGTTTGAGATCGATGCCGATAAGTGCATCAGCTGCGGTTCCTGTGCCGGTCAGTGTCCTGTAGGCACGATCGCTGAGGATTGATCATCCCCGGCCATATGCGGAATGGACGGGAAAAGGCATTTCGAATGAAAAGACATTTCAGATTGAAAAGGCATTTCAAATATTGAAACGCCTTTTCTTTTTTTCCCTTTTGGAATTGATCAGGATCGGCTTGTCCTGCGCCACATCCTTGTCGTCTCCGCGCCCAAACAGTTTCCCCGATTTCAGACCGGGTTTGGATCCATGGCTTTTATTGCGCAACAGCTCATCGATCTGCCGGTAATAGCTCTCCGTGCGCTCCGCCGCTTGTCTGGCACGTTCCTCCTCACGCTCCTCCTGCATCCGAAACTGATAATCCAGTTCCTTCAACACGCTCTCCTTCACCTGTTGGACCACTTCCTCATTATTTTCCCGCACCGCCTGTCGGATCATCTGCTGCAAAATCCACTGCAGACGCTGCGCTTTCTCCTCTCTGCTCTCAGAAACCGCCTCCTGTGGGATCACATCCAATTTGCCGTCCTTTAATACCATCTTGATCGCTTTCAACTGCAGCCCCCTCTCTTTCATGCTCTTGATCTGCTTAAAACGTTCCACGTCCTCTCTTGTATAGTACCGGTGTCCCAGCTCATTCCGCTTAATGGGGAGATGCAGCTCCTCCTCCCAGTAGCGCAATACATGGCTCTCCACCTCCACCTCTTTGGCAGCGTCCGAAATCAATAAATAGTTGTCCATATGTTCTCCTTTCTGTCGCAACTTTATACAACAGGTCACTCTCGGAAAATATGTATCACGCAAAAAGAGAATGGGCATATTCGCTCATTCTCTTTCGTATTTTGCAGATTGTATTCGCATCACTTTACCGGTTCAATCTCCTTTGCCGGTTTAATTTCCCTCTACAGATCCGACTTGCGGGGTCTCTCCAAATTGGCAAATTTGGTGAACTCGGGCAGCCATGCCAACTCGATGGTGCCGATGGGACCGTTTCTCTGCTTGGCGATAATGATCTCCGAGACTCCCTTTCGGTCCGTGTCGTGATTGTAGTAGTCATCCCGGTAAATGAACATGACCACATCCGCGTCCTGCTCAATGGCCCCGGAATCACGCAGATCCGAGAGCATGGGCCTGTGATCGGGTCTCTGTTCCACCGCGCGGGACAACTGCGAGAGCGCCAACACTGGCACATTCAGCTCACGGGCCACCGCCTTCAGGGAGCGGGAAATATCCGACACTTCCTGCTGTCTGGAATCTATGCGTCCGCTGCCGCTCATCAGCTGCAGATAGTCTATGATGACCATGGACAGGCCATATTCCAATTTCAGTCTGCGGCATTTGGATCGCAGCTCCGGCACGGTAATGCCAGGGGTATCATCTATCATCAGACGGGATTTGCCGATCACTCCCGCACTCTCGATCAGTCTCTCCCAATCCTGATCGTTCAACCGGCCTGTCCTGAGTTTCTGCGCGTCCACGCCGGACTCCAATGAAAACATACGGTTCACCAACTGTTCCTTGCTCATCTCCAGGCTGAAGATCGCCACGGGAAGATCCTTCTTAAAGGCCACATACTGCGCTATGTTCAGCGCAAAGGCCGTCTTGCCCATGGAGGGGCGCGCCGCGATCAAAACCAGATCTGAGGGCTGCATACCCGCCGTGCGATAATCCAGATCCGTAAATCCGGTGGGGATGCCCGTGACACTGCCCTTATTTTTAGAGGCGCTCTCAATCCTGTCCATGGCGTCCATGACCACCTGACGGATGGGTACAAACTCTCCAAAATCCCGCCTCTGCAGCAGTTGGAACATCCTCTTCTCCGTATCCTCCAGAATGAATTCCAGACTCTCTTTGCCCGCATAGCAGGTGTTAGCGATCTCCTCATTCAGTCGTATCAGCTTGCGGAGCAGGGATTTCTCCGCCACGATATTGGCATAGTATTTCACATTGGCCGATGTGGGCACCGCCGTGATCAGTTCCCGCACAAACTCCAGACCGGAGAGCTCCGGAGGCACATCCTTCTCCCTGAGACAGTTCTGCAGAGTCACCAGATCCACTGGCTGCCCTTTCTCGTTCATCTCCACCATGGTTTCAAAGAGAATGCCATACTGTCTGCCGTAGAAGTCTTCCCCCGTGATGATCTCGGACGCCACCGTGATGGCCTCCCTGTCCATGATCATGGAACCCACCACCGACTGTTCCGCCTCAATGCTGTGTGGCAATATTTTCTTTAAAATATTCTCTTCCATCGCGGGCATATTATGCCTCCAATACCTTTACCGTCAGCTTGGCCGTCACCTGCGGATGCAGTTTCACGCCGATCTCGTAACTGCCAAAGTTCTTCAGAGCCTCCGGAAGCTGTATCTTTTTCTTGTCGATCTCGAGACCGTGCTGCTCCTTCACCGCAGCGGCGATCTCCTTGGAGGAGACGGAGCCGAAGGCCTTACCGCCCTCTCCCGCCTTGATCTTCACGATGGTCTGTTTGCCTTCAAGTTCTGCCGCCAAAGCCTTCGCCGCGTCCAACTGCTCCTGCGCGATCTTGGCATCGTTGGCCTTCTGCAGTTTCAAGTCATTCAGATTCTTGGCATTGGCCTCCGCGCCGATCTTCCTGGGCAACACATAATTTCTGGCATAGCCCTCGCTGACTTCAATGATATCTCCTTTTTTGCCCAACTTTTTCTCATCCTGTAACAAAATAACTTTCATATCCGGCCTCCGTTTCGCCTAAATTTCTCCCTTGTCCAACATATCGTCTATAGTGCGCTTGAGCTCGCCAATGGCCTCCACGATGCCCACGCCCTCCATCTGGCAGGCCGCCACATTCATATGTCCGCCGCCTCCCATGCGCTCCATCACGATCTGCACGTTTACCTCATCAATGGACCGGGCGCTCACATAGATCTTGCCCTGATAGTCCGTCAACACAAAGCTCGCCTTGATGCCCTTAATGTTCAACAGTTCGTTGGCCGCCTGAGCCCCTATCACCGTGGGACTGGGCAGATCCTCCGCCATGCAGATGGAGATGGCAAAATACTGTCTGTAGATCTCCGCCTGGCTGACCGCGTCCGCTCTCGCCTTGTACTCCTGCGCATCCTCCCTGAACATCTTGCGCACACGGGTCACATCCGCGCCGCTCCTCCTGAGGAAAGCCGCCGCCTCAAAGGTGCGCACACCCGTCTTGGTCACAAAATTATTGGTATCGACCATGATGCCCGAGTACATGCAGTCCGCCTCCTCGGGTCGGATCTTGATATTGTCATATGTATACTGCAGCACTTCGGATACCATCTCACAGGCGGAGGACGCATAGGGCTCCACATAGGAGAGTGTGGCATTCTCAATGGTCTCCGTTCCCTGTCTGTGGTGATCCAGGACCACGATGGATTTACAGCAGCGCAGCAGTTCCGGGCATTCCGTGATGGAGGGCTTGTTCACATCCACCACCACCAGCACGGCGTTATTGCCCGCCATCTCAATGGCCTCCTGCCCGCTGATGATCATGTCGTCCTCATACTCGGGATTGTCATGGAACAGATCCACCAGGGGCTGAATGGCCGTAGTGGCCTCGTCCAACACAATATGGCTCTTGCGTCCCAACGTGGTCGCGATCCGATAGATGCCCACCGCCGCTCCGAAACTGTCCACATCCGGCATGCGGTGCCCCATCACCAGAACCTTGTCCTTGCCCGTGATGATCTCCCGCAGCGCATGTGCCTTCACACGGGCCTTCACGCGGGTATTCTTCTCCACCTGCTGGCTCTTGCCGCCATAATAAGTGATGCTCTCCGGCGTCTTGATCACCGCCTGATCGCCTCCGCGCCCCAAGGCCAGGTCAATGGCATTGCGGGCGAACTCATAGTTCTGCGCATAGGTGAGACCGTCCAATCCCACGCCGATACTCATGGTCACCGCCATCTCATTGCCGATCACCACGGTCTTGACCTCTTCCAACAGGTCAAACCGGTTCTCCTGCAGCTGCGCGATGGCCTTCTTGCGCAGGATCACCAGATACTTGTCCTTCTCCAGTTTCTTGCTGATGCCGTCCATGGCGGAAATATATTTGTTGACCTTCCGGTCTATCAGAGCGATCAGCAGAGAGCGCCTTACCTCTTCCACCGTCTCCAGCGCTTCCTCGTAATTGTCCAGATAGATCATGCCCACGGCCAAACTCTGGTCGTCCACTTCCTGCAACGCGATGTGGAGCGCGGTCTCATCAAAGAGATACATGGCAATCAGATAGCCGTTGTAGTCCGTGGCATCGATCATGTCGCTGTGCTCCGCCATCTCTTTCAGAGAGATCTTCTTGAACTTCACCACATATTCGCAGCCCTCATACTCCAACTCATACTGGGCTTCATCCAATCCGGAGTCATCGGGCAGCCTGTCCCGCGTGAGCGTGGGGAACAGCCCCGTCACGGACTTGTTGTAACCCTTGGGCTGATGCACGGCATTTTCAAAGGCAATGTTGGTCCAAATGACCTTGCCCGCGTCGTCCAGGAGCGCATAGGGCACTTCCATGTCCCGCAGCAACTTGCGCTGTATCTGCCCGTATTCCGTGGCAAAACTGATCAGCTCATTCATGATCACGGGCTTATTGTAGAAATACAAGGACAATGTCACCGCAAAATAGAACACGGCAAAAAAGCCCAACAAAAGCCCCGCGCGGTAATCGATCATGCAGATGGCCGCATCCACGGCGCAGAGCAGAAATCCCAGATAGATACTGAACTGTATATAGGTTTTGATTCGGCCTTTCAGGCGAATTCGTTTCTTCATGTATGATCCTCCAAGGACCCACGCGCGACATTCCATATTTTGCCGGCGTCACATTGGCCCTTACCGTTCATTATAACAGAGATTACGTCGGGATGCCACCATTTAATTTGTCAGAATTTAAAATGTTGTGTCAAAGTCGCACAAACAACGGGCAGCACACTCTGCGAACTGCCCTTATGTTAATCAGAAAAGGCCAACAGACCTTCCCGGTCCGTTGGCCCCTGCCATATCACAAAATTAGTCCTGAACGTAGGGCATCATCGCCAGATGACGCGCGCGCTTGATGGCAACCGTCAACGCTCTCTGATGCTTCGCGCAGTTGCCGGTGATCCGACGGGGAAGAATCTTTCCTCTCTCGGAAATGTACTTCCGCAGCTTTGCGGTATCCTTGTAATCAATCACATTGTCCTTACCGCAAAATACGCAAACTTTCTTTCTTCTGCGAACCCCGCCTTTTCTTCTTGTGGGAGAATCGGGTTTCTCTGCTCTATTGTAAGCCATGTTATTACCTCCTTATAAAATCCAAACTCAGTTAAACGGTAATTCTTCGTCGATGCCGTCAGGGATGTTCATAAATCCGTCTCCCGCGCCTGATGCCGCCGGAGCCGCGTTGGAGTTAAAACCTCCGCCATTGCCGTAACCGTCATTGAATCCGCCCTCATTGCGGGAGGATGCGTTCTTGCTCTCCGCAAACTCGACCTCGTCCACCATGACGCGGACACTGTAAACCATCTGTCCGTCCTTGTTGGTGTAATTGTCGTTCTGCACGCGGCCGCTCAGGACGATCTTGGTGCCCTTGTGCAGATAACGCTCAATAAATTCGGCCTGCTTGCCAAATGCGGTACAGTTGAAGAAATCCGCGTCAGGCTCTCCCTCTCGCTTGAATCTCCTGTCCACCGCAATGGAAAATCTCGCAACCGCCGTCTGGCTGGCTCCCTGAGAATATCTCACCTCGGGGTCTCTGGTTAAACGTCCCATAAGAATTACTTTATTCATATCGGTTTCTCTCTTTCTTTATGCCTCGTCCTGTCTAACGCACAAGAATCTGATCACATTGTCCATGATGCGGACACGGCTCTCGATCTCTGCGGGAGCAGAGCTCTCTGCCTCGAACCGGATGAAATAATAAAAAGCTTCTTTCATCTTCTGAATCTCGTAGGCAAGTCTCTTTTTGCCCCACTCATCCACCTCTGTGATGGTGCCGCCAAATCTCTCAACCAGAGCCTTGCACTTGTCCACAACTGCTGCTCTCTCGTCGTCTTCGATCTTGGCGTTGACCACAACGGCTAATTCATACTTGTTCATGCTTTGTTACCTCCTTTTGGTCTCTGGCCCACCATGAAAGGTGAGCAAGGAAATTAATATATCACGAATATTGATAATAGCATGAAAAATTGGTAAATGCAAGATTTTTTTACAGAATCTGCTTAATATTTTTTTTCAAAAGCCTTCTGGCTATCATGATCTGATGTCCGCATCCTTTGCACTTGAGGCGAAAATCCGCCCCGACCCGCAAAACCTCCCACTCGCTGTTCCCGCAGGGATGCTGTTTCTTCAGTTTTAATACGTCTCCCACATGGATATCCATAGAACTCACTCCTCTACATATTTCCCGCCAGAAAATCCTTCATCACGCCGAAAAACTCCCGCAGCAGATTGTTGGGGACCATGGCCGGATAAGTCCGCGCCGCCAATCCCTCCACCTGCGTAAAGCCCTGCTTTCGGGCAATCCCCAGGGCCCGATATACATGAAAGTTGTTGGTCACGATGACCACCCTGTCCTGACTCCTGTCCAAGAGCTCCCCGCTAAATCTGAGATTCTCATTGGTATCGGTGGAGGCGCTCTCCCGGATGATCCTCTCCGGATCGATCCCTGCCGTCTCAAGCCACCCGGCCATGCCCGCCGCCTCGGACATGGGCTCATTAGGTCCCTGACCGCCGGATACGATCACCCGGGTGTCCGGATTATCCCGAAGATATCCCAACGCTGCCTCCAGACGTTTCTCCAATGTATAGCTCGGGCCGCCGGCCTTCCATTGCGCTCCCAACACGATCACATAATCCGCTCCGGGTGTCGGCGTCGCGCCAAATTCGCTGAGCACAAGCCCCTCCACAACGATCAGCAGCACGGTTCCGATAACGGCGCAGATTCCAAACCCCACCCTGATCCATTTGGGGATGCGCAGGCGCAGCTTAGGGCGAAAGAGCAAAAATGACAATCCTGTCAGAACTACTCCGATAGCGCCCCAGATCAAAAAGAATTTGGTCCCGTATCCCATAAAGAACAAAATGGTCAGACAGTAGAGTATGCAGCACAGGCCCAACAGTCCGATCAATACGGCGGGAATGAGCCCCTTTCTGCTCTGTGCCCCGCGCCTGTCCAATCTGATGATCCTGCGGCTCTTCTCATAAGGTATTAAATTATCTTTTGCACGCTGTTTTCTTCTTCCCATAAATTTACTATAGCATAGATGTCTCTTATTTCTCAATAGAGCCTTTCTTAAGATTTTATTATGTGCTATACTGTTTACATAAACACTCGGAAAGGAGAAATGCCATGACGGAATCGATTGAAAAGTTAAATGAGATCATTCAGAAATATGACAATATTGTCTTTTTTGGTGGAGCGGGAGTCTCCACCGAGAGCGGGATCCCTGATTTTCGCAGTGTGGACGGTCTCTATCACCAACAGTACGACTATCCGCCCGAGACCATCCTAAGTCACAGTTTCTACCGGGCTAAGCCTCAGGAATTCTACCGTTTCTATCGCAACAAAATGCTCTTTACCGATGCCAAGCCCAATGCCGCCCACCTGAAACTGGCCGAGTTGGAGGCCCGGGGAAAAGTCCGCGCGGTGATCACACAGAATATTGACGGTCTGCACCAAGCGGCGGGCAGTAAAGTGGTGTTGGAACTCCACGGCTCCGTACTCCGCAATTACTGCGAAAAATGCCACGCTTTTCATGACGTGAACTATATCATCCAAAGCGCCGATGTGCCCCTGTGCGAGAAATGCGGCGGCCCCGTCAAACCGGATGTGGTATTGTATGAGGAAGGTTTGGATGATAAGACTCTCCATGCCGCCGTCAAGTATATCAGTGAGGCCGAGGTGCTGATCATCGGCGGGACTTCTCTGGCCGTCTACCCGGCCGCGGGGCTGATCGACTACTTTAAGGGAGACTGTCTGGTGGTGATCAACAAGGCGCCCACTCCCAGAGACAAGTTCGCGGATCTGCTGATTTCCGAGCCCATCGGAGAAGTGTTCTCACAGATCAGTTGAGTCCCGTCCCAAGGCAACGGACGGCACGCCTCGCGAACGCCCCTATGTTACAAAACAGTATGCCGGGCTATCTGCCGGCATACTGTTTTTCCAACAATGCATAAAATTCTTCCTCGGGCATGGGCTTGGCATAATAATAACCCTGCACCTGATCGCAGCCTATGCTTTGGAGCAGTTCGATCTGATCCTCGGTCTCCACGCCCTCGGCCAACAGTCCCAAGTCCAGCTTATCCGCCATGGATACCACCTGCTCCAGTATCAGTTTGCCCTTACCCGACACCATCATATTTTCCATGAACTTCTTGTCGAGCTTGATGACATCAAAGGGCGTCTCCAACAAAATGCTCAGCGATGAATAACCGCTTCCGAAATCGTCCATCAACAGGGTGAATCCCTCATCTTTTAACTGAAGAGCCTTCAGACTCACCTGCTGATCGTCCACCGTCTCCGTAATTTCCAACTCCAAGAGCGATTTGGGGATCTCATACTCCCGAATCAGATCGGAGAGTACCCGGATACACTCATCATCACGCAGATGGATCCTGGACACGTTCACCGAGACGGGACAGGATGTGATACCCGCCTTCTCACATTTTTTGATGAACCGACAGGCTTCCTCCCATATGTAATAGTCCACCTTCTTGATGAATCCGTTCTCCTCAATGATGGGAATGAACTGATTCGGATAGATCATGCCCTTCTCCGGATGCCGCCATCTCACCAATGCCTCCGCGCCTATGATCTCGTTCCGGGCAATGCTGTACTTGGGCTGGAGATACATCATGAATTGTCTCTCCGTGATGGCCGCCTGCATATTTTCCTCTATAAATTTTCTGTTGTATAAAGATTCTTTAAACTGTTCTTTGTAGAAGGCGATGTTGCTCAGGATATTCTTCTTGGCAGCCTTTCGCGCCATGGCGGCGCGGTCTTCCATCTGGCGGAGTTCCATCTTGCGGTCCTCCACGGTGTATACGCCATAGACCATCTGCAGTTTCACATCCTTGTAGCAGTTGATCCGCTCGTCCAGACTGTGGATAAACTCCTCCGGTTCCTCCTCCCTGTCATACTCCGTCACCACGATGAACACATCGCTTCTGAGATTCAGGAAATATTGATCCGGACGGCACAGATCCTTAAGACTGTCTATGATAAAGTCCAATATCTCATCGCCAAACCTTTCCCCGTACAGATCGTTGATGATCTTGAACTTGCGGATATCAAACTGTATAAAAGCGATACCCTTGTGGGAGGAGACCAGAAGATTGTTGACATTCCTGCGAAAACGCTTGAGTTTCCCCATACTCTTCAGCACGGCATGCATCTCATCGTCCTCCGGAATATCCTCAGGGCGGATACTGCTCTCAGTCACATCCTTGAGATATTCAGCCAACATATCCTCCAGGATATCTATACTGATGTTGATCGCGCGGGGGCATTTCTGCAGGATCAGTTTCTCCTGACGGATGATCGCCATATCCTCCGGCTTGGAGATGTCCTTACCCAAGATATCCCGACAGTCCACCACACCGTTCATCTCCTCGGTAAAGCGGCGTATGAACTCGTCCGTTTTCTTATTGCCGTAGGTCTCCTTCTCTCTGTCCTGCGCGTCATAGAATCCAAGCGCCATGCCCAACACCAACAAGGCCGCCGTGATACAGCCGCAGGTTCCCCCCTGACGCATGCCGCCCCCGAAACAGGTGCTGACTTTAAACGCCGTCTTCAGATCCAGGCCGAAATCGTCCGCAAAGGCCCCAAACAGAGCCTGTGAGCAGTGGTACTGCTGTTTTAAAAGTTGATCCGCCTTCTCCTTATGCGTCATCTTTTACCCCCTGTATTCTGACCCTAAAATACATATCTTTGTTATCATTTTAACATATGCCGGAATAATTGTGAAGTCCAAAATATAGACAATCTCCGCGGAGATATCCATAATTATCTTAAAAAAGGAGAGTGTCCGCACATGAATACTTTAACAAATTATACCGCAGAATACTGTGAGTACTGCAAGTACCGGAAACGTTTAAATTCCAAGACGTTAAAAGCCTATCGGATCGACTTGGGGCAGTATGCTCAATTTTGCCACGGATCGCCCGACTGCTTTTCCAGGCATTTCGTGGATAACTATATCACAAGTCTGCACAAAATGTACACACCCAAGACCGTCAAGCGCAAGATTGCCAGCCTGAAAGCCTTCTTTCATTATCTGGAATACAGAGAAATCCTGAACACCAACCCCTTTGCCAAACTGGATGTCCGTTTTCGGGAGCCCAAACTTCTGCCCAAGACCATCCCGCTCCACACCATTCAGACCTTTTTATCCACGTTGTATGCGCAGAAACATCGGACGCGCTCCGAGTATCAATTTCGATGCTGTGTGCGTGATATTGCCGTGATCGAATTATTGTTCGCGACCGGCATCCGCATATCAGAGCTCTGTTCCTTAAAACCGTCCGATATCGATCTGGAGAGCGGCAATCTGCTGATCTATGGCAAGGGCGCCAAGGAGCGGATCCTGCAGATCGGCAATCCCGAGGTGCTCTCCGCCCTAAATCTGTACCGCGACACCTTTCGGGAAGATATCGAAATCTGTGGATATTTCTTTGTGAATCGGCTGCGACATCCGCTTTCGGACCAGTCCGTCCGACTGATGATCAACAAATATGCCCGCCTCGCCGGCATCGATCAGCATATCACACCCCATATGTTTCGTCATTCCTTTGCCACCCTGTTGCTGGAGCAGGATGTGGATATCAGATATATACAGAAGATCCTCGGCCACAGCTCCATCAACACCACGGAGATCTATACCCATGTCTCCAATGTAAAACAAAAAGACATTCTCTGCAACAGGCATCCGAGAAATCTGATCACGGCCCGCAACTGACAGGACGGATCCTTCCGCCCATCGGAAATACATGCCATCTCAAGGGACTGCCGGCGCCCCGCCTTCATCCTCCACGTATTCCACAAACCCGGCCACACTCACATCAAGGCCCTGATAATCCAGTATCAGGCAATAGGAGGGCGTCCCGGCATCCCCGTCATAAATATAATAGTCCTCCATACCTCCGTGTGTGACATAGCTGTGCGTATAGAGGATGCGCTCCGATGCGTCATAAATGGAAGTCTCGCTCATCCTCATCGTACCGAACGCGCGGTGATTGTAGTAACAATCTTTCTGCGCCAGCGTTCCGTCCTCTCTGTATGTAAAAGTGATCTCTATGATCTTCTGCTTGTCCGAGAGCTCCTCCCAAGGGTCGGCTCCCTCCAGAAGATAACGGACCGGCCGACCGGCTTCGTTGTACTCCCATGTCTCCTCAGCCGCCTCCGGCATATAATCCTCCTCGCCCGCCTTTGTGACCGAATATTTCCGATCCACCCACACCTCTTGCACGATATCTCCGCTATCCATCCCAAATCCGGCGATACTGCCCGTCTCCTCATCAGGATAAAAAGTGTCATACGTCCCCACACCTTTCCCCCGCTCCGGGTCAAACCAAAAGCGCAGCCGGTCTACTCCGTCCGGCTCATAAGAAAACCAAGGTTTCTCATCCGCGGAGATCCCCTCCGCGCGCAGAAATTGCTCCACCTGTTCCTCCGTCACCATAATGGCGCTCAACACGCTGTCCTGTCGCGCAAAGCATCTTGTATCTCTCTCCGACATCTCCAAGGCGAGCCAATCCGTCGGGATCTCTTCCGCCCCGCCATGCAGGACAAAGAGCGTCTCTCCCACCTCAAGTAAAGGAAATAAGGATTCCTCCTTCGTCTCCCCCGGAAACTCCTGCAGACAACATACCTCCAAGCCGTCCTCTTTTTCATGAATCTCAGCCAGAATACCCTTGTACTGATGCCTGAAGGCATTTTCGCCCTCCGTCTCCCAACCGTTCAATACAAGATACCCGTAATACTGACCGTCCTCCTCATAAATCCAAAAGTCCATGGTCACGGACGTACCCGTTGACATCTTGCCCCAAGAGAAATAATACCCCGTCCATTCCTGCAAAGAATCCGGTTCCGGAATATCCCGGTTCAGAGTTCCCCGATCCTCCGGGATTTCCCGGTTCAGAACGTCCCGCTCCAAGGTGGTCTGCTCCAAGCTCCGATCCTCCGCAACGGAAGATAGGAGTTGCGCCTTCTCCTCCGAGATCTCTCCTCTGCCCGCGCATCCGGCCCACAACAAAGAAATTACCACAATTATTTGAAGTATCATTTTCTTCATCTGCATTTGTCCCTTTTGTCCCTCTTTATCCTTCTTTGTCCCTCTTATTTTCTCAAGACAAGAGATATGTCACACTCCGCGAACGCAATTATATTAATCAATGGGCAGCGCGCTCTGCGAACTGTCTTTATGTTAAACAGAAAGAACTCCGAAAATCGGAGTTCTTTCGAGAGGCGCAGACCGGATTTGAACCGGTGCGTACTGGTGTTGCAGACCATTGCCTTACCACTTGGCTACTGCGCCTTATTTGATTATATGTCTGAAAACCCGTAAAATGACTCCAACGGGAATCGAACCCGTGTTACCGCCGTGAAAGGGCGATGTCTTAACCGCTTGACCATGGAGCCTCGTCCTTGCGGCCGGCTCCCGTGCCGCAGCTCCCCGAGTAGGGCTCGAACCTACAACAACTCGGTTAACAGCCGAGTGCTCTACCATTGAGCTATCGAGGAATATCGGGGCTGCAGACGGCCTCACGCCGGCTCATCCCCCGGGCAATCAGTCTCCCGATTGATCTGTACCCTCAAAACCGAACACGAACCAGAGC
>JAMPHD010000030.1 GCA_023663635.1 Acetatifactor muris
TCCCAACTGGCTGTTGGGGACTGAAACCTTACACTTATATATTAGGAGGAGCAGATATATGAGCAAAAACAGCAACACAGGGCAGAGAACCCACCGACAGCCGACACCCACAAAAATTATCGTGGAAAGGCATTACACAGGCACAGAAAAAATGGAAACGGTATTCAAGCGGATAGCCGAGGAACAGATAACAAAAAAGGTTAGGGAAATGGCAGGAAACAACATTTTGGTGCAAGTATTTGATTTTTGCGAGCTTTTATGTCATACTATATATGGCAGGAGGGATGCGCAATGATAGAATCGCACAAACTGAAAAAAAGGGATCGTTACCTTGATAAGCTGATCGGTTTTCAGGACACCGAACCCGTCAAAGTCATCACGGGCATAAGGCGTTGCGGCAAATCAAGCCTTTTGAAACTGATGGTCGCTCATTTGATTGAGACGGGTATCCTGCCGGAGCAGATCGTTGAGATGAATTTTGAGTCTAACAATTTTAGGAAAATGACATCCGATGATGTTTACGACTATGTGAAAAAGCGGATCATACCGGGAAAGAGGATGTATTTATTCTTCGATGAGATTCAGAGGATCAATGCATGGGAGGACGCGATCAATGCGTTACGCGTGGATCTGGACTGTGATATTTATGTGACCGGCTCCAATGCGTACCTGCTCTCCTCTGAATATTCCACTTATCTCTCCGGCAGGTGCGTAGAGATCAAGATGTTGCCGCTTTCTTTTAGTGAGTTTCTCTATTTTTATGATTTTGAAGTGAGGGAAACCGAAAGCGCTTTTGGCGGTGTCCGTAAACAGGTGTTTGATAAGAATGGCGAACACTATGAACTGCGGGAGGTTTTCGAAGCATTTATGCGTTTCGGCGGCATGCCCGGTATTGCCGATATCGGTCTTGATCAGGAAAAGGCGCTTTCCCTTCTTGATGGTATTTATTCCACGGTCATTGTCCGCGATATTCTGGAGCGTGAAAAACGTCGGGGACAAAAACGGATCACGGATCCGATCCTGCTCCGTAAGATCATCCTGTTTCTTGCAGACAACATCGGCTCGAATGTTTCCATTGCGTCCATAGGAAATACCTTGGTAAATGAAGGTCTGCTTGAGGACGGCAGGCGAAAAGGCGCGCCGAGCGCGCACACAGTTCAGGCATATGTGAGCGCGCTGCTTGAAAGTTACTTTTTCTATGAGATCAAACGATTTGATATCAAAGGGAAAGAGTATCTGCGCACGCTTGGAAAGTACTATATTGTTGACATCGGGCTGAGAAATTATCTGTTGGGTTTTCGGGATCGTGACAGCGGCCATGCCATCGAAAATATCGTTTATTTTGAACTGCTGCGCAGAGGATATGATGTCGCGATCGGCAAGATCGATCATATGGAGGTGGACTTCATTGCGACTACCGCTGATGAGAAGAAATATATTCAGGTGACGGAATCAATGAACAACGAGGATGTGAGAAAACGTGAACTCGCTCCTCTGCAAAAAATACGCGACAACTATGAAAAAATCGTGTTGTCGTTGGAGCCGGGATTGACCGGATCATACGAGGGGATCAAATCCGAAAATCTGATAGAGTGGCTTTTGGCACAAAGTTGAACAAGTTTTTATACACAGAGTGGAGGGCAAAATACATGAAAGAACACATTTCCAGGGAGGCAGCCATGGAGCTGCTCCGAAAGTACAACAAGGATCCGTTCCATATTCAGCACGCGCTGACGGTGGAGGGCGTGATGCGTTGGTTTGCCGTAGAGTCAGGCTATGGCGAGGATGAGGAATACTGGGGGATCGTGGGACTGCTGCACGATATTGATTTTGAATTGTACCCCGAGGAGCATTGTATCAAGGCCCCGGAACTTCTGCGGGCCGGCGGCGTGGGAGAGGATATCATCCATGGGGTGTGCTGCCACGGATATGGCATTACCGTGGACGTGCGGCCGGAGCATGAGATGGAGAAGATCCTGTTCGCCACGGATGAACTGACGGGACTCATCTGGGCCGCGGCGTTGATGCGCCCCTCCAAGAGCGCGCAGGACATGGAGTTAAAGTCTCTCAAGAAAAAGTACAAGTCCAAGAGCTTTGCGGCGGGATGTTCCAGAGAGATCATTGAAAAGGGCGCGGAAATGCTGGGATGGGAATTGGACGTGCTCTTGGAGAAGACCTTGGCGGCCATGTGCGCCTGTGAGGAGCGGGTGGCAGAGCAGATGAAAGGGATCTGAAACGGAGTATCAATTTATGTCTTCAGACCGCTTATTTCAATTTTATCACTTTTTTGTCCGTTTCTTTTTTTGAGCCGTATTCTTTCCATGCGACTCAGATCGGAAAGGATGGAATGCACAAAATCTCTGATGGCCATTCTTTGCGCCGTGCGAAACCAGAACCCATACCGGGATGTTTCGGCATAGCTCCGCAGATACATCAGCATTTCATACAGCAGCATTTTCTCACGGTCTTCGTTGGTGATGCGCAGAGGTTTTGGGCTGGCATTGTTGTATCCTTCCAGAAATGCTGTTTCCTTTTCTACATTGTCATAGAGAAGGAGAGCAGTGCTGAAGGAGGCCAGGGGATCGCCGGAGAAACATCGCTCAAAATCGATTATCCCCGTGAGCTGATATCCTTCTTCCTGCTTACGCACAAAGACATTTCCTGCCCACAGATCAATGTTTACCAGAGAGGGTTTTTGCAGAGCATCCAACATGGCACGGCGGGATTCCACGGCATAGCGGATCTTGTCAAAAGGGAGTAGAAGGTTTTGCGCCCGGATTTCCTCCAACACATTGTCTGTCATGGCGGTGAATGCCGCTCCCCAAGTGTCAAAACGTTTTGCGGGATCATCGCTGATCTCACCGAACCGGACCGGCTCCACGCTGTGCATCCGCGCGGTGTACTTGCCCAACGCCCGCATCAGCTCGGGGTCGCGGATCGGCCAATATTCAAACCAGGTTTTTCCGTGCATCCGCTCCATGATAAAATAATCGCAGGGAATGTCAGTTTTAGAAAAGTCATAACCATAGATCTTGGGGATGGGAATATTATGTCCATTCAAAAGTTGATATGTATACACCTCCGTTTGCAGGATTTTCTTTTCGTGGTCGGGCAATTTCACATTTCCGCAGGGTCCGGTCTTCAAAATAATGCCGTTCGCCAAGGTGCCGTTGCCATTGATTCGATATAGTGTGTTAAATGTTCCTCCATTTAAGGGAATGATCTCCGTAACGGTATCGTCCGGAAAATGCCTTTTGATCACGGTTGTGATTTCCTCGTCCGTAAATGTATTTTTTGTGGCTGTCTTCAATGTTTACACCTCCGAATCACATATTGTCAGGAATTGAGCGTTGTACAGCTCATAGTAGGCACCGTTTTGTGCCATCAGCTCTTCGTGTCTGCCGCTTTCCACAATCGTGCCATGTTTCATCACAAGGATGCGGTCGGCATCCCGGATCGTGGACAGGCGGTGGGCAATGATAAAAGAAGTCCGTCCCTCCATCAGAGTGTCCATTGCTTTTTGAATCTCCAACTCTGTCCGGGTATCCACGCTGGAAGTTGCCTCATCCAAGATCAAAATCTGCGGATCGGCAAGGATGGCTCTGGCTATGGTCAAAAGTTGTTTTTGCCCGGCGGAGATTCCCGTTGTTTCATCGTCCGGCACCGTATCATAGCCCTGGGGCATGGTGCGGATGAAGTGGTCGATCCTCGCCATCTTGGCCGCCCGGATCACATCCTCACGGGTGGCGTTCTCCCGCCCGTAGGCAATATTGTCGGCGATCGTCCCGTCAAACAGCCAGGTATCCTGCAGGACTATTCCCACCGTATGATAGAGTGTTCTCCGCGAAATTCGGCTGATGTCGGCGCCGTCAATGGAGATGGAGCCTCCGTTCAACTCGTAAAAGCGCATTAGGAGATTGACAAGAGTAGTCTTTCCCGCTCCTGTCGGGCCGACTATGGCAATCTTGCTGCCAGGCTTTACCTCCAATGTAATGTCTTCCATCAAAATATTGTCTGCGCTGTATCCGAAACGTACATGGTCGAAAGTGACGGCTCCCTTGGGATTTGAAAACGCTAAAGAATCCTCCGCGTCCGGAATCTGTTCGGTCTCGTCCAACAGGGCGTACACCCTGCCGGCAGCAGCCACCGCGCCCTGCAGCGAGTTGATAAGGTAGGCGACATTCAAAACGGATTCCGAGGATTTGTTGGTATAGTTAAAAAAGGCCGGGATATAGGCGATGGAAATACCGCCTCCCACCACTAACATGGCGCCGCCAAAGGCGACTGCCACATAGCCGAGATGGTTCAAAAGTTGGATCAGCGGATTGATCAGAAAGGTGACAAACTGCGCGTTTCTGCCGGTCCGGTAGAGGGTGTCGCTCAGTCCCTCTGCGATGGCGGTCATGTTTTCCTCCTGGCCGTATGCCTTGACGAGGGTGTTGCCTGTAAAGATTTCTTCAATTCCGGCGTTAAACGCGCCGAGAGCATTCTGTTGCGCAGTCTGATACCGCTTTGTTTTGTCCGAGATCACCGCTGCCAGGATCATGCCGGCAAATACAGTGGCCAATACGGCCAACGCAAGCCCACGATGGAGATAAAACATCATCCCAATGGCACCAACCATTGCCACGCCGGAAGAGAGCAGTTGGGACAGGCTGTTCTGCATGGTGTCGGCAATCTTTTCCAAGTCGCCGGTGACACGGCTGAGGATATCTCCTTTTTTATGTGTGTCGTAGTATTGCAGAGGCAGATGGTTCAGTTTTTCACTGACATTCTTTCGCATTTGCAGCGCCAGGTTTTGAGAAACGCAGGACATGGTGTATTCCTGGATGAATCCAAAGACCGCACGGATCAAAAAGATCACCAATAACGCGCCAAGAATTACATGGAGCAACGGCCGTCCGTTTCGGAAATGCGTTGTTTCACTGATGACTTCCTCAATGGCCCCGGCGATGAGCATGGGGTAGATGATGCCTAATATCGCGCTGACTATGGCGCCGAGCAGTACCGGGAGCATTGTCCGGTTCTGTTTCATCAACTCCGCCACGAGGCGGCGGACGGTATCTGTGGGTTGTGCATCCCGTCTTCTCATTGCGGTACCTCCCTCATTTGAGATCTTGCGATCTGCCGATAGGCGGGGCAATGCTCCATCAGTTCTTTGTGGGTGCCGCTGCCGACTATTTTCCCATCCTCCAACACTATGATCCGGTGTGCATCCATGATGGTGTTGATCCGCTGCGCGACGATCAGGACGGCGGCCTCCCCGGTTTCCGGTTTCAGTGCTTTGCGGAGCATCGCATCAGTTTTGAAGTCCAAAGCCGAAAAACTGTCGTCAAAGACATAGATTGAGGGTTTTCGGATGATGGCCCTGGCAATGGCGAGACGTTGGCGCTGTCCGCCGGAAAAATTGACACCGCCCTGAGATACTCTTGTCTGCAGTCCGGCCTTCGACCCGCCTATAAACTCCGAGAGCTGTGCCGTGCGGATGGCGGCCATCATATCATCTTCGGTGGCATTTTCATTGCCGTGGCGAAGATTGTCAGTGATGGTGCCGCTGAACAAAAACACTTTCTGCGGTACATAGCCAATGGAGGCCCGGTAGTCCGCCAAAGGAAGTTCCCGTATATCCTTTTCTCCCAATAGAATATGACCTTCGACAGGATCATAAAAGCGCATGAGCAGATTTAGAACAGTGGATTTCCCGGAGCCGGTACTGCCGATGATAGCCGTGGTCTGACCCTTATGGATGGAAAAACTGATATGAGACAGCACAGGCTTTTCTGCGTCTCCGTAGCCAAAGGACACATCACAAAACTCCAACTCCACGGGATCTTCTCTCTTGACGCGCCCGCTGCCCGTGTCAGGGATGGAATTTTCCGCTGCCAATACCTCTGCGATCCGGCCGGCGCTGATATTTAGGCGTGGGATGGTCATAATGGATGACAATCCCATGATCAAAAAGGTCAGTGTGATCGTGGCATATTCAATAATGGCATACAAATCGCCCAGTTCCATGCCGGCGGCCCTGATACGGCTGTTTCCAAGACCGATGATCAACAGGGTGCAGAGGTTCATGATCAATGTGATCAGGGGCATCAGCACCGCAAACAGGCGATTGATCTTAATGCCCATATTGGCGTATTGGGTAAAGGTATCATCCATACGGCCTTTTTCATAATGATCCCGGTTGAATGCCCGGATCACACGGACACCGGAAATCTTCTCCAAAACGCAACGGTTCATCTCGTCCATCATGACGAGCAGTTTATCAAACATGGGAATGGCCTTTTTACTCAAGAGCAGGGTCAGGAACAAAATGAGCGCCATGATACAGACGAGCAGCAGGGTCAGCGCTCTGTCCTTGGAAAAGGTTAGCAGCAACCCCGCAATGGTCATAAACGGGGCGGGAAGCACGAGTTCCACGATCGTGGCAAAGCCCGCCTGAATCTGTGTTACATCGCTTGTGCAGCGGGTGATCATGGATGCCGCGCCGAATCGGTCAAAATCATAGACGGACAGCTCCTGCGTCTTTCGGAATACGGCATTGCGGATATCTCGTCCGATCAGAGCCGCATTGTCTGAGGACAGATAGATGTGGGCGATGGATATACCCGCCACCAACACCGCGGCAAGCAGCATTACAAAGCCGGTCCGCCCGATATAAGCAGTGTCGCCAATGAGGATGCCTCTGTTCACAATGTCCGACATCAAGGTGGGGATGATGAGCGTCCCTAACGCTTGAAACAGCAGCAGGGCAAACATCAGCGCGATACGTCTCCGGTATGGTTTCATAAATTTGATCAGGATTCTCATAAAAATGCTCCTTCACTATTTGAATACGAGTCCGTTCCGCTCCGAGACCTTCAGCAGCGCGACAGATATTGCCGCAACGATCACTTCATAAATACCGAATGTCAGCCAGACGCTGTCTGCCCCAAAGACGGCAGGAAACAATAATATGACGATGGCGCTCACCACAAGACTGCGGAGTATGTTGAGGACGATCGCATAGCCGGAGCGTTTTGTGGAATACAGATAAGCGGATATCATGGCGTTGATGGCCATCGGAACAAAACCCCACGCATAGAGCGGCATGGCCTCTACCACATAATCAAGCACATTGGGTTCCGCGCCGAACAACAGGCAGATCGAACGACAGAACAAAATGATCAGACCGATGACCGCAATACTGCCGGCGATACTGATCGTCATGCCGACGCGGAAATAGTATTTCAGATCTTTTTCCGCCTTTGCCCCATAGCTCTGTCCAAACAGAGGCTGCAGACCCTCGCCCGTGCCGAAAAACACCGCAAGGGTAAAAGAGGCGACATAAGAGATAACGGCAAATGCGTTGATACCGATATCGCCGATCTGTTGGGCCAACACGAGATTCATGCAGAATGTCATCACGGGTGTCGCAAGTTGGGCGATCCCTTCCGGTAAACCTCTCACAACGATTTTCTTTAAAAGTTTCCATTCCGGCTTTGGTAAACGGATTCGCAGTTTCCCGACCCTGCGAATGTAGTGGATGGAAGTAATGAGCAGGGCGATCACTTGGGAGATGCCCGTGGCGATGGCGGCTCCGGCCGTACCCATTGCCAGAGGGAAAATGAACAGCCAATCCAAAAAGATGTTGCACAGGGTAGAGATGACAACGGCAACGGTGACAAGTCCCGGTGAGCCATCGTTTCTGCAGAAACCCTGAAGGCCTTGCGACATGGCAGAAGGGAGGGTGAACAGAGAGTACCAGAACAGATAGTCCGCAGCGAGCTCCAGAAAAGTGTCATTCGCTCCCAACAGAGCGCAGATCGGTTTGGAGAAAAAAGTACCGATCACGGTAAAGAAAGCGCCGATGGCAAAGGTGAGGAGCATGGAGTGCATGAAAGCAGAGTTGGCTCCCTCCTCGTCACCGCGTCCCAGACGAATGGCGGTGATGGTCACGCCGCCGATGGTGGCCATCATGAGCAGCGCGCCAACTACCATTATGATGGGGTACCCCATTGATAAAAAGGTCAACTAATGTTAAAATACTCTCATAGGAGGTATTATAACATGAAAATTGCTATCTATGCACGAAAAAGTGTCTACCGACAGGACAGTGTTTCCATTGAAACACAAATTGATGAATGTAAAAGATTTATTGGTTCTGATGATTCCATAGAAATCTATCAAGACGAGGGATTCAGTGGTAAAAATACAGAACGACCAGATTTCCAAAGAATGATAAATGATGTGGAATATGGACTTATTAAAAAAATAGTTGTTTATAAACTTGATAGATTTTCAAGGAATATTATAGATTTTCATAATGTCTATCAGATTTTAGAAAACCATAATTGCAGTTTTGAATCTGTACTTGAGGGATTTAAAACAAATTCTGCATCAGATAGGTTCTTTATGAGATTGTTGGCAGATTTCGCCCAAATGGAAAGAGAGAACATTTCACAAAGAGTTAAGGATAGTTACTACTTCAGAGCAAAAACTGATGGCCGTTGGTTAGGCGGTAAAGAGCCTTTTGGCTTTACCAAATGCAAAGTAAATAATTTAAGCTCATTACAACCTAACGATAATATAAATCTTGTGATTGAAATGTATTCAAAATATGCAGAGGACACAAACATATCTTTACATCAATTAGTTAAATATGCACTTGATAATTATTCAGTCAAAATGTCGGCTACACAAGTTAGGAATATTTTATCAAATTCTTTATACGTTAAAGCCGACAAAAAATTATACGATTATTACAAGTTGCAAAAAGTCCAATTTGTTAATGATGAATCAGAGTTTAATGGCACACGGGCATTACAGATTATTAACAAAACGGACCAGACGAACACAAAAACGGTGGTTAATGATTCTTCTTTGTGGGTTGCCTATTTGACAAATTGGCAGGGAGTTATTGATTCAAGAACATTTATTATTGTGCAAGAACGATTGGCTCAAAATAAATCATATGCCGCAAGTAATAAGTCAACTAATAAGATGCTTGAATTATCGGGTCTTGTCAAGTGTGCCAAGTGTGGTCATACCGTCAAGATGAAAGGCAAATATGGATCGCTTAGTTGTGTCGGCAGAAGTGAATATAGAGGTTATTGCAGTGCCTCGTTTCGTGGTGTAAAACTTGCAAATATTCAAGAGTTAGTTGCCGTTGATATACAACAGTATTTTGATAACTTCAATGCTAAATTGCAAGCAGAGGAACGGGCTAAAAAGGCATTAAAATCACAAATAGATAATCTTAAAAGAGAGATTGATATATTGATAGATATATCACTAAAAGACGAATTGTTAAGGGATGCGACCATTGACAAAATTCGCTCAAAACAAGAAGAATTAACCAAGCTCCAATTAGAGTGGCGGAATGGTGTTTCTGAATCTGATAAAATCGAGAGTAGAGTTTTACACGGCCCTATTAAATTCAACGGACAAGTCATCTACAAAGACTTATCAACCGAGCAGAAGCAATCGTTATTGCGAATAATCGTTAAACGGATATTGTTAAACGAGGACGGCACTATTCAAATTGAAATGAATTAAAAGCATAATCAAGGGGAATTGCTAAAAAGTGCATTTAACAATTCCCCCTGTTCCATTTTGGGAGCCGTCAAGTGCCGAACAGTCAAGGGTCGAGATGAACGGCCACGGCCGCCCTTGACTGTTCTACGTTTGCGACAAAATTATAAGCCTAATTCATGCTCCCATTCTTGTGGTTGAACATCCACACCGTAAAGTTCATTCCAAACACCTTCCAACCATTCAGGCTCTATATTATCCTCAATATACTGCCTTAAATCGACACATTCAGATATATATTGGTTGTCTTTCAAATACTGATTTAACCGCTCTATTTTGCCCTCTAATCCCTCAATTTCAATCCCCTTTTGGTTTATGGTATCATTAAGTGTCTGAAGCCATAAATCAGCCTTTTCAGCCTTTTCATTTAAAAGGGTAATGTCTTTTTGCAGTTTATCCGATTCAGCATACTTTTTATTATTTCTGTCCTTTAATATCTCAATATCATGTTGCAACATGTTGATTGTTTCTTTTGCAACAGCAATCCTTTGTTTAGTATCATCAAGATTTTTCTTAGCAACCTTGACTTGCCTGTCAACATCAGCCTGTTGTTTGAATGTCAGCATGATACTTGTAAAAGCATCCTCTTGTTGCTCGTTGGCTAATTTAACAGCACTATCAAGCTGATTTAACTTTTCTTGCTTAGCCTTGTATGCTTGAATGGTATCACTGCTTTGCTGCCTGTCTGCTGGATCGTCGGCTACAACAATATACTCATGGTGTCCGAAAGCCTTATCAATAGCGGCTTGCATAGTTGGATGCAGAATAGACAGTTTTTCACGGTTCATAAGGTTTTTTGCTGAAAGTTTGAGTACACCATTGATTTCTATTGCAGGCACAAAATCATAGTGCATATGTGGAGTTTTTTCGTCCAGATGAACCCATGCCCCCACCTCATTATTTTGGCCCCCTGTGAGCTCTTGTAAGGCTTTGTGAGCCACTTTAAAAAACAATGCCGTATCTTCTGCCTTTAGATTTTTGGGAGCCGTAATAACTATGCTTTCCATCCTCACATTATTTTTTTGTTTGCGATAGGAACACTCATTCAGCCTATCTTTAAATCTTTGTAAAGCCGTCCTGCCGTCCTGTTCAGTAAGGCAGTAATTCAAGTGTGATTTTTTGGTATCAATATTTTTGTTAGAGTGATGCGACAGGTCTCTGCCGTCATGCTGTAATATCTGGGACTCCGCCCCATTTGCTATCTTTTCCAGATGCATAATAATCCCCCCTTTCAGTTTATCAAAATAAATATGGGTGATTCCGCTCTTGTAAGAGTGTAACACGGTACACTCTCACAGAGAGTAACCGTGCTCTCCGAGGGCCATTGCATGGAGCCAAAAAATAAAGTGTTGCAAACGCAACACTTTATTTTTAAAAGGGAAGTGTGGGATCAACAGGCACAGGTTTTCCATACTCTTTGAACATTTCCAATAATTCCTCATCTGTATAGGTTTGATTATTTTTGGCTAACAACTCGTTATGTTTTTCAATAACTGGTTGCATGAATTGAGTTTCGATTTTTCTTTGTATGGGGAAATTATTTCCACATGCTTGTGCTATCTTTTGAAAATTTCCGACAAGTTGTGAATATTGAATATATTCTGTAAAATCCTCTATACTATCCTCAAATACACCTTTATTTAACAGAACTGAAATATCGTCCTGCCTTAATAGTGTAATGATTGGAAATCGTCTATATGATTGGCTTTTATCTTCTGATTTATAATCGTTATACTCGCCCGCTAAACCGTTTAAAAATTCTTGATAGGATTGTACAGAATTAACGATATTAACGGTATTAATTAAATTGATTGAACTATATTTTACATTCTGTCTGATAGCTTGCGGATGTATGTCGAACACATTAAATATATTCCCTCTGCTGCCTAAAAGATTGAACAACTCGAATGATCTACAGTCATTCCAGATTATGACAGGCTGACCGTCATATCCCTCGAATGTTGCTTTTCCGTCTCCTATACAGAAAAAAATATCATCGTCCTTTTCTAAGTCGGGATAAAGCGATCTTGCGATTGCCCTACTTGCAAGACCTTTACCAACACCACCTTTGCCCTCTATATAATAATTGATTCTCATGGTTGGGGGATTGCATTGTTGTATGTATTTTAACCTTGCACTATCAACTTTTTTATAGCTATTCATGTAAAAAATTTTATCTTCATCGATCACTTGTCTAATTGTTTTACCACCGTACATCACATCATACAGTATTTGTTGTTCATGATCTAAATCTCGACCATACTTTAACTTGTTTTCTGCCCTTTGGGTTAATTCTGCTCTAAAATCGAAATTTGCTTTTATTTCATCATCAGAATATAAATGTTTACCTTTATTTTGTTCTTTTTCGGATTCATGTGTGAGATATTGAACATTGTCTAAAAATGCCCCTTTACCCTTTGGAATCTCTATTTGTTGCGGTGGCACACCTAACCATTTTGCTATGACTTCTACATCAATGGGCACATCTGTTTTTAAAATCACATGCCAATGATCATTTTTGAGATCGCCTATATTGTGACCGTATAACTCTTTATCATCTTTTGTATATACATCTTTATCATGCTTGATATAGGCATATTTCTTGATTGATTTATGAGCCAAACAATTTGTGATATTATTTTCATTAAAATGGAAATCGGTTCCATCTTTCGGATTGAACTCGTATTGCACACAATGGAATACTCTACTTTTCATCTGTATAAACCTCTCTTTCATTAATTTTCTAAATTTAAAATGAAAGATTTATACAGTTGAATTTAAAAATTTTAAAAAAAATGTGTATAAATTTTTTCTTTCTTATTTTTTGATATTTTGCACCGTTTCACGGTGCAGAAGAATGTCTACGCCGAACTGTATAAACAGGTTGTTTCGATTATTTTATACACTTAATTTTTTAAGATTATGGAAAAAATATGTATAAATTTATACAGTTTATACAGTTGGCTTTTTGCCCCACCACAAGCCCAATGGTGGGGCAGAAAGTATTGAAAAATAAGGATTTTTCAAGATATGATAATAGAATTTATACGGTTTATACAGTTTATACAAATACACTTTTTTGTGTATGTTGCCTTTTATTACTCAATAGATTGTTAAATTGCTATTTTGAAAATAATAGACAAATCAAAAATTAAACAAACTGGAAGTTTACAATTTCTTTCTCATACAAATGGAATCAGGCATATCTTTATATTGACCGTAGTTCGGAATGACTTTATATCCAATTTTTCTATACAATGCCATTGCCGCCACAAGTGGTTCACCAGATTCCAAAATCAGATAGTGGTATCCCTGTTCTCTTGCAACATTTTCTAACAATTCCATAAGTTTATTTGAAATACCTTTACCCCTATACGTCTGCTTAATAAAAACACGTTTTACTTCCGCACATTCATCATCATACTTTTTGAAACTGGCACATCCAACTGGAATATCATCCTCATACACAATAATCACATCATGGATATCATCAAGCTGATTATATGGAATATATTCTGCCCGATTTTCTTCTCCGCCAACAAGTTCATTTAGAAAGTTATCCAAACCATGACATAATTCAATAAAATCATGGTTGCTACCATCAGTATATATAAATCTCATTTTTATCAGTCCCTTTGCTAACGATTTTTCCAGTTTGTTAAATTCCGATTTGTCGATTTAAGTATACACTATTTTGTGTTATCATACAATAAAATGTTAGATTGAAATTAATTGACCTTTTATTTTTTAGGATATACAATGTTGACAGCTCCTAACGCGTTTGAACCGATTCCCTGACCAACAAAAATACCGTCTACCACAGAAAACAGAAAAAAACAGACATTGGAAAGCATTGCGGGAAATACATACTTCCAAACATTTTTGGTTTGTTGAGACATCATGGTAATCCTCCGATCAATCTTTTTGCATGAGGAGTTTCTGCCCCTCCTCTTTCAGAAATTGCGCATACAGTTCCATGCCGCGGATGAACTCCGGGGAGCATTGTTTCAACGTCCTCATCATAGCGGCCTCCTCAATGTCTCCGATAGGAGCCATGACAGCCTCGGAATATTTCTTTCCTTTGTCCGTCAGTATCAGGAGTTTCTCCCGGCCATTCTTTCCCGGGATATAAGTAATATATCCGGCGTTGGCGCATTCCTTCACGGCTGTGTTGATCGTGGTTTTAGGCAGAAACCATTCGTCACAGATCTGTTTCTGTGTTCGCGGCCGGCCGTCATCAAGCGCCCACAGCAAAATCAAGGTGTTTTCCTTCACACCGCTGCTTTTGCCAAACATATAGTACAATTCATCAATTTGGTTAAGGCTGATGAGTAACCTGCGGGAATATTCACAAGAATCGTCCATTGTCCTACCTCCATGCAAATAGTACGAATTCGTATTTTTAAAGTAGTATAGTACGGATTCGTAAAGTTGTCAAGAGAAGAAAGAGATTTTTTTGAAAATCATGGAAACCTCAATAGTTCTTTCTCGTCTATAAAGGCAGGAGGGAACTGACATGAGGAAAGAGACGGGAACAGGTAACAGAACGGATAATGGGATGCGCGGCGCAGCGGGCGACGGAATGCGCAACGCAGCGGGCAACGAAACAGATAACCGGATACGCGGCGGAATATATACATGGCTGCTCTGCGGCATGGTTTTGGCGTTGACCGCGTGCGGCGTTCCATGGGATGCGGATGGCGGCGCATGGGATGCGGGGGACGGCACGCGGGATCGCGCAGGGGACGCCGTTATAGAGGACGCCGATGCCGGGACGGAGAGCGAAGGGATCCTCCAGACGGAGAATGTCCCCGCGGGAGACGAAGGCCTTCCGGGAGAGACCGGGAGCGGAGGGGACGGTAATATCCCCGCGGAGCAGGAGTCGCCCCGCGAGGTGAGTCAGGGCGGGCGCGCCGGAACCATTTATCTGACCCTGCCGGAGGACTGGGAGTGTGAGCTGTGTCCCGACGAGGGGCTGCGCTCCGGGGAGTACGGCATTCGTTTTTGGCCGGCTGACGCGCCGGAGGGAGTGGTGGAGCTGGGCTATCAGGATTTCTTCGGCGTGTGCGGCACGGGGCTTGCCATGGAGAAGATCACGTTGGCGGGGGATCCTGCCACCGTGGGCATTTATGACGGCCATGGATATTGGGACTATGTCTCCTGGAGAGAGTCCAAGAAAGGTATTGTGGCGCTGATGTATGTGGACGAGGAGTGGTGGTCGGAGTACGGGGAACAGGTTCGGGCGATCCTCGACACCCTGAGATTTGACACGAGCGTGGCGGAGCCCATCGGTCTGACCTTGAAGATCAGCGATGTCACTCCCACCGGGGCCACTCTGATCTTTGAACAAAACGGCGGCAGTCCCACGGGAGATCTGCATTTTGGGGAGCAGTGGACTCTGGAGCAGTGGACTCCGGAGCGTCCGGAAACGGTGGAAGGAGAGACCGGATGGGAGGAAGTGACGCCGGCGGAGCCCGGAGACTATATGATCCGGATGGTCGCTTATATGATCCCTTTGGGAGAGACGGCCTCGCAGGAACTTGACTGGGAATGGCTCTACGGGGAGCTGCCCGCGGGAATGTATCGGATCGGCAAGGAAGTGGATGATTGGCGCGGGCTCGGAGATTGGGATACCTATCGGCTGTATGTGACGTTCCTGATCGAGACGCCGCGGGAATAAGTTTTTTCACATATTCTTCACATTTTTCACGGCAAAATTTAAAGTTCATTTTAGGTTCATCTATTAGGATGTCTCTCAGAAAACACAGCGGGAGTGATGAGAGGCATGGACTATCAGGATATTTTTCAGCGATATGAGATCAAATATTTGGTCACGCGGGAGCAGAAAGAACTGCTCCTCGAGGCCATGGCCCCCTACATACAGACAGACGAATACGGCCGGACCTCCATCTGCAATCTTTATTTTGACACGCCGGATTACAGACTGGTGCGGCATTCTCTGGAGAGGCCCGTCTATAAGGAAAAGCTGAGGCTGCGAAGTTACGGAAGAGTCTCGAAGGACGGCAGGGTTTTTGCGGAATTGAAGAAAAAATATAAGGGAGTAGTCTACAAGCGCCGCATCGGCATGGAGGAGCGGGAGGCCATGGAATTTCTGCTGCGGGGCGGGATGCCCTCCGAACCCGACCGGATCGCGGAGGAGATCTCGTATTTTAAACAGGTATATGCGGGATTGGCGCCCAGAGTGTATCTCTCCTATGAGAGAGAGGCGTTTCGGGGAGTGGAGGATGAGAAACTGCGCATCACTTTTGATGAAAATATTCTCTGGAGACAGACGGATCTGTCCCTGTGCGCTCCCATCGGCGGCACGCCGATCTTGGAACCCGGGGCGTCTCTGATGGAGGTAAAGGTTGCCGATGCCATGCCTCTGTGGCTGTGCGGACTGTTGTCGGAAAACGGTATCTTTAAGACCTGTTTTTCCAAATACGGGCGGGCTTATGTGCAGATGTGGGAGCAGGCGGAGCGAGCCCGACGGGAGACGGGAGAGCAGACTGCGCGGGAGAATTTACAAAGCGCCATGGGAGGAAGAAAATATGCTTAATGAACTTTTCAGAGGAGTGTTTGACACTTCTTCACAAAATGTGATACCAGTGGGGAAATTTGTGCTCTGCATCGGCGTATCGTTGCTGATCGGTCTGTTTCTGGCGGCGGTACACGGATATGGCCGCAGACACAGCCAAAGTTTTCTGGCAACGCTGGCACTCTTGCCGGCGGTGGTGTGCGTGGTCATCATGATGGTGAACGGCAATGTGGGCGCGGGAGTGGCCGTGGCCGGCACTTTTAGTCTGGTGCGATTTCGCTCCGCTCCGGGGACGGCGAAGGAGATCAGCGCCATTTTTCTGGCCATGGGGGCAGGGCTGATCGCGGGCATGGGATACTTGGCCTATGCGGTTCTCTTTGCGGTCATTCTCGGGGCGGTGAGTTTCTTCTATAATTGGACCGGGCAGCGCAGGGAGAGGATGGACAGATCCAAAATCCTGCATATCACCATTCCCGAAAATCTGGATTATGAGGATGTATTTGAGGAAGTGCTGCAGGAGTTTACCGGAAAGCATGAGCTTATGAGCGTCAAGACCACCAATATGGGCAGCCTCTTCAAACTGACTTATCGGGTGGAGCTGAAAGCAGAGGCGGGGGAGAAGGAGATGATCGATAAGCTGCGATGCAGAAACGGCAATCTGGAGATCATGCTCTCCCGAGAGGAGACCGCGGCGTGCGAATTGTAGGGAGAGACGAAAGATTGATGGCAGAATGAATGAAGGTAGAATGAATGAAGGCAGAATGATGAGCAGGATAGAAACAGAATGGGGGATAATGGAATGTTCCGTAAGATTAGGAAGACAAAACGCTTATCCGCAATAGTGCCGGCCCTGATGCTGATCTTGAGTATGGTCTGCAGCGGCTGCGGATCCAATGATAATACAAAACAGGGAACCGTATCGGCTGAGATACTCTCCGGCAATTCCGTATCGGGACAGGGGAATACGGCCGGCCAAAACGCGATGTCCGGGGAGGTCACGCTCTTGGATATCACGGATCAATTCAGCGACAGGGATTGGGAGGTCGGGTATGATGATACGGACTGCGTGAAGATTGTTTTGCGGCAGGATACGGCATCCGTGGAATCCGCCGACGGGCGGAGCGTAAGCGATATGGTGGCGGTCTCGGGCAATGTGGTGACCATCACTGCCTCGGGGGACTATCTCATAAGCGGCAGTCTGCAGGGGAGACTGGTCATTGAGGCGGCCAAGACGGATAAGATTCATTTGATCCTGGACGGAGCGGAGATTTCCTGCGCGAGCAGCGCGGCGCTGTATGTGAATCAGGCGGATAAGGTGTTTGTCACCACCGCGCCAAACAGTGAAAATCTTCTGGAGACCACAGGGGAATATGTGGCGATCGATGAGCACAATATTGACGGCGCGGTGCATTCGAGGGAGGATATCACTTTCAACGGAGAGGGAATGTTAAAAGTGCGGTCCGCGGCGGGCAACGGCATCGTCTGCAAGGATGATCTGGTGATCACGGGCGGCGCGTATGAGATCACGGCGGGCAAGCACGGCCTGGAGGGCAAGGACAGCGTTCGGATCGCGGGCGGCAGTCTGACCATCAGCGCGGCGCAGGACGGGATTCACTCCGGCAATGACGAGGACGAGACGGTGGGCTATACTTATATCGCGGGCGGCAGTCTGACCATCGCCGCGGGGGACGACGGCATCCACTCCGACACGGAACTGGTCATCGCCGGCGGAAGTATCCGGGTGACGGAGAGCTATGAG
The DNA here is from genome assembly GCA_023663635.1 of Acetatifactor muris. GTDB lineage: Bacteria > Bacillota > Clostridia > Lachnospirales > Lachnospiraceae > Acetatifactor > Acetatifactor muris_A. Next base: position 17,874 of record JAMPHD010000030.1, read on the forward strand.
GGATTGGAGGGCCGCAAGGTGGAGGTCGCGGGCGGCGAGATCACTGTGTATGCGGAGGACGACGGAATCAACGCGGCGGACGGAAATGACGAAAATGCCGGTCCGGAAATGTTCGGGCAGGATCCTTTCGCGGCCAATGAGAACAATGTGGTCATTCTCTCCGGAGGCAGCGTCACGGTTGACGCGGGCGGAGACGGCCTTGATTCCAACGGAAACTTTTATATGCGGGGCGGCGTGTTGGTGATCTATGGTCCCACAGGCGGCGGCAACGGCGCCTTGGACTACAACGGAGAGGGACTCATCTCCGGGGGCACGGTGGTCGCCTTGGGCTCCGCTCAGATGGCGCAAAATTTCGGACAGGGTTCGGAATACTGCTCCATGTTGGTCAGCGTTCCGGGGATGCAGGCGGCCGGCACCACGGTGGAATTAAAGGACGAGTCCGGAGAAGTCCTGCTCAGTTGTGTGGCGCAGAAGTCTTATAACTCGGCCGTGCTGAGCTGCGCGGAGATTCAGGTGGGGAACACCTACACCGTACAGATGGGCGATGAATCCGTGCAGGTGGAAATGACGGATACGATCTACGGAGACGGCATGGGATTTGGCGGCGGCCGGGGATTCGGCGGCGGAGAATCGGGATTCGGCGGCCGGGGATTCGGCGGCGGAGGAAGACCTGATTCGGAAAACGGACAGGGATTCGGAGAGAGGCCCGATGCGGGAAACAGGCTTGAGTTCGAGGAAGGACAGGGATTTGGAGAGTGGCCCGAGCGGCCGGAGTTCGAGGACGGACAGGGATTTGGCGGAAGACCCGGCGGGCCGGAGTTTGAGGAAGGGCAGGGATTTGGAGAGTGGCCCGAGCGGCCGGAGTTCGAGGACGGACAGGGATTCGGAGAATGGCCCGACAGACCGGAGGGAAGATGCAGCTTGGCGATTTCGCGCCGGACTTTGCGCATTACAATGATGATGTGCTGTTCGGGGAGAACTGGAACAATCAGGATATTGACCTGAAAACGCGCTGTATTATTACGATGGTGGCGCTGATGGCTTCGGGCGTTACGGATTCTTCGCTGATCTACCATCTGGAAAACGCAAAGGCACATGGCGTAACGAAGGCGGAAACTGCGGCGATCATCACCCATGTCGCTTTTTATGTGGGATGGCCCAAGGGTTGGGCGGTGTTCCGGTTGGCCAAGGATGTGTGGAAAGAGGAGACAGAGGGGGTTATGGCGCAGAACGAAGGGATGGAATAGTATTTGACAACGGGTGCGAAACCGAAGTAAACTGAAAGAAACAGGAAGTCTTTTGCCGGTGCGATCGGACCGATTACATGGAGGATAATCTGCTATGCGAAACGACACCCAATACGATGCCAAATACAAATGGCTCCTGGAGAGGAGCAGAAGGTTCAAAGCATCTGTCATAACGGTCATAGTGGTCATTGTGGCGCTGATACTGTTTATCTGCGGCTATAGGAGCGCTACGGGGAAATATAAGGAGCAGATCGCCGGACTGAAGGAGGAGGTCGGTCGGCTTTCGGATGAGGCGGCCGTCTACGGGGAACTGACCAAGGAAGTGGACATCCAAGTGATCAATGCGGAGATTCAGGATATCGGTGAGCTTATCACGGCAGAATATCTGTATACGGACGCCGGCAAATTTGAAGATCCGGCGGTGCTTTTCGGGCAGGAGCTCCCGTTTTCTTTTACCACCAAGTCCTTTATAGTCAAATGGGACGGCTCCATCAAGGCCGGTGTGGATATCACCAAAGTGCAGGTACAGGAAAATGAGGCGACCAAAGAGATTCTGGTCTTTATGCCTCCGGCGGAGATTCTTTCCCATGAGATAGATGATGACAGCATAGAGACATTGGATGAGAAAAACGGATTGTTCAACGAGATCAAGGTGGAGGATGTCAGAGAGTTTGACGCCATCAGTAAGAACGCCATGGAGGAGAGAGCCATTGAAAACGGCATCTTGAGACAGGCCATGGAGAACGCGCAGGATATCATTTACCGGCATGTCTATACGGACGCGGTGCGGGAGGCGGAATATACCGTGACCTTTAAGATCATGGAGGAATGAGAGGGAGGCCGAAATTTGTATATTCAAAGACATTTGGAGGATCAGGTCAGAGAAGCATCAAAGTCTTATCCGGTGGTCATGGTATGCGGGCAGCGGCAGGTGGGGAAGTCAACCATGCTGAACCACATAAAGGAAGAGGGGCGGCGGTATGTGACGTTGGATGACGGGAACGCCAGAAGACTTGCGGAGACGGATCCGGCGCTTTTCTTTGAGACATACGGTTATCCGCTTTTGATCGATGAGTTTCAGCGTGTGCCCTCCATTCTTTTGGAAATGAAGAAGATCGTGGACCTGAGAGCCTTGGACGGCGAGGACAACACCGGCATGTACTGGCTTGCCGGTTCTCAGAAATTCAAGATGATGAAGGATGTATCCGAGTCTCTGGCAGGGCGGATAGCGGTTTTTGACATGTCGGGCCTGTCGGCGGCGGAGCTGACGGGGAGGAATGTAGGTGTGTTTCATCCCGTGCCTGAAGATCTTCGGGAGAGAATGCGCTCCTGCAAGCCCGCAAGTGTTCATGAGGTCTATGAGCGGATCTTTATTATTATCGGGATATCGACGGCAGGGAGATCGATCTGCTCTTTGTCGAGGGGGACGGGATATATCCCGTGGAGATCAAGAAGGCGAAGATGCCGGATCATGCAGATAAGAACTTTGCCGCACTCAAAAAATTAAAAGCGGATGTCCGGCCCGGGGTGATCCTGTGCATGGCGGACGAGATGCTGCCGTACAGCCGGGACGCGTGGTATTTTCCCGTGGCGGGAGTGTGAGGAGAGGGCAAAGCATGGCTTTGGAGATATAATTATATTTCAGGAGAAAAATAGGTATAAACTCCCGAAGATCTGAAGATATATTTATAAAAAGGAGGGCGCGCCGTGTCGGAGACCAACCGGTGTGATACACGGGAAAAATCAAACAAACTGGTGTTGGGTATTCTGGCACATGTGGATGCGGGCAAGACCACGTTGGCGGAAAGTATGCTCTATCTGGGCGGGCAGATTCGAAAGCCGGGCAGGGTGGATCACGGGGACGCGTTTCTGGATCATTTTGCCATGGAGCGGGAGAGGGGCATCACGATCTTTTCCAAGCAGGCGAGGTTTGTGTGGCGCGATCTGCAGATAGTCCTTCTGGATACGCCGGGGCATGTGGATTTCTCCGCGGAGATGGAGCGGACCCTTCAGGTCTTGGACTGCGCGGTGTTGGTGGTGAACGGGGCGGACGGTGTGCAGGGCCATACGCGCACGCTGTGGCGTCTGTTGGAGAGATATGAGATACCGACTTTTATCTTTGTGAACAAGATGGATCAGGCCACTGCGGACGGGGCGCGTCTGATGCGGGAACTGAAGAGCGGTCCGGATGAAAATTGCGTGGCGTTTTCCAAGCTGACTTACGAGGAAATCCGCGGCGGAGCGGGCAAAGATGAGCATACTCGGAACGGCGACTTGGCGGGCGGGGATGAGCGGACTCGGGGCTGCGATCCGGCAGGGGGAGACGAACAGAGTCAGGACGGCGATTCGATGGGCAGGCTCTCGGCAGCGTGCATGGAGGAGATCGCCACCTGCAGCGAGGAATTGATGAACGCGTATCTGGAGCGGGGGGAGCTCACGCCTTGGGAGATTGGAGAGGCGATCGCGGAGCGGAAGGTCTTTCCCTGCTATTTCGGCGCGGCTCTTCGGGTGGAGGGCGTGGAGGCGCTTTTGGACGGCATTGTCCGATACGCGCCGCAGCCGGCGTGGCCGCAGGAGTTCGGGGCCAGAGTGTTTCAGATATCGAGGGACGCGGGCGGTGTGCGCCTGACGCATCTGAAGGTCACGGGCGGAAAACTGCGGGTGAAAATGTGGATCAATAATCACGGTGGAGCCCGCCTTGAGGAGGAGCGCTTTGAGGAGAAGGCGGATCAGATCCGTCTCTGCAACGGCACGGGATACGAGGTTGTGGAGGAGGTTGCGGCAGGGGATATCTGCGCCGTGGCGGGGCTGACCAAGACTTTTGCGGGGCAGGGGCTTGGAGCCGAGACGGAGAATGAAGTCCCGGTGTTGGAGCCGGTGCTGACCTATCGGGTGGAATGGCCGGGGGACGAGGACGCGGCGCGGGTACTGGGATTTCTCAAGCAACTGGAAGAGGAGGAACCTCTGCTGCATGTCGCGTGGCAGGAGGAGAGCCGGGAGATTCACGCGCGGGTCATGGGCGAAGTGCAGATAGAAGTCCTGCGCGGCCGGATGGAGGAACGGTTCGGAATCCGGGTGGATTTCGTGGCGGGCAGCATTGCCTATAAGGAGACGATCGCCACGGCGGCGTTGGGCATCGGGCACTTTGAGCCTCTGCGGCATTACGCGGAGGTGGAGCTTTTGTTGGAGCCCGGGGAGCGCGGGAGCGGACTGCAGGTTGCCACGTTGTGCAGCGAGGATCTGTTGGACAGGAATCGCCAGAGGCTGATCCTCACGCATCTGGAGGAGAAAGTGCATCCGGGCGTGCTGACGGGCTCCCCCGTCACGGATCTGCGGGTGGTGTTGGTGGCGGGCAGAGACCATGTCAAGCACACGGAGGGCGGAGATTTCAGACAGGCCACCTACCGGGCGCTGCGGCAGGGCCTGCGAAGCGCCCAAAGTATTCTGTTGGAGCCCATGTTCGCCTTTGTGTTGGAATTGCCGACGGAGCATTTGGGGCGGGCCATGGCGGATGTGCAGCGCATGTGCGGCACATTTGACACACCCGTGACGGAGGGTGTGCGCAGCGTGCTCACCGGCAGGGCGCCGGTGGCGACCATGGGGGACTATCAGCGGGAAGTCACCGCCTACACGCATGGGGAGGGACATCTGAACTGTATGCCCGACGGGTATGATCCCTGCCACAACGCGGAGGAAGTGATCGCCGCCAAGGGCTATGATCCGGAGGGGGATTTGGAGAATCCCACCGGCTCGGTGTTCTGTTCCCATGGGGCGGGGATCGCGGTGCCTTGGAATCGGGTGGCCGAGTACGCGCATGTGGAGATTCCGGAGGGTGTGAGACGTCTGCTGCAGGAGCTTGTAGAGGGCAAAACGGAAAAAAACGGAGCGGATGCGCATGATCCGGAAGGGAGCGATGCGGAGCCTGACGGAGGCGGATCAGGGGATTCCCGCCGCGCAGCAGGGCAGAGCGAAGACCGTGGAAACAGCCGGGACTCGGGCAGCCCGACGGCCGGCTATATCACGCAGGAGGAGATAGACGCCATTTTCAGGCAGACTTACGGAGGGCATGAGCGGGATGCCAAGCGCAGGAGACGCTATCATGTCAGCCACAGAGACCGCTTGGAGAGCGCGGGCGGGCGCAGGGGCGGAGACGGCAGATCATGGGATTCCCGTGACGGTGGCGGAAACGGCAGCGCAGGAAGAGGCGGCCAATCCGGCGAAAAAGGCGACCGGGGTGGCGCGCAGAAGAGTTGTCTTCTGGTGGACGGCTATAATATCATTTTTGCGTGGGAGGAACTGCGAAATCTGGCAAAGGTGAATATTGACAGCGCCAGGGACAGGCTTATGGATATCCTGAGCAATTACCGCGGCACCTTGGACGGAGAGCTGATACTGGTGTTCGATGCCTATAAGGTGAAGGGGAATCCCGGGAGCGTGGTGCGCTATCACAACATCCATGTGGTCTATACGAAAGAGGCGGAGACGGCGGATCAGTATATCGAGAAGACCGTTCACGAGATGGCGGACAAGTACCGGGTGACGGTGGCCACCTCCGACGCGCTGGAGCAGATGATCGTCTGGGGAGCGGGGGCGCTGCGCATGTCCGCGGCGGGCCTGTACGAGGCGGTGGAAAACGCGTCCAAGGAACTGCGGGAGCAGTACACGGAGCAGGACAGCAGGATTGCGTTCAGACCGTTTGTGTGGTAAAATATGTCCATACTCGCGGCAGGAAACGGCCGACCGGCCATAAATACCATGAGCGGTCTGTGCTCATGGTAAAATATGTCCATATTCATGGTGTGAAACGGCCGACCGGCCATCCGCCATAAATTGCACAGCAATTTATGGCAAAATATGCTAAGCGAAGATAAGGCAGGTCTATATGAGAAATGCATCACGGGACATAAATAAGACCATGCGGATTCTGGCGGCTGTCCTGCTGTGCCTTGCGCTTTCCGTGACGCTCGCGGGATGCGGAGAGGACAACGCGCGCCGGGCGGAGGCCGTGGAAACGGCAGGGACGTTGTATCTGACCGCAAGACGGGACTTTGATCACTCGGAATGGCAGAACCTGATGAAGATGGCGCGGACTGTACCGGCTCAAGTGGCGATAGAGAAAACGGCAATGGAGAGAGCGGCGCAGGATGCGGAACAACAGAAAACGGACCGGCAGGAGTCGGTTCTCATAGAGGTTCCCAAGCTGCCCCAAACGGGGGAGACGCTCTCGGATTTTGTACCCGAGGGATGGACACTGATGGACAGCGTGGAACTGGATTTTAACCGGGATACGATCACGGATCATGTGGGCGTTTTGAATGTTATTTGGAGAGAAGATGTGGATTATTACGCGTATCGGAGCTGCCCGCGTATTTTATTTGCCATAGAAAGCCGTGAGGACGGCTCGTATCTTCTGTCCTTTCAGGACGAAAATCTGATACGCAACATCAATGAGGGCGGAATACATGGGGATCCGTATTGGCCGCTGACGGCAGAGGGCGCCTCCTTTACAACGCACAGTTTTGGGGGCAGCGCGTGGAAGTGGACGGAAGATTATACCTATGAGTATAAGGACGGCACATGGTATCTGACCAAATCGGAGGATACTTACGGTTATCAGCAGTCTGATATTTACGCACGGCAGATATTGTATATCACTTCTTATGCGGCCGACGATTGGGAGAAGGGTGTCGGGATCCGCAAAAGGCGGAGTTCTAATCTGAATGAAATGAATGAGCATCGGGACGAGGAGCCGGTGTATGATATCGTGTACGAGGTTTCTTTGGATGAAATGCCCACCATTTATCAGGCGGGGAAACGTTGGTGGCTCGCGCCGGACCGCGTGACGGATCGGGAGGTGAGCGCCGTCATATTTTCGGAGGATATGGACGGCATGGATGCTTTGGAGAAGGCCGGGCTTGCCAAGAAGATTGAAGAGGCCCTGAAGAGATCAGCATATGATCAGTATAACGATGAAAATTGTATGCTTTATGTCTATACGGATCAGGAGAATTTAAAGGATTATGCGGTGATGTATCGTTGGGAGGATAAGACATTGTCCGTGCTCGCGGAATCGGAAACCCGGTTGGATGATTTGGCATGGTATCAGGGGAAGATTTATTATACCGGGGAGATCGTGGAAAATATCGCTTACAGGGCTGTGCGGAACGGAGAGGAGACCATCGTGCGGGAGGAAGATACGGTGGGACTTATCCTCCGGCGGATGAATGAGGACGGCAGCGAAAAGGAAGACATATTCGAGTACAGATATCCGCCCGGGGATCAGGGGATCATGGAGGAACGTCCCCCCTATATTGCCTTTAGCTACGAGATAAGCGGGGGAGAGATCCTGTTGGAGGTATTCGAAGGAGGGACGTATGATTTCTATTACCGCATGAATATTGACGGCAGCAATGCGCGGCAGATCGGACAGGTGCCGGCGTGAGAGGGGGATGGTTATGCTGTATCAATTTTTGCCGGAGGGCGGCAACAGTCTGTATGTGTTCGCGGGAATTTTGTTTGGATTTATCGTGACGGTCGTCGCGACGGGCAAATTGTGCCCGTATCTGCCCAAGGACGGCGGGCGGGAGTTTGCCCATGACGGCAAATTGTCCGCGGGGAAACCCAGAGGCGCCGGCATCGTCTTTGTGTTGGCCTTCGTGGCGTCCGTGCTGCTCTTTATACCGGTCAGGTCGGAGATGGTCATTTATCTGATCCTCCTCTGCATCTGTATGCTCACGGGATTTCTGGACGACGCGGCGGAGAAACCCTGGGGGGAATACAAGAAAGGATTTCTGGATCTGTGCGTGGCGGCTCTGATCGCCATGACTTATCTGAAATACAATTCCAATGTGGTGGAGTTGGCGCTGTTGCATGTGAAGGTGGTGCTGCATCCGGTGATCTTCGCGTTGTTGGCCATCGTGTTGGTGTGGGGCTCCATCAATGTGACCAACTGCGCCGATGGGGTGGACGGCCTCTCGGGCACATTGGGGATCATCACCCTCATGACCATCTATATGATCGACAATATCAAGGGCAGGTCGGAAAATTTTTCCTTTGCCATTCTGCTCTTTGTGGTCTGCCTGTTGGGATATCTGTGGTACAATGCCACGCCCAGCAAGCTGATGATGGGAGACGCGGGGAGCAGGGCCATGGGGCTGTTCATCAGCATTGCAATTCTCAAGACGGGCTGCCCGGTGCTCTATATTCCGGTGGCTATCGTGTTGATATTGGACGGCGGTCTGGGGCTGGTGAAAGTGGCGCTCTTGAGATTTTTAAAAATTCACATTCTGACCCACACGAGGACGCCGCTCCACGATCATGTGCGCAAGATCTGGGAGTGGTCCAACACGCAGACGGTATATCGTTTTGCCATCATTCAGATCATCGTGTCCGCGGCGGTGATATTCGGCATTCGGGGATGAGCCGGAGCGATGATATTCGGTATTCGGAAATGAGTCGGAGCGATGATGCCCGGCATCCCGGAATGAGATGGAACGAATTATGAGAAAGATGAGGTTAGGCAGACAAAATGTATGATGAATTGACGCCCGGCGATATCAAAAAGATGGAGGAGGAGATCGAGTACCGCAAGCTCGTGGTGCGGCCGCAGGCTCTGGAGGATGTGAAGACGGCCAGAGCGCACGGGGATCTGAGTGAGAATTTTGAGTATCATGCCGCCAAGAAAGTGAAGAATCAGAACGAGAGTCGCATCCGCTATCTGGAGAGGATGATCCGGACGGCCAAAGTCATATCCGAGGATTCCGCCGAGGATGAGGTGGGGATCAACAACACGGTGACGGTGGCTTTTCTGGATGACGGCAGCGAGGAGACCTACAAGATCGTGACCACGGTGCGGGGCAATTCTCTGGAGGGGCTCATCAGCAATGAATCTCCTCTGGGCAAGGCTTTGCTTGGCCGGAAGGTGGGGGAGGTGGCCCATGTGCAGGTGAGCGAGTCCGTGGGCTATGACGTGCGCGTTGTCAAGTTTGAAAATACCGTGGATGACGGAGACAAAATAAGGAGTTTTTAGATGAAAAATTATCTGTTGTTCGACTTGGACGGAACACTGACGGATCCGAGGGTGGGGATCACCACCTGTGTGCAGTACGCGCTGCATTCCTTCGGGATCGAGGAGCCGGATCTGACAAAGCTGGAGCCCTTTATCGGGCCGCCCCTGCGGGAGAGCTTTATGAAATTTTACGGCTTTAGCGCCGAGCAGGCGGAAGAGGCCGTGGCAAAATACCGGGAGCGCTTTCAGGACACGGGGATCTTTGAGAATGAGGTGTACGAGGGCATCCCGCAGATGCTGCGCACCCTGCAGTCCAAGGGTGTGTTTCTGGCGGTGGCATCCTCCAAGCCCCAAGTGTATGTGGAGCGGATCTTGGATCATTTTGACCTGAGAAAATATTTTTCCGTTATCGTGGGCAGTGAGTTGGACGGGACCAGAGAGAGCAAGGACGAGGTGGTGTTGGAGGCGCTGAACCGTCTTTTTGCCTACAAGCCTATCCGAAAAGAAAAGGTCTATATGATCGGAGACCGCAGCTATGACGTGGAGGGCGCCCGTGCCATGGGTGTGGAGAGCGTGGGCGTGACTTACGGTTTCGGTAGTCTGGAGGAACTCAAAGCTGCCAAGGCGGACTATATCGTGCGCAGCGTGGAAGAACTGCAGGAATTTCTGCTGCGGGACGTGCAGGAGCCGGAGGAGCAGGAGAGCAAGGGATTGAATTTCCAGAGGATCTGGGTGATGCTCTACTCGTTTCTGATATTTATGGTGGTGCGAAATATCGTGATATATCTCGTGGATCTGATCTGCGTGCAGATGTGGAGCATGAACCTGCCCGCGTGGTTGGACAGCTTTTTGTTTGTGCGGGACCCGGCGGTTCTTGGGGACGCGAAGTTTTCCTTTACCGGCAATCAGGGCGTGTTAAAGTCCGCGCTGGGTTTCATCGGCGGCGCCATCGCCATACGCTCCGACGCCGTGAAACTGATCCAAAAGACTCTTCAGGATACCCGCCTGAGTCATCTCAAAAAGGAGAGCCCTGTCTCTTATGTTCTGTTGGCAGGGGCCACCGTCGGCGCGGCTTTGGGACTCAATCTGATGGTGGAGCTGATGGGGATCGTGGACAAGTTGGGGGCTTATCAGGCGGTGCGGGAGGATCAGTATTCCGCCGTGTTCCTGTTGGGCCTGGTCGTCTTCGGCGTGGTCTCACCCATTGCGGAGGAGCTGTTGTTCCGCGGTATTATCCACAATTATCTGCGCAGGTTCATGAACGTGAAATTGGCACTTCTGATCTCTTCCGCGCTGTTCGGACTCTATCACATGGATTTCGTGCAGGGTATGTATGGTTTCCTCATGGGCTGTCTCATAGCGTATGCCTATGAGTATTTCGGTGATTTCAAGATGGCGGTGGCCGTTCACGCGGTCGCCAATATCCTGGTATATTGCCTGACGTACACACCGGTGGTCACCACGGCGTTTGTGAGCTGGCCGGTGTGCATCGCGTTTGCGGTTTTGGCGGCGGGGTGCCTGTGGACGATGAGTAATAGAAAGAATGTGCTGTGAATAGTAGTGGTTCACCCCCTACTTTCACGGACATTTCAAGAGTTGAGCTCCGGTGGGGCAATTATTTTTACTCAGGCACGCTCCCGCTCGGCGAAAAACGCAACGGTTGCTAAGCAAGAGCAATAAATTGCTCTGAAAGGACTTCGCTAAGCACCGGCGTTTTTCAACGGCCTTCGTAGAAACAATTGTCCCGCCGGAGCAGGTTACTTGATATGTATGTGAAAATGGAGCCGGGTAAAAGCGGTGACAGATCGGAGTTTGAGGATGAAATTTTCCATTATCGTGGTGGCGCTGAACCCGGGGAAGAAACTGAGACAGACCGTGGACAGTGTGCTGGCGCAGACTTGGGAGGATTATGAGATCATCGTAAAGGACGGAGGCAGCACGGACGGCTCTTTGGACAGTCTGCCGGAGGACGGGCGCATCCGCCTGTACCGGGAGAAGGACGGGAGCATCTATGAGGCCATGAATCAGGCCGTGGCCAAGGCGCAGGGAGAGTATCTGCTGTTTTTAAACTGCGGGGATGCCTTTTATGATGAGAAGGTATTGGAGCGGGCGGCTCTCGCGGCGGAGCAGGTCAGGACAGAGCTGAAACAACGGTCGCGGACGAAGGCAGATCGGGAATCGGACGAAAACGCCCCTTTGATCCTCTACGGGGATACCTACGGCGCCAAAAACGGGGTGCGGATCGCGGCGCCCAAGCGGATCGACGGCTTTACCTGTTATCGGAACATTCCCTGCCATCAGTCCTGTTTTTACGAAAGGCGTCTCTGTCTGGAAAAACCTTATAATGTGAATTACCGCATTCGGGCGGATTATGATCATTTTCTCTGGTGCTATTATCGGGCGGGGGCGAAGATGGTATACTTAGACTGCGCGGTGGCCTCTTACGAGGGCGGCGGCTACTCGGAGAGCCCGGCGAACCGCAGGCGCGATAAGGAGGAGCATCGGCAGATCACGAAGGAATATATGCGGAGCAGTGAGCTCTTCCGGTACCGGGCTGCCATGTGGCTCACGCTGGCGCCGCTTCGAAGCGTGTTGGCGGAGAATAAGGTGACGGCGGGACTGTACCATTGGGTAAAAGGGATGGTGTATCGGTGAGGGTGGAGAGTGAGATATAGACGGCAATTATAATGTGAGGAAACCGGGATGGGATGGATCAGGTCAATAATAGAGCGTCATAAAGAGAAAGTCAGATTGCGGAATGAATTATGTAACAATCTGATCCAACAGATTGATTTTGCCATCCAAGAAATAAACACGCTTTTTCGCGATCCCCAATCTTTTGTGGAACCCGGCAGGGTGGCTGAATGGCGTAAGCGAAACGCGGAGTTGCTTGAAAGTGTTACGGTCTCCAATATTCAAAAGTATAAAAAAGCGGCCACGTTTCAAGATTTATTGAATAAACAGACCGAATTGCATTATGCCGCAAATACATTACAGCAACGGATTACCGAACATAACGCCCGAGTATTAGAGGTAAGGATTCAAAACGCATATAAATTAATTGGTGATGTGGAAGGACGGAAGTTGGATAGGCAGCAAATGACTTGCATTGTAAAGGACGCGCATAATCATTTGGTCATTGCGGGAGCGGGAACAGGAAAGACAACTACGGTCGTCGGCAAGATCAAGTATTTGTTAAGATCAGGAAAGTATGGCCCGGAGGATATATTGGTGTTGTCTTTCACAAACGCGTCCGCGTCAGAGATGAGCGATAGAATAGCTAAGGAAACCGGATGTAACATAGCGGCCTCAACTTTTCATAAACTCGGATTGAATATCATCACTGAGACGGATGGGATTATGCCCAAAATCACACACTTGGAATTGAGAAAATTTATCAGGGAGCAATTAAAGTTCCATATGCGATCCGATGCGTATTTGAAATTATTGAATTCCTATATTTTGTTTAACCGTGTGGCCGCCAAATCCGAATTTGAATTCAAGACACAGGCAGAATATCATGAATACTTGCAACTGAATCCGCCGATGACCATAGCAAATGAACAGGTCAAAAGTTACGGCGAGATGAACATTGCCAATTTTCTGACGCAGAATGGAATTCAATATATCTACGAGCATCCTTATGAGATCGACACGCGCACGAGGGAATATGGACAATATTTACCCGACTTTTATCTGCCGGAATATGGTATTTACATTGAATATTTTGGTATAAACCGAAATGGCGACGTGCCCCCTTATTTTAGAAGTTCAAACGGCATGACTGCGACGCAGACCTATCAGGCGAAAATGGAGTGGAAACGGGAGACGCATAAAAGAAACGGAACAACGATGATCGAATGTTTCGCCTATGAACAATTTGAGGGGACACTGCTCGGAAATCTGCAGAAAAAACTTGAGGACAGATCGGTAAAATTGAGTCCCAAAACCACCCAAGAACTATGGGAGCAGATCTCATCGGACGGAGAGTCAACTCTTGACGGTGTTGTTGAATTGTTTGAAACCGTTGTAAATCTTATAAAGAGCAACGGATACCCGATCGCTGAGGTTCGGCGGTTAAATACAGGCAACCGCAACGAGAAAAATAACAGCATTATCCTTTCATTGGTCGAACCGATATATGATGCGTACAATTCTTATCTTGCGAAAAATAATGAGATTGATTTTAACGATATGATCAATTTGGCAAAGAGGTATGTCGATGAGGGGAAATATCGAAACCCTTATAAATATGTCATAGTGGACGAGTATCAGGACATTTCAAAGGCAAGATTTTTGTTGTTGCAAAGTTTGCGGAGATCCAATGATTATGATGTGTTTTGCGTGGGGGATGACTGGCAGAGCATTTATCGGTTTTCGGGCAGCGACATTGGCTATATTTTAAACTTTGCGGCGTATTGGGGGCCGACAGAGATCAGCAAGATAGAAACGACATATCGCTTTTCTCAGAAACTGATAGAGATCAGCGGCAATTTTATAATGCATAATCCGTTGCAGATTAAAAAAATGATAAAAGGTAAAGCGGATACGCTTGGTTTTCCCTTAGGAGAAATTAACGGATATACCGAACCAATCGCGATCAGATTTATGGCGGAACGGATTGAAGATCTGCCTCAAAACAGCAGTGTATTTTTTATCGGAAGATACACATTTGATGGAGATTTATTAAAAAACAGCAACTTGTTTCAATGCCGGTACGATAATAGCAACGGTTTAGTGAATGTCAGATATGACAAAAGGCCTGATCTGAAAGAAATGAGTTTTATCACTGCGCATAAATCCAAGGGATTGCAGGCGGATTATATTTTTATCATCAACAATCGGAGCTCCAAAATGGGATTTCCGAGCAAAATACAGGATGCGGCAATTCTTGATCTGCTGCTTGATCATTGTGATACATATCCTTACGCGGAAGAGCGGCGCTTGTTTTATGTCGCTTTGACAAGAGCGCGCAAAAAAGTTTTTATTGTCACGGTTAAAGATAAAGAATCTGATTTTGTCCGTGAACTGAAAAGCCGTTACGGGGAAGACCTGAAACGGGAGTGGTTTGAATGTCCGCGATGCGGAGGAAGATTATTAAAGAAATCCGGGCAGTATGGCGAATTTTGGGGATGTTCAAACTATAAAACGACGGGATGTAAATACACACGAAAAATCAGAAGAGAGACCATGTAATTACTATAATAAATCGGTATTTGAGGAGATATGGATCATGTCAAAAATAATATGCAAATGTGGAAATATTTTATCCGATAGTACAGACAATCTGCCTTATAAGGGTTATATTATTTCCGATAAAGAGCGGTTTAAAATGTATGATTTTGTTGATGAACTAATAGAAACAGACAATACTCAAAAAGAATCTTTAATGATGACGTTTCGCGAAAATGTTTCTATAGGTAAAAGCTATATTCGATTAAAAGAAGTATATCAATGCCCACAATGCGGAAGGATTCTTATTGAAAATATTCCGGGACAGTATTACTTTTTTGGGCCGGAAGAAAACAAAAAAAGAAATCTTCTGGATTATGACGGTGAAGAAAAAGCAGAATATATATAATGAACTTCTAAAAGTATAACTCCCTGTTTGAGGAATTACAATGAGGTTTTAAAAAGTTGTCAGGTTGGAGAGCCTGTATTTTTAATCTAAAACGGCAGAGGAAACCGTACAAGAGATTTATCGGGTAGTTATTTGATATCAGGATATTACAAAAATATTTTAAGAGTTCGTAGCTCAAATTCCAATCCGTCAAACTGTCGGACCTAATCGATCGATCCGGTATATTCCACAAAATCACAGCCCATCCGGATGAGCTCTTTCTCCATATCCGTTGACACATGGGCATACAACTCGTTTGAGATGCCCGGCATCCCCGGTATCTCATAGAATTTGTCCTTGTAGATAAATCTGGTTCCCGCGCCTTTCTCCGGGCAGGACGGCTCGAAGGTCTCTTTGGCCTTCAGGGCATTCTCACGCCATCTCAACACAAACTCTTTGAGCTCCGGCGGTAACGCGTCTATGGATTCTTGGCTGTATATCCGATAGGGATCAAACCATGATTCCAAGTCGAGCCAGACAAAGCCCCCGTTCGCTGCGCGCAGACATGCGTAATGACTCTTATCTTCAGGTTCCGTGTGAAATACGGGCATAGAGGTCTCCTTTCCCAAATGGTGTTCGGTTGCCTGTTCCTTTTCCATTATAGCATGTCATGACGGGGGCTGACAACTCTTGGCCGGTGACTGACCGGATAATTTTTCCGGAAAATCTTTCGGAAAAATCTTTTCAAAAAGATTTTTCCTGTTAGTGTATAATTAAAGTTGGCAAAAAAGGAAGCAGAGAATAAATCCCTACTT
>JAMPHD010000031.1 GCA_023663635.1 Acetatifactor muris
TCTTGCCATAATAATAGGCCTCCTATGATTTAGATTTTATCACAGAAGACCTGTTATTTAATAGCTATTTACAGAAAAAGTTTCATACGCCCGTATGGGATGCTCGCCTGACTGCAAAGAATAACCTTATTTTCATCCAGACTACTCAAAATAAGTTATAAAGGCAATATATTAATTATTTCCATTACCATTCCTAAAATCCCTATAATTCCAAAGAATAAATATATCAATTTAAAAAGTTTCGAATAACTCAAAAAATTTTTTGCAAGCCAACTCCATCTTCTTTCAAATAAAGTTTTTTCCTGTTCTTTGCTAAAGATCATAATTTCACTACTATATTCCGACTCGTACTTTTGTTCTATAGTTTTTAATGCATCTTCCGAAAATTTAATCATTTCTTTAGTTCGTTTATCTAATGCATAAAAAACGAACGAGAAAAAAATAACAGAAAAACTTAATATCAACCGAAATACTGTTAAATCACCACTAAGCTGAAATAAGGTTAATAAACCCGTTATAAAAAATGTTTCCAAAACAATATAAAAATTTAATATCTGAATTCTTTGACCCGCATGCATTGCAAAATAATTCCACAATATTTTTTGAAAGTCGCTTTCACTTAGTTCTCTTTTCTCTTGCATAACATAATCTCCTTCAGCATCTTTCTGCCTCATGCATTATCTGACCATAACAAACTTTAATTATGCACTAACCTTTTTAAAGTATAACAGAAATTGCACTCTTACACCACTATGTTTTCCACTTTATTCGATATCTATATTGATGTGGTCCAGCTTAGAAAATTCTCAACTATTTTATGCTTATAATAGTCCGTCTGCCATTTTGAACTATCCTTTCCGATTGTCAGATTTCTGACCGTCGATGTTTCTTCTAAAAAATGTGCAACAAAAAAGGACTACGGTGTTATGCTGTAGTCCTTTCAATATTATCTATTACGAACATACTCACCATAGTATCTTCGTCCACGTTCATACATATCTATTTGCCATTCTATTTCTTTTTTATCTTCATCAGACAATATACTTATTTTTTCCTCAAGTTCATTTCGTTCCATTTTTCTTCCATCACAAAGTTCCATTATCTTGTGAACTATTAAAGCATAATCTTTCTTATCTTCACAAGATAAAATTTCCTTTTCTCCGTCTTTTTCATAGTATTCTTTAATCTCTTTCCAATAGCCATATAACCTATCTATTGGGTATTCGTATTCTAATGCTCTTTTATCGTAACCTCCAGTATTCCCACCCAAAATAATATCCCTACTTTTTAACGCATAGTAAAATTGTGGCAATCTAACAATTTCGCTCAAAATATCCATGACTGCTCCCTTTCATATTTACCATCTTACAATATTATATTCTGAACATCTTCCAATTTCAACTCAGATAATGCCTCATTACTAATATCTCCTACTGTTGACAACCTATTCGCTTGATTTACCATTGCCATTTCAAAATAATTACGAACATCTCTACCATTCGCAAAATTTGCATCTCTTGTTGCATATCTCTGCTCAAAATAATTTCTGACTTGCCCCTTACATTCCTCACTTGCTATATATCCCATAGAATCACATAAAGATTCAAATATCTCTAATAATTCTTGTGGTGTATAATCTGTAAAATTGATAAATTTGTTAAATCGAGAACGTAGCCCTGGATTAGAATCCAAAAACTTATTCATCAATTCTGGATAACCTGCCACAATTACGATTAAATCATCCCTATGGTCTTCCATCCCCTTCAGTAAAGTATCTACTGCTTCAAATCCAAAATCGCTCTCACCTCTATTAACCGTCAAAGAGTATGCTTCATCTATAAATAAAATTCCCCCTAATGTTTCTTGAATTACTTCTTGAACCTTTATTGCTGTCTGACCTACATATCCTGCTACTAACCCCGAACGATCAACCTCAACCAAATGTCCTTTAGAAAGTACACCTAATTTATGATATATTTTTGCCAACAAACGTGCTATCGTTGTTTTTCCTGTTCCGGGATTCCCCGAAAATACCAAGTGTAAAGACATCGGCATTTGTTTCATTCCACGTTCTTCTCTAATTTTGCGAATTTGTAATAAGTTAATTAAAGAGGAAACATCTTTTTTTACATCAGACAATCCCACAAGAGAATTTAACGTTTTGAGCATATCCTCCAATTCATCAGATTGATTTCTTTTTAAATCCGACCCTGTTTTTTCTTGTTCTATAAATGCTTCAGGAATCCTTTCGCTAATATATTCATTCAACATAACTAAATAAGCCATATACATTGCAAAACCGTTATTTTTATTATTCGAGTATTTTGAACTATAAACTAAAAAGGAATGTCCTAATTCTGCATAAATTACAAGCAATAACCTTGATGCCGCCATTCCAATATTCTTCTTTACCTTTATATTATTGGAAGAGAGAATAATTCCAACCCCAGTAAGTAATTGAATGCCTAACGGCACTTCTCTTACATATTTATTTTTATCCAATTTATTACCTTCATAATACCAAAAAAGTTCCTCTTCAAAATAAAATTTAAAGAAACTCCGTTTATAGAACAATTCAACATCTTCAAGTTGAAACAAGAAGAAAAGATATTGCTTTATATCTATTTCAACCAGTTCCTTAGTTGATATCTTCCCCTCATTTGGCATAGAAATTTTTTCATCTATTTTATCACACATAAAATATAATTGTTGCAACATGGATAATACTTCTGTCTTCATACTAACGCACCACTTTCATAAAATCAAAGCAGTTTTATTATACCCCACAAATGAGCCAATTTCCACAATTTTCTACAATATTAAAATGATTGGGGTAAATTATGGGAATATACCGGAATCAGGAATGTATCAGGAAGTCTACTTTTTGTTACAGATTATTCCAAGCCTTTCTTTACAACGCTGACAAAAAGCCGCATGGCTCATATGCAGTTGCTCTGCCATCCTTCGAACAGATATCTCACCCTTTCCCCAATGTTCAAAATAGAGTTCAAATTCATCCAGCAGTGACGTCTTTTGACATCCAAAATGCACACCGCTCGCCTTTGCCACCGCAATTTTTTCGACCTGTCGCTGTCAGATAAATTCTTTTTCCGTCTGCGCCACATAGGCAAGAATCTGCAGGGCCAGATCAACATATCCCCTCTTTTCAGAATCAAGGGAGTTCAAAACCTCCATGAAATTTTGAAAAGACTGTTGAGGAATAGTATTTTTAAGTATATACTGTTAAAGTAAATTTATATCACCGATCATCCGCAGGGAGGTTAGCCATGAACTACGGTTCCCATTACGACGCCGCCAACGATCTCTACCATGTGCCTTTTCTTGGAGATCCATACCGGGTCGCCGATCACAACAGATCCGATTCCCATCCCCTCACCGTCCGCGTGCCCGGCTCCAAGAGCATCACGAACCGCGCGCTGCTTCTGGCCACGCTGGCGCAGGGGACTTCCGTTTTGAGAGGCGTGCTCTTCTCCGATGACTCAAGGCACTTTTTAAAATGTATACAGGATCTGGGATTTGAGACTGCGGTGGACGAGGCCCAAAAGGAGATCACCGTCACCGGACGCGGTGGCGACATTCCGCGGAAAGAAGCATCTTTGTATGTGGGGAGCGCGGGAACCGCCGCAAGATTTCTCACGGCCTGTCTGGGCGTCTCCCGGGGCGTCTACCACATGGATGCCTCCGCGCAGATGCGCCGCCGCCCCATGGTGCCGCTTCTGGACTCCCTGAAAGAATTGGGCTGCGAGATATTGTATGAAAAGGATTCCGCCGAGGGATTTTTTCCCTTTGTGTTAAAGGGACATGGATTTGACAAAGATGTCATAAACGTAAATATAGAGCACAGCAGCCAGTTTCTGAGCGCCCTGCTCATCTCCTCCCGGCTCGCGGACCGGACTTTTACCGTCCGCGTA
This sequence comes from Acetatifactor muris, assembly GCA_023663635.1. GTDB lineage: Bacteria > Bacillota > Clostridia > Lachnospirales > Lachnospiraceae > Acetatifactor > Acetatifactor muris_A. The sequence goes on from JAMPHD010000031.1 coordinate 3,933, forward strand.
GAGGGAAGTCACGGCATGGCCTATATAGAAATGACCCGCAAAATGATGGAACAATTCGGTGTCCACACCGAACAGACGGATGACCAAACCTTTGTGACCGGTGCGGGACAGCAATACAGGGCCTTGGACTACCAGGTCGAGCCGGATGTATCCGCCGCCTGTTATTTCTACGCGCTGGCTCCGCTGCTGCATGTTCCCGTGTTGGTGAAGCACGTGCGTTTTTACTCCCTGCAGGGCGATGTGGCTTTCCTGCGCATTTTGGAGCAGACGGGCTGTACGGCGCGGGAGACCCCGCAGGGCATCTTGCTCTCGCCCCCCGAGCGTCTGGGCTTTAAGGGCGTCACCGTGGATATGTCCGCCTGCTCGGATCAGGCCATCACGCTTGCCGCCATCGCGCCTTTCGCAGACAGCCCCACCACCATCACCGGGATCGGACATATCCGTCTGCAGGAGAGCGACCGCATCCATGCCATCGTGACGGAACTGGGCAGAATGGGCATCCGCTGCGAGGAGGACTCCGTTGCCCCGGGCAGTATCACCATCTATCCCGGAACTCCCCGCCCCTGCGCGGTCCACACCTATGAGGACCATCGCATGGCCATGGGATTTACGCTGATCGGTCTGCGCGTTCCGGGCATTGATATCCTGGACCCCGGCTGCTGCCGCAAGACCTTTGAAAATTATTATGAAGTGTTGGAGTCGGCCATATCAGGCGGGATTACCCCGATCGTGCATCCTTAGAGCCACCTTCAGAAAATACCGCGCCATATCCTCCGGCGCGTTCCGCTCGTCATCTGTCAGCCATGTGACAGCCGTGTTCATCAAAGCTCCGATATACATATACAATATATACTTCTCTATGGAGTCATAGGGCATATGTCCCTCCACGCTCTCGTGAAAATGATTCAGCTCATCCATGAGCACGGCTGAGAAACCGGACCGCTGCAGATCCAGTACATAGTTGCGATATTTTTTAAAATATTGAAAGCTCAGCAACACATTCTGATAGGTATAGACGGTCCCCTGACTCAGATCCATTTCCTCCCGAAACTCATCCAGAATATCCCGTATCAGAGTGACCAGCACATCCTCCTTGGAGGAATAATTTCGATAAAAAGACGCCCTCGCCACGCCCGCTTTCTCCACAAGCTCCGTGATGCGGATCTCCGCCAGACTCTTCTTCTCCATCAGGGTAAACAGCGTGTCCGTGATATTTTTCTTTACCCGCAGATTTTCTTCTTTGCGCTTATCCATATTCATTCCTTTTCCCGATATCTGATACACAAACGGCAATTTTGTCTCACCGTCGGTCATTGAAATCCCCACCATAATATGATACAGTTGTTTCACATTATAGCACATAATTTCCGATCAAGAAAGGAATTTCATGAGATGAAGACCGCAGTCGCAACAGATACCAACAGCAGTATCCTGAGAGGCGAGAACCCGGATATCCATGTAATGCCCATGCCGGTGATCATTGACGGCGAGACATATTTTGAGGGCGTGGATATCTGCAACCAAGACCTTTATGAGGCCATGAGACAGCACAAGGATATAGCTACCTCTCAGCCCTCACCGGGACAGTTGATGGAGTTTTGGGATGGAATCCTGGCAGCCGGATACGATGAGATCGTATATATTCCCATGTCCAGCGGATTGAGCGGGTCCTGCCACAGCGCCATGCAGTTTGCCGCGGACTACGGAGACAAGATACAGGTGGTGGACAATCACCGGATCTCCGTGACGCAAAGGGAATCCGTCTACGCCGCCCTGCGCCTTGTCGATCAGGGGATCTCCGCAAAGGAGATCAAGTCCCGTCTGGAGGAGCGGGCCTATGACGCGAGCATCTATGTCACCGTGGATTCTCTGGAATATCTGAAAAAAGGCGGCCGCATCACTCCGACCGTGGCAGCCTTTGCCACGGTCCTCAATATCAAACCGGTGCTGACCATCCAAGGGGACAGACTGGATTCTTATGTGAAAGCCAGAGGCATCAAACACGCGGAATCATCGATGATACGGGCTATCAGAGAGGATCGGTCCGCAAGATTTGCGGATGTGCCGGACTCCCAACTGCAGATCGACGTGGCCGGCAGCTTTGAAAGCGAAGAGTCAGCGCAGCAATGGCAGCAGATGGTACAGACCGAATTTGCGGACGCATCGGTGCGCTATGTGGAACTGCCCTGCTGCATCAACTGCCATGTGGGCATGAACGCGTTCGGCATCGCCATTATGAGGACGGAGTAACGGACGGCGCAACCTCATGATTTCCCACCGTCAGGAACCCTGACATAAATATCATTCCGGACAGCATTGCGTACCTCATTTTCATATCTCATTTTCCGCCCATGGTATACAATCTTTAAAATTTATGATATAATGAGCGCAAAGGAAAAACAAGCGGCTGCGAAGCAGACATTTGTTTTTCCTGCGCCATTAACGAGCAAGCGTCCGATGAAATCGGACGGGGAGCGCTGAAAGCGCGGGCTTGCGAGTTTAAATGATATAGCGGCCGCAGAAGAAAATCAATCACCCTGAAAGGGGCATTTGAGGATGAGAGGGAATATGAGTAAAAAGAAAGTTGTGGTCTCTCTGGGACATGAATCTTTGGGTTATACGACTCTGGAGCAATGGGACGCGGTAAAAGTCACCGCGCGGGCGCTGGCGGATCTGGTGGAGGCCGATTATCAGCTCACCATCACGCACTCCAACGGGCGGCAGGTGAGCATGATTCACAAGGCAATGACGGAGCTGCGCAGGGTGTACACTGATTATACCCCCGCGCCTATGTGCGTGTGCTCTGCCATGAGTCAGGGCTATGTGGGCTATGATATCCAGAACGCGCTGCGCTCGGAGCTTTTGGGACGGGGCATCTCCAAGCCCGTCAGCACCATTCTCACGCAGGTCACGGTGGATCCCTATGATGAGGCATTTTATGAGCCCACCAAGCTGATCGGGCGCTATATGTCCAAGGAAGATGCCGCTTTAGAGACCGAGAAGGGTAATTATGTGAAAGAAATTCCGGGCAAGGGTTTCCGCCGCGTGGTGGCAGCCCCCAAGCCCCTCGACATCGTGGAGATCGAGGCGATCCGCGCGTTGGTCAACGCGGATCAGGTAGTCATTGCCTGCGGAGGAGGCGGCATTCCCGTCATTGAGCAGAAACATATCCTCAAAGGAGCCTCCGCCGTTATAGAGAAGGATGCCATCGCCGGGAAACTGGCTTCCGATCTGAAGACGGATGAGCTGATCATTCTCACCAATGTGGATTGCGTCTACCGCGATTTCGGCGGAGAACATCCGACTCCCATTCCTTCCATGACCGTGGCTGAGGCGAGAGAGGCCATGGAGCAGGGCGAATTTGAGGCGGGCACCATGCTGCCCAAGATTGAGGCAGCCATCACCTATCTGAACAAAGTTCCGGAGGGCAAGGCGCTGATCACCTCCATGAAATGCGTAAAGGATGCCATCAAAGGAAAATCAGGCACCCTCATCACCGCATAATAAAATCCCCCCGCAGCAAGCTGACAGGATATCAATCATGCAATACGGCAAGCTGCAGGGTATTTTATTTTGAAGGCAGTTTCGTATCTCTTAAGGCAGATCCGAGATTGCCTTCAACGCTTCCCGGGAATATTCCAAACATTCCAGAATCTCCGGGGAAAAGGCCCCGCACTCCCCGTCCGCGATCATATCATAGGCCACCTCCGGGTCATAGGCCTTTTTGTACACTCTCTCACTGACCAGAGCGTCATACACATCCACCACCGACACGATCTGCGCGGACAGAGGGATCTCATCTCCCCTCAGTCCCTCCGGATAACCGGCTCCGTCATAGCGTTCATGATGATATCTGCAGATGTCGTAGCAGGTCCGCAACAGCTCTCCGTCCTGCAGACCCTCGATCAGATTCAGGATCTCACAGCCTTTGACCGTGTGGTTCATCATCACCTTGCGCTCCTCACCGGTCAGACGTCCGGGCTTTAACAGGATATTGTCCGGAACGGCGATCTTGCCAATGTCGTGCAGCACCGACGCGCGCACGATCGTGTCGATCTGCTGTTTGGTAAGTCCTTTCTCCGGATACAGCTCCCGCATCGCGTTGGCCATGACACGGGTAAAACTCTTGACGCGCTGAATATGTTCCCCTGTCTCCAGATCCCGAAACTCCACGATATTGGCTATGGCGTCCAATAATTTGTCATAGAACACATTGAGTTTCTCCTGTTGAGCCTCCAACTCTGAGCGATAGGTCTGTATGGTGTTCTCCATCTCGTCAGCCGTCCGATGGATCTCCAGAAGATTGTTCACCTGCATGCGCACCGCCTGCGACACAAAGGGCTTGGAAATGACCGCTGACGCTCCCATGGCAAAACAGTTGAGCTCCACCGCCGTATCCTTCTGCGCGGTGATCAGCACCACGGGAATGCGGCTCAACAGCTCTCTCGCCTTCAACACCTGTAGCACCTGCAGGCCGTTCAGCTCCGGCATCACCAGGTCCAACAGCACCACGGCGATCTCATCGAGATGTTCACTCAATTTGTGAATGGCCTCTCTGCCGTCCGCCGCCTCCATAATGTCATATTCATCCCCGAAGATCTGTCTGATCAGTTCTCTGCTGAGTTCCTCATCGTCCACCACCAATATTGTCCGTCTGCTTTTCATGGATATTTCCCCCTTTACGCTCAATGTGTCTTTTGATCCGCGCGCTCATCCACAGATAACAAACCGTAAAGAACAGGATGCCATACACCGATGCCGCCGGAACGGCAAGACCAATCTGAAACAGATTCGCCCCGGGACGGCGGCTGAACAGCCATGACAATGGCACTCTCACCAAAAACGAGGCGGAGATGCCCTGGATCATGACCGGCCAGGACATACCATGTCCGTTAAAATAACCGATAAAACTAAACACCACACAGGTGAGCACGGCCTCCGGCGCAAATCCCTTCAGGTATTCCGCCGCGCGAAGTATGTAAGCCGCATCCCGTGTGAAAAGCGATGCCGGCAGATCTCCTCTGAAATACGTCAGCGCGGCGATGAACAGTCCCACAAACGCTCCCAATCCCATGCCCGTATACAAAGCTTTGCGGGCTCTGTCCTCTTTGCCCGCGCCCACATTTTGCCCCACAAAGGCAGACATGGACTGCATGAGGGAAGAAGGGATCAGCATCACAAAAGAGATCACCTTCTGGGCAATGCCATAACCCGAGGAGGCCTCCAGACCCATGTGATTGACAATAGAACATAGGATTAAAAATGATATGTTTGTCAGAAGTTCCTGCAGAGCCAACGGAATGCCCAACTGCAAAAATCCCCCTATCTCCTTTTGACAGCGGATATCACTCAGGGCAAAGGCAAACGGCAGATTCTGTCTCCGAATGATCAGAAACGAGAGCGCCACGCTGACCGCCTGTGCCAGAATGGTGGCCAGAGCAGCACCCGCCACATCCATATGAAACAGCGCCACGAAGACCAGATCGCCCACTATATTGACCACACAGGCGATCCCCACGAAGATGAGCGGCAGTCTGGAATTGCCCAACCCGCGAAAGATGCCGCTGATCACATTGTACGCCACCACAAACAACATTCCCGCCGCACAGATACGCACATACATATTGGTGCCGGCGAAGGCCTCCTCGGGGGCGTTGAGCCAACCCGCAAAGAGCGGCGCTCCAACTAACAGCAGAATCATCACGACCACCGTGAACATCGCGAAGAACCAGATCGCCCCGCCGATCACCGCGCCGATACGCTCCGGCTTGCGCTCCCCGAGATAACGGCTGATGAGCACCGTCACACCCATAGTCAGCGAGGAGATCACAAAGGTCACCAGATTGATGATACTACTGCCCGTGGACACCGCGGAGATGCCCGAATCGCTGCCAAATCTGCCCACCACCAGCATATCCACCGCCCCATACATGGCCTGTAATACCAACGCGCCCAGAATGGGGATCATGAATCTGATCAGTTTCTGTAAGATACCGCCCGATGTAAAATCATCGGAAAGCTGCGACTTTTCCGCCATTTCTCCACATCTCCTCTACTCTGCCAACCTGTCAGTCACGGGACATACCCTGCGCAATATCAGGTAGCACAGCGCGCCCAACATCCCTCCGGTAAAGTTCAGGATCACATCGTCCACATCCACGCTCCTTCCGATAAAAAGTTGGCAGAATTCTATGAATATCGGCAAAATCAATGACATAAATGTCATTTTCCAAAAAGACCTGTATTTTTTCCACAACAGGGGCAGCCCCACTCCCCAAGGTATGAACATGACGATGTTCCCCACAATATTCACCATGATATTGGATCCGGACGCATGTCTTAAGTAGCTCCGGATCGTGCGGAACGGGACAAAATTCACACCAAGCCCCTGTTCGATCCTGGCCTTTACGCGAGCGAAACTCATGGTCCGCAGCCACTCCAAGTCATGATTTTCAAAAGTCAATGTGAGCAGCCCCGCCATGAACAACACAAATACAGCCATCACAAGCTCTCTGGCCGGCCGGGGTCTGTCTCCCCGCCTCCACAGCCATACCACTCTTGCGAGACAGTACAAGGGCAGAAACCATATCATGATTCGCAATAAAGCATTTATATATAATGACATAGATGTCACTTATCTCCCGTCACAGTTATTCTTTCCAGTGGAGACGATGCAGCTCTCCCTCCCGCTGCATCTCCCCGAAATTGTTTTGTCGCAAAGCTTCGTAAAGGACGATGGACACGGCATTGGACAGATTCAGGGAACGGATCTGCGGCAACATGGGAATGCGGATACAGGACTCCTCGTGATCCACCAGGATCTCCTCAGGAATGCCCGCGCTCTCCCTGCCGAACATGATAAAATCGTCCTTCCTGTACTCCACCTCCGTGTAAATATGCTTTGCCTTGGTGGTGGCCATCCACAGCCGGGCTCCGGTATGGCCGTGAAATTCCTTCAAAAACTCCGCGAAATTCATATAGCGGTTTACATTCAGTTTCTCCCAATAGTCCATACCGGCCCGTTTGATCTCTTTCTCATTCAATCTGAACCCCAGCGGTTCAATCAGGTGCAGAGCAGTTCCCGTGGCCACACAGGTCCGCCCGATATTGCCCGTATTTGCCGGGATCTCCGGCTGATGTAACACAATGTGCATAGGTAAATTATTCCTTTTCCGCCCGCAGTTTATTCACAAAGCGCTCCAGTCTTCCGATAGCCACTTTCAGATTTTCCAGTGAGTACGCATAGGAAATGCGCAAAAATCCCTCTCCGCAATCCCCGAAAGCCGTCCCCGGCACCACTGCCACCTTCTCCTCCTCCAAGAATCGGGTGGCAAACTCCTCACTGGTCATGCCGAATTCACGAATGCAGGGGAATACATAGAACGCCCCATATGGCTCAAAGCACTCCAGTCCCATCTCCTTAAAAGCGTTCATGAGATAACGTCTGCGCTGATTGTAGGCCATGCGCATCTCCTCGATATCGCCGTCCCCATTCTTTAAAGCCTCCACGGCGGCGTACTGGCTGGTGGTGGGCGCGCACATGATGGCAAACTGATGGATCTTGGTCATCTGCTGAATGATGTCGGCGGGTCCGCAGGCATATCCCAATCTCCACCCGGTCATGGCATAGGCCTTGGAAAACCCGTTGATCAGGACAGTCCTCTCCTGCATCCCCGGCAGACTCGCGATCGACACATGCTGCACTCCATAGGTCAGCTCCGCATAGATCTCATCAGACATGACAAATATGTCATGTTTTAGGATGACTTCGGCGATCGCCTCCAGATCTTTGCGCTCCATGATGGCTCCCGTGGGATTGTTGGGAAAGGGCAGGATCAGCACCTTCGTCTTATCGGTGATGGCATCCTCCAACTCCTTGGCCGTGAGCCGGAATTCATTCTCGGCTTTCAGGTTGATGATCACAGGCTTTGCCCCCGCCAAAATGGCACAGGGCTCATAGGACACATAGCTGGGCTGAGGGATCAGCACCTCCTCTCCGGGATTGATCATGGCGCGCAACCCCATGTCAATGGCCTCGGAACCGCCCACGGTGATCATCACTTCTTTGTCCCATTGATAGTCCAGACCGTTCTTGCGTTTCATGTAATTACAGACTTCCTGACGCAGCTCCTTTAAGCCTGCGTTGGAGGTATAGAATGTACGGCCCCGCTCCAGAGAGTAGATTCCCTCATCGCGGATATGCCAAGGCGTGTCAAAATCAGGTTCGCCTACGCCCAATGAGATGGCGTCCTTCATCTCACTCACAATGTCAAAAAACTTTCTGATTCCGGAGGGTTTAATCTCCACTACTTTATCTGCTAACGGATTTCTCATGGCGTGATCATCTCCCTTTCATCCCCCGGCTTCTGCATAAAGATCGTGCCGTGGTCTTTATATTTTTTCAAAATAAAATGCGTGGCCGTGGACAGCACCTGCTCAAGCGGCGCCAACTTGTCGGACACAAAGGTGGACACCTCTCTCAAAGTCTTACCCTCCAGAATGACCATCAGGTCAAAGCCTCCGGAGATCAGATAGACGCTGCGTACCTCAGGATATTTGTAGATGCGCTCCGCCACATTGTCAAATCCCTGTCCCCTCTGGGGCGTCACGCGCACCTCGATCAGGGCGGTCACTTTGTCCAGAGAAGTCTTCTCCCAGTTGACGAGTGTGTGATATCCGCAGATCACGCCCTCATCCTCCAAGGCCTGCAGTTCATTCACCACATCGATCTCCTGCACCCCCAGGATCACCGCCAGCTCTTTCAAGTCGATACGACTGTTCTTTTCGATTACGGATAATAATTCTTCTCTCATTTTAATCATCCTCTCCTTCATAAATACTGTCTGCGTGGGGACGGTCCAGATAACGCGTCTCCTCCCCGTTTAGGATCAGTCTGTCCCTGCCGCTTGTGGTCTTTCCCACGACCGCTGCGGGAATACCCGCGTCCTCCAGAGCTTTCACCAATGTCTGCCCGTCCGTGCCCGTCATCAACAGGCATCCTCCGGACAGGAGCTCATAGGGATTGCGGTCGCAGCGGTTGCAGATCTCCACCGTCTCCTGCCTGATCGGCAGTTTCTTTAAGTCTATGACCAGTCCGACACCCGCGCCCTCCGTCAACTCCCAAAGGGCTGCCAGAATACCGCCCTCGGAGACATTTTGGACGGCGCGCGCGCCGGACTTAAGCGCTATCGCGGCCTCCGGGACAGTGGACAGATACCGGTCAAAGTCCGCCGCCGCCTCCACGAGCCATGCGGGATAGCGTTCCAAAAGGTGTGCTCTGTGTCGTCCGGCCAATAGAGCCGTTCCCTCCAGCCCGATCCACTTGCTCAGAACAATATCCTGATCCGGGCAGATCTCCTTCACCGTATGTCTGCTGCCGGGCAGTCCTTTTCCATAGGCCGTCACCGTCACCCAGGGTTCTCGCACCGCACCCGTAACCCGGCTGCGGACCTGCGCGATCTGCATACCATACTCACCACAAATACTCTCCGCCTCTGCCATCATGCCCTTCAGCACACTCTCCTCCGCATCCGGGGGAAGGAGAATGCTCAGAGCCGCTGCCACGGGCTCCGCGTTGCGGGACGCCATGACATTGACACAGTGGATCAGGACAGAGGATATGGGCAGCGTTCCCTCCCACAGGCAGGAGACCACAGTCTCCCCGTCATATGCAAAAACGGCGCAGTCCTCCCCGGAGCCTGCGCCATTTAACACTTCTCTACGCCTCGTCTTTATCTGCTGCAATATGGAACGCTTTAGGGCATTGCCCGACACTTTGCCTGTTTTCATGCACAACCCCCATGGGGCAGCCGCATTGCCGCCTATTCGTCATCATCATTCACAACTTCCGGCGGCGGGGCGGTCAGCATGGCAACCACATTCTTCACATGGTCGATACTGCCGGTTCCGATCGCTGCCATGACCTCATTGTACGCGTTGGGATCTCCGGTGGCGGTCCCCACCGTCGCGCTCCGCGGCGTCATCTTATAGCTGCTGCTGTTGATCTGCTCGCGGCTCACTTCCTTGCCGTCCTCCGTGACGATCTTCCAGAGTCGGGCCTTGTAGCCGGTGTGGGCGCTCTCCGTCACCACATAGCCGATGGGGTGGGAATTGTCCGCATAGATATTCTCCGTGGTGGGATTGGTGACCTCCAACACTTCGCTCTCATAGGTCACAACGCGGCCCGCGTCCCGGGTCTCCTTGCCATAGATATTAAAAGTGATCCGCTTGTTGCTAAAATATCCCTCAATGTAAATGGGATAATCCAGATTATTGACAAAACGAAAATCTTTGCCGGCGCTCTCCGCGATCGCCGCGTCCGCGGAGGGATCCACATAGGCAACAATCATGGAGTGATTGTGTCTCTCCGTCACTTCCAACTCCGCTTTCAGCACCGCGTTATACAGGGTCGTGGACACCTGACAGATCCCGCCGCCCAGACTGTCCACCACTTTGCCGTTCAGATAGGATCCCGCCATGTAATAGCCGTTTTTCTCCGTAAAAGGACTCACCTTCTCATAGGTGGAAAATTCCTCTCCCGGATACAGCGTGGTCCCGTCGATCAGACGACAGCCGTTCTCCACATTGGCCGATCTGGAGGTGCCGGAGGTGCTGTAGGATGTGGTGAAAGTGCCCAGAATGTCTCTGACTTCCGCCAGATCCTCCACATTTCCCTTTGGTTTCTCCTCCATCACGCTCAGCGCGATGCTGCAGGGCTGTCTGTCCCAATCTCCCGTCAGATAATCGTAGATCTCATCGATGGAGAGTTCCACGTCCAACACATAGCCGGAATGGCCCTCCTCCGTCTCAAACTCGCCGCTCTCCGTCCTGTGAAGTCTTGGATTCACGGCCTTTTGGTCATATTTTACGCATTTCTCCGCCAATACCGTGTCAATGGCGGATACATCAAACTCCAGATCTATGTCATAAATATAATTGTTATATTCCAGATCCGTTAAGATCTTATATCTCTCGATCACATTGCCCTTTTTGCCGAGCTGCAGGGCCGCCTCCGGCAACTCGGGATTGGCCCAGGTCATGCCCAGTTCGCGGGCCGTGACGGTGACTTCCCGCCCGTTGGCCACGATCAGAGTGATCTCCGTGTCCGCCAGATTTTCCACATAAAATTCAACTGCCGCGCGAGCCTCCGCGGCCGTCTTGCCGGACAGATCGATCTCCCTCGCGTAGATCCCCGCGCTGATGGTCTCCCTGTCCGCCGCCTGTGCCGTCACACCGAGGCACAATACCAAGAGGACCGGACAGAGAGCCAAATACATTTTCATCCACATCTTCTTCATAGCAATTCCATTTCTGCGCTGTCCGCATGCCCGCGTCCGCCGGCACAACACCCTGTGCGATCCGCGGCAGACAGCGCCGGGCCGCCGATCACAATTCCGATCAAATACAATACTATTTGAATTATTGAATTAAAAGAAAAAGTATGATAAAGTGGGAATAACCATGGCAACTACCAAAATGATGACTATCACTGCCGCCATGCGTTGTTTTGTCTTTTTGTTGTTCATGTTAAACATAGCCGTTCCTCACCCGCCTTTTGCAGATCCGATAACATGTATCTTCGATACTTATATCTTCGATACATGCAACTTTGATAACATGTAATCTGAAAGGATATTATATATGAAATTTTATATTTTGGCAAGTTTAATTATATTTATTATGGTGATCTCCCACAACATCCGCAAGAGCAACCGCCTTGAGGCCAAGCAGGAACAGGAATTTTGGGACCGGGAACGCCGTGCCAATCAGGTTCGCAGGAAACCCTTGGACGACCTGGAATATATCCAAATCCCTCTGGAGCGTCTGCCCATGCAGCTCCTGGCGGACGATAGGGATATCGCGGACTGTCACCGCATCATTAACGACCTGTCCCTCTGCCCCATCGTCAATCTCACCGGATTCTCCAACACGGATCTGAAATTGCAATACGGCACCGCCAACATCACCGCCCTCACGGAATACGATCAAAGTTATACCCTGTTGGTGAGCACCCTGCAGCGCTGGGCGGATCTTCTGTGCAAGGCGGGACACGAGGATGCCGTGCGCCCGATCCTGGAATTCGCGGTGAGCACCCGCACGGACGTGAGCCGGACCTATGACATGTTGGCCGAACTCTATCTGAAAGGGCATGAGACCGAAAAGATATCCGAGCTGTTACAGACCGCTCAAAGCCTCAACTCACTGAACAGGGACGTGATCATTCGCCACCTGGAGGAACTGACTGCCGGCCCAGGATCCGATTGATCGTCCGGCTTGCCTCACTTCTGGTCATCCTCTCCACATCTGCGTCCAACACCATATTATGTTGTTGCAACAGGCGATATAACTGTTCTTTCTGGGCTATTGTGACAGGCTTGTCATATTTGGCCCGATACAGCAGCGACGCCGGCTCAAACAGACCCTCTTTCTCCTGCTCATAAAACGATTCCGCCAATCTTAAGTACAGCGTATGCGTGGCCGTCGCGTCTTCTAAAGCGCGGTGCGCTTTGTGGGGAATCCGGAAATATCCGCACAGATAGTCCAGATTCCGGTGTTCCAAATGCGCCAAATATTTTCTGGCAATCTTCAGGGTATCGATCCCTGCTTTCTCGAAGGAGCGCTTTTGATCCACCGCCGCCTTCTTTAAGAAGGAAAAGTCAAACAGGACGCTGTGGCCCAAAAGCGGCAGCTCCTCCATAAAATCAAGCAGCTTTGGCAGGATATCCTCTATATAGGGGGCATCCTGCAGATCTGTGTCCCGAATGCCCGTCAGCCCGACGATATGTTCCCCCAATCTGCGCCCGGGATTCACTAAGGCCGCCATACTGTCCACGATCCGGCCTTTTAGGACTTTCACAGCTCCGATCTCGATGATCCGATCCCGCGCCGGATTCAGCCCCGTGGTCTCCAGATCAATGCTGATATAATCTTCCGTCATACATACCCCCATCCGGACAATATCCGCTCTCCAAAATCCTGACTGCTGCCCCGCCGTCCAGAGGATCCCGCCTTCCATAGTCAAAGAGCGCATAATACGGAGCGGCCGCCGCACGGTCTTCCCCATATTTTTCTCCATTACATCCCTCCAACAATTCCGGGACCGGCGATCTCCAGACCGGATAGCGAAAAGGCTCCAGATGTGTCATGCGGCTCAACTGTTTCCAATCGTACTCCGCATAAGCGGGCAGGAATTTGCGCTCCTTTTCTTCCCTTTGGTAAAAGTCGCGGATATACTGTTTGACCTCCGGGCGTTCTCGAAGATCCGTCGCGTAGGAAGGACGGCTCTTCGCGTTTTCTCTCAGATACAGATCATAGGTGAGGAGCTCTCTATAGATTTCCACATTCGCCGCGTCATGCTCCATGGCAAACTCCAAGAGCACCTGATAGCGATACACTCTTGCGGGATTCTGCACCAAATATCCCCTGCTTTTGTAGTGATCCGCCAATGCCTCAAACAGAGCGAAAGGACCGTCAAACCGGCGCTCCAGAAAGGACAGCGTCCGGGCGAACTGATTGCTGTTGTAGTAGACCTCCACCATCTCCTCCACCCGTTTCAGCCGAAACACTTCCTCACAGGTTAGCCATTTTGTGCTGAGCACCTCATAGGGAGGTTTGTCCAGACAGACTATGCCGTATCCCGCCGCGTCCCCGGCCATGGGGGAGCCCTTTAACACCTTCAGAAAACCCATCTGGAGCTGCTCCGGCCTCATGCCATACACCCTGTTGAAGGAACGGGCAAAGCTCGCGTAGTCCTCATAGGGCAGCCCCACGATCAGATCCAGATGTATATGCACATTGTGCGCTTTGTGAATCGCCGCCACCACGCTCTCCAATCTGTTTACATCCGCCACGCGATGAATGGCCCGCAGGGTCTCGGGATTGGTGGACTGCACGCCGATCTCCAACTGCACCTGACCGGGTCTGAGACTCTGAAGCAGAGCGATCTCCTCCTCCCGCAAAAGATCCGCCGCGATCTCAAAATGAAAATTTGTGACACCATTGTCATGTTTGTGAAGATACCGCCAGATGCCCATGGTATGTTCACGATCACAATTAAAGGTGCGATCCACAAACTTGACCTGCCTCACCTGACGGTCCAAGAAAAACTGCAGCTCCCTCTCCACGGTCTCCCTGTTCCGAAACCGCACCGTTTTGTCGATGGAGGACAGGCAGTAACTGCAGCCATACGGACAACCCCGACTGCTCTCGTAATAGATGATCCGGTTTGCAAATGTGTCTGCGGAGTCCGCCTGCCCGATCCCGGCGGCATAGAAGAAGGGCAGACTGTTCAGATCCATAAGCTCCCGCTTGGGGGTATAGCCCCCGGGGAGACAAAGCCCCGCAATCTCTTCCAAGATCCCTTCCCCATCCGCGTACCAATGCAGCAGCTCCCGAAAGGTGGCCTCTCCCTCGCCCACCATCACGCCCCGGAGCTGCGGGAACTCCGCGAGCGTCTTCGGAGCGTCAAAGCTGACCTCCGGGCCGCCCAGCCAGATATCCGTCTCCGGCAGGATCTTGGGCAACTCCCGTATCAGATCCCTGACCATGTTCCAATTCCAGATATAGCAGGAAAACCCGATCACGCTCGGTTTTCTCTCACAGATATCCGCCAAAATATCCTGCATTTGCTGATTGATGGTATACTCCGCCAGACTGACGCGGGATCGCATCTCCTCCCCCGCATAGGCCCGCAGACTGTAGACGGCGGGATTGGAATGAATATATTTTGCATTGATCGCCACTAATAAAAACTGCATCCGCGCCTCCACCGGTCACTCCGACCGTATATAGCCTTCCTCGTCAAACTGCAGGCCGAATGCCTGACTGTACTCGTTGATGCGACCGATGATGCGCTCCGCCTCCTCGTCCTGCGCGGGAGTAGGCCTGTAATCGTTTCTGGAGGGATCCGAGGTGATGGAGCAGGGTATGATCCGAAACTCCGTCTCCTCCTGCTTTTCCCCGTCTATAAAAGTAAAGGTCTGCTGCGCGATCATGGTATCCTTGTCCGCGGGATTTCTGTTGGCCCCAAAGCAGAAATTTGCCAGACTGTATATTATGTATTTTCCCTGATATTCCTCCACACCCTGCAGCACATGGGGATGGTGCCCGATCACCAGATCCGCCCCCCAATCGATGCACTGCTTTCCAAACTGCTGCTGATACTCCGTGGGGTAATATTCCCGCTCGATCCCCCAGTGACAACAGGCCAGGATCAGGTCCACACCCTCCTCCTGCAGTTTGGCGATCCCGTTCTTCATCAGCTGCTCGATCCCCTGTCCCCAACCGATCTCGTTGACGGACACAAAGCCGATGCGGATTCCCTTGACCTCATAAATCCCCACCTTGTTGTCGTACGCGTAGACAATACCCGTGGGTTCCAACGCCTCCAACGTGTCTTTCGTCCCGTTCTCCCCGAAGTCCAGTCGGTGGTTGTTGGCCATGCTCACGGCCTCCACGCTGCCATAAGTCAGGATATTCGCGTACTCGGGATCCCCCTTGATGTTATAAGTCCTGCCCTCGTTGAGCTCCTCCGAGAATGTCAGCACTCCCTCCAGATTGACGATGGTCATGTCGTCCTCCGAAAAAATATCATACACATTTTCAAAAAAATAACTCTTGTCCTCCACCGTATCATACATCTGGCGGAAGGACCAAGCATAGTCCTGCCCCACATAGTTGCCCATGGTCACATCCCCGGCGGCCGTCACGGTGATGGTCACGATCTCCCGCTCGTCCTCCACGGTCTCCCGCTCATCCGTTGCGGTCGTCTCCAAAGGCTCCGAATCTGAAAATTTGGGCGGCTCCGGATGCTCCTCCGGGGCGATACTCTGAATCGTGGGCGGTATATTCTCTGTATCCTTTGCGCAGCCCCACAGCATGGCAAATCCGCAGATCAGCACAAGTCCGATTGCAGCCCGACGGACCGTTTTTTCCCAAAAATGACGTATTGCGTTCATATCAATCCGATTCTCCAAACAATAATTCATGCAGATAGTTTATATTCTCCTCAAAATCCACCTCCAACACCGCCATGCCGCGTATGGAGGCATCCCGGTAACTGCCCTGCAGGGGGATGCTCCCCTGCTCTATGTCATAGGTCAGCAGTTTCGGGGCCATCAGGCTCAAACGATAGCACTCCCACTGCGTCAGGTTGGTGGTCAGATTGGGCATCAACCCGTCCACCAACTCCCCGGGATGCGTGACCACGGCCCGGGGCAGATTGTGGATCACCTCCGCCAGAACCTTTCGCTGCCTTTCCGTCCTGCCAAAATCCGTGCCGATATAGCGATTGCGGCTGTATGCCAAAGCCTGCGGTCCGTTCAGATGCACCATTCCCTCCACCGAGGTATCCATATAGTCCGTGCCGAATTCCTTTCCGGTGAGCATATTGTACTCATTCAGATATCCGTTCACCAATTCGATCTCCGCTGCGGAAAGCTCCAGATCCACACCGTCCACCGCATCCACCAGATTGGCAAAAGCCTCAAAGTTCACCAGCACATATCTGTTTACCTCAATGTCCAGATTCTGCTCCACGGTCTCCATGAGAAGCTCCGCCCCGCCAAAGGAATAAGCCGCATTCAGACGATTGCCCTCATGTCCCGGAATATCCACATACATATCCCGGAGCAGGGAAGTCATGTAGATCTTCTTGGTCCTGGTGCTTAGAGACAACAGGATCATGGCATCGGACCGACCATCCTCTCCATTCTCTCTGGAATCATTCCCGATCAGCAGGATATTGATGACTCCGTCCGATTTCATGGGGGAGGAGGCCACGCTCTCTATCCTCTGATAGTGCATCTTGCTATAGATTTGTCCCACCAGAAGATACCACCCTGCAGCCAAGACCGCTATGATACATGCCGCTGCGATCAGAAACTTCTTCCAACCGGATCTCTTCCCGCGGGACGACTGCCGGCCGCGGGACGACTGCCGGCCGCGCGCAGACCCTTTCCCGCGGGCAGCAACTTCCCCTGCATCGGATTTACCGGAGTGCCGCGTCACCGTTCCCGCGCGATCTGCGCTGCGGGTACGGTTCACGTTGCGGGCACGCTTGGGCGCGTCCCAGTCATCCGTATCGACCTTACGCCTGTTTCCGCTGTTTCCATTATTGCTTTTGCTATTGCTTTGACCATTTCCGTTTATTTTGCTATTTTTATTACCCGTACTGATACGATCAGGCTCCTTTCACCTTAACTCTCATTCCAAAACGTCAAACGCCTGTCCGCAGGCCCACGGGCTGCCCACATCACAGCGCCCGTGATGATACTGCGCGGAGACGATCTCTCCCTCACCCTCCACCACATTCAACTGCAGACGGCTTCCCCCGGCCTGTACATAGCCGTCCAAGATCCGAACAATATCGTCTATATCCCGTTGCTCTTCCATAAACTCCTCTCCTTCCGCCCGGCGTCCCGGCCGGATCCGTCCCACGCGTCTCCCCGTGCCTCCCCGCGTCTCTCTACAGCAGCGGCGCGAACAGTCTCAAAATACACTGCGATATCCGCAGAAATGCCTTTCTGCCGCTGCGGTACTGTTCCGTCACATCACGGCACAGGGCAAAGGTATCCATGAAATCCTTCCGGATATCTTCAATGCAGGAACATCCGTACATCAATACGCCATTCTCAAAATGATGATACAGACTCCGATAATCAAAATTGATCGTTCCCACCGTGGCGACTTCCCCGTCACAGAGCACCTGTTTTTCATGGATAAAGCCCGGTGTGTACTCATAAATCTTCACGCCTCTCTTGGCCAACCCGTTGTAATAGGAGCGAGTGATCCTGTAGACCACCTTTTTGTCCGGAATGCCGGGCGTGATGACGCGCACATCCACACCCCTCTGGGCCGCCAGACAAAGTTCCCTGTTCATCTCATCACTGATGATCAGATAGGGCGTGGCCACATACAGATAATGTTTCGCGTGTTTGATCAGGTTCAGATACACATTTTCACCCACATACTCGCCGTCCAAGGGGCTGTCCGCATAGGGGTTGACAAAACCCTGCTCCGATGCCCGATAATCGAACTTGGCCATATATTTGGCATGATCCGTGTCCGTCTCTTTCATGGCGTTCCACATCTGCAAAAACATCGCCGTCAGACTCTCCACGGCATCTCCCGTCAGCTTGATGCCCGTGTCCTTCCAATGCCCGTAGGGATGCGTGATATTAAAATACTCATCCGCCAAATTATAGCCTCCCGTAAAGCCCACCTTATTGTCGATCACCGTGATCTTGCGGTGGTCGCGGTTGTTCATAAAAATATTCATGATGGGTTTGACGGGATTGAACATCCTGCACTGCACCCCCACGGCCTCCATCCTCTTGATGAATCCGGGATCGATAAAGCCGATACTGCCCACATCGTCATAGAGCACCCGAACCTCCACGCCGTGGGCCGCCCGATCCGCCAGAACTTCCTTCAGACGCCCGAAAGCATTGGTCTCCTGAATGGCGTGATACTCCATAAAGATAAAATGCTCCGCCTTCTTCAGCTCCTCCAACTGAGCCTCCAACCCGTCCGACGCCTGACTGTAGAACACCACGTCCGTATTGCGGTACACGGGATACTTGCTGTATTTATAGAGATATCGGCACTGGTTGGCCACGCCGAAATCCTGCTGCTCCAACTCCTCCATCACCTTCGGCTCCTGCCGCAGTTCCTCCTGATAGGCCGCCTCTATCTTCTCAAACCGCGCGCGCATCTTGCCGGTGGCCCATCTGTGCCCGAAGAGCAGATACAGGCATAAACCCAAGAGAGGCATCACCAGCATCAATATGATCCACGGCAGTTTAAACGCCACATTTCCCTGCTTGGCATAGACGCGCAGCACCACCACCAGAGCCACCACGGAACTGATCAGATTGATGACCGTGGAATAATTGTTCAGCCACATGAACAGTGCCACAAACCACGATACCTGGATCAAAAAAGACAGGACAACAAAGATCAGTCTTCCTATACTGTTTTTTACATGAGATTTTTCTTCTGTTCTCATACCTTTCCTCCCTGCCGGCAATCCAAAGTTGGATTTTGTAAATCATTGTACCACAAATATCCTAAAACGGCCATTAAAATAATATAAACTCGCAATGATTGATTTTTGCCGTGGGGAGTGCTATACTTTATTCTTGTCGGATTCAGAATCAGACCATAGAACACACACGAGATCTGCAGACATATCACACAGGTAAAAGGAACATGAAAAACGGACAAAATGTACGCCTTCGGGCGCTGAAAGCGGCATTTCCCCACACCATCCCCATCTTCGCGGGATTCTGGTTTCTGGGAATGGCCTACGGAATCTATATGAATGTATCGGGATTCTCCTTTGTGTATCCCCTCGTCATGAGCATCACGATCTTCGGCGGCTCTCTGGAGTTCGTGGCGGTGAGTATGCTGCTCGCGCCCTTCGCGCCTGTTCAGACTCTGATCATGACCCTGATGATCCAGGCCAGACACCTGTTTTACGGCATTGCCATGTTGGACAGGTACAAGGATCTGGGCTGGAAAAAATACTACCTCATCTTCGGCATGTGCGACGAATCCTTTTCCATCAACTACACCGCCAAAATACCCGAAGGCGTGGACAGGGGATGGTTTTTGTTCTTCGTGACCCTGCTGAATCAGTTTTATTGGGTTTCAGGCTCCACCATAGGCGGCATACTGGGATCTCTGATCTCCTTTGACACGGAGGGACTGGACTTTGTCATGACCGCCATGTTCGTGGTCATCTTCCTGGAACAGCTCATGAAGGAACAAAAGCACTACACCGCCATCATCGGCACCGGCGCCGCCCTGCTGTGCAGGATCCTCTTTGGCGCGGATTCCTTCATGGTGCCCACCATGGCCTGCATCCTGATACTGCTCACCATTTTGCAAAAGCCCCTTGAAAAGGCGGGAGGTTTCGTATGACACAAATGACCCTGACACAACAGATCATCACCATCGCCCTCTGCGTACTGGGCACCATGACCACCCGTTTTCTGCCCTTTATGGTCTTCTCCGAGAAACGCCCCACCCCCAAATATATCCAATATCTGGGCAAGGCACTGCCCTCCGCCATATTCGGCATGTTGGTGATCTATTGCCTGAAAAACGTAAATGTCTTTACCGGCAGCCACGGCATCCCGGAACTCATCGCCTGTGCCGTCACCGTGGGTCTCCATCTGTGGAAAAAACAAATGCTGCTCTCCATCGCCGGCGGCACTGTCTGTTATATGCTGTTGGTACAGCTTGTGTTTGTGTAAATTTGTGCCGCGATCCCGTCAATCCGATCCAGATAGGGCTGAATATCCTGCTTTCCGTGACCTTCCTTACAGATAGCGGCAATGGCCCTGTGCCTCTCGTCCTCCGCGTCAAAAGCCGGAATGTTTAATTTGTCCAACACATGGACCGAAATTCCGGTGGGATTCATATAACTCTTCACGCAGTTCGCAATGAGCGGGGAACTCAACATGCCGCACAGATAATAGGCCTCCGTCTCATCATCCGTACTCACATACATGATCTTCTCGTTAGGCAGACAGATCTTCCTCCCCAGATAAGGATCGTCCGTCTCTCCGATCACCGCGCAGACAAATTCCGTGGCAATATATTTCCAGATTACCTTATACCGCGAAAAAGTATACTCACCCACCCGCAAAACGGCGTGAAACTCCTGTCTTTGAATCTCCTTTTCCCATCCGGCAAAGCCCTTTCTCGCGTCCAGTTCTCCCCGAAACCGACTCAGATAATCGTAGGTGAGCGGACAAGTCCGTCTCAGCTCCTCTCCCGCCACCGGCCGCATCTTGGTCTCTTTGGTGTGCGGACAGAGCAGATAACATTCATATCCGACCCGCCACCGCCCCACATCCCTTCCGCGGATCATGGGAAAAATATACGCGGGCTCCAACTCCGCCTCTATCTGCTCCACCTTTCGCTTGGCTCTGCCCACCAGATTGCGGACTCGAACCTTTCCCTCCCCACTCTCCAGGATCTGTAGCAGATACACTCCATTGGCGCCTCCGGTAAATACACCCGTCCGCGCCCGATAGGGATTGCGTCCCAAAACCTGCCGCATCGCCTCCAGAGATTCCGGAGCGGCCGTGATCCAAGGGGAAGTCGGATTCCCCTCTATGGAAGGCATAGCGCACTGCTCCTCCATTCGGGCCTGACGCAGCAATTCCGCCGCCGTGAGGCTCTCTCCCTTGAAACGTCTCCACTCGCTCTTCGGCCCGGTTTTCAGCCCGGCCTTAGTCCCGCTCTTCAGCCCGCTCTTCGATCTGCTCCACACCCGATAGGGCACGGGATAAACCGTCTTCGCTCCCTTTTGCGCCACAAACAGGGCCGCGTCCGCCATCACCCGGCCAAAGATCCTGAGCCGGGACAGATCATCCACCTGCAGCACCCGTATATCGCATTCCTCTTTGATCCGAAAACGCCGAAAACCCGCGCCGTTTTGGGACGACTTAAACATCACCCGGCGGAGGACAAATCCGATCACACCATCATCCCCAAGCAGCTTATCCATCACCACATAGGTGATCAGCACGGAGATATCCTCCTTGGCAAAACTAAGCTCCCTGCCTTTCGCGTCAAACAGCCCATACTCCATCCAGAGATGTCCGGTTCCGCGCCGATAGTCCTGCGGCATATACTCCCAATTGACCCAGGGCGGATTGCCGATCACCACATCAAACAGATCATTTTGCCAAGCCATGGACACATTTTCCAAATCCCCTGAAACGGACTCCGCCAAGCGCAAAATGTCCATTTTATACACCGGCAGCCGGACCTTCTGCGTTCCACGCAACAGATCAGCCATCGCCAACAGATAATTGGTCTTGGCCGCCAAAACTGCCAACGGATTGATGTCGAACCCGTACACGGAGTCAAGAATCTCCTCCGGACCGCATCCCGCCCGCCTCTTCATCCGAATGGCCTGCATCAGAAACGTCCCCGAACCGCAGGTGGGATCCGCGATCCGCAACCGCGCCAAAGGTCTGCGGACATATTGCAAAGCCTCCGTGAGCGTCCGCTCCGCCAATGCGTCCGGCGTGTGAAACTCCCCTAAAGCATGTCGGATCTCCCGAGGGATCATCGCCTCATAGATCTGTCGGATATCATCCCCGCAACTGCGACCGGCCAACTCTTCCACGGACAGATCTGTCCGGTATGCCGCCAACAGCTCCTCCAATTCCCCCACGATGTCCGCAAAGCCGTTTTGCAGTTCATATAAGGGCCAGCAATACCAATCCTGCTCCACATAATTTTCAATGCCGCGCCGAACCGCAAACTCCCCCCGCAAAAGACCGGATGTGGAACGGTCCGACTCCTCCGAGCAGACCGGCTCCTCAGAACGTCCCGGCCCCTTCGTTTTATCATAAATGACTTTCAGAATCTCCCGCATGATCGTCTTTAATATCAGGCTGAAACAGGTCTGCACCGCATAAAGCCAAAGCCGCGCATTCCGCCCGTCTCCATCGAATGGCAGAACCGCGCTTTCCCCGTATAGACAGACAAACTCCCTCGTCCATCCCCCGATCATTTGAGATGTCTCCTTGGAGGGATGGAGCAGGAAGTCATATATTCGGGTTATGAGGGAATCCATCCGGGTATGGAACGGGGATTCTTTGTTTTGGATGTCTTGGCTGAGGGTGGATAGATCGATCATCATGGGTTATAAGATCAGCTCCTTCTTTAGAGCTTAGTATATACAATAGTCCATACAGTGTCAATGGATTAAAAATCTAACGATTGGAGGTCAACTCATTTCTCATAAAATGATTTTATCTGCTATTTTATCAACATGCATATATGATATAATAACGTCTCGCACCGATTTCTGTTATGTACGGTTTTCATAATCCTAATATTAGAATATGAAATATTATCAATCACAACATTTTCATCAATGGAAATCAACTCAAATGGATAACTATGTTTTTTAATATGTTGAAAATACTTTTCACAAAATGTTACAAAATCGGCCACCGTAACATAGGACAGAATAATATTAAACTTATTACCTGCCGTATCATAGTCATATATTTTATCAATATGCTTATCTAAATATGCTGTACTGAGGCTGTTCATATTTAGTGCCTCAATAATTGTTACGGGAAAATTCTTTTCTTTAATTAATATATCTACTTCTCCTGCAGCTTTCCCGTTTGGAGATAATCCTCTTCGAGTTTGATCTTTTATATCATAACCTGCTGTCTCCAAAATATCACGAATATAATCATTTCTTTCATCTTCCGTTGCTCCATAATAAAACGAGTTCGCCTGCAACTTAACACAAGCTGCTAATACTTCTCTTAGCACCTCTTTTGCCTTACATAAGTCTGTGTCATTAATATCCAACACGCCTTCACAAGTTTTTACTTTTATTATGCAAATATGTTTTCCGTCAATATTACAAACCTCATAAGAAATATCAGTCTTTATTCCGACTTGCTTTATTGCGCTTTGGACAATGTTGTCCATGTTTATGTTTTTATCAAATCCGCATAAACAATAATTGTTCTTTTCTTTTGCAACTCCAATCAAAACATATCCATATTTCTGACTACCATGAGCCAACGATTCTATGTCTGTTGCTACTTGATTTGGCAACAAGCAAAACCGTTTACAAATCACATCATTATTTTTGCAATCAATTAATTTTATAAGTTCTTCACTTGTCACTTTTATCTAACCTTTCGTAATGGTATTTTATTAATTCCAGTAAGTTTTAACATTTTTCCAAAGGTTATTTGTTGAGGCGGCTTAATTCCATCTTCAACCCACAACTCATAATCTTTTTCAAAATCCAAAGTATCCCTTTCTGCCCCGTAATATAGAATAACCTGCCCATAATCTGAAGGACGTGTAATTAAAACCATTTCTTTTCCATATTTTTTTATAATAAATATAGTATTGGTGACTTCAATCGGAGCAGAAACATCATAATCTTCCAATGTGGCTAAATAATTAAAGATAGCTTTTTTTGCCCTTTCTAAAATTCTTTTCACATAATCAAATTTGCCCTTGTCACTTTCCGAAACGTGTATGAAATTTTCTTCAAAAACCTTAAATTTCTGTGCTTTTACAAACTCTTCTATGCTTGAGATTCCATATTGAATCATAAGTTCTTCTGAAATCTCTACTTTTTCATCAATATTCACTTTATTCTCTTTCGAATATACTTCCAAAACATTTTCTAAATCCCTTTCACTTTGTATATTATATTTTTTTAATAAGTTATCATATTTTTCAGCTTTTTTCATGTTCTGCGCAATTTCCTCATCATCAATTAACCAATGTTTGTTATCAATAATCTCTTTAAAAAATAATTGCGCCTTATCCGGATTATCATTAATCCAATAAAACAGTCTATTGAAATAATTCCGAACAGATTCATTTTGATTTTTACTTAACCCTTGATTCTGCTTTACATATTCTGTAACTCCCTGTACAACGTCTCCAAGCCCTTTAACCCTGCTTTCCGGAAGTTCTAAATAAATATCTACTGGTAACAAAATACTTCTCAAATCATTTCCATTTTCAGCTAAAATGTCCTTAAAAATATCATCAATTTCTCCAGAATCCAAAAATACTGTTTCAATAGTTAGAAAATCTCCATTTTGATTTGGTATAATTGGGTTTGTTTTTCTTTCAAACAAGTTTTTATGCTTATATTTTCCAAAATATTCAATAACTTCTTTCAGCCATAAGAAAGTATCTTCCTTGGGCAAATTTAAGTGATATGCCAAAACAGCAATATTTTGACACTTCCCTACTCCATTGGCCATCTCCGTACACCAATACTTTCTAGCTTTTTCCATAACTTCAGCATTGATTCTGTGAACTTCATAAGCATTTGATATTTCATTTCCAAATAATTTACCCAACAATCTCAGTAATTCTAATTGTTCCTCGGTTCTAGTTTCCTCATTATATAATGCTATTATTTTCGCCATAGCATCCCGCTCAGAAAATGAACTATCATTCATTGCTTCTAACAGTTCATCAAACAGCATATCGTAATCATAAACCTTACAAGATATATTTTCTGGCAATCGGATTCCCTTATCCAACAAAATCCCTTTACATTCGTTGCCTAGCAATGCCAAAATTTGCTTATATACATCTTCAATATCATTATCCTTATATAATTCATTTATACCGCAAAACTGCCCTAATTGATTTGGATAAATCTTAGCGTCTCTATATTCTTTCGCATTTTTTGACTTTATTATAGCTTTATATAGTTCATTTAACCATATAATTGGATTTGTGCTATTATCCAGATTCGATTCTAAAATTTCTAAACATCCAAATTTTTCTAAGGTCTGAACCAATATCCGCATATTAAAATTTCTACATTCTAACCATAATGAAGAATACCATTTATGAATATCCAAAAATGGCACTAAACAATCAGGATATATTGGCTTTACCAATTCCCATACTTGTTCCCTCTCTATCGTTTCATTATCGCCGATTATAAATATATTCGAATTCCCCCAAGAATCATATAGTGCTTTTCTTTCACCACTCTCTGTATCAACAATTTCCACATCCTTTATATGATGCTTACATTCTTCAATAATGTCAGCAAACCAATCTTTAGACAACCAATCTTTATGTGGTTGCCTTGGTATATGCACAACATTATACACTTGCTTCCAATGATGTTCTGCCACATAGTCTAGTAAGTTCTTATAAGCATTTAATGCCTGACCTATCAAATTCTTATTCTCATCAACAACTTTATTCTCAACATCAGTTAAATATATCCCGCTTCTCGGATCATTTGGATTAAAATATGAGCTGTTTACAATAACCGGAAACGAAAAATCCTCTGTGCCAATAAGAGGAAATGTGCAAAACAGCTTAGGAACATCCTTTGAATATTCATCTATATAAATCTCATTATTTTTCGCCTTAATCGGTACTGCCAGATCTACTTTTTCTTCATGATATGACAATATGTATAGCTTATTCTTGTTTTCATTTTCAGTTATATAAATTGTATGTACCTCCGCTATTCCAAGTTTCCCCCTCTCCCCACGCTCTATGTACAATGAGTCATTTACTTTTATAGAGTTAATTTTTCCCACAAAGGCAAATACATAAGGAATTGAAGCATAAAAACTTTTCAACCCGTTTTTCGCAATCTCTATTCCCCTATCATCCAATTCATATGAAAAACAAGTGTTGAAACCACCAGTTTTCTCTAAAACAGAAATATCAATTTCTTTACTCTCCTTAAGCTGCCTAAAACTCTCATTTACTGCTGCAATAACCTCTTCCTTAGTTTCACCGCTCCTATCCAATAATATATGTATTTTCTTTAATGGTTCATTCTCATCTTGTAAAAAAGCATCCACTACTACTTTCTGTGATAGCAAATGAGTAGTTAAAAATCCCGTTCCAAATTTTCCTGTGACTCCATTATCCGAAGATTGATTTCTTTCTTTTGAAGAAACCTGTGAAATCAAGTAGACTATATTTTCTGTAGTAAAACACTTTCCATCATGCTTAAAGAATAAATATCTTTTATCTTCATTAAAATCAATTTCAATGTTTACCATTCCATTGCTACCAGACACATCTTTAGCATTTTGAATCAATTCCCAAATCCATCGGCGGGATGTATTCTCATCATTTTTTAATAGCAAGTCCTGCATCATATCAAGTATCTTATTTGCAATTGCTGTTTCATGCGCACTATTTACAGCAGCTTGTACTTTATCGGAATAATTCATTATCACTCAATTCCCTTCATCAATTTATATATACCATTTTTACAAACCAATTTTTACATTTTATGATTCAATTCCTTAAAAAAAATTCCTTTTTATTCATTATTAATACCTTTCAATTATATTCATTTATAGATACACATCTCATTCATAGTTCATTAGTTGAATTTCTCAATGCATCATTACTACTTTCTCCGTATGAAACTGGCTTTTCTGCCACCATAGATAAGTTCTGCGGCATCTCATATGCATCAGTGCCGGACTCCTCCAAAGCCCTTATCTCCTTCTTCCTCATCTCCCGATACACCACCTCTGCCAGCGCACTCATGATCGCATTATACTTAGCCGTATCTTCAAACAAACTTTGATACGACTCCTGCGCTTCTACATATCCATCCTGGGCTGCCGCGCCAAACGCTTTAGGAAAAATGCTCTCCACAAAGATCTGCGGATCAGAAGACTGTGCCATCTTTGTCAATTTCTTATCGGAAAGCAGCTTGTCTCTCAGAGCTGACAAAATCACTTTATCTCCCTCTGTGAAATTACCCTTGAACTTTTCATTGATTTTCGCGATCACCTCATCCAAAGGTGCCTTCTCATCCCTGCCTTTTACACCTTTGTGCTTTGCCGGAACATATACGGTCTTTGTTTCTTCCAAAGCAATTTCCCCTTGGAATGTCTTTTGCAGCTTATAATATTCCAATTTCAGCTTGCCGTCTAAATCAATCGGTTCTTCCGCGTCTTTCGGCAGTAAATCAATCAGATATGAACAGAATACATACTCCTTCTGCAGTTCTTTGTCAAACATTCTAAGAATCTGCGATATATAGCTGTACCATTTGATCAGATTGCGCACCTGTCTGCGGAACTGATATCTCTCGTTCTGTGTCTTTTTGTTGTAACGATTGGAAACGGGAAGTAAAATACTGCTCATTCTTCCCATTGCCTTCTCGTCTTGTCTTCCTTTCCTGTAATACTCCTTTGTAAAGGTTTCAATGTCCTCATCCGAGTAAATACCATAACCCCGTAATTCTCTCTGCGTCCGGTACAATAAATCTGCATTTATTTCTTCCTGCAGGAAAATCTCCTGATAGAACGGCTGAAATGCATCTCTGATATCCTCCGCCTTATTTACAAAATCCAACACAAACGTATCCGTCTTGCCCTCACAAGTCCGATTTAATCTGGATAAGGTCTGTACGGCTTTCACACCCTTTAACTTTTTGTCCACGATCATCGTATGCAAAAACGGCTCATCAAATCCCGTCTGATATTTTTCCGCTACGATCAGCACATTATAATTATCATGAAACTCTGTCTTAGTCTGATTCTCCGAAATGTGAGAACCGTCCTTTCTCACATTCAATTTCGGCTCCGTGTACTCTTCTCCGCCATCATCAACCGCTCCGGAAAAGGCCACCAGAATATCCACATCATCATATTTCTTTTCCTCAATGTAGCGCTTGATTTCATGATAATAACGGACGGCTGCCAATCTGGACGATGTAACCACCATCATCTTACCTTTGCCGTTAATCTTATGTCTCGTCGTATCCCTGAATGTTTCCACGATAATCTGCGATTTCTGGCTGATATTATAGGGATGCAGTTCCTGATATTTACGAATGACCTTTGCCGCCCTGCCGGAAGGAACATCCGGATTGTCCGTCATGGTCTTAGCGATTCGGAAACAGATATTGTATGTCATATAATTTTGAAGGACATCCAGAATAAACTTCTCCTCAATCGCCTGTCTCATGCTGTATACATGAAACGGGTGAAAAGAGCCGTCCTCCTGCTCCTGTCCGAACATTTCCAATGTAGTCGCCTTTGGCGTTGCCGTAAATGCAAAGAAAGATATGTTCTTATGCTTCCCCTGCGCAATCATTTCTTTTACAAGCCTGTCCTCCGGATCGACTTCTTCCT
>JAMPHD010000032.1 GCA_023663635.1 Acetatifactor muris
ACAGAGAGCAAGAGCGAAACGGAAAAGCTGTTAAGACAGGCAATGGAGGACTACGAAAGCAAGAAATTCATTGCAAAGGCGGACAATATCACGCTTGGGCGATTGCTTGACACATGGGCAGAGGAAGAATTAAAGGTCGGCACTCTTAGCAACGGTACGGTTGAGAATTATCTCGGCGCTATCCGCTGCATTAAGAAACACCCGATTGCAGACCGCAGACTGAAAACCGTAACAGCGGAACATTTGCAGTCATTCCTCGATCTGCTTACCTTCGGCGGCATTTATCCCGATGGTACAGTCAGGAAAGGCTTGAGCAAGGATTATGTCCACTCGTTTTCAGCAGTATTGCAGCAGTCATTCCGTTTTGCGGTGTTCCCGAAACAGTACATCACATTCAATCCCATGCAGTACATCAAGCTGAAACGCAGGGCGGAGGAAGTGGATCTGTTTTCGGATGAGGATATGGGGCAGACGGGAACGCAGCCTATTTCCCATGAAGATTATGAGAAACTGATTGCTTACTTGGAAAAGAAAAATCCCCCTGCGGTGCTGCCGATACAGATAGCCTATTATGCCGGTCTTAGGATTGGCGAGGTATGCGGGCTGACTTGGCAGGACATCAACCTTGAGGAACAGTATCTTACGGTAAAGCGGAGTGTCCGCTACGACGGCGCAAAGCACAAAACTATCATCGGACCGACAAAACGCAAAAAGGTACGGACAGTTGATTTCGGGGACACCCTTACCGCCATTCTGAAAAAGGCAAGGAAAGGGCAGCTTAAAAGACAGATGCAGTACGGGGAACTGTACCACCGCAACTACTACAAAGAAGTGCATGACAAAAACAGGGTTTACTATGAGTATTACAGCTTGGATAATACGCAGGAAGTTCCGGCAGATTACAACGAAATATCATTTGTCTGCATAAGACCTGACGGCTGCCTTGAAACTCCAAGCACATTAAGCCTTGTGTGCAGGGCGGTTGCAAAAAAGCTGGACGGGTTTGAGGGATTCCATTTCCACCAGCTACGCCACACTTACACAAGCAACCTGCTGTCAAACGGCGCAGCGCTAAAAGATGTGCAGGAACTTTTAGGACACTCTGATGTGAGTATCACCATGAATGTATACGCCCATGCCACACGGGAGGCAAAACGGACTTCCGCAAGGCTCTTGGACAGAGTTGCGGGCAATGATTAGGTACATTCACAAAAATTTTCCCTTGTAAAATGCCCATAAGGGCAAAAACAAGGGAAAATACATAGCACTTCACTGTATGAGGCTCTGAAAGCCTTGAAAAATAAGGAAAGTTCAAGAAATTTATCTACAAATCCCGATTTATATTTCTAATAGAATACCACCATCACGCTCATATTTCTATTGCATTTTCATTAAATTTCTTCCCTAAGTAGCAACCTATGGTATAATATGTCCATAATCGAAACCCCATCCCGACAAAGGAGGATCCCGGATGAAGAAACGAACCTGCCACAAATCCCTTTTCACACTGCTGTTTGCTTTTGGTCTGTCGATCGCCCTGTGTGCCTGCGGCAAAGAAGATGCCGGGGAGATTCCCGTAAAGGTTTTCGGCGTGGATTATTCCATGGTGCAGGAGTTGGGGCGGTCCGTACAGGTGATCTGCAACGCGGACAGTGTATGGGCCATCACCAACGTGAAGAATGACCCCATCCATAAGTGGGCATTGACGGCCTCGGGTATGGAGTCGGAAGAGCAGATCGAATGGCAGTCGGAGGATGGAAATTATGACCTCATAAATATTTTGGAGCGACAGGGAACGCTCTATGTGGAGACGAGGAATCGGGAGGACGATACCCTTATGATCCGCAAGCGCGGCACGAACAAAGCCTGGAACGATGTCCTGTCCGTCCGGGTGGAGAACCCGGAAGATTACGCTGTCATGGGCAGGGGATTTTATTTGGACGGCGATACGAATGTATATCTTGTGAGCGGGGATCATGTGACGCGCTTTAACGGGGACGGACAGAAGACCTGTACCTATGAACTGAAAGGCGACATTGTACTTTGGACGGAAAACAGTGACGGATCTGTGGAATGCCTGGCGGCGACCCAAGAGGAGATCATTCTGTACGAATTGGTGGAAAGCAAAGCGGAGGAAAAGTGGACGCTGAAGACATCCTCCGGAAAGCTATGCGGTATTTCATGCGATGAGGAAGAAACCCTGTGTCTGGCAACGGATAGTGAGATACTGTTTCTGAGCAGAGAATCCGGCAAGATCCTGTCCAAAACGGATCCGGTGAGATTGGGAATACCCTCCGTCTTGGCGGGATATTATGACGCGCAGGGGAAAACATTGCAACTGTGCGGCCCGACAGGGAACGGCTCGGACGGTCTGCAATACACTCTGTTGAGTGAGAGAGACGCCTCTGAGGAACAGCGGACGGAACTGATCTATGGAGTGGTGGAGGGAGTGAACTCGGATGCCTCCTCCAGTGTCAGGACTGCCATCAATACCTTTAATCTGGAAAACCGGGATTACTATATCACGATCAGGGACTACGGCGGCAATCTGACCCGGATGCAGGCGGACATGGCTGCCGGGAACGGACCTGATATCATAGACATGATGGATATCCGCTATTACGAATCCTATGTGCAAAACGGTTATCTGGAGGATCTGACTCCTTATTTGGAGCAGTCGCAGTATAGCGATGACATCCTGTGGAATGTTCTGGACACCTATAGGATAGACGGCAAGCTGTATCTTTTCATGCCGCAGTTTTGGCTGCAGGGACTCACGATCCATCCGGAATACGCGGAATCCGTGGAAGAGTGGAACATGGAGACATTCTTTGAGCTGCTTGAGCAAAATCAATGGGAAAAGGATGTGCTCGACGCAAACGGTAACCCCGGGCTCCTGCTATATTATCTGTTCTGCGGCAGACAGGAGGAGTTTATTGACACGGAACAAAGGACAGCGGCATTTGAAACGGATGAATTTATGGATATGCTCGCGCTGTGTCGGGAATACGGGCAGACATACCGGGCTGACGGGGCGGAGGGCAAAACTTACAGCGAAAGAAAGCCGGATTCCCTGTTTTCAAACTGTCTGATTGCCGACTTCGGCCTGTATCTTTCAGATGTGAATGTTTACGGCAGAGAATACCGGATCTACGGATATCCCACACTTTCAGGGCAGACCTATGAGATCGCGGCATGTCTCGACAGCTGCGCCATCTATGCCGGAAGCGACCGGAAAGAGGGAGCATGGGCGTTCATAGAGAGTCTGCTGTGGGAATCCAATCAAAAATACCGGGGTATCTCCAATCCGGGACTGCCGATCAGGATATCCGTCCTGGAAGAATTGGCGGAGCAGACCAAAAGTGAGACATACCGTTTCAACAACGGTGAGCAGCTTACGATAACCGAAAATGAGATCGCGATCGTGGAAGATATCCTTTATAACGGCGAGTTGTGCCGTGTGTCGTTGGACCCCGATATCAGATCCGTGATAGACGAGGAAGCGGCTGCCTATTTCGCCGGGGACAGGAGCGCGCAGGAGGCGGCGCATATCATACAGAGCAGGGTGCAGCTGATCCTGCAGGAATAACGCGCCGGCATGAAATTTATCTGTCCTCCTTATGACAGGCCCGGTCGATCTGTCTGAGCGCCATATGTCTGGATATATTGTAGGTGCGGATGCCAAAATTGTCCGTGGACAGCTGCAGATTGCGCAGATAATAGTATCCGAAACCGTCCTGCGTGCTCCTTTTGACCGTGCGCTGATCCAGACGGGCCGCAATGCAGCGATCCTGTGTTTCCCCTTCTAAATCCTCCCACTGTTCATCGATGATGTCCCAACGCTCGGCCCTCTCGCCGCGAATGTAGAAGGACTCCAGATCATATCCCAATTCCTCCAGATAGGGAATCAGCACCGGCGCGGCATCCGCGCTCAGACCGGACAGATAGGACCAGTCCTTATCCTCCTCCGCATTAGACAAATTCACGGCGGCGATAATGTAATCCGGATGAGAGAAGGACAGCGCCAGATACAACACCGTCACCACCGCCATACTATAGCGGAACAGCGGGAAACGGCTGCTGTAGATACTGATGATGACCCCTACGAACAGCACAAAGAGCAGTGCCAGTCCCCATAACACCAGAATGCGCAGGAAAGTCAGATCGTAAAACCAAATGTAGAGGATCATGCGCATCGCACTGGACGCGATCATGATGAAAGTACATAATGACATAACTGTCAGTATTGCTTTGAGGACTCCATTTTCTTTGAAAAAGCTCACGGAGACCAGCACGATCACCAGGTTCAGAATACTCACTGCCAACAACTGGAAAAATCCCTCTCTGGCATAGGCCGCATAAGTATACCCCTCCGGCAGCTGCATCTTGCCCCAAAACAGATAGACGATCTGGATGCAGGAAAACACGAGATAGATCACGGTCAGCAGACTGTTGACGGTGATGGCCAACACCGGTTCCCCGATCCGATAATCCCCCACCTTCTCATTGATCCTGTGTTTACACAGATATGCCGTCAGCATATAGGCCGCGAAAAACAGGAACACGATCCGGAAACCGATATTGCACAGATTCCCGAGGTTTATATTTTGCCAAAAAATATCCGTGAGATTCCGAAACACCACATCCGCACTGCCAAGCAGCGCGAGCACGATCAATAACAGCGGCATCGCTATGAGAAGTCCCAGAGCCACATATCCCGCCTTGCCGCTCTTCCTGCCCTGCGCTTTTCTATAAGCGACCGCGTCGCTGAACGGCCTATAGATCTCTCCGAGACTTACGAACACCAACTCACAGATCGCCAGGAGATATTTGCCCAATTTCCAATTGGCGGTGTCGAAAAACTGCTTGAGCAGCAGACTCATCATCAACAGGAAGATGCCCATCTTGTTGAAGGCAATGATCCGCCCGTCATCTGTGCAGAACGTGGACACCGCCAACAGCATCATGCCGATCATATAAAAGACGCTGCCTTTTTTCAAGGAAATCTCTAGTTTTGACAAAGAGCAGCACAAATACAAGAGACTTCCTGCCATAAAAAAAGGGAATGTCACACCCGATCCGTTATGAAACATGCAAAAGGCATAAAACGCCGCATAGAGAAATGTCACCGGCCCAAAAAAACGAAAATTCTGTTTCATGCGCCTCGTGTGCTCCGTCTCCCGATCGCCAACAGGCGGGTTGATAGGGCCGCCCTGACCGGCGGGACTGATCGGATTGTCCTGAGCCGCAAGATTCCCCTGCGTCACGGGATTGCCGAAATTACCCGCCTGTATCTCCCATGTATTGTTGTTCACGATCTCATTTCCGTTCATAATGTTTCCTCCCCGCGCGGATCGCGCGCAAACTCCGTAATACCTGTATTCCGTGGTAAAGGATCACTCCGTTTGTTCTTCATCCGGCACATATTCCAGAATATCGCCGGGCTGACAGTCCAAGGCTTTGCAGATGGACTCCAATGTGGAGAACCGCACCGCCTTCGCCTTGTTATTTTTCAATATGGACAGATTGGCCAAAGTGATATCCACCTCCCCGGCAAGCTCCGTGAGGCCTTTCTTGCGCTTTGCCATCATCACGTCCAGATTCACTACGATCGCCATGTTTCATCCTCTTTCTGTTTCCATCACTGCACTGTATCCCTCTACTGTGCCGCTGCATTTGTGTCACTACACCGTATCCCTGCGTCAAATTGTCAGATCGTTCTCCTCCTTGTAGCGCACCGCCTCCTCAAACACCATGGCCAGCACTCTGGAGAACAGTCCCGCAATGATAAAGACCAGTATGACTACCAACATCGCCACCGTCAGATACACAATGCTCCGCACCACGGACATGCCGGCGATGAACAGGCTCCAGTTGCTCATCTTCCGCAGACTCACCACATTTTCCATGACAAAGCAGTCCTCATCCAACACCGTGCGGAAGATTCTCCGAAGTTCCCTGATCAGCACCAACGCCGACACACCCAACACAAAATAGATGATCACCGTCTCCTGATAATTCTCCACCACCGGCTCATAATATTTTCCGATCCATTTGATGGAAAACGGCAGACTTGCCGTCACAAGGATGCCCATGTAGAACATGGCATCCAAAAGGATCTTCACGCCCCCCGCGAGCAGCCGTTTCCTGCGCGCGGCATCGTCCCGGGACCTGCCCTGTAACCTCTCCTCGTCGCTCATGACCGTTTCTCCTTTCTCTCCGGCGTTTTGACATTGCCGGTTTGTTCCTGTTGAAGCCTATTATATAGAGCGATAATCTGTTTGTCAATATATTTTTATTGATTTTCGATAAATTTTTATTGATAATGGATTTGCATGGGTGAATAGAGGTGAATGGCAGGTGAATACCATAACCGCCGCCGTTGGATAAGCCAAAATATACCGACAAAAAAGACAGTCCGCTCCGCGAACTGCCTTATAAACAAGCCTGTCTTTTTCATTGATTTTTCTACTCCACTTGCCCGTTTTGAACCTGCTGATCGGTCTTTTCAAGATATCTCAACCGGTTGTCTTTTTATTTCAGAAAATCCTCCCGCTTGGGATTGAACACATCTACCAGTTTGCCGGCCTCCAGACATTTCACGCCATGCAGGGAATTTGAGGGCATGAACACGCTGTCCCCCTTGTTCACCACCTGACTCTCCCCATCGATGGTAAAGAGAAAACTGCCCTCGGCAATGTAGGTGATCTGCTCATGAGGGTGTTTGTGCATATTGCCCTCCGCGTCCTTCTCAAATGTGATCTCACACATCATCAGTTGGTCGGAGTAGGCCATCACTCTCCTGGTGACACCGGGCTCGCAGGGTGTTACTTTGCATTCCGCATTTGTTACAAACATATCTTGTCCTCCTGTTTCCGCGCGGGCCTGACCGCGCATTTTATAATTTTGACCTTACGACATGCGATACAGATCATGTGCGTTCTTCCACGCGTGCTCCCGCACCTCATCCTCGGATATTTCCTTGATCTGCGCCATGGCCGTGATCACATAGGGAATGTTTAGGGAACTGTTGCGCTTGCCCCGAAAGGGCACGGGAGCCAGATAGGGGCTGTCCGTCTCCAACACAATGCGGTCCATGGGCAGATATTCCACAGCCTCCTTGAGTTTCTTGGCATTGTTGAAGGTCAGCACACCGCCGATCCCAAAATAAAATCCCATATCCAGAAAGATCTTGGCCGTCTCTTTCGTGTAGGAAAAACAATGGATCACACCGCCGATCTCCTCCGCCCGGGCCGCTTTCATCAGATCTATGGTGTCTTTGGCCGCGTCCCTGGAATGGATCACCACAGGTTTGCGCAGTTCCCTTGCCAGATCCAGTTGGCGCAGAAACCATGGTTTCTGCACGGCAGGTTCCGGTTCCTCCCAATAATAATCCAGACCGATCTCTCCCACCGCCACACATTTCGGATGCCCGCAAGCCTCCTTGAGCCACCGGAAATACTCCTCATCCAATGCCGCCGTCTCGCTCGGATGGATGCCGATGGCTCCATAGATATAGTCATATTGATCCATCAGTTCCAATGTCTTCCGACAGGAGTCCAAACTCGCGCCGATATTTGCCACCCGCGCAATTCCCTCCTCGGGCAGTCTGCGCAAAAGATCCTCTCTGTCCTCATCAAAATCCGCATCGTCATAATGGGCATGTGTATCAAAAATCGGTGTCATGACTTAGCTTTCATCTCCTTTGTCCCGCGCATTATAAATCCGTTCGGTCCTCTGCGAAAAATTGGTCCAGACCATCAGCAATGCCCTCCGCGATCTTGGTCTGGTAGTCATCCGTGGCCATCAGGGCATCCTCCTCCGGATTGGTCATAAATCCCATCTCCACGATGGTGACGGGGACTTCGCACCAGTTGATGCCGCTCATGGTGTCCGTCTCCCACACATTCCTTTTCCTGCAGCCTGTCGCGTTCACCAGTCCGTCCAGGACACAGTCGGAGAGATCCCGGCAGGACTGATAGATTTCCCCGTTATAAGGATTGTCGGGAGTCTGACAGATGGTCATGGCTCCCTGCGCGGAGGCGCTATCCGAGCCGTCCGCATGGATTCGGATAAAGGCGCCCGCCCCGGCCTCGTTGGCGATCTGAGCCCGCTCACTGTTGCTTAAGTCCACATCATTGGTCTCCCGCACCATAATGACCTCATATCCTCTGCTCTCCAACTCATCCCGCAGCTTTAACGCCACCGCAAGAGTCAGTTCATACTCTTTCATACCGCTGACGCACCCGCTGGTCCCGCCGGAGACTTTGGCCTTCATCTCCTGCGCGCCGGGACCCACCGGTTCCTTCTCGCTGTTACCCTTCTGCTGATGTCCCGCATCGATCACCACCAACCGGCCGGTCGATGCGGACAGGGGAGCGTTCTCCCCGGATGTCTCAGCGAGCGGAAGGCCGCATATACTCTCATCGGATGCCTCAACCGCCGGTGGAACCGCACCGCTCTCCAAATGATCAGACTCTACCGTCTCGGGTTCCAAGGTCATGACCTCCACCCCTTGCCCGCATCCGGCTGCCAACATTGCCCACAGCAACATTGCGGGAAACACATATGGGAGCTTTCGTTTTGTACGAAATATATTCTTATTCAACTCTGACACAATCCTTTTTTATGGTATCGTTTCTTCGGTTATTTGGTTCCGAATATCCTGTCACCCGCATCCCCCAATCCGGGACAGATATAGGCCTGTTCGTTCAGCCCCCGGTCCACATGTCCCACATAGACCTGAATGTCGGGATGATCCGTGGTCAGCCTCTTCAGACCCTCCGGCGCCGCGATAATGCACATGAATTTAATCTGTTGGCCGCCGTGCTGCTTGATAAAATTGACGGCCTGAGAGCCCGAACCTCCGGTGGCGAGCATGGGATCCAACACCACAATGGTCCTCTGATCAATAGGCTCCGGCAACTTGCAGTAATATTCCCTCGGCTCATGTGTCTCGGGATCCCTGTAGAGTCCGATATGCCCCACCTTTGCGCCGGGCACGAGAGCCAGTATCCCGTTCACCATGCCCAGACCTGCCCGCAGGATCGGCACCACCGCCAATTTCTTGCCGGCAATCCGAGGCGTCATGCAGGTCTCCACGGGAGTCTGCACTTCCACATCCTCCAACGGCAGATCTCGCAACGCCTCATATCCCATCAGTGTTGCGATCTCCTCAATACATTTTCGAAATTCATTCGTGCCTGTGTTGATATCTCTGATCTGAGAAATCTTGTGTTGAATCAGCGGATGATCCGTCACAAACACATTATTTGTACTTTCCATTTTCACCCTCCGTCTCACCGTGACCGATATAATAGCCGGCCGGCCGTTTCCATGCCATGAGTATGGACATATTATACCATCTTCGCAGTGCACGCTCGAAAAACCTACGGTTTTCCTCGCTCACGGGCTTCGCCCTATACATCCGCACTCTGAAAAAATTGTCAGCAGGCTGCCATTTTTTCATCATACGGATGTGCACTGCTCATTGCCACCGCGTACATTATACCACATTTTCCGGAGAATTGACTGTTGAATGAAAAAAGTTTAGAATAAATATAATAAAAAATTTTGAAAGGATATCAAAGATGAACATTACATGGAATGCAGAACAATATACTTCCGGCTTTCCCTTTGTCTATCAATACGGAGACGCCGTGACTCAACTGATCACCGCGGATCGGGGCAGCTCCGTGTTGGACTTGGGATGCGGAAACGGCGTATTGTCCAAGACTTTAAAAGACAAGGGATATGTTGTGACAGGCCTTGACGCGTCGAAGGAAATGTTGGCGGCCGCGAAGTCCAACTATCCGGACATTGCGTTCATGCAGGCGGACGCCACGGATTTTAACCTGCCCGAGCCGGTGGATGTGGTCTTCTCCAATGCCGTATTTCACTGGATCGACCGGGAGCGGCAGCCCGAGATGCTGCAGTGCGTACATGCCGCGCTGAAAGAAAACGGTCAATTCGTTTTTGAATTCGGCGGACATGGCAATAATCGGCATATCCATCAGACTCTGACGGATGTCTTTGCGGAATACGGGTACAAATACCAAATGCCCTTCTATTTTCCCACGGTCGGCGAATATGCCACTCTCTTGGAAAATGCGGGATTTACGGTCAAATACGCCCTTCTTTTCGACAGACCCACGCAGTTGGAGGGTGAGAACGGATTGGAGGATTGGATCCGCATGTTTATCCAAACGCCTTTCGCCGTTGTGGAGGAGCAAGACGTCCGAGACACCATCATCCGCGAGACGGTGTCCCGGCTGCAGAGCGTTTTGTATTGGGAAAACAATTGGTATGCGGATTATGTGCGGATCAGAATGAAGGCGACACCCTAAACAACCGCAGTTCCATGCCCGGTTCTATATGGTCGGGATCCGTGACCACATCCCGGTTGCTTTCCCACAGATATGTCACATATTCGCACAGAGTTTTATCGGGATTGCCGTTTTCATCTTCTTTTACAAAAAAGCTGTCGCAGAATCTCTCCGCGATCCTCCAGAGAGAATCGCCCTCTTTTACCACATAGGTGTAATACGGCGTCCCGGAGTCTCCCCGCTCCACCTTCAGATCAAACCGTTCGTCCAAATCCATACAGGCATAGCTCGTGGGAAATCCTTCCGCGGCATAAAAGACATAAAGGCGGTAATCCCCCGGATCCAGTCCCTCTCCAATGCGCACAAAGCTCTCGCCTTCCACCGCATCCGGAATGCGTTCATAGCTATACACCCCGCCGTCCGCGTCGGCCACCATGGCCCACAGACCCTCCGGCGCGATCTCATATTCCCCCTCCAAGGCAATATTCCGCAGACCGACATAGCCGCCCCCGGCATCGACCGAGAGGTCTTCCGGTTCCGCGTCCGCCCGCGTCACGGCGGAGCCGTTTGTGAGGGTCAGATACACATGCTCCTGTTCGTCCGAGGCCGTAAACAGTATATGGGACACATCCAGATTCATGGCGGGACTCACACCTTTTCCCATGCCATTGTTCACGCTGCCCGTGCAAAAATTGGCGTATTGATTGCAGTACACCGGAGCGTAATATTCCGAAGTGATATCCTGTACCGTATTTTCCACCAGATTGGTGCGCACCCAATAGGAGCTATAGCTGTAATATCCGTCTTCATACAGCGCTTTGCGCCTGTTGGTGTAACATATGTCCGTGTATTCGATCCCCGTTGGCGCGGGATGATATCCGTATTCCGCGTTGGACAATTCTTTGGAGTCCAATAGAAAGATCCTGTCCCCCGTCAGGGGCGTAAACTGCAGATATCTGTAATGAATGGGACCGAAATTATATCGGGTGACGGATACGTCTTTGCTCTCGCTCTCCAAGGGCTCCGCTTTGACACTGCTTATGATCGCGGCTCTCTCAGGCTCCGTAAAACAGGAATCGTTATACAGAAACTCCTCACCGTTCAGCCATGCTCTCACCAGACTGTCCTCCCACAAAGGCTCCGCGCCTTTGTCCTCCATATAGGGCAGCTTGTACAGAGATACATCACAGTCCAAAAGCATGGTGCGGACATTCTCATCTCCCCCGCTGTAATCCGTGGTCAGGGAATCCAATACGCGATACACCATACCATAGCCGTTCCATTGCCCGAAACAGACTTTCGTGCCCTTCCATTTCTTCTTTTCATCCAACTCCGCAAAAGTCTCTGCCGGCTCCTTGTCTCCGTTTTCAGGCTTGGAGATATTCGCAAAATGACCGTCTGTATTCAGATAGCGGGCGACCACCGGGGGCGCGCTCTGCTCCTTCGCGGTATCGTTCCGCGCCAAAAGTTTCTCCGCATGTACGATATTTGAAGGGGCCGCCGCTAAAATACACGCGACAAGCCCCAATCTGATCGGTAAAATCCCCTTTCGCGCCTTTTTGTCATAATATCCCGTCCGATCACAATATCTCATCTTCCGCATCCCGTCCTTTCCGCGCTCAAAAATGTATGGGTTCCACATCTTCCGACAACGGCAGCATCCGATATTCGGGGAAAGAATCCAGGATCTCCTCCAGACATTGTGTGGTATTGTAGATCACATCATGGGCCAGCATCACGACTCTCTTGCGTCCCAGAGTGCTCTCGGTGGCATTTCGCACCAGTCTCTCGGGCTCATTGTGTCTGGTGGCATCCTCCAGACTGGCATTCCAGTCAAAATAGATATAGCCCTTCTCCGTCATCTCATCTATGATATCCTGATAGACGGCTTTGTTGTACGCGTTGATGCTCCCACCCGGGAAACGGAACAGCTTTGCCTCCACCCCCGTGGTCTCGTACACGATATCCCAAGCTTTCTCAAAGTCCTCCACATAGCTGTCCACGCTCTGATACAAGTCCTGATAGTCATGGCGATAGCAGTGGATGCCGATGGTATGTCCCTCCTCCGCAATGCGTTTTGCCACCTCGGGATGTTTTTCCACATTTTCACCCACAAGGAAAAAAGTTGCCTTGATACCCCGCTCCTTGAGGATATCCAACACCGCCTCCGTGTTCTCTGCGGAGGGCCCGTCATCAAAGGTCAGATACATGGTCTTGGGGAAAAAATACAGGTCGATCCCCGAGACAATCCCCTCCGCCAGTTTGGTCTGATATTCCTCCGAGTTCAAAAGTTCCCTCTCCGCCCTGTTGGAGAGAAATCCCGTCTCCACCAGACAGGCGGGCATATCGGTGTCTCGGATCACCACCAGAGAATCATCCGCGATCACTTCCCGATCCTTCGCTCCCGTGTAGAGCAGGACATCTTTATGTATCAGCTTGGCCAGGCGCTCACTGCCCCCGGCGGCCTTGTCCTCATTATACCAGACTTCAATTCCGGACACATCGGAGGACTGTTCCTCACAGGCGTTCTGATGAATGCTGACGTAGATATCCGCTTTCCTGCTGTTGGCCAGAGCTACCCTGTCCGCCAAGGTGAGACTCTCGTCTCCCTCTCTGATGAGCAATACCTGATAACCCAGCTCTCTGAGAAGGTCTCTCACGGTCTCCGCGATACGAAGGTTCACATCCTTCTCGCAGACCTGATTCCTGCTGCATCCCTCGTCCTCTCCGCCATGTCCCGCATCGATGGCCACCAGAATGTCGCATCGCTCCTTGGGGATCTCCTCCCGGATGATCTCCGGCAGCTCCGCGGTGATGCCCGCAAAGAGCATCTCATTGACCATCTGTACGGACTCGTCCGAAAATTCACCCTGCATCCACTCAGAGGAATAGGATTCCGCTACATCCTCCTTCGAGAGACCTGCCGCCTGTACGGAGCTTTGATCAAAGGGCAACAATACGGGCAGGACCGCTCCCATGGCCACACATACGGACATCCACACACCGGTCAGAGCCAGACGCGTTTTGATCCTTTTCTTCTTTTCTCTCTCAAAAGTCTCCCCGCAACGGGTCAGTTTGTACCGTTTCACTCTTTTGTGCATCCTCGTGTCCTCCTGCATCCGTATGTTATTTACTTCTTGATTCAAGAATACGAGGCAAACACATCAAAAATTCAACATTTCTGCATACAACTCACATATTTTTTGCAAAATTTTTGCATCATACATTTTTCGTTGACAGACTTTGGAGAACAGGGTAACATTTAAGAAAGCCATTTGACTGTTTCATGTCTTGAATGAAGTCAAGATACCATAAATAATAATTCGAAAGGAGCTCCCATGACCATCAATACCGATATTTTGAATGACCGGACGCTGTGGGAAGTCATTGAATCCGGACAGGGAACCACATTTTATACCAAGAAGGGATTGCCCTTTACCTATCATGTAAAGGGCGGGGAACTCTTCACCGACAGGCGGGAACGCTCCATCACACTGAGTACCTTTGAGAAAGCCTATGAG
The DNA here is from genome assembly GCA_023663635.1 of Acetatifactor muris. Classification (GTDB taxonomy): domain Bacteria; phylum Bacillota; class Clostridia; order Lachnospirales; family Lachnospiraceae; genus Acetatifactor; species Acetatifactor muris_A. Next base: position 13,847 of record JAMPHD010000032.1, read on the forward strand.
AAACTGGTGGCTGACAGAGTCGGGGAGGATCCGCCCTGTAAGATCACAGGGCCCAAAAGCTTGAATATGTACGGCGCGCCCTATGTGTGGGCGGTATTCATGGGAATCGGCCTGATCAGAGAAGATTGAAACAAACCGGGAGAAACACTGCAATGTCAATGTTTCTCCCGATTTATTGTTTGGAACATTTAATCTTCCTGTCTGATGTTCCGGTATCCCGGCTCTTTTGTCAGATCTTGAATGCGTTCACGGCTTCCGTCAGTTCTTTAGCCCTGTTCTCCAACTCAATACTGGAGTCATGCAGATTGCCCACCATCTCCAACTGATGCTTGAGGGAATCATTCACCACGGAGACGGACGCGGAAGTCTGCTCGGATACGGAGGAAATGCTCTCAATGGCAGACAGCGTATCGTTTCTGTGCCGTTCCATGCTCTCCACGGTTTCCTCCAGGGAATCCAACTTGGCCACCAATGTCTCCAGATAGCTGTTGATGCCCTTGAATACATGGATGGTATCGTTCACGGTATTCGCCTGCTTTCTCACGATCTCGCCGGCTGTCTCCGACACCTCCACCGTCTCATTCGTGCTGCTGCGGATCTGCTCCATGACACTCTGGATCTGTTGGGCGGCCTCAATAGTGCCGTCGGACAGTTTGCTGACGGACTGTGCTACCACCGCGAATCCGCGACCGGCCTCTCCCGCTCTGGCAGCCTCAATGGACGCATTCAGCGCCAACAGGCTGGTCTCCTCCGCAATGCCGTTGATCATATCCACAAACTTCTCGATCTCTTCCATGCTCTTTTCCAGATTTACGATATTGCGGGTCACATTTCCGGTGATGTTGGCGGTGTCCTGAGACTTCTCCATCAGCTCATCCATGGTACCCATGCCATCGTCGATGATCTTCTTGGTCTCATCCGTGATAGTGGTCATATTGCGCACCATATCCACCGCAAGAGTGATCCTGTGGGACAGATCATCCATCAGCGCCAGACAGTTCTGAGCGTCCGTAGTCTGCTGATTCAGGCCTTTGTCGATCTCATCCACCGCGCGGGCTATCTGATTGTTGGAATCGGACAGGACCTCCGACGCGTCCGCCAGATTCACGGTGGACGTGGATACATTTTCCGTCGTCTTCAAAACCTGCACGATCAGGTTGCGGGAATTCTTGATCATATCCGCTATATTTCTGACGAGGACCTTAAATTCATCGCGCCTGTTCAGATTCATGGTCACGGTCAGGTCTCCGCCGGATACCTGCTTGAGCTTATTGCTGATCTGTTTAATGGTGGAGGATATCCCGGCAATGATCAGGATTCCTGCCAATACGGCGATGAGACAGGACAGGAGCACGATGGCTATGGTGACGTGTTGGATGGAATTGGCGCCCTCCTTCACCATGCTCACGGGAACCATGGCGCAGATCGCTGAGCCGTTCTCGTAGCTCTTGCTGATCATAAACAGGTATTCCCGATTATTGTATGTAACATAGTCGATGACCATGGCCGCGTTTTCCGCCATTGCCTGTTGGAAATAAGTCTGACCGGTAAAGGAAAAACTTCCGTCGCTCACGACCGTATTGCCCTTGAGTATCATCTCCCTGCCGTCTGATGTGACGAACGCGGAGATGCTCTCCTCACCCAGATCCAGATTTCGCAGCACATTGGCGATCGCCTCACTGCTGTAGTCCACCACGATACAGGCCCGCTTGGTGGTCATGGGGCGGATATAGGAACATGCGTAGCTGTCCGATGAATATCCGGTATAATATTGAGACAACACTCCGTCAATGTAGGTGTGACTGCCGATCCAATTACCGCTCAGAGTCTGCAGACATACCGTTTCCTCGGAATCGGACAGATCCTCGTAAAATCCGGGCACCTCCGTCTCCTCGTCAAAGGTCGATATGATGGACAGATCCTCCCCCGGCACAATATACATATTGGCCACAAAGCTGTTGCCGTCCTTCTTGACATTCAGATCAACGGAGACATCCTCCACGATCTCGCCCCGCGTCCACTCGTTGTATATGGCTCCGGTCGCCCATCTCATCAGATCCGTGTTGTAATAGAGCTGCTCGGACTGTGAGATCGCCGACTCAAATCCAAAGTCCAGATACTCCATCGCCATGGACATGGCCTTGGTCATGGAATCCTCATAATTGGCCGTCATGCCTGACGCCGCCAACGAATAGGCCACGATTCCCACTGCCACGGTACAGATCAGGGGAATGGTAAACCCGGCGATCAGTTTCAGTTTGATGCCCATTGCCGCCTTTTCCTTTGTGATATTGCTCTTTTCGGTGGTATTACTTTGTCCGCTCTGCACTTTTGCATCCGTTTTATTATTTTCCAATGTTTTATTCTCCCGCCTAAGAGTTATTTAGCGCTGCGAATCATATCAAGATAACCGCTGAGGCCGTTGCTCTCCGCGTAGGTATCCTGAATGCTGATCGCCCGATCCTTGAAACTTGCGATATCAATCTTGTCATAGTCCGTGACGATGGCGCCCTCCGCGATACACTGTGCCTTGGAGCTGTCCATCATATCATAGGTCACGGCTCTCTCCTGCAAAGTCGCCGCCAAAGCCGCCGTATTGACCCAGTTCTTCTGCTCACTTGTGAGACCGTCATAGAAATCGCCGTTCATAATGAAGAGACGCGTTGTATAATCGTGATGGGTCTCACATATGTACTTTCCGTTGGGTGTGGTGTGATGCTCCTTCAGCATCAGATTCGTGTAGTCATTCTCCGCGGAATCCACCTGACCGTTGCTCAAGGCATCGTACAGATCACCCCATCCCACATTCACGGGCTCTGCTCCCAGACCTGTCCAGAACTCCCACACCACTCCGGAAGTCTGGGTGCGGATGGTCAGTCCCTCCACATCCGCCGCGGTGGTCACGGGAATCTTGCCGTAATAGTCGCGCACGCCGGCGGACCAGTATCCCATGATGCGGTATTTGTTGTTGGTCTTGTCCAGAATGGTCTCCGTCATGGCAGAGCCGAACTGTCCGTCCATGGCCGCCTCCCAATGGCTGAAACTGTCAAACAGATACAGCAGGGAAAGCATATTCACCTCCGTCACGCCTGCGGATGACATATTGCCCGGAGAACACACCACCATCTGTGCCTCACCGGAGTCCAACATGCTGACCAGAGTGGCCTCATCCTCGGACAGATCGCCGTCACTGCAGATCACCTCCACCGTACCGCCGGACAGCTCCTCCAACACTTCTTTGAAAGTCTGTAATCCGAAATGATACGGATTCTCCTGTGATGTCTGGTTGGATGCCACAACCATGGTAAGCTCCACGGTCACATCCTGCCCGGCGTTTGCCGAGTCGCCGTCGGTGATAGAGCCGATGGTCTTCCTCTTGGATGTGTTGCCGCATCCGCACAAACTACCGATAACCAGAACAGCCGCCATGGCCACCGATACATATCTCCAAGATTTCATGCATTACTCTCCCTTCATCCTTTATGCCGCATGAGACAATTGTTCTTCATCCCAAATTTAAATTTATTATATCATTTCGTCAAAATTTTGGCAATATCTAACAAAGAAGAAATATAAAATTGCGCTTTTGGTATGAAATCTTAACAAAACCGCCGCGCTATTTCCAGGTGGACATCTTGACAATCATAAGACTGCTTATGTATACTGAGTATCATACAAGAAAATTCATACAGGAGGATGACAGCATGCAAAGATTCTACTCTGATAACCTTGCCGAGGGAATTAGACTGTTATATTTTCAGACGGATCCCTCTCAGTACGCAAAGGCAGTGACCCTGTTGGAGAAAGCCGTGGCGGACAATGAGCCGGATGCCTATTATGTGTTGGCCAGATGTTACGCATGGGGCGACAGCGGACTGCCGGACAGCAAACAGAATGACCAAAAAGCCCTGGAATTGTCCCAGCGCGGAGCAGAGTTGGGCAGCAGTCTTGCCATCCTCGGCGCCGACCGCTTTGGAAAGCTCAAAGCTCTGCAGCCCTTTATGAACATGAGCCATGAGGATGCCTTTGCGGAGGCCCTAAAGATCGCGGACTCTGGCAATCCCCTTGCCATGTATGCCGTGGGACTGGTGTATTACTGGGGCGACATCCATAGGCTTCCCTCCCACCGCCTCGCTACACCTGAGGCCAATGCCGCGGAGAGCCTGAAATGGTTTGACAGGGCCGCTGAGCAGGGCTTTATCCCGGCTCTCAAAAACGCGTATGTCTCCAGACGTTCAGGCAGCAATCACGTTGTCAAAGATGTGGCGGGCGCCATTGCCCTGTTGGAAAAGGTGCAGGATCACTGCGCGGTTCCGGCAAACCTGTGCTCCAATATCGGCAATGACTATGAAAAGCTCGGCCGTAAAGACAAAATGTTTGAGTGGTACATGCGCGGCGCGGAGGGCGGCGACGCCATCTGTATGTTCAATGTGGCCTACTCCTACGAGCACGGGGACGGTGTGGCTCAGGACAACAACAAAGCCTATGAATATTACAAAATGTCTGCGGGCGCCGGATACGCGCCTGCTGCCGATGCCGCCGAGAAAGTCAAGGTCAAGAGACCGTTCTGGGCATCATTGTTCAAGAAATAAATGATAACCGCCACTACTCTTGTAGTGGCGGTTGTATTTCCGCAAATTCATCATCCTGATATTGCTCTTTCATGATCCGGGTTGCCTCAAACGCCGGACATAGGATTCTTCCTTCGGTTCTCCTAAAATAGAAGTCGTCCGGCCCCATATTATGGATGTATATACTCTCCATTCCGTCAGACCAATGATACGGTCTCATATCCATATCGGGGAAATATCTGAAATCAACTCCTCCATGCCGATAGTCCGTGATCAGTACGGAATCCTGAAACATCCCCACATGAAGGGAAGGTTCTACTATATATATTTTGTCTTCCCATTTGAACATTGCTTTTCTTGTATGCATGGAGTGCTCGTCAACGGCCAGATACAGATCTCCGTTTTCCATCCGCTGCCGGGTCTCCGCCAAAACGCGTTTTCCCTTTTTCTCCTTTTCTTCAAACTCTGTTTCTATCTCCCTGACCTCCGGCAGACTTTCACCGATCTGTTGTGACAGGATCTCCAATGTATTCTCTTTGCGCGTCTCCTCCATTTCGCTTTCTTTCAAATGATACGGACTGCCGGACCTCGTGACGGCCAGATACTCCCCTCCGCCCGTGCGACAGATACTCTCTATTGTACTGGTATGAATGAAATCCCCATCTCCCAAGCGATAATGCCCATACACATATCCCTGAAGTATGTATCCGTCTCCCATGCTTTCCGTGAAAAACCAATCCTTCAAAGTGAGCATACGAACCTCCCATAGTGCCGGTGACCGGACTTGAACCGGTACGAGGTTGCCCCCGAGGGATTTTAAGTCTTTTACAATAACCGGAACCGGTTAGACTCCCGTGGAATGTAAGCGAATGTTATAAAGCTTTACTTATCGCTTACAAAGGCTATATTATCAAATATCCCTCGAAAAATCAATACTTTTTTATCAATTTTAGATTTTATTTAGAAAGTAGTTCAAAAAAGATTTGGAGGGATGTTGGGCGGATATGGGAGGGATGTCAATTTCATAATTTCATGCAACAAAAAATGATTCAGCTCTCAATGCCATGATTTTTTATAAGGAGACATATATGGATTATCAATTAGAAGTAAAACAAATCGTGGACTACCCACGGTGCCGCATTTACCGTGAGTTCCTCCGCAGCCTTATGGAAGATAGGGACATCCGTACAAACGGAAGTTCCTATCTTTTTTATTACATGACACTCTGCTCCTATGCCAACTTCCGCTCCTCCTACCGCCGGATAGAAGGCATCTCCTATCTGGTCGGTCCGGGTGAGTGGATCTGCAAAACCTCAGAACTGGCAGAATGGTTCCGCACACGGTTTCAGCATCAGGCACTGTCCATTCTGGATTTTCTACAAAAGCAGAACTACATCACTTATACCCGGCTCGGCAGGAACAATCTGGTCAAATTCAGTATCATTGGCTGGAAGCAGCACAATACAGCCCTTGACTACAATTACCCATGTCTGAAGGATGTGGGCTTTTTCTTTTTCCCGGTTGCTGCCGTCCATGAGCTGATCAGCATGGGGAAATGCTCGGAGATGGACATTGTGCTGGACTTATGGATACATGCCATCTACAACGACGGGCAGGTGCAAGGTTCAGAGTTGGGACCAGTGGTATATTTCCGTAACTGCACCGGAAACCCGCTGATAAGTTTCAGTGACCTTGCCCTGCGCTGGGGCATCTCAAAATCAACAGTATGCCGCATCTTAAATAAATTGCAGGACAAAGATTATCTTTCGCTGGTATCGTTCACCGGAAGGCACGGAAGCATCATCTACCTGTGCAGTTACCTGTCTACCATGTTCAATATCAGCGACGTAATGATTGACAAGGAGGAGATTTCCATGGCATTTCAGATTCCAGTACACATTCCGGGAGATTCATCCCTCACCGAAACAGAACCGATCCGGGATGAGCAGATTACCATTATGGAGACGGACAGCAGCGTTTCAAGCCAGGATGCTTGCGTTTCAAAACCGCACATGAAAAAAGTCATCCAAAAAGTGGCGCAAATCCTTGCAGCACAAGGAGTTTCGTGCTGCGAATGCCCCCGAACCCAGTATAAGTTATATCCCTTATCCGACTGCAAAGAAACTATCGTTAAGTATTCCTTACAGATCGCCTGCCCGGACGGAAAGATGCCCTACCGGTTTGAACTGACACTTTCCCCTGTCAGTCCGCCGGAAGGCAGCCCTGCCCCCATATCCACAAACCAAACCAACATAAAAAACGAAGAAAGAAGGTAAACCATCATGCCGAACACAAGACCAAACAAGAACATTCCCTCAGAACAGGAAAATCCCCTGTTCCACGACACATGGAAGCTGCTTAAGAACTACCGGGATGCCGTCTGGAACCTTGAGCTTGCCGTCCAGCAGGTACGCAGCACATTTGAGATCGAGTACGGAAGCAGCATTGAGGAATTTCTGGACTCCATCTACCTTGCCGGGGCAGACATAGGCGGCTCAAAGCTGGAGGATTATGCAAAGAGCATTGAACGCAGCAACAAGATGCTGACGCTCTTAAACTCTGCAGTGGACATCCTGCGTAGCAAGCATAAGCATGGCGAGCAGTATTACTGGATACTCTATTACAGCTACCTCTCTCCCCAGCAGCTCCAGAACACGGATGAGATCATTGACAGCCTGCGCCCGCATATAGCAAATATCTCCCCACGGACATACTACAGGAAAAGGCCGGAGGCTGTTCAGGCACTCAGTTCTATCCTGTGGGGGTACACCTCAAAGGACTGTCTGGAAACGCTGGACAAGTTCTTTCCGGAAAGAAAATGAGCGATTGGCACCAAATTGGCGCACAAATTACGCAAACTGGCACAGGATTGCGATTTACAGGGTAAAATGCCCATGCTATAATGGTCATGCTCAAAGTTGTGCCCACAACCTTATATCCATTCCATTTTTCAGGCATCTGCATATCCGCAGGTGCTATTTTTATGCAGTCCGTGCATCATGCTTCTGCATGGCACCCCGCAAGACGGGGCTTTAAGAACCGGCAGTCTTTTACGGATTGCCGGTTTTTCCAACCATATTAACTTTCACAGGAGGTAATTCATTGAAAAAAGAAAACAGTAATCCCACCGGGAACACGGTTCCCACAAAAAAGAAATTCCGTATCCCCTACCAGAACATCATCATAGGAGTGGCAGCCTTTGCCTACTTTTTCGTCCTGCAGTCCAATCAGGCGTATGCAACGGATATGTGGACAAAAGCAGAATCCATTATGAAGGATGTCTACGGTAAGATACTGGGCATCTCCACCATTGCCGCCATCGTGACCGCATCCGTTGCCCTGCTCCTTATGAACTTTTCCAAGTCCGGCAGGACCGTGGACGAGTCCCGCGCATGGCTCAAGCGTATTGCGATCTCTTGGGTGATCTTAAACGGGCTTGGTTTCATCCTCGCCTATGTGACGCCTTTCTTCTCAGACGGACAATGGAATGGCTGACGGGAAGGAGGATAAGCCATGGGTATACTTGACGGCATCGTGGAATGGATTGCAAAACAGGTGATGAACGGGCTTGACCTGATCTCCACCTCGGTACTGGGCGCCCTGGGCTGTGACATGGGGACCTTCCTGCGGTATTTTCCCGCTGCAGAAACCATGTATAAGATATTCGTCGGCACCGCGATAGGGCTTGTCCTTTTAAACTGGGTATGGCAGCTTTTTAAGAATTTCGGGCTGATCGCAGGCGTGGAAGCGGAAGATCCGTTTAAGCTGAGTATCCGTTCCGTCATCTTTATTGGTCTGATCTATTACTGTGACCAGATCACGGACATGGTGCTTACCATTGGCGGAACCCCTTATTCATGGATACTCTCCTCGGAACTGCCGCCCCTGAACTTTGCGGACTTTAATTCCGTCCTGCTGACCATCCTTGGTGTCTGCGCCAGCGGCTCTGTCACCCTGATCGCCCTGATCCTCCTGCTGATCCTTGCATGGAACTACATCAAGCTGCTGTTTGAGGCGGCAGAGCGCTACATCCTGCTGGGCGTGGTCGTATATACGGCTCCCATGGCATTTGCCACCGGCGCATCCCAGACCACTTCAAATATCTTCAAGTCGTGGTGCCGGATGTTCGGCGGACAGATATTCCTGCTGATGATGAACGCATGGTGCCTGCGCCTGTTCACATCCATGGTCGGCAGTTTCCTGTCCAACCCGTTATCACTCTAGGAGGTCCATATGAAAAACAGGAAAAGCAAACTTAATATTTTGATACTTACTGCCACACTGTTCCTTTCCCAGTCCATGACCGTCCTCGCCGTGACAGAAAGCGATGTGGAGGCAGTCGGGAAAGATACCGCCGCCGGGAACGTGTTCATCTGGTTTTTATGCGCCATTGCGTTTTTGAAGATCAGCCAGAAGATCGACAGCTTTTTATCCAGTCTCGGCATCAATGTGGGACATACGGGCGGATCCATGATGGCAGAGCTGATGGTGGCTGCAAGAGGCATTACCACCGCAAAGAACGTGGCGGGCGGCAGTTCCTTCCGGGGCGGCTCTTTCCGCATGGGCGGAAGTTCAAACAGTGTCAGCCAGTCATCCTTCCTCTCCGGCGGGCTTGCCGGCGCTGTGGGGCGTCAGTTTACCCAGAGCGCCATGAACACCATGACCGGACATTCCAGCAACCCGATCAGCCGCAGGGCTTTTGAGTCCTCGGTAAAAAAGGGCGGGGACTTTGCCAATGGTGTCACCGGGGCTGTGGCAAAAGGAAATATCAGCTATACCGGCTCCATGACAGGCACACAGGCAGCACAGGCGCTGTCCTCCTACCTGGGGCAGACCGGCATCCCCGATGCCCCCAGCTATTCCGGCGTGGAGATCGGCGGCGGGCGCATCATGGGCACGGAAACCTCTGTTGACTACCCTAACGGCACGGCTTTCGGTATGTATAACACCGAACAGTACATGGCGCCGGAAGGGAACTATGAGACCGTCACCACCGCCGACAACGCCACATGGTACAAGCAGTATGCCACGGATACGGTAGAACGCACCCCGTACATGACCGGGGAGGGCAAGATCGCCTACCATGAAAACATCGTGCAGAAACTCCCTGAGATGCCGAAAAGAAAGGATCGTGTGTAAATGGCTGAAGACAACAGAAAAAAAGAACAGTCCGCCCTTTCCAGTGCGGCATCAGCGGCAGGTGCGGCGAAAAGCGCCATAAAGACCGGTAAAGCGGTCGCCGGGGCAGCCAAAGGCGCTGCAGCAGGTCCTTACGGGATGCTGGCGGCGGGATTATGGGAAAACAGGAAAGTGGTCGGGAAGGTACTGGCAGCCATTGCTGCCCTTCTGATACTTCCCGTCCTGTTTATCCTGATGCTCCCCTCTCTTATTTTCGGCAATCTTGGACTGGACACTGCCGTCGGAGACGTGCTGAATGATAATGACCGCATCATGGAGAATATTGCGGAGTCGGAGGTTTCCATCGAAACCATCCTGCGCGAAAAGCATGACGCCCTGCTGGATGAGATACAGCGGGAAGCGGATGCCCTCGGTTCCGACTGCGAATACGGCATCACGGACGACTTTTCAGACCGCATCATCTATGAAAGCACACTGGTCATCTCCCAGTTCTGTGCCTCGCAGGAGGATTACCGGGAGATCAACCTTGCAAAGCTGGAACGGATGCTGCGCGACAATACGGACGGCATATTCACCTATACCGTGGAAGTCACGGACTATGAAGAAACGGATGAAGAAACCGGTGAAACCCGTACCATACACCACTATGAATACACCGTGGAATATGCAGGTGACAGCTACTATGCAGAAAAGGTGTTCTTTCTTACCGATGAGCAGTTACAGACAGCAGAGGAATATGCCTCCAACCTGTACCTGTTCTTATTTGACACCGTTTACTTGGTAGAGATCAATCCTGACCTGATACCGGGAGAGACCGGGAATAAGGCAGTTGACCTTGCACTGACAAAACTCGGCACGCCTTACAGCCAGGAGCGGCGGAATCAGGAGGGCTATTTTGACTGCAGTTCTTTCACTTACTGGGTATACAGCCAGTTGGGGATTTCCCTGCAGCATGGCGGCTCCAATACAGCATCCGCACAAGCGAGATACATTACGGAAAACAACCTTGCCGTACCCTATGACAGCCTCGCTCCCGGCGACCTGATCTTTTATTCCTTTGAGGTCAACAACCGTTACCTGAATATCAGCCATGTGGCGATCTACGCCGGGGACGGTTATGTGGTGGATGCGTCCTTTTCCAAGAAACAGGTAGTCTACCGTCCTATTTACAGCATACGCAGCATTGTACTGTGCGGCAGACCATATACAGAATAACCCGGCGGCAGGCAGGAACGCATTTTCTGTCTGCCATGACCACATATTAGGAGGTGCATCAAAGAATGTCTATAAGACAGGAAGAAAACGACATATATATCATCCCGCCGAACTTCATTGATACCGGAACGGTGTTCGGCGGAACCATCAAACTCAGGAATGCGGCAGAAGCGCTGGCAGTCTCACTGCTCATCGGATTCCCCGTATTCCACCTTCCGGTGACACTGACAACCAAGATCATTATCGCCTGCCTGACCGTACTCCCGGCAGCCCTGTTCGCCATCATCGGCATAAACGGGGAAAGCCTGTCCTCTTTCGTCATCAACTTTTTCGTATACCTGAAAAACCGCAGGACCGTTGGGATACAGGAAGATGCAGACGGGACGCCGGCAAAAGAGAAGAACGCTGCAAAAGCGCAAAAAGCCGGGAAGAAAAAAGCAGAAAAGAAAACAAAGCCCAAAAAGGAAAACTTTGCCGAGGAGTTCGGGCAGTTCAAGGAACGCAGGCAGGCAAAGCAGGCGGCTGATGAGGCTGCGCCGAAAAAGAAACGCAGCGTTTCCCAGATGCGGGAACGAATGAGGGAGGAGCCGGAACCGGAACTGTTAAACCCTGCCGCCTCCTACCTCCCCATCCGGAAGATAGAAAACGGGATCATCTACACAAAAGACCACCGCTATGTGAAGATCATAGAGGTCATCCCCATCAACTTCCTGCTCAGGAGCGCAAGGGAGCAGCGCAACATCATCTATTCCTTTGTGAGCTACTTAAAGATAAGCCCCGTAAAGCTCCAGTTCAAAGTCCTTACCAGACGCGCGGACATCAACCGGCATCTGGAAACCCTGCGGGAAGAAATGCGCACGGAAACGGATGAGCGGTGCCTTGCCCTGCAGCGCGATTATGAAAGCCTGATACGCCGGATCGGTTCAAGGGAAGCCATCACAAGGCGCTTCTTTATCATCTTTGAGTATGAGCCTTTTGCGGCAAACCGTGGGAATGAGGAAAATGACGCCATCTCCGCCCTCACGACTGCGGTGCGGACGGCAAAGACCTACCTGCAGCAGTGCGGGAATGAACTTCTGGTTCCTGACAATGAGGACGAGATGGCGGCGGAGGTGTTCTACAGCATCTTAAACCGGAAGACCAGCGTGGCAAAACCTTTAAGCGTGCGCGTCAATGAGGTCATCGGGCAGTACATCAATGCGGGCAGGCGGGATGAGATCGGAAATATCCCCGCCATGGAATTTATCGCGCCGGAGTCCATCGACTATACCCACGGCAGTTATGTCGTCATGGACGGCACCTACCATACCTACCTCTTAGTCCCTTCCGGGGGCTACCGCCCGCAGGTATGCGCCGGGTGGATCTCCCTGCTGGTCAATGCGGGGGAAGGCATCGACGTGGATATTTTCTTTGACCGCCAGCCAAAAGACCGCATCCAGCAGAAACTGGGACAGCAGCTCAGGATCAACCGCTCCAAGATCAAGGACACCTCCGACACCAATTCGGACTTTGATGACCTGGACAGCGCCATCCGCTCCGGGTATTTCCTGAAGGAAGGGCTTGCCTCCAACGAGGATTTCTATTACATGAACATCCTCATCACCATTACGGCGGACAGCCTTGAGGAACTGGAATGGCGCACCAATGAACTGAAAAAGCTGATGCTCTCACAAGACATGGATGCGGTATCCTGCCACTTCAGGGAAGAACAGGCTCTGCTTTCCGCCCTGCCCCTTGTGTCACTGGAGAAAAAGCTGTTCGAGCGCTCCAAGCGGAACATCCTGACGAGCAGCGTGGCAAGCTGCTACCCCTTTACCTCGTTTGAGATGTGCGATGACAACGGCATCCTCCTGGGGGTGAACAAGCATAACAACTCGCTGATCATCGTGGACATCTTCAATTCCCGTGTCTACAAGAACGCGAACATGGCGATCCTCGGAACCTCCGGTGCAGGCAAGACCTTCACCATGCAGCTCATGGCGCTCAGGATGCGCCGCAGGAACATACAGGTATTCATCATCGCCCCCTTAAAAGGGCATGAGTTCCACCGGGCCTGCAGCAACATCGGCGGGGAGTTCATCCAGATCTCCCCTGCCTCAAGGAACTGTATCAACATCATGGAGATCCGGAAAGTGGATTCCTCCGCAAATGATTTATTGGACGGACCGAAGACGGAAAAATCAGAGCTTGCGGCAAAGATACAGCGGCTCCATATCTTCTTTTCCCTGCTGATCCCGGACATGACGCATGAGGAACGGCAGCTTTTGGACGAAGCGCTGATACAGACCTATAAGCAGAAAGGCATCACCCACAACAATGAGAGCCTGCCCGAACCGGAAAATCCGGGATACTACCGGGAAATGCCGGTGCTGGAGGATGTGTTCAATATCCTGAAACAGAACCCGGATACAAAACGCCTTGCCAATATCATGAACCGGCTGGTGCATGGCTCCGCTTCCACCTTCAACCAGCAGACCAACGTGAACCTTGACAACAAGTACACGGTGCTGGACATTTCGGAACTGACAGGCGACCTTCTGACTGTCGGTATGTTCGTGGCGCTGGACTATGTATGGGACAAGGCAAAGGAAGACCGTACCGTGGAAAAGTCCATCTTCATTGACGAGACATGGCAGCTCATCGGCGCGTCATCCAACCGCCTTGCCGCAGAGTTCGTGCTGGAGATCTTCAAGATCATCCGTGGGTACGGCGGCTCCGCCATCTGCGCCACACAGGACTTAAATGACTTCTTTGCGCTGGAGGACGGCAAATACGGCAAGGGCATCATCAACAACTCAAAGACCAAGATCGTCTTAAACCTGGAGGATGAGGAGGCGATGCGCGTACAGTCCATCCTGCACCTGTCCGAAGCGGAGACCATGGCAGTCACCCACTTTGAACGGGGCAACGGCCTGATCTCCACCAACAACAATAACATCACCGTGGAGTTCAAGGCATCCGAACTGGAAAAGGAACTGATCACCACGGACAGGGAGGAACTGAAAAAGCTCCTGGAAAAGGAGAAGCAGCGCAGGCAGATGGCAGAGGCAGTCTGATGCGTAAACTTTACATACGGTTTACGCAATGCAGGGGATTTCCCTTACAGGAAAGCAATGTATAAGTATACTTTATGTACGGTTTACGCATACGCCTTATATTTCCCGACTCCATACCGGCGCTTTATGTAAAGTTTATGTAATCTGTACGCAGAGTTACTTCCTATTTATAAAATCATTCCCTGCGGCCGGCATATCCCGGCATCCTTACGGATACCCGCACGCCGCAGGACAAAGGAGGCTGTACCATGCAGCAGAAAAACCAACAGCAGGAAAGCCATTTATCAGAGATCACCCGGCTGCTTTCCATGTACCATGCCCTCAGCCCTGCCCAGCTTGGGATGCTTTACCCGGAACTGACGGATGCAAAGCTCCTGCGCCTGCTGGGGCGGCTGGAAAGGGCAGGGCGGCTTGCCTTCCTGCCTGAACAGGAGCTTATCCTGTATTCAAAGGACTGCGTGCCCAACCCGTCCACCCTCGCCGCCTTCTGGGTGCTTTTGGATTTCCGGGAGGACGTCACCTACCATACGGCCAGCGATTTCCCGGTGGTGCTGACCTTTTGCACGCAGTCGGATGCCTATGATGTCATCCACATACCGGAAGAAAAAGAGATACTCATGAAC
>JAMPHD010000033.1 GCA_023663635.1 Acetatifactor muris
AAGTAGGGATTTATTCTCTGCTTCCTTTTTTGCCAACTTTAATTATACACTAACTCAAAATTTTCCCTTTACAAAAGTGCGATCCCTCTTTTACAGTATGGCCATACAATCGCCAAAGCTGAAGAAACGGTACTTTTCCCGGACGGCCTCCTCATACGCGGCCAACACCCGATCCCTGCCCGCGAGAGCCGACACCAACATCACAAGCGTGGACTCCGGCAGATGAAAATTCGTGATCAGGGCGTCCAACACTTTAAAGCGATACCCTGGGTAGATAAAGATATCCGTGTCCCCGGAGCCGGGGATCACTCTGCCCTCATCGTCCGCCGCACTCTCTATTGTCCGGCAGCTCGTGGTCCCCACACAGATGATCCGGCCGCCCTCCGCCTTGGTCCGGTTGACCAGCTCCGCCGTCTCCTTTGTCACCCGATAATACTCGGAGTGCATATGGTGGTCCGTCAGTTTCTCCTCCTTCACGGGTCGGAAAGTCCCCAGACCCACATGCAGGGTCACATAGGCGATCCGCACGCCTCTGCCCTCAATCTCCTCCAACAGTTCCCTCGTAAAATGCAGTCCCGCCGTGGGTGCGGCCGCCGAGCCTTCGTACTTGGCATAGACCGTCTGATAGCGATTCCTGTCCTGCAGTTTATGGGTGATGTAGGGCGGCAGGGGCATCTCCCCGAGCCTGTCCAACACTTCCTCAAAAATGCCATCGTACTCAAAGCGGATCAGGCGATTGCCCTCCTCCACCGTCTCGAGCACTTCCCCCTTGAGCAGTCCTTCTCCGAACAGCAGCCTTGTCCCGGGGCGGCATTTCTTGCCGGGTCTCACCAGAGTCTCCCACACATCGGCCTCGCGCCGCTTTAACAGCAGGAGCTCCACCCGCGCGCCGGTGCCCTCCCGCTCTCCGAGCAGCCTTGCCGGAATGACCTTGGTGTCATTGAGGACCAGACAATCGCCGGGTTTCAGATAATTCACGATCTCATAAAACACATGATGGGAGACGTCTCCCGTCTGTCTGTCAAGAACCAGAAGACGGGATGATGCCCGATCCTCCACGGGATCCTGCGCGATCAGCTCCTCCGGCAGATCATAATAAAAATCCGATTTCGTCCATTCCATTCCCGTAGTCCGCTCCCTGTCTTTCGTTTCCTGTCTTTCGTTTCCTGTCTTCCGCTGTCTGTCTTTCGCTGTCTTCCGTAGTCCGCTCCCCGGCTCAGAATATCTTTCGTTCGTCCGCGTGCGCGGCAAAAGCCATATATCCCCGGTAGGTCTCGTACACATCCGCTTTGCTCGTGGCTTCCCAGGGCGCGTGCATGTTCATCACGGCCACGCCGCTGTCGATGACATTCATGCCATAGCGCGCCAGAATGTAGGCGATGGTGCCGCCGCCGCCCAGATCCACCTTGCCCAACTCCGCCGTCTGGAACAGGACTTTCTCCTTTGCGAAGATGTCTCTGATATGGGCGATATACTCCGCGTTCGCGTCGTTGGAGCCGGATTTGCCTCTGGATCCGGTGAACTTGTTGAACACCATGCCGCCCCCGAGATAGGCCACATTTTTCTTGTCAAAACTGGAGGCGAAACCGGGGTCATAGGCGCTGCTCACATCGGAGGAGAGCATACAGCTGTGCGCCAGACATCTGCGCAGCTCCAACTCGCTGTACTCCCCTGCCAGATTCATCAGCTCCGCCACCGCGTTCTCAAAAAATCTGGACTTCATACCCGTGGCGCCCACGGATCCGATCTCTTCCTTGTCAACCAGAATGCAGCAGAGCGTGCGGTCCGTGCGCCCGCTGTCCAACATCGCCTGCATGGAGGTGAAGGCGCAGACTCTGTCGTCCTGCCCGTATGCAAGGATCATGCTGCGGTCAAAGCCTGCCTCTCTTGCCTTTCCCGCGGGAACCACCTCCAACTCCGCGGAGATGAAGTCCTCCTCGTCCATGCCGTAATTCTCCTTCAGGATCTGCAGCACTCCCGCCTTCACGGCCTCCTTGGCCGCCTGTTCCTCATCCTTCTTTTCCTCATCTTTCTTTTCCGCTTTGGCGGACTTTTTGTCCTTCTTGTCCAACACGATGGGACGGTTGCCGATAATGATGTCCAACGCCTCGCCCTCGATCACCTTGGCCGCCTTCTTCTCAAGCTGCTCCTGCGCCAGATGGATCAACAGATCCGACACAAAGAACACGGGATCGTCCTCGTCCTCCCCCACGTTCAGCTCCACGGTGGTGCCGTCCTTCTTCACCACCACTCCGTGGAGGGCCAGAGGGATCGTCACCCACTGATATTTTTTCACGCCGCCGTAATAATGCGTGTCCAGATAGGCAAAACCGCCATCCTCGTACAGCGGATTTTGTTTCACGTCCAACCGGGGGCTGTCGATGTGCGCTCCCAGAATGTTCATGCCCTCGCTCAAGGGCTGCTCACCCATCTGAAACAGGATGATGGACTTGTTCATCCACACGCTGTAGACCCTGTCTCCCGGCTTTAAGGCCGCGTCCTCTTTCACCAGACTCTCCAGTTCCCGATATCCGGCCTTCTCGATGATGTTGACGATATTGTCCACACACTCCCGCTCGGTCTTGCCCTTGTCCAAAAAATCCCGGTACTCACCGCAGAGTTTTTCCATTTTTTTCAGATCCTTGGCATCATAGGTCTCCCATGCATTCTTTCTGTCCATATACGCACCTCTCCCCTTTCACCGTCTTATTGTCTCAACTCAATCCCCATCTGCTCCAAGCCGTTCAGGATCTTCTTCATCGCGCCGCTCACATCGGCCTCCTCCAAAGTTCTGTCCTTGGCTCTGAAGGTAATGGAATAAGCCACGGATTTGTATCCCTCTTTGATCTGGCTGCCCTCATAAATGTCAAACAGCGCATAGCTCTCCAAGATCTTGCCGCCCCGCTGCGCGATCATCTGCTCAATCTGTCCCGCCAACACGTCCTTGGGCACCACCATGCTGATATCACGGCTCACCGCGGGGAATTTGGCAATCCCGTCATATTTTCTGTCGAAAGTCGCAAAGGGCAACACCTTCGGCATGTCGAGCACGGCCACATAGACTCTCGCCCCGATGTCATAGTTGTCACAGACCTCCGGATGCACCTCGCCCAAAAAGCCCAGTTCCTCGCCCTTGTAGCGGACTGACGCCTGCCGTCCGGGATGGAGAAAAGGCTTGCCGGCATTGGGATCATATTCCTTCCTGTCCTTCATGCCGATGCTCTCCAAAAATTCCTCCACCACGCCCTTCATCGTGAAGAAATCCCCGTCCCCGTAAAATCCCAACGTAAACTGCATTCTCTCATCCGGCAGTTCCGTCACAGGCAGGGACTTGGGCAGATAGATATTGCCCAGCTCATATAATCTGACATTCTTGTTGCGTCTGTTGTAATTGGTGGCCAGTCCCGTGAGCATACCGTTTAAGGAGATGGTCCTCATGATCGAGAAATCCTCCCCCAGAGGGTTTGAGATGGTCACCGTCCGCCTGAGAGGATCGTCCTCGGGCAAAAGCAGTTTGTCAAACACCTTGGGGCTCTCAAAGGAATAGCACATTCCCTGCGAGAAACCGCAGTACTCGGCGATGTCTCTCGCCTTCTGCTCGATCCTGAGCTTGAAGGACAGCTTGCCGTTGGTGGACTCTCCGCCGGGCAGCGTGGTGGGGATCTTGTCATATCCGTAAAATCTCGCCACTTCCTCCGCGATATCCGCCATGCCCGCCAGATCCTGACGGAAGGCAGGGAGTTTCAGACATTTGTCGCCGCAGCTGTTGACGATCACCTGAATGTCCAGACGCTCAAACATCTCAAGCATATCCTGTTCGGGAATGTCCGTTCCCAGAAATTTATTATAGCGCTCGGGCTCAAAGGGCAGCATGCGCAGCTCCGGGATCGGCTCCTTCACATCCACCATGCCGCTCACCACTTCGCCGCATCCGAGCTCCTCGATCAGCTGACAGGCGCGATTGATCGCCTCCTCGGCATTGCGCGCCTCCAACCCCTTCTCGAACTTGCCGGACGCGTCCGTCCGCAGCCCCAGTCTTCTGGCGGATTTGCGGATGTTGGCGCCGTTGAATATCGCCGCCTCGAACAGCACCGTCTTCACCTCATCGGTGATCTTGGAATTCTCACCGCCCATGATACCCGCAATGCCGATCTCCTTCTCCGCGTCGCAGATCATCAACACCTCGCCGTCCAATTTGCGCATCTGTCCGTCCAATGTCTGAAACTCATCCCCGTCCTTGGCGCGGCGCACGATGATCTTGTGTCCCGCCACCGTGTCCAGATCAAAGGCGTGCATGGGCTGACCGTACTCCTCCATCACATAGTTGGTGATGTCCACCAGATTGTTGATGGGACGGATCCCTCCGGCGGCCAGTCTTCTCTGCATCCACTCCGGAGAGGGCCCGATCTTAATATTTTTGCAGACTCTCGCGCAGTATCTGGTACACAGATCCCGATCCCGCACTTCCACGGAGACATAGTCGTTCACATCCTCCCCGTTTCCGTTTACCTTTACCTCGGGCGGATTAAAGGGCTTGCGGAAAGTGGCCGCCGCCTCTCTGGCGATGCCGAGCACACTATAACAGTCTACACGGTTACTGGTGATTTCATACTCAAATACCGTGTCATGCAGGCCCAAAAGTTCCACCGCGTCGGCGCCCACCTCCGCGTCGGCTCCAAAGATATAGATGCCCTCCTCCGGCGCCTCCGGATACATATTTCTGTCGGATCCCAGTTCCTCGATGGAGCACATCATTCCGTTGGACTCCACACCGCGCAGTTTTCCCGCCTTGATGCGGATGCCGTCCTCGGGCAGGGGACCGCCGTCATGGCCGCCCGCCACCTTGCCGCCGTCCAACACCACGGGAACCTTGTCTCCCTCTTTGACATTGGGCGCGCCGGTGACGATCTGAATGATCTGACCGCCGATATCCACCTGACAGACGATGAGCTTGTCCGCGTCCGGATGTCTCTCGATCTTTTTGATCTGACCCACCACGATCTTCTCCAGATTCTTATCTCTTCTCTCAAAACCCTCCACCTTGGTTCCCGTGAGGGTCATCGCGTCCCGATACTCCTGATCCGTGCAGTCGAGATCGGGCACATATGCTTTAATCCATGACAGGGATGTATTCATGATTATCCTTCCTTTCCGTTTCGCTCTTTCATCCTCTTAAAACTGTTTCAGAAAACGAATGTCATTCTCATAGAGCAGACGCATATCGTCAATCTCGTACTTTAACAGCGCGATGCGCTCCAACCCCACGCCAAAGGCAAAGCCCGAGTACGCCTCGGGATCGATCCCGCTCATCTCCAACACATGGGGATGTACCATGCCGCAGCCCAAGATCTCGATCCAGCCCTCTCCCTTGCAGAAACGACAGCCCGTGCCGCCGCATTTGAAACAGGACACATCCATCTCCGCGCTGGGCTCGGTGAAGGGGAAGTGATGGGGTCTGAATTTGACCTTGGTATCCTCCCCGAACAGTTCCTTGGCGAACTCCGCCAAGGTTCCCTTCAGATCCGAAAAAGTGATATTCTTATCGATGACCAGCCCCTCGATCTGATGGAAAGAGGGGGAATGGGTCGCGTCCACTTCATCCGCGCGGAACACACGCCCCGGAGCGATCATGCGGATGGGAAGTTTTCCCTTCTCCATCTCATGCACCTGTACGCCGGAGGTCTGTGTTCTCAACAGGATATCTCCATTGATGTAAAAAGTGTCCTGCTCGTCCTTGGCGGGATGATCCGCGGGAATGTTCAGGGCCTCGAAATTGTAATAGTCCTTCTCCACCTCCGGGCCTTCCACCACCTCGTAACCCATGCCGATGAAAATGCGCTCCACTTCCTCCAACGCGATGGTGTTGGGATGTCTGTGGCCGATCTCGGCCTTCTTGGCGGGCAGCGTCACATCCAACACCTCCGCCTTCATCTTGGCCTCCCGCAGGGCCCGCTCCATCCGGGTGCGATGCTCCTCCAACACTCTCTCGATCTCCGCGCGGGTATCGTTCACCCACTGCCCCACCTTCGGTCTGTCCTCCGGAGCCACATCCTTCATGCCCTTGAGAACACTCGTCAGCTCACCTTTCTTGCCCAGAATGCTCACCCGGATCTCATTGAGTTTCTCCGTGGTGTCACAGTTCTTGATCTGTGCCAGCGCCTGTTCTCTGATCTGGTCTAACTTCGCTTTCATTTTCACACCATACCTTTCCCGTCACCCGCGCAGATCTCCGCCCGGGCACAATTTATATTAAAAAATCCCCTGCCGAAATACATCGGCAAGGGACGTAAATACGCGGTACCACCCTGTTTCCCGGGTCTGTCGGTCCGCCGTGCGACATGGCGGTCTCTCCCCGGACACTCCTCTTACGCGTAACGTGCGCGACCCGGCCCGAACTACTGACAGAATCGCGTTCCCTCGGGCAGCTCCGGTGAGAATTTCGACATATCATCTGAACCGAATCGGGCTTGCAGCCGATGGCCCGGTCTCTCTGGCGGAAAATGATACGCTACTGTGCACCTTCCCTGCTTTTCACTGCCATTTATTGTAGTGAATCCGCAGGGAAATGTCAAGAGTTAAATTTCGCGGGCATTCCCCATACATAAATTTCATGAACGTTCTCCCTGCAGCCACCGCAGTGCCCCATATGCCAAAATGGCGCTGCCGAGAGGCAGGATGTCCTCGTTAAAGACCACGCGGTTGTTGTGCATGGGTTTGCCGTACAATTCGTTCTCCGCGGCCGCTCCGGCTCCCAAAAGCAGATAACAGCAGGGAATCTCCTGCGTGTAGGAGGCAAAGTCCTCAGATCCCATACCCCCCTGCTCGAATAAGTTGATCCGCTTGGCATCGTATATCTCTCCGATATAGCCCGTTATCTCCCGCACCAGATCCGGATCATTATAGAGGGGCGGCGCGGAGGCAAGCTCCTCCACCTCTGCCGTACCCCGAAAGAGCGCGGCGGTCTGACCTGCAATCTCCCCCACTCTTTCCAAAATCTGCCCGGCAAGTTCCTTGTCCTGCGTGCGGATCGTGCCCTCCATCACGGCCTCCTCCGGAATGATATTCGGGGCCTCACCGCCCGCAAACTTTCCAATCGTCAGCGTCATCGGTCGAAGAGGAGAATTTTCCCTTGCGTTGACGGTCTGCAGGGCCAGAAAGATATGGGCGGCAATGTTGATCGGATCCGTGCCCGTCTCCGGCATGGCGCCGTGACAGCCCTTTCCCTTCACACGGATACGAAATAAGGTACAGCCCGCCATGCAGGTGCCGAGTCCGCCCAGGATCACGCCCGTGGGCGTTCCCGAGTGTACATGCAGCGCCATCCCCACGTCCGCCCGGGGATTGTCGAGCACTCCCGCCGCCAGCATCTCCTTCGCCCCGGTAAAGCCCTCCTCATCCGGCTGAAACACCAGTCTCACGTTCCCGTCTATTTGATCTCTGTATTGCCGCAGCAGTTTGGCCGCTCCTAAAAGCATGGTGGCGTGCATATCATGCCCACAGGCGTGCATGGCGTCGTTCCCGGAGGCATAGGGCAGGCCTGTCTCCTCTTTCACCGCCAACGCGTCCATATCCGCCCGAAGAAGGATAGTCTTATCCGCGCTGCCCCCGCTTATCTCAGCCACAATGCCGCTCTCCCCGACCTCCCGGGGCTCATAGCCGTACTCCCGCAGTTTGGCGAGCACCTGCGCCTTGGTCTGCGGCAGCGATCTGCCCACCTCGGGATATTTGTGCAATGTCCTTCGGATTTGGACCAGCTCCTCCTTTAATTGTTCTGCCGATGCGATCATGTTTTTCATTTTAATAATCCTTCCTTTCCGCAGACACCCTTTATCACGATTTGTTTAGCGAGTCTCTGTTGGTGCCCATGAGCACTTTGTTCACAGGTTCAAAATATCGGTTCAGATAGGCGCCGATCATAATGATATACATGCCGAAATACATCCAGATCATGATGATCACGATGATGGACAGACTGCCGTAGATGCTGTAAGCCTGAAAACGGCTCACATACAGGGAAAATCCCCAAGAAAAGACACTCCAGACCACGGCGGTGAAACTGGCTCCGGGAATCTGCTCCTTAAAGCACAGTCTCTTATCCGGCACATAGGCGTAGATCGCGGCAAAGAGCGGCGTCAAAAACACCCACACCACCAGAAAACGAAACTCCATATACAGCGACACAAGATACTGCAGCTGCGGCACCCGGTACAGCATCAGATTCATGAGCTGATTGCCAAACACCATGACGAACAGAAAGAGGATCAGCACCACCATCATCACGACCGTATAAAAACACGCGATCAGACGTATGGAGAGAAAATTTCTCTTCTCCTCCACCTCATTGATGGCATTCAGTCCTCTCATCAGCGCCAACACACCCTTGCAGGCGGACCAGATCGTGGCGATGGCGGCTACGGACATGGCCCCCGCGGACTTGCGGTACACCTCCTCTATCACATCCGTCACCAATTGATCCACGGCCGCCGGCGTCACCCCCGTCACCACATCCACGAGATTCTCCTCCGTGAGCGGGGTGTAGGGTAGCACCATACAGATCAAAATCAGCATGGGCACCAGCGACAGGAAGAAGAAAAACGCCGTGCCCGCCGCATAGGACGCAATATTCTTTTTCTTCATCTTATCGGCAAAATCCCTGCAGATCCGCCAGGCTTTACACAACATGAATCCGGTCCCCTTCATTCAATAGATTGATCTCAGACTACAATCTTCATAAAAGAACAACAATATCTCCTCACAGGAATAGCCCTTCAGGGCCATGGCTTTGGCGCCGTTCTGGCTCATGCCCACGCCGTGGCCGAATCCGCCTCCCGTCAGTGTATATCCTATCACATTCCCGTTCTTTTTACCAGTCTCAATGATAAAGAAACCGCTGGGCAGAAGACTCGGCATCTGCACCGTGTCCCCGATCTGACGCCGCACCTTGGTCTCCCCGTCACAGAGCACATAGCGGATATTGTGCTCCGATATCACCTTGTAGTCCCCCTTGTCGGTCTCAAGGATCAACTCATCCGCCACCCCGCCGCTTCCTCTGGCGGCAATGCGGATCTCCTTGATCTTGGTAAACTTCTCAGGCTCCGCGCTGATATATTCCTCCCCGTCCAAGGTCAAAACCAGATCCGCATTGGCCTGATAGCGTTTTTTGAGTACCTCGTACATATGCTCCGGGGAAATCTCCTCCACCTCGTAACTCCAGCGATACCATCCTTCCCCCGCCTCAAAGTCATCCGCGCCGGTATGGGTGATGAACTCCGCGAAATGTTCCTCCTCCCGCAGATACTCTCCGAGGTCCGCTTGTGTGGAGACGCTCACTACCTCTCCGTCCGCAAGCTGCTGCTCCCTGAGGACCAGTTTCTCCTGCATGAGAGTCTCATTGATGGCCTCCGCCTTGAGATACCGGATCCCGGCGGCCGCCTCGGTCTTCCACACATTGGCATCACTGCCCACACCGCAGGAAGTGGAATAATAATAGGTGCCCGCAGGCTGCCCTTCCGCCGTGTATAAGAGCTGCCCGTAGGTCTCCTTCACGGCCTGTGTGGTGTTGACCTGCTCCGGGATATTGTGGTAGACCTGATAGGAAGTGCTGTCGTCCACATGGGCGCCATAGGCGGGATATGCCGCATGTCGCATATGGCTGTAGGCATAGGTGCGGGCACAGATCGCCTGGGCCTTCAGCGCCTCCATGGAATAGGAGGCCGGCATCTCCCCGGGCACCACGGCATACAGATATTCCTCCAGCGACAGCTCGTTTACCACCGCGATCCCCTGCGCGGTCTTGAGCAGTTCCATATGTCCTCTGTATCCGAAGACGCCCTGACTGCGGTTCACATTTTGTAACAACACCCTGCCCGTCAATACCGAGGGTTGTATCATGACCCTGCCGCCCTCAAAATAATCGCTGTCCGTCCGGATGACGACTTCCTCCCCGGCAGCGTGCAATTCCTCCGTCTCCTGCCCGAGAGCGCCATAGCGGATCACAAAATCCGTGTCCGCCGTCAGCGCCAATTCCTCGTGCAACAACGCCCCGTAATCGGAAGTCTTGATAAGGACGCGGATGGAATCCATGGTCTCCTCCCGCACCATGAGGATGCCGCAGACCTCTCCGTCTTCCAACACCAGATCCGCGAAATCATAGCCGAAAGCAAGATCCTTATATGTACACATGGCAAGGGTATTATAAATACGATAGCCCCCGTAATCCGAGGCAAGCGGCAGCCGACCGTATCCCTCCACCTCTATGGAGGCCTCATCCGCGCCGAGGATCACGCCGTGGATCTTCTCCGTGTGCGCCTTGATGCCGGTCACGCGCCCATCCGTCAGGATCACGTCCGCGATCTGCTCCCCGATGCCCCGCATAGGCTGATAGAGCATGCCGCTCTCCGTCCCGTAGTTGTAGCTCTCCTCCGCTCCGTCCCGATACAGCAGCAGATTGTCCTCACCCGCCTCGATGATCCACACATTGGTTAATTTCACGATCACCGGCACATGAGGTTCCGGCTCCGGCTCCTCCGGCTCATTCCCCGTCCAAAAAAGCAGCCGTCCCACAAAAAGAAAAATCAGCAATGCCGCGCCGAGCACACAGATCCACGCCTTTAACTGCATTCTCTCCCGACGATTCAACTGATGAAACTGTCCCCAATCTCTGATACCCAATCCGATACTTTCCTCTCCGCCCGATCCCCGGACTTCTTATCTGATCATATCTAATTATATCCGGTCATATCTATTCTAAAAGAGCAGCCCTTTCGGACTGCTCTCTCTTTTGTTCGTGTTACCCAAAATGCCGCCCCTTGTCTTTTGACTCCTAGCAATGCCAGGTGGGTTACCGCAACCGCACTTTTGCCTTCCCCTGCGAACCGGCGCCTTTGTGTCACCGTGGAGGCCTGACAGCCATACGGCAATATAGGAAATCCCGTTTAAAGTAAATGTAGGTTCAAAACTGACAAGGTTTATCGTGCATCTCAGGTCAATATTATTATATCGGATTTGCATGTGGATTACAACCGGAAAAACCTAATTTTTCGGCTCATCCGTTGGAATCTTTTTCCTCTTACAGGGAAGATGCCTCCGCCACGATCTTCTTCAGGGCCTCAAGAGCCTCATCGGGCAGCTTGTCGTATCCCTCTTTCTTGGTGGCGAATCCTTCCACTGCGTCCACACGGTTCTGCATAGCGCTCTGAAGAGCCTTTACATACTCCTTATCGCTTAAGTCGGGCTTGAACGCATCGGAGGTCTTCCCGGACCAGTCGTACATGATCTCGATGTCCTCGAAAGGTCCCCACTGCTCGAATTTAGCCTTGCCCTCCACGATGGTCTCCAGAATGCCCAGCGTGTCGGCGGGCTTACATTTGGTTCCCATGAAGTCGCCGGTGTTCACGATGTAGCAGTCCACGTTCTTCTCCTGAACGAGCTTTTTGAACTTCTCATAGTCGTTCACCAGAGGATAGGTTCTGAACGGATTTGCATAGGGAACGATACGAAGCGCGTTCATATCGGTGCCTGCAGCCACACGCTCCGCGGTGGAAGTCTTGGTGGCCAGCGTAGCGCCCATGACGGATGCCAGAGCGGAACCTTTCAACTTCACCACAGGAGGAATGGTGGGATCCTTCATGATCCAGAAAATAGCGTTTACGGGAGCGTCGATCTTGTCAACACGGTTGGGAGACCAGAGTTTGGACTTGATCGCGCGTCCGTTACCGTTTCTGATGTCCTCGGTCACCAACTGAACGTGTCCGTCCTCATCCAAGGTTGCGGAGCAGTTCTGAGCCGTGAGCAGATACTTGTTGTCAGGGCAGCCGGTGGGATAATCGGCGGTCTTGTCAAAATAAGTAGGCTCCAGAGCGATGGAGGCGCAGGTATCAGAGTTGATGATGAAAGCATCATCATGCAGAACCTTGATGCCGCCGAACGCGTCGTATTTGCCATTGTGCTTTGCGTGAGTCAGAGTGGACTTGCCGGATCCGGACAGGCCGTATACGGAGGCAACGAACTTCTTGCCGCCCTCCAGAGAATACTCCTTCTGTCCGCCGTGGCAGGATGCATAGCCGTTTCTGTTGGCCAGAGCCCATGCCATGGTCAGGGTGCCCTTCTTGTGCTCACCGAAATACTTCATGCCGAGAATTGCCGCGCAGTTCTCGTTGGTGTCAAAATAGCAGAGGGTCAGGGGATCGCTCAGGCAGCTGTAATCCACATCGGGAGCCTCCTCGGGAGTCCACTGGGGATTGGAGAAGATATAGATATCCGGCTCCTTTCCGCCGCCCACGGGCTGAGAATTCTTGTACATCTCCACATACTTGTCAGACATATACTGGAAGTTCAGCATCCAGTTGTAGAGCAGATTCTCCTCACCTTCGGGAATCAAGAGATGTGCCTTCACCATGAACTCAGGGTCCAGACCGATAAAGCACTCTGCGTGATACATGGTCTGCCAACGGGTTCTGTAGATGGCATCCATAACAACCTTGTCAAGCTTGGTGGCATCCACGCCGGGCTCGCCCTTGATGCGGCGCGCTGCGGCATAACGGCCGGTAACGGCGCCATCGTTGAACAGAAGCACCTTGGCATCCTTCTCCAACCCCTGCTCCTCAGCCCTGTAAACAGGCATGTCGGTAACGATGGTTCCGGGTGAATTCTTAGCCAACTCGTATGCCTCTCTCACGGTGTTGATCTTCACCACATTATTGCAGTAGAAGGCACCTTCGATGATGGAACGCGTCCTGCTGAATCCGGGCTTTCCGGCGCCGATTTCAGAAATCGGATAATAAGCTTTTGTTGACATTTGGTACATCCTCCTTATTTTTTGTATTGGCCCACCCGCCCCGCGGATATCGCGGAACGGATGTCAGTCTCTCTACGGCAGTTCCGCTCTCTAAAAGCCTCTTGCCATTCTTTGACATTATCTCAAATGTGTTGCAAAAAGTCAATACTTTCCCGCCGATGCCGGTAGTATTCGCGCACGAGACTCACATAACCCCACTGCCGCAGCTGTTCATGGGAAATCCGATAATTTCCCTTGTAATGCCGCCCCGTGACGGCATATCGGATATACTCCCGCATATAGGCATCCACTTCTTTAAGCCCTCTGTCCGTGGTCAAAAGCGGGAAGAACCATCTGCTCCAGGTAAATTCGTCCCCGGAAGGCTCGCCGTTCCCCGCAGAATCATCCGCGGACTCATACGCCGGATCTCCATAGCCGTAAAATTTCCGGTTCATGGCGCGGATCAGACCGATGGCCGCCTTGTCCGGAGTAAGCCCTTTCCCCCGCTGCCAACGCCGCAGCGCCTCGCTCTTTCTCCGTATCTTTCCCTTGATCTTGCGCAGGGTGTTGGCCGACAGATCCACCTCCCCGCGGCAATGGGAAACCCCCAGAAAGTCAAAGGCCTCCCCCGGAGCGGTGATGCTCACCTTGTCCGGATTCACGGCCAGTTTCAAATCTGCAAATTGTTTGTAAAGAAACTCCCGCTCCGCCAATAGCTCCTCCCTGCTTTCCGCAAAGAGCAGGATGTCGTCTGAATAGCGCAGATACAGCGTCCCCTTCCCCTCAAAGACACGATCCGTCTCCGCAAGATACAGATTGGCCAGAAAGGGAGAGGTGGGCGTTCCCGCCATGACCCCATGAGGCTCCCGGATCCGTCTGCCCTCCTCCGTCACACACTCCTCCAGGAGCATCCGCGCAAGCAACCCGTGCACCTCCGGGTTCTCCTCCCGCAAAAAGTCCAGCTTGGGCAGCAAAAGCGCCACGTCTATGGAGTTAAAATAATTGCTGATGTCCGCTTTCAGACACCAACTCTCCCGCACCCTCCGGTCCTGCCGCAGCCGCAGGGCCGCCTCCTTCGCGCCCACCCGTCTGCGAAAGGCATAGCAGTTATCCGAAAATCTGTCCTCATACATATTCAGCCCGTGGGCAATAAATTTCAAAAAGATCCCCTCGTCCCCCGAGAAGGTGTAGACCACTCTCTTTTTGCCGCTGCCCTCCTTGTTGATGGTGCGCTTGAGGGGCAGACTGCGCGGAAACACTCCCGCCCTGCAGTCCTCACAGAGAGGCAGATATCCCTGTCTCTCAATAAAATCCCGTATCTGCCGCTCCTCCCTGCTGCCTAAATGCTGCTTTGTCTGCTTGTCATTTAAAAAGGCCAACCAACTCTCCCGAGCGGCGGCCGACTCAATAATATTTGTCCCCATATCGATCCGTTTTCTATTGATATATTTTTAATAGAGAGGGAAAAAGCTTTGAAGTAATAAGCCATGCTTATTAACACCGGGCTGAACCTGTTCCCGCCGCCCGCAAAGCCCGACAAATCCCAAGGAGTTGGTGTTATATGTCGGATGTGTGTATCCCGACACACAGGGAACAGGCTTTACCCGCCGCGGGCGCAGCCTGTGCTGCGTTTCCCTCTCTATGACAAAAGGGCTCTCTCATCTACCGGAGCATCCTCGTGAAACAATTCGATACATACTCCGGCCGATTGGTCATATAGGACATGAAGTTCATATATTTCACGCCCTGCGCGCGACATGCCCGCTGTGCCAGACGTACGCGCTTGTAACCGTAGGCATTATTGGTGTGCAGGATCTGAATGACCGCCACCAACTTTCCATCCTTATAGAAACCATAGGAAAAATAGGGTTCTGCCCCCTGCGGCGCATCCACCTCGCTGCTCGACACCTGTCCGCGCAGTTCAAACTCCGGTTTCTCCGCGGCCGCGATCCGCTCTATCCGCTGCCGCAGCAGTTCCTCGCCGCTGCAGTTCTCCATTCCGGTGGCCTCCTTGTTCTCCCGGATCGCCTCATCGTTGCCCGTTGTGGAATTTGAATTTTTCCCGCCGAATATCGGAACTCCATCGACGGTTATATTCGGGCGGGACGATGTATTTCCCCCGGACGGCGTGTTTGCCTTGGCCGATGTATCTGTTCCGGACGATGTATTCGCTCCGGTCTGACCGACCTTGCCGAGCACCGCGTTCATCACATTATCCGTCACCGCGTCCGCAGCGCTGCTCACCGCCCTGCGCACTTCTCTTCGGATCAGATTGTCCAAAAATCCCATGTTGTCCCCCCATTGATCATTATTCTTTTGCGGCCATTATATCATGGCAATGCACATTCCGCAACTAAATATTACGACTTGCGGGATTGCGCAGGATCATCGCGCCGGCCGCGCGGGTCTCCTTCTCAAGCCACGCTCTCTCCTCCTCATTCAGATAGGGAGATATCTTCTCCCACACCTGTCTCTGATAGCCGTAGAGCAGGATCCTGCCCTCCTCCGTCAGATATTTTTCATCGATGGCGTCAAAGTCGATGGGCACCCAGGTCAATGTCTCAAAATGCATGAACTGCCCGTACTCGTTTTTGATGTCGTTTTGCGCCACCATCACATTCTCGATGCGGATGCCGTGGCTGCCCTCTATATAGACTCCGGGCTCGTTGGTGATGTCCATGCCGGCCTCCAGTACGGCCTCCTCCTGCCCCTCCGAGAAACGCCAGCGCATATTCTGGGGCCCCTCATGCACGTTCAGGATATAGCCCACGCCATGCCCCGTTCCGCATTTGTAGTCGATTCCCAGATTCCATATGGGCCTGCGGGCCAGAATATCCAGATTCCGCCCGGTACATCCGTGGAGCCATCTCGCGTGGGTCAACTGCATCACAGCCTCCGCCACCGCGGTATAGTGGATCTTCTGCTCCTCAGAGACGGGGCCCAGCGCGATGGTTCGGGTCACATCCGTGGTGCCGCCCATGTACTGCCCCCCGGAATCCACCAGAAAGAGCCCCTCGGGCCGCAAAGTCGCGCAGTCCGCCTCCGTGGCCTCATAGTGCATCATGGCCGCGTTGGGCCCGTATCCCGCGATCGTGGGGAAGGACAGATCCAGAAACTCCGGGATCTCCCGCCGCAACTCCTCCAATTTGTCGGCCGCGCTCACCTCCGTGATCTCCCGTTTGCCGATGTTGGTCTTGAGCCAATAAATAAATTTGGTGAGAGCCACACTGTCCTTTAAATAAATCTCCCGCATCCGGGCGAGCTCCACGGGATTTTTGACGGCCTTGAACGCCTCCGTGGGATTCTTGCCCTCCACGATGGTATGGCGGTCCGCAAGCGCCCGGTAGAGCGCATAATTGCAATATCGCATGTCCGCCAACACTTTCTGCCCCGGCGCCATCTCCTCCAAATAGGAGAAAATATCCCCATAGTCCCGCACCTGCACATGACTCTGCGCGAGTCCGGCGCGCACATCTTCGCCCACAGCCTTTTCCTGTATGAACAGGATCGCCTCCGCGTCGGTGATATAGCCGTATGACATGGCCACCGGATTGCACTCCACATCGCAGCCCCGAATGTTAAAGAGCCACATCAGATCGTCAAGCTTGGTGAGCAGCAGACTCTCCGCCCCTGCCTCCGACAATTTACGCCGCACGGCATCCAATTTGTCCGCCGTACCCATACCCGTGACCGCCTCGTCCAAAGCCGTCACCTTTCCCGCGGGAAAATCCGGCCTGTCCGTCCATAGACCCTGCGCCAAATCTTTTGCGCAGTCTATGCGGATGTGCTTGTCCGCAGCGGCAAAGCGCTCCTCATAGCGCTTTCCGTCCCGGGCAGCCACCACCCGTCCGTCAAATCCCAACACCTGACCGTCCCGCATGCGATCCGCCAGAAATTCTCCGATATCGGGCACGCCCTCCTCCATCATGCGGAAGAGCTCCACGCCCGTTCCCTCCAGTTCCTGCTGCGCCTGGATAAAATACCGTCCGTCCGTCCAGAGTCCCGCGCCGCCCTGCCACACCAGGAGCGTGCCGTTGGAACCGGTAAAATTGCTGAAATATTCTCTCACCTTAAAATAGTCACTCACATACTCCGATCCGTGAAAATCCGCGGTGGGCATCAGATAATAGTCCATGGCGTTCTCACGCATTTTCTCCCGCAGAGCCGCAAGCCGATCCTGTATTTTCCTGTTTTCCATATTCCATTCCGCCCTCCCGATCAATACCCTTCCGACTGCTCTCCCCTGAGTAGTCCCACAGCCTTGGAGGTGCCGATCCTGTCACATCCCAAGGCCAAAAAATCCTCCAGATCCTCCATTGTGGAGATGCCGCCGGCCGCCTTGATCTTCACGTTAGGGCCGATATGAGCCTTGAAGAGCTCCACGTCCTCCCTCGTCGCGCCGCCCGTGCCGAATCCCGTGGAGGTCTTGATATAGTCCGCACCCGCCTCCGTGACCGCATGACACATGGCGATCTTCTCCGCCTCCGTCAGATAGCAGGTCTCGACGATCACCTTCAGCACATGTCCGCCGCAGATCTCCTTTAGCGCGCGGATCTCCTCTTCCACCCGGTCGAACAGTCCGTTCTTCACATCGCTGATATTGACCACCATATCGATCTCGTCACAGCCGTCCACCAAGGCCTGCCGTACCTCCGCCGCCTTGGCCTCCGTGACGCTGTAGCCCAGGGGAAAGCCCACCACCGTGCAGATCCTCAGCCTGTCCCCATAAGCGTCTTTGATCCGCCTGACATAACAGGGCGGCACACACACGCTCGCCGTGCCGCATTCCGCGGCCTCATCGCAGAGCTTTGCGATATCCTCCCATGTGGCGAATGCCTTTAACTGTGTATGGTCTATATGAGATAAAATTTCCCCGTTCGTCATGATCTCCTCCGCCGCACGGCTCAAATCCCCAAAAATTCCCGCACCACTTTTTCCATCCCGTCCACATCGCACTGTTTATCGTGCAGCACGGGCGCGGTACGGATCTCCTCAATGGCCGCCGGCACTTTTACATTAGCGAGCTTGGACAGCTCATCCACCAACTCAAAATCACCCATGGAGTCATATTTTGCGTCGATGGCATTCATGACGCTCCTCGTGAACTTGAAGGGACTTGCCGTGGAGGCGATCACCGTCTTGGTCTGATCGCCGGTCTCCCTGATGTATTTTTGCCACACGGCGGACGCCACTGCCGTGTGCGTGTCGGGCACATATCCGCAGCTCTCGTAGAGACGTCTGATCTCCGCCGCCGTCTCCGCCTCCGTGGCGTAATTGCCGTAGAAATCCGAAAGCCCGGCTCTCATCTCCTCCGTGATCTCATATCTTCCCTGACCGCTCAGCGCCTCCATGAGTCGGGCGGTACTGCCCGCGTCCTCTCCCGCGACGCGATAGATCAGCCGCTCCAGATTGCTGGAGATCAGAATATCCATGGAGGGAGAAGATGTCAGCACAAACTCTCTGTTTCTGTCATATACTCCCGTCCGGAAGAAATCATACAGCACCTTGTTGTCGTTGGAGGCACAGATCAGCTTTCCGATGGGCAGTCCCATGTTCTTGGCATAGAAAGCCGCCAGGATATTGCCGAAATTACCCGTGGGCACCACCACGTTCAGAATCTCGCCCTCGGCGAGTTTGCCCGCCTTCATCAGTTGCCCGTAGGCATAAAAATAATAACAGATCTGCGGCACCAGACGGCCGATATTGATGGAGTTGGCGGAGGAGAAACAAAAACCCTTCTCCTCCATCTCCTTTGCCAATGCCTTGTCGGAGAATATCTTCTTCACGCCCGTCTGCGCATCGTCAAAATTGCCGTGGATGCCCACCACCAACGTGTTATCGCCCTTTTGGGTCACCATCTGTTTCTCCTGGATCGGGCTCACGCCGTTCTTGGGATAAAACACGATGATGCGGGTGCCCTCCACCCCCGCAAAGCCGGCCAACGCCGCCTTGCCGGTGTCCCCGGACGTGGCGGTGAGAATGACGATCTCGCTCTGCATGTGATTCTTTCCCGCGGCCGTGATCATCAGCCGGGGAAGGATGGACAATGCCATATCCTTAAACGCGATGGTGGCGCCGTGGAACAACTCCAGATAATATGCCCCCGCCGCCTCCGTGAGCGGCGCGATAGCCTCCGTGTCAAACTTATCGTCATAAGCTTTAGCGATACAGTCTTTGAGTTCCTCCTCCGTAAAGTCCGTGAGGAACAGTTTCATCACCTCGTAGGCTGTCTGCCAGTAATCCATATACGCCAGTTCCTTCAGGCTCTTGTCAAACGTCGGGATATGATCCGGCACGAACAGGCCGCCGTCATCGGACAGGCCCTTCAAAATGGCCTGTGAGGCCGTCACGCGGGATGCCGCCCCGCTCTCTTTGTTTCTTGTACTGTGATAGAATACTTCCATTTTTCTCTCCTCGCCACTGCCGTATTGCTTTACATTTTTCTGCAAGTATAACACATTTTGTATGAAAGTGCAATTGTCAGGTTCCGGCCTGCTCTCATCTGAAAAATTCGTGCCCCCCGTGTTCAAACAGATAAGTCAGATGCCTGTCAAACCATCCCATCTTCGTGCTGTCCGCGTATTGACGGGAGACAAAATAGAGTGCTCCGTCGGAGATGTCCTCCCCGTCCAGCGCGCGCTCCACCGCCTCGTCCGTCTCCTCGCTGATCTGCACCTTCCAGATGCTGCCGTTGGACACCGGCGAGAACTGATTGACCCCGTTCTGCTCCTGGAATACCACATCCTTCACGGTGTCCGGAAATTTGTCGCTTTCCACCCGGTTGAGCACCACATTCGCCACCAGAAGTCTCCCCTCCACATCCTGATTGCCGGCCTCCGCCTCCACAATGCGCATCAGGATGTCCAAATCTTCCTCGCTCAAAAGATAACTCTCACTGCGCTCCAACAACCGGACATCCACCACGCGTCTTCCGGAGACGGCGACATCCGCGATCCCCATCCTTCCGTCTTCCCTGGTGGCCAACACTCTCTCGTCCAATTTGATCTCACCGGCAGGTATGGCCCCGGAGGCTTGTCTGTTCTGTGAGATGCCTTTCACGCAAATGATTCCAAAGAGCATGATCCAATTCAATAACAACAGGCTGCTGACTGCTTTTTTATACATAACCTACTCCCCTATGATAAACATATGTATGCAGCTTGCTTTATTTTTATGAATCATGTTATACTGATTTTAGGTAAAAGGAATCATTTTTATGAAAAAAGAAGAGAACAACGACAAAACCCGACAGAATACTCATCCGAAGGGTGTCTTCCCCGCATTCAAAAAGGACGGCACCCCTTATTTTCGTGCCTCTCTCACCTATAAGCGCAAACACATCAGTCTGGGCAGCCATGCCACCGCGCAGACAGCCCGGCTCGCCTATCTGGAGGGCACCCGGCTGTTATGCGACCCCTCCATCGGACTGATTCATTATACGGAGGAATCACCCCTATCCTTTGAGAAATGGGTCTGCCTGTTAAATTTCCGGGACAATGATATCTACTTTGGCACTCCCATTTATATCCACCGGAAGTTTTTCTATTATCACCTGACCCCCTCAAAGAGTTTGAAATTTGATCTGGACGATCTGTTTTATTATGCCTCGCACAAGATCATGTGCCGCGGAAATCACTATTTTGTGGCGGACTATGGTATGCAGATCAATCTGGTGTCCCGATACGGCATCAAAAACTACGCGGTGGAGGGCAGGGATTTCCGCTTTCTGAACGGCGATCCCACCGATTTTCGCCGCGAGAACCTGGAGATCTTCAACACCTATCACGGCATCCGGCTCACACGCAAAAACGGACAGTATGTATATACTGTCCGCATCCATATCCGCGGTGATTATCTGGTGGGGCAATATGCCTCCCGGGAGGAGGCCGCCATCGCCTACAACAAGGCCATCGACATCCTGCGCCGCAACGGAGTCCGCAAGAATTTTACGCCCAACTATATCGAGGGTATGTCCCCTGCCCGCTATGCGGATATCTACACCCGGGTGGACATCTCCCCCAAGATCCGGCAATACCGCCCCGCTACTTCTCCGAATAATCAATAAAGCTCACATTCAGATTTGCATAGCCCGCAATGCCGTCCACGGAGGCAGATTTGGTGTACTGCCACATGGTAAAGCGGTAGGGATAGTCCGGCACGTCTTTGATCTGCGACAGCCACACATCATAGGCCGTGAGTTTGGACATGTCGATCTCCTTGATCAGCCATTCCTTGTCCCCATAGATCATGGGCATATAGCCGGCCGCCCCCACGGCATCCAGAAAAGTCTTGGCGATCTCCGTCTTCTCCGACTTGCTCAGGCTCTCGATCCGGGCCGTGTCATTGTCCACAAATCCCATGTCAAAGGCGACGGGATAGCTGATCCTGTACTCCGCAAGGGCATCCGTCACCAACTGTGCCTCCTCCAACGCCTCATCCGTCGTGACCGCCTGAGAGCTGAAGTAGACTCCCACCTGCAGTCCCGCATCGGTGGCCCGCTTGATATTGTCCGTAAAATACTCGTCCATCACGAGCTGCCCGCTGCCGTAACCTCTCGCGCCCACCCGTATCATCACAAAATTGACGCCGGCTTTCCTGACTTTGACAAAGTCCACATAATCCTGATATTTGGATATATCGACTCCCACATAGGAGACCTGTCGCCCCTCCTCATAATATTTCATCAGATCGGACTGGCATACGAGCTTGGTAAAATCATATTCATGTTTGGGCAGATAGGGACTGATCAGCACCCACTCCTCCTTGCCGTCGCGGTTCACGACCATAGTGTGCTTGCCGTCCGTGGCGGGATCGTTCTCCGGAACCGCTGTGGTCTCCTTCGACGCGCTCTCCGGAGCCGTCCCGCTCTCCGAAGTCGTCTCGGGATATTTGTCCCAGAAATCCAGATCGTCCGGAGAGAGCGTCCTCCCGGACAGCAGATCATCCGTGTCAGGATAGAGCATTCCCTGACTCTGTTCGATCTCCGGCTCCTTCGTCCCGCTCTCCGCCATGGAGTGCCTGTTATTGTTCTGATTGTTCATCACCAGCACGATCACCAGGATCGCCCCCACAAAGAGCGCCACAGCCACAATGGCGGATAGTACCGCGGGGGTCAGGGCGTTTCGATTCTCTTCAAACTCATCCGGCAAACGCATCTGCCATTCTCCTTTCCGTCAGATCGTAAGGATCGCTTTCTTTGGACATTTCTCCACACAGGCGCCACATCCCGTGCATTTCTCCTGATCGATCACAGCGTGAAAATCCGTCACCTCCACGGCCCCGGCGGAACAATTCTTCGCGCAGATCCCGCAGCCGATACAGCCCGCCGTACATGCCTTCATAGTCACGGGACCCTTGTCCGTTGAACGGCAGGCCACCTCCACCTTGGCCTCATACGGTATCAGGGAGATCAGATGTTTGGGACAGACCTCCACACATTTTCCGCAGGCCTTGCACTTTGTCCGATCCACCACGGCCACGCCGTTCTCCACATGAATGGCGTCAAAGGGACACTCGCGCACACAGCTGCCATAACCCATACATCCGCTGTTGCAGGACTTGGGTCCTCCCCCCGGCACAAACGCCATCATCCGACATTCTTTCACACCGTCATATTCATAGTCCGCCCCTGCTTTCTCACAGTCGCCCTGACAGTGGACAAAAGCCACAAGGCGTTTGGTTCCGGCCGTCTCCACTCCCATGATGGCCGCGATCGCGGCGCCGACGGCCTCTCCTCCCACCGGACAGGCGTTCACGGGAGCATCGCCCCCCGCGATCGCAGCCGCCAGTCCGGAGCATCCCGCGTATCCGCATCCGCCGCAGTTATTGCCCGGAAGAGCCGCCAACACGGCCTCCTCCCGCGGATCCGTCTCCACCTTGAATTTCAGACCCGCCACTCCCAGGAAGAGTCCCACGAAGATTCCCACCGCCCCCACCACGGCGGCGGCCACAATGATTCCTGTTATATTCATCAGCGTCACGCTCCCCACTATAATAATCCCGAGAACCCGCAAAAGGCGATCGCCATCAGTCCCGCGGTCACAAGGACGATTGGCATACCCTGAAACGCCTTCGGGATATCATTGTATTCCATTTTCTCGCGGATGCCCGCCAAGATCACGATGGCCACCGTGAACCCCACCGCGGTGGCAAAGCCGTTGACGATCCCTGCCAAAATCCCGTATTCTTTCTGCACATTGGTGAGCGCGACTCCCAACACGGCACAGTTGGTGGTGATCAGCGGCAGATACACCCCCAGAGACTCATAGAGCGGGCGCATGCATTTTCGCAGAAACATCTCCACAAACTGTACCAGAGCGGCGATGACCAAAATAAAGACGATGGTCTGTAAATATTCTATGCCCAATTTCCGCAAAACAAACCGATAGATCACTCCCGCCACGGCGCTCGCCAGAGTGATGACAAAAATCACCGCGGTGCCCATGCCGGCCGCCGTTTTGATCTTCTTGGACACTCCCAAAAAAGGACACAGACCGAGGAACTGGCTCAGCACCACATTGCTCACAAGGGAAGAGCCGATCAGGATCACAAGCAATTCTTTCACACTGTCCATCTATCTTCCCTCCTCATCCAACTCGATCACCGTGAGACTGTCGTCATAAAATCTGCCGTGATCCGCGCATCCGCTCACCCCGCACTTGCTGCAGTCATGCGCGCATTCTTCGGCAGATTCTCCGGATGCGTCCGCGCCGCGCCTGTGATTTCGGATCGCGTTCTGACAGGCCGTCAGTCCGGCCAACACAAAGAACGCTCCCGGCGCCAATCCGAAGATCCTGATGGGGGTAAAACTCTCCGGCAGGATCGCCTGACCGAACAGGCAACCCGAACCCAACAGTTCCCGCACCGCGCCGATACAGGTCAGCGCAAAGGAAAAACCAAGTCCCATGCCCAATCCGTCAAATAAGGAGGCGACAGCCGTATGGGAGTAGGCATAGCTCTCCGCCCTGCCCAAAATAATGCAGTTTACCACGATCAGCGGGATATACATGCCGAGCGCGCTGTTCAGAGCCGGCACATAGGCCTCCAACAAAAGCTCCGCCATGGTCACGAAGGAGGCGATGATCACGATAAAAGCCGGTATGCGCACCCTGCCCGGTATCACTTTTCTGAGCAGAGAGATGATCAGATTGCTCAGCATCAGCACCGCCGTGGTGGTCAGCCCCATGCCCAGTCCGTTGACGGCCGAAGTGGTCACCGCCAATGTGGGACACATGCCCAACGTCAGCACGAAGGTGGGATTCTCTTTGATAAACCCGTTGTAAAGCCGTTCCGCAGGGCTATCCGCCCGCAAGCGCATATCACTCATCAGCGCCACCTCCCTGCAACAAAATCCTCGCGGTCTCCAGTCCGCCATTCACCGCGTTGACCACCGCCTTGGTGGTCACGGTGGCGCCGCTGATGGCATCCACCTCAGAGTCCGCCCGACTGCCCGACTTGGTGTAGGAAAAGCTCTCCACCCTCTTACCCGCAAACTGAGGCGTCAGCACCTTGGGAGCCTCCATGCCCAATCCCGCGGTCTCCGAGATATCCGTGATGGAGACGCCTCCCACGGAACCGTCCGCGGCCACTCCCACATAGAGCACGATATCTCCGCCGTACCCCTCGGAGGAAACGGCCTCCACCACATACCCGCAGAAAGCGCCGGTTCCGTCCACCGCCTCGTACACGGTGCCGATCTCCACGCCCGACTCATCTAATCTCTTGGTCAACTCCACGTCCGGCGTGTATGTATATTCCCGAAATTCCATCCCCCGCGCCGCGGCATCCGGGAACACGGCCCTGCAGGCCTCCTGCACGGCCTCCGCCTGTCTGACGCGTATGGGTTCCCCGGTCAGCTCATGGACAAATCCCAACAGGATCCCGGCGATCAGAGTGATGGCAAACAGAATTCCGGCCTCTCCAAGCATCACCGATATTTCCGATCTATCTTTCACGGGCCGCACCTCCCCTCTCATAGCCGAAAGCCTTGGGGCGGGTCACCTTCTCGATCAGAGGCACCAACAGATTTCCCAAAATGATGGCGTAGGAGACGCCCTCGGCTCCGGGGCCGAAGATCCTGAATATTCCCGTCATGATCCCCAGGAAACATCCGAACAGATACTGTCCCTTCACCGTGATGGGGCGGGTCACATAGTCGGTGGCCATGAAGAACGCTCCCAACATCAGCCCGCCGCCCGCAAGCTGAGCCGCCAGATAAGCGGGTTCAAATCCCCTGCCGCCGAACAGTCCCACAAAGACCGCAAAGGACAGGATATAGCTTCCGGGCACCCTCAGATCTATGACGCCCAACAGCAACAGAATACACGCGCCCAACACAATGGCGATCACCGAGGTCTCTCCGATGGTCCCCCCGATCCGCCCCAGAACCATGTCCGTCACATTCACGCTCTCCCCCGCCTTTAAAGCCGCGAGAGGCGTTGCGCCCGTCCATGCATCCCATGTCATGCCGGCAAAGGAACCGCCGGGAGTGGAGAAATCAGCCATCTCCTTCGGAAAGGAGATCAACAGGAAACATCTGCCCGCCAGAGCGGGATTCATGAAGTTCTGCCCCAATCCGCCAAATAAGAGCTTTGCCACCAAAATGGCGAACACTCCGCCCAGAGCCGCCATCCACAGCGGCAGCTGCACGGGCAGGTTCAATGCCAACAAAAGCCCCGTGACCACGGCGGACAGATCCGTGATCGTGGTCTTGTGCCTGAGCAGTCCGAAGAGCCCCTCCGTGAGCACCGTGGCAGCCACCGTCACTCCAATGACGGCCAAAGCCCTGGGGCCGAAATGATAAATGCCATAGCCCGCCGCGGGCATCAGCGCGATGATCACCGCCAACATGATTCCGGATGTCGTCATACGGGAGCGGATATGGGGATTGGATGAGACCCTAAGCATTCTTTTTTCCTCACTCATAAGGCTCCCTCCTACTTCTTTTTCTTCTTGGCGAGCAAGATCTTGCGCATGGATTTGATCTCCTGCGTGAGCGGCCTCTTGGCCGGACAGATAAAACTGCAACAGCCGCACTCACAGCATTCCATTCCGTTGTTTTCAAGAAAGCCTTCCTCGTCAAAATGTTCCGCGCAGTCCGCCAGTCGGCTCGGCATCACCCTCCCCGGACACACCTCAAGACATCTTCCGCAGTTAATGCAGGGCCCCGGCTCCATGGCGGAGACCTCGTCCTTCGCCAATGCCAACAGAGCCGTCGCCGTCTTGGTGGTGGGGATCTTCAGATCAAACAATGCCGTCCCCATCATGGGACCTCCGCAGATCACCTTTTCGGGCCGCACGCGATATCCTCCGGCCGTCTCCAACAATTCCTCATAGCTCATACCGATGCGCACCCGATAATTGCGGGGATTTCTCACCGCGTCCCCGGTCACGGTGACGATGCGCTCCGTCAGAGGACGCCCCTCCGCCACCGCGCGATAAACGGCGACCAATGTATCCACATTGTTGACCACACATCCCGCGTCCGCGGGCAGCATGGTGGAATTGATCTTGCGCCCTGTGGCCGCATAGATCAGGAATCTCTCGCCGCCTTGGGGATATTTGGTCTTCAGGGCCTTGACGCTGATCCGCGGCTCATCCTTCACCAATTCCTTAAGCAGCGCGATACAGTCCGGTTTATTGTCCTCCACCGCGAGGATCCCTCTCGCGTTGTCGAACAGTTGCAACACCGCCTTCATGCCGCCGATCAGTTTCTCCGGCTCCTCCAACATTCTGCGATAGTCGCTGGTCAGATAGGGCTCGCACTCCGCGCAGTTGGCGATCACATAATCTATGGCCTCCGGATCCTTCGGAGCAAGCTTGACATGAGTGGGAAAGCCCGCGCCTCCCATGCCCACGATCCCCGCCTCCCTGACGGCGGCCAGGATCTCCTCCTTCGTCATCTCCTCCAACGGCTTGACCTCGCGGGGCGGCATCTCCTCATAGCGCCCGTCATTGTCCGTGACGATACTCATCACCATATCGCCCGACGCCACTCTTCGCGGCTCAATGCATTTGACCGTCCCCGACACGGAGGCGTACACGGGCGCAGACACAAAGCCGCCGCTCTCCGCGATCTTCTGCCCGCCCAAGACCCTGTCACCCTTTGCCACGACAGGCTGCGCCGGCGCGCCGATGTGTTGGGACATAGGATAGACCATCTCCCCCTTTGGAAGAACATCACATATGGTTTTATCCTTGGACAGATCCTTCCCGTCATGGGGATGAATCCCTCCCGTAAAAGTCCGTTTTGCCATAATCTCTTCCTCATTTTGCGCTTATAATAACGTGTATGATACGTCTGTGACAATATTCCTCATCAACTGTCTTAATTTTACTATCTTTTCGAAAAAATATCTACTACAAAATCCGGATTTATGGTATAATGTACGCAAAGGGCAGAGTCAAGCAGTTTCAAAACCGGATGCCGTGCTTGCACGGGCAGCAGGCTTTGAAACTGTTTGACGAGCGAAGCGACCCCGAAAAACGCAGTTTTTCGGGGCTGCCCGACGGAATGCGGCGGGGCTGCCCGACGGGATGCGGCGGGGCTGCCCGACGGAATGCGGCGGGGCTGCCCGACGGAATGCGGCGGGGCTGCCCGACGGGAT
>JAMPHD010000034.1 GCA_023663635.1 Acetatifactor muris
GAAGTAGGGATTTATTCTCTGCTTCCTTTTTTGCCAACTTTAATTATACACTAACCCGCTTAATCTTCTTTTACCCTGTCCTTATTGCGCACCTCCTTAAAATCAGTTATACTTGTATCAATCAAATGGGTATTTGGAGGGATCGGAATGTACATCATGGGAAAATATTGGGACGGTTATATTGGCGGCACGGACGATAGTTTAACTTTGTTAGATTATCTGACTGTCAAGCAGAAGGAAGAGATCTCTTTATCGGAAATTTTTGCTGACACGGGGTTGAATAAGCTGTGTTGGAAATTTCGGCAGACGGACCGGTTGTTGGAGTACAGAGACGCAGAGGACAGAGAATACGTGTTTTATTATGCCATTGATCTGATCACTGACTTGGCCGCCCTGTTGCTTGAGTGCAAACTATGCGGACAGGTGAATCTGCGCGAATTCTGCGGAGATAATTTTCAAGGCAGAGTTTCCAATGTCCGCATTATCGCCACGGAAGAGGAACAAAAGCAGATGAATGCGGCTTTGATGGATTTTGTATCCGATCCGCTCGCCTACGATCTGTCCGAGATGTGTTCGGAGGAAGATATGCGGGAAATGGCGAAACTTTGCGAAGAATTGAGGAAGGAACTGAAAGGAGACCGATTATGAAAGATGCTACAAATAACGAAACAAAAAAACTTTCCGTAGAGGAAGCCACGCAAAAATTATTTTCAGATCTTTCCGAGACAACCGGATGGAAGTATTTGAAGAGCCAACGCTGTCTTAAAAAGACGGTGAAGGATTTGGTTTTTGAGATAAACTTTTTCTCATCAAAATGGAATCTTTCCTATCAGAGCGTGGAAGTAAGCGCGGAGTTTAAACTATACTGTAAAAGCTATGGCAAATTGGCTGTAAATAATGTGATTGCAACGATATCCTATCACCCGGATCATGACACTTGGTATGATATTTCTACGGAAGAAAAACTCCGATCCGTTTTTGAGGAGTTAAACGACAGGATACAAAATACGGCGGTCCGTCTGTGCGCGCAATTTGAAAAGGATCCTCTTGCGGCAACCGAGAGTCTGTTCAGGGAACATTTTGATGAATATAAGGTGCATTTGGATTTTATAGCGGACCGGCTCGGCATAGATGCGATACGGGAAAAGGCTCAGGAACTGTATGACAGCCTTTCCCGCGAAATGAAACGGCAGGTATCAGAGTATAAAAACGGGGCGAGAAATAAATCATGGATGATCAACAGATGCAACCTGAAATATGTGATAGATCATGATCTGGTTACGCTGTCTTCATGAATCTTTTCGAGTTCGTTTCAGAAGAAATTTGATCGTTTTGGGACATACTATCCCCATGAGCGCAAAAAAGATTACCCCGGATCAACCAAATATTGCAAAATCCCGTA
The DNA here is from genome assembly GCA_023663635.1 of Acetatifactor muris. GTDB lineage: Bacteria > Bacillota > Clostridia > Lachnospirales > Lachnospiraceae > Acetatifactor > Acetatifactor muris_A. Next base: position 1,403 of record JAMPHD010000034.1, read on the forward strand.
CCGCCGCCCCGCAGCGGACTTTTGATTTTTATGTGCTGCTGTTCTTTCTGATCTCCTTTGCCGGTTGGATCTGGGAGGTGGGGCTGTATCTGGTGACGGAACATGCCCTGATCAACAGAGGCGTATACGAGGGCCCCTATCTGCCCATCTATGGCGTCGGGGGGATTTTGCTGTGGTTTCTGTTGCAGAGACTGCATGAGAGGCCGTTTTGGGTCTTTCTGTGTTCGGCCCTCATCTGCTCTGTGTTGGAATACGCCACCAGTGTCTTTCTGGAGTGGAAATGGGGCGTGCGTTGGTGGGATTATGGGGGACATTTTTTGAATCTGAACGGTCGGATCTGCCTGTTGGGGGCGGTGTGTTTCGGATTGGGCGGCATGGCGCTCGTCTGTTATCTCCTGCCGGCATATATGCGCCTGTACCACCGCATTCCCGGAAAGTGGAGGTGGCGTCTGTGCGGGCTGCTTTTGTTGGTGTTCGTGTTGGATGTGACCTATTGCGCCGTACATCCCAATTCGGGATACGGGATCACCGGATAGAATCCGAACGGGCATGAAAGTGCAAAACAGGATTGAAAAAAACCGCATCTGTGATAAAATGAGATATTATATAGGAAAGGTCGGGTGTGAATATGCAGATCATTATTGTGGGCTGCGGCAAGGTGGGAACCGCCCTGACACAGAGATTGAGTTCGGAGGACAATAATATTTGTATCGTAGATATCGACAGGGATGCGGTGCATCGGCTGGCGGCGGAGTGCGATGTGATGGGACTGGTGGGCAATGGAGCCAGCTACAGTGTGTTGGCGGAGGCCGGCATAGAGCAGGCGGATCTGCTGATCGCCATGACGGAGTCGGATGAGCTCAATCTCCTCTGTTGTGTGATCGCCAGAAAGGCCTCCAAATGTCAGACCATTGCCAGAGTGCGCAATCCCATGTACAATGCGGAGCAGCAGTTTCTGCAGAAGGAATTGGGGCTGTCCATGATCATCAATCCGGAGCAGATAGCGGCCGCGGAGATAGCGAATCTGCTCTGTTTTCCCAGCGCCATCGGGATAGATACCTTTTCCAAGGGCGGTGTGGAGATGTTGCGTTTCCGGATTCCGGCGGATTCCATGCTGCATGAGATGCCCCTGAAAGAAGTTTCCACCAAGATCCGATGTGATTTCCTGATCTGCGCGGTGGACCGGGAAAATGAGGTGCGGATTCCCGACGGTAATTTTATTCTTCGATCCGGGGATGTCATATCCATTGTCACTTCGCGCAAAAATGCCATTGAGTTCTGCGAGAAGATCAATATGAAGACCAACGGCGTGAAAAATACCATGATCATCGGCGGCGGTAAGATTTCCCTGTATCTGGCGCAACAGCTGCAGAATTTGGGCATCGACGTGAAGATCATAGAGCGCGATCCCAAGCGCTGCGGGGAGCTGACGGAGCTTTTGCCGGAGGCGGTGATCGTCCGTGGGGACGGAAGCGATGAGGCGTTGCTGCAGGAAGAGCGCATCGACAAGATGGCGTCTCTGGTGGCTTTGACCAATATGGACGAGGAGAATATCCTGCTGTCTCTCTTTGCCAAAAAAAGGGTGAAGAGCAAGGTGATCACCAAGATCAACCGACTGCAGTTGGACGAGGTGATACATAACCTGGATCTGGACAGCGTGGTCTATCCGAAACTTTTGACGGCTCAAAAAATTTTACAGTATGTGCGCGCGACCAAGAATTCCATCGGAAGTAATGTGCAGACTTTGTACAGGCTTTATAACGACAGAGTGGAGGCATTGGAGTTCCACATTTCCGAAAATTCCCGGATCACGGGTATCCCGCTGCAGAATCTTCAATTAAAAAAAGGACTGCTGATCTGCTGCATCACGAGAAATAAACAGTTGATCATCCCCGACGGACAAACCTGTATCCTGCCGGGGGATTCCATTATCGTGGTGACCACCCATCTGGGTCTGCAGGATGCCCAAGACATTTTGAAGAACTGAGGATGAGAGCATGAATTATTCCATTATTCGATATGTGCTGGGAACGGTACTGAAATTTGAGAGTGTGTTTTTACTTCTGCCGGTGTTCGTGGGGGCTGTCTACGGGGAAAAGAGCGCGTTTGCTTTTGTGATCGTGGCGCTGCTGTGTCTGGGAACGGGGATGCTGCTGAGTTTTCGCAAACCCAAGAGCTATGTGTTTTATGCGGTGGAAGGTTTTGTCAGCGTGTCCTTGAGTTGGATAGTGCTGAGTGTGTTCGGTGCCCTGCCTTTTTGGATCAGCAGGGAGATCCCTTCTTTTACCGATGCGTTGTTCGAGGCGATATCGGGATTTACCACCACCGGCGCCAGTATTCTCTCCGATGTGGAGGCGCTCTCTCACGGATGTCTGTTCTGGCGCAGTTTCACCCATTGGATCGGCGGTATGGGTGTGTTGGTGTTCGTGTTGGCGGTGTTCCCCATGCGGGGCGGACAGACCATGTTTCTCATGAAGGCGGAGAGCCCGGGACCTTCCGTGGAAAAGCTTGTCCCCAGAGTGCGGACCACAGCCACGATCCTTTATGGGGTATATACCCTCATGACTTTCGTGGAGATCTTCCTGTTGGCGGTGACGGGTATGCCGCTCTTTGACGCGGTGACGCTCTCTCTGGGCACGGCGGGAACGGGCGGTTTCGGTATCCTCAATGACAGCGTGGGCAGTTACGCGCCGCATCTGCAGGTGATCATCACGGTGTTCATGATCCTGTTCGGCGTGAACTTTAACGCGTACTATCTGTTACTTCGCAAGAAACTCAAATCGGCGTTTCAGTCGGAGGAAGTGAGGACGTATCTGGCCATTATTCTGGTCAGCGGATTTGCCATCGCCTGGAATATCCGCAAGATCTTTCCGAATCCCTTGGAGGCGCTCAGACATGCTTTCTTTCAGGTGGCGTCCATCATCACCACCACGGGATATTCCACGGTGGATTTTGACGTATGGCCGCGGTTTTCCGCCACGATACTGGTGTTCTTAATGTTTGTGGGAGCCTGCGCGGGCAGTACGGGAGGCGGCATGAAAGTGTCCCGTATTCTCATCATGATCAAGAGCATGTTCAGGGAGTTGTTTATGATAAGTCATCCCCATGGGGTGCGCACGGTGAAGATGGACGGGCGTACCGTGGAGGAGGAGACGAGGCATTCCATTCATATTTTTGTGGTGAGTTACGCGTTGATCTATGCGTTTTCCCTGCTGCTCATCAGCTTGGACAATTTTGATTTTACCACGAATTTTACGGCGGTGGCCGCCACCATCAACAACATAGGACCGGGGCTTTCTATGGTGGGACCCACGGCGAATTTCGGAATCTTTTCAGGTCTGTCCAAATATGTGCTGATGTTGGACATGTTGGCGGGAAGGTTGGAACTTTTGCCCCTGATCGTGCTGTTTGCCCCCATAACATGGAAGAGACGGTAGATCCTGCCGGGAAAATAAGATAAAATTAAGAGAATGGGCATGGACAAATTCTCCGATTGAAGCTAAAATAGGAGTGTAGTGCAAAGTATATTTTTTACGAAAGGATCAGCTCATGAAAAAGAAAATATTAGCAGCTATTTTGATTGCGGCTTTTATGCTGACTGCGTGTAACCGGTCTGCCAACAGCCCCATCATCCAGGAGATTGAACCGGAGTCTTCCTCCGCCAAACCCTCCGATTCCGCGGAGCAGCAGGGTTCTTCGGAGGCGGAGAAGGTGAACAAGGAGTTCTCCGTGATCGAAAAGAGAATCGTGGAGAACGGCAAAATGCAGAGTTACCTCACCGGAGAGTGGAAGGATGTGGATGTGGTGGAGAGAAGGCCTCTTGCCATCATGGTGCCCAACAATCCGCCCGCCATGCCTCAATACGGTCTCTCTCAGGCGAGTATCATCTATGAGGCGCCGGTGGAGGGGCGTATCACCCGTTTAATGTGTGTGTTTGAGGACTATGATGATCTGGAATACATAGGGCCCATCCGCAGCAGCCGTGACTATTTTGTGTACGAGGCCATGGCTCTGGATGCCATCTATTGTCACTGGGGTCTGGCGGTTCCTTATGTATCGGATCTGCTCAACTCCACCAGAGTTGACAATATCTCCCAGTCGGTGACGGGTATCTCCAGTCCTTATTCCGCGGCTTTTGCCAGAAGGCAGGACAGACAAAAAGGAGGATACGCCACGGAGTTTACCGCGTATATGTGGATCAACGCGGCGGGCACGGGAGACGGAGCGGATGCTCCCGATCAGGCAGTAAAGGGATATACGGCAGGTGTGGAGGCCAAGGGTTATGGCAAGACCTATGAGGCGTCAGGACGTTTTGACGATCTGGGCAGAGATCCTCAGGCATTTCAGTTCGCAAATGACTGCATAGCCGAGTATGAAGATTATCCGGACGCTCTGGAGATCCGTCCCGGCGGAAGTCAGAGCAACAAGGGCGGATACGGTCAGAACAATGCCTGCTTTACCTATAATGAGTCGGATGGTCTCTACTATCGCTCTCAGTACGGCTCCAAGCAGATCGATGAGATGACGGGAGAACAGGTGGCTGTGACCAATGTGGTATTCAAGGTCTGCCACGGTGAGGTGAGAGACGATCACGACTATCTGGCATTCAGTGTACACGGTTCCGGCGATGCCTATGTGTTCACCCACGGCAAGATGATCAAGGCTACCTGGGAGCATAACAGCGATTACGATGCCAATCATTACTACGACGAGAACGGTGATGAGATCGTGTTCAATCAAGGCTCAACCTGGTTCTGCAATATCTGGCAGGAGTATGCGGAATATGCCGAGGTGGACGGCAAGACGATCTTCTAAAGGACAGGCATGATCCGGGTAGAATCCCGGAAACAGATCAACTATAAACAAATAGACAGTGGTTTTTCGCGAATTACGCAAATTACTAGCGGAAACCACTGTCTTTTTGTGTTACAATGCTCCTTAGAACAGATGGAAGGATTATGTGATGTCATTCCATCCGGGCGGAACGGAGCTGACGGAAAATGAAGACAGAGAAGAAAATGAATCGGGAACTGATCTTAAACGGGAGTATGCTGCAGGCGATATTGTCATTGGCGGTGCCGGTAGTGATCAACAGTTTTCTGCAGACCATGTACAATCTGACAGACACCTATTGGTTGGGCAAGATTGGCACGAATGAGCTGGCGGCCATCAATCTGGTCACTCCCGTTCAAAATATCATCATCAATGTGGGACTGGGCATCACCGTGGCGGGTTCCGTGCTGATAGCTCAGTATATCGGGGGCGGCGAGAAGGACAATGCCAAGAGCATGGCCAATCAGATCTTCGCGTGTGCGGGCTTGTTCGCCATTGTCTGCGCCGCGGCGGTGTTCCTGGCCACATCAGGTATCGTGAGCTGGCTGGGGGCTGACGGAGATACCTATACCCATGCCTGTACCTATCTGCGCATTGTGATATGGGATATGCCCTTTTTGTATATGGTAAATATCTTTTCGGCGGTGCATCAGGCTCAAGGGGACACTGTGCGCCCCATGTTTTTGAATTTGGGCGGCATTATTCTCAATATGATTTTGGATCCTCTCTTTATGGTAGGTTTGCATATGGGGACTGCCGGCGCGGCTCTGGCGACTCTGTTGGCCAAAATGGTTCCCGCCATCGTGGCTTTTGTATTGCTGAGCAGACGAAGCGACGGAGTGCATCTGGACTTGCGCCATATGCGCTTTGAGTGGGAGAAGATCAAGCTGATCCTGCGCATCGGTCTGCCCACCGCCATCGGCGGCAGCACCATGCAGCTCGGATTTCTGCTCATGAGCAGAAATGTGTATGCCTACGGCGATCAGGCCATGGCGGCTTACGGCATCGGCAACAAGGTCAACGGTCTGATCACGCTGCCCTCCAACGGTATCGGATCCGCCGTGGCCACCATCGTTGGACAGAACATGGGCGCCAAGCAGACGGAGAGAGCGAGAGAGGGCTATCTGCTGTCCATGAAAATATGTATTGTATTTTTGTTCGTGGGTGGTATGATCTTATCAAGAGATGTCATTTCCACGGGGATCGTGGGTATTTTCTCGGATGACGCGGAAGTAGTGGCCATGGCTGCGGATTTCCTGAGTATCATGGCGTTCTGGTGTTTTACCAACGGCGTGTATAATGCCACCACGGGCCTGTTTCAGGGCACGGGACACACGGAGGTCACGATGGCGGTAGATGCCACGAGACTCTGGGTATTCCGCTTTCTGACACTGTGGTTCTGCGAGACGATCCTGCATATGGGCGTGCGCAGCGTGTGGTATTCGGTGGTGGTCAGCAACGGCATCTCCTCCGTGATATTGTTTGTGCTCTACAAGAGCAATATTTGGAAAAAGTCCAAGATTAAGGTGGGATCCGATGATGCACAGGCGGAGGAAGCCGGCGCTTAAAGGAAAGGCCCGGATGATCTATATAGGTATCGCGGCCGTGACGGTATTGCTCAACATACTCGCGTGGGGCAGTTCCGCTTTCTGCGATGCCTATATCAAATATGTGTTTCCCGTTTGGGTCAGCACCTACGGGAGATTTATGGGAATATTTCCCTTTTCCGTGGGAGAGTGGATGCTGACGGTGGGCATTTTGTTAGTGGCAGCAGCGCTGCTCCTCGGCCTTGTGACGGTGGTTTCCAAGATTTTCCACAAGGTAATTTTCCCTGAATTGATCCGAAAATTTTTTGTCTTCTGCGCGTGGGTGGTGCTGATCGTCTGTCTGGTCATGACCCTGAACTGCAGTATGCTCTATCATGTCAGCACATTTTCCGAAATTTATTTTGAAGAGACGAAGGCGCCGTCCATTCAGGATTTGCTGCGCGTGAGAAATCATGTGGCGGATCGATGTAATGAGCTTTCCAGAGAGGTAGAGAGGGACGGCCGCGGATATATCGTCTATCCCGGCGGCGTGTCCGCGGACGGACAGGCACTCACAATGCAGGAGAAAGCCCGGGAAGTGATGAGCGGGTTGGGGAAGGACTATGACCGCCTGAGCGGCTTTTATCCCAAACCCAAACCGATGTTTTTCTCGGATTTTATGTGTCAGCAATATTCCCTGGGATGGTATTTCCCCTTTTCATTAGAGGCCAATTATAACAAAACTGCCTATGTGATGAATCTGCCGGAGTCCATGTGCCATGAGTTGGCGCATCTCAAGGGATTTATCTATGAGGATGAGGCCAATTTCATCAGCTATCTGGCCTGCGAGCAGTCGGATGATATCTATTTCCAATACAGCGGTTATCTCAGTGTGTTGGGATATCTGGAGCGGGATGTGCGAAGAATTGCCGGGCAGGACCCGGAAGGGTTTGCCGAGGCGCGGGAAATCTGTGGATTGGTGGAGCTTCTGGATGTGGTGTACGAGGATGATGTCTTCGTGACGGAGGAGGAATGGGAGCGCATAGAGGGAAAGGCGCTGTTTTCCACGGAGACGGTGGATCACGCCACGGATGTCTTTGTGGATACCACCTTGAAAGTCAACGGGGTGGCGGACGGAATGGTGAGTTACAGCAGGGTGGTGGAGCTTTTGTTGGAGTATTACGCGCAGGGACGCGGATGACATGCGCGCAGGAAACATGCGTGCAGGGGACTGCAAATTTTAGTTGACAATACCTGATTTGTATGATATCATAATCAATGTTCTCGGCGGAATATTTTAAATGGCCCGTTAGGGATATGCGCGAGTGGCTCAGCGGTGGAGCACCTCCTTGCCAAGGAGGGGGTCGCGGGTTCGATTCCCGTCTCGCGCTCTTAGCATCACCGGAGGATACAGGATCTGACAATTTCATGATTTGAGTGGACGGGCGCAAGTCTGTCGCACGATATGCAGGTGTAGTTCAATGGTAGAACACCAGCCTTCCAAGCTGGATACGTGGGTTCGATTCCCATCACCTGCTTTTTTGTATGCGTTTCCATGATATTGCAGGGAATTGACCGCGGGGGGACTTTTCGCTATAATAAAGAATAATATATGCACGGGCTTGTGCAGGTGACGGATGGATTCATCTTGGATACAAACGGGAGACATGAATTGTGATTGAGGCGGAAAAGGTACGGATCGCCATACCCGAGAGGGCGCGGCATATTATAAAAACCATATCGGACGCGGGATTTGAGGCTTATGTGGTGGGCGGATGCGTCCGGGATTCCATATTGGGACGGGAGCCGGAGGACTGGGATATCACCACCTCCGCCAAGCCGGAACAGGTGAAGGCTCTGTTTCCCCGCACCATCGACACGGGCATTCAACACGGCACGGTGACGGTGATGTTGGAGCGGCAGGGGTTTGAAGTCACCACCTATCGCATCGACGGAAAGTATGAGGATGGCAGACATCCCAAGGAGGTTTCCTTCACGCCCAATCTGAAGGAGGATCTCAGACGCAGAGATTTTACGATCAATGCCATGGCCTACAATGAGGAGAAGGGTCTGGTGGACATCTTTGGCGGCTTGGAGGATATAGAGAAAGGGGTCATCCGCTGTGTGGGGGACGCAAGAGCCCGTTTCGGGGAGGATGCCCTGCGGATTTTGCGGGCCATCCGATTTTCGGCACAGTTGGGTTACCGGATCGAAGAGGAGACGAGAGATGCCATACGGGAGTTGGCGCCCACGCTGAAGGCCATCAGCGCGGAACGCATTCAGGTGGAGTTGGTCAAGCTGTTGATGTCTCCCCATCCCGATTATCTCAGGGATGCTTATGACACGGGTGTCACAAAAGTGATCCTGCCGGAGTTTGATGTCTGTATGGACACGCCCCAGAAACATCCCCATCATGTCTATAATGTGGGGGAGCATATACTGCATTCGTTGGTCAATGTGGAGGCTGACCGAATCCTGCGCCTTGCCATGTTGTTCCATGACATCGGCAAGCCCGCCACCCTCAAGGCGGACGAGGACGGCACTACGCATTTCCACGGGCACAATGTGGTGGGGGAGCAGATGACCCGCAAGATCATGAACAGACTCCGCTTTGACAATCAGACGATTCATATGGTCTGCAGGATCGTGATGTATCATGATTACGGCAATTCGGTGATCCCGGATGAGAGGATCGTGCGCAAGGCCTTAAATCGTATAGGGGAAGAGGTCTTTCCCCTGATATTTCCCGTAAAGCGGGCGGATGTGGGGGCTCAGAGCGATTATCTGCGTCAGGACAAGTTGGATATCATAGACAGATGGGAGGAGATCTATCACAAGATCGTCCGGGAGAAACAATGTGTGTCCCTCAAGAGTTTGGCCATAACGGGGCGCGACATGATCAATCTGGGGTATCACCCCGGACCCGAGATCGGAGAAAAGCTGAACGCGCTGTTGGAGTTGGTTCTGGAGCACCCGGAGTACAACACCACGGAGCGTCTCTTGCGGGAACTGGGAAAGCTCTAGCATAATTTCACAGGCTGTTTCATAAAGTAGATTAGCATGGTTGTCAGGAGGGTATGAGGGTGAATGACAGAGAGGTTAATTTACTGGAACAGTATGATGTAGAGGTGCTCAAGACCCGTAAAGGCAGGGGAGCCATCCTCTGTGAGACGTCCCGGGGATGCCTGATCTTCAAGGAATACTCGGGAAATGATGAGCGGCTTGCGACCCAGAACCGATTGCTCACACATCTTCAGGAGACTGCTGATATCCGGGTGGAGAGTATCCTTCCTGACAGGGAGGGAAATCTGTGCGTGAAGGACCGCAACGGGGTCAGATATATTCTGAAGACATACGCGGAGGGGCGGGAGTGCAATATCAATGACCGGGCGGAATGTCTGGATTCCGTACGCCTTCTGGCGAGACTTCATTCTTATATGGAATTGGACGGCGCGGAAATTTGGCCGGGGGAGGCCGAATCCGGGTCAGATTCTCCGAGAGAGGAGATCGCAGGGAAGTATCTGTTTTCTCCTGCCGCGGAATATGACAAGCGCAACCGGGAGTTAAAACGGGTGCGCAGATACTTAAAACAGCGTAGCCAGAAGACCTGGTTTGAGATCCGACTGCAGCAGAGTTTTGATTTCTTTCTGGATCGGGCCTTTACTTTGGCCGCGGAGTGGGCAGAATATGAGAAAACCCGGGATCGGGACGAGAGCCCGGAGAGGAAGATCACTTTTTGCCACGGGGATTATCAGTATCACAATCTGATCCGAACTGCCGAGGGATGGTTTGTGGTCAATTTTGAGAAATGCGTGGCGGATGACCCCGTGAGAGACCTGTATCTGCTGATGCGCAAGCTCTTGGAGAAGAGCAACTGGTCCGTGGCGTTGGGGCGGGAGATTTTGGCCGCCTATGAGGAGAAAGCGCCGCTGTCCGCGTTAAGCCGGATCGATCTCTACTACAGGCTGGCATATCCGGAGAAATTTTGGAAGATCGTGAATTTCTATTATAATTCCGGGAAGGCGTGGATCCCCGGGCGCAATCTGGAGAAGTTGGAAAAGGTTGTGGAGCAGGAGAAAGATAAACAATACTTTTTGGATACATTGTTCGGTACCCTGAACGGGGATCCGGGCTGAATACATGGCCGGCATCCGGGACGATGCAGGAAGATGCGGGGAATGAGAGATGAGAGAAAGAAAAGATACCATACGGCGTTATAGCGGAAAGATTCGGATGATGGGATTATTGCTCGTGCTGTCGCTCGGATGGTCGGCCTGTGACCGGGAGCCGGAACAGTCGGACAATGCCTCTGTGCAGGAGCCCGCGAGGGTGGACACGGGCTTTGTGCTCACCGGGCCGGACAGCTATGACTCCGCGGATACGGCCATTCTATTGGCCAAGAGCAAGCAGGATTCCAGCGTGACGCTGTTGAATCTGAACAAGAGCAGGTCCTACACCCTGACCTTTGACGGAACCACACATCTGTATGACAAATATGGCGAGAGTATCTCCTTAGATCAGCTCAAGGCAGGGGATATCGTGGATGTCAATTTCCTGAAGGACAAGAAACATCTCACCAGCCTGAAACTTTCGCCGGACGCTTGGACCAATGAGGGCGTGTCCCGCTATGAGATAGACTATGTGCGGGGAGAGGTGACCATCGGCGAGGATGTCTTCAAGCTCTCGGACAACACACAATATCTGTCCATGGGGCACAATATCGAGCGGATGGATCTCAATGCCGCGGATGTGCTGAATTTTCAGGGGATAGGCAATCAGGTGCTGAGTGTCAGCGTGGAGAAGGGACATGGGTATCTGCGTCTGGTGAACGATGAAAATTTTGTGGGCGGTTGGATAGAGATCGGTCAATCCATCGTGCGACAGATCACCGAGGATATGCTCCTGGTAGTGCCGGAGGGCAGCTATCAGGTCACCATCAGCCACCGGGGCGGCGGAGGTGACAAACATGTCATAATCAATCGCAATGAGGAGGCCACACTTGATATAGGGGATCTGGAGGTGGTACAGGCGCAGACAGGCATCGTCCTCTTTTCCGTCAGCCCCGCGCGGGCTACCGTGTACATTGACGCGGAGGAGACCGATGTCTCCGGCCCCGTGACGTTGGAGTACGGCATTCATCAGATGATCGTGAAGGCGGACGGTTACAAATCCATCACGCAGTATATCCGCGTGGGACAGGCATCCGCCGCCGTCAATGTGGAGTTGGAGACTCTGTCCTCAGACAAGGACGATGATGACGACAATAAAGTGACAGATGTGTCAACAGACTATTACAGAGTCCATGTGGACGCGCCGGAGGGTGTGGAGGTCTATCTGGACGGCAATTATATGGGGATCACCCCCTGTTCCTTCAAAAAGGAGGAGGGAGCCCATGTGGTCACTTTGAGAAAAACGGGATATACCACGCGCAGTTACACCATACAGGTGGATGATGAGGAGAAGGATATATCCTATTCCTTTGCGGATCTGGTGCAGAGCGGGGATGGCGCTGTCACCGGAGACGATACCGGTTCACTCAGTCCGGAGGCACTGGCGGGGGAGATCATCAACAGTGTGTTGGGAGGAAACAGTTAGATGGCGAGATACACATATGAAGATTTTTTGCATATCATAGCGACACTGCGCGGTGAGAACGGATGTCCCTGGGATCGGGAACAGACCCATATGAGCCTGCGCCCCTGCATGATGGAGGAGGCGGCGGAAGTGATGGCCGGCATCCGTATCTATGATGAGACGGGAGATTATGACAATCTGCGGGAGGAATTGGGAGATGTGCTCCTGCAGGTGGTGATGCACGCGCAGATCGCCGGGGAAGAAGGGATCTTCACCATGGATGACGTGGTGCATGAGGTGGCGGAGAAGATGGTGCGGCGCCATCCCCATGTATTCGGCGATGTGTCCGTGGACGGCTCAGGGCAGGTGTTGGAGAACTGGGAAGAGATCAAGCGGAAGGAAAAGGAAGGGAAGAAACACACGGAGACGCCTCTGCGGGAGATTCCCCGGGAGCTGCCCGCGCTCACGAGAGCGGTGAAGACACTCAAGAAGGTGGACAGGCTCTATGAGCCCGGACGGGATTACGCGGCCTGTGTGACGGCTCTGGAGGAGGCCGTCAGGGGACTGAAGGCCTGTGAGCCCTCCGATTATGATGAGCAGATCGCGGAGCGAATGGGTGACGCGCTCATGATCCTGGCTGACATGGGGCGTATCTGCAAACTTTCCCCGGAACAGATTCTCACGGATAAAGTGGATGATATGGTATCCCATTATGATGATTGATGGGAAAATCCCCTGTTTATTGGAAAAATTCCTTGACAAACCGGCCAAAACCCGATATATATATGTATAGGCGTTTCAAAAGAGGTATATATGCGATAAGCAGTGTGACGCGAAACAAGTAAACCTATTACAGGAGGAGTTCAAAATGAACAAAACAGAACTGATCGCAGCTATGGCTGACCAGGCAGGCCTTTCCAAGAAAGACGCAGAGAAGGCTTTGAAGGCTTTTACCGATGTTGTTACTGATGAGTTGAAGAAGGGCGGAAAGGTTCAGTTGGTTGGTTTCGGTACTTTCGAGGTATCCGAGAGAGCAGCCAGAGAGGGCAGAAATCCCCAGACCGGAAAGGCCATGAAGATTGCGGCTTCCAAGTCTCCCAAGTTCAAGGGCGGCAAGGCTCTGAAGGATGTTCTGAACGCATAATCGGATTTATGCATGATGAGAGAACCTGTAACAGGGTTCTCTTTTTGTTTAACATAAGACAGTTCGCGGAGCGTACTGTCGTTGTTTCATAAGGGCAGCCGGCAGAGCGCGCTGTCCGTTGTTGTGGGGAGGATCACATGAGACTGGATAAATATTTGAAGGTGTCCCGCCTGATCAAGCGGCGCACCGTGGCGAACGAGGCCTGTGACAGCGGCAGGGTGTTTATCAATGACAAGCCGGCGAAGGCCTCCGCGAATGTGAAGGAGGGCGACATCATCACCATCTCCTTCGGCAATAAAGAGGTGAAGGTGGAGGTCTTGGACGTACAGGAGACCGTGCGCAAGGAGGAGGCAAAGGAACTGTTCCGTTATCTCTGAGGGGTTCGAGGTCTATTTTGCGGCGCATCTCATATACTTTATTAGATTTATCAGAAATCGGGAGTATGGGAGGTGCCGTTTATGGAAGATCTGAAGTCCACTGCGCGCATGCACAAGGTCACCATGAATAATCGCAGGAACTGCACGTTGAGCGGCGTCAATGATGTTTTGTCATTTGACATCCATGAGATCCTTCTGGAGACGGAGCAGGGTATGCTGATGATCAAGGGAGACGATCTCCATGTCAGCAGACTGACATTGGATAAAGGCGAGGTGGACGTGGAGGGCAAGATCGACAGCCTGACCTATTCCGATGTGGCCGGCACGGGAAATAAAGGAGAATCTCTGCTCGCCAAACTGTTCCGCTAGGAGGAACAGGCCATGGCAGATGAAAATACATTCATGCTCCATGCGTTATGTACAGGCATTTTCATCACATTTATCTATGATATCCTGCGCATTTTGCGGAGAGTGATCCCCCACGGCGGTTGGGCGGTATCCCTGGAAGACCTGCTCTTTTGGCTGTATTGCGCGGTCAGGGTGTTTCTGCTGATGTACCATGAGAGCAATGGGACACTGCGTTGGTTTGCCGTTCTGGGAGCGCTTGCGGGCATGTTGCTGTACATCAAAACGGTCAGTCCGTTTCTGGTGAAATATGTCTCCATGATCCTGCAGAGGGTGTTGCGACGGTCAGCCCGGATAGCGGGGATGGTATTGAGGCCTTTTGTGAGACTTGCGGGCAGGATTCGGGAGAAGATGATGCGGGCGGCGAGGAGACGGGCCGTGAGACTCTACAAAAAAAGAGAACTCGGACGCAGGATTTGGAAAAAGAAGTTGACGTACCTGCGTAAATTGCTTAAAATAAACTCATAAGGGAATTTGGGACTGTATTGCGGACGGCCGGAGGCGGTGTCCGTGATATGCGGAGGCAGACATATGGCGAGGACAAGGTCGGAGAGGAAGAAAGCTGCATATCGAAAGAAAAATCAGAACCGGTTCAGTATGATGCTGGTGGCGTTGGTGGTCATGATGATCACCGTGGCCGTGGCCATACGCAGCATAGAACTGACAGAGAGACTGGACAGTTATGCGCAGAAGGAGTCGGAGCTGAAACAACAGATCAAAGCTGAGGAGCTGAGAGCCGAGGAGATTGAGAACTTCCGCAAGTATACGCAGACCAAGCGCTATGTGGAGGAAGTAGCCAAGGAGAAACTCGGATTGGTGTATGACGGTGAGATCATATTTAAAGAGCAGGATTGACCGGGACCGGATAAAGGTTCCGGTTTTTTTGTCGCAAAAAAATCAGTAAGTCTGTCCCTGTTTTGACAAAAACTGTAGTTCGCGCTGATTATACTATACTTCACGGATGGAAGGATAGGCCGGAAGTCTTGCGGATTATCGGAAAGGCAGGGTGATCAGATGTTGACGGCAGTGAAGGAAGCAAGAGAGTATTTCTACAATCGACGGGACAGAGAAACCATACGGGATCACATACGGGTGCCGGAATTGTGCCGGCAGAGACTTTTGCATTACGCGGAGAGTTTTCAGGAGTTGGCGGCGTGTCTGGAGACGGAATCATCGGAGGCGTTGTCCTCCATGTCCTCTGAAGGAAATCCGGAGCGGGAAGAGGAAGGCGTTGTCCGCCCTGAAGACGGCGAGAAGGACAGGAGAACCGTTTTGGAGGAGCGGCGCAGTTTGGAGAACCGACTGCTCATCAGTCATAATCTGCGGGAGGTGGCCCGGATCATGGACCGCCTGGCGGACGAGCTGTTTCGGTGCCGTCCCATGGAGGAGCATTACCGAAAGCTGCTGCTCCACGCTCTCAGGGCGGAGAGCATCTACGCGGATCATTTCAGCTATCTGACGGAGAACACGGACGACACCCATGCCATCAGCATGACGCTCTCTACGAACAGGAAGGGCGGCTGTCCCGCCGCCCGGGTGGCGGACATGCTCTCGGTACTCTTAAAACGGTCGCTGCAGTTGTCCGCTGCCAGTCCCTATCTGGTGGAGCAGGAGCCCCACAGCTTTGTCTTTATGGAGGAGGCCAAATATGTGGCGCTCACGGGATTTTGTAAGGTGACCAAGGAGAATGAGACGGTCTCGGGGGATCACTATTCCATTTTGGAGTCTGAGAAGGGACGGCTGACATTGATCCTGTCCGACGGTACGGGATCAGGGGAGCCCGCGAGCAGGGACAGCGAGAGAGTGTTGGATCTGATGGAGAAATTGTTGGAGACGGGATATGAGACGGAGGCGGCGGCCAATATGGTCAATGTGGCATTTTTTTCCGCCGGACGGGAGTACAGCCATCCCACTCTGGATATCTGCGATCTGGATCTGTATGACGGCGGATGCAGTTTCTGTAAGGTGGGCGGCGCCGTCTCTTTCGTGAAACGCGGGGACGAGGTGGAGCAGATCTGTCGGGGAGGTCTGCCTTTGGGCATTTTCCGCAATGTGGAACCTGGACGGGTCCACAGGCAGCTTGAGGACGGGGATTATGTGATCCTCATGACGGACGGGGTGTTGGATGCCTTTGGGGATGAGCGATATGAGGATGCCGTGGGACAGTTGATCGCCGGGATATCCGAGGTGAGCCCGGGCGGGGTAGCGGAGCGGATCATGGAGACGGCCCTGCGCTACAGCCAAGGCCGCATACGGGATGATATGACCGTGTTGGTGGCGGGAATCTGGGAAAATGCGGCGGTTTAGCTTGCTTTTTGTCACAATATGGTATAAATTTACAGTATATGAAGATGACACAGGCGGATCTATTTGAAGAGAAGGTGTTTGCCTTTATCGGGAAACACCGGATGCTGCGGCCCGCGGAGCGGGTCGTGGCGGGTATTTCCGGAGGGGCAGACTCGGTTTGCCTCTTATTTGTGTTACTCAAATGGCGTGAGCGCTACGGGATGGAGCTGAGCGTGGTTCATGTGGATCACGGCATCCGTGCGGAGTCGGGAGAGGACGCGCGGTTTGTGGAGAAGCTGTGCGCGCGTTACGGGATCCCTTTTTATCTGCGAAAGGCGGATGTGCGCCGTCTGGCCGCAGAGCGCAAATGTTCCGAGGAGGAGGCCGGACGGGATTTCCGATACCGGGCCTTTGAGGAGACGGCGCGGGAGCGCGGAGCGGACAGGATCGCGGTGGCGCACAACATGAATGACTGCAGCGAGACCATGCTCTTTCATCTGTTTCGGGGGACCGGGCTCAAGGGACTTGCGGGGATACCGCCCGTGCGGGGTCGGATCATCCGCCCGCTTTTATGTGTGGAACGCGGAGAAATTGAGCATTATTTGGAAGAACTTGGGCAAGACTATTGCAGGGATGAGACCAACAGTGGGGATAGATATACCCGCAACCGCATCAGGCATCATATTTTGCCCTATGCGGAACGGGAGCTTGTGGAGGGCTGTGTGCGGCATATGGCGCGGACAGCGGAACTTGTGGCGGAGACGGAGGACTATATGGCCCGACAGACCGAGGAGGCCCTGCAATGTTGTGTGGCGTTCGGATCCGGGGAATCGGGTGAGCAGACCTGCCGTATAGATTGCGAAACTTTCGAAAGATTTCATCCCGCCATCCGCAAGCGTATGCTGTATGAACTGATCGGGAGGCTGTCCCCCGGGAGGAAGGACATCGCCCGGGTGCATGTGGAGGATCTGCAAAGCCTTTTTGAGAGGAGGGAACATCGCAGGATCTGCCTGCCCTTCGGCATCTGCGGGCGCAGGGAATATGACAGGGTGATATTGGAGCGGGAGCGGACGGATATTCCCGTTTCGAAGAGAGCGCAGCCGGTCATGCAGGTGTTTCCAGTGGAAGAATTGCCCCGAAATTATGAAAATTCCCTAATTTTTCCGAAAAATCAGTATACGAAATGGTTCGATTATGATAAAATAAAAAAATCGCCGGTGCTCAGGACCCGCAGGGAGGGAGACTACCTGACTTTTCGGGACGGTGAGGGCAATCTGCGCCACAAGAAACTCAAAGAGTATATGGTGGCGGAGAAGATCCCCGGCGGTACGCGGGACGGGATCCCCGTTTTGGCTGAAGATTCCCATGTACTCTGGGTTGTGGGATATCGCATCAGTGAATACTACAAGATCGGCACAGATACAAAGAGAGTGTTACAGGTCACAATCAATACGGAGGAGAAAGATGGCTGAGCATATCAATGTTCTTTTTACGGAGGCGCAGGTGGACGCGCGGATTCAGGCCTTGGGCGACCGGATCAGCAAGGATTACGCGGGCAAACAGATACACCTGATATGTGTGTTGAAGGGCGGAAGCTTTTTCATGTGTGAATTGGCAAAGCGCATCACGGTTCCGGTGTCTCTGGATTTCATGTCCGTCTCCAGTTACGGCAAGGACACCAAATCCAGCGGGGTGGTCAGGATCGTGAAAGATCTGGATGAGTCCATCAAAGACAAGGATGTTCTGGTGGTGGAGGATATCGTGGACAGCGGCAGAACGCTGAGTTATCTCTTGGAGATGCTCGGAGACAGGGGTCCGGCATCCCTGCGGCTGTGTACGCTGTTGGACAAGCCGGACAGGCGTGTGGTGGATGTGGATGTGGACTATACGGGTTTTGAGATCCCCGACCGGTTTGTGGTGGGATACGGACTGGATTACAATCAAAGGTACAGAAATCTTCCCTATATCGGCATTGTGGAGTTTGATTAGAAAGAGCAGGTTAATAATACATTGAAACAAAACGGCAGAAATTTAAATTCTTATATCGCCTGGATCGTGATCCTGGTGATCATGATCATCGGGCTGAACATGTTCAGGAACAACGCGGAGGATTATACCAGAAACTCTTTTGTGGCCGATATGGAGTCCGGCAATGTGCTGACGATCACCATACAGCCCAACAAAGAGACGCCCACCGGCTACCTCGAGGTGGAACTTCTGGAGGGCGGAGACAAAAGGCTGTACGTGACGGATATCACGGAGGCGGAAAACCTGGTCCGGGAGTACGGATATGATCCGGTGACGGAGGATGTGCAGAGGGACAGTTGGCTGTTGACGAGCCTTCTTCCGCTGTTGATCGTGCTCGCCGTGGGTGTGTTCCTGTTCATGATGATGAACGCGCAGAACGCCGGGGGCGGCAGCAACGGCCGTATGATGAATTTCGGCAGAAGCCGTGCCAAGATGTCCCTGGGAGACAAGAATGCCACCTTTGACCAGGTGGCGGGTATGCAGGAGGAGAAACAGGAACTGGCGGAGATCGTGGACTTTCTGAAGGATCCCTCCAAATATACCAAGGTGGGCGCGAGGATCCCGAAAGGTGTGCTGTTGGAGGGTCCTCCCGGAACGGGTAAGACTCTGTTGGCCAAGGCTGTGGCCGGCGAGGCCAATGTGCCGTTCTTCAGCATCTCCGGATCCGATTTCGTGGAGATGTTCGTGGGCGTGGGCGCCTCCCGTGTGCGGGACCTGTTTGAGGAGGCCAAGAAACATGCTCCCGCCATTATCTTTATCGATGAGATCGATGCCGTGGCCCGTATCCGCGGCACCGGCATGGGCGGCGGCCATGACGAGAGAGAACAGACCTTGAATCAGCTTCTGGTGGAGATGGACGGTTTCGGCGTCAACGAGGGCATCATCGTGTTGGCGGCCACCAACCGCGTGGACATTCTGGATCCCGCCATCCTGCGTCCGGGGCGTTTTGACCGCAAAGTGGCCGTATCGGCGCCGGATGTGCAGGGCAGAGAGGATATCCTGAAAGTACATTCCAAAAACAAGCCGTTGGCCGAGGATGTGAACCTCAAACAGATCGCTCAGACCACCGCGGGTTTCACGGGCGCGGATCTGGAAAATCTTTTGAATGAGTCCGCCATCAACGCGGCCAAAGAGAGCAGAGGCTATGTGACGCAGAAGGATATCCAAGAAGCCTTTGTAAAAGTGGGGATCGGCACAGAGAAGAAGAGCCGTGTGATCTCAGATAAAGAGAAGAAGATTACCGCATACCATGAGGCGGGACATGCCATCCTGTTCCACGTCCTGCCGGATGTGGGGCCTGTATATACCGTGTCTATCGTGCCCACGAGTTCCGGTGCGGCCGGCTATACCATGCCTCTGCCGGAGAAGGATGAGATGTTCCTCACCAAGGGTAAGATGCTGCAGGATATCATGGTCTCTCTGGGCGGCAGGATCGCGGAGGAACTGATCTTTGACGATATCACCACAGGCGCCTCCAGCGACATTAAGAAAGCTACCAAGACGGCCCGCAGAATGGTCACAAGGTTTGGAATGTCCGAGAATATCGGTGTGATCTGTTATGACGACGACAACGGGGAAGTGTTCATCGGGCGGGATCTGGCACATGCCAAGAGCCACAGCGAGGCCATCGCCGCGGAGATCGACAGAGAGGTCAAGACCATTGTGGATGACTGCTACGCGAAGGCCAAAGCCATCATCACGGAGCATATGGAAGTGCTGCACGGTTGCGCGAATCTTCTTTTGGAGAGAGAGAAGATTACCCGTCAGGAGTTTGAGGCATTATTCGCGCCTTCCATATTATCATAAAAAATGCACAAAAACGACACCGTGTTTTTGTAAAATTTGTGAATTATGAGAATAGCCAAAGCGGGGGGGCAATGCTATTATAATAGATGTAACCCCCAATACATTATAGTTTTTTGCTATACCCCATAAGTAAGAAATACCTTCTCTGAAAAAGGCAACCGTGAGGTTGCCTTTTTTATTTACAAAGAGCATGGTTTTGGCTATAATATATTATGAGTGGAAATTTTTTCATTTTGGATCTCATGGCAGATCCCGTATTAAAGATATGGGAGAAAGGGCAGTAAGAGCATGGATGCAGAGAACATATGGCAGGTAGACTACGCTCAGCAATATATAGCGGGAATGCGTCCTGTATTTAACCGCAGGGCGATCTTCTCCGACACGACGGAGGACTATGTCACACCTTCGGAACCCTCCGCCTATGATATTGTGACGATCCGCATACGCACGGCCAAGAATAATGTGGACAGGGTATTTCTGGTGTATCAGGGGCAGAAATATCTGATGAATCGTGAGAGCAGCACGGAGGATTTCGATTTTTATTATCACAAGCTTCAGTTGGACAATGAGAAAGTCACTTATTATTTTGAACTGCACACGGGCCATGTCACGGGTTATTATGACGTGAGGGGACTGGTGCAGGATATCAATGAATACTATGATTTTGTGATCATTCCGGGCTTTAAGACGCCGGGTTGGGCCAAGGGCGCGGTGATGTATCAGATCTATGTGGACCGTTTCTGCAACGGGGATCCCTCCAATGACGTGCTGACGGATGAGTATTGCTATATCGGGGAGCCGGTTCATCGGGTGGAGGATTGGAACCGTTATCCGGCACAGATGGATGTGCGGGAATTTTACGGAGGCGATCTGCAGGGCGTGTTGGATAAGATGGATTATCTGCAGGATCTGGGCGTGGAGGTGATCTATTTTAACCCTCTGTTCGTATCCCCCTCCAACCACAAATACGACATCCAGGACTATGATTATATCGATCCCCACTTTGGTAAGATCGTGGACGATGAGGGCGAGCTGTTGCCGCCCGGCTGTAAGGAGAACAGACAGGCATCCCGCTACATCAACCGGGTCACCAACAAGGCCAATCTGGAGGCGAGCAACCAATTTTTTGCCAAAGTGGTGGAGGAGGCCCATAGGAGAGGCATGCGCGTGATCCTGGACGGTGTGTTCAATCATTGCGGTTCCTTCAACAAGTGGATGGACAGAGAGCGCATCTACGAGGGGACGGAGGGCTATGAGAAGGGCGCTCATATCAGCGCGGAGAGCCCGTACCGCGATTATTTTGGATTTCATGACGAGTACGCGTGGCCTTATAACAGCAGCTATGAGGGTTGGTGGGGACATGATACACTGCCCAAACTGAACTATGAGAAATCCCGTGACCTGTACAACTATGTGTTGGAGATCGGCCGCAAATGGGTGTCGCCGCCCTACAACGCGGACGGTTGGAGATTGGATGTGGCGGCGGATCTGGGTCACAGCCAGGATTTTAACCACCGCTTTTGGCAGGATTTTCGCAAGGCCGTGAAGGAAGCCAATCCGGATGCCATTATTCTGGCGGAGCATTATGGGAGCACGAGGGATTGGCTGCAGGGCAATGAGTGGGACACGGTCATGAACTATGACGCGTTCATGGAGCCCGTGACATGGTTTCTCACGGGTATGGAGAAACACAGCGATGATTACCGGGAGGATCTTCTGGGCAACGCGGAGAGTTTCTGGGGCGCCATGCGCCATCACAACGCGAGTTTTGCCATGCCCGGTTGGCAGGTGGCCATGAACGAACTGTCCAACCATGACCATTCCCGTTTTCTCACCCGCACCAACCACAAGGTGGGGCGCACCAATACTTTGGGGCCCCAGGCGGCGGAGCAGGGTGTGAATCAGGCGGTCTTCCGCGAGGCGGTAGTCCTGCAGATGACTTGGATGGGAGCCCCCACTATCTATTACGGAGATGAGGCCGGAGTTTGCGGATTTACGGATCCCGACAGCCGCCGTACTTATCCTTGGGGCAATGAGGACCAACAGCTGATTCAGTTCCACAAGGATCTGATCCGACTGCGCAGACAAAATGACGAGCTCCGCACCGGCTCCATCAAATATTTGGACGGGGATTACAATTTCCTCGCCTATGCCCGTTTCCACAAAAAGGGAAAATGCATCATCATCATCAATAATAACCACCATGCGCTCACCAGAGATCTCTCCGTGTGGGAGGCAGGGATCCGCAGGACCGGCAAGATGAGACTTCTGATCCAGACTGCGGATAAAGGCTACATGACCTGTGGGCAGGAATATGATATTTTCTCCGGGAGGATCAAGATCGATCTGCCGCCCACTTCCGCGACGATCTTAAAATATGTGGAAGAGGCGAAACAGGATAATTATTAAGGAAAGAAGGATAGGATTTGATGCAGGTTGCGGTTTTTGGTCTGATATCTCCGGTGATACCTCTGCTCATATGGTTGAGACGTCAAAAAGAGGATCGAGTCTCCACGAGGGAATTGATATTCCGGTATGCGATTTATACGCTGGCCATGACATTGTTGGTCGCGCTGGTAATGGTGTTTACCGCCGATGAAGGGATTTCCTTCCGGAGCAAGGCGGACGCGTCCCCCGTGTTCTTGTTGAAATACGCTCTGTTGGAGTTGGCAGCCGCGGGAGTTGTGGCTTGGGCTGAGTGGCTCTGTGCAATACACAGACCGGTGATCCGGATTGCGACAGATGAATACCGGGACATGGGAATCGTCAGATTTGTCCAAAAGATATTGTTTCCCTGCGGAATTTATCTGACCGCGGCAGCGGTGATCCTTTTGAACGTCAGTCTGATGTTTGACAATGTACTCTGGGGCGATGAATGTTTTTCCGCCAACACGGCGCAGAAAAGCATGAGCGGGATCCTGCAGGTGATGTATTTCTGGGACAATCATCCGCCCCTGCACTATTATTGGCTCAAATTATTTGGCGAATTGTTCGGACATACGGGGGTGGTGTACCATCTGGCATCACTCACTCCTTTTCTGATTGGCATAGCGTTGGCATTGATCTGTCTGCGCAGACGTTTCGGCAATATTCCCGCGGCTTTCTTCATTATCATCACGGGACTGGCCGCGCCCTGTGTGGAGTACAATCTGGAGATTCGTATGTACTCACTGGCATTCATGGGTGTGGCATGTTGTTATTATTGCGCGTACCGTGCCCTGAGCGGGGGAAAGCTCGCCTGGTTCGGCATGGTATTTTGGGCATTGGTGGGGGCATATTCCCATTATTACGCCATGATGACGGTGGGGATCATGATCTTCATCACAGGCGTGGCGGCTGCAGTCCGCTATAGAGGAAAGACTTGGTTGAAGGGTGTGGCGGCTCTGATCGCGTTTATCTTAGGTTACACGCCTTGGTTGGGATATCTGTTCCACGCCACGGACAATGTGAGCAACAACTGGTGGGTGTCGGAGATCCTGGGGCTTAAGGACAGTGTGCGAATGCTCCTGTTTGGCGCGGGATATGAGAAGATCCTGTTGGGGCTTTTGGCCGTATTGCTCATTCTGCTGTTTGTGACGGATAGTTCCGTCCTGCGCATGAAGAAAAAGGAAACCGGAACGGAGATCATGATACACAGACCCACTCTTGCCAGTTGGGGAGATGAGACTTATGGCGCCGCCGTGGGCATATTGACTATTGTGGGAACACTGATCGCCGCTTATGTACTCTGTCTGATCGTCGGTCCGGTGTTGGTGGACAGGTATCTCTATCCGGTGAGCGCGGTGACGGCATTGCTGTTGGTCATCTGTGGCAGCGGTTGTCTGTCTCTGATCCGGGAATGGGGTCGGAAACTGCGGAAATCTTATCTGACGGGACTGGCAAAATGTGTGCTGTTGGCCACACTGGCGCTGTTATGCGTCATCGGATGGGGCAATTACGGAACATACCGCAGTCAGGTGAATGCCGAGAAGGCGGTGACGGAACAGGCGCTGTACCTGATCGGAGATGTGCCGGAGGACACCGCGCTCATCAGCAATAACGTGAAACATTTGGCTTGGACGGTACTTTACTATTATTATCCGGACAGAAAGATCATTGCCGGAAATTGCATTGACGAGGGAGCGGCCTACGATAAATTCTGGTATTTTACAACGGATTATATGAACTCGGAAGAGTTGTTGGAGATGTATGACAGGGGTTATACCATTGCAAATTATGATTGGCAGCAGATAGCAGTCTATCCCTTTGTGCTGTACTATTTTGAGAGGGATGCGCAGTAGGGGCTGATCGTATCATGGAAAACGCCGCGGAGAGAAGTATCGCAACAGAGAAATGTCGCGAGACCATTTATCGCTTGCATTTTATGATGATCTATGATACAATTTCACATTGTAAATGCTGGCCGGTGTGGCGGAATAGGCAGACGCAAGGGACTTAAAATCCAAAGCGTCAATTTTATAATCTCTTGTCTAACCCTTGATTTTAT
>JAMPHD010000035.1 GCA_023663635.1 Acetatifactor muris
AAATGAAATTCATAAAGAAAAATGAGAAAAGTGCCAACGTTTACTTGACACAAACTCAAGGAAATAAATCCTTGACATTCGCATGAAAATCGCATATTATGGATAAAGTATAAATGCGATGAAGGAGACTCTGACCGGGGAACATGACAGGAATACGGCGTCACCGACTGAGAGCGCTGTTCATGGGAATGGTACAGGGAACACTCCGGAGCAGATCATTTGAACCGCTGTCCTGGGAGACCGGGGGCATTAGGGTGATCCGTCCCGCGCGTTAAGCGGAAAAAGTGGGTGAACAAGGGTGTTCATCAATGCGGGTGGTACCGCGGATACTTTGCATATCCGTCCCGGAATGTGTAAACATTCCGGGGCTTTTTGTTGATATATAATTCATATGCCGGCAGTCTGAGAAATGCCGGCCGCTGTTTGGTGAAGGAGGAACAGATATGTACAGGGACATGACCATCAGGGAGATCGGGGAACAGCATATCGGACAGACACTGCAGATGGCAGGCTGGGTGGAAAATATCAGGGACCACGGCGGCGTGTCTTTCATAGATCTGCGGGATATGTACGGCGTTCTTCAGGTCGTTATCAGAAAGGGTGAGCTTTTGAAGGGACTTTCCCGGGAGATGTGTGTCAGCGTCACCGGAGTGGTGGAGAAACGGGATGAGGAGACCTACAATGCCAAGATTCCCACCGGCACCATCGAGTTGGACGCCGGGACCATCGAGGTCTTGGGAAAGGTGTATCGGCAGCTGCCCTTTGAGGTCATGACTTCCAGGGAGACCAGAGAGGAAGTGCGCCTGATCTATCGCTATCTGGATCTTCGCAACGCCAAGGTGAAGGAGAATATCATCTTTCGCTCACAGGTGATCGCTTTCCTGCGGCAGAAGATGACGGAGATGGGATTTCTGGAGATCCAGACGCCGATTTTGTGCGCGTCCTCCCCGGAGGGCGCAAGGGACTATATCGTGCCCTCCAGAAAGTATAAGGGCAAGTTTTATGCCCTGCCCCAGGCGCCTCAGCAGTATAAGCAGCTTTTGATGGTGTCGGGATTTGACAGATATTTTCAGATTGCCCCCTGCTTTCGGGACGAGGACGCCCGGGCGGACCGCTCTCCGGGAGAGTTTTATCAGTTGGATTTTGAGATGAGCTTTGCCACGCAGGAGGATGTGTTCCGCGTGGGTGAGGAGGTGCTCACCGCCACGTTCAACCAATTTGCGCCGAAGGGGTATGAGGTGACGCAGGCGCCCTATCCCGTCATCAGCTACAGACAGGCCATGTTGGAGTTCGGCACCGACAAGCCGGATCTGAGAAATCCGCTGCGCATCATGGATCTGACGGAATTTTTCCAAAAGTGTACGTTCAAGCCTTTCCTGGGCAGAACGGTCCGCGCCATCCGCGTGCAGCAGGAGATGTCCAAGGGATTTCACGAGAAACTGTTAAAATTTGCCACCGACATGGGAATGGGCGGACTGGGCTATCTGGAGGTGGCGGAAGATCTCTCCTACAAGGGGCCCATCGACAAGTTTATCCCCGAGGAGCTGAAGGAGAAACTGATAGAGCTTGCGGGACTCGCCGTGGGAGATACCATATTCTTCATCGCGGACAGGGAGGAGCGGGCCAATTATTACGCGGGACAGCTCAGAAACGAGTTGGGCGCCAGATTGGGACTCACGGAGGAGAAGGCGTACCGTTTCTGCTATGTGAATGATTTTCCCATGTTCGAGCGGGATCCGGAGACAAAACAGATCGGCTTTACACACAATCCCTTCTCCATGCCGCAGGGAGGTCTTGAGGCTCTTGAGCAGAAGGATCCTTTGGAGGTGTTGGCCTATCAGTACGATATTGTATGTAACGGAGTGGAGCTGTCCTCCGGAGCGGTGCGCAACCATGACATGCAGATCATGGAGAAAGCGTTTGAGATCGCGGGCTATGACAGGGCGACCCTGCAGAGTAAATTCGGCGCACTGTATCAGGCATTTCAGTTTGGCGCGCCCCCTCACGCGGGGATGGCGCCCGGCGTGGACAGAATGCTCATGCTGTTAAAAAACGAGGAGAACATCAGAGAGGTGATCGCGTTCCCCATGAGCGGTTCCGCGCAGGATTTGATGTGCGGCGCGCCGGGTGACGTGACGGAGACGCAGCTTAGAGAGGTGCATATCAGGGTGCGCGATTAGGAGTTTGGGGAAGTACTCGATCAGGAGGTGGATCATGGCGAATATCATAGATGACGCTACGATAGATTATGTGGGGATCCTTGCCAAACTGGAACTCTCCGACGAGGAGAGGGAGCAGGCCAAGAAGGACATGGCGGATATGTTGGACTATATAGACAAGTTAAATGAGTTGGACACGGAGGGAGTGGAGCCCATGTCCCATGTGTTTGACATGCAAAATGTGTTCCGCGAGGATGTGGTGACCAACGGGGATGAGAGGGAGCAGGTTCTGGCCAATGCCCCCGAGGAGAAGGACGGCATGTTCGTGGTGCCCCGCACATTTGAGGGATAGTTTGGAGAGTCCTGATCGGCATTCCGACAGGAAAATGAGGAGAGCATATGGATATTTTGGACTACACGGCCACACAACTGGCCGACCGGATCAGACAGGGAACGGTCCGTGTGACGGACGCGGTGGAGGCCGTCTTTGCGAGGATCTCTGAGAAGGAAAGCGCGCTGCACTGCTATATCACGCTGGAGCGGGAGAAAGCGCTTGAGAGGGCGGCTCTTGTACAGAGACAAATAGACGCGGGGGAGCTTGCGGGTCCTCTGGCGGGCGTGCCCTTTGCCATCAAGGATAATCTGTGCACGGAGGGCATGTTGACCACCTGTGCCTCCAAGATCCTGGACAATTTCGTTCCCACCTTCAGCGCAGAGGCCGTGCGGAGACTGGAAACGGCAGGAGCGGTGGTCATCGGCAAGACCAATATGGACGAGTTTGCCATGGGCAGTACCACGGAGACTTCCCATTACGGCGTCACCCGCAATCCCCGCAACACGGAGCATGTGCCTGGGGGATCCTCCGGGGGATCCGCGGCGGCGGTGGCTGCCGGGGAGTGTTTTGCGGCGCTCGGCTCCGACACGGGAGGCTCCATCCGTCAGCCGGCATCCTACTGCGGGGTGGTGGGCATGAAACCCACCTACGGCACGGTGTCCCGGTACGGGCTGATCGCCTACGGCTCCTCACTGGATCAGATCGGGCCGCTGACGAAGGATGTGCGGGACTGCGCCGCCGTTCTGGAGACGATCGCCGCCCATGATCCCAAGGACGCCACCTCCATTCAAAGGGAGGACACGGATTTTACCTCCGCGCTCAGGGAAGATGTGCAGGGAATGCGCGTCGGGATTCCGAGAGACTATCTGGGAGACGGGATTCAGGCGGAAGTGAAGGAGGCAGTGCTCGGAGCGGCCAAGGTGTTGGAGGCCAAGGGAGCCGTCGTGGAAGAGTTTGACTTAAGCCTGGTGGAATACGCGATCCCCACCTATTATACCATTGCAGCCGCGGAGGCAAGCTCCAATCTGGAGCGCTTTGACGGCATCAAATACGGTTATCGGGCCTCCGGAGTGGAGGATCTGCATCTTTTGTATAAGCGGACCCGCTCCGAGGGCTTTGGAGCGGAGGTAAAGCGCCGTATCATGCTGGGCTCCTTTGTGTTGAGTTCGGGCTATTATGACGCGTATTACCTGAAGGCGCTCAAGGTGAAGGCTCTGATCAAAAAAGCTTTTGACGAGGCCTTTGCCAAATACGACCTGATCCTCGGACCCGTGGCTCCCGCCACGGCGCCCAAGTTGGGGGAGAGTCTGTCGGATCCCATCCGGATGTATCTGAGCGATATCTACACGATATCCGTGAATCTGGCGGGGTTGCCGGGTATCAGCGTTCCCTGCGGACAGGACGCCGCGGGGCTGCCCATAGGCCTGCAGCTCATCGGGGATTGTTTTCGGGAAAAAACGCTGCTCCGGGCGGCCTACACTTACGAGCAGGGGGTGAGATAAGATGGCAAAACAATACGAAACGGTCATCGGTCTGGAAGTGCATGTGGAACTCGCCACCCGGACCAAGATTTTCTGCGGATGCTCCACCGCTTTCGGCGGCGCGCCCAACACCCATACCTGCCCTGTCTGCACGGGGATGCCGGGTTCTCTTCCGGTGTTGAACCGACAGGTGGTGGAGTATGCCGTGGCTGTGGGACTGGCCACCAACTGCAGCATCACGCAGCACTGTAAATTTGACAGAAAGAATTATTTTTATCCGGACAATCCACAGAACTATCAGATCTCTCAGCTCTATCTGCCCGTCTGCAGGGACGGTTTCGTGGAGATCGAAGTGCCGGGTGAGAATGGGGAGAGCGCCGTCAGGCGGATAGGCATCCATGAGATCCATATGGAGGAGGACGCGGGCAAGCTGATCCATGATGAATGGGAGGGCTGTTCTCTGGTGGACTACAACCGTTCCGGAGTGCCCCTCATAGAGATCGTCTCCGAGCCCGATATGCGAAACGCCGAGGAAGTGATCGCCTATCTGGAGAAACTCAGGATGCTCATTCAATATCTGGGAGCCTCCGACTGCAAACTGCAGGAGGGTTCCATGCGGGCGGACGTGAATCTCTCCGTGCGCGAGGCGGGGGCAAAGGAGTTCGGCACCCGCACGGAGATGAAAAATCTGAATTCCTTTCGCGCCATTTCCCGCGCCATCGAGGGCGAGCGGGCCAGACAGATCGATCTGTTGGAGTCCGGAGAGGCCGTGGTGCAGGAGACCAGACGTTGGGATGACGACAAGGAGACTTCCTATGCCATGCGCTCCAAGGAGGACGCGCAGGACTATCGCTATTTCCCGGACCCTGATCTGCCGCCCGTGCATATAGACGATGAGTGGCTGGAGCGCATCCGGTCCGCCCAACCGGAGTTTCGGGAGGAGAAACGCAGACGCTATCGGGAGACTTTCGATCTGCCCGACTATGATATCGAGATCATCACGGATTCCAAGCACATGGCTGACATCTTTGAGGCCACGGTGGCCTTGGGGGCGCAGCCCAAGAAGGTTTCCAACTGGCTGATGGTGGAGACGCTGCGCATCTTGAAAGAGAGGGAGATGGATCCGGAGGATATCTTCTTTGCGCCGGCGCATCTGGCCGCGCTGATCGATCTGGCGGAGCGAAAGGTGATCAATTCCACGGTGGCCAAGGAAGTGTTTGAGGTGATGTTCGAGGAGGACATGGATCCCGTGGCCTATGTGGAGGAGAAGGGTTTAAGAACCGTCAATGACGAGGGGGCTCTCCGCAGGACCGTGGAACAGGTTCTGGCAGACAATCCCCAATCGGTGGAGGACTATCACAACGGCAAGGAAAAAGCCATCGGTTTTCTGGTGGGTCAGACCATGAAGGCCATGCAGGGCAAGGCGGATCCCGCCGCCGTAAATAAGCTCTTGAAGGAGATGCTCTAAAGAGGCAGTTATAATAATATATGCTGTTATGACGATTCTCTCTATAGCGGTGAACAGGGCAGTTTTTGAAACAGACCGTCCCGGATCAGCAATGAGGCGGGACAAACGGAGAGAGGAAGAAATTGAATGAAGAAGTCCGCGCCCCGCAAGAAATATGATCCGGTCGATCTTTTGACAACATCATTCATTTTTGTTATGACTTGTGTTGTGGTGGCCGTTCTATCCGTAGCTCAGAGAGAGAACTTTGATCTGTCACATGAAAGTTTGATATTATTTATTGTTGGGTTTTACGGAAGTATAGTATGTATAGTTATCAGGTTTGTGATTCTGTACCATAGAGTATTACAAATGCGTAATCCGCTGAGAAAAACGGGTGTCCTGATATATTTTATGATCTGGACATTGCTAAGTGTGATGGCATTGGCGATGGTTATGCAATCAACCGGCTTTTCTTTGAAACATAATGTTCTATCGGGTTATAATGCCTATCAAATCTTTATGTTAGTAATACTTTTGGCACAATGGTTGGGAGAAAAGTTTCTTTAAAGTAAGACGTATAGAAGAAAATCGCCGTGAAATGTCCCCGCCGCGGACGTCATTCCGCGGCGAAGAGCATATCGATAAAGGCAAGCACGTTTTCAGGATGGGAGCTGTTGGCATAGATGCCGACGGCTATCCCATCCTCCGCGTTTTTGAAATAATAGGCCCGGTTCAGCACATCGCTGTGATCTACATAGAGAGCCACGGGGACGGGTTGTTTCATGGAATCGGGATCCCTCGGGTCGGGGATCTCCACGGAATTTTCATCATATCCGTTTAAAGTGGCGCCCATGGCGGTGTCCATCAGTGAGCGGTCCACATAGTAGAAATAGGGCTCATATTTTTGGATCTGCTCCGGTGTCAAAATCTCCCGCAGATCCCTGAACAGGATGCTGTTGGCATAGTAGGCGAACTCATCGCCCGCTCCCACCATCACGTCCAGACGGCCGGCGCCGGCATAGGTCTCCAGTTTCTCGGAGGTGATGTAAGTGTCCTCATCCACGGAATTTAATTGAAAATAAATCCCCGTGTCCAAGGTCACGTCATACTCGTCCAAGTCGATCCCGGCCCTCTCCACATATTCCTCCATAAACCACTCGTTGTCCGCGTAGGGCGAGCAGTTGAGGAGAGCCGCGTAGAAAGCGATGTCCTTGCGTGTCACGAACTGGTATACCAATATCCCGATAAAGACCGCCGACACCACCGCGATGATCGTGGGAGTCCGATAATAATCCTTAAAATACTGGTATTTCTGTTTGGGTGTTCCGTGTTTGATCGATTCCCGCTCCTCGCGGAATTCATCCATCAATGGCATATGCGTTACCTCTCTGTGTGATAGTCTGTGGGACGCGCCTACATTGCGTCCGCTATGGTTTAACATAAGGGCAGTTCACGGAGCATGCTGCCTGTCGTTATTGTATCCGGATCCGGACATGATCTTTCATATAGTATAAATATAATGATTCGCGGGAAGAAAGTCAATAAAACTACCGTAACGGAAATCTAAAATAAAGATAAAGCCGGAACTTCTTGCAACTTTTCGCCGGATATTATATGATATATAAATAGCCGCTCGCGGCGATTATAAGAGAAAAGGACAGGTTAGATCAATGAGCGATACTTATGTGGAATGTTTGGTGCAGGCGAAGAAATCCACGGCGGCGAAAGCGCTGACGGTGGTTCTGATCATTGTGGCGGTGTTGAGTGTGTTGGCCATGTTCATCTTTCCTCTGGCGATGGCGCTTGCGGGGATTGCCGGAGTGGCGGCCTATTTTGTCAATCTGTACTCCAATGTGGAGTATGAATACCTCTATCTGGACAAGGAGCTCTCGGTGGACAAGATCTTGGCGCAGTCCAGGAGAAAGCGGGTGGCCGTCTACAGCCTGGACCGCATGGAGGCCTTTGCGCCCATTCACTCATGGCATCTGGACAATTTCAAGAACCGGAACGTGAAGGTCACGGACTACAGCATCGGGCGGGAACTCATGCCGGATGAGCGCTATGCCATGTACTATGAGGGCGGCGTGAAAGTGATCTTAAGTCCCTCGGAGGAGATGGTGAAAGTGTTGAAGAACGTGGCGCCGCGCAAGGTATTTAACGAGTGAAAAAGAATCGTCAAACGAGTAAAAAAGAAGTAAAAAAGAATCTCCAAATTTGGCTTGACAGTCATCGGAAACTTTGATACACTCATGGGAAATCATTCAGTTCGGTTCTTTTAACGAAGGTCCAAAATACATACAGGAGGAGAGGAAAATGGGACAGATTATTGGTGAAGGCATTACCTTTGACGATGTGCTGTTGGTGCCGGCTTACTCTCAGGTCATCCCCAATGAGGTGAACCTGACCACGTGGCTGACCAAGAAGATCAGGCTGAACATTCCGATGATGAGCGCGGGAATGGACACCGTCACCGAGCACCGCATGGCGATCGCCATGGCGAGACAGGGCGGCATCGGCGTGATCCACAAAAACATGTCTATCGAGGCGCAGGCGGAAGAGGTTGACAAAGTTAAACGCTCGGAGAACGGCGTCATCACGGATCCCTTTTCACTGACTCCCGATCATACACTTGCGGACGCGGACGCTCTGATGGCGAAATTCCGCATCTCAGGCGTTCCCATCACGGAGGGACGCAAACTGGTGGGTATCATCACCAATCGCGATCTGAAATTCGAGACAGATTTCACCAAGAAAATCAAAGAGTCCATGACAGGAGAGGGGCTGATCACCGCTCCCGAGGGCACCACTTTGGAGGAGGCCAAGAAGATCCTCGCGGAGGCGAGAAAGGAAAAGCTTCCCATCGTGGACGAGGAATACAATCTGAAAGGTCTCATCACCATCAAAGACATCGAGAAGACCGTGAAGTACCCTCTGGCGGCCAAGGATGAGCAGGGAAGGCTGCTTTGCGGCGCGGGCGTGGGGATCACGGCCAATGTGTTGGAGCGCGTGGAGGCGTTGGTGGCGTCCAAGGTGGATGTGATCGTGTTGGACTCCGCTCACGGCCATTCTCAGAACGTGTTGAACTGTCTGAAGATGATCAAGGAGAAATATCCCGACCTGCAGGTGATCGCCGGAAATGTGGCCACGGGGGAGGCGACCCGGGCGCTGATCGAGAACGGCGCGGACGCCGTGAAAGTGGGCATTGGCCCCGGCTCCATCTGCACCACCCGTGTGGTGGCAGGTATCGGCGTGCCACAGATCTCCGCGATCATGGATTGCTACAGTGTGGCCAAGGAGTACGGCATTCCCATCATCGCCGACGGCGGCATCAAGTATTCCGGCGACATCACCAAGGCCATTGCGGCGGGCGGCAACGTGTGTATGATGGGCAGCATGTTTGCGGGCTGTGAGGAGAGCCCCGGGGACTATGAGCTCTTCCAGGGCAGAAAATACAAGGTATACCGCGGCATGGGTTCCATCGCCGCCATGGAGAACGGCTCCAAGGACAGATATTTCCAGAGCAATGCCAAGAAACTGGTGCCCGAGGGCGTGGAGGGCCGTGTGGCATACAAGGGCAGCGTGGAGGACACGGTATTTCAGCTCATGGGCGGGCTCCGCTCCGGAATGGGCTACTGCGGCGCGGCCGACATTGAGACTTTGAAGGAGAACGGCAGATTTGTGAAGATCTCCGCGGCATCCCTGAAAGAGAGCCATCCCCATGACATCCACATCACCAAGGAGGCTCCCAACTACAGCGTGGACGAGTGATACTCAGGGGAACGGGTGACGCTTATTTGGAAAAGTCTTGACAAAACCGCTCAAATCACCTATAGTAACTATTAAATATTTTGATCTGTTCATAAACAAAGGCGATGACAAAGAGGAGTACACATCACCCCTTATCAGAGAGGGCGGCCGCGGATCGCGATCCGCGCTGGGAGGCGACCCGAAGGAAGGAATGTGGAAGGTAGCTTTCGAGCCGGAATGCCCAAAGGAAGATACCGCGGAGGAGACGGACCGCGGCCGGATTCCCGGTAGGCATCCCCGAGTTGTCCCCGTTATCGGACAGCGCTTTGAACGGGCGGACCGAATGGGCTTTGGATCGGTGGCGCGCGGGAAGAAGCTGCAGTGAGGCAGGTTGCGGAGACGGAAGTTTTCCCGCCTGTGAACAAAGGTGGTACCGCGTGAAGAACGCCCTTTGCAGAGAGATCTGCAGAGGGCTTTTTTTATGAACAACGGACAGCAGGATGAATCAAAAAAGGAGAGTCAAAATGAGCAAAGAAATGGCCAAAACCTACGACCCCAAGGGTATAGAGGAGCGTCTGTACCAAAAGTGGGTGGACAACAAATACTTTCATGCCGAGGTGGATCGCGACAGAAAACCTTTCACCATCGTGATCCCGCCCCCCAATATCACGGGACAACTCCACATGGGACATGCCTTGGACAACACCATGCAGGATATCCTCATCCGCTTTAAGCGCATGCAGGGTTACAATGCCCTCTGGCAGCCCGGAACGGATCACGCCAGCATCGCCACCGAGGTCAGGATCATCGGAAAACTGAAGGAGGAGGGCATCGACAAGCATGACTTGGGCCGTGAGAAGTTTCTGGAGCGTGCATGGGATTGGAAGAGAGAGTACGGCGGCCGCATCATCAATCAGTTGAAGAAGATGGGTTCCTCCTGTGACTGGGACAGGGAGCGCTTTACCATGGACGACGGCTGCAACAGGGCGGTCACGGAAGTGTTCGTCAAGATGCATGAAAAGGGCTATATCTACAAGGGGGCCCGCATCATCAACTGGTGTCCCGTGTGCAATACCTCCATATCCGACGCGGAGGTGGAGTATCAGGAACAGGCAGGGCATTTCTGGCATATCAAATATCCCCTCATCAATGAGGACGGCTCGGTGAGCGACACGGAATTTCTGACTTTTGCCACCACCAGACCGGAGACCATGTTGGGAGATACGGCGGTGGCCATTCATCCCGAGGATGAGCGCTACACGCATCTGATCGGCAGAAAAGTGATGTTGCCCATCATGAACCGGGTGATCCCCATTGTGACGGATTCCTATGTGGACAGGGAGTTTGGGACCGGTGTGGTGAAGATCACCCCCGCCCATGACCCCAATGACTTTGAGGTGGGCAAGCGCCACGGCCTTCCCATCATCAATGTGATGAATGACGATGCCACCATCAATGAAAACGGCGGCAGATTCGCGGGAATGGACCGCTACGCGGCCAGAAAGGCCATCGTGGAGGAATTGGAGAGGCAGGGCCTTTTGGTCAAAATAGAGGATCACTCCCACAATGTGGGCACCCATGACCGCTGCAAGACCACCATTGAGCCTTTGGTGAAGGAGCAGTGGTTCGTGAAGATGGAGGAGCTGATCAAGCCGGCGGTGAAAGCCGTGCAGGACGGCGATATCCGTCTGATCCCCGAGCGGATGGAGAAGACCTACTACAACTGGACGGACAATATCAGAGACTGGTGCATCAGCCGCCAGCTCTGGTGGGGGCATCGCATTCCGGCCTACTATTGCGATGAGTGCGGTGAGGTGACGGTGGCGCGGCAGATGCCGGAGAGCTGTCCCAAATGCGGGTGCTCTCACCTCACGCAGGATCCGGACACGTTGGACACATGGTTTTCCTCCGCGCTCTGGCCTTTCGCCACACTGGGCTGGCCGGACAAAACGGAGGATCTGGAGTATTTTTATCCCACGGATGTGTTGGTGACGGGATATGACATCATATTCTTCTGGGTGATCCGCATGATCTTCTCCGGATTGGAGCAGATGGGGGAGAGACCTTTTCACACCGTGCTGTTCCACGGCCTGGTGAGGGACGCGCAGGGGCGCAAGATGTCCAAATCCCTGGGCAACGGCATCGATCCTCTGGAGATCATCGACCAATACGGAGCGGATGCGCTGCGCCTGACCCTGATCACCGGCAATGCCCCCGGGAACGATATGCGCTTTTATTATGAGAGGGTGGAGAACTCCAGGAACTTTGCCAATAAGGTGTGGAATGCCTCCCGTTTCATCCTGATGAATATGGAGCAGGTGGAGGAGCGGACCGGCAAAGCCGTCGGCGTTCCCGACGCAAAGGATCTGCAGCCCGTGGACAGATGGATCCTCTCCAAATTGAATACCCTGATCCGGGATGTCACGGACAATATGGAACATTATGAGTTGGGGATCGCGGTGCAGAAAGTCTATGACTTTATCTGGGACGAGTTCTGCGACTGGTATATCGAGATGGTAAAACCCCGTCTCTACAACACGGATGACGCCGTCAGTCAGAACGCCGCGATATGGACTTTGAAGACAGTGCTTTTGGATGCCTTGAAACTGTTGCATCCCTATATGCCCTTCATCACGGAGGAGATCTTCTGCACGCTGCAGAGCGAGGAGGAGACCATCATGCTCAGCGCATGGCCCGAGTACCTTGAGGAGAGAAATTTCGCGAAGGAGGAGCGGGACATTGAGACCATCAAGGAGGCCGTCCGCGGCATCCGAAATGTCCGCAGCGAGATGAATGTGGCCCCCTCGCGCAAGGCGAGCGTCTATGTGGTGAGCGGGGATGAGGATATTCTGAAGACCTTCACCGAGGGCCGCCTGTTCTTTGCGTCTCTGGCTTATGCCAATGAAGTGATCCTGCAGAAGGACAAGAGCGGTATTGCGAATGACGCGGTATCCGTTGTGATCCCCGGAGCCATCCTCTATATACCTTTTGCGGAGCTGGTGGACATCGCGCAGGAGATCGAGCGCCTTGAGAAAGAGAAGAGCCGTCTGGAGGGCGAGCTTGCCCGCGTGAACGGTATGCTCTCCAATGAGAAATTCATCTCCCGCGCCCCCGAGGCCAAGATCGCCGAGGAGAAGGCCAAGTTGGAGAAGTACACCCGCATGATGGAGCAGGTGGAGGAGCGCTTGGGACAGCTGAGATGATCGCGACGGACCGCAAACGCCATTGAAGTGAGCAGGGAGGCATTTCCCTTGGAGAGACGGACGATAGACACTTTTGAGGCAGCCGTGGAGTATCTCTATGACATGCCCCGATTTACCGACAAGAACACTTTGGAGGATACCCGCGCGCATCTCGCGCGCCTGGGTTCCCCCGATCAAAGGATCCGAAATGTGATCCATGTGGCAGGTACAAACGGAAAGGGTTCCGTCTGTGCCTATTTGTCTTCCGTTTTGCGGGAGGCGGGATTTCATACCGCCGTTTTCACCTCGCCTCATCTGACGGATATCAGGGAGCGTTTCGCGGTGGATGGCGGGATGATATCCAAGGAGGATTTTCTCCGCGTATTTTTACAGGTTTACAACAGCCTGAATTGGGAAGAATTGAAAAAGGGGGAGGGATACCATCCCACTTTTTTTGAATATCTGTTTTTGATGGCCATGCTTTGGTTCGCCGAGCGCGATCCTGATCATTGCATTCTGGAGACCGGGTTGGGCGGGCGTCTGGACGCGACCAACGCGGTGGAGTGCAAGGCATTGACGGTGATCACCCGCATCAGCAGAGATCATGTGGAATATCTGGGCAGCAGCCTGTCCGAGATCGCCGGGGAGAAGGCCGGGATCCTGCGCGAGGGAGTTCCTCTGGTGTATGGCGATGAGGTGGAGGAGGCCTCCGCAATATTTGAGGAAAGAGCGCGGGATTTGCGGATCGCGTGTTATCCCGTGTCGAAAAAGGACTATACATTTCAGAAATTTCATCATAAAAGCATTGATTTTTCCTTGCATACCGGGTATTATGGTTATATTGGAGTTACTCTGCGCACGCAGGCCCGCTACCAACAGGAGAATGCCGCGTTGGCCGTAAAGGCGGTGGAAGTGTTGGACCGGGGCCGCGCCGTCACGGCGGAGCATATCATTCAGGGCCTTGCCCGGGCGTTTTGGCCGGGGCGCATGGAAGAAGTTTGGCCGGAAGTGTTTGCGGACGGCGCGCACAATGAGGACGGTATCCGGGCGTTTCTGGATACGGTGCGTCAGGACGGATGTGAGGACAGGGGACAGGGAAGAATGCTCCTGTTCGGCGTGGTACAGGATAAGGATTACAGATCCATGATAAGGCAGGTGAGTGATTCGGCGCTCTTTGACCGGATCTACGCGGCCCGCATGGAGACGGGGAGAACAGCCTCCATAGAGAGTCTGAGCGCCCTCCGGGAATGGGGCGGCGCCGAGACCGTCTTTTGTGAAGATGTGCGCAAGGCTTTGAGAGGGATGCTCTCCGAGCGCCGGAATGAGCGCATATACATAGCGGGCAGCCTGTATTTGGTTGGCGAGATAAAGGAGTTATTGAGAGATGATCAATTTTGAGGAAGAACTGAAGAAATTTCATCCCAGCCTCGAGGTTGAGGATGCCGAGGAGGCAATATATAATCAGGATCTGACGGATATGGCGGATCTGTTGGTGAAGATGATACGGGAATCCGAGGAGAAGACAGACGAATAACGGAGGAAGAAACCATGTTTTGTTATCATTGCGGCGCACAGCTGTCAGAACAACATGATTTTTGTACCGCCTGCGGAGCGGATGTCTATCTCTACAAGAAAATCATGCATGTCTCCAACAGGTTTTACAATGACGGATTGGAGAAGGCCGGGGTCAGGGATCTGACCGGAGCCGTCAACAGTCTGCGCCAGAGTCTGAAATTTAATAAGAACAATGTCGATGCCAGAAACCTCCTGGGACTCGTGTACTTTGAGACCGGCGAGGTGGTGGCGGCCATGAGCGAGTGGGTCATCAGCAAAAATCTCAGACCCGAGCGCAATATCGCCGATGATTATATCAATATGCTGCAGTCCAACGCGACGCGTCTGGACTCCATCAACCAGACCATCAAAAAGTACAATCAGGCCTATGCCTATTGTGTGCAGGACAGCAGGGATCTGGCGGTGATCCAACTGAAGAAGGTATTGTCACTGAACCCCAAGTTCATCCGCGCCCATCAGCTCTTGGCACTCCTCTATATGGACAGCGAGCAGTGGGAGAAGGCACAGCGGGAGCTCAGAAAGTGCGTCTCCATCGACAGAAATAATACCCGCACGCTTCGCTATCTGAAGGAAGTGGAGCTGATGCTTCAGCCGGATGAGAATGTGAAACAGCCCTCCAAGCGCAAGAAGGACGACTCCGTGCGCTATCGCAGCGACAATGAGATCATCATTCAGCCCATGAACGTGAAAGAGCCCAAGGGGGAGGGAGCGGCCACGCTGCTGAACGTGGGCATCGGCCTGATCATCGGGCTGGCGGCGTGTTATTTCCTGGTGGTGCCCGCCAGAGTCAGCGATGCCAGGGCAGAGGAACAGAAGAACATCACGGAGATCGGCAATCAGTTGGATGCCAAGACCCTCACCATACAGGAGTTGGAGGCGCAGGTGGCGAAACTGCAGGCGGACAACGAAGGCCTTAACCAAGAGTTGGAAGGCTATGTGGGGGATGACGGCACACTGAAGACCATAGACAGTCTGCTCGCGGCTGCGGGCATCTATCTGCAGACACAGGACTACCAGGCCACGGCCTCCCATCTGGAGGATATTGAGAACAGCGTGAATGTGGAGGAGACTTCCGAGGCTTTCCAAAATCTCTACCGGGCGCTGCTTACCGCCGTGGGGCCGGAACTCGCCGGCACCTACACCGAGAACGGCATTGCGGCTTTCCGCACTGACGACTATACCACGGCGATCGATCAGCTCTCCAAGGCGGTCTATTATGATCCGGGCAGCAGAGAGGCCCTGTTCTATCTGGGACAGGCATACCGCAAGTCGGACGATCGGGAGAATGCCATAGCGACTTATGAGAAAGTGGTGGAGCTGTTCCCCAACACACAGGACGCGGCCAATGCCCAAAGATATATCACGGAGTTGGGACAGTCCGGCAATTGACGGCATTTTCAGGATAAAGAATAATCTACGAAAGACAAGAACCTGCAAACGGGATTGCGGGTTCTTTTTATTGTGCCAAAAAGCTGAAGGAGGCAAGGAAGAATGGAGGATTTTCAGATCATTGACAACTGCCTGATGGTGCGTCTTCCCGAGGAGGTGGATCATCATCGGGCATCCTACATCTGTGAAAACGCGGACCGCTTTATTCTGCAGGAAAACGTGGCCCATGTGATCTTTGACTTTGAGGATACCCGGTTTATGGATTCCTCAGGCATCGGGATCATCATGGGAAGATACCGCAAGATCGCCTGTTTTGGCGGCAGAGTATACGCCATACATGTGGACAGACATATACAGCGGATGTTTAATATGGCGGGACTGAATAAAATCGTGGAGGTACTGGTATGAGCGCTCAGGTTATGAGAAACGAGATGGAGATCAGCTTTGACGCGATATCGCGCAATGAGAGTTTTGCCCGGGTGGCGGTGGCGGCCTTTGTGGCGCATTTAAATCCCACTCTGGAGGAGTTGGCGGACGTGAAGACGGCGGTCTCCGAGGCGGTGACCAATTCCATCATCCATGGCTATGAAAATCTGTACGGCTATGGCAGACACGGGGAGAGGCCGCTGTCGGAGTGCCCCGTTCATCCGGGGAAGGTGAGGCTTAAATGCGTCCTGAAAGGGGATGTGCTACATATCGAGGTAGAGGACCGGGGCAAGGGCATTGAAAATCTGGAACAGGCCATGGAGCCGCTGTTCACCACCCGCCCGGAACTGGACCGCTCCGGCATGGGATTTGCCTTTATGGAGGCTTTCATGGACGATCTGGATGTGGAGAGCGAGCCCGGGAAGGGGACGACAGTGCGAATGATGAAAAAACTGGGTTCTACCGCGTGGATCGATTGCGAGGAGTAGCCTATGGAAGAATTGTCAGTACTGATTGCAAAGTCACAGAGCGGAGATAAAGAGGCGAGAGAGGTACTGATAGAAAAAAATTTGGGACTGGTGCATCACATTGTGAGGCGTTTTGCCGGGCGGGGATATGAGACGGAGGATCTGTTTCAGATCGGTGTGATCGGTCTGATCAAATCCATTGACAAATTTGACTTAAGCTTGGGACTGAAGTTTTCCACCTATGCGGTGCCGATGATCACGGGCGAGATCAAGCGTTTCCTGCGGGACGACGGTCCCGTCAAGGTCTCCCGCACCGTCAAGGAAAACGCACTGAAAGTGCGGGTGGCGAGGCAAAAACTGCAGAACGGACTGGGCAGGGAACCGCTGCTTAAGGAGATCGCGGAGGAGACCCTGCTTGCGGAGGAGGAGATCGTGTTGGCCATGGAGGCCACCGCGGAGGTGGAATCCATCTATGCGGCGGTCAGACAGGAGGACGGCAGCGAGGTGTTTCTGGTGGACCGTGTGGCGTCCGCCGGGCGGGGCAGCGTGGGAGAGATCGCGGGGGAGGCCGTGGACCGCGAGAAGGAGGAGCTTTTGAACCACATGCTGCTCAGACAGTTGATGGATCAATTATCGGAGCGCGAGAGACAGTTGATCCGGATGCGGTATTTTCAGAACCGCACGCAGATGGAAGTGGCCGCTGTGTTGGGCATCAGTCAGGTGCAGGTCAGCCGTCTGGAGAAGAAGATCCTGCTGCGGATGCGACAAAGTATTGCTTAAAAATTTATAAAATGTGAAAAATCTTCTTTTTTTTCGCGTGCTTTTCCAGTATGATAGATTTAAAAGGAGAGATGACATGAGTACAATGAAGAGTGGCAATAGAGAAAATGGTAACAGAGATGCCGGCAACGGTTATGGCAGCGATCGCTCGGGCGCGGATTACCGCTATACCGAGGACCGGCTGAACAGGACTAAGAAGAAAAAGAACGGAAAACTCCACTCCGCTCTGATCATTTTGGGCTACTTTGTGGCGCTCATTCTGATCATGTATGTGGTGACGCTGCTGATCGAATGGGTCAACGACAAATTGGAGGACAGCGCCAAGCAGATGGCCGTATCTTTGGGCGCGGAACTTTTGCCCGAGGATAAGGAAGTGACCCTGACGGAGGCGGAACTCAATTCCATGGTGGAAGAGGCGGTGGCCAATGCCGTCTCGGAGGCCGAGAATGACAAACAGCAGGCCGTGGACCAGGCCGTGACGGCCGCAAGGGCTGAGATATTGGGCGGTATCCGACAGGAGCTTGAGACGGGGGATGAGACCTTTGTGGAGGTGTTGAGACCTTTCTATCCCGACGACATTGTGGTGGTGAGCAACGGCACATTCCACTTCGTGCCCATCAACCGCGAACTGCAGCTGAATACCTACAGCGATGACAATCTGGTGATCCTGGAGAGCGGGGAGTACCAATATATGCAGGACGGTCAGGTGGTCTCCCACAAGGGAATCGATGTCTCCCGCTTTCAGGGCAATATCGACTGGCAGGCCGTGGCGGCTGACGGCGTGGAATTTGCCTTTATCCGCGTGGGAAACCGGGGATACGGCACCGGCAAGTTGGTGGAGGACGATCAGTTTGAGCGCAATATAGAGGGCGCTCTGGCAGCAGGCATTCATGTGGGCGTCTATATCTATTCTCAGGCCGTGAGCGAGGAGGAAATTTTGGAGGAGGCCAATCTGGTGCTGGAGAAACTGGCCCCCTATGACGTGAACTGTCCCATTGTGTTTGACGTGGAGAAGACATTGGATGCCTCCGGGCGGATGAATCAGCTCTCCCTCGAGGAGCGCACCAATCTGACGCTGCTGTTCTGTCAGACCGTTGAGGCCGCGGGATATAAGCCCATGATCTACCACAACATGGAGATGGCGGCCCTGATGCTCGACATTGAGACTTTGGAGCAGTATGACAAATGGTTCGCCTACTACAACGAGGACATGTATTATCCCTATGCGTACAAGATCTGGCAGTACAGCGACAAGGGAAAGGTGAACGGTATTTCCTCCGATGTGGATCTGAATATCTGCTTTGATCCCTTCTGGGAGGAGTAATTTAGAAACCTTCCTTTTTGCGCATAAGCCGCAGTTCTCTGCGCTTTTCGGCATTGGCCCACTCCATGCGCTCGCCGTCATTTTCCAAGATCAGCGGCGGCACGGGAGTGGGTTTTCCGTCATCCCCCATATTGACCATGACAAAATAAGCGCGGTTGATGGCATGGCGGGAACCGTCGGCGCTCTCGATATAAGAGTCCACGCGAACCTCCAGAGAGGTGTTTCCCACATGAGTCACTTTGCCCACCAACACCAGCAGATCGTTCAGGTACACGCCGGATTTGAAGTGCAGATTGTCGATGGCCACCGTGGTGGCGTCCCGCCCGCAGTGCCTCTTGGCAGTGATGCCGGCCACCTCATCGATCCATGAGAGGAGCTGGCCGCCAAACAGGCGGTTGATTCCGTTGATATGGTGATACATGATCATGTGGATCTGCTCCGTGGTGGAATCGGACACTCTCTTGGGGAGCAGACCGGATTTGTTTTCCTGTTGCATACTTTAAACTCCTTTGGCGCTATTTCTTATTGTTATCCGATGATATACAATTTATCATACAATATTTTCGGACGCGTTTCCAGAGGCAGTTTTGGGGGCAGCCCGGATGATAGAGGACGCGGACCGCGTGCTGATGGGGGCGGGAGCCGGGATGAGCGCGGCGGCGGGGGCCCAATATGGCGGTCGTTTCTTCGAGGAACATTTTGGGGACTTTATCGCGAAATACGGGGGACCCTATATGCGGGATATGTACAGCGCCGGTTTCTATCCCTACCCGGATGAGGAGTCCAAGTGGGGATATTGGTCCAAACAGGCTCTTCTCGCGGGGGCGGATCAGGATGTTCCGCCGGATGGACCAGGCGCGGGAGGACTGCAGGATACCGTCTCACATGGTCCCCAAATGCCCCGTCTGCGGCGGCCCCATGGAGATGAACCTGCGGAGCGACCAATATTTTGTGCAGGATGAAGAATGGTATGAGGCGGAGAGCCGGTTTGGCCGCTTTCTCTCGGAATGCGTGAACCAAAAGACCGTGCTGTTGGAATTGGGGGTCGGTTTTAACACGCCAACGATCATCCGTTTTCCTTTTGAAAAATTAGTGCGGGAGCATGAAAATATCCGGCTCATCCGACTGAATCTGGAAGACGCGGTGGTGCCGGAGAGCTTTGGAGAGCGGGCCATAGGCATCAACAGGGACATGGCCCAAAGTATTGCGGATCTGGCGCGGGCCGTGACGGCGACTTAGGCCGATTCGGGACGGAGGAATACAAGATGCAGGAACGAAAGAATCGGGATCACATGACGCAGGAGGAGCGTTTGGATTATCTGCTGACACAATTCAAGGAGGATTCCGGGCAGTACAGGGAGTGGGAGACCGGAGACGACCCTGAGGAGAAACGGATGGCCCTCCGCTCGCTGATGAACATTCGTATGCCGCGGGAGTTGCCGGAGGAGGTTCTGCGGCAGCAGGATCTGTTTTTACGGCAGGAGGCCATGGAAAAGGGAATCGTGGAATTGTCGGACATTCCCACCGTGGAGGAACGGTATGGGGCGGCCGGCAAATGCGGGGACCGCATATCGCTCTGGCGGGGAGACATCACCCGCCTGAAAGTCGGGGCCATCGTCAATGCCGCCAACTCTCAGATGTTGGGCTGTTTTGTCCCCTGTCACCGCTGCATTGACAATGCGATCCACAGCGCCGCCGGGGTGCAGCTCAGGGCGGAGTGCCATCAACTGATGAGTCATAAGAGGATGCGATACGGGAGAGATTACGAGGAGCCGGTGGGGCAGGCCGTGCTGACGGGGGGATACAACCTTCCCGCGGACAGGGTGATCCACACAGTGGGGCCGATCGTATATGGAGAGCTGACGGAAAGACATTGCGCGCAGTTGGCGGACTGCTACAGGTCCTGTCTGCGGCTTGCGGCCGGGAACGGTCTGAAGAGTATCGCCTTTTGCTGTATCTCCACGGGGGAATTTCACTTTCCGCAGGAGACAGCCGCCCGGATCGCCATAGACACCGTGACGGAGTTTTTGAAGC
Source organism: Acetatifactor muris (assembly GCA_023663635.1). Lineage (GTDB taxonomy): Bacteria > Bacillota > Clostridia > Lachnospirales > Lachnospiraceae > Acetatifactor > Acetatifactor muris_A. The sequence continues at coordinate 20,346 of JAMPHD010000035.1, forward strand.
GGGATATGGGCCTGGAGCGGGTGGTGTTCAATGTGTTTAAAGAGGAGGATTTGGACATCTATCGCGGACTTTTAACCGGAGGAAAGCGTTGACACCGCCGCACGGCGGAAGTAGAATAAACATAAACTCCGGTGATCCCGGTCACCCGGATGAGAGAGAAGAAAGCGGGAAATGCCATGCAGATATCGAGCCGATTTACGATCGCCATCCATATGCTGATGTGTATGGATGTATTTAAGGATGAATACAAGATCACCAGTGACTTTTTGAGCAACAGCATTCGTGTCAACCCGGTCATCATCCGCAAGCTCCTGTCGCAGCTGAAGGACGCGGGACTGATCGACGTAAAGCGGGGAACGGGAGGTGCCGTGATCTCGAGACCGCTTGAAGAGATCACGTTTTTGGACGTATATCGGGCCGTGGACTGTATTGAGGAAGATACACTGTTTCGGTTTCACGAGAATCCCAATCCCGACTGTCTGGTGGGCCGAAATATTCACAATGTCCTGGACGACAGGCTGCTCCATGTGCAGCGTGCCATGGAGGGGGAACTTGCCGCCATCACTTTGGAGGACGTCAGGCGGGACTTTGACAGGGTTCATAAAGACTAAAATAGAGACCAAATAGAGATCAAAGAATATCGATCCGGATATTCCTCCGAGAAAACCGGCACGGGTGTGGTGAGGACGGTGGACGAGGAGACGTTGGGGCCGGGAGGCGGAGCGGCGGGAGGGCGGATCATCGCCGTGGGGACGCCGGAGGAGATCGCCCGGAATGAGGAGAGCCTGACGGGGAGATATTTATTGTGCTTGGCGTAAATCAGTTTCGGTCTGAAAATCCGGTTGCGCATAACTTTCTTTAGAAAAATGTTGAAATTCAAAAAATAATAGTACTATAATAAAAGTGTATTTGTATTCACTATTCATTTTGCGTACACATTGCAAAGGAGCGAATTTCTATGTTCAAGAAAATCTTAAGATGCACGGTGGCTTTCGCGGCGGCGACTCTGTTTCTGACCTCCTGCGGGTCGAAGACGGAACAAACTGAAATGACACAGTCAAACGGTGAAAACCCACCCGTTGCCGACAGCTCGGCCCTCTCTTGGGTGACGTGGGGCGGATATGACGAATTTTGGGAGCTGCTCGGCGAGACCTATCCCGATATTGAAATCGACTATGTGGGTTATGATGGCTCAAATTATTTGGGCTACAGCTGGGCGCAGATGAGGGCGGACGACATCACAGACCTGTTCAGTACCTCGCAGGTACTTGACAAGGAGCTTGCCAAAGAACGGCTTATAGACCTGTCGAGCTATGACTTTATGGGAGATATTTCCACGTCCATACTCGACCAAATGTCCGTGGACGGCGGGATTTATATGCTGCCCGTCAACAACGGTATGTACGGAATACTCTACAACAAAACCCTTATGGAGGAGCACGGTTGGGAAGTCCCCACAAACTTTGAGGAGCTTGAAAAGCTCTGCGGCGAAATTGAGGAGGCGGGACTTATCCCCGGGATACTCGGCACACAGCTTACGGGAGCAAGCTTTGCGGCGGTGTTCAACCTTGCCAAAACCGACTGGCTCACCACGCCGCAGGGTATGGCGTGGGAGCGGGACTTCCTTGCGGGAAACGCTACGGCAAAGGACAACGAGAATTGGGAAAAAACCATAGAGTATACTCAAAAATATATGGATATAGGTATGTTTTACACAGTACCCAACGACCTGTCCAACTCGGCGGTTATGGTTGACTATATGTCACAGCGCAAAGCCGTGTTCTTTACAATGAGCGCGCTTTTGGACAGCCCTATGGAGAA
>JAMPHD010000036.1 GCA_023663635.1 Acetatifactor muris
CAATCGGGAGACTGATCGCCCGGGGGATGAGCCGGCGTGAGGCCGTCTGCAGCCCGTTGTTTTTGAATTTGGTATACTGAAGAGCAGTTGTCACTGCTCTTTTTTTGTTCTGAAAATTTTGTTATAATGAGAGAGGCAGTATGAGAATTCTGAAATTTGAGGTGAAATATGCGCATTTTGTTTGTGGAGGATAATGACGCGATCGTCATGGGGGTTGAGTATTTATTGAAGGCCGAAGGCTTTGAGGTGGATGCGGCATCGAATCTCAAACAGGCGGAAAAATGTCTGGAGGGCGGGGAATATGATCTGATCCTCTTGGATAACGCTCTGCCTGACGGGGAGGGGTTCACATTTTGCAGGGAGTTGAGAAAGCGGGATAGGACACCCATCGTCTTTCTGACGGCAGACGGAGAGGAGGCGGATGTGGTCAAAGGTTTCGATCTGGGGGCGGACGACTATATCATTAAACCTTTCCGCAACCGCGAACTTGTATCCCGTATCAAGAATGTGCTGCGGCGGGTCGGCAAGGGAAAGTCCGTTTTGTCCTGCGGCAGGGTGACTTTGGACACACTGACCGGCAAAGTGTCCGTGGAGGGCAGAGAGGTAGCGCTGACCAAACTGGAATATAGGATTTTGTGCAGTATGATGTCCTATCCCGGGAAACTCTTTACCAGAGATGAGATTCTATCGGATATCTGGGACATGTCCGGCAATTTCGTGAATGACAACACACTGTCCGTCACCATGAAACGGATTCGGGAGAAGATCGGTGACGCGGAAGGAAATATCATCCGGACGGTCAGGGGATTGGGGTACAGGATGGAACAATAAGGACCTTTAAGCGGCAATTTCAGTCAGAGTCTCAAAATATGCCTTGATCGCAATAAACTGCTCTGACATGGAGGACTAAAATGACGATAAAACTCAGATGGAACGGCGAGTTAAAGCGCTTGATGATAGGGATGATCCTGTTTTTTGCGTTGGGAATCGCAGCGGGAAATATCGGTATGGTCATCTGCCAAAATCGTATGCGCAGGGAAAACATTCAGTTTATGGGAGGCGTGTTGGAGCAGGTACACAGAGTTTATCCGCAGGTCTCTGAGGAAGAGTTGATCCGTCTGGCGGATGTGACGCCTCCGTCGGGAGAAGGAGTGCGTCTGTTGGCTCAATACGGCGTTTTTGACGGATATGGCGATCATGCTTTCGCGGGCCGGGAGAGGGAGATTGCCGGTATGCGTCGGATCATGAATCTTTGGTGGACCTTTTTTTGTGTGGCCGGCGGAGGGATGATCCTTGGGTATCTGGTGAGGAGACAGCGCAGGATCGGAGAGCTGCAGACCTATATGGAGCGACTGCACGGGGGAGATTATCGATTGAACATGGAGGACAATGCGGATGATGAGCTGAGCGGTCTGCGCAATGAGATCTACAGACTGACCGTACTTTTCAGGGAACAGGCGCTTGTGGCGCAGGAGCAGCGGAAGGCGCTCGCGGATTCCGTGGCCAATATTTCCCATCAGTTGAAGACGCCTCTGACATCCGTGACGGTTCTGGCGGACAATCTGGTACAGGATGAGGAGATGGATCGGGAGACAAGGCATCACTTTCTGTCGGAGATCATCAGGCAGTTGTCGGGAATGACGTGGCTCATCGCCACGATGTTAAAGCTCTCCCGGCTGGAGGCAGGGGTGGTGGAACTGCGGCGAAGAGAGGTATCGGCGGAAGATCTGGTGGAGAAATGTATCCAAAATCTGGAGCCCATTGCCGAGTGGAAAGGTGTGGAACTGCAGACCCGGGTTCGGGACAATGCCGCGCTGAACGTGGATTTCGACTGGACGGCGGAGGCGTTGGGCAATCTGATCAAGAACGCCATAGAGCACAGCCCGGAAGGCAGTCCGGTATGCATCACGGCAGCCGAAAATGAGGTCTATACGGAAATCTGCATCAGGGACAGCGGAACCGGTATCCCCGAGGAGGAACGGGCCAAACTGTTCAGAAGGTTTTATCGGGGGAGCGCCGCGGCGGAGGACAGTGTGGGTATCGGTCTCGCATTTGCCAAGGAAGTGGTGGAGAGGCAGGACGGGCAGGTTGTTTTGGAGTCCCCGGAGGGACAGGGAACCGTGTTTACTCTGAAATTCATGAAAAAAAACCTGAAAATGTCACTGAAATGTCATTTTCATTTTTTATAATAGGATCACCTTATTCAAGGCGGGAAACGGCCGACCGGCCGTATTATAAAAAGAGAGAGGCATGGTGGAGACATGGAGATTTTGAGAGCGGAGCATTTGACTAAGATTTACGGCAAAGACAACAATGAAGTGGTGGCCGTGAACGATGTAAATTTTTCCGTGGCGCGCGGTGAGTTTGTGGCTGTCATCGGCAGTTCCGGCAGTGGAAAGTCCACTCTGATGCATATGTTGGGCGGCGTGGACAAACCCACCTCGGGGCGCGTGCTCGTGGAGGACCGGGACATTTGGCAGTTGGACAGGGACAGACTGGCGATCTTTCGGAGAAGACAGGTGGGACTGATCTATCAGTTTTACAATCTGATACCTGTGTTGAATGTGGAGGAAAACATGACCCTGCCCTGCGAGTTGGACGGGAGAAAACCTGACCCCGCCAGAGTGCGGGAATTGGCGGAGACCTTGGGGCTCACCAAACGCATGGGGCATCTGCCCAATGAGCTCTCCGGAGGACAGCAGCAGAGGGTGGCCATCGGCAGGGCGCTGATCACCGAGCCGGCGATCCTGTTGGCGGACGAGCCCACCGGCAATCTGGACAGCAGAGCGAGCGATGAGATCATGACTCTGTTAAAAGAGGCCAATCAAAAGTATAAGCAGACCATTATCATGATCACGCACAATCCCGAACTGGCCAAGCTGGCGGACCGTGTGCTCACCATTGAGGACGGGACTCTCAGCGAGGCGGGAAGGGAGGCGGTGACACGATGAATGTATTGCGGAAATGTTGTTTTCGTTCCATGCGGGAGAACCGCAAGAGGACGGCAGTGACGGTCATCGGCATCATTTTGGCCACGGCTCTGATCACGGGCGTGGCATGTCTGGCAGTCAGTTTCAGAGCCGGAATGATCGCCTATGAGAAGGCGCAGTATGGGGACTTCCACTATTGTTTTGCCGGGGTTTCCCGGGAGAAACTGAGTGTTTTTGAGAATAACCGGCACATCAGCAAGATCGCAGTGGCGGAGCTTTTGGGATATGCGACCTTAGAGGACAGCCAAAACCCGGACAAACCCTATCTGTATATTCGTGCCACGGACGAGGCGGGTATGGAGACGCTGGCTTTGCATCTGTACGAGGGGCGCATGCCGGAGAATGACACGGAACTGGTCATCGGCAGACATGTCATCTCTAACGGATTGGCGGAGCTTAAAGTCGGAGACGAGATCACTTTGGAAATAGGGGAACGGTTTACTGCCGACGGATACAGACTCGGACAGAACAATCCTTACAGCTATGAGGAGGAGCATTTGGAGCCGCGGGAGACGAGACATTACACGATCGTGGGTGTGACGGACCGGCCCAATTATTTTGTGGAGGAGAGGATGGCGCCGGGGTACTCCGCCTTTACATATGTGCGGTTGGACAAAGATGCGGAGATTGGAGCCGCGGAGCAGAGCGGAGCCATGGAGCAAAACGGAGCCGCAGAGCAGAGCGGGACAGCGGAGCAGGCCGTCACGGCGGATCCGGATATGCCGCTCGAGGTCTATGTGAGTTATACCGATTGGGGGCTGCGCCATGTCTCCCGCGTCAACGCGGGGATTCTGGGCGTGTCGGAGGATGTGTATGAGCGCTACGGGCAAAATTGCTGTACGGATGAGGAGGTCGCTCTCGTACGGGCAGTGGCGGACGGGATCACGGATAACAGTCCTCTGATCCGATGGACGTTGTTTTCCTTTTCTTCCCGCACGATGGATACGATCTATACCATGGCCGCCCTGGCGATCCTTGTGATCATGGTCACTGCGGTATTCTGCATTCGCAACAGTTTCATGATCTCCCTCACGGAAAAGATGAAACTGTACGGCAGACTGGCATCCGTGGGAGCGACCTCCGCGCAGCGCAGGAAGATCGTCTTTTATGAGGCAATGTTTTTGGGAGTGACGGGGATTCCCTTGGGTATATTGGCCGGGATTGCCGCCTCGGCGATTCTGGTCAGGGGCGTGAACGGATTGGTGGAGACGGCGCTTGACATGACTCTGATCTTTCGGATTTCCGTGCCGGTCATAGCGGTGTCGGCAGTGTTGGCGGCGGTGACTATCTTTTTCTCGGCGAGGAAATCCGCCCGATTGGCGGGAAAGGTATCGCCCATAGACGCCATACGCGCCAATCATACGGTGCGGATCCAAAGAAAAGAATTGCGCTGTCCCAAATATATCTCCAAGCTCTTCGGCGTGGGAGGCAAGGTGGCTTGGAGAAACCTTAGGCGGGCACGGGTGAAATATCGCGCCACCGTGATATCCATCGTGGTCAGCGTGGCGGTGTTTGTCGGCATGACCACCTTTGTCAGACTGGGACTTGACACGTCTTCCCTGTATTATGGTCAAACTCCCTATCAGATGCGCATCGGGATCTATGATGAGGATGCCTGTGAGAAGGCGGCGCGGATCGCGGCCATGGGCGGCGTGCAGGAGGCGGATATCGTGAGACAGGGAATGATCAACATTTCCGGAGATTCCCTGAATCTGACGGAGGAGTATCTCTCTCTCGGTGTCATTGAGAGGGACAGTTGGACGGTATGGGCCTATTCTTTGGGTCAGGAGTCTTATGAGCGTTTCTGTGAGGAGGTGGGCGTGTCGGTGGAGCAGGCCCGGGACAAGGCCATTGTCATAGCGCGATATGACCATAGCCATGTGGACGGGGTGGGACGCCGTCATGTGGTCACGGGGCGCATCGCCAATCTGTCCCCCGGGGATGTGTTGGAAGATTCGGGCGCGTCAAATATTTGTCTGGAAGTCCTGACGCAGACGGATCATATGCCCATGTCCATGCAGACAGGGACTTACAATACGCCGGTGTGTATCGTGAGTGATGAGTGGATGGACAGTCACGGACAGGATCTGAAACGGCAGAATGATCTGCAGTGCGAACTGTATCTGCGCTGTGAGGACGCCGCCGGATTGGAGGAGATCGTGCGCAGGGATATCGGTCTGTTGAGTTATACCCTGAGCAATTATGAGACGGATTACAGGGCGGAGAGGAGTATGTTTTTGCTGATCTCCATATTTCTCTATGGGTTCATCGCGGTGGTGGCGCTCATCGGTGTGACTAATATCTTTAACACGGTGACCACAAATATGGAATTGCGCGCGCCGGAGTTTGCCATGCTCAGAGCCGTCGGCATGACGGACGGGGAGTTTCGGCGCATGATCCGACTGGAGGGGTTGTTCTATGGCGGGAAGGCGCTGCTCATAGGTCTGCCGCTCGGAGTTTTGCTGTCTGTGGCATTTTACCAAGCCCTCGGGCTGAGTGTGATGATGCCCTTCAGGCTGCCGCTTGAGGGAATGTTATTGGCCGTCCTGGCGGTGTTTGTTCTGCTGTATGGCATTTTGAGGTATTCCATGAACAAATTGGAGGGCAGGGATCTGATCCGTATCATACAAAATGAAAATATCTGAGAATTTTCACAAATTTGTGGATTTTATAGTTCCATTTTTTGAGAAATATGTTATAATGAACGGGAAGATATATTGTGGGTGTTTGACTCATGAGTTTATCCTGCGGGTGATCCCCCGTCCATAAATATAATCAGCGAGGTAGAGAGATGGATACAAAGATATTGTTGGAAAACGGAACAAATGAGTTGGAAGTCCTTGAGTTCACTCTGGACGGCAATTCTTACGGAATCAATGTGGCCAAGATCAAGGAAATCATCACTTACCAACCCGTGACGCCGGTTCCCAATGCGCATCCGAGTATCGAAGGAATCTTCATGCCCCGCGATATCATGATCACGGCGATCGACCTGAAGAATTGTCTCGGACGCGGCGAGTCATCTCCCAACGGACTGTTCATCATCACGAATTTCAACAAATTGGACATCGCTTTTCATGTGGAGGAGGTAAAGGGCATCCATCGCGTCTCTTGGAGAGATATCATCAAGCCGGACGCGACAATCTCCACTACGGAGGAGAGTGTGGCCACAGGTATCATCAAGCAGGACGGCAAGCTGATCATTATTTTGGACTTCGAGAAGATCGTGACCGATATCAATCCCGAGACCGGTCTGAAGGTCTCCGAGATCATGGAACTGGGCGAGCGCAACAGGAGCGATGTGCCCATCCTGATCGCTGAGGATTCCCCTCTGCTGAACAAGCTGATCGTGGATTCTCTGCGGAATGCCGGCTATACCAATCTGATTCACACGGAGAACGGACAGAAGGCATATGATGTGATCTGTCAATGTATGGATGATGGCACCTTAAATGATCATGTGCGTCTCATCATCACGGATATCGAGATGCCGGAGATGGACGGACATCGTCTCACCAAGCTTGTGAAGGATGATCCCGAAACCGCTCATATTCCCATCGTTATTTTCTCCTCTCTGGTAAATGATGAGATGAAGCGCAAGGGCAACGCTCTGGGTGCGGACGCGCAGCTCTCCAAGCCCGAGATCGGCAATCTGGTGAGGATCGTGGATTCTCTGGTGGAGGAGAGACATCTGAGCTGATGAATGATATGCAGCAACGGCAGTACGCTTTGCGAACTGCCCTTATGCTAATGAAAAGCCGGGAGGTATCCCGGCTTTTTGTGCGGATATAGAGGTATGCGGATGAAACGGATGCAAAGAGAAGAGAACGGAGATATCCTGGATGCGATACGCGGGGCGGAGATGATCCTGGTGGGACTGGGAGAAGAGTTTGACGGAATGACAAAGTCTCGGCAGGATGCGGACTACAAACACGGGGCAGAGCTTTTGGAAAATGCCGGCAGAGGAGATCTGATCCCGACATGGCAGAGTGTGTTTCGCGGGGAGACAGAGGATGCGGTGGAGGAGAGTCTGCGGATTCTTGCGGAGTTGCTTGGCGGACGAAACTACTTTGTGGTGTCGGTGTCAACCAATGCCGCCGTCGCCAAAGCTCCGTGGCGGGAGGGGCGTCTGGTGATGCCCTGCGGCTCGGATCTGCGGATACAGTGCGGGGATTCCTGCGCAAACAGGCTGTGTGCCGCGGACGAGGCGGAGCGCGACGGGATAAGGGACCGGCTGCGCATATGGCGCGATTCGGCTTGGGCGGAGGAACCGATGTCTGCGTTGGGCACATGCCCGCTCTGCGGAGAGCCGCGGAAATTCAACAATATATACGGATCCCGGTATGACGAGGGAGGCTATCTGCCGGATTGGCAGAATTATACCAGGTGGATTCAGGGGACCCTGAACAAAAATCTGGTGGTGTTGGAGTTGGGAGTCGGTATGCGCTTTCCCTCGGTGATCCGCTTTCCGTTTGAGAAGATCGCTTATTTTAATCAAAAGGCAAAATTTTACAGGGTGAACGGCAGTCTGTATCAACTGACGGCGGAACTTGCCGAAAAAGGTGTGGGAATTGCAAAGAATGCGATTGATTGGCTGCAAAACCTGTGTTAAACTATAAAGAAGACCCTTGAGTCTTTTTATCAAAGAGAGAAAGTTGAGGACATGACAATGCCTTCCCAGGAAGAACATTTGGATCAATTATTGAAAGGTCTTGGAGACACGGACGACACGGGCTTTGATCTGTCCGAGTTGGGAGATCTGCCTGATCTGGGGGATCTGTCAAACATGGATGATCTGTTTGAAATGCCGGATCTGCCGGACATAGATGCGCTGCTCGCCATGAGTGAGCAGGAGGAGGCGGAACGTTTGGCTGCCGCGGCGGATACTGCGGACGTATCTGACGTGTCGGATATACCGGATCTTGCGGACATACCCGATGTGTCGGATATAGTGAATCTTGCGGACGTATCTGATGTGTCGGATATACCTGACATATCCGATCTGTCGGATATGCTGTCCGACATTCCGGATATTGCGGATATCGGAAATTCGGATTCAGAGGACGAGGTGCCGGACGGCATGAGCGAGGAGGAGATCGATCAAATTCTCAACGCCAACAGAGCCGTTGGTGCCACGGCTGAAGAGCAGGTGTCTGCGGAGGACGATCTGATGAGCCTGCTGAATGCCTCTGCGGACGACGGCGATCTGCAGGATATTCAGGAGTTGCTGCAGAGATCGGACGATCACGAGGCCGTGGATGAAAGTGTAGTCGCCGCCATGCAGGAGGAGCCGGATGCCGCGGAGGCGGCAGAGATCCGGGAGGCCCTGACGGAGACGGAGGAACAGCCGGAAGGGCTGAGTGAGCGCGAGAAGAAGGCCCAAGAGAAGAAACGCTTAAAGGAGGAGAAAGCCGCGGCCAAGAAAGCTGCGAAGGAGGCGGCAAAAGAGGCCCGCAGGGCGGCCAGGGAAGCCAAAAAGGCGGAGAAACTCGCGAAGAAAGAGGCCAAGATTCTGGCCGAGGAGGGCTTAAAGGAGGATGAACCGCTGCAGACCGCACAGGAGACGCCCGTTGCGGAGGCCGGGGCCGATGCCGCAGGTGTATCGAATGCGGATGATTTCTCTGCCCTCGACGATCTGTTGGGACTGAATGAGGATGCAGTTTCGGCGGAGCCTGAGACCGTAGGGATGGAGGAGGCGGAATCCATGATCCCGGAGGATCCTTTTGCGGAAGAGGGAATCCGCATTGAAGGGGAAGGCGATATCATCTCCGAGCTGGAGGCCGCCAAGGGTTCCGCTAAGCCCAAGAAGGGCTTATTTGCGAGGATATTGGATTTCCTGACGGAGGAGGACGAAGAGGAAGAAGAATCGGACGGGCGGGGAACGGAGAATGTTCCCATGTCTGACGAGAACAAGAATATTCTGGAGGAGATGGACAAGGAGCCTGCCGCCAAGGGCAAAAAGGGAGCCAAGCCCAAGAAGGACAAAAAGGGCAAGAAAGACAAAAAGGGTAAGAATGCCGGCGGAGACGGAGCTGAAAACGAGGATGCGGAGGACGATGAGGCCGCGGAGGGCAAGAAAGCCAAGAAGGCCAAGAAACCCAAGAAGGAGAAAGCGCCGAAGGAGAAAAGTCCCGAGGACGCAAAGAACAAGATCTCGATCAAGCGGATCATGCCCATCGCGCTGACCTGTCTGTCTCTGCTGTTGGTGATCCTGCTGTTGGTGAACCTGGGCGGCGATTTCTTCCTGAAACGCAACGCGAGAAAGGCCTATTATCAGGAGGATTACGAGACCTGTTATCAGGAACTGTACGGCAAGAACCTGAATGAGACGGAAAAGGTCATGTTCGGAAGATCGGAGAGTATTCTGCACATCAGACTTTGGATGAGGGAGTATGAGCTGTTGTCCGGCGAGGGCGCTGAGGCTGAGGCATTGGATATTCTGATCCAATCTGTCAAGGACTATGCCGCGCTGTATGAGTACGCCTCGCAATGGAATGCGGAAAGTGACGTGAGCGCGGTCTACGGTCAGATGTTGGATATTCTGCAGCAGAAATACGGTCTGACGGAGGCTGAGGCATTAGAGATCGCCGCAGAGCCGGATGACGTGGAGTACACGCGAAAGGTGTATGCCGTGTTGGGAGATGACGCCGCCTCGGACGACGGGGAGACGTCTCTGCCGGTGATCCTGCCGGATATGTTGCCGGAAGAGCGGCATTTTCCGGAGAATAACGGAGGCAGATAGTGTGATCGCGATAATTGATTATGATGCCGGAAATATCAAGAGCGTGGAGAAGGCATTGCAATATCTGGGAGAGGATACGGTCGTCACAAGAGACGAGGAGGCGATCCTTGCGGCAGACGGCGTGATCCTGCCGGGAGTCGGAGCCTTCGGGGATGCCATGGGCAAACTTTGGGACTACGGTCTGGTGCCCGTCATTCACAAATGCGTGGAGCGTGGGATCCCGTTTCTGGGGATCTGCCTCGGACTGCAGTTGATGTTTGACGGAAGCGAAGAGAGTCCCGGAGTGGAGGGGCTGCATCTGTTGAAAGGAATGATCCGGCGCATCCCGGGAGATAACGGTCTCAAGGTGCCCCATATCGGTTGGAACAATCTGCATTTTCCCCGCCGGAGCAGACTGATGGATGGACTTTTGGAGGACACCTATGTCTATTTTGTGCATTCCTATTATCTGCAGGCCGAAAGGGAAGAGATCGTGGCAGCGTCCGCGGAGTATGGCGTCACGATCCATGCGGCGGTGGAACAGGGCAATCTGTTTGCCTGTCAGTTTCACCCCGAGAAAAGTTCGGAGGCAGGATTGCAGATCCTGCGGAACTTCATCCGGATCACAAAGGAAGGACAGGCGTGAGCTGATATGCATACAAAAAGAATTATCCCCTGTCTGGACGTGAAGGACGGACGTGTGGTAAAGGGCATTAATTTTGTGAATCTGCGGGATGCGGGGGACACGGCGGATGTGGCTGCCGCCTATGACAGGGCGGGAGCGGATGAACTTGTCTTTCTGGACATCACGGCCTCGGCGGACAGCCGCTCCACGCAGTTGGAATGGGTGCGCAGGGTGGCGGATAAAGTGTTCATTCCGTTCACCGTGGGCGGCGGCATCCGCACGGTGGATGATTTCAGGGCGATCCTGCGGGAGGGCGCGGACAAGATTTCCATCAATTCCGCGGCGATCATGAACCCGCGGCTGATCTCGGACGCGGCGGACAAATTCGGCAGCCAGTGCGTGGTGGTGGCCATCGACGCGAGACGCAGGGACGACGGCAGCGGTTGGACGGTGTATAAGAACGGCGGCCGGGTGGACATGCACATGGACGCGGTGAAATGGGCCGTGGAGGCAGAGCGGTTGGGCGCGGGAGAGATCCTTTTGACCAGCATGGACGGGGACGGCACCAAGGACGGCTATGACATTGCCCTCACAAAGGCGGTGGTATCCGCGGTGAGCATACCGGTCATCGCGTCCGGCGGCGCCGGAAAAGCGGAGCATTTCAGGGAGGCTCTCGCGGACGCGGGAGCGGAGGCGGCTCTGGCGGCATCCCTGTTTCACTATAAGGAATTGGAGATCCGTCAGGTGAAGGAATATCTGAGGGAACAGGGGGTGGCGGTGAGACTATGATGATTGAAAATGACTGGCTGCCCGCGTTGGGGGCAGAGTTCAAAAAGCCCTATTACAGGAATCTGTATGAGTTTGTCAAACAGGAATACAATACCACCCGGGTGTTTCCGCCGGCGGACGATATCTTTAACGCGTTCCATCTCACCCCGCTCGGAAAGGTGAAGGTGGTGATCATCGGGCAGGATCCCTACCATGAGCCGGGACAGGCGCATGGGCTGTGTTTCTCCGTGAAACCGGGAGTGGATATTCCGCCGTCACTGGTAAATATCTATCAGGAGCTGCGGGACGATCTGGGCTGCTATATACCGGACAACGGATATCTCGTCAAATGGGCCGAGCAGGGCGTATTGATGCTGAACACGGTACTGACGGTGCGCGCCCACAAAGCCAATTCCCACCACGGTCAGGGTTGGGAGGAGTTTACGGACGCGGCGATCCGGGCATTGAACGAGCAGGATCGTCCCATCGTGTTTATCCTCTGGGGCAGACCCGCGCAGATGAAGAAGAGCATGTTGAACAATCCCAATCATCTGATCCTGGAGTCGCCGCATCCCAGCCCGCTATCGGCATACAGGGGATTTTTCGGCAGCAGACCCTTCAGCAGGACCAATGCGTTTCTGCAGTCGAAGGGAGTGGAGCCCATCGACTGGCAGATCGAGAATCTAAAGTAAATCAGACAGGAGGAAATGAGGTCAACCATGAAAATCAGAATCGGAATATTAGGTTACGGCAATCTGGGGCGCGGTGTGGAGTGTGCCATCGCGCAAAACGATGATATGGAGACAGTGGGCGTGTTTACCCGCAGATCGCCCGAGAGCGTGCATACGGACAGCGGGATCCCGGTGTACTCCGCGGATGAACTTGAGAAAAAGAAGGATGATATAGACGTCCTGATCATCTGCGGCGGCTCCGCCACGGATCTGCCCCTGCAGACTCCCGAGTACGCGAAGTACTTCAACGTGGTGGACAGTTTTGACACCCACGCAAAGATTCCGGAGCATTTCGCCAAGGTGGATGCCTCCGCCCGGACTGCGTGCAAGGTCGCCATGATCTCCGTGGGATGGGATCCCGGAATGTTCTCCCTGAACAGATTGTATGCGGGGGCCATTTTGCGGGAGGGCAATGACTATACTTTCTGGGGCAAAGGGGTGAGTCAGGGACATTCCGATGCCATACGCAGGATTCCCGGCGTAAAGAATGCCAAGCAGTACACCATCCCCGTGGAGGAGGCGTTGGCATCCGTGAGAGCCTGTGAGAATCCCGAGCTCACCACGAGACAGAAACACACCAGAGAGTGTTTTGTGGTGGCAGAGGAAGGGGCGGATCTTGCGCGGATCGAGCGGGAGATCAAGACCATGCCCAACTATTTTGCGGATTATGATACCACCGTGCATTTTATCTCCGAGGAGGAACTGCTGCGCGACCATGCGGGCATTCCCCACGGGGGATTTGTGCTGCGGACCGGCAGGACCGGGAAGAACAGAGAGCACGATCATGTGATAGAGTACAGCCTGAAACTGGACTCCAATCCGGAGTTTACCGCCTGTGTGTTGGTGGCCTATGCCAGGGCGGCCTATCGCATGAATGAGAGAGGCATGAGCGGATGCAAGACCGTGTTTGACGTGGCGCCCGCAGATCTTAGTCCCATGTCCGCGGAGGAGATGCGGGCCCATCTGTTGTAGACGCGAAACAGGCCGCAGGATAACGAAAAGAGGAAGATTATGAAAAAAGACACATTTGTCACAAAAGAGATGATTGAAGAGATTGTAAAGACCTATCCGACCCCCTTTCACATCTATGATGAAAAGGGCATTCGGGCCAACGCGCAGGCTTTGAAGGAGGCTTTTGCGTGGAATAAGGGCTATAAGGAGTATTTTGCGGTGAAGGCCACGCCCAATCCGTTTCTGATCAATATCCTGAGAGAGTACGGCTGCGGCTGCGACTGCTCCTCCAAGACGGAATTGATGCTCTCCCATGCCATGGGATTGTCCGGGGAGGACATCATGTTCTCCTCCAATGACACGCCGGCGGAGGAGTTTGCCTACGCGGACAAGATCGGCGCGATCATCAATCTGGACGACATCACCCATATCGATTTTCTGGAGAAGACCATAGGGCATCTGCCGAAGACCATGAGCTGCCGCTACAATCCGGGAGGGTATTTTTCCATCAGCAACAGCATCATGGACAATCCGGGGGATGCCAAGTACGGTTTCACTACCGAGCAGCTCTTTGAGGGATTTAAGATCCTGAAGGCAAAAGGCGTGGAGAATTTCGGAATTCATGCGTTCCTTGCCAGCAACACGGTGACCAATGACTATTATCCGACTCTGGCGGGGACCCTCTTTGAGGTTGCCGTAAGGCTGAAAGAGGAGACGGGAGCGCGGATCACTTTCATCAATCTCTCCGGCGGCATCGGCATTCCCTATCGCCCCGATCAGGAGCCCAATGACATTCGGGCGATCGGCGAGGGTGTGCGCAGGGTGTACGAGGAGATATTGGTTCCGGCGGGTATGGGAGACGTGGCGATCTATACGGAACTGGGCAGATTCATGATGGGGCCCTATGGGCATCTGGTGACAAAGGTACTGCATGAGAAACACACCCATAAAGAGTACATCGGCGTGGATGCCTGTGCCGTGAATCTCATGCGCCCGGCCATGTACGGCGCGTATCACCATATCACCGTGGCGGGCAAGGAGGATATGCCCTGCGACCATGTCTATGACGTGACGGGTTCGCTTTGTGAGAACAATGACAAGTTTGCGGTGGACAGAGAATTGCCTGAGATCGGGATCGGGGACTATCTGATCATCCACGACACGGGAGCCCACGGTTTTGCCATGGGATACAATTATAACGGCAAATTAAAGTCCGCCGAGCTGCTGCTCAAAGAGGACGGCAGCGTGGAACTGATCCGGAGAGCGGAGACGCCCATGGATTATTTTGCCACTTTCGACTGCTTTGATATTTTTAAAAAATTGCGGGAAGAGTGATCCGCTCACTCATACAGATCCCAATATCCGTCATTCACATATAAGACGCGCGCCTGATCGTAAGCGTCCCGCCAGGGATCTTTGGCGGCGGTGTCCCGGGGATAAAATTGTTTCTGACAATATATCTGCCATTCATCGTCCGTCAGGCGCTCGTCTGTTATTTCAACTCCGTCGTTCTCAAGCCCCAGTTGGCTGAGACAGGCAACCTCTGTGAGTCTCCCGTCCACATATTCATAGCGGTACACATAATGCGAGACCGCGTTTCCTCTGGAGAATCCATAGACGCACTGTTTGTCAGCCCTCAGGGACGGGGAATCGATTCCCGTAAATTCCGGCACATATTGATAAAGCCCGCTGTCGGCGTCACAGACAAACAGCGAGGAAAAGGAGGCCGCGCCCGTGCCGAATATGCCCTGATAGCAGACGATATCTTCCCGACCGTCAAAATTCCAATCTCCAAGGGACAAAAAATTTTGACAGTTGACATTATGTAACCATGAAAAGGATATCATCTCCGGATCCGTGCAGGAGGCGTCTAAGCATTGTCTGATGTCTCCGGAATTTTCGTCCAAGACCAATACCAAAAATTCATTCGGTTCATGGTAAACGAGTTCCCCCTGCAGTCGTTTTTCGATCTCATTGTCCCGGTATTCCATGGTGATATAGTCAAAATTTTCCCCTTCTGTTTTAAGATGGGCAAAATACGGGAGTTTGGTCTCCGGTCCGTTTTGATATTTGTCCAAGAAATCATTCTCCGGCAATGTATATTCCGAAACCTGGCAGGCAAACCCGTTTTCTTTGGCATATTGATATGCGTAGGAAGTGTCCCTGCAGGCAATGGCCACGGAGGTCTGAGAGTCATTTTTCCAAAACGCTTTTTCATCGATATCCGTCACACTGTCCGGCAATCTGATGAGAGAAAGGTTTATGGTATGTTCAGTGATATTGGCCTCTATTGTGGTGATGCCGTCTGAAACCGTCAATTCCAACAGATCGAAGGTAAAATCGTTCCCCAGGCATTCTTCGCCCAAGGTGGATACCGGTTTACCGTCAATTGTGGAAGGGATTGTCACCTGATAGGGATTTTGGGTGTTCTTGGTCTCGTCATAATCAACGATCCGCAGGGTGCCGTCCGACAGATCTTCATAAGTAAAGCAGATTGCTTCCGTCTGCGAGGGATCATTTTCGGGAAAAGGTTTTAAATTACCCGCGCAGACTATCGCAGACAGTGGGCAGCACGCTCCGCGAACTGCCCATGTGAACAAAAGTCCCGCGTAAAAAAGTTTAAGCATATTTGTATCTTTCTCCTAAGGTTTCGTATTAGAATTTATTAGAATTTCTTAATTAGAGTTTCCTGTTGCGCTCTTCAAATCGTATTATAAACCACGCGCGCATCATTTTTGCATCATGGAGCGTGTTTTTTGCATCATGAAAGCCGGCGCGGATTACGAAACAATTTGTGATATGGGACAAATAGTTCTTTGCAAGGCCTGATGGCGCATGCTATAATTTATAAGATGGTGAAATTCAGGTTTAGACAAAATTATGGACAAGATATAATTTCTGAGAACAGGAGCAGAGCGCAGACATGAGATATCCTCAAAATCTCCCACATGGCGGAACAATCGGATTTGTGGCCCCTTCTTTCGGATGCAATATGGAACCTTATCGCACAGGATTTGAGAACGCGAGGCGAAAGTTTCGTGAGTTGGGATACGGCGAGGATCTTGGACCCAACTGTTACGCCGGGGACGGCGTTGGCATCAGCAGCACGCCCGAGAACTGCGCGGCGGAACTGATGGAGTATTACTGCAGGGAGGAGAACGATTGTCTGATCTCCTGCGGCGGAGGGGAGCTGATGTGCGAGATCCTTCCCCATATGGATTTTGAGCGGATCAGACGGGCGCGTCCCAAGTGGTATATGGGATACTCGGACAACACCAATTTCACGTTCCTGCAGGCTACCCTGTGTGACACCGCATCCGTCTACGGACCCTGCGCCGCCGCATTCGGGATGGAGCCCTGGCATGAATCGCTTGAGGACGCGCTGGGAGTCCTGACGGGTACAAGAGATACCGTGGAGGGATATGAGATGTGGGAGCGCGAATCCTTAAAGGATGCGGAACATCCCCTCGTTCCCTATCATGTGACGGAGAAGAGACATTTGCGGACTTATGTCGGACGCAGACCGACGGATGATAAAGAGACGGTGCGGATGCGCGGCAGACTTTTGGGGGGATGTATGGACTGTCTGGTGAACCTGACAGGCACGAGATTTGACAGAGTGGCAGAGTTTGCGGCCGGATACGGGGAGGATGGCATCCTTTGGTTTCTGGAGGCCTGTGATCTGAATGTGTACGGCATTCGCAGAGCCATGTGGCAGATGGAGGAGGCCGGATGGTTTCAATATGTGCGGGGATTCCTGATCGGGAGGCCGCTCTGCATGGGACGGGAGATGCCGGGCTTGGATACCGTGGAGGCCGTTCTGGAGGTGGCGGGCAGGAAAGAGGTGCCCGTGATCCTGGATGTGGATCTGGGACATCTGCCGCCCATGATGCCGGTGATCGTGGGCAGCGTGGGGGAGGTCAGTGTGACGGGAGAAGATTTCTCCATGCGTATGCATCGGATCTAAGGAATGTACAAAGATACCCGACAAAGAGACAGAGCGCTCAAAAGCAGCGAGGAAAGGTATAAGAAAAGGATATGGCGGTAGAGACCAAACGGATCAATCGCAGCCTGATGATAGGCTGGACGATTATTGTGCTGATCTTATCTGTAAGTTATCTGGGCGAGTATCTGAAACAAGCCAGAGAAATAGATTATGTTGTGATATTTTGGATGTGTACGATACTTCCAAATCTGTTCTGCCATGTTCTCTATCGCAGGAAACCGGATTCGGAGACCCTGCGCTATACGATCGTGTGCTGTTATTTTATCATGTATATTTTCAGTATGGCCACCGGCAGCACTTATATGGTGTTCAGCTATGTGTTGCCCCTCTTGTCTCTGTTGATCTTATATCATCAGCCGAATCTGATCCTCGGGACCGGCGCGGCTGCTCTGATCCTCAATCTGTCAGTGGTGTTGAGCAAGCTCCGAACAGGTCAATTGGACTTGGAGTCCGGCAAGGAGGCGGAGATCCAGCTTGCGCTCGTCATACTCTGTTTTGGAGGATGTTACGCGGCTACCCGCATTTATGATAATATTCACAGACAGAACATGCGGTTCATGGAGGAATTGGAGGAGAAAAATCTTCAAAACCGCAGGATCACCATGCAGACTATCATGACCATTGTGAATACCATCGATGCCAAGGATGAATACACCAAGGGGCATTCTCAACGGGTCTCCGAGTATGCGGCGGCATTGGCCGCGGAATTGGGGATGCGGGAGGAGGATGTGGAGCGCATCCGCTATATTGCCCTGCTGCATGATATCGGTAAGATCGGAGTGCCGGATGCCATTCTGAACAAGCCGGGGCGTTTGGACGATACGGAATTTGCCCTGATGAAACAGCACACGGTGATGGGTGGAGATATCTTAAAAGATATCAGTTCCATGGAGGATCTGGACGTGGGAGCCAAATATCACCATGAGCGCTATGACGGAAACGGTTATCCGGAGGGACTCAAGGGGGAGGAGATTCCTCTTGTGGCAAGAATCATAGGGATCGCGGACGCGTATGATGCCATGACCAGTCATCGCATCTACCGCAAACGTCTCTCGGACGAGGCGGTGCAAAGAGAGATCAAACGCTGCGCGGGCACACAGTTCGATCCGGGGATGGCGGAGGCCTTTCTGCGTCTTCTCGAGCAGGGAAAGGTGCAGACGATCTCGCCGGATTCCTATATTCCGTCGGACGGGGCGGATGATGCGGTGGGAGACGAGGTTCTTCGGAAAATACTGGGAGACGCGGGAGCCTACAACAGTGAGGAGAATCACCGGGACAACCTGACGGGAGTCTACAATCGCAGCTACGGTGAGGAGTTGGTCACAAACTATTTGAAGGATGGCGGCGCAGGCTGTCTTTTGGCCATTGATCTGGACGCGCTGCGCAATGTGAACAGCGCGGACGGTTTTTTGCGGGGAGATCTGTATCTGAATACCGTGGCCAACATTCTGAAACAGAGTTTTGAAAATATCATCCTTTATCGCAGCGGCGGGGATCAGTTTATCTGCCTGATCTGCAATATGACGGATAAGGAGAAGGCGCGGCGCGGGACGGATCTGTTCTATGCCAATGTGGAGCGGGCCGGTACGGAGGACAGGGAATTGAAGGATCTGTCCGTCTCCACGGGAGTGTTGCTCATCCAATCCGGGGAGTATGAGCCGGAGGATGCCTTGAGCAAGGTGGAGAGAGCGCTGTATTTTGCCAAGCAGCAGGGCAAGGGCAGCGTCTGCATGTATCATGAGGCGGTGGCGAGCGCGCAGTCCGGCCTTTCCAAGGTGGATCTGGAGAATCTTCTGCGCAACATACGAAAACAGGGAAGTTATTCCAGAGCCTATGAGGTAAATTATCCGGAGTTCGCGAGAATGGTGAATTATTTGGAGAATGTGATGCAGCGCAACCAACAGCAGATGCAGATCATCATGTTCACCATGGTGTCAGAGGATGAGGAGAACGTCACCATAGAGGAGAAAACGGACGCCATGAAAGCCTTGGAGGAGGCAGTGCATTTCTCGCTGCGCAAGGTGGATGTCACCATGCCTTTCTCCAGTTCCCAGAGGATCGTGGTGCTGATGAATATGAGTGAGGAGAACATCAGATTGGTCATCAACCGCATTCTCAGCGACTATTATAAGCGCAGCACGGACAGGAGGTTCCGGCTGATCTATGATATTGCGGATTGGGAAAGTGAGGAGGCATGATCGGGGTGAAAAGAAAGGTAGTCCGCAGTTCGCTATCGCTTTAAAACAATAACGGTATGGAAAGTAAGCGTATCGCTATTATAATACATCTGCAAATTGCCGTGATATTTTTCCACCACTTTGCGAATGCTTTTTAACCCAAATCCATGCCCGGTCTTATCGGCGCCCGGTTGCCTGTCCTTGCAGAGAAAAGGATTTTTTCTGCAGGAATTGATAACTGTTATTACAATAAACGGTGTTTTGTCACGTTTGTCCGTATTGATCTCAATAAAAGAGTCAGGGACAATATCCGCCGCCGCTATAGCATTATCCAGTAAATTGCAGAACAGAGAAGTAAGGTCATTATCCGCAATAAAATCCGTTGTCCCGTTTCGTATGTCAGCATGAAAAGTTATGTGACTGTCAGCGCATTGCTGCATATAGCGGCACAGAATGGAATTCAACATTTCGTGGTCGCATAATCTGAAAGATTCTTTCAGTTCCGGGGAATGTACCAGTTGTTGAATGTAGGCGCTTATTTTGGCATATTCTTTTTGTTCATTCAGCATATCAATGGATTGCAGATGCTTTTTAATGTCATGGATCAAAATACGTTGGTTTTCATTCTGTGCATTCAGCATTTTATAATATTTGGCTGAATCTGACTCTTTTTGGAGCAATAGTTGTATTTCCGTAAATTCCATGTTCTTTTTCTGATGATATCGGTTGATCTCAAACATGAGCAGGTTTGCTGTCAGCAAAAAAACAGCGCCCATGGCAACCATCCAATCAAGTGATGACGGGAGGGAGACGGATTCGCCAATACTTATGAAAGTAAACATAATAAAGATTGAGGTTAAGGGAATGAAAACAAGAAGAAAAACGGACCTGTCCTGCCGGCCCGTATCCTTTTTTGGGTTTGGCATAAGGTGAATCAGTATATAAATGGCAGCGAAAAATATGAGCTTGCTAAAGACCGCAAAAAATAAAAGATGGTAAAATTCCCTGCCATTATCAAGAAAGTGAGGGGCAAACCGTTTGGTGATCCCATAAACGATCAATTCGCTCATTGTCATGACAGCCGTCAGTATGGAGGAATGGAATACTGCCGTGTACCAATTCAGATAATACTCCGCCACTAAGAAAATGAAATTCATCCCAAAATACAAAATGATATTGAGCCATATGGATTCGGACAATGACACGCAAAACAGGATAAAATACAAACCGCATAGTAAGGCAAGTCTTCTCTGAGGGGTGCGTTTGGCGGAAAATAAATTGGATGAATACTGCCAGAGTATGATCGCCTCTACAAGAAAGCTGAAAAAATAACAGATCGTATTTGTCATTTGCGTTACCTCGTGCTTTCCAAATAAAGCAGCCAGGCTTCTTTAAATGAGCTGTATTTCCTTTTTGTCAGGTAAGCAGATTGATTGTCAGTCATATGGACAAGATTGCGGTCAAAATCCGTGACGTGTTCAAAGTTGACGATGAAACTGCGGTGTGTTTGGAAGAAACGGTTTTTGGGGAGAAGTTCCAGCCAGTACTGCATATTGTGAATCGATTCAAAATCACACAGAGTGGTATGTACCGTTACCTTTCTGCCCTGTGCTTCTACCGCTATAACAGAGGATGCAGGCAGTGCATGCACGCCCTGCTTTGTTTCAACCGGAATTTTTACTGTCATGGCGTTATACAGGTCAACGGCATCTTTCATATTACGGAAAAATCGCTGTTTATCCAAAGGCTTTGAAAGATACCGGAATACATGAAAACGCATTGCGTCATCAAGATATTCAGAATAAGAGGTCACAATAAAAATAATGATCTTATCATTTCGCTTTTTCAATTCATTTCCCACATAGATACCATTCATTCCGGGCATTTCCACGTCAAGAAACAGGATGTCTTTTTCTCCTTTGTCCGCCAACAGGGATTCGCCGTCAGAAAAGCAGACCGGTTCGGGGCATTTCACATGAATGCTTTCAAAAAAAGTTCTGATATATTCTTGCAGCTGTTCGATCATCAGCGCGTCATCGTCACAGATAAGTATTCGCATTTTCGTGCCTCTTTTCATTTGATTTACTACGTTTCATTATACAATAACGGGTAGGGGAATACAAAGGGATTGCATGAAAAGACATTTTTTGGCGGATTTTGGGATGGGATAAGAGTCGGGAATGATTGACACGGAATGAAGTGACCCAAAAAAAGGCAAAAGTTGTCGTTTGGTGCAAGACGGGTTGAACTTGTGGAAAAAACAGGGATAATGGAAATTGCCGGTGGTAAAAGGATGAGAGCGGGAGGATGCGATCGGAAAGATGCGAGCGGGAGATGCGGGTGAGAGGATGAAAGTGAGAGACGACATGAGAAATAATGACAGATATG
>JAMPHD010000037.1 GCA_023663635.1 Acetatifactor muris
TCATTAAACAATGAAACCGCTTTATCATAATCATATCCTTTCCCTTTTGCAAGATAAGATATACTGCCAAGATTCGTGACAACTACCATCATCTTAACATTTACATACCGTAACAAAAACTGCACATCCAATAATTACAAAGCTCCTGTAATGTATAATCACCGGTATTGTAAAATTGAAAACCCGATTTTTTAAATAACGCCTTATGATTGTCATGGGAATAATCACATCTCCATATAAAGTTTGCCTCTGTTGTGACATCTACGGGATTATCATCCCACATCACATCTATTGCTGAATTTGCCATTTATGATTTCTCCTCATTCCTTGTCTTTTTGCCGTATCTTAAATCAGTCGGTTTTTCTGCGTCCTCCGGTATAAGCCACATAAAGCCTTTTTTCTCTGCGCCTTTTATTCTTCCTTCATTACATAATAAATTTACTCTTCTACCGGAAATGCCCCACTTTTCAGCTATCTCTTTCACTGTTAAGTATTCCATATAGCCCTCCACATTCACAACCTGAACTTATAACATATTATATTCCAACTTTGGAATAATATCAAGTATATTCAACACATATTCCCACTACGATTGCTCCAAACGCCAAGCGCAAGCGCTGTTATAACAAAAAGTCCCACAGCATAAGCTGTGGAACTTTTTATAGCAGCGCTACAAGGATTCGAACCTTGAAATGACGGAGTCAGAGTCCGTTGCCTTACCGTTTGGCGATAGCGCTATGTATGTTACTTGAGATATTATACATGAAGTATCTCCCTTTTGCAATACCAAAATTCATAAATTTTTGATATTTTT
This sequence comes from Acetatifactor muris, assembly GCA_023663635.1. GTDB lineage: Bacteria > Bacillota > Clostridia > Lachnospirales > Lachnospiraceae > Acetatifactor > Acetatifactor muris_A. The sequence continues at coordinate 815 of JAMPHD010000037.1, forward strand.
GCATCCCATTTTTACAAGCGTCCGCTCTTTTCCCATCACGCTGCCAATGGCTCGACTCAAAAGAGCGATCATTTCCATAGGGACCACGGGAAACGTGTCCGACCGGAAATGATCGCCCTTCAGGGTATGAATATGTTTTTGCCTCAATTACACTTTAACGATATTACACTTCAAAGATCAGCTCTCCATAGGTAGGGATCGGCCATACTTTTCTGTCCACCATGGTCTCCAACGCGTCCACGGGGGCTCTCAGCTCAGACATCGCCGTGAATACCTCGTCCTTGAAGAAGAAAGCCTTCTCCTTCTCGCCCTCAAGCGTCGCGGCCTTGGCGGTCTTCTCCTCCAGATTGACCAGAGCTTTCTTGGCCTCCACCAATTTGGCGGAAATATCGTTCAAGCTCTCCACCTGTACCGTGGCGTCCGCTCCGGCCTCCTTCACCGCCAAGATCGTATCCGCAAGGGATTTGGTGTATCTCATGACGGCGGGCAGGATCTGTTTCTTGGCCATCTCGATCATGGTCAGCGCCTCGATGTTGATGGTCTTGGAATAAGTTTCATACAGGATCTCCTCGCGGGACTCCAACTCAGCCTTAGTGAAAATGCCGAATTTCTCAAACAATTTGATGGCTTTCTCCGTGGTCAGCGCGGAGGATGCCTCCACCATGGATCTGATGTTGGGCAGCCCTCTTCTCGCGGCCTCCGCCACCCATTCATCCGAGTAACCGTTGCCGTTGAAAACGATTCTTCTGTGCTCCGTCATGTACTGTTTGATGAGATCATGAACCGCCATCTCAAAATCCTCGGCCTTCTCCAAGACATCCGCCGCCTCGCAGAATGCCTCCGCCACAATGGCGTTCAGCGTGGTGTTGGGGTCAGCGATGGAGTCGGAGCTGCCGACCATACGGAACTCAAATTTATTGCCGGTGAAAGCAAAGGGCGATGTCCTGTTTCTGTCCGTGGCATCCTTGTCGAGATCGGGCAGAGTGGACACACCGGTCTGCAGCTTTCCGCCCTGAATGGAGTGATCCGCCTCGCCGGTCTCCACCAACTGTTTCACCACATCCTCCAACTGCTCGCCCAGGAACATGGAAATGATGGCGGGCGGCGCCTCGTTTGCGCCCAATCTGTGATCATTTCCCACATCGGACGCGCTCTGGCGCAACAGATCCGCATGGGTGTCCACAGCCTTCATGATGCAGGCCAGAACCAACAGGAACTGTATATTTTCATTGGGGGTCTCCCCGGGATCCAACAAATTGACACCATTGTCAGTTCCCAGAGACCAGTTGTTATGCTTGCCGGAACCGTTCACGCCCGCAAAGGGTTTCTCGTGGAGCAGACAGGTCATGCCATGGCGTCCCGCCACCTTCTTCATGGTCTCCATCACCAGTTGGTTGTGATCCACCGCGATATTGGCCGTCTCATAGATGGGCGCCAACTCATGCTGCGCGGGAGCCACCTCGTTGTGCTGCGTCTTGGCGGTCACGCCCAGTTTCCACAGCTCCACATTCAGATCCTTCATGTAGGAACCGATCCTCTCTCGGATCGTTCCGAAATAGTGATCCTCCAACTCCTGTCCCTTGGGAGCCGGCGCGCCGAACAGCGTGCGTCCCGCAAAGATCAGATCGTCTCTCTGCAGATATTTCTCTCTGTCCACCAGAAAATACTCCTGCTCCGGTCCCACACTGGCCACCACCTTGGTCGCCTCCGTGTTGCCGAAGAGCTTGACAATGCGCAGAGCCTGCTGACTTACCGCCTCCATGGAGCGCAACAGCGGTGTTTTCTTGTCCAGAGCCTCGCCCTTATAAGAGCAGAACGCCGTGGGTATGCAAAGGATCACGCCCGTCGCGTCCTCTTTGAGGAACGCCGGAGAAGTGATGTCCCAAGCGGTATAACCTCTCGCCTCGAAAGTCGCGCGCAAGCCGCCGGAGGGAAAAGAGGAAGCGTCCGGCTCACCCTTGATCAACTCCTTGCCGGAAAACTCCAAGAGCATCTTACCCTCCGCGTCCGGATGGGTCACAAACGAGTCATGTTTCTCCGCCGTGATGCCGGTCAGAGGCTGGAACCAGTGCGTATAGTGTGTGGCGCCGTTCTCCACGGCCCAATCCTTCATCGCTTTCGCCACCACGTCCGCCGTGGCCAGGGACAACTCGCCGCCCTGATCCATGACTCTCTTCAATTCCCTGTACACATTCTTGGGCAGTTTCTCCTTCATCTTACCCAGAGTGAAAACTTTGCAGCCAAAAATCTCCTCTACATTCATCACATCACTCATTTTCCTTACTCCCTTCCTTTCCCGGTTTCCGTTCTCTCGGATCCGCGTCCGCATTGACCCTAAAAAAAACGTCCCAAAGTAAACCTGTTACCATGGGAACATCTTCGTTCGGAAATACCTGTATGGAAACGAGACACAGCCTCGTTTCCTATAAGATACTCTACTTTTTTCCAAAATGCAATACCCTATTTAAATTTTTTTGAAAATCAGGCCCGCGCCCGCAGGATGTCATAGAGTTCCGCGCCTATGGACTCAGCCGGATCTCCCATGGCGGATTCTCCCGCCGGATTCCCGGAAACGCCCTCCCCGCATACAGGGTCCAACCGCAGATAAATCTTCTGTTTCGGATGGGGACAGCTCTCCACCGGCTCCATGTCCCCATTGTACATGGCTGCCACCCGCGCCGTCAGATTCTCCCCGTTCGGTTTCATGATCTCTATCACATCGCCCACGGCGAATTTGTTGCGCTGCCCGATACGCACCAATTTCCCCTGCGCCGAATTCTCCCGACGCGCCAAATCCTCTCCGGCACCCCGATCATCCGGCATCTGCGTTGTTTCCTCCACCATGCCCAGATAGATGTATTCGTTCACATAGGTGCTGCTGTCATAGATCTGTGTCTCCGGGCCGGGTTTCCCGAAATAAAATCCGGTGGTGTAGCGTCTGTGGGTGCATTTGGCGATCTCTTCCCGATACCACGGCAGATTGGCCCTGTATCGCTCCTCACTCTCCAGATAGTCGTCCAATGCCTTTCTGTAGGTGCGGGCCACGGTGGCCACATACAGCGCGGTCTTCATGCGGCCTTCTATCTTCAGGCTGTCAATGCCCGCCGCTGTCAACTCCGGAATGTGCTCTATCATGCACAGATCCTTGGAATTAAAGAGAAAAGTGCCTCGCTCATTCTCATACACCGGATAATATTCCCCCGGACGGGTCTCCTCCATCACCGCGTAGTTCCAACGGCAGGGATGGGTACAGGCGCCTTGGTTGGCATCCCTCCCCGTGAGGAAGTTGCTGAGCAGACATCTCCCGGAATAGGAAATGCACATGGCTCCGTGCACGAAACTCTCGATCTCCATCTCCTCCGGAATCCGGGCGCGGATGGCGCGGATCTCCTCCAGAGACAATTCTCTGGCGGATACCACCCTCTTGGCTCCCATTTTCCACCAGAACAGATAGGTTTGATAATTGGTATTATTGGCCTGTGTGGAGATATGGATCTCCGCCTCCGGCCAGACTTCCCTCGCTATGGTGAACATGCCGGGATCCGAGATGATCAGCGCGTCCGGCGGATCAGGGCGCATATTTTTCAATTCCTCAAAATAGTCCGCCGCCTGTGCCAGATCGTCATTGTGGGCCAGAATATTGGCCGTCACATAGACCTTGACTCCGCGGGCATGGGCAAAGACAATGCCCTCCGCCATTTCCTCCGCGGTGAAATTCTTGGCCTTGGCCCGCAGACCGAAAGCCTCCCCGCCTATATACACCGCATCGGCGCCATAGATCACCGCCGTGCGCAATGTCTCCAAATTGCCGGCCGGCACGAGCAGTTCCGGAATCGTTTTGGTTCTTCCCACCGTCTCCACCTGTCCTCTCATTTTCCCGCGAGATGATTTTTCACGCTGAGCGCCACGCCGTCCCCTGCGGGCACGATGGTGGTGACCAGTTCCTCATGATGCGTCAGCTCAAACAGATAGTCCCGCATACGTGTGTGGATGGTGCGGTCACGTCTGGTCACGGCGAACCGGGATTCCAACACGTCTCCGCCCTGCAGCACATTGTCCGACACCAACAGGCCCCCCGGCGCCAAAACCCGCAGAACATCCGGAAGAAAGGCAAGATACTGCCCTTTCGCCGCGTCCATAAAGACCATATCATAAGAATCCCGTATCGACGGCAGGATCTCGGCGGCATCCCCCTCCAAAAGGGTGATCCAATCCTCCCTGCCCGCGGCGGCAAAATTCGCCCTCGCCAGGGGAATGCGTTTCTCATACTTTTCTATGGTGGTGATCCGACATTCCCGAGGGGCATATTCACTCATCAAAAGTGCGGAAAATCCAATGGCGGTGCCCACCTCCAGAATATTGACGGGCCTCGCGAGAGCCAACAGGAATTTTAAGAGCTGCTGTGTGGATCTGCGTATGACAGGCACCTGATGCTCCAACGCGTACTGTTCTATCTCATTCAAAAAAGGGGGATTCCCTCTATCCATGGAATTGATAAAGGTATCCATTCTCTCATCCGTTATCATCCGTCCGACTCCCCGGTCCGCAGCCTCCGCGATCATTGCGCGGACGCGGACTCCTGCTCTTCAGACTCCGCGGGCACCATGGCGGCCATGATCTCCTCCGCGGTCATGGCGGTGCTCAACTCATAGGTTCCGGGCGCCACATTTTCCCGATACTCCGACAACAGATATTGCAGCGCAAAGAGTTTCCCGTCTCTGCTGAGTCCCTTGCTCTCCATCAGCTCTCCGATATCCGTCGGGGACATGTCCGCCGTGACGGTCACCTGCACCTTCCTGCCCTCTCCCACCGTCATGGCCGGCTCCGTAAAGACACGGTATCCGTAGTCATAGCACAGCGCAGCGCCCCTATAGATAATGAACACGGCCGCGACCGCCACGACCACTTTCAGGATGGCGCCCAACACGGCCGCCAACAAACTTCCGTTCTTCATGCGATATCCCTTCTTTCCCCGCGAACACTCACTGAAAATGAATGGCTTCCGTTATGCGCAGATTGATATCCTGCATCATCCTGCAAAAGGCCAGCTCTGCCGCCAGAAAATCCGCCACCAGAGGATCATCCCGCAACTCCGCGTATTGTCTTTCAAAATTGTCGATCTCCTCAAAAGTCGTCATTCCATTGGTCTGCAGTTCCAAATTGCGGGTGCGGAACTCGTCGATCTGCGCCTTCAGCCCCGAGCGGGCATTCACCCGGTCACACTGCTCCTTATAATCGCGATAGACCTCCGACGCCAGAATGTCGGCGATCAGCAACTGCAAAGATCTGTCAATATTATTCATTCGTATACCTCCGAACCCCACTCGGATCTCCTCCGATTCAGACTTCCATGATGATCGGCAGGATCATCGGTCTTCTCTTGGTCTTTTTCCATACATACTCCCCCAAGACATCCTTGGTGACAGACTTTAATTTGCCCCAGTCCGATACGCCCTTGTCGAGACATCCCATGAGCGCTTCGTTCACCGTCACGCGGGCCTCCTCAATCAGCTCATCGGATTCTCTCACATAGACAAAACCTCTGGACACGATATCCGGACCCGCCACCAGTTCGCCGCTGGCCTTCTCCAGACTCATGACCACGATCATGATACCGTCCTCCGCCAGATGCTGACGGTCCCTCAGCACCACATTGCCCACGTCTCCCACGCCCAGACCGTCCACAAGAATTGCGCCGGTGGGCACTTTGCCGTTCACCCTGGCCTGCTCCTCGCTCAATTCCAACACATCTCCCGAGGAAAGGATAAAGATATTGTCCTTGTCGATCCCCAGACTCTCCGCGATCTTGGCCTGAGCCTTCAGATGCTTGTACTCGCCGTGCACGGGGATCGCGTACTGCGGATGGGTCAGCGTGTAGATCAGCTTGATCTCCTCCTGACAGGCATGTCCGGACACATGGGTATCCTGAAAGATCACGTCCGCCCCCTTGCGCTGCAGCTCATTGATGATCTTGGTCACCGCCTTCTCATTGCCCGGTATGGGATTGGAGGAGAAGATCACGGTGTCCCCCGCGCCGATGGTGATCTTGCGGTGCATATTGTTGGCCATGCGGGACAGAGCCGCCATGCTCTCGCCCTGACTTCCCGTGGTGATGATCACCTGCTGCTCATCGGGATAATTTTTCATCTGATCGATATCCACCAGCGTGTTGTCCGGAATGCTGATACAGTCCAGATTCCGGGCGGTCTCTATGATATTGACCATGCTGCGGCCTTCCACGCTCACCTTGCGGCCGAATTTGTATGCCGTGTTGATGATCTGCTGTACCCGGTCCACATTAGACGCAAAGGTGGCCACAAAGATCCTTGTATTTTTATGTTCATTGAACAGTGTGTCAAAAGCTTTGCCCACCGTCTTCTCGGATGGGGTAAAGCCGGGGCGCTCCGCGTTGGTGGAGTCACACATAAGGGCCAACACGCCCTTCTTTCCCAACTCCGCAAACCGCTGCAGATCAATGGCATCGCCGAACACGGGGGTGTAGTCCACCTTGAAATCTCCCGTGTGCACCACGATCCCCGCGGGGGAGTAGATGGCCAGAGCCGCCGCGTCCACGATACTGTGATTGGTCTTGATAAACTCCACGCGGAACTGTCCCAGATTGATGGACTGTCCGAATTTTACCACCTTCCGCTTGGTGGTCTTCATCATATTGTGCTCCGTCAGTTTGTTCTCTATGATCCCCATGGTCAGGCGGGTGGCATAGATGGGCACATTGATCTCCCGCAGCACATAGGGCAGCGCCCCGATATGGTCCTCATGTCCGTGGGTGATGACAAAGCCTCTCACCTTGTCGATATGATTCTTCAAATATGTGACGTCCGGAATGACCAGATCGATACCCAACATGTCGTCCGCGGGGAATGACAGCCCGCAGTCTACCACAATAATACTGTCCTCATACTCGAAGGCAGTAATATTCAAACCAATTTGCTCCAAGCCGCCCAAAGGGATCACTTTCAGCCCCGGAGCTCCGTTATTCTCTTTTTTCTTTTTCACGAAATTTCCTCCATACTCATACTAAATCAGTTGCTATGTTCAATCGTTATCCTGTACAAACTCCACGTCCTCCAGCATATCCGCAAATACGCCGGCGACCGCCTCCAACTCCTGCTCGTCCGACACGATGGCAAACAGGCTTTCCTCCTCACCGTCCGAGGACATATCTTTCAGGATGAGCGCCTCGCCGTCGCCCTCCTCAAAATCCGTCACCAGAATGTAATCCGTCCCGCCTATGCGCGTCTGCTCCAACACATAGAAATCCACGGGATCCTCGCCGTCCGCGTTAAATGTGATCTTCTCTAATTTGCTCATCTTCACTCCATCATCTCCCGGACCGGGTCGTCCCCGTCCGCTTTGTCATTGCCACGCCTGTCCAGATAGCTCTGCAGGATAAAGACCGCCGCCAACATATCCACATAATCCTTGCGGTTCTCCCTGCGGATCCCCGCCTCCATCATGGTCTTATCCGCGGAGACGGTGGTCAGCCTCTCGTCCCACATGGTCACGGGGAGTCCTGTCCTGCGCTCCAGCTTGTCCCTGAATTCCTCCGTCAGCTCCACGCGCACGCCCTCCGTGCCATTCATGTGCTTGGGCAGACCCAACACGATCTCCTCCACCTCGTATTCCAAGATCAGCTCCTCGATCCTCGCCAATGTCCGGCGGAGCTTGTTCTCCTCCTTGCGGCGGATGATCTCCACTCCCTGCGCCGTCAAAAGCAGAGCGTCACTCACCGCGACCCCCACCGTCTTAGAGCCAAAATCCAAGCCCATGATCCGCATGAACGTCCCCTCCGCTAGTTCCAGTGATTGTTTCTGATGTACTCGGTCAGCAGTTCCTCCACAAGCTCGTCACGCTCCACCTTCATGATCAGACTTCTGGCGCTCTTGTGACTGGTGATATAGGTGGGATCTCCGCTCATGATATACCCCACGATCTGATTCACCGGATTGTAACCCTTTTCTGTCAGAGCCTCATAAACCGTGGCAAGCACCACCTTGACCCCCGTCTCAGGCTCCGTCTCCACTTTAAAATATTGCGTGCTCTCCAAATCCTGCATACTCAATCCTTCTCATCCTTCTCAAAATCAGTGATTTTTAATCCATATTTTCCCATTCTCTAATTATATTAGCGCATTTTGCGGCAAAATTCAATCCTTATTCGCCCGACTTCTCTTTTTTGAGTCCCGGTCATGCCTCCGCGAGCAGGATTTCATCCGTCAGAAAGTCCCTGATCCGCGCCGTTGACAGCGTGTTGGAAAGTTTCTCCTCCCCCGCGGGAACGGCCACTTTCACATAATCCTTCGTGTGGCCCAGCCAATAGAACGCATCCCCGATCAGACGTCTGTCCTCCCAGAGGATCTCAGCCTGTTTTCCTATGTAATCCGCCCGAAAAGCCCGGGACTGTTCCGCCTCCAACTCAAACAGCACATCGCTTCGCTCGGACTTGACCCTGTCCGTGAGCTGTCCCGACATTCCGGCCGCCCGGGTGCCGGCCCGCTCGGAATATTTGAAGATATGCATCTCAAAAAATCCCACCCGCTCCAGAAAGTCCCTGCTTCGGGCAAACTCTTCCTCCGTCTCTCCGGGAAAGCCCACGATCACATCCGTGGTGATGGCCGGATGATCGAAAGCCCGTCTCAGACATTCCACCTTCTGCAAGTATTCCCCTGAAGTGTAATGTCTATTCATCCGTCTCAAAGTCTCATCGCAGCCGCTCTGCAGCGAGAGATGAAAATGGGGACAGAGCTTGGGCAGGGCGGCCAGTCTCGCCGCCGTCTCCTCCGTGATGACGCGGGGTTCCAGCGACCCTAAGCGGATGCGGTCCAATCCCTCCACGCTCTCATGAATATGCTCCACCAGATCGATCAGTCCGCTCTCCCCGCGGTAAGGTTCCCCCTCCCCGAAATCAATGCCGTAGGAGCTGATATGGATGCCCGTGAGGACGATCTCCCTGTATCCCTTCGCGGTCAGGCCCCGGATCTCCGCCAGGATATCCTCCTCGCGGCGGCTGCGCACCCTGCCTCTCGCATAGGGAATGATGCAGTAGGAGCAGAACTGATTGCATCCGTCCTGAATCTTGATATAAGCTCTCGTGTGTTCCGCAGTCTGCCTGAGCGTCATCTCCTCATAGGCGCAGGGGGCGTTGATGTCTGTGACAGTGGAGCCATGCAGGGTCTTGTCCGACTCCCGCCCGGCCAAAAACTGCTCCAAGATCAGTGCCAGATCCTTCTTGCGGTTATTGCCGATGACAAGATCCACGCTCCCGTCCGCCTCCACCTGTTCCCTATGGGTCTGCGCGTAACAGCCCACGGCCACCACCACGGCCCCGGGGTTCTTCTGTTTGGCGCGGTGCAGCATCTGACGGCTCTTGCGGTCCGCGATATTGGTCACCGTGCAGGTATTGATGATGTAAATATCGGCAACCTCATCAAATGGCACAATTTGATACCCTTTTTCCGTCAACATTTGTTGCATGACATCCGATTCATAGGAGTTGACTTTACAGCCAAGATTGTGGAACGCTACACTTTTCATACCAAATCTCCGCTTTTTTTGTAAGGTTTTATCCTTGACTTTTATCCCCTTTGCCATTAACATGGAGCATGAAGAATATGACATCCGCTAATCGTTAAGGAGGTATTATTATGAAGACAGTTCAGATTTCTTTAAATTCCATTGACAAGGTAAAATCTTTCGTAAACGACATCACTAAATTCGATCATGATTTTGATCTGGTTTCCGGCAGATACGTCATCGATGCCAAGTCCATCATGGGAATCTTCAGTCTGGATCTCTCCAAGGCCATCGACCTGAACATCCATGCGGAGGAGGGCATCGACGATATTCTGGAGGCTTTGAAACCGTACATGGTAGAGTGACCTCATCCGCCCACGACGATCAACTCATCCGTCTCCAGTGCTGTCCGCACCAGTTCCTCTATCTTCTCATCCAGATTGTGCTCGTGCCGGCGAATGATATTGACATTGGGCTTGGTCACCGGATGCTTGGCCACAAAGATCGTGCAGCAATCCTCATAGGGCAGGATAGAAGTCTCGAAGGTGCCGATCTTCTCAGCCACCTCCACGATCTCCTGCTTGTCAAAGCCGATCAGCGGCCGATACACCGGCAATTCGCACACCTCATTGGTGGCCAGCAGAGAACTCATGGTCTGGGATGCCACCTGTCCGATGCTCTCTCCGGTGATCAGGCCCAGACACTCGCTCTCTTTTGCTATATGTTCCGCAATTCGCATCATATAGCGGCGCATGATGATGGTCAGCTCCTCATGGGGACATTTCTCATGAATGTAGAGCTGAATGTCCGTAAAATTGATGACATGCAGATAAATGGGGCCCGTAAAGCGGGACACGATCTTTGCCAGATCCACCACTTTCTGTTTGGCCCTGTCACTTGTATAGGGGGGCGCGTGAAAATAGACCGCGTCTATCTTCACGCCCCGCTTTGCTATCATGTAACCGGCCACCGGAGAGTCGATGCCGCCCGACAAGAGCAGCATTCCCTTTCCGCCAGTCCCGACGGGCATCCCTCCGGGGCCCGGAATGATTTCGGAATAAATATAAATCTTTTCACGGATCTCAATGTTCAAGAGAATATCCGGATCGTGGACATCCACTTTCATCTCAGGGTAAGCGTTCAAAATGACTTCCCCCAAATCCCGATTGATGCTCATGGAATCCTTGGGATAATTCTTGCGCGCGCGCCGGGCATTCACCTTAAAAGTCTTATTCCGGTCAGGGTACACATCCGCGATATAATTTGTCACCGTCCCGCAGAGCGCCTCAAAGCCCTCATCCTCCACGGAGACCATGGGACAGATGCCCGAGATGCCGAACACGCATTTTAGGTGTTCCACCGTTTCGTCAAAATCAAACTCCTCCTGCGCCTCCACAAAGATACGCCCCTGTGTCTTGGAGATCAAAAAACGTCCCTCGCATTTCTTCAGCGCGTACTTTATCTGCCGGACCAGCGCATCCTCAAACAGATAGCGATTCCTTCCCTTGATGCCGATCTCCGCATATTTTATCAAAAAGGCCTTAAACATCTCTTCCTCCTCACATGACGCGGCTTTTGCCGTATTTTTTGCCCTACTGCCTATGCCTTGCGGGCATATCTGCGCAGTATGGGAATTTTATCATATAATACCTGCAATGTATAGTCCAATTCTTCCGTGGTGGTCCAAACCGAGAAACTGAATCGGATGGTGGACTCCAGAAGATGTTTCTCCACACCGATCGCTTTCAGGGTAGCGGACGGCTGCGGTTTGCGCGCGGAACAGGCGCTGCCCGCCGACACATAGATCCCCTCATCCTCCAAGGTGTGCAACAACACTTCGCTCCGCACCCCGGCAAAGGAAACGCTGACCACATGGGGCGCCGTCCCCTCGCAACAGGATCCGTCCGGCAAAAGCCCGTTGACTTTCACGCCGTCCAATTTCCGCAATCCCTCCACAAAATATCTCTTGCAGTGATACAGGCGGTTCACATCCTCCTCAAGCCGGCTGTAGAGGATCTCCGCCGCCCGCGCCATGCCCGTGATGCCGGGCACATTCTCCGTCCCGGAGCGCAGATTCCTCTGCTGTCCGCCGCCGAAATTGATCGGCTGTATCTTCACCTTTTCTCCCACATACAAAAAGCCCACACCCTTCGGCCCGTGGATCTTGTGGCTACTGGCGGAGAGCAGGTCAATATTCATCCGCTTGGGATAGATGCGCGCCTTGCCGAATCCCTGTACCGCGTCCACATGGAACAATGTCCCCGAATTCATCCGCTTGATCAGAGTGCCTGCCTCCGCAATGGGCTGCAGGGAACCGATCTCATTGTTGGTGTGCATGACGGATACCAAAATGGTATCGGGAGTCATGGCATCGCGCAGGTCCTCCAAACGGATGCGCCCGGTGGCATCCACAGGCAGATAAGTCACCTGAAAACCCAGACTCTCCAGATACCGCATGGATTGCAAAACGGCGGGATGCTCGATCCCCGTGGTGATCAGCCGTTTGCCCTGCCGCTGATTGGCGAGAGCGCAGCCGATCAACGCCAGATTATCGGCCTCCGTGCCGCCGGAGGTAAAGAAAATCTCCTTCTCCTGCACTTTCAGGATACCCGCCAAAGTCTCTTTTGCGTATCTGATGTGGCTCTCCGCCTGCACTCCCTTCCTGTGCAGACTGGAAGGGTTGCCGTAATCCTCGCACATCAATTTTTTCATCAATTCCGCCACTTCCGGGAACACCCTCGTGGTGGCGGAATTGTCCAAATACACTTCCATTGATGATACTCCTTCATCCCTAAAATCTCACATTTGTTATCTTTATCATATGCAGGACATGACTATTTTGTCAGACTGTTTTGTCAGACCGTTTTGTCAGACCGTTTGCGCCTACTGCTCCATGAGATATCCGATCCACGCCAGCACGGTCATGCCGGCGGTCTCCGTGCGCAGGATCCTCCTGCCCAGAGTGACGGGCGATATGCCTTTCTCCTGAGCCAAAGCGATCTCCCTCTCCTCAAAGCCGCCCTCCGGGCCGATGAACACCGCCACCCTCTGTCCAGGCTCAATCCCGGACAGCAGCTCTTTGGTGTGCTCCATGCCCTGCGCCAACTCATAGGGGATCAGCCGCGTCTCCATATCCGCTGCCAACTCCACCGCCCGGGCAAAGTCCGTCACGGGGGCGATCCGCGGAATGACGGCCCGCCTGCTCTGCTTGGCCGCGGCCTCCGCGATCCCCTGCCAGCGGTCTCTCTTCGCCGCCGCCTTCCTCTCGTCCAGTTTCACCACGCAGCGCCCGACGGTCACGGGTACGATCTCGTATACGCCCAACTCCACAGCCTTTTGAACGATCAGCTCCATCTTATCGCCCTTGGGCAATCCTTGGAACAGCGTGACCCGCACCGGCAGTTCCACGCCGTCTTCCTTCACAAACCGCAGCTCACACCGTATTTCGTCCTCTCCCAACTCCACGATGCCGCAGCGGTATTCGCGGTCGTCCTGCCCGTTGCTCACGGCGATCTCCTCGCCCGGTCTCATGCGCAGCACATTTTTGATGTGGTTGACATCCGTTCCCGTAATTATGACACTTCTGTCATTCTCGTTGATCTGCCCGGGATTTACAAAAAACTGATACATATATCCTCCTCAGACCGGTCTCTGCGCCGTGACGGACACCCACTCGCCCTGATAAGTGACCTCCAATACCGCAAGACCCGCGGCTCTCACCGCGTCCGTCACCGTCTGCTCCTTGTCATTGATGATGCCGGAAGTGATGTAGACTCCCCCGGGTTTCAGATGCCTGACGATCACAGGGGTCAGGGGCACCAGCACATCCGCCAGAATATTGGCCGCCACGATGTCATAGCACTCATATCCCACCGCGTCCTGCACGGCTTTATCCGTGATGATATTACCGATCATCATTTCAAACTGCTCCGGACGGATGCCGTTGCTCTCACAGTTGGCAGCCACCGCCTCCAAAGCGCAGGGATCCAGATCCGTCCCCACCGCGTGGGCGGCTCCGAACATCAAAGACAGGATGGATAAGATCCCGCTGCCCGTCCCCACGTCCAACAGTTTCGTCTCGGAATGGATAAATTTGCGCAGCTGCCGAATACAAAGCTGCGTGGTCTCGTGCATACCCGTCCCGAAAGCCGTGCCCGGATCGATATGCAACACCATGCGTTCCCGATCCTCCGGTTTCACATCCTCCCAGGAGGGAATGACAAGAATGTCATCTATGTAAAACTGGTGAAAATACTGTTTCCAATTGTTGATCCAGTCGATGTCCTCCGTCTCATCCACCGCCACGGTCCCCTCGCCGATGTCGCAGAACATCCTCAAATCTTCCAGTTCCTCCTTAATCCGCGCAAGCATCGTCTCCCGATCCCGCGGCTCGCCCTGCACCATGAGAGCGCCGTCCTCCCGCTGCTCCACGAAGAAACTCAGATACGCCACCCCGTCGTCCTCCGGACCCTCCGGCAGGATATCCACGAACATCTGCTCCTTCTCAAGCGCCGTCAACGGAACCTTGTCCTCGATCTGCGCACCCTCCAGACCGATATCATAGAGTGTGCTGATGATGATATCCTCCGCCTCCGTCACTGTCTTAACACGAAACCTTACCCACTTCATAAATATTCCTCCGCAACGAATTATCAAAACGTTATCTTAAAGCAATCTTCCCTAATGTCAAATACTCACGGTATTCAAAAATCCGGATATAACACGCCTTGAATAAAGTCATTTTACCATACGCAAACTCTAAATTCAATCTATCATCAAGCCTTTAAAGATTTGTCACCCCTGCGCCCTCACGGCTCATATCCCTTCACAATCCCGGCCTGCCACCAGGTCCGGATCTGCTCCTCAAACACATCCTCCTCCACTTCCTCTTCCCCGATCCAATACTTTTCTCCCTCCTGGCGCGCCAATTCCTCCTCTTCCCAATCGCCCTGCTCAAAGCGCATCCGATACCATCCGTTGGAGAGAGCGCCGCTTGAACCGACAAAGATTCCGTTGGTCCGGAGCGATTCAAAGGCGCGAAATACCGTGTAGAATCCGTAAAAGATCTCATCTTCTCTGTGCAGGATCAGATAATCACCATAGGGAGTCCACAGAAGGATCAGCTCCTGTATGCCGTCCCCGTCCAAGTCCGACACGAAGATCTCTTCTATGTCACCGGCTTCATAATATGCCGCCCATCCGTCAATGTCAAAATTTTCCTCAGACTCATTCGTCATCTCAAACGCGGCGCCCTCCCGAAGGACCGGCAGATACTGCTCAAATCCCTCCCATTCCTCCCGGGTCATTCTGCTCTCGAGGGAGAGATAATCCAATCGTTCCGTTTTCACGAGTCCGCGCCCGCCCGAGGACTCTCCGACGGGAATCTTCATCTCCCACTCTTCATAGGGGATCACGACCTCCGTGAATCCCAACACGAACCCGCCCAACGCATAGGGCTCATAATAAAAACAGATCCCCTCCTCCGTCAGATAAAAGTCCATGTCAAAGCTTACGCTCTCCCGCACCCGCTCCGGGGCGTCCTCCCAAAACCCGGGCGTGTTCCCGATATATGCCGCAAAAGCATCCGTCACGATCGCTCTCAATTCCTCTTCGTCATTGGCTATGATATCAGACAGGGCAAGTCTGCGACCCGTGGTCAGGTCAAAGGTGTACCCCGTGCGATAGGGCATCCCATGGGGGCCGCCCATATTCACATATTGCTCCTGACACAGGCTCAGATACCGCTCCGTATCCGAATAGGTGATCCACACCTTATCCGACAGGGAATAGACAAGCTGCCATGCGATTCCCGCCTCATTGAGCTGCGCAAAATCCTCCCGCGCCATATCCCGCAGTTCGGCATATGTCGCCATGCTCTCCGCCTGCGCCTCCAGCAGAACGCGGTTGATCTCATCCGCTCCCGGGAATTTCGGATCCACTTCCAACCTCTCTATATAGACTTCCGTGAGCAAAGCATTTTCTTCCGTCCTGTAAAGTTTCTCATGGTGGGTCTCCAAATATCCTATCTCACTGACATGTCTGTCATAATAGCATTCCCCCACCGGCTCCGCCACGGCAGGATCCGCAAGTTTCCTGCGCATCAGATACAGCCTGTTCTCCCTGTATGACACATGATACAGATACTCTCCCCGCACCGCAACGGGCATCAGCTCACTCGGAGCCTGCAGCATTCCCCACTCCCTGTAGTCGGGAATCATATTTTCCTGAAAAAGTTCCGTTATGGCGCCGTCCGACAGGGAAATTTTTTCATAAACACACCCAATCCCCCTGTCCGCGGGCCTCTCCGTATAAAGATACTCCCCGTCCATCACGAGGATCTTCCGGTCCACATCCCCGTCCGCAAGCAACCGGGTTTTCAAAGTACGGATGTCCGTCAGATACAGTTTCTGCTCTTTGACGCTAAGGATTCTGTCCCCATACAATCCCCGCAATTCGTGTCCCTCGGGCAGGACTACGGTCTCCTCCCCGGTCTCGGGATCATAGCGCACGACCGTCCCTTCTCTGTCCAAGAGACAATAGCCGCAATCCGCCAAACACTCCTGCACCGTCCAAGCGGTGGGAATACTGTCGATCCTGTAGTATCCGTCCGGAATCTGCAGGGTTTCCGTTTGTTGCATTTTTATAAGACCGCCGTCCTCCCGCAATTTCCAAGCGCCCTGAAAATTATACCAATCCGTCGGACAGGAATCCACGTACAGTATGTCGCCCTGTCGGGAGAGCGCCGTCGGATATGCAAATTCCTCCAGTCGCTCATAACCCGTCCCGTCCGTGCGGATCGCGGCCAACGCATAGCCCGGCCCCGCGTTTGTCTGATCCGCGTCTTCATCATATCTCTCTATAAAATAAATCCTGCCCTCCACGAGCAGCGCGTTGCCGGCGCTGTAGGAAGACGGGGACTCCTCATATGAGTCGCTCTGCCACAGAACTTCCGTCTCACCGCTCTCCTTATCCGTCCGGACGATCAGATCATTGCCGCAGATATAGACGGCCTTTTCATCCTCCACCACCGCGCTGCCCCGCGCGAACGAAACGTCTTCCGCAGATTCGGATCCCGTCTCCCGTCCCTGCTCCCGGCCGTCTCGCTCCGATACGCTCTGCTCCGATTGACCCTGTTCCTCCGCGCCGCGGTCTTCGGTTCCCGTCCCTTGAGTCTGCCGCAGGGCATCCTCTGCGTATCGACCGCATCCCGCAAGCAAGATTGCCGGCAGGAGCATCCCCAACAGAAACATCCCCACCGGAAATATTTTTATTGGCATTTTTGCGCGTTTGTATTTACCCATCCCGTAAACCGCCTTTCCCTAAATGTATCATCTAAACGCGAAACCCTCGCTTTCAGGGTCGCTTGATTTTCCTCTGCATCCGCTATCGTCTAAACTCGCAAGCA
Source organism: Acetatifactor muris (assembly GCA_023663635.1). GTDB lineage: Bacteria > Bacillota > Clostridia > Lachnospirales > Lachnospiraceae > Acetatifactor > Acetatifactor muris_A. The sequence continues at coordinate 17,753 of JAMPHD010000037.1, forward strand.
CGCACTTTCAGTGCTTTATCGTCTGCTTCGCAGACGGCTTGCTCGTTAATGCCGCAGGAAAATCAAATGCCCCTTTCAGGGTCGCTTGATTTTCCTCTGCGGCTATTATTATACCATAAACTATTGGAATTTGTGACAAATAAGGTTATAATGAATAGAACGGACTCGAAAAATGACCGATACGATACCAAATAAGATGGGAGTATACCTATGCAGACATTTACAAAACACCGCAGACATCTGCTGTCCGCTCTTCTGGGTGGGCTGATCCTGGCCCTGACCATGGGCGGGTGCGGCAGCAAGACCGGCAAATTGGATGAAGGGGACTGCAAATGCACCATCGTCTTCTCCGACATCCCTAAGGTGGTCTCCATGTTGGAGGAAAACGTACAGAACAATTTCTCCATCGGCGTTACTTTGAAAAACATCGCCACTGAAAAACTTTATTACATCACTTTGAATCAGGAGAACAATTTCCGACAGGAGATCTCCGTGAACTCCGGAGTCTATGATGTCTACAGCGTACATGCCGGACACGCCGCCTATACAGACATTTCCGTCATTGCGGATGTGGAGAGCGTGCGGCTCTCCGCGGATACCTCCTCCGAAATTCATATTTATGTCGATAATGAGGAGGAATTCACGCAGCATTGGATGTCCGTGCAGCCCATGCCGGAAATGCTCCTCGCGGAAAAGTTTGACGGACTGATCCAGATCAACCGTCAGATCGTGGACCTGAAAGCGGAGAATATCTCGGATCTGGCCGCGCAACTCAATCCGTCCGAGGTCAAGCCGGTGGGCGCGCATGACACGCTGAAGGTGACGGATACCCAACTGGGAGTACAGCTCACATTGATAAACACTTCCGATCAGGCGGCGGAATGGCAGAACTGTCAGCTGTTGGAACTCTATGTCTACAAAAATAACGTGGTCTTCCCCCAAGGCGTCACATTGGGCATGGCGCCGTCCACTGTCTGCCACAAGACGGACGGACTGTACGGGGAGCCGGACGCATTCACCGGCAGCGTGCTGTACGGTTGGGGTTTCGATGATACCTCCGCCACCTACACGGATGAGGAGACGGGAGACACCCTTACGCTGAACCTGAGTACATCCGGTTCCTATATCGCAGGCATCCGCTACAAGCGGACACAATACTAAGGAGAGGGGGATCAGAGAACAATGGAAAAAATACTGAAAGTACTCAAGATCAACCTGCTCTCCATCATAGCCCTTCCCCTGCTGCTCGTGGCCACCGTCAGCAAACTGATAGCCAAGGCCTTGGAAAAGCTCTCCCTCATCATCAAGATGACCGTGCTGGCCATTTTGGTCGTGATCGCCTTTGAGACGATCAAGAGCCCGCAGAGCGCCTTGGAACTCCTGGCCATGATCGTCATACTCTGCGTGATCGGATTTTTCTTTGTCCTGATACTGATGCTCATGGGAACACTGGCCAATACATTTTTGCAGATCATCTGGTACGCCTGCATCGCTTTCTTCGAGTCGATCTACGGATTCACCTACTCGGGTTTCCTGCGGCTGTTCGCCATATGCGAGGACGATTATCTCTATATCAACATGGACGGCAAAGCGATGCCTGACGCGCTGTTTTGCCTGTTCTTTACCATCGTGCGCTTTGTGAACAAGCTGATCGTCACCGTGGTCTCCCTGGCACTGCCCGCATCCATCGTGCTGAGCGCGCTGTTGGTGGGCAGCGGCCTGTACGATCTGCACAGACATGCCAAACAGGATTTCGGCATCGGCCTTTTCGCCTATATCGGCAAGTTTGACACTTTCTCCATGATCTACGGTATCGTATCATTTATCGCTCTCATGGCCATCTTTGTGGTGGTCCTGATCGCGCTCGGCATCGAGTGGCATGAATGGGCATTGGAGCTTAAGATGACCGGTGAGGAATTGGATGAAAATATCCGGGAGCTGCAGGAAAACGATTTCCATGTGGCGGGAGACCAAAACTCTATCCCCGAACTTGAGAGCAGTCGGGCACATATGCAAGATCTGGAGGAGCATATAGACGGTCTGGAATCCTTGAGCGACATGGTGGAGAATGTGCTCTCCGCCAAGGACAACTCGCTGCTGCGCAGCACATGGGGCAATTATTTCCGCAATCTCTCCGAGATCGTGGACGAGTGTTCCAAATACAAAAACGGCATCCCCCTGGACAAATTCAAGAAATTGATCCCCCGAATCCAACAGCTCGAGAAACAGCGGGCGGATGTGAAGTCCATGGCGGAGAAACTGCAGCAGGAGAACAGCAATCCCGTCAGATCTTCCGTCTTCTTTGCGGGATGCAACACTGCCGATAAGTTGGAGAAACGTTACCGCTCCCTCTGCAAGACCTACCATCCCGACGCGGAGGGCGGCGACACGGAGACCTTCCAGAAGATGCAGGATGAGTATGAGGCTCTGAAAGCTACTTTGCAGGACAAATAAGGCGGGGCGCCGGTGATCACCGGCGCCCCGTCCTGCTTACGCGGTCCACATCTGCGCGACGGATTCCGTTGTATCCGGTTGCGTTATCACTTCGCCGTCATAAACAGCCGCGTCGGAAGGTCCGCTCATCTCCTGAATCATCAGATCCGTCATGGCTATGATATCCGGGCT
>JAMPHD010000038.1 GCA_023663635.1 Acetatifactor muris
TATTTGAAAATATTGAATTAATAATTGTTAAGATATTGGAAGATGCTTTACAATAGTCAAAGGGGTGCCGCAGACGAGAAGTGTTTCTAACAGCTCACCACAAGGATTATCCGCAATCCCGTTTACAAGGGCGGTATGTATGTGCATGAGGCGGTTGTCACCAAGGAGGTATGGCAGACAGCGAATGACATCATTGACAGGCACGCAGAAAAAGCAATGAAAAACAAGGAAAAATTCATAAATAAATTCGCAGGTCAAATCGTCATGTCCGGAGATACCAACACCCTTTACAAGATGAAGAATCTCCGGACATTCATGAGCCGGGGGTTCGAGAATCCCGGAAAGTATCTCAAAAAGTAAAGCCTAACAGTGTTCCGGCTCGGGATATTCCACCCCGAAAGTCTCCACGGTAACGCTCTTCATCACCTGATCCTCCAAAGGTCTGTCGGAATAATCGGTGGCGGTCTCAGCGATGCGGTTTACCACATCCATGCCCTCCGTCACTTTGCCGAACGCGGCGTAACCGCCGTCCAAGTGGGGGCTTGTCTTGTGCATGATGAAAAACTGGCTGCCGGCGGAGTTGGGATTCATGGCTCTGGCCATGGACAGTACGCCCTCGGTGTGTTTCAGATCATTGGGCACGCCGTTTTGCGCGAATTCGCCCTTGATGCAGTAGCCAGGGCCGCCCATGCCGGTGCCTTCGGGACAGCCGCCCTGAATCATAAATCCGCGGATGACTCTGTGAAAGATCAGTCCGTCATAGTAACCTTTGTTGATCAGGCTGATAAAATTGCGGACGGACATGGGAGCCGTCTCAGGATAGAGCTCGGCTTTGATCACGCCGCCGTCCTGCATGGTGATGGTCACGATAGGATTGTTTGCCATAAAATAATTCCTTTCTGTTTCTTCATGGATTGGTGTGAATGGAATTGCCGTTCAACGCTATTGTGTGAATGAAATTGCTATTCAACGCTATTATTGTAACTGAAATAAGGCGGAACGTAAAGAGGAGAATGGGAAACTTATGTTTTATTTGAAGAATGTGACAGTGCTGCGGGCGGGAGAAGAACCGGCCGCTCAAGCGAAGGAGCCGTCCGCCCGGACAGAAAAGGAGCCGTCCGTGCAGACAGAGGACGCGACTCTCTACATAACGGACGACGGCCGGACGGCAGCGCGGCTCCTCGGGCAGGGACGCGCGGTGCTGGCTTATCTGCACGAGGGAAACCGACAGGAGGATTTCGGCGGCTGTAAATTCGCGTGTGAGAGCGTGGAAGACTTGGAGTTTGCGTATCTGGACAGGGTATACAGGCGTTATCGGGATATCCCTTGGGATATTCTGGAGACGGGGCGCTGTCTGGTGCGGGAGACGACCGTGGAGGATGTGGATGCCTTTTATCGGATCTATCAGGATCCTGCCATCACCCGGTATATGGAATCTCTCTATGAGGATCCGGCGGAGGAGTACGCCTACGCGAGGGACTATATTGATCAGGTGTATGCGTTTTATCACTTCGGGATCTGGACTGTGGTGGAGAAATCCTCCGGGGAGATCATCGGACGGGCGGGACTCTGTTATCGGGAAGGCTTTGAGGATCCTGAACTGGGATTCATGATCGCCGTGAGCCGCCAAGGTCAGGGGTTGGCCACGGAGGTGTGCGGCGCGATCCTTCAATACGGCAGGGAGGAATTGGGATTTGGCAGGATTCTTGCTTTCGTGCAGCCGGACAATCTTGCGTCTCTGAGAGTCTGTCATAAACTGGGAATGCGCGACGAAGGAGAAGTGACGGCAGACGGACAAAAGTATATACTGCTTTGCTCTGATCCGGAGGAATAAAAAACCCCGGGCGGTGGAAGCGCCCGGGGTATGCCGTCCCGTGTCACACGGGGGCATCTGTCCAATAGGGGTTGATGTAAGCAAGTTTATTCCACATCCTGCAGAGCCGCAAAGCCCTCTTCTCCGGTGCGGACTTTGACTACCTGATCCACATTGTATACGAAGATCTTGCCATCGCCGATATGACCGGTGTAGAGCGTCTTCTTGACGGTCTCGATGACATCCTCCACGGGGATCTTGCTGACGACCACTTCGATCTTGACCTTGGGCAGCAGGGTTGCATCCAACTCTACGCCGCGGTATCTCTCGCCGGCGCCTTTCTGGATGCCGCAGCCCATCACCTGTGTCATGGTCATGCCGGTCACGCCCAGATCGTTCAGAGCTTTGCGCAGTTTTTCATAGCGGGACAGCTTGGTGATGATGACCACCTTGTGGATACCGCTTGCGGAAACCACGGGAGCAGCGGCCACCTGCACCGCCGCGTTGCGCTGCGCGGGAGAGGCCTGTGCGTAATCGGATACGCCCAGATCCGTATTCTCGTTGGCATCCATGGTCATGGTGTTGGAGATATCCATCAGGCTGAATCCCGCATAAGCGGAGGGCAGACCATGCTCCGTTGCGTCCAGACCGATGATCTCTTCCTCCTCCGTCACTCTCAGACCCACCAATGCCTTGATCACATAGAAGGCGATCGTGATGGTCACGGCCGTCCAGGCGGCTACCGCCGCAAATCCCAAGAGCTGTAATCCCAACTGTTTGAAACCGCCGCCGTAAAACAGGCCCTTTCCCGCGATCTGGTTGGCTCCTCCCGCCACGCCTCTCGCAAAAGCGGGAGCCGTGTCCGTGGCGAACAGACCCACGGCGATGGTACCCCAGATACCGTTCAGGCAGTGAACCGCCACCGCGCCCACCGGGTCGTCGATATGTAATTTATTGTCCAAAAACCATACGCCGAACACCACCAACAGGCCGGCTACCGCGCCGATGATGGTAGCGCCCAGAGCGTCCGTCACGTCACAGGGCGCCGTGATGGCGACCAACCCTGCCAGAGACGCGTTCAGGCACATGGATACATCGGGTTTGCCGTATTTGATCCAAGTGAAGATCATGCACACCACCGTGGCGATGGCGGGGGCAATGGTGGTGGTCACAAAGATGGATCCCAATTCTTCCACGGAAGTTGCGGCAGCGCCGTTGAATCCGTACCAACCGAGCCACAGGATGAACACACCCAGAGCGCCGATGGGGAGATTGTGTCCGGGGAATGCGTTGACCTTGGTCACCTTGCCGTCCTTATCTTTCACAAATTTGCCGATCCTGGGTCCCAAGATCTTGGCGCCGATCAGCGCGGAGATGCCGCCCACCATATGAATGGCTGTGGAACCCGCAAAATCGTGAAATCCCAACTGAGCCAGCCAACCGCCGCCCCAGATCCAGTGCGCCTCAATGGGGTAGATCAGCGCGGAGATGACGGCGGAGTAAATGCAGTAGGACAGAAATTTCGTCCGCTCCGCCATGGCTCCCGACACGATGGTGGCTGTGGTCGCGCAGAATACCAGATTGAACACAAAATTGGACCAGTCGAAGTTGGCATAATTCGTAAAAATGTCAAAACCCGGCTTGCCGATCAGTCCCACCAGATCCTCTCCCAACAGGAGACTGAATCCGATCAGGATGAACACCACCGTGCCGATACAGAAATCCATCAGATTTTTCATCAGGATATTGCCGGAGTTCTTGGCCCGGGTGAATCCCGCCTCCACCATGGCGAATCCGGCCTGCATCCAGAACACCAGCGCAGCGCCGATCAGAAACCAGACGCTGAAAACCATACTTGATACTTCTTCCATAAAGATTCCTCCTCTCAAAACAACGGGCAGTATACTTTGCGAACTGCCTTTATGTTAATAAAAAAAGCGACACATCGGGCAAAATCCATGCCCCTTTGCATCGCGTCCGCAAGCGTGAGACCGCGTCGCCCTTTCTCTTGGCGAAACGGCAGTAAAAAGGGCGCTTCGGGATCATCCCAAAGCGCCTTCGCTTGATGTAATGGAGTATAGCACCGCCGGAAACGGATGTCAACAGGAAATTTTGACAGTCAACAGAAAATTTTGCGAAAATTTTGCAGGTCACGGTGGTCTTTGGCTGTGTTTCCCGGTGTTTCGCAGGATTGACAAATAAGCAGTTTATGGTACAATATGTCCATATTTGTGACAGGAAACGGCCGACCGGATATGAGTTGACACAGGATGAATATATGATGGACAGTGGATTAGAGGGGAAGGCCGCCATGCGCGGCGCGCAAAAAGACGAACAGGGTCTGCCGCAGGGTGAGATCCGCGCCATGCTCACGGCAGTCTATATTATGTTATTGTTCCTGATGTTTCCCCTGTATGTGGAAGACGGCTATGGAGCCATGGGATTTTGCAAGTGGCGGTTTTACTGCTATATCACTGTGCCATATGTGACAGTAATGTCACTTCTTGCGCTGCCGGATCTGATGAGAGGGTTCAGGGCCCGCAGAAAACCCGTGATCGGTGTATGTGACCTGTTGGCGGGAGCTTACGGCGTGTGTGTGCTGATCGGATGGTGGCTGTGTGATGACAGACAGGCGGCGCTGTGGGGAGCCGAGGGTTGGCATATGGGAGTGGTGACGCAACTGTTGCTGGTCGCCTCCTACTTTGTGATATCCCGCAACCCTGCGCAGATATCTTGGATCGTGGGCTGTAATGCCATCGGGTCGGGCATCTGTTTTCTGATCGGGATTTTTCAGAGACTGGGTTGGGATATTCTGCGCTTATATAAAAATGTGGACGCGGGGCAGGTGAGAAATTTTTTCTCCACCATCGGCAATCGGACATGGTTTTCAGGTTATGCCTGCGCGGTCTTTCCCATCGGGGTGTATCTGTATTGGCAGGCGTGCGCGCAAGCTCCGGAGCGGGCGAAGAGGCAGAGACTGTGTTGGGGGATTTATTCGGGGGTGGCTTTTGCGGGTCTGGCAGCCGCCTACAGTGACAGCGCGTACATAGGCCTGACGGTGGTTCTGGCGGCATTGTTCATTCTCAGCGTAGGACATGTGAGAAAAACGGAGGCTTTCTTCCGAGTGCTCTGTCTGTGGTTTGGATCCGCGCTTTTGATGGGGATAGTGAGAAAATTGTGCGGAGAGCGCATTGTGGATGCGTATAAATTGAGCCGCTATGTGTATGATCTGCGCTATGGGGCCGTGGGATTGGCGCTGTGCGCGGCTCTGACGATAGCGGTGCGGGTTTGGAATGCCCGCAGTCCCGCGCGGGAGGAGAATGACGGGCGGCGGGGACGATTGCAGCGGCGATGTCTTCTGTGCATGATGCTTGGCGCGGCCATGGCGATCGGCTTTGTTGTTTTGAATACCACCGGTGTGCTGGAGGATCTCTTTCATGTCACTTTCCAAAATCGCTATCTGTATTTTGACGATGATTGGGGCGATCTGCGCGGATGTATCTGGAGGATGGTCTGTGGATTGTACGGGGAGCTGCCGGTGTGCCACAAGTTGTTTGGAGTGGGGGCGGACAGTCTTGCGGCTCATATTTACGGCAATCCGGAATACGCGCGCCTGTTTGGAGCCGTGTGGGGAAATCATATACTTACGAACGCCCACAATGAGTGGCTGAATATGTGGATCTGTCAGGGAGCCGTGGGGGGCTTGGTCTATATGGCCGTGTTTGCCGGAGGGATCATCGCCTGTCTGTGCGGCGGAGGGAACCGGTTGGAATCGTCTGCGGGCGTTGCGGCGGACCGTTTGGAACCGTCTGCGGGCGTTGCGGCGGACCGTTTGGAACCGTCTGCGGGCGTTGCGGCGGACCTGTCGGAGCCGTCTGTGAATGCTGCTGCGGACTTGTCGGAACCGTTTGTGCGCGCCGTGGGGATATGTCTGTTGGCCTATTGCGCCCATAATTTTTTGTGCTATCAACAGATATGCGCCACCGGGCCGGTCTTCGTGCTGTTGGGGGCGGCGATGTCCGGGTTGAGATCTAAGCGTTGATAAAGGAGGAGACGAGATGGAGAAACGTATTTTGAATTATCGGCGGTATATGGACGAATTGCTTGCGCGGGAGGACGCGGATTGGGAGAAAGTCAGAGCGGAGCATCTGGTGCAGGTGGGATTTTTTCAACATGAGAGACTGATACATCTGATCGTCACGGTGATCTTTGCGGTGCTCACCGTCATGGCGATCTGTATGTCTTTTCTGCTGATGTCCATAGGCGCGGAGGGCGCCATCGGTTGGTTGGCGGTGGTGGCCGTATTCCTGGTACTGCTCATCCCCTATGTGAGACATTATTACATTCTGGAGAATGAAGTTCAGAAGATGTATGCGCAATACGATCGGATCGCGGCAAAATTGGGAGCAGGTTTCCAATAAAAACAGTTGCGAAAAAACGCAAAAAGTTATACTATTAGATATAGATAAAAAACTGTACTGTGGAGGGCGAAATGAAAATATATACAAGTTTTCCCGAGGGGAAATCCAAAGTTTTGACCATGAGCTATGATGACGGCAAACCCCAGGACGAGAGATTGGTACCGCTTTTTAACAAGTACGGCATCAGGGGCACTTTCAATCTGAATTACGGACTGATGGGAATGGACAAAAGCATTCCGCGTCTGCCGGCAGAGCGGATCAAAGAGCTCTATCAGGGGCACGAGGTGGCCACTCATACGATGACACATCCCACCATCGCCAGATGTCCTCTGACGGAGGTGGCCAAGGAGATCCTGGAGGACAGGATCGGTCTGGAGAGTCTCGTTGGCACTCTGGTGAGGGGGCATGCGTATCCCAACGGTTCCTACAGCGAGGAGATCAAACAGCTCTTCCGCCAGATGGGAATCGTCTATGCCAGACTGATGGAGACTTCCGGTGAGTTTGAGCTGCCCACGGATTACATGGAGTGGAAGGCGACCTGCCACCACAATGATCCGCAGCTGATGGAGAAGGCGAAATTTTTTGCCGAGTTTAAGAAACCTCAATATCTGAAGATCATGTATGTGTGGGGACACAGCTACGAGTTTGACAGGGACGACAATTGGAACGTGATAGAAGAGTTTTGTGAGTACATGGGCGGCAGAGATGATATCTGGTACGCGACCAACATAGAGATTGTGGATTATATGACGGCTGCCAAGAATCTCAGGTATACCGCTGACGGCAATGCCGTATTCAATCCCAATGCCTGCAGCATATGGCTGCAGTTGGAGGGATCTGTGGTGGCGGAAGTGCCCGGCGGCGCTTATGTGGATTTGCGCACATTCCTGTAAAGAATGAGACTAACGGGTCCATCCTCCGGCGAATTTGGCGGAGGATGGACTTTGTTAATAGGAGCAGTTCGCGGGAGGAGAGTTTATGAAGAGATACATTATGGCATTGGATCAGGGCACCACGAGTTCCCGCTGTATTCTCTTTGACGAGGCCGGAAATATCCGGTCCATGGCGCAGAAAGAGTTCACGCAGATCTATCCGCAGCCCGGTTGGGTGGAACATGATCCCATGGAGATATGGTCCTCACAGTTGGCGGTGGCCACGGAGGCCATGGCCAAGATGGGTGTGGATGCCCGTCAGATCAGCGGCATCGGTATCACCAATCAGAGAGAGACCACGATCGTGTGGGACAAAAAGACGGGAGAGCCCGTTCATAATGCCATTGTCTGGCAGTGCCGCCGCACTTCGGATCGGATAGAGGAGCTGAAAAAGGACGGATTTGACAAGGTGATCCGCGAGCGGACGGGTTTGATTCCCGACGCGTATTTTAGCGGTTCTAAAATCGCGTGGATCCTGGACCATGTGCCGGATGCCCGGCGCAGGGCGGAGGCGGGAGAACTGATCTTCGGCACCGTGGACACATGGCTGATCTGGAATCTCACTAAAAGCGCGGCTCATGTGACGGACTATACCAATGCCTCACGCACCATGCTCTTCGATATACACAATCTGAAATGGGACGAAGAGATCTTGGAATATTTTAATATTCCTAAAATAATGTTGCCGGAGGTGAAACCCTCCAGTCATGTCTACGGCCACACGGAACTCTCCGTGTTGGGCGGCGAGATTCCCATAGCCGGCGCTGCCGGGGATCAGCAGGCCGCTCTGTTCGGGCAGTGTTGTTTTGAGCAGGGCGAGGTGAAGAACACCTATGGGACAGGTTGTTTCCTGTTGATGAACACGGGAGATCAGGCGATCACCTCCAAGTCCGGACTGCTCACCACTATCGCCGCCACGGCAGACGGCAGGATGCAGTATGCTTTGGAGGGAAGCGTGTTCGTGGCGGGAGCGGGCATCCAATGGCTCAGAGACGGCATGGATATGATCCGCAGCGCGCCGCAGTCGCGGGAGTTCGCGGAGCAGGTGGAGGATACGGCGGGCGTGTATGTGGTGCCGGCCTTTGCGGGTCTGGGCGCCCCTTATTGGAATCAATACGCCAGAGGCACCGTGGTGGGCATCACCAGAGGCTGCACGAAGGCGCATTTTATCCGCGCTACACTGGAGTCCGTCGCCTATCAGACGGCGGATGTGATACGGGCCATGGAACAGGACAGCGGTCTTTCGTTAAAGAGCCTGAAAGTGGACGGCGGGGCGAGCGCCAATGACTTTCTCATGCAGTTTCAGTCGGACATCATCGGGGCGCGGGTGGAGAGGCCGGGATGCATAGAGACCACAGCGTTGGGCGCCGCTTATCTGGCGGGACTGGCAGTGGGATATTGGCGCAACCCGGAGGAGATTCGGGCGAATTGGAAGATGGAGAGAGCCTTTGTGCCGGCCATGGAAGAGTCCAGGAGAGAAACGCTGCTGCGCGGGTGGCGCAAGGCGGTGAAATGTGCTCTTGACTGGGCGGAAGAATAGGTTGAAAAATCAGAAAGAAGGATTATGATATGTTGGTACAGAAATACAAAGATATGTTGTCCGGGAAATCGGTCATTCGACAGCTCTCGGAATTTGCCACTGCCAGAGGGCAGGAGATCGGATATGAGAATGTGTTTGACTACAGTCTGGGCAATCCCTCCGTGCAGGTGCCTCAGGAGTTTACGGACACCATGATCCGGATGCTCAAGGAATGCAATCCCATGGAGTTGCACGGCTACAGCCCCAGTCTGGGCATCACATCCGTCAGAGAGGCCATTGCCGCCTCCCTGGAGCAGCGCTTTGGCATTCCGTATCGCAAAGAGCACATTTTCATGGCCTCCGGAGCGGCGGGAGCGTTGGCTCACGCTTTTCGGTTGGTGACGGAGCCGGGGGACGAGATCCTCACTTTTGCCCCTTTCTTTCCTGAGTATCATCCGTATGTGGATCTGACAGGGGCCGTGCTCAAGGTGGTGCCCCCCAATACGGAGACTTTTCAGATCAATTTTGAGGCCTTTCGGGAGATGCTCACCAAGAAGGTGAAAGCCGTGCTGATCAACACCCCCAACAACCCGTCGGGGATCGTGTACTCGACGGATACGTTGCGGAAACTCTCGGATATTTTGAGGGAGAGATCGGATCTGTTCGGACATGAGATATACCTGATCTCCGATGAACCTTACCGCGAGATCGTGTTTGAGGGAGTGGACGCGCCTTGCGTGTCCCGTTTCTATGACAACACCATCATGTGTTACTCCTTCTCCAAGTCCCTGTCGCTGCCCGGAGAACGCATCGGCTATGTGGCGGTGAACCCCGCCTGTCCGGACGCGGAGACCATGGTGAATATGTGCGGACAGATCTCCCGGGGGATCGGTCACAACTGCCCGCCCTCCATCATTCAGCTTGCGGTGGCGCAGGTGCTCGATCGGACGGCGGATCTGAAGGTGTATGAGACCAATATGAAACTACTCTATAAGGAGCTGATCGATCTGGGATTCACCTGTGTGAAACCGGGGGGAACTTTCTATATCTTCCCCAAGGCATTGGAGGAGGACGCCGTGGCGTTCTGCCAAAAGGCATTGAAGTATGACCTGATCCTGGTGCCGGCGGATACATTCGGGGCGCCCGGGTATTTCAGGATGGCCTATTGTATTGACACGGAGAAAGTGGAGCGCTCTCTGGAGGTATTGCGCAGATTTGTGAACACAGAGTACCCGGACAGGTAACGCGGGGATGAATAATATGCGAATGAGCCCTGAGAGACGGGCCATGCGGAAATGAGGTGCAGTATGTATCGCGCGGGATTGGTTTTGGAAGGCGGCGGCATGAAAGGTATCTACACTGCCGGCGTATTGGATTTTTTCCTCGACAAAGGATTGGAGTTTGCCAATGTATACGGGGTCTCCGCGGGGGCCTGTCATATGTGCAGCTATCTGTCCAAGCAGAAGGGCAGAGCAAGGGATGTGAGTATCGACTACCTGGACACGAGGCGGTATTGCGGTGTGGAGAGTCTGGTGTTTACGGGGGATCTGTTTAATGTGAACATGTGCTACCACACCATTCCGGATTATCTCTATCCTTATGATAATGAGACTTTCATGCAATATGAAGGGAAAGCTTACAGCGTGGTGACCAATCTGGAGACGGGTATGGCGGAGTACCTGCGCATTCGGGACATGAAGGCGGATATCGACAAGATTCGGGCCTCCGCGTCCCTGCCGCTGGTGTCCCGCATCGTCAGGATAGACGGGCAGCCTTATCTGGACGGCGGGATGAGTGATTCCATTCCCATTCAAAAATCCGTGACGGACGGAAACCGCAAGAGCGTGGTGGTCATGACCAAGGAGGTGGGTTTTCGCAGAAAACTGGTGGATGCCGGGCAGCTTGCGCTCATAAAGATACGCTACGCGAAATATCCTAAATTAATAGAACTCATGGAGCACAGGCATATCGCGTACAATGAGTGTCTGGACTATATTGAGCGGTTAGAGCGCAAGGGATCGGTTCTGGTCATCAGACCGCAGAAAAAGAGCGCGGTGAGACGGATCGAGCGCGACCAAGACAAGATGCAGGCGCTCTATCGGGAGGGCCTGCGGGACGCGCAGACGCGGTATGAGGAGATCCTGCGCTTTCTGGAGAAATAGGACCGCAAATGAAACGGGACCGCAAATTGCACTGCCGCATGACGGCGGAACGTGAGGAAATATGTTCGAGATCATTAAGGCGATCATCTATGGTATTGTGGAGGGCATCACGGAGTGGCTGCCCATCAGCAGCACGGGACATCTGATACTGGTGGAGGAGCTGATCCCTTTTGTGGGGGTCAGCGAAGATTTCTTCGGCATGTTCGATGTGGTGATCCAACTGGGAGCCATCCTGGCGGTGGTGATCCTGTTTTGGAGCAAAATCTGGCCCTTTGCCCTGCCCGGTAAAAATAAGGACGCGGGGAAGGGGATGCCGGCCTTTATCAAGCCGGATATCATGACTCTGTGGTTCAAGATCCTGGTGTCCTGCGTGCCCGCGGCAGTGATCGGAGTTTTGTTTGACGATGTGTTTGACGAGCTCTTTTACAATCCGGTCTGCGTGGCGTTGGCGCTCATCCTGTTCGGAGTGGCGTTCATCCTGATTGAAAATTGGAATAAGGGGCGGACGCCCAAGGTGAATTCCACCGCTGACATTACATATCGGACGGCGCTTTTGATCGGCGTGTTTCAACTGATCGCCGCAATCTTTCCGGGCACGTCCCGGTCCGGAGCGACTATCGTCGGGGCGCTTTTGATCGGAGTATCCCGCACCGTGGCCGCGGAGTATACGTTCTTTCTGGCCATTCCGGTGATGTTTGGCGCCAGTCTTTTGAAGGTGCTCAAATTTGGCTTGGCATTTACGTCATTGGAAGCGGTTCTTTTGCTGCTCGGCACGGTGGTATCCTTTGTGGTGTCTCTGTTCGTGCTGAGATTTCTGATGGGATATATCAAGAAACATGACTTTAAGATCTTTGGTTGGTACAGGATCGCTCTGGGTGTGGTCGTGTTGGCATATTTCGGATTTAGGGCATAATTTAAGGCAAAAAGTATATTATTTTGTGATATAAACGGCTGTTTTTGTGATAAATGCGGTTGACAAGTGCTGTTAAAAGCGATAAACTGTGTTCAGTTGAGTTATTCCATAGGCTAGGATAAAATGTAATTTGAGTGACTTGTGAAGAGTATGGAATAGAGAAACCATTAAGAAGGGAGACGTCATCATGGCAGCAGCAAAAAAGACTGTAAAGCCTGTTGCAGCAGCGCCTGCAGCAAATGCGCCTAAGGCAGAGAAACCGGTAGCAGCTAAGAAGGTAGAGACTCCTGTGGCAGAGGTTAAGGCAGAAGCAACAAAAGCAGAGGTATCTTCCGCAGCAGCTAAGGAAGAGAAAGCAGTGGCAACTAAGACTGAGAAACCTGTAGTGGCCAAGAAAGAGACCGTGAAGAAGACCGCAGCCAAGAAGGAGACCGCTAAGAAGGCTCCTGCAAAGAAGACTGCAACCAAGAGAGCAGCGGGCAGGAAAGCTGAGCTGAAGAGTGAGGTTCACGTTCAGTTCGCGGGCAAGTCCTATACGCAGGACGAACTGCTTAAGATTGCAAAGGATGTATGGAAATATGATCTGAAACAGAAGGTGTCCGATCTCAGCAGTGTTGAACTGTATGTGAAACCTGAGGAGGAAGTTGCCTACTATGTGATGAACAAGGAGTTCACCGGCAGTTTCGGAATCTAAATCTGTTTTACATGAATGGAATGACCGGAAAAGAGTATGCCCGAGCGCATGCTCTTTTTTTATTTTTTCTTTATACTTTTTTCCCGAAAATCTGTTGACAATAAATACCCGTGGTGATATCTTATGTAAAGAAGATGTTAGCACTCCTCTTTGTTGAGTGCTAACAGATACGCTGCAGGACCCGCTGCCTATGAGGGCAGGTTCAGTCAGGAAGGGAGTGAGGGGATGCAGTTGGATGAGAGAAAGACCAAGATCCTACAGGCGATCATCCGCAATTACCTGGAGACAGGAGAGCCGGTGGGCAGCAGGACCATCTCCAAATACACGGATCTGAACCTGAGCTCGGCGACCATCCGGAACGAGATGGCGGATCTGGAGGAGATGGGATACATCCTTCAGCCCCATACTTCCGCGGGACGGATCCCGTCAGACAGAGGGTATCGTTTCTATGTGGATACCATGATGGAGGGCAGAGAGCGGGAAGTAGTGGAGATGAAGGAGATGCTCTTGGAGCGTCAGGACAAGATGGAGCAGATGCTGCAGCAGGTGGCGAAGGTACTGGCCGCCAACACGCGGTATGCCACCATGATATCCGCGCCCCGCAGCCACGGCTGCAAGGTCAAGTTCGTACAGCTCTCCCGTGTGGACCGGGGACAGATCCTGGCAGTCATCGTGGTGGAAGGAAATGTGATCAAGAACAATATCCTCACGGTACAGGAAGAGCTCTCCGATGAGACTTTGTTAAAATTAAATATTTTGTTGAATACAAATCTGACAGGTTTGTCAATAGAAGAGATCAATCTCGGAATGATCGCCGCCATGAAACAGCAGGCGGGGATTCACAGCGCGATCGTCAGTGATGTGATCGACGCAGTGGCGGAGGCCATCAGGGCGGAGGACGATCCTGAGATCTACACCAGCGGGACCAACAATATTTTCCGTTATCCGGAGTTGGCGGATCAGGAGAAAGCCAGCGAGCTGATCAATACTTTTGAGGAGAAACAGCTTTTGGGCAATCTTCTGCAGGATACCATGTCGGAGGAGACAGGCATTCAGGTTTATATCGGAGACGAGACTCCGGTGCAGAGTATGCGGGACTGCAGCGTGGTGACGGCCACCTACGAATTGGGAGAGGGCATGCGGGGAACCATAGGCATTGTCGGACCCAAGCGCATGGATTATGACAAGGTGATAGGGACTTTGAAGACTTTGCAGAACAAGTTGGATGAGCTTTACAAGGGTAATGAGCGCGGCGGAATCCGCGGGCAGTAAGAGAAAGGAAGGTGCGGTATGGGCGATCGGAAAGAGGATTTGCAGGAAGATCTCAGAGAGTCCGAAGAGCCGGAGACAGATCCGGAGACTGCAGACAGCGCAGACGTTGCGGAGGATGCGGAGACTGTAGAGGATGCGAACGACGCGGAGGCGCAGGAGGACTCTTCGGCGGCTGACGAGGGAGAATCCAAAGAAAAGACAAGAAGTGAGAAGAGAGCCGAGAAGAAACAGGCTAAGCAGGACAAGAAAGAGAATGCCTACAAGGAGCAGATAGAGCAGCTTGAGGATCGTGTCAAACGGCAGATGGCGGAGTTTGAAAATTTCCGGAAACGCACGGAAAAGGAAAAGCAGGCCATGTTTGAGACGGGAGCCCGGAGCGTGTTGGAGAAGATCCTTCCGGTGGTTGACAATTTCGAGAGAGGCTTGGCGACAGTACAGGAGGAACAGAGAGAGGATCCCTTTGTGGTCGGCATGGACCGCATTTACAGACAGCTCCTCACGGAACTTGAAAATATAGGCGTGAAACCCATTGAGGCCGTGGGATGTGAGTTTGATCCCAATCTGCACAACGCGGTGATGCAGGTGGAGAGCGGGGAGTATGAGTCCGGCGTGGTGGCCGCGGAATTGCAGAAAGGTTACACCTACCGGGATACGGTGATCAGACACAGCATGGTGTCCGTGGTACAGTAGCGGCGGGATCTGTTTTAAAATAAATCGGTGTGAGGCACAATCCGGCAGGAAACATAATCCGGTAAGAGACACAATCTTAAATATAGTAAAATGATAGAAACAGGAGGAGAATCACATGAGCAAAATTATCGGTATTGATCTGGGGACAACCAACAGCTGCGTGGCAGTGATGGAGGGCGGACAGCCCACCGTTATCGCCAATGCGGAGGGCGCGAGGACCACACCTTCCGTGGTGGCATTCACCAAGACGGGAGAGAGACTGGTCGGTGAGCCCGCAAAGCGTCAGGCGGTGACCAACGCGGAGAAGACCATTTCGTCCATCAAGAGAGAGATGGGTACGGATCACAAGCGTGAGATCGACGACAAGAAATATTCGCCTCAGCAGATTTCCGCGATGATCCTGCAGAAACTGAAAGCGGACGCGGAGAGCTATCTGGGCGAGAAGGTGACGGAGGCCGTTATCACGGTTCCCGCATACTTCAATGACGCGCAGCGTCAGGCCACCAAGGACGCGGGCAAGATCGCGGGACTGGATGTGAAACGTATCATCAACGAGCCCACCGCGGCAGCTCTGGCCTATGGTCTGGACAATGAGAAAGAGCAGAACATCATGGTGTACGATCTGGGCGGCGGTACTTTTGATGTATCCATCATTGAGATCGCGGACGGCGTGATCACGGTGCTTGCCACCAACGGCGACACCTTCCTGGGCGGCGACGATTTCGACAACAAGATCACACAATGGATGATCGATGAATTTAAGAAGACTGAGGGCGTGGATCTGTCCAATGACAAGATGGCCATGCAGAGACTGAAGGAGGCGGCTGAGAAGGCCAAGAAAGAGCTTTCCAGCGCCATGACCACCAACATTAACCTGCCGTTCATCACGGCCACGGATGAGGGACCCAAACACTTTGATGTCAATCTGACCCGTGCCAAATTTGATGAGCTGACCCATGATCTGGTGGAGAAGACCGCGATCCCCGTGCAGAATGCCATGAAGGATGCCGGTCTGAACAATTCCGATCTGGGCCAGGTACTTCTGGTAGGCGGTTCCACCCGTATTCCCGCAGTGCAGGATAAGGTGAGACAGCTCACCGGCAAGGAGCCTTCCAAGAGCCTGAACCCCGATGAGTGTGTGGCTCTGGGCGCTTCCGTGCAGGGCGGTAAGCTGGCGGGCGATGCCGGCGCAGGGGATATCCTCCTTCTGGATGTGACTCCGCTGTCTCTGTCCATCGAGACGCAGGGCGGTGTGGCCACCAGACTGATCGAGAGAAACACCACGATCCCCACCAAGAAGAGTCAGGTGTTCTCCACCGCGGCCGACAATCAGACCGCCGTGGATATCAATGTGGTACAGGGTGAGAGACAGTTCGCAAGGGATAATAAGTCCCTCGGACAGTTCAAGCTGGACGGCATTCTTCCCGCGCCCAGAGGAATCCCTCAGATCGAGGTTACTTTTGATATTGACGCCAACGGCATTGTGAATGTGTCCGCCAAGGATCTGGGCACCGGCAAGGAGCAGCACATCACCATCACCGCAGGTTCCAATATGTCCGACGACGATATTGAGAGGGCGGTGAAAGAGGCGGCAGAGTACGAGGCGCAGGACAAGAAACGCAAGGAGGCCGTGGAGGCCAGAAATGACGCGGATTCTTTCGTGTTCCAGACCGAGAAAGCCCTGAATGAGGTGGGCGACAAGATCTCCGACAGCGACAAGTCTCAGGTGCAGGCTGATCTGGAGGCCGTGAAGAGCATTTTGGAGAGGACCAAGGATTCCGAGATGAGCGACAGTGAGTTGGATGAATTGAAGGCGGCCAAGGAGAAACTGACCAACTCCGCGCAGGCCCTGTTCACCAAGCTGTATGAGAACGCGCAGCAGGCACAGGGAGGCGCAGGCCCCGACATGGGCGGCGCGCAGGGAGCGTCCGGCGCAGGTTCCTCCGCTCCGGAAGATGATGTGATCGACGGAGATTTCCGCGAAGTATAAAAGACAATGCTATGTATGCGTGGGATGTGAGAAGATATGGCAGAACAGAAACGTGACTATTACGAAGTCCTTGGTGTAGACAAAAACGCAGATGAGGCAACGATCAAAAAAGCATATCGCGCTCTCGCGAAAAAATATCACCCGGATGTCAATCCGGGTGATGCCGAGGCAGAGAAAAAGTTCAAAGAGGCTTCAGAGGCTTATGCCGTGCTGAGCGATCCGGACAAAAAGAGACAGTACGACCAGTTCGGCCATTCCGCTTTTGAGGGCGGCGCAGGAGGATTTGATTTCACCGGAGCGGATTTCGGCGATATATTTGGCGATATTTTCGGTGATTTCTTTGGCGGCGGAGGGCGCAGGAGCAGCGCCCGCAACAACGGTCCCATGAAGGGAGCCAATATCCGCACCAGCGTGCGGGTGACTTTCGAGGAGGCCGTGTTCGGATGCCGGAAAGAGATCGATCTGAACGTCAAAGAGATCTGTAAAACCTGTAACGGAAGCGGCGCAAAGCCCGGGACTTCTCCGGAGACTTGCGGCCGATGCAGCGGCAAGGGTCAGATACCTACCGTGCATCAGACTTTTCTGGGAACGGTGCGAAGCGTGGAAGTCTGTCCCGAGTGTCAGGGCAGCGGCAAGATCATCCGCGAGAAATGCGAGGAGTGCAGAGGCTCGGGCTATGTGTCCATGAGAAAGCGCTATTCCGTGGACATTCCCGCGGGAATCGACAACGGTCAGATGGTGCGGCAGCCCGGTCTGGGTGAGCCCGGCTCCAACGGAGGCCCCCGAGGGGATGTGTTGGTGGAAGTGATCGTGGGGAGACATCCCATCTTCCAGAGACAGGAATTCAACATCTACTCCACCGTGCCCGTATCCTTTGCGGTGGCGGCTCTGGGCGGAGAGATCTTTATCGATACCGTGGACGGTAAGGTCATCTATGAGGTGAAAGCCGGAACCCAGACGGACACAAAGGTGCGCTTAAAGGGCAAGGGTGTTCCGTCTTGGAGAAACAAGGATGTGCGGGGCGACCACTATGTGACCTTGGTGGTACAGGTCCCCGACAAGCTGAAACCCGCAGCCAAGGATCTGCTCAAACAGTTTGACGCTCTGACGGGCGATACCTTAAACGCCACCAAACCGGGTGCCCCCGAGGAGGAGAACGCCGCCGAGGGAGGCAAGGAGGGTAAGGAAGGCAAGAAAAAGAAGTTCTGGAAGTGATATTTTCCCCTGTGATTTATCTTTATGGGTAAATTGCAGGGGATCTTCTTATTCTGAAATATTTTCATAAAAGTTTCTATTTTGGACGCAATTTTCAGTCTATTCAATGTATTATAAAAGTGATAAAAGCATATGGAGCGGCAGAAAAGTAAATTGCCGTACAAAACAATAACAATACGATACAATAAAATGGTATTTTGAAAAATTTGTCGTTGTGCAAACAAATATCAACGGAGGTAACACGATGCGAAGATTAAAGATCCTGCTCCCCGTATTCCTGCTCTTGGGCTGCATACTGCTGTGCGGATGTGATCTGAGAAATTACATCTACACTGAGGAAAGCCTGAAGAAAGTGGCGGAGAAGTCGCTGAAGAAAAAGTATGGGGAGGAGTTCATCATTCACAATGCGTGGGACAGAGATCAGACGCGATTTTATGCAGATTGTTCACCCAAGGATAATCGGGGTGTAGTGTTTCGGGCATGTATCTATAAAAACGGGAAAGGCGTTTATGGAGATGAATACCCTGAAACGGTGGTGGCCTTGGAGGTGGATGAGATATTTCGAGATGGGTTTGAGGAGATATTTGTGGAAAAACCAGCGATATCAGAAGATACGGTGGAAAAGGAATATAGATATCTTGCGGAAACATTCCTTCAAAAGGGAATAGAGGAAGGGATAGGAAAAGATCAATTTGGCGGGGTCGGTATTTGTTTTGCGGATGAAAATATGTTAAGAGAGAGTGCAGAGTATTTTTTGACTCACGCGAATATTAGGGGAGAATTTGACAGTGAAATATCTAGGTATATTTGGTTCAACGGATATTACGAGGATGGAAAATTGAAACAGTCATATGAGGAGTATTTGGAGAAAAGGATACAAAGCGAGAGTAAATAGATAAATGCAGAAAGGAAGAAAAGTAAATGTATACAGCAGAAGAATTAATCTGGGCAACACAGTTGGCTTATTGCGATTTTACGGATCTTAATATTCGCGAGCATGATTCAGTTAGGGAAATTTTCCAAGAGACAGGCTACGAAATCTTCTACAACTACGACCCTGACGAGACACC
>JAMPHD010000039.1 GCA_023663635.1 Acetatifactor muris
GTAGGGATTTATTCTCTGCTTCCTTTTTTGCCAACTTTAATTATACACTAACTTCAGTCACAGCCATGCTTCTTTTAATTTGCGCACGCCCTCTCTGATGTCGCTCTCCGTCATGGCTCCAAACCCCAGAAGGACCGTGGCTTTTCCATCCGCCTTCTCCACGCAACTGTCGGAGAGTCCGTAGACCTTCACCCCCCGCCCGGCCGCGGCCGCCAAGAGTTCCTCCTCCGTTCGCCCGTCTCTCGCCGTGAGCAGAAGGTGCAGCCCCCCATGCTCCCCGGACACCCAAAACTTCTTCTCAAAAGGGATGAGCTCCCGCAGAAGCAGATCGTGCTTGACGCGGTAGATCTTCCGCATCTTATTCAAATGTCTCTCAAAATATCCGTCCTTCATAAAGCCGTTTAAGACCCTCTGGTCAATGCGGGACACGGTGCAGGAATAGAAATAGCAGTCCCTGTGAAACGTCTTTAAAAGGCTCCCCGGCAGGACCATGTAGCTGACGCGGATGGCCGGGGCAATGGCCTTGGAAAAGGTGCCGATATAGATGACTTTCCCGTGCTCATCTGAAGATTGGAGGGATGGAATCGGCTTGCCCCGATAGCGGAACTCGCTGTCGTAGTCATCCTCGATCAGATATCGGTCCGCCGCCTTGTTCGCCCATTTCAACAGTTCCGTCCGTCTGCCGATGGGCATCACCGTCCCCGTGGGAAACTGGTGGGAGGGCATCAGATAGGCGATACGCGCCCCGGTCTTCTCCAATCCGCTCACCGTCATTCCGTTCTCGTCCATGGGTACCGCGGATACCTCATAGCCAAAGGATCTAAAAATCCTCCACGTCCTCATATAGGTGGGGTTCTCCATGGCGATCCCCACATTTGGGCCCAGGATCTTCTCCAACAGCATGAGGAGGTAATCATTTCCCGCCCCTATGATGATCTGCTCCGGCACACAGTTCACGCCTCTCGATGAGTGCAGGTAGCGGCTGATGGTCTGCCTGAGATCATAGTCGCCCTGAGGTTCCCCCCTGGCAAAGAGATCGCTGTTGGCATCATTTAAGATATTTTTGTGCAGACGTTTCCAGACGCTGAAAGGAAATCCCGACATATCGATCCCGTGGGGGGAGAAATCCAACAATCCCGGCCCGCCCGCCTTTACAGCCTCCGCCGGCTCCGGATGCCCCGTCTCCCGGTCCGTCTCCAACTGCAGCAGTTCCTCCATGGCGCACACGAAATAACCGCTGCCGGGTCTGGCCTCGATATAGCCCTCGCTCCGCAGCTGATCGTAGGCGTAATCCACCGTGCTGCGGGCCACCTGCAGATATTCCGCCAGAGAACGGGTGGAGGGAAGCCGCTCACCCGCGAGCAGTCTCCCCTCCCATATCTCATGCCGGATATGCTCATAAATCTGTTCATACAGGCATTTGTCACTATGCAGTTGCAGTCCGATGGTCATATCATACATGGCGTTCTTCACCTATGGCGCGCTATTTTGCCTTCTTCATCTCCTGCAGGATCTCGTCCTTCAGGTCTCTCGCCTTATCCTTGGTGCGCGCGTTGGCGCTGGAGGAAGTGATGATGGCTGCCACCAGTTTGCTGGCGGTCTCGTATTCCTTAAAGCGCAGAGCCATTACGGCCATCAGATAATTGATGGTCATCTCGTCCATGCCGCACATGGGGAAACTCTCTTTCTGAATGGCTTCGGTGAATCCCCTGTAGGCATTCTGCATATGAGCCTCCTCCATGGCATAGAGCTCCTTGATCTTGGCCGCGTCTTTGCCAGATTCCTCCAGAGACTTCGCGTAGCCCCTCATCACCCACGCGCTCTTTAAGCAGATGTAGGCCTTCTCGCTGTTTTTGCCCCGTTTCACCACCGCACTGGCCAAAGCCAGTTTGTAGCGCTCCAAGGCGTCATCATAGCTGTAGGTCTCACCCGTATACTCATGCAGGCGCACCTTCTGGCTGATATGCTCTTT
The DNA here is from genome assembly GCA_023663635.1 of Acetatifactor muris. Taxonomy (GTDB): domain Bacteria; phylum Bacillota; class Clostridia; order Lachnospirales; family Lachnospiraceae; genus Acetatifactor; species Acetatifactor muris_A. The sequence goes on from JAMPHD010000039.1 coordinate 1,973, forward strand.
GATCAACTTGGCCTGCGTGGAGGTCACCTGCGGGAAAAATCTGCTCAGCGCCGCGTAACCGCAGCGGGGACAGAGTAGCACATCATACTTCTGCGTGTCCACACCCTCGTGGATGGGCCTGAGATCCTTGTCCATGCCCAGAAGTCTCGCCTTGCCGGTCTTCATGATCTTGTTGTCAAATTTCGCGTCGCAGACGGGGCAGACAAAAGTTTTGTCATAGACCAAGTCCTTCTCGTCCACCACATTCTTTGCAGCCACATTTTCCTGTTCCTTTTCCTTCTTGTCGGGGTCCGCGTAGATATCGATATTCTCCAGTTCGTCCAACCCCAATCCTGACAATAATCCAGCCATATTATCCCTCCTGTTTCGGCAATACATAAGAGCTCTTCAAGGACACGATCCTGTTGAACACCAGGGCGTCTTCCTTGGAATCTCTTGCGTCTACGTTAAAAAATCCCTGTCTTACAAATTGAAACCTGTCATATGCCTTGGCTCCCGCAAAGGCAGGCTCCAGATAACATCCGTTCAGAACGGTCAGAGAGTTGGGATTCAGATTCAGGCTCCCGTCCTCATTATAAACACCCTTCTCCTCGTCGATCAGATTCTCGAACAGTCTCACCTGTGCCGGAATGGCCCGGTCCGCGGCCACCCAGTGGATGGTTCCCTTGACTTTGCGCCCGTCGGGGCTGTTGCCGCCGCGGGACGCGGGATCGTAAGTGCAATGCACTTCCGTCACCCTGCCGCTCTCGTCCTTCACGCACCCGGTACATTGCACAAAGTACGCGTTCATCAGGCGTACCTCATTGCCTGGGAACATGCGGAAATATTTCTTGGGAGGCACCTCCATGAAATCCTCTCTCTCGATGTAGAGCTCTCTCCCAAAGGGAATCTGTCTGGTCCCCATAGCCTCGTTCTCCGGATTATTCACCGCCTCCATCATCTCGATCTGCCCTTCCGGATAATTGTCGATGATGAGTTTCACGGGATCCAAGACAGCCATATACCGCGGCGCCTTGGGCTTGAGATCCTCCCTGATGCAATATTCCAACATGGCGTAATCCACGGAAGCCTGACTCTTGGAGATGCCACAGAGCTCCACGAACATGCGGAGGGACTCCGGCGTGAACCCCCTCCTGCGCAGAGCTGCGATGGATACCAGTCTGGGATCGTCCCATCCGTCCACGATGCCCTCCTGCACCAATTTCTTGATATAGCGCTTGCCGGTCACCACATTGGTGAGATACAGCTTGGCAAACTCGATCTGTCTGGGGGGATGCGGGTATTCCAACTCCTGCACCACCCAGTTGTAGAGAGGTCTGTGATCCTCAAACTCCAAGGTACAGATGGAATGGGTGATACCCTCAATGGCATCCTCTATGGGATGCGCGAAATCATACATGGGATAGATGCACCACTCATCCCCCGTGTTGTGATGCCGCATATGCGCCACGCGGTAGAGCACCGGATCCCGCATATTGATATTGGGGGATGCCATGTCGATGCGGGCGCGCAGAACCTTCTCCCCATCTGCATATTTGCCATCCTTCATCTCCTCAAAGAGTTTCAGATTCTCCTCCACGCTGCGGCTGCGGGAGGGATCCTCCCTGCCCGGCGTCTCGAAAGTCCCGCGGTACTCTCTGATCTCCTCTGCCGTCAGATCCGACACATAGGCCTTGCCCTTTCGGATCAGTTTCACCGCCGCCTCATACATCTGACCGAAGTAATCGGAGGCGAAGAACAACCTGTCCTCCCAATCCGCGCCGAGCCACGCCACATCGGCCTTGATGGACTCCACAAACTCCTCGTCCTCCTTGGTGGGGTTGGTGTCGTCAAAGCGCATGTTAAATTGGCCGTGGTACTTCTCGGCCAGTCCGTGATTCAGTATAATGCTCTTGGCATGCCCAATATGCAGATAACCGTTGGGCTCCGGCGGGAATCTCGTGCGCACGGTGTCATACACGCCCTCGGCGAGATCCTTGTCGATCTCCTGCTCTATGAAATTCCTGCTCTCCCTTACCGTCTTTTCTTCCACAATGTCACTCATTGTCACATATCCTTTCAGACTTACAATATTAATGATGGAACAGTCTGATGCCCGTGAACGCCATCACCATCTCATATTTGTCACAGCATTCGATCACCGCGTCGTCCCGCACGGAGCCGCCCGGCTGCGCGATGTACTTCACACCGCTCTTGTGCGCTCTCTCGATATTGTCCGAGAAAGGGAAGAACGCGTCCGATCCCAGCGTCACATCCTGCATCTTGTCAAGCCAGGCCCGCTTTTCCTCTCTCGTGAACACGGCGGGTTTCACCCGGAAAGTCTTCTCCCACACGCCGTCCGCCAGGACATCCATATATTCATCGCCCATATATACGTCAATGGCATTGTCCCTGTCCGCGCGTCCCAGACCCTCCACAAACTGCAGCCCCATCACCTGAGGAGACTGTCGCAGGAACCAATTGTCGGCTTTCTGTCCGGCCAGACGCGTGCAGTGAATGCGGGACTGCTGTCCGGCGCCGATGCCGATAGCCTGTCCGCCCTTCACATAGCACACGGAATTGGATTGGGTGTACTTCAGCGTGATCAGAGCGATCTTCATGTCGATCAGCGCCGCCTCCGGTATCTCTTTGTTGACCGTCACGATATGGGAGAGAAGACCGCCGTCAATGTCCAGTTCGTTTCTGCCCTGCTCAAAGGTGATGCCGTAGACCTGTTTCTTCTCCACGGGAGCGGGCACATAGGAGGCATCGATTTGGATCACATTGTATCCGCCCTTTTTCTTGGCCTTCAGGATCTCCAAGGCCTCCTCCGTGTAGCCGGGGGCGATCACGCCGTCGGACACCTCCCGCTTGATGAGTTTTGCGGTGTCCGCGTCACAGACATCGGACAGGGCGATAAAATCTCCGAAAGAAGACATCCTGTCCGCGCCTCTCGCTCTGGCGTAGGCACATGCCAGGGGAGAGAGTTCTCCCAAGTCGTCCACCCAATAGATCTTGGCCAACGTCTCATCCAGAGGCAGTCCCACCGCCGCGCCCGCCGGGGACACATGCTTGAAGGACGTGGCCGCCGGAAGGCCTGTGGCAGCCTTTAATTCCTTCACCAACTGCCAACCGTTGAAAGCGTCCAGAAAATTGATGTATCCGGGTTTCCCGTTCAGCACGGTCACGGGCAGTTCGCTCCCGTCCTCCATGTAGATACGGGAAGGTTTCTGATTGGGATTGCACCCGTACTTTAATTCCATTTCTTTCATGACCTGTTCTCCTTATCCCTGCTCAGACATTCTTGTTCCGTATGATGCTTTGGTACTCCCCCGTGGCGATATCGATATAGCGCACAAAGAGAGAGACCTTGTTGTCCTCATTCAGGCTGTTCCAGAGCATCTTGGCAAATGCCTCCCTGTCATTGCCTATCTCCACTTCCTTGGGCTCCCCCACAAAACTCGGCAGGGGATTGCCGTCATGCATATAGGTGTGCAGGAAACGTCCCTCGCCCGCCCTGGGGTTGTCATAGCTGAAAGTATATCTGTTGCAGCACGCGGGATCCCCGTCATTGCTCTTGAGGATGGACATGGAGTATTCATAGTTGCCGTTCTCCACATGCAGCACTCCGGAGATACGGGGGGTAAAATTCGGCTCGTCCGGCTCGAATCTGCGCGCTCGCAGCGCCTGTTCAAAGCTCTTGCCCGCCTTCAATCCCTCGTAGACGGTATCGGTCTGGTCGCCGTTTGTCACGATGGTGTCATTGCCCAACACGCGGACCGGCGAGTAGATGATCAGACTGGGATCCTCCACCTTGGACGCGTCAAATGCCTGTGTGCGAATGCCCTCGCCCTCCTCCACAAACACGCGGTTGCGGCTGTTGGAACTTCTCCCCATGATAAAATAAGCCGTCACTGCATATCTGCCGTCCGGAGAACGCCCTATGACGATGCCTCTCCCCGGATACGCGTTGTTCTTTAACTCCTGTTCCAATGATAACATAATTCTCTCCATTCCGCTGACTCTCAGCATATTTTTATCTCTGATCCCCAATTTACAGGTTATCTATGTATTTTGCCTCAAATTGCCCGGCCGGCATCGGCTTGTCAAAATAATATCCCTGGACATATCGGACTTTCATGTCCTGCAGGGCTTTGTACTGGGAAGGCCCCTCAATGCCCTCCACGCAGATCTTCACGTCAATGGTCTCCGCCAACTCCGCCACCATCCTGATGAAAGAGCGGGAGTAGGCATCTTCCGCCAATTCTTTCACAAAGCTCTGATCCACCTTGATGACATCCAGAGGAATCTCCCGGATATGGTTCAGGGAAGAGTACCCCGTGCCAAAATCATCCAGAGCGATCTTCACGCCCAACTTCCGGATGCGCTCCAAAATGCCTTTCATCCGCTCCGGATCGTTGATCGCCAGGCTCTCCGTCACCTCCAGTGTCAGATTGGAGGGGTTGAGCCCCGTCTCTTTCAAGGCGGCTCCCACCTCCTCTGCGATATTGTTCTGCAGGAGCTGCACCACCGAGAGATTGACACTCACCTTAAAGCCGGGATAGCCCATTTTGTTCCAACGTCTGCAATGTCTGCAGGCCTCCATCAGCACATGATTGCCGATGGGATGGATCAGGCCCAGATATTCCGCCAGAGGAATGAAATCCGCCGGCGCCATGAAATCCTGCCCGGAGTTGTTCCAACGCAGCAGCGCCTCCGCGCCGATACATACCGGCTCGTCCCTCTGAATGTCAATGATGGGCTGATAATATACCTCAAATTCCCCGCAGCCGTCCTCCGTGGCATTGCGCATGTTCTCCTCCAGATCGGTGCGTCTCTCCGAGTCGGCGAGCAGTTTCTCGCTATAGCGGACCATGCGGTTCTTTCCGCCTTTCTTGGCCTCGTACATGGCGATATCCGCCTTCCTGATCAGATCCGCCACGGATTCTCCCTGATCCGGGAAGGTGATAAGTCCCATGCTCGCGGTGCAATAATGATCCTCGTCCTTCAGATACCAAGGCTTACTGAATACCTGTCGCACGCTCTCCATGATGTCGTCTATCCTGCGGTATACCTCGGGCCGCAGGATCACCACGAACTCATCCCCGCCCATGCGGTAGCAACAGCCCTCCAGACCGTCCACGCGCTGCAGAGAATGGGAGATCGCCTTGAGCAGCACATCTCCGTACTGATGCCCCAGTCCGTCATTGATACACTTAAAATCATCCAAGTCCAGATAGAGGAGCGCCCCGGTCACGCCGTTTTGTTTCGCCTCCCCGATCTGTTTCGCCAGATCCCGCTCACAGCACATGCGATTGTAGAGTCCCGTGAGGAAATCCGTCCACGCCTGTTTCTCGATCTTGCGCTGATACAGTTTCCTGTCCGTGATGTCATAAAAAGAATACAGCGTTCCCCGCCGCCCGTTCATCCAGGAGATTTCCTTGAAACTCATCTCGTACCAGCGGCCCCGCTCCTCGCAAAAGATCTCCGATACTTCTCCCTCTCTGCTCTTGGCGGCGCATTCCTTCACAAACCCGGCAAAACTGTGATCCTGCAGTTCCGTCGCGAACGTATTGCGCAGTCTTCTGTTGGAGAACAGCATCTCATCCGTGGCGCTGTCCGTCACACAGACGGCGCATCCCACATTCTCCAACGTCACCTCCAGCGCGGCGTGGGAGTCGTCCAGAGAATCTTTCCGATTTCTCCCCTTGAGGATACTCTGCAGCAACTGCACCGCGTCCGAGGTAAATTTCACCTCAGAGGTCTCCCAATTATGTCTGTCCTCCCGATAGGCCACCGCCAGGACCACGCTGTCATGATCCTCCTTTTGCAGGATGGGAAACACCATGATGGCGGACCAACCGTGATACTCCGTCTCCCACATATGCTCCGCGGGTATGGAGCCCGAGGAGAATGCCAGAGGCTTGTCCGTCTGAAACAATGTACAGATATCTATCCCCACCGTGCGGTCAAAGGAGGACAGCACTCCCCTGCCATACCATCCGGTGATCAGATCCATGGTCCGCTCGTCACCGTTCAGATAAAACAGCTCCGCCGACTCCGCCTGCAGATGCTGTCCGAGGATCCGCAGCCATCTGTCCGTCACCACCTCCGTGGGATCGTCGCTGTCCAACAGTTGTACGATTCCCGTGGTGGCCTCTATGCGCCGCAGATCCCGCTCCATCTCCTGCAGAGCGGAGCGGTTTTTGCCGCTCTCCGCCCGCGCCACGGCGCAGGCCATCTTGCTGCGGTAGAAAGTCCTCGAGGCATCCCTCACCAGATCCAACACCTGCGCGAACTTTCCCTCCTCGCGGTTGGAACAGTCAAACAAAAGCCAGTAAAACAGGAATTCTCTCTCCACATAGATTGCCAGAACGGCCACTCTGCCGCCCGGGAAACGCTCTATGGCCACGTCCTCAAGGGAACCCGGCTCCACCCGCTCCATCGCGCGTTGCGTGTAGGGAGATACCCGAAGGGCCTGCACCTCATCCTGCGAGAGACCCTCAAACACGCCCGAACCGGTGTTGGACAGCTCCGTCAGAGCCTCCCTGCGCTCGTTCAGACAACATGCATATACTCCCGCCACCCTGCAGAATTCATTCTGCAAGAGCTGCAGTTCGTCCTGATCGATCAATTCCTGAAATGAAATATTCTGCACCATGTCCTCCAAAAGTGAAATACTCTGACAAAGTTTAATTCAGACAACATATAGATATATGTTATCACATTTCTCCTGTTTTGTACAATTATAATTGCACACGAAAAAAGAAAAAGTCTACTCCGTCAGATCCACGATCCTCGTCGAAACCCGCTGCGCCAGATACCTGTCATGGGTGATCGCAAGAATTCCCATGTCGCGCCCCGCGGCCTCGTCCAAGACCGCGTGCCAGATCTGCGCCTGTGTGATCCCGTCCAACATGGCGCTGATCTCATCGCAGATCAGATAGTCCGCTCCGGAGAGCAACGCACGGGCCACACAGAATCTCTGCAGCTCTCCCCCGGACAGTTCCCTCGGGAAACGGTCCAACCATGCCCGCTCGATGCCGAAAGCCGCCGGAATCTCCTCCCACGCGATGCCGCTCTCCCGCAGGACCTGCCTCATGCGCCATCGGGGATTGATCGCCTGCTCGGGATGCTGATGAATCATCTGCACGGGACTGAGTCCTTTTCGGGGCAAAGGTCTGCCGTCCGCAAGGATCGTCCCTTGTACCGGCTGCAGATAGCCGGCCAGAAGCAGAGCAAGGGTGGTCTTGCCATAACCGCTCGGCGCGAGCAGCGCCACGCATTCTCCCCGCTCCAAACCGAGACTTCGATCCTCCAGTACCCAAGGCAGCTTTCTGCCGTAGCGATAATATACATTCTTCGCCTCAAGCGCCATGATGACACCTCACTTCGCCGCCCCGAATCTCTCGCACGGGAGGCAGTTTCTCCACACATTGCGCCGTTTTACGGGGGCACCGTGGCGCAAACAGGCAGCCTTTGGGAAGGTTTCCCGCATAGGGCTGAATCCCCTCCAAAGGCTGAAAACCGTTTTGGGGCAAAGCGTTCCACAGCGCCTTGGAATAGGGATGCCGCAGCGCCTCGGGACCGTCTCGAAAATCCGTCGCCGGAGCCGTCTCCACGGTGGTCCCCGCATAGAACACCGCAACCCTGTCCGCAAACTCCACCGCCAAGTCTATGTCATGGGTGATGAGGATGACCGCCCTGCCCTCATCCGCCAACTCCCTAAAGAGGCGCAGCGCCTCCAGAGCCTGATCAAGGCTCATGCCGGGCGTGGGCTCGTCCGCGATGATGAGCCGGGCATCCGAGATCAGCGCGGCAGACACCAGAACGCGCCTCGCCATTCCCCCGGAGAGTTGAAAGGGGTAAAGCGCCGCCGTCTGTTCAGGCAGCCCCAATCGGTTGAAGATTTCCCGTCTCCTCCCCGTGGGGCGGGGCCTTCGATGTCCGTCCGCCTGCGCCCCTACTTTCATCAGAGGGTCCAGATACTCCACCGACTGCGGCACCAGAGCAATTTCCGTCCCCGCAAGCTGCCGCTATCTCTCGGCGGTCAACTCCTCCCCTTTATAGTGCAGATGTCCGCGCACGGTGGCATTGGGGGGCAAAATCCCCAAAATAGCGGATGCCAACAGGCTTTTGCCGGAGCCTGATGCCCCCGCCACCGCAACGATCTCCCCAGGGTATACCGTCAGGTGCAGATCGGATATGACCTGCAGATCCACCTGATTCAGGCCATGGTCATACATGCGGAAAGAGATGGACAGATCATGGATCTCCAATAGCGTATTCTCTTTTTGCCTCATGACTGCCTCCTCTCTCCGCGCTTTCAGCGCTTAATCATCCGCTCCCGCCTCAACCTCCGCCATCCGCCCATGTCCGGTCCGCATTACTCCTGCGCGCCGAAAGGATCCGTGATCCGCTGCAGATTCTCCCCCAGTCGGTCCACCAGCAGCACGATCAGCACAAGGACCGTCCCGGGCAGTACCGCCGGCCACCACATGCCCGCTGACAGATAGCGCATGCTCTCGGAGAGAATGATGCCTATGGCGGGCTGCTCAGGCGGAAGTCCGAAACCCAGAAAAGAGATGGATGCCTCGTGCAGGATCGCGTGGGGAAACATCAGGATCAGCTCCACCAAAAATTGCGGGGCCAGATGGGGCAGCAGATGATGTATCAGGATCCATCCGTCGGATCTGCCAAGTCTGCGGGACAGCGCCACATATCGGGCGGAGCGCAGCTTGAGCACCTCCCCCCGGATCAGGCGGGCCAGACTGCACCAGTGGGTGGCGGCAATTCCCAGGAACAGTCCCTTGAACCCCCGCCCTGCGGCAAAGGAGATCAGAATGATCAGGACCGTGTGGGGCACTCCCATCACCAGATCTATGACCCGGTTGACCAGGGCATCCAACCCCTTGGAACCGGACGCTGCGGCCATTCCCACACATGCGGCGATCACCGCGCTGACCGCGGAGGCCGCGATGCCCACCGTCATGCTGACGGCCATCCCCTTGAGTGTGCGCAGCAAAAGATCCCGCCCCAGAGCGTCCGTGCCGAAGGGATGCTCCATGGAGGGCGGCCGGGAGGCGTTGAGAAAACTGCCGGCCACGGCCTCCTCCGGAATCAGTATGCCCAAAGCGTATATCCCAATCAAAACCATCGCCATAAGAACCGTGAGGGTCAGGACTTTAGTGCGGCGGTTCATCCGAAGGCATCGGCCCACCCCGGCGCGGCGATTCGTCTTCATCGGCTCACCTCCCGTACCTGCGGGTCAATGACCCCGTAGAGCAGATTGGCGATCAGGTTGCCGACGCAGACAAACAGGGTGGAGCAGAGGGTCACACCCAACAAGAGCGGCACATCGCCGCTTAATCCCGCGGCGGACACCGCGCTGCCAAGCCCGGGATAGCTGAACACATTCTCCGCGATGACGGAGCCGCCGAACAACTCCGCAAAGGACGCGAACTGCAGCGTCAATGCCGGAAAAAGGATATTGCGCAGCCCGTGGCGTCTGAGGATCGTAAGTTTCCTCTCCCCTCTCGCCCGGGCAAACAATACATATTCGCTCTCAAACACATCCGCCAGTTTCTGTCTTGTGTGCAGGGCGATATTGGAAAAGGACATCAGACTCAATGTGAAAGCGGGCAAAATAAGATGATACAGTTTTTGCCCGAGAGTGACATCCTCACTCAACACGCCGATGGGAGCGGAAAATCCGATGGGAAACCATTTCAGCCATACGGCAAAGATCAGCAGAAATACCAGTCCCAGCCAGAAGGTGGGAATGGCGCTGAGAATATAACAGACCTTCTTGAGGATCCGATCCGCCGGACCGCCCCGGCACATTCCCATGATGCAGCCGAGGGCAAAACCGATCGCCCCGGACAGAATCCAGGCGCAGAACATCAATGCCAGAGAGTTCACAAAACGCTCACTGATGATCTTGGCCACGGGTCTTCGATAGAGGGCGGACTCTCCAAAATTGCCCCGCAAGATCTCTGACAGCCAGTTAAGATACCGCTCCACAGGCGGTTCGTTCACACCCCAATAGGCCTCGATCTCAGCCCGCTGCTCCGAAGAGACGGCTGTTCCGAGCCCCAGTATATACCGGCTCACCGGATCCTCCGGCGACGCGCAGACCAGAGCAAAGGACAGCGCGCTCACCGCCAACAGCAGCGAGAGGATCCGTATGCCATATGTAAAGAAAATACGGACGAGCCGTCTCAGAACACCTTGCATAAAACACCTCTGTAATACTTCTTATGTGCATGATCGTATACGATGTGTAAGATCATTCCGTCCAAGTCCACTCCTGCAGATTTTGAATCAGAGGCAGACCATGGCCGTGACCGTGGATCGGCTGATCCCCGATGGAGAGGCCGTCCCGTACATAGGTGACATGATCCAGATTCACGATCCAGACCCAGGGACATTCCCCCTGCATGGCCGTGCCCGTCTCGCCGTCCCACTGAGCCTTCTGCCAATACGCATTGGCCTCCCCGGCGGTCAGCGCCTCCATGGCGGCCTCCAGATAACCGTCCGTCACATCATTTTGATAGCCCTCGGGATTGTAAAAATCATCCAACCACGCACCCTCGGAGCGGTACAAATAATAGGTCTCGTTGGGGATCGCCGAGCCCCAACCCATCATCACCGCGTCAGAGAACATGCGCTGCATGATCTCATCCCAACTCACGCCCTCCACCCGGATGCGAATGCCGATCGGAGCCACCTGCTCGGCGGCCGCCATGGCCACCGCCTGACGAACCGAATCCCCGGCGGGGTAGATGCAGGTAAATTCCGCTTTCAAACCATCCTTCTCCACAATGCCGTCACCATCCGTGTCGGTCCATCCGACATCCTCCAGGAGCTTGGACGCGTATGCCGCGTCCGTCCCGATCACGACCTCCGGATTGTTCCAAGGCATTCCGTCATTTTCCGAGTAAGCCGGCCGCCCGAAACCGTTCAGCACCAAGTCCGCCACCTGCTGCCTGTCAACGGCATAGGCGATCGCCTGACGGATCTCGATATGGCAGGTCACATCGTTGCCGATGGGCGCGCCGCTCTCCGTGGTCCTGCCCTCATTCGGCTCCATGGGCAGGGTGAAACCGCGGTTGTCCGCGGAGGGAATGGCCTCCACATGGTATCCGTCCACGGAAGTCGTGCCCAATGTGGCGGTGGAGTAAGCCACATCCACCTCTCCGGCCTGCACGGCGGCCAGCGCGGCATCCTCAGACATGAACACCACCGTGACGTTTCGGATGGCCGGAACGCCCCCGTAATAGTCTTCATTGGCAGTAAAAAGAATCTGCTCCTGCGCCCGCCATTCCACAAAGCGATAGGGACCGGAACCGATGGGCACTGTGCCGTAATCCGCGTCATAGGCATGCTCCGGCACAATGCCCACGGAGGCCAACGTGTTCAGGAAAATGGATGTGGGGCTGGACAGCGTCACCACCACGGTGTTGTCATCCCGCGCCACCGCGCTCTCCATATAAGTCAGATCCACGGAACCCTGCGCCGCCTTGGCCGTCATCAGCGTGAACGCCACATCCGAGGCCGTGACCTTCACACCGTCCGTAAAATAAGCATCGTCCCGAATGGTGAAAGTCCATGTGAGACCATCCGAAGAGAGACTGTAATCCGTGGCCAGATCGTTCTCAAAAGTCAGATCCGCGGTATATCTCACCAAAGTACTCTGCACGATGGGCGAATTGCCATGCCCCCATCCCTGCGTGGGGTCCAGTGTCTCAGGCTCGGATCCTATTGCGATCACCACACTGTCCCGGAGAGCGCCTGCAATATTTGTGCCGGGCGGAGTTGTGTCGTAAACCGTCCCTGTCGGCTCTCCTCCCGCGGAATCCGGTCCCGCCAAATCGCCGTCCACCGAAGTTCCTGCCGCTCCCGTCCCACAGGCCGTCATGGCCAGGAGCAGGATACCCGCGAGAATTCCGGCCGACACTTTGGAAAAACGCATCCTGCCCCGGCTCGCATTTCGCGATCTCTCATTTCCCAATCTCTCATTTTCAAGATTCATATTGATCCATCCTCCGCTCACAAAGCGCATTTTGTGATGATCGCCCAAGTCATTGCCGGAGTCATTGTCCGTTCGCGCTGTGTCGGACTAAAACCTCCGCTGCCGCGATGCTTTCATTTCTCTCCCTCGCGATCCGAGCCAGATCTTCGTATTCGTATTTGACGCGCTCCACTCCGTATCCGGAGGATATCTTACATCTGACAGGACCATAGGGCGTGTCCAAAGTCTCCATCCGGCGCTCCAACACATAGCGCTCCGGCCGGCTCTCCCGAATACCGATCGTCGTGGTGTGCTTAAAAATGGAACGAAGAATCTTGTCCTTGTCCGCCGCGCGGCACATCACATGGATGAGAATGCCCGGACGGGATTTTTTCATGCCGATGGGAACCGTATACACATCGAGGGCGCCGTCCCGGAAGAGCTGCTCCACGGCAAAGCCCACCGCCTCCGCAGTCATATCGTCCACATTGCAGCTCAGCTCGCAGATCATCTCGTCAGTCTCTCCGCTGCGGCCCGATTCACGGGTCTCCAATCCGCTCCCCGGCACATCCGATTCCCTCCGGGGGGCGTCAGTCTCTCCCCACAGCGCCCGGATGCAGTTGGCCGCCTCAAAATCCTTCTTCCCCATTCCATAACCGATGGCCGTTGTCCTCATGACCGGCATCTCTCCGAATCGGGTGGCAAAACGTTTGAGCAGCGCGGCGCCGGTGGGCGTACACAACTCTCCCGCAATACTGCCGCCATAGATGGGCACGCCCTGCAGGATATGCGCCGTGGCGGGAGCCGGGACCGGCAGAATGCCGTGGGCGCAGCGCACCTGACCGCTGCCCACATGGATCGGAGACACCACCACCTCATCTGGGACAAGCCTGTGCATCAGCCAACACACCGCCACGATATCGGCGATCGCGTCCATGGCGCCGACTTCATGAAAATGTATCTCGGACACCGACCTGCCATGGGCCCTGCTCTCCGCCTCCGCGATCAGCGTGTAGACCGCCATCACATCCTCCTGCACCTCCTTTGGCAGATGCAGATGTTCCCTGACGATATGTTCTATGTCGTGCAGGCTGCTGTGGTGGTGAGCGTGGCCTTGGTCGTGGGCATCCTCGTGGGCGTGCCCATGGTCGTGGTGATGTGTATGCACATCCAAGCTCTCCTCTTCCTCGCCGTTTACCGTTACCGAAATATGCGTCCCCGTGATGCCGCATTTCACGGCCGTCTCCCTCCTGACACATACACCGGGGATCCCGAGGGCATTCATTTCTTCCACAAAGCCGTCCGGGTCAGGGATAAGCTCAAGCAGCGCCGCCATCAGCATATCCCCCGCAGCCCCCATGGAACAGTCCAAATAAAGTGTTTTCACGATTCCGTCCTCCTTTATCCGAATTGCGAAAAATAGCGTTTCACAATTATCTGATGTGATTGATCATATTGGCCAGGTAGCCCGCGCCGAATCCATTGTCAATATTCACCACCGAGACACCGCTGGCGCAGGAATTGAGCATGGACAGCAGCGCGGACAATCCGTTGAAAGACGCGCCGTAGCCCACACTGGTGGGCACCGCAATGACCGGGCAGTCCGCCAGACCGCCGATCACACTGGCCAACGCGCCCTCCATGCCCGCGATGGCAATGATGACGGTGGCGCTCATGATGTCCTCCAGATGCGCCAACGTGCGATGCAATCCCGCCACGCCCACATCATACAGCCGGACTACCTCGTTGCCGAGCGCCGTCGCGGTCAGAGCCGCCTCCTCCGCCACGGGAATGTCACTGGTTCCTCCCGTGGCAATCACGATCCTACCGATCCCGTCCGGCTCAGGCATCGGTCCGATCACCCCGCAGCGCGCCACTTTGTCATATTGCAGATCATATACCTTGCCCACCGCGTCGGCGGACTCTTCCGTCAGTCGGGTGATGAGGATCGTGCCCTGACCGTTTTGCAGCATGGTCCCCGCGATCCCAATGATCTGCTCAGGCGTCTTGCCCGCGCCATAGATCACTTCCGCCGTGCCCTGCCGCAGTCTGCGGTGCATATCCACCTTCGCGTAGCCGATGTCCTCAAAGGGCTTGGTCTTTAATTTCAAGATCGCGTCCTCCACGGACACGTCACCGCGGCTGACTCCCTCCAAAATCTCCCGGATATCGCTATTCATCCCCTCACCTCCAAATCCAATGACACGGTCCTGTAATCCGCTTTCAGTCTCTCCAGAATCTCTTTTCTGTGCCGCCAAAGTCTCTCCGTCTGGCTCTCCGGCAGCTGCAACACGGCATGTCCGTCCCGGGAGCGAACCCTGAAATCCGTAAATCCCAATGAAAACATATACGCCTCCGCGGATTCCGTGGCGGCCAGTTTCCGCTCCGTGATCTCCTCGCCCGTAGGAATCCTTGTGGCGAGACAGGCATATGCCGGCTTGTCCCAGGTAAACAGCCCTGCCTCCCGGGAAAGCTGCCGGATTCGATCCTTCGTCAGACCGCACTCCCGCAGGGGCGAGAGCACGGAAAATTCCCGCAGGGCCCGCATCCCGGGACGATCCCCCGCGCCATCAGAGGCATTGGTCCCGTCCAACAGAACGGTAAAACCGTCCGCGCGGGCAGCCTCCGCTATCGCCCCCAAAATTGTCTTTTTGCAGTGATAACAGCGGTCGGGGGGATTATCCCTCACGCCGGGGACATCAAGAACCTGCAGGGAAAGAATTCGCATATCCGCATCTAACTCCTTGGCGAGACGCGCGGCATCCTGCTGCTCAAATTCCGGCTGAAACTCCGATCTCACATAATAGGCCCGCACCCGGTCCGCGTATTTTCGGGCCGCATACAGCACAAAAGCGGAATCCACGCCCCCTGAAAAGGCCACCGCCACTCTCGGATATGTCTTGAAAAATTCCCGTAAAGTCATGTTGTCACCTCATGATAAACAATAGGCACGAACTGCCTTTATGTCAATAAAACGCACAGATTCCCTTCAGAGAATTTGTGCGCTTTCTAAGCATACGTTTGCATATGTTTTATAATTTGGGCATAGGAAAAACATAAGATACCGGGCGGAGCCTGTATCATCTGTCCGTCCCGGATCTGTGGATAACGCTTCAGCGTTATGAAGGGCAACTTCGTGCTGCCTTTGATATAAGTGCGTCTGAACTCGCAAGCCCGCGCTTTCAGCGCTCCCCGTCCGATTACATCGGACGCTTGCTCGTTAATGCCGCAGGAAAATCAAATGCCCCTTTCAGGGGCGCTTGATTTTCCTCTGCGGCTATTATATCATAACCTCACATCTTGCGCAACTCCGTGATCACGCCTTGGATCAGCTTGCCCACGTTCAGATCCTCCACTCCCACCACGATATTGTCGCAGTGATTGATCGGGATCAGAATGCGTTTGGCATTGCTCCTCGCCACCGCCGCGGCCATGGCGGGCGTGATCTCGCCGAGCAGGGCATCCGCGATCACAATGCCGATGGGCCCGACGATCACATCCGCCCTCCTGCTGTTGACCAGAACGGCATTTTCCCCTGTGGCGGCATTGTCCGCCCCGGCCTTGATCATGGCGGAGGTCGCGGCCGAGTTGGTCCCCACCGCAGTCACCACCGCATCGGGTATGTTCTTTTTGACAGCGGCGACAAGCTGTTTGCCGATCCCGCCGCCCTGGGCATCTATGACCATTATGTTCATAATCGCTATTTCCTCAAAATTTCATGAATATTCATATATTACGCTGCAAATTGGAATTCTGATAAGACACTTTTTATAGCAATTATTAACTGTTATATCTTATCTTCAAAAAGTACGCAAATCCTTGAAAAGGCTATACATAGCCGTAAATTTATAGCAAGTGAGTTTGCCCTTAGACTTTCCCAAACAATCCAACGGATTGTTTTTGTTACTGAACGCTCATAAGGGCAAAAATAAGGGAAAGAAAAACCTGTAACAAATTATAACACAAAATAAATCAGGCGAAAAGAACTGATTGAAATGCTTTCTTAATTTCTCCCAAAATTCGATTAGCAAAGAAAGACTAACTATTAAAAGTCAAGTCTTAAAGTGAAATTTTTTGCATGGATT
>JAMPHD010000003.1 GCA_023663635.1 Acetatifactor muris
TAACAACTCATAAAGAAAAATGAGAAAAGTGCCAACGATTACTTGACACAAACTATATATTTTTGCACATTGAAGTATGCGGTCAAATATAGTATAATCTATTAAAGTTTATATTGATTTTCGGAGGAAATATTTATGAAAATTAACATAGATTTTGAGCATCCATATTTTGAAGAGCAAACCATTTTTGAGTTAGAACTCAATGATTTAGATAATTTTTATCATGCTGAAAACGAGGTAAATCAGCTAAATCTGTTTTTTGTGTTAGAAGCATCATTGCATAGATTCCAAAGAGAAAATAAAGTAAAAGCAATGGCTCACTGTGCATTTTTAATGGCATACTATCTTTTTACTCCATTAACACCGCCTGCATCCTTTGAGTTGGCAGAGTTTTACATTGATAAAGCATTGGAATGGAATGAAATACCAGAATATCGTGAGTGGAAAAACCTTATAGACAAGGGAAATTGACAATGTATAAATATTCATTAAATTCTCTGATAATAACAGTAGGAACACATATGAAGATTTATGGGATATCCGGTTTCTTTAATTTGCCATTTTCCCATACGTCGGCTCTTTCTAATTTCCCATTCTCATCATAATAATAACAATAGTCGTTTAATCTGTCCGATTTAAATATTTGAAAAATTTCTCCATATATGCTATGATACTAAGTAAAGCATTTTTATAGAGATTTTATGGAGGAAAACAGCATGGGTATGACGATGACACAAAAGATCCTGGCCGCTGCCGCAGGTTTGGAAAAAGTGGAGGCCGGGCAGTTGATCGAGGCCAATCTGGATCTGGTCCTGGGCAATGATATCACAAGCCCCGTGGCGATCAAAGAAATGGACAAGATGAAGGTGGACGGCGTGTTTGACAGGGACAAGATCGCCCTGGTGCCCGACCATTTTGTACCCAACAAAGATATCAAATCGGCGGAACATTGTAAATGTGTGAGAGAATTTGCGGCCAAACACGAGATCACCAATTATTTTGAGGTGGGAGAGATGGGCATCGAACATGCGCTCTTGCCGGAGAAAGGACTCACCGTGGCAGGGGACGTGATCATCGGCGCGGACTCGCACACCTGTACTTACGGCGCGCTGGGCGCGTTTTCCACGGGTGTGGGCAGCACGGACATGGCTGCGGGCATGGCCACCGGCAAGGCATGGTTCAAGGTGCCGTCCGCCATCCGTTTTAACCTCACGGGCAAGCCCTCCGAATGGGTCAGCGGCAAAGATGTGATCTTACATATCATCGGAATGATCGGCGTGGACGGCGCATTGTATAAATCCATGGAGTTTGTGGGGGACGGTATTGCCAACCTGACCATGGACGACCGTTTCACCATCGCCAACATGGCCATCGAGGCCGGCGGAAAGAACGGGATCTTCCCCGTGGACGATAAAGCCATCGCCTACATGAAAGAACACAGTACCCGGGAATATAAGATTTATGAGGCGGATGAGGACGCTGTATATGACGCGGAGTACACCATCGACTTGAGCGAATTGCGCCCCACGGTGGCATTTCCCCATTTGCCCGAGAACACGCACACCATGGATGAGATCCGCAAAATGGACGACATCCGCATCGATCAGGTGGTGATCGGTTCCTGTACCAACGGAAGACTGGACGATCTGCGCAAGGCGGCCGAAGTCCTCAAGGGGCGCCATGTGGCCAAGGGGATGCGCTGTATCGTGATCCCCGCCACCCAGAAGATCTATATGCAGGCCATGGAGGAAGGTCTTCTCAAGACATTCATCGAGGCCGGAGCCATTGTCAGCACCCCCACCTGCGGTCCCTGTCTGGGAGGCTATATGGGGATTCTGGCGGAGGGAGAGCGCTGCGTCTCCACCACCAACCGCAATTTTGTGGGACGTATGGGTCATGTGAACTCGGAAATCTATCTGGCAAGTCCCGCCGTGGCCGCGGCAAGCGCCGTGACCGGCAAGATTTCCTGTCCCTGTGAATTATGATCCCGCAAGATCATGGCAAAGATGCTGACAAAATAGAGATGAGGTGGAAATATGAATAACGCAAAGGGAACTGTCTTTAAATACGGCGACAATGTGGATACGGATGTGATCATTCCTGCCAGATATCTGAACTCCTCCGATCCCGCGGAATTGGCGACACACTGTATGGAGGACATCGACAAGGACTTTATCAAAAACGTGAAGAAGGGCGATATCATCGTGGCCGACAAAAACTTCGGCTGCGGTTCCTCCAGGGAACATGCCCCCATCGCCATCAAGGCTGCGGGGGTGAGCTGCGTGATCGCGGAGACTTTCGCCAGAATTTTTTATCGGAATGCCATCAATATCGGCCTTCCCATCATAGAATGTCCCGAGGCCTCCAAGGGGATCGAGGCGGGCGATGAGGTGGAGGTCAACTTTGACACGGGTGTGATCACCAATGTGACCAGAGGGACTTCCTTTCAGGGGCAGGCTTTTCCTGAGTTCATGCAGAGGATCATTGCCGCCGAGGGTCTGGTCAATTATATCAACAGCGGAAGATAGCTCATATCATGGCTACAGGCAGGCACTGTCATCGGGCAGTGCCTGTATTGCTTGACTTTCGCGGCATTCGTCAAATGCAGCATGGCACTTGGCTCAATGCTCGCGGGAATCAGGAGTTTTACAAAGAAAAGAGGCGAATCGTCATGGCGCAGCATTCACAGGTCCGCGTCAAAGGGGATGCCCGTAAATATGAGATGGACATGAGCAGCGGGCCCTTTTTAAAGAAGATTCTGATATTTTATGTGCCGTTGATGCTCTCCGGCATCCTGCAGCTTTTGTTCAACGCCGCGGACATTGTGGTGGTGGGACAGTTTGCGGGCAGTGAGGCGTTGGCGGCAGTGGGATCCACCAGCTCGCTGATCAATCTGTTGGTGAATCTGTTCCTGGGGCTCTCCGTGGGCGCCAATGTGTTGGCGGCGCGCTTTTACGGGGCGGGACAGAAGAAGGAACTCTCGGAGTTGGTACATACCGCCATGCTGACGGCGGTGGTCAGCGGGATCGTGTTGGTCGCGGTGGGAATCGCGGCGGCGCGGCCGGCATTGAGCCGCATGGGCACCCCGGATGATGTGATCGGGCAAGCCGTTCTGTATATGCGCATCTATTTTGTGGGAATGCCTTTTTCCATGGCATACAATTTCGGAGCCGCCATACTGCGGGCAGCCGGAGACACCAAGAGGCCTCTGTATTACCTTCTGATCGCCGGAGTGGTCAATGTGATCCTGAATCTGATCTTCGTCATTTGGTTCTCCATGGGAGTGGCGGGAGTGGCCACGGCCACCATCGTGTCCCAGGGGATCTCAGCGGCGTTGGTCATTCGCTGTCTTATGGTGTCTGACGCGGATTATCGCTTGGATCCTGCAAAACTTCGCATCGCGCCGGACAAACTGGGCAAAATGTTGCAGATCGGTCTGCCCGCGGGACTGCAGAGTTCGCTGTTCTCCATCTCCAATGTGCTGATCCAGTCCTCGGTCAATTCCTTCGGCTCCGTGGCCATGGCCGGCAACACGGCGGCCTCCAACATTGAGGGTTTTGTGTATACTTCCATGAACGCCTTTTCACAGACGATCATCAGCTTTACCGGACAGAATTACGGCGCACGGAAGTATCGGAACATCGGCAGGGTATTACTGCTCTGTGAGGGACTTGTGATAGCGGTGGGACTGGTGATGGGCAATCTGGCCTATCTGGGTTCCGGACTGCTGCTGCGGCTGTACTCTCCGGAGGCGGAGATCATACGTTTCGGCATATTGAGAATGAGCATCATCTGCACCACCTATTGTCTCTGCGGCATGATGGACGTGATGGTGGGCGTGATGCGGGGCATGGGTTATTCCGTCATGCCCATGTTGGTGTCCCTGACGGGGGCATGCCTGTTCCGCGTGGTGTGGATCTACACCGTGTTTAAGCGATATCACACGTTGGAATGTCTCTATTGGTCCTATCCCATCAGTTGGGCGCTGACCTTCGCGGTGCATGTGCTGTGCTTTGCGGTGGTGTATATCATTCTGTTGAAACGAGCGGCAAACGGACAAACGGCGTAAGAGGCGGATTGCGGCAAAATGTATCCGACGGCAAATGTTTCCCGCGGCAAAGTTTTCCACCGAATCAAAAAAGAATTGAAACATATGTTCGAGTATGCTATAATAAATTTGTTCTTTAAAAGCAGTGTTTGGAAAGGTGAGACGGATGATAGCATATGTGCACGGCGTGATAGAAGATATAGCGGAGGATAATGTGGTGGTGGACGTGGGCGGCATCGGATACAATGTGCGCATTTCCGCGGACACGGCGGCCCGACTCCCCGGAGAGGGCGAGACCGTCCGCCTCTATACTTATACACTGGTGCGGGAGGACGCCTTTCTGCTCTATGGATTCCTGACACGGAATGACTTGGATATCTTCAAGAAATGCATCACCGTCAACGGCATAGGTCCCAAGGGGGCTTTGGCCATTCTGTCCGTCATGGACGCGGATTCCCTGCGTTATGCCATCATGACCGGGGACACCAAGGCCATCAGCCGCGCCCCGGGCATCGGAGCGCGCACGGCGGAGCGACTGATCCTGGACTTGAAGGATAAGATCAGGATAGACGATGAGCTCATCGGCAGGGAGATCGCGGCGACGGCAGGAGGGATGGTCTCGGACGATCCCCGCAAGCGGGAGGCCGTGGAGGCACTGGTGGCTCTGGGATACGGACAGGCGGAGAGCGCCCGGGCGGTGAACGCCATCCCCGACATGGAGGGAATGGATTCCGGCGCGGTGCTCAAGGCCGCTCTCAAGAAAATGTTTTAAAAGTCAAATTTTTACAGCGAGGATATTATGCCCGGACGAATGATCGAGACAAATCTGACAGAGGAAGATATCAAAGTAGAGGGGTCGTTGCGCCCTCAGACGCTCAATGACTACATTGGTCAATCCAAGATCAAAGAAAACCTGAAAATCTATATCGAGGCCGCCAAACAGCGGGGTGACGCATTGGATCATGTGCTGTTTTACGGGCCTCCCGGGCTGGGAAAGACCACTCTTGCAGGAATTATTGCAAATGAGATGGGCGTGCATATGAAGGTGACCAGCGGCCCGGCCATAGAGAAACCCGGAGAGATGGCGGCCATTCTGAACAATCTGGACGAGGGGGATCTGCTCTTTGTGGATGAGATACATCGCCTGAACAGGCAGGTGGAGGAAGTGCTCTATCCCGCCATGGAGGATTACTGCATTGACATCATGATCGGCAAGGGTTCCTCCGCCCGCTCCGTTAGACTGGATCTTCCGCGCTTTACTCTGGTGGGAGCGACCACCCGCGCGGGTCTGCTGACGGCTCCCCTGCGGGATCGTTTCGGCATGATCCACCATCTGGAATTCTACGAGGTGGAGGAACTGCAGCAGATCATCCTGCATTCCGCAAAGGTTTTGGAGGTGGAGACCGAGCCGGGAGGAGCATTGGAGATGGCGAGGAGGAGTCGGGGCACGCCGAGACTGGCCAATCGCATTCTGAAACGGGTGAGGGATTTCGCGCAGGTCAAATATGACGGCATCATCACGGAGGACGTGGCGCATGTGGCGCTGGATCTGATGGACGTGGACAAGTTGGGATTGGATCATATCGACCGCAATATGCTGCTGACCATGATCCGCAAATTTCAGGGAGGTCCTGTGGGTTTGGATACACTGGCGGCCGCCATCGGCGAGGACTCCGGCACCATAGAGGATGTGTATGAGCCCTATCTGATCAAGACGGGTCTGATCAACCGGACTCCCAGGGGGCGCGTGGTGACGGAGGCGGCCTACAGGCATCTTGGATTAGGTTGAAAAATCAAAGATTTTTCAACCGCAAATTTGAACCTGCGGCAGCATACAACAAAAAGCTTATGCTTTTCGTTGTCAGGAATTTGCACATTGCGGAAAAACATATTTTCAACATATGTTACAAGAAAAGTGTTGCCGGCTACAGTATTCTGATATATAATAGATGTTGTATCAGATGTGAATTTGCGACACAGATATTGTAGTTTCAACGAAAACGGGCTACCACAAAAGAGGTGCGAGATGTCAGCCAGAACAGATACGGAAGTGATCATCGGGGGGAAAGTGCTTACCCTGAGCGGAAATGAGAGTGAGGAGTACCTGCAGAAGGTGGCTTCTTACATCAATAACAAGATAAACGAATACGGCAAGCTGGATGGTTTCAAGCGACAGCCCATGGACATGCAGAATGTGTTGCTTCAGATAAACATCGCGGATGATTATTTTAAGGCGAAGAAACAGATCGGTGTCCTAGAGGAGGATCTGCAGAATAAGGAGCAGGAACTCTACGCGCTGAAACATGATCTGATCTCCGCGCAGATCAAATTGGAGACCTCGGAGGGCAAGATCAAGGAACTGCAGGCGGAGGCCAATGAGAATGCCAAGAAGATCGTGCGTCTGGAGACTGAGCTGAAAAGCAAGAAGTGAAAACGGCTGGCTGTCCGATAGAGGGCAGCCACACATTGTTTATGAGGAAAGGCAAATGGAGCGAAAGGTTGAGCTTTTGGCGCCGGCGGGTAATCCGGAAGGGTTTTACGGCGCCATACATGCCGGTGCGGATGCCGTCTATCTGGGCGGCGACCGTTTCAACGCAAGGGCCTATGCCGATAATTTCACAGCGGAGGAATTGCTTGCCTGCATCCGATACGCCCATATGTTTAACAGAAGAGTTTGGCTGACCTTGAACACTCTTGTGAAGGAATCGGAGTTTGACTCCCTCTATCCTTATCTGCAGCCCCTCTATGAGGCGGGACTGGACGGTGTGATCGTACAGGACCTGGGCGTGTTTGCTCTGGTGCGGGAGTGTTTTCCGGATATGGAACTGCATGCCAGCACGCAGATGACCGTCACCGGGCGATACGGAGCCGAACTGTTGCGCCGGGCGGGAGCCACACGCGTGGTGCCGGCCAGAGAGTTGAGTCTTGCGGAGATCCGCGCCCTGAAGGCCGGGTCAGACATACAGGTGGAAGTCTTTATCCATGGAGCCATGTGTTACAGCTATTCGGGTCAATGTCTCTTCAGCAGCATTTTGGGCGGCCGCAGCGGCAATCGGGGGCGCTGTGCCCAACCCTGCAGACTGCCCTATCACGTGGAGGCGGGACAGGGGCGATTGGGAGAATGTTACCCCTTAAGTCTGAAGGACTTGTGCGCCATAGAGCATATTCCGGAACTGATAGAGGCGGGTATAGATTCTTTCAAGATAGAGGGCCGCATGAAAAGGGCGGAGTACACGGCGGGGGTCACGGCGATCTACCGCAAATATATAGACAGATATTACGCCGGGGAGTGGGGAGAGCCGGACAGAGAGGATCTGGAGACACTGGCGAGACTCTACATCCGCAGCGAGAGGCAGG
Organism: Acetatifactor muris; assembly: GCA_023663635.1. Taxonomy (GTDB): domain Bacteria; phylum Bacillota; class Clostridia; order Lachnospirales; family Lachnospiraceae; genus Acetatifactor; species Acetatifactor muris_A. The sequence continues at coordinate 7,406 of JAMPHD010000003.1, forward strand.
ACGGCTATTTTGAACACCGTAACGGACGGGATATGATCTCGTTGCAGAGTCCTTCCTATAACTCTCCGGATGAGCGCCTGGCGGACGCGATCAGAGCCCGTTATCTTGATCGCCGTCTGTCCCTTCCCGTCGCCATGCGGGCGGATTTCACCGTGGGTGAGCCGGCGCGGCTGACGCTGACACTTGATGAGAGCGGATCACTTTGTTTTACCGCGGAGGGAGAGGTTATTCAGGCGGCTCAAAAGCAGCCCGTCACCTTGGAAAATATACAGAGACAGTTGAGTAAGTTGGGAGATACGCCTTTTTGCGCCAAAGATCTGCAGGTCCGGCTTTCGGAGAACGCTTTTTACCCGCTGAAGGGCATGAACGATCTGCGCAGACGGGCCACGGACGGGATGGAGGAACTTCTGATCCGGGAGAACGGCTTTACGTTGCGGAAGGCCCTGAAGAACGATTTCACTGAACGGGTCGGAGCCGATTTTCGCAAGCATTCGGAGCCCGCGGGCGGGGGAGAAGACTGCCGGCCCGCCGCGTCCGGATGCGGCGCGTTTCATGTGCTGTTTCGGACTTGGGAGCAGGCGGACGCGATCCTAAATGTGATGCGGGAATCCGGGCGTCCGGCGATAGGGCGGGTTTATGCGGAGGCGGATCTGATCCTGCAGGCTTTCGGAGAACCGAACGGAGAGTTCGCCGCTAAATTTTATGAGATCCATGAAAACGGCTGCGGTCTGGCGATCGCGCTGCCCCGGATCATTCGGGAGCAGGATGCAGGATTCCTGACCGAAATATGGGATATTTACGAGTCGCACAGAGAGCTTTTTGACGGTTTTCTGGTGCGCTCCGTGGACAGCATCGGTTTTTTGAAAGAAAAGATTCATCAGACGACCGGCGGGCAGAAGGGGCAGGACACACGCCCCAAGGCGGCTCCGGATGTGCCCATGTACGGGGACGCGGGGCTCTATATCTGGAATCGGACCGCTCTGCGCCGGCTCCAAAGAGGCGACAGAGAAAAATGCAAGGCACAGGAGCCATATCCTACACAGGGGCAGGTTTCCGACCCGCTCGCCGTGTTGAGCGGTTTTTGTATGCCGTATGAGCTGAAGGCCGCCGATCAGAGGAAACTCTTGGGAGTCTCCAAAATTGCCTGTGAGAAGGTGGTCTACGGGCGTATTCCCCTGATGGTCACGGCCAATTGTATCTTTAAGACTGCGGGGCATTGCGACAGGGCAGGGGAGGATATCGGGTATCTGATGGACCGCTATGGCAAGAAGTTTCCGGTGCTCAAGAACTGCAGGCATTGCATGAATATCGTATATAACAGTCTGCCTTTGTCGCTGCACGGGGAGCTGTCCAAGTGGCGGGATATGGTGGATTTCAGATTGGATCTTACGGTGGAAGACGGACCAGAGACCGCCCGGATCCTGCAATATTTTATTTCCGGAGCCCGCGGGGAACTGCCGTATGAGGAGTATACCACCGGGCACGAAAAACGGGGAGCAGAGTAATACATGAGTGAATATGTGATCGAATTATCCAAATATTTCATATGCGGTCTGATGGTGTTATACACCCTCAGTTCTTTCTACGCGTTCCGCTACGCGGGAACCGTTGGGAACCGCCCGGTGTACATCATTCAAAATATTCTGATGTTCATGATCCAGACGATCTGTTTCGTGAATCTGGTCCTGGTCACAAGGGCGGATTACACCACGGCTCTGAGTCTGAGTCTCGATCAGGAGACCAACGGAAGTACCGTGAATCAGGGATTGTTGTATCTGTTTCTGTTTGGATTCGTGGAGATATTTCTGTTGGCGGTGGTCTTTTTGGTGCCTGTCATCTATGAAAAATGCAATCGCCTGCTTTTGAACAATATGTGTATGCTGCTGGGGATCGGTCTGATGATGATCTCCAGACTGTCCTATTCCAGAGCCATCAAACAGTATGTGATCGTGTTGATCTCCCTGATCATCTCGCTGTTTATTCCCTATATCTTCAGTAAAGTGCGTTTTCTGAAAAAAATGACATGGCTCTACGCGGCGGTGGGCATAGCCTGCCTGAGCGCGGTGCTGATCCTGGGGCAGACCACCCACGGCTCCAATATATCCGTGGAGATCGCGGGGCTGACTTTTCAACCCTCCGAGTTTGTGAAGATTTTGTTCATCTTCTTTCTGGCGGGGGCGCTGTGGGAGGACAATTCCTTCTTGCGGGTGGCGATCACGGCAGTGCTCGCCGGCATTCATGTGATCGTGTTGGTGCTCTCCACGGATCTGGGCGGCGCGCTGATCTTCTTTATCGCCTATGTGTTGGTGGTGTTCGTGGCGACCGGCAATTATCTGTATATTCTGGCGGGCGCGGCGGGAGGTTCCGCGGCGGCGCTGATGGCGTACAGGCTGTTCTCCCATGTGAGGATCAGGGTATTGGCATGGCAGGATCCCTGGAGTTATATAGACGATCAGGGGTGGCAGATCACCCAATCTCTCTTTGCGGTGGGGAGCGGCAGTTGGTTCGGCATGGGGCTTTTAAAGGGGGATCCCACCAAGATTCCCTTTGTCTCCGCCGACTGTATCTTTTCCTCCATCTGTGAGGAATTGGGCGTGATCTTCGGCGTCTGCCTGATCATGGTGTGCGTGAGCTGTTTTATCGCCATCATGCAGATCGCGTTGCGCATACATGACCGTTTTTATCAGTTGATCGTCTATGGGATCGGAACGATGTACATTTTCCAGATTTTTTTGACGGTGGGCGGAGGGATCAAGTTCATTCCCCTCACGGGCGTGACTCTTCCCTTTATCAGTTATGGAGGCAGTTCCATCATGAGTACCATGTTTATGTTTTTCATCATTCAGGGTATCTATATCCGATTGCAGGAGGAAGGGGTGAGGCGCCATGCCGACGACGGGACGGAAGAGTAAGACAAGATCGGGGACGGCGAAACGCCGCGCGGGGAGACGTGTGGGCAATTTTGTGGAGATCGTGGTGTCCATGGTCTTCTTCTGTGCGCTGTTCTTGTGCATGTCCGTGTATCTGGTGCATTTTGTGGCCACCAACGAGCAGGATCTGATCAACAACAGCTATAATTCCAGACAGGAGATCCTTTTATCCCGCAATTACCGGGGCACCATTTACTCCAGGGACGGGGAAGTGCTGGCGCAGACGGTATTGGACGGGGAGCAGAACGAGACCAGAGTCTATCCCTATGCGAATCTGTTCTCCCATATCGTGGGCTATTCCACACAGGGGCGTATGGGCGTGGAGGCATTGGCCAACTATTACCTCATCAACACCAACACATCCATCAACAATAAGGTGGCCAACGACATGGCCGGGGTCAAGAACCCGGGAGACAATGTGTACACCACCTTGGACGTGCAGATCCAGAAGGTGGCGGACGAGCAGCTCAGCGTCTATCGGGGGGCGATCATCGTGACGGAGGTGAAGACCGGCAAGATTTTGGCCATGGTGTCCCATCCGGATTTTGATCCCAATGAGATCGGCGTGATCTGGGATACCCTGCTGCAGGACGATTCCAGTTCCGTGCTGTTAAACCGGGCCACACAGGGCCTGTATCCTCCGGGATCCACTTTCAAGATCGTCACCGCGTTGGAATATATCCGGGAGAAACCCGGCACATGGAACGGCTATCGGTATCAGTGCAACGGCTCCTACCGCCAGGGGGACAGCAAGATCAGCTGTTACCATGGAGCCAACCACGGAGCCGTCACCTTTCAGAGTTCCTTTGCCAAGTCCTGCAATTCCTCCTTTGCCAACATAGGCATGCAGTTGGACAGGGAGCGTTTTCAGGATACTCTGGAGGATCTGCTCTTTGATCAGGATTTGCCGCTGACCCTGCTCTATGCCAAGAGCTCGGTGGAGATAAGTGATGATATGACCGCGGACGCCATGATGCAGACATCCATCGGGCAGGGTAAGACACAGATCACGCCCATGCATCTGAACATGATCACCTGTGCCATCGCCAACGGCGGCAGACTGATGAAACCCTATGTGATAGACCGGGTGGAGAATGACGCCGGCAACACGGTGAAGAGCTACAAGCCCTCCGCCTACGGCTATCTGATGACGCAGGAGGAGTCGGAGATCCTGCAGGAGCTGATGGTGAACGTGGTGGAGCAGGGCACGGCCACCAAGTTAAAAGGATTGTCTTACACCGCCGGAGGCAAGACGGGATCGGCGGAGTACAACAATGTAAAAGGGGACAGCCACGCGTGGTTTACGGGATTCGCGCCGGCGGAGGATCCCGAGGTGTGCGTCACCATCGTGATAGAGGGCGCGGGATCCGGCGGCGACTATGCCGTTCCCATCGCCAGAAGACTCTTTGACGCGTATTTTAACGAAAAGAAAGCGGCGGAGCAGTGACGCTCCGCCGCAAAAAGAGGCGATCGTATTGATGAAAAATATGCGGTATTCCTATTCTCAGGCTCGTTATATGGCTTGGAGTATCTTTAAAGAGATTCATCCCAAAGAAACCTGGCCGGATTGGTTGGAGAATTGTCTCTATGATGTTGGAAATATAAACAGCAATAATGATTGGGTATTTAGGATCATGTTGCAACCGCAGATTTCTTTGTCTGCGGGTATGCATTATGAATTAATAGAAAATGAACCATTGTTGGTTACCTATGATAAGGTAACAGGGGAGAAAAGGTTTGTGATTTCCGGCGGACCTGCTTTGGAGAATGTAGGTATTATTTACGAAATAGCGCCCTCGTTAAAGTATATTTGACGTTTTATTTTTCTTACAAATACAAATAATGAAGGAGTTGTTTATATGTATTATGTTTTAGACATATGCCCTAAATGTATGGATAAGCTATATGAAAGGGAAAGACCAATGAAGGATGAGGAATATGCCCCGGTTTCTGAGGCATCCTGTCCGAACTGCGGGCACAGGCTTATTGAGGCTTGTGTGGGGGAGACGAAACCGGACAGCACGGTATATGATACGACATATAAGATTTTCATTAGATATACGCCGGACAGCCACGAAAAAGAAGCGACAGATATAGTAATGAAGTTGGGGCATTGCAGCAGGGATGCCGCCTTGGAAAAATTGGGCACTAAAAACAGCTTTCTCTGCGAAGGAAACTTACTTGAAACTTATTTAAACAAACGGGAATTGCAAAAAGTAAACTGGTTTTTGGGTTATAAGACAGAACCTGAATTTCCATATGATATTCCGGCATTCTTTTTCTTCTGCCCGACCTGCGAGGGAATACCTGTTGAGAAAACAGAGGTTCTGGAGGATGGCTCCTACGAAGTCGAGACGGGTATTTTCTGTGAGAAATGCAATAAGTGGGTAGATTCATTCTACACCACACTAAAAGATGTTGACAATACCATATACCATTTGAAAGCATCCTTGCAAGGAGTTGAAAGTAATGTAAAGAAAAAACTGCTCGAGGAACTTGAAGAGTATGAAGATTGGGAGATTAGAAAAGAAGTGACAGAAGAAGGGTTTACCGTGGATGGCCGGGCAACGGGTATAAGCGGAATTTTGATAGAACTGAAATCAAATGGTATCGGCTTTGAAATAGCCCCCGTATATCCATATGAAATCCCTGTATACAAAAAGCTATGGACGGAGGCGGATGTAGAACTGTTGAAGGCAATGAATCCAGGGTTTAATGTGACAGCAGAGGAACTGAATGCGCTTAACTAAAAAGGAGAACCCCCGGCTGCTCTTATGACAATGAGATAAAAACTCCCTGCCTCATCGGCAGGGAGTTTTTATGAGTCGGATGAGACTTCGTTTCCATAGTCTAAAAGAAAATCCGATCACTTATACCATTTTCACGATCTCAAGACCCGGAGTCCGCAGCAGATCCACCAATTCATTGTTGTCCTCGCTCTTTAGGAGCGGGCGGGAGTATTTGGTTGGGTGGATGATCAGCACCTCCCAGATGCGCTCGTCATTGGTCTGTACTCTGGAACCGATCTGCGCGTCCGCGATGCGCTGCATGATGGGCATCAGCAGTTCCACGTCAAACCGGTACATATTTTCCTCAAAATGGCCCAAGATCTGCAGAGGGGTGAAAGCGTTTCGATAAGATCTGGGGGAGGCCATGGCGATATAGGCGTCCACGATGGCCATATAGCGGGCAAAGACATCAATCTTTTGTCCCTGCATGTGATAGGGATAGCCGCTTCCGTCCAGTCTCTCATGGTGCATGATCACGGCGTTCTTGATATGGGGATCCAGATCCAGACCGCGCACCAGAGAATATCCCACCACGGGGTGGGTCTGTATGATCTTAAACTCCTCAGGAGTCAGTTTCCCGGATTTCCACAACAGGTCATAGGGCAGTTTCATCTTGCCGATATCATAGTAGAATCCGCAGAGGATCAGGGTGCGCTTGTCCACATCATTCATATTAAGCCAGTCCGCGATGGCGCCGGCCAAAAGCGCGGAGTTGAGGCAATGGCTGAAAGTCAGCTCGTCCTCATTGGGCATCATATTGTAGAGAAAGTCCAACAGCACGGCCCCGGACGGGATATTGACATAGACCTCATTATACAGCCGCAGAAGATCCGCGTCTTTGACCGGAGTCCCGGTCTCCAGAAAGGCTCCCATCATAAGCTTATAGCGCAGAAGAGCGGCATTGTAATTTTGCTCAAACAGCTTAAAATCCTCGTTAAAACGGATTCGCTCATAATGTGTGGAGGCAAAATCAATGTCCTCCATCACGGTGGCACACATGACGGAATAGCGTTTTAATTTGTCGATGATGAGCTGATTTAACTCCGTCCCTGCGGGATATATGACCTTGTCCTGTGAGATGATATCCGCACCCAAGACCATTCCCGGAGTCAATGATATCCATGCAACATCTTTCAAAATGGTGGTCCTCCTTTTAAGCCCTATAGAATATAGTATAAAATATTCATAAAATATGTCAATGAATATTTTGCGTGAAATGTCGAAATTCTCAAAAATACGGGGCGACCCGGACATTTACAAATTGTTTTTGTAGGGGAACTATGCTATACTTGATATGTATATGTTTTGTTGAGGGTTCCCCTATGAGAAGAATGCTGACGTTTCGCCCCAAGCTGTATCTCGGCGAGGGCATTAAGGAGAAAAAACTGGATAAAATAAAAAAGAATCTGGTTGAGAAACCATTGCGCGCGAATGTGTACCTGATCGCGCTGGCGCATAATCCCACGGCTCAACTGGAATGTTTTGATGCAAGGCAGTTGGCGCAGCGTTTTTATGAAAATTATCCCGTGCAGGTGGTGGGGATCGCCAAGGACTATGAGGACGCCCTGCAGGTGGTGGAGCGCATCACGCGGGAATGTTTGGATGAGCGGGGAGACTGTAAGCTGAAGGAGTACCTGATATGTTGACAATACTGTTAAAGATCCTCGGCATCCTGGGCATCGTGCTGCTCGTGGTCTTAGGCGTGGTTTTGGCGCTGATCCTGCTCGTTCTGTTCGTGCCCGTCAGCTATCGGGTCAACGCGGAGCGGAAAATTTTGTCGGAGGGCGACGCGGACGGAGAGCCGCAGGGCAAAGGGGACGGGGAATCGGAAGGCGGGGAGGTTGAGACCGTCCGCATGAGTCTGTCCGTCCGGGCGCGTTGGCTGTTGGGATTTTTGAGAGCGCGGTTTGATTATCCGGATCCCGGGACTTTCAGAGTGAAAATACTGTTTTGGACACTGTATGATTCCGGCAGGGAAGAGCAGGAACCGGAGACATCAAAACCGCCTGAGCGATCCTCACAACCGGAAACGGCGGCTCAGGCAGAGGAACCCCGACAACCCGGGCAATCGGAGCAATCCGGGCAGCCGGAGCAAGCGGAATCATCGGCTCAGCCGGATCCCGCGCCGGAGCCGACCAGAGAGACCGACGGATCCCGTCTCAGTCCTTTTGAAAAATTACGGTACACATTTCGCGGGATCTGTGATAGAATAAAAACAATTCGGGATGATATCGCGTATTATAAGGCGGTTCTGACGGATGAGGACACGAGGGGACTCCTAAATCACGCTCTCACGCGTCTGGGAAAGGTCTTAAAGAGCATCCGGCCGAGGCGACTGAAGGCCGACATCCGGTTCGGGACGGGATCCCCCGACACCACGGGATACGCGTTTGGCGTCTACGGGATGTTGTGTACTTATTTGGGACAAAACGTGCTGCTCACTCCGGATTTTGAGCGGGCGGTTTTGGAGGGAGAGCTGTATGCCGCCGGCCGTATCACGGTGTGCAAGCTCTTGTGGCACGGAGCCATGTTGGCGCTCGACAAGCGCCTGTGGGAACTGATTTCCAAATTAAAGAGAGAAGACAGGGCAGTAAGATAACCGACATTTTAATGTAAAAGATGGGAGATCAAAGATGGCAAACAAAGAAAATGAATTTCAGGGTGTGGTGGAATCTCTGCTGCAGGGAATGGACACGGTGCTCTCGACTAAGACGGTGGTGGGAGAGGCGACCACGGTGGGAGACACCATTATCCTGCCCTTGGTGGATGTGACGTTCGGCGTCGGCGCGGGCGCGGGCAATAACAGCCAGAAGGGTTCCGCGTCCGGAGTGGGCGGCCTTGGCGGCAAGATGACGCCCAGCGCGGTCCTGGTGATCAGAGAGGGATCCGTAAAGCTTGTGAACATCAAAAATCAGGATACCGTGACCAAGATCCTGGACATGATCCCCGATCTGGTGGACAAATTCACGCAGCCCAAGGAGCCGGAGACCATGAGTGACACGGAGATCGTGGATCTGGCATTCCCCGAGGGAGAAAATAAATAGTTTTTGTCATAAATCGGCAGGATAAACCATATAATACAGCGAGATAATATATGTGTGTGTATCCATGAAGAAAATCATTGGTCTGGTTTCGCTGTTGGTTGCCCTTGGAATGCTTATCATGATGATCACCAACAATCGACTGGTCGGCCTGATCATCGTTGCGCTGTTGGTCTTTTTGGGCTATAATTGTCTCTGCTGTGGCGACTGAGAGGGAAATTTAAATGAAGGACCGGGAAGAGATCATAAACATAGAGAGTTCGGAGGAACTGAAAGAGGCCAAGCTCTGGCTGTTTCAGGAATGTATGCGCTTGGAGCAGAGCAGGAAAGAACTGGACGAGATGAGGGACAAGTTCCAAAAGGAGCGGAAGTGTTTTATGGAGGAGATGGGGGCGTTGACCCGCCGCAGCGCTCTGGAGCACAAGCGCCTCAAGGAGGAAAATTTATTTTTTGACAAGAAGATGGCGATCCTGCAGGACGGTTTCAGACAGTTGGACGCCGACCGCAAGAAGTTGGAGCGGGAGCGCATCAGCTTTGAGAAAGAGCGGGAGCTGATGTCGCAGAACAGAAGTATGGACTATTATGGGGACGGCTCCATTGTGGACATCCTCTTTAGAAACGCCACCAATCCGCTGGCGCTCAGGAAACGCTACAAGGATCTGGTCAAGATCTTCCATCCGGACAATATCGCCGGAGACGAGGAACTGGTGCAGATGATCAACAGAGAGTACGCCAAACGCAAGAGAGAAGAGGCGTAAGCACGCTTTGCGCACGGCCCTTATTAAGCAACGGGCAGCACGCTTTGCGCACTGCCCTTATGCTGACAAAAAAGGGAAAGCATCCGCTTTCCCTTTCATTCTTAGGATCAGCTCCCGCAGGATTGATGAAATTAAGCTCTCTCAACCTTGCCGGATCTCAGGCATGACGTACAAACGTGCATTCTCTTGCTCGCGCCGTTTACCTTGCATTTTACTCTCTTAACGTTAGCGTTCCAAATTGCATTGCTTCTTCTATGAGAATGGCTTACATTGTTACCGAAATGAACGCCTTTGCCACAAACATCACACTTAGCCATCTTGACACCTCCTAAACATGCTAAATTCACAACAGTGTTATATTACCGGAAATGCGGGATAAAAGCAAGTAAAATTTGAAAATAATTTTTATAAGTAATTTTTTGCAGAAATTCTTTCCTTTTTTTGAAAAAACCGGTAGAATAGTCCTTGTATATGTCTGTATCAAGAAGGAGGTAGAACATGAAAGGTTCTTCTATGAATACCCATATGGGAAATATTGTCATCAATAATGAAGTGATCGCCCAGTATGCAGGCAGCGTGGCCGTGGAGTGTTTCGGCATTGTGGGAATGGCCGGCGTGAACGTGCGGGACGGGCTGGTGCGGCTGCTCAAAGTGGACAGTCTGACCCGGGGTATCAACGTTTCCGTCAACAATCACAAACTGGTTCTGGATTTTCATGTGATCGTGGCATATGGCGTGAGCATCATTGCCGTGTCGGACAATCTGGTGAGCAATGTCAAATACAAGGTGGAGGAATTCACCGGTCTTGAGATAGAGAAGATCAACATCTTTGTCGAAGGTGTAAGAGTGATTGATTAAGGAGGAACTTATTGTGAGTTTACAGACAATCGATGCTAAGATGCTTTCAAAGATGTTCTTAGCCGGTGCAAAGAATCTTGAAAATAAAAAAGAGTGGATCAATGAACTGAACGTATTTCCCGTTCCGGACGGCGACACGGGAACCAATATGACCATGACCATCATGTCCGCGGCCAAAGAGGTGGCGGCTCTCGGGGACAGCGCGGATATGGAATCTATCTGCAAGGCGATCTCCTCCGGCTCCCTGCGCGGCGCCAGAGGCAATTCCGGCGTGATCCTCTCACAGCTGTTCCGCGGATTTACCAAGGTGATCAAGACACAGACGCAGTTGGACGCGCCCGTGTTGGCGGAGGCGTTCGAGAAGGCCGTGGAGACCGCGTATAAGGCCGTGATGAAACCCAAGGAGGGCACGATCCTCACGGTTGCCAAGGGATTGGCTGATCGCGCGAGGGAGCTTGTGGAAGAGGGCACAACGGATCCGGAGACCTTCCAGCGCGGGGTGATCGAACACGCGGAGTATGTGCTGAGTCAGACTCCGGAGATGCTGCCCGTGCTGAAACAGGCCGGCGTGGTGGATTCCGGCGGTCAGGGACTGGTGGAGATCCTGCACGGCGCCTTTGATGCTTTCATGGGCAAGGAAGTGGATATGAACATCGCAACTTCCGCGGATACCGGGAAGAGACAGGGAGGCGGTTCCTCCTATGAGGCGCAGGCCAACGCGGAGATCAAATTCGGCTATTGCACGGAGTTCATCATCCTGCTCAACAAGACTTTCAACAGAAAAACCGAGATGGATTTCAAGGCGTTTCTGGAGTCCATCGGCGATTCCATCGTCTGCGTGGCGGACGAGGACGTGGTCAAGGTGCATGTGCACACCAACGATCCGGGTCTCGCCATTCAGAGGGCGTTGAAATACGGCGCGCTCTCCAACATGAAGATTGACAATATGCGCCTGGAGCATCAGGAGAAACTCTTCAAGATGTCGGGGGGCAAGGCGGAGGAGAAACCCGTAGATTCCGCGGGAGCAGCGGCGGTTTCGACGACGGCCGCGCCGGAACCCGGGATGCCTCACAAGGATGTGGGATTCATCGCGGTCTCCGTGGGAGAGGGTGTCAATGAGATCTTCAGGAGTCTGGGCGTAGACTATATCATCGAAGGCGGTCAGACCATGAATCCCAGCACCGCGGATATCCTGGATGCCGTGGAGAAGGTGAACGCGGACACCATATTCATACTGCCCAACAACAAAAACATCATCCTCGCCGCCAATCAGGCAGCCGAGCTTATGACGGATAAGAGTCTGTTGGTGATCCCCACCAAGACGATCCCGCAGGGCATTACGGCGATCATCAACTATGTGCCGGAGCTCTCCGTTGACGAGAATGAGCAGACGATGCTGGAGGAGATCGGGCGCGTGAAGACCGGTCAGGTGACCTATGCCGTGAGAGACACCGTGATCGATGACAAGGAGATCAAGAAGGACGACTACATGGGCATCGGTGACGCGGGGATCCTGTCCGCGGGCCGGGATATGATGCAGGTGACCGAGGAGATGGTCGCGGCCATGGTGGACGAGGATTCGGAACTGATCAGCATCTATTACGGCGAGGAGGTGGAGGAATCCGCCGCCGAGGAGCTGAAGGACAGGTTGGAGAGCAGTTATTCCTCCTGTGACATAGAGTTGCAGCCCGGAGGACAGCCCATTTACTATTATGTGATCTCCGTGGAGTAATGCGCGCGGATCTGATTCAGAAATACCGGGAAGGAGACCTTTGCGTCTCCTTCTTTTCGATAGTGCAGATACTTTAGACAGTTTGAGCGATCCGGAGGGGCTGCGGACGATCCGACCGGATGGCAGGGAGAGGAAGACGGATGGACCGGGATACACCGATCATGGACATAAAGGGAGTGGGCGAGAAGGCGAGAGCGCTTTTTGCCAAGATAGACGTGACCACGGTGGGCGAGCTGTTGGCGCATTATCCGAGGGATTACGAGACCTATGAGCTGCCGGTCTCCATCGCGGACACCGCGCCGGGGGAGATCTGCGCCATCCACGCGTCGGTGACGGGCATCCCCAATGTCAAAAAGATACGCAATCTGACCATATTGAATGTCAATGTGCGGGATCAATCCGGGGGCATGCAGCTCACTTTTTTTAATATGCCTTTTCTGAAGAAGACCTTAAAGCCCGGGGGATATTATGTGTTCCGCGGAATGGTGCAGACGAGGGGCGCCGCCAAGATCATGGAGCAGCCCAAGATCTTCGGTATGGACGATTATTGCAGACAGTGCGGACAACTGATGCCCCGCTATTCCCTCACCAAGGGACTGACCAATCAGGCGGTGGCAAAGGCCGTGCGACAGGCGCTGGATCTTTATGAATTTGAGGAGGAATACTATCCTCCGGAGCTCTTGGAGAGGTTACAACTCATCTCCGGGAAAGAAGCCGTGAGAGACATGCATTTCCCGGCGGACAGGCAGGTCATGCGGAGAGCCGGGAGACGTCTGGTATTTGATGAATTTTTTGGATTTATACTAATGCTGCGCCAAAATAAAGAACTGACGGATCATCTTGAGAACGCTTATCCCATGCTTGAGACCGCCGACACGGTGCGCCTTTTGGAACGGCTTCCCTTTCCGCTGACCGGCGCGCAGCGCAATGTCTGGAGACAGTTGCGGGAGGATCTGGCCGGTCCCTACTGCATGAACCGTCTGATTCAGGGAGACGTGGGAAGCGGCAAGACCATCGTGGCGGTGCTCGCCCTGCTCATGTGTGCGGCCAACGGCTTTCAGGGGGCTCTCATGGCGCCCACGGAGGTTCTCGCCATGCAGCACTATGAAAGTATCTGTTCTTACACGGATCAGTATGGATTGTGCTTTCACCCCGTACTCTTGGTGGGCAGTATGACCGCTGCGCAGAAGAAGGACGCCCGCGAGAGGATATCCTCCGGCAACGCCAACCTGATCATAGGCACCCACGCCCTGATCCAAGACAAAGTGCAGTACCGGAAATTGGCGCTCGTGGTGACGGACGAGCAGCACCGTTTCGGCGTCCGTCAGCGGGAAATGCTGGCGGGCAAAGGGGAACATCCCCATATATTGGTGATGAGCGCGACTCCCATCCCCAGGACACTGGCCATCATCCTCTACGGGGATCTGCAGATTTCCGTGATCGATGAGCTGCCCGCCAACCGACTACCCATCAAAAACTGTGTGGTGAATACGGCCTACCGCCCCAAGGCCTACAAGTTTATCGCGGATCAGGTGGCGGCGGGACATCAGGCCTATGTCATTTGTCCTCAGGTGGAGGAGGGGGAGATGGAGGATGTGGAAAACGTGGTGGAGTATGCGGGCAAGCTCCGGGCAGCTCTTCCGGGAAACGTGCAGATCGCGTATCTCCACGGCAGGATGCGTTCCTCCGACAAAAACCGGATCATGGAAGAGTTCGCGCGTCACAATATAGATGTACTGGTCTCCACCACGGTGATCGAGGTGGGGATCAACGTGCCCAATGCCACCGTGATGATGGTGGAGAACGCGGAGCGTTTCGGCCTCGCCCAACTGCATCAGCTCAGGGGGCGCGTGGGGCGCGGGGAGCATCAGAGTTTTTGCATTTTTATCAGCGCCAACGAGAAGAAGGAGACCATGGAGAGATTGGATATCCTGAACAAGTCCAACGATGGTTTCCACATTGCCGCGCAGGATCTGAAACTCCGCGGTCCCGGGGAGCTTGCAGGCATCAGGCAGAGCGGGGACTTTGCCTTCCGGGTCGGGGATATCTACGCTGACGCGGATATTCTCAAGGAGGCCGCCGAGGCGGTGGACGAGATCTTACGGGCGGATCCCCGCCTCGCGGAGAAGAGACATCAGGCTTTGAGAGATCATTTCACCGCCTTGGGAAATGCGGTTGACTTTCGCTCCATATAAAAGTAAAATAGAACTGACTGAAAAAAATCTGAATTAAAATCCGAAACAGAAAATCTGTATGAGACGAACCTGTATACAAATCGAGAGGGAGAGACATCTATGGCCAAAATCGCAATTGTCACCGACAGCAACAGCGGCATCACGCAGGAGCAGGCACCCGGATTGGGAGTGCATGTCCTGCCGATGCCTTTTATGATCGACGGAAAGACCTATTTTGAGGATATCGACCTGACACAGGAGCAGTTTTATGAGATGCTTTCCACCGGAGCGGACATCTCCACCAGTCAGCCCTCGCCCGAGGCGGTGATGCAGCTCTGGGACAGCCTTTTGAAGGAATATGATGAGATCGTGCATATTCCCATGTCCAGCGGTCTGTCGGGTTCCTGCCAGAGCGCGCTGATGTTGGCGCAGGAATACGAGGGCAAGGTGCAGGTGGTGAACAATCAGCGCATCTCCGTGACCCAGAGACAGTCCGCGTTGGATGCCGTGGAGCTTGTGGGGCGGGGCATGAACGCGCAACAGATCAAGGAGCTGTTGGAGGAGGACAAGTTCAACAGCAGTATCTATATCATGTTGGACACCTTGTATTATCTGAAAAAGGGCGGTCGCATCACCCCTGCGGCAGCCGCCATCGGCACGCTGCTCAAGCTCAAGCCCGTGTTGCAGATCCAGGGCGAGAAATTGGACGCCTTTGCCAAGGCCCGCACCTCAAGCCAGGGCAAGTCCATGATGATAAACGCCATGAAGAACGACATCACCAACCGCTTTGGCGGATTTACGGACAGGAAGGAAGTGCGTCTGGAGATCGCTTACACGTATGACTTGGAGGCGGCGAACGCATGGCGGGAGGAAGTGGCGGCAGCTTTCCCGGGCTACGAGATTCATGTGGATCCTCTGTCTTTGAGCGTGTCCTGTCATATCGGACCCGGAGCGTTGGCATTGGCCTGCTGTCGGAAACTTCCCAAGTAAAGGAGTTATTTTCATGGAAAAAGACAATCATTACGGCGCCTCCAGTATCACCGTACTGGAGGGGCTTGAGGCGGTGCGCAAGCGCCCCGGCATGTATATCGGCAGTGTGTCCACCAAGGGACTCAATCATCTGATCTACGAGATCGTGGACAACTCCGTGGACGAGCATTTGGCGGGATATTGTGACACCATATCCGTCACATTGGAGGCGGACGGCTCCGCCACCATCACCGACAACGGGCGCGGCATTCCCGTGGGGATGCATGAGAAGGGCGTCAGCGCGGAGCGCCTGGTGTTCACCACGCTGCACGCGGGCGGCAAATTTGACAATTCGGCCTACAAGACCAGCGGAGGTCTGCACGGTGTGGGTTCCTCCGTGGTGAACGCGCTTTCCACCAGATTGACCGTACAAGTCAAAGTGGACGGCTGCATCTATGAGGACAAGTATGAGAGGGGGATTCCCGTCGTTGACCTGGTGGACGGGCTTTTGCCCGTGGTGGGCAAGACGCGGGAGAGCGGCACCACCATCAATTTTCTGCCGGATGACACGATCTTTGACAAGACCCGTTTCAAGGAGGATGATGTCAAAAGCCGTCTCCATGAGACGGCTTATCTGAATCCCAACCTGACGATCCTCTATACCGACAGGCGCAAGGAGGAGGCGGAACAGCTCACCTTTCATGAGCCGGAGGGGATCGTGGGTTTCATCAAGGACATGAACAAGACGGCGGAGACCGTGCATGACGTGATCTATTTCAGCGGCGAGAGCGAGGGGATCTCCGTGGAGGTGGCCTTTCAGTATATCAATGAATTTCATGAGAATGTTTTGGGATTCTGTAACAATATCTACAATTCCGAGGGCGGCACACATCTGACGGGTTTCAAGACCATGTTCACCAATGTCATCAACACCTATGCCAGAGAACTGAATGTGCTGAAGGAGAAAGACGTGAATTTCACCGGCGCGGATGTGAGAAACGGTATGACGGCTGTTGTCTCCATCAAGCATCCCGACCCCAGATTTGAGGGGCAGACCAAGACCAAGTTGGACAATCAGGACGCGGCCAAGGTGGTGAGCAAAGTCACGGGCGATGAGATCGTGCGCTTTTTTGACCGCAATCTGGAGACTTTGAAGTCCATCATCGGCTGTGCGGAGAAGGCGGCCAAGATCCGCAAGAGCGAGGAGAAGGCCCGCACCAACATGCTCTCCAAACAGAAATTTTCCTTTGACTCCAACGGCAAACTGGCCAACTGTATCTCCAAGGATGCCTCCAAATGTGAGATATTCATAGTGGAGGGAGACTCCGCCGGCGGCAGCGCCAAAATGGCCCGGGACAGGAATTTTCAGGCCATACTGCCCATCCGCGGCAAGATCCTGAACGTGGAGAAGGCCAGCATTGACAAGGTGCTCGCCAACGCGGAGATCAAGACCATGATCAATGCGTTCGGATGCGGCTTTTCGGAGGGGTATGGCAATGATTTCGACATCACCAAACTTCGGTATGACAAGATTGTCATAATGACGGATGCGGACGTGGACGGAGCGCATATATCCAATCTGCTGCTCACGCTTTTCTATCGCTTTATGCCGGAGCTGATCTTTGAGGGACATGTCTATATCGCCATGCCTCCGCTGTACAAGGCGATGCCCTCCAAGGGTAAGGAAGAATATCTCTACGACGACAAAGCTCTTGAAAAATACCGCAAAACACACAAGAGCAGCTTTACCCTGCAGCGCTATAAAGGTCTCGGAGAGATGGACGCGACGCAGCTCTGGGAGACCACGTTGGATCCGGAGCGCCGGCTGTTAAAGAAGGTGGAGATCGAGGATGCCCGCATGGCCAGTGAAATGACGGAGATGCTGATGGGCACGGATGTACCGCCGCGCAGAACCTTCATCTATGAGCACGCGCAGGACGCGGAATTGGATATCTGACGGATATCCGGCCGCGGGATGAGAGATTGGATATTCCGGGATGCGGGATCGGGCTTTCGGATGCGGATCGCGGAAGAGGGGAAATGTACGAGATGACGAGGAAACTCAGCGCAAGAATCTGTTTTATCATAGACCTGACTCTGTTGAGCTTTGCCGTTGTGGCTCTTATCCTGCTGTTATGTGGGGAGCGGGCGGAGGAGATCTGCGTCGGCGGGGATATTTTGGCGTTTGCCCCGGTCTATAACCGCAGCGGCTCTTGGTTTCACGCAAAATTGGGGATCGGCTATCGGCCTGACATCCTGTTGTTGGAGCATGGGATCAGTATGCTGTTGTTGGTATATCTGAGCCGTTTTATGGATTTTACCGCCACAGTCCTCAAGATAAATAGTCTTTGGAGCAGATGTTTGGATTTCGGAATGGCGGCCACTCTGGTCCGCATGATCACGGCGCTTTTCGGGAGATATACATTGAATTACATCTACATTGCCCCGCTGCAGTCAACTTATGATCTGCCGGATCTGTATCTGGGCGTCAGTCTGGCGGTGATCCTCATCTGGGCCGTTGGGTGTGAGGTCAGATATCTGCGCCTCAAAAAGAGCGCCACCTGCGGAATGGGGTTCGCGAAACGGATGAAATGGGAGCTTTTGTTCACCGGCAATGTGCTAAGGGCGGCAATCCTCCCTGCGGCGAGATGGGAGGAGATCCGACGGCCGTATGAAATCTTGGATGGCATGGAGTTTTGATGATATGGAGACAGCGGGATGACCACGGAATTTATCAGAGAGCAGCTCTTTGCGCTGCAGGATACGGAATACAAGGCCTTTCACGCCAAGCTGATACCCACGGTGGATCCGGAGAGGATCATCGGCGTGCGCACTCCCGAGCTCAGAAAGCTTGCGAAAAAGCTGTGGAAGACGGGAGAGACTGCCGAATTTATGGCCGAGTTGCCCCATCTGTACTATGAGGAGAATAATCTGCACGTTTTTTGGATCGAACAGATAAGGGACTGCGAGGAGTGTATAGCCGCTCTGGACACATTCCTGCCCCATGTGGACAACTGGGCGACCTGTGACATGACGGCTCCCAAGGTATTGGGGCGGCATAAGGAGAGACTGATCGGCGCCATTCGGGTCTGGATCGCCTCAGAGCATACCTATGCGATCCGTTTTGGCATGGGAATGCTCATGCGGCACTTCCTGGATGAAGACTTTGACGCGGAGTATCCGGACATGGTGGCGGAGTTTTCCTCCGAAGAGTACTATGTCAATATGATGCGCGCCTGGTATTTTGCCACGGCGCTGGCCAAACAGTATGACGCGGTGATCCCCTATATCCGGGAGCAGAGATTGGATGTTTGGACACATAATCGGACCATTCAAAAGGCAGTGGAGAGTTATCGGATCACGCCGGAACAAAAAAACTACCTCAGAAGTCTGAGAAGGGGATAAAAGATGAACGAAAATGACAGAATCATAAGAACCGAATATTCCGAGGAGATGCAGAAATCCTTTATAGACTATGCCATGAGCGTGATCGTGGCCCGCGCGCTTCCGGATGTCAGGGACGGCCTGAAACCCGTTCAGAGAAGGACGCTCTACGATATGCATGAGTTGGGCATCCGCTATGACAGACCTTACAGGAAGAGCGCCCGTATCGTGGGAGACACCATGGGTAAATATCATCCCCATGGGGACAGCTCCATCTACGAGGCTTTAGTGGTGATGACTCAGGATTTCAAGAAGGGGATGCCCCTTGTGGACGGCCACGGCAATTTCGGCAATATCGAGGGAGACGGAGCCGCCGCCATGCGTTACACGGAGGCCAGACTGCAGAAGATCACGCAGGAGGCGTTTCTGGCGGACCTGGACAAGGATGTGGTGGACTTTATTCCCAACTTTGACGAGACGGAGAAAGAGCCCGCCGTGCTGCCCGTAAAGATCCCCAATCTGTTGGTGAACGGTTCCGAGGGCATCGCCGTGGGTATGGCCACCAGTATCCCGCCCCACAATCTGCGGGAGGTCATCGACGCCACCAAGGCCTATATGATGAATGAAAATATCACCGATAAAGAACTGATGCGCTATATCAAGGGACCTGATTTTCCCACCGGCGGCATTGTCATCAACAAGGATGAGCTCTTGGAGATCTATGAGACCGGAGCGGGCAAGATCAAGATCCGCGGCAAGGTGGAGTTTGAACAGGCGAAGGGCGGCCGTACCAATGTGGTCATCACGGAGATCCCCTACACCATGATCGGCGCCAATATCGCCAAATTCCTCTCCGATGTGGCGGCGCTGTCGGAGACCAAGAAGACACAGGATATCGTGGATATTTCCAATCAGTCCTCCAAAGAGGGCATACGCATCGTCATTGAGTTGCGAAGGGATGCGGACGCGGAAAATTTTGTCAATATGCTTTACAAGAAGACCCGTCTGGAGGATACCTTCGGGGTCAATATGCTGGCTATCGCCGATGGCAGACCGGAGACCATGAGCCTGAGACAGATCATCAAGGCCAATGTGGATTTCCAGTATGAGATCGCCACCCGCAAATACACGAATCTCCTGGCGAAGGAGATGGAGCGCAGGGAGATTCAGGAGGGACTTATCAAGGCGTGCAATGTCATTGACCTGATCATCGAGATCCTGCGTGGATCCAAGGACCGCAACATGGCCAAGGCATGTCTGGTGGAGGGCCAAACGGACGGCATCCGCTTTAAGTCCAAGGAGTCCAAGATCATGGCGGCGCAGCTCGCCTTCACGGAGAAACAGGCCAACGCCATCTTGGAGATGCGCCTGTACAAGCTGATCGGTCTGGAGTTGGAGGCTCTGATCAATGAGCACGAGGAGACCCTTGCCAATATCTATCGCTATGAGGACATTCTGGAGCGGAAGGATTCCATGGCTCAGGTGATCATCAATGAATTGGAGGGATACCGACAGGAATACGGCCGTCCCCGCAGGACCGTCATTGAGAACGGGCAGGAGGCCGTCTATAAGGAGAAGGAATTGGAGGAGATGGATGTCATGTTCCTCATGGACCGTTTCGGCTACGCCAAGACCATCGATATGGCCACCTACGAGCGCAACAAAGAGGCGGCGGACGGCGAGAACAGATTTGTCTTTCCCTGCAAAAATACGGGCAGGATCTGTCTGTTCACGGATATCGGACAGATGCATACCGTCAAGGTGTTGGATCTCCCCTTCGGCAAGTTTCGGGATAAGGGCGTGCCCATAGACAACGTGAGCAATTACAGTTCCGAGAAGGAGCAGCTTGTCTTCGTGACCAATCAGTCCGAGCTGAATCTGAAACAGGTGCTGTTTGTGACGGAGCAGTCCATGATGAAGGTCGTGGACGGCGGAGAGTTTGACGTGACCAAGCGCACGGTGGCCGCCACCAAGCTGAGCGAGGGCGACAGGCTGTTGAGCGTCATCACCCTCTATGATCAAAAAAATATCATATTGCAGTCCAAGGGCGGATATTTCCTGCGGTTTTCCGTGGAGGAGATCCCGGAGAAGAAGAAGGGCGCCGTGGGCGTCCGCGGCATGAAACTGGGAGAGAAGGACAGCTTGGAGGCGGTATACTACACCGGGAGTTCCGGGGATGCCGCCATCGAATACAAGTCCAAAATGATCGCGTTAAACGGGATCAAACTCGGAAAGAGAGACGGCAAGGGCGTGAAGATCCGCGCGTAAGTCACATACCCCGCTGCAAGCAACGAGTATCAAGCTTGCAACGCTGCCGAGTAACGGGGTATCCGTATTGCGTCTGCGCACACTGCAAATCTGAAGAGACTGGAGAGATGAGACCATGAGAGTCATCGCGGGAACTGCAAGAAGCCTTCCGCTGCGAACCCCGGCGGGGAGGGATACCAGACCGACCACGGATCGCATCAAGGAGACTTTGTTCAATATTTTACAGCCCTATGTTCCGGGCGGCGTGTTCGTGGATCTGTTCAGCGGGAGCGGCGGGATCGGCATCGAAGCCATCAGCCGCGGGGCGTTGAAGGCATATTTTGTGGAGAACGGCCGGGAGGCGCTCTCCTGTATTCAGCAAAATCTCTCATTTACGAAATTCGAGGACCGTGGTATAGTGATAAAGCAGGATGTGTTGGCGGCCCTCTCAGGCATCAGAGAAGACCGGGCGGATGTTATTTTTATGGATCCCCCCTACGGATTGGAATACGAGAAGCGGGTCCTGGAGTTGCTGAAAGGTCAGCGCTATGTGACGGAGGATACGCTGATCGTGGTGGAGGCCGAATTGCACACGCCTTTTGAATATCTGCAGGAATACGGCTACCGTATCGCCAAAGAAAAGAGATATAAGACCAACAAACATCTTTTCCTGAGATTGGAGGACCGGACACAGGGCCGGGCGGGAGACTGAACATGAAGAGAGCTGTTTATCCGGGAAGCTTTGATCCCATGACATACGGACATTTGGATATTATCAGGAGAGCTGCCGAGACTTTTGACGAACTCACGGTCAGCGTGCTGAACAATAAAATAAAGACCCCGTTGTTTTCTGTGGAAGAACGTGTTAAGATATTAAGGGAAGCGACCAAAGACATACCCAATGTCAGGGTGGACAGTTTTACCGGGTTGCTCATCAATTATGCCGCGGAGAATGATTTCCATATCTCCGTGAGAGGTCTGCGCGCCATCACGGACTTTGAGTATGAGCTGCAGATCGCCCAGACCAACAGCAAGCTCTCCCACGGGAATCTGGACACGATCTTTCTCACGGCGCGCTTAGAGTATGCGTACTTAAGTTCCTCCAGTGTGAAGGAGATCGCGAGTTTCGGCGGAGATATCAGTGAGTGTGTTCCTGAATTTGTGGCAAAGATGATCTATCAAAAATATAACAGGAATGATAAAGGAGAATCGAATGAGTAGCAGAATAGAACAGCTGATTGATGAAATAGAAGAATATATCGACAACTGCAAGCCTAAGTTCCTGTCTAACACGGATATCATCGTCAACAAGGATGAGATGGACGAACTCCTCCGGGAACTCCGCATGAAGACGCCGGATGAGATCAAGCGGTATCAGAAGATCATCAGCAACAAGGAGGCGATCCTGCAGGATGCCAGAGAAAAGGCCGAGGCTTTGATCAACGAGGCCACCGTACATACCAACGAGCTGATCAATGAGCATGAGATCATGCAACAGGCATATGCCCAGGCCAACGAGGTGGTGACCATGGCCACCGCTCAGGCGCAGGAGATTTTGGACAATGCCACCATGGAGGCCAACGCCGTGCGCGATGCCGCCATGCAGTATATGGATGATATGTTGGCGCATCTGGAGAATGTGATCACGGCATCCACCCAGTCTGCCAACGCCAATTTTGAGAACCTGATCGGTTCTCTGAATCAGTATCGCGACATCATTCAGTCCAATCGGCGGGAACTGCATCCCATAGAGGATCTGGAGACCGTGATCTTGGATGAATCGGAGGACGGGCCGAGCGTCATTTCCTGACCTTGGCGCATTGCCTGAGAATTTATTCATAAAAACCGGTTTTCTCATAATGAAAGCCGGTTTTTGCGATTATCGGGAGTGTTTATCCATGAGACATACAAAGTATATGAAATATGTTTATCTTTTGACATTAAGCCTTCTGCTCAGTCTGATCCCGCAGACCACGGCCCGGGCGGCGGACAGAGTGCAGACCGTGGGAGACCAAGTCGTCATCGTCATCGATCCGGGGCACGGCGGCAGCAATCTGGGCACGGAATCAGGCCACACCATTGAGAAAGAGATGACCATGGTGACGGCCAAAGCCATGAAGAAGGAATTGGAACAGTATGACAATGTGACCGTATGGCTGACCCACACGGATGACAGGGATATGTCCCTGAAGGAGAGGGCAGAGTTCGCTGAGGAGAAGGGAGCCGATTTTCTCTTCAGCATCCACTACAATGCCTCCGAGAATCATACCATGTTCGGCACGGAGGTGTGGGTGTCCTGCGAGAAACCCTACAATGCCTACGGCTATCAGTTCGGGTATCTGCATCTTCAATCCATGGCGGAGAAGGGATTGTTTGTGCGCGGTGTCAAAAACCGCAAGGACGACGGCAAAGATTACTATGGGATCATACGGGAATCCGCGGCCAGATCGGTCCCCGCGGTCATTATAGAGCACTGCTATGTGGACGAGGAGCGGGATGCGGATTATATTCGCAATGAGGAGGACTATGCGGAGTTCGGGAGAGCGGATGCCCTCTCGGTGGCCAAATATTTCGGGCTGAAGAGCAGTCTTTTGGGTGTGGACTATAGCGCAGAACCCGCCAAACTGCAGCCGGCGTCCGCGGACAGTCTCGTGCAGTCTACGCTGACGGACAACTCAGCGCCGGATATCTGCGAGATCGAGCTGTTGGAATGCGATTATGAGACCGGCGAAGTGAGCCTTACGGTTCGGGCGGCTGACTATGACAGCCCGCTGATCTACTATGATTACAGCATTGACAACGGACAGTCCTGGACGAGATTGGAGAGTTGGCCGGGGAGCGATACTCTGGCTTGGGAATACATGGATACCTTTCGGCTGAATCTCACCGTTCCGGCGGGCGTGCGGCCTGGTATCGCACTGCGCGCCTACAATATATCGGATCTCTACAAGAAGAGCAATGTATTATACTTCGATCAGGCCATCGCCAAAAAGACGGAGAACGCTCCGGAGGGCGGCGCGGCCTTAGAGGGAGGACCCTCCGACGGGCAGACTGATACGGACACACCCGCCACGGAGCCGCCGGAGCATCCCCATAAATCCGTGGGGACCACCACCTTTATGCCGGTGGTCACGGAGTCCGGGGAGGAAGATTCCCAAGTAGGCATCCTCACTTTCCTGAAATTCTGTCTGGTATTGGTGATCTTACTGTTCATCATTGTGCTGATCGCCCAGACGGTGAGCTACAACAAACGCAGGAAACGCAGACAAAAGAGATAGTAGACGGCGCTCAGACCCGTCAGTATCAGTTTGTGACGCACATACTCCCCGATGGCAAGATCCGTGTCCCGAATACAGGTGTAGGTCTGGGCGATGCAGGACAGACCGCCGAAGGGCAGAAGGATCAGGGAGTAGACCGGCATGCGGTCCTCAAGCAGCTTTAATCCGCCCGTGATCTCCAAAATGGGAGCCACAAATCGGGCGGGCCCGCCCGTGAGCAGATGGGGCAGGAGCATCAGAAGATTAAAGAGGATCATGTATCCTCCCAACATCAACATGCTCTGCAGAGAGGAACGGATGGACTCATCCAGCGCATAGAGCAGCTTAAGCGGCGGCGCTGTGGCGCCTGGTTTCGGCGGCCGGCGGGAATCGCCCTGACGGCTTAGATCCCGAAAGCTTGTATATCGCAGCCACAGCCCATATAGGAGCGGAAGGCCGTACATCCCGATCAGACAGGGTATTGGACGGCGGCAGCCGATCAGGGGCAACGCGAAACTCACGAAATACACCGGACCGATATTGTTGCAGAATGCCAGAAGATAGGAGGCCTCTCTGCGATCGATCCCGCCGCGTGCATACAGATCGCTCACACATTTGGCTCCCATGGGGAAACCGCACATAAAGCCCATGATCATCACATAACAGACATTGCGGCTCACGCGAAAGAGCGGTCCCACAAAGGGATAGACCAAAGTGGTGAACCCTTCCGTCAGCCCCATGCGGATCAGCGTCCCCGAGAGGATCATGAAGGGCAGGAGAGTGGGGATCATATTGTGATACCAAAGCTCCAGTCCCGTGGCCGCGTACTGCAGGCTCAGGCGGGAACGGGTGAGGATACAGAAGGTCAACAGCAGGAACAATGCCGTGTAACATACATTCAAAAAGGGTGATCGACTCTTGCGCATCAGGCTTATCCATGGCGGGGATGTTGATTACATTATATGAGACAGGTGGAACAAAACATGCGTCTGGACAAGTTCTTATGCCAAATGAATCTGGGAACCCGCACGGAAGTCAGACAGCTCATCCGCAGGAAACAGGTGCGCGTAAACGGCGCCACGGCGGTATCCGGAGATCAGCAGATCAATGAAGAGTCGGACAGGATAGACTGCGGCGGCCGGACGCTGTCCTATCAGTCACATGTCTATTATATGATGAACAAACCACAGGGAGTGGTGTCCGCCACCGAAGACGCTAAGGATACCACGGTGTCGGATCTGTTGCTTGGCCGGATTCCCGAGATCCACCGCGGCCGCAAGATCGTCCCGGCGGGGCGTCTGGACAAAGACACGGAGGGATTGCTGCTGCTCACGGATGACGGCGCGCTGGTCCACGAATTGCTCTCCCCGAGAAGGCATGTGGACAAGACTTATCTGGTGCACACTGCGGCCCCGGTATCCGAATCGGATATCCGGGCTCTGGAGACCGGGGTAGACATTGGGGAGAAGAGAGATACCCTGCCCGCAAAGGTGGAGGTTTTGGCGCCGGACCGGATCCTTCTGACCATTCATGAGGGCAAATACCATCAGATCAAGCGCATGCTGCAGGCAGTGCGCAATGAAGTGGTCTCCCTCAAGCGGTTGCGTTTCGGCAATCTGTGCTTGGACGAGACTCTGGCGCCCGGAGAGTGCAGGGAACTGTCCGCCGCGGAAGTTTCCGCCCTTCGATGCAAGGCTCCCACGACGGATGACGTGGACGCGGTCATTTTTGATCTGGACGGCACATTGGTGGATTCCATGTGGATCTGGCGTCAGATCGACATAGAATATCTGGGTCGCTTTGACATTCCCCTGCCGGAGGGGCTGCAGGCGGCCATTGAGGGCAAGAGTTTTCATGAGACCGCCGTATATTTCAAGGAACGCTTTCTCATCCCGGATTCTTTGGATGAGATCAAGGAGAATTGGAATGCCATGGCGCAGGACAAATACGAGCGGGAGGTTCCGTTAAAGCCGGGAGTCAGATCCTTTCTGGACAGATGCAAAGCCCGAGGGATCCGGCTTGGCATCGCCACCAGCAATTCCCGCGCGCTCATGGACCGTATAGCGGCCGCGCACGGTCTGAGCGATTATTTTGACTGCATCATGACCGGATGTGACATACATAAGGGCAAACCCGCCCCGGATATCTATCTGGCGGTGGCGGAGCGGCTCGGTGTGAGCCCGGAGCGCTGTCTGGTGTTTGAGGACATCATTCCGGGGATACTCGCCGGCAAGAATGCCGGCATGAAGGTATGCGCCGTGGAGGATGCCTACTCCGCCGATGTGCGCAGCCAAAAGCAGGAACTGGCCGACTATTACATCACGGACTATGCGGTCTTGACTTAAGCGGACTTCGGAAGGAGCAAACGACCTTGGACAATGCCGGCTTTTTGCCCATAAGCGCCGCCGACATGGCGGAGCGGGGCTTGGAACAATTGGATTTTGTCTATGTGACAGGGGATGCCTATGTGGATCATCCCTCCTTCGGACATGCCATCATCAGCCGCGTGTTGGAGTCCCACGGCTACAGCGTGGGCATCATCGCTCAGCCGGACTGGCGGGATGAGGGGAGTATCGCCATATTGGGCCGTCCCCGTCTGGCATTTATCGTCACGGGCGGCAATATGGACAGTATGGTGAATCACTATTCCGTCTCGGGAAAGAGACGTTCCACGGATGCCTACACCCCGGGCGGGGAGGCCGGGAAACGTCCGGATCACGCCACGGTGGTCTATGGCAATCTCATCCGCAGACGGTACAGGGATGTGCCGGTCATCATCGGCGGCATCGAGGCCAGTTTGAGGCGTCTGGCTCATTACGATTACTGGTCCGATTCCTTCAAGCGATCTATTTTGTTGGACAGTCAGGCGGATCTGATCTCCTACGGCATGGGAGAGCGCTCCATCGTGGAGATCGCGGACGCTCTGAATGCGGGCATCCCGGTGCGGGATATCTGTTTCGTGCCGGGGACGGTCTACAAGACCAGGGATATCTCCGGAATTTGGCAGGGGATCACGCTGCCCTCCTACGAGACCATGAAGGAAGACAAGACCCGCTACGCGGAGAGTTTCATGGTCCAATATGAGAACACCGACTCCTGTACGGGCAGACCGCTGTTGGAGCCCTATCCCAACGGAGTGTATGTGGTGCAGAATCCCCCTCAGCCTCCGCTGACCACGGAGGAGATGGACGCGGTGTACGCATTGCCCTATATGCGCGACTATCACCCGTCCTATGAGGAGAGGGGAGGCGTGCCCGCCATCCGGGAGATCAAATTCTCCATCATCAGTAACCGGGGCTGTTTTGGCGGATGCAGTTTCTGCGCTTTAACCTTCCATCAGGGGAGAACCGTACAGGTGCGCAGCCATGAATCCATATTGGAAGAGGCGAAACTGCTCATCCGGGATCCCGATTTCAAGGGATATATCCATGATGTGGGGGGACCCACGGCGAATTTCAGGCATCCCTCCTGTGAGAAACAACTGACCAAGGGCGTGTGCAAACACAGACAATGCCTTTTCCCCAAGCCCTGTCCCAATCTGTTGGCGGAGCACGGGGACTATCTGGAACTGCTGAGGAAACTGCGGGCGCTGCCCGGGGTGAAAAAGGTGTTTATCCGCTCCGGCATACGGTTTGACTATCTTCTGGCGGACCCGGACGAGACCTTCTTTCGGGAGTTGGTGGAGCATCACGTCAGCGGTCAGCTCAAGGTGGCGCCGGAGCATATCTCCGATGCCGTGCTGCGCCGCATGGGAAAGCCGGAGAATGCGGTCTACAGGCGTTTTGTGGAGCAATATCGGAGATGGAATCAAAAGTTGGGCAAAAATCAATTTCTGGTCCCCTACCTCATGTCCTCCCATCCCGGCTCCACCCTGAAGGAGGCCATTGAGCTGGCGGAGTATCTGAGGGATCTGGGATATATGCCGGAACAGGTACAGGATTTCTATCCCACGCCCTCCACACTCTCCACCGTGATGTATTACACGGGACTGGATCCCAGGGATATGAAACCGGTGTATGTGTGCCGCAATCCCCATGAGAAGGCCATGCAGCGCGCGCTGATCCAGTATCGCGCTCCGCAGAATTACGAGCTTGTGCAGGAGGCGTTACTCAAATCGCACAGGCCGGATCTCATCGGTTTCGGCCCCAAATGTCTGATCCGCCCCCGCAAAAATCCCTCCGCGCCGGGCCGAGGCGCACGGACGGAAGAGGCAGCAAGATCGTCCGCGGGACGGGGGCGTGCAGCGGACTCAAAAGCGGGATTGGGACCGGGATCAAGATCGGAATCAAGACCGAAGAAGAAAAAGACCATACGGAATACGCATGCCAAAAAGCGTCAAAATTAGTAAATATAAGATCAGTGGGCAACAGAATAATCATACAACCACTTGGAAGGGAGTCAAATCTA
The DNA here is from genome assembly GCA_023663635.1 of Acetatifactor muris. Lineage (GTDB taxonomy): Bacteria > Bacillota > Clostridia > Lachnospirales > Lachnospiraceae > Acetatifactor > Acetatifactor muris_A. The sequence continues at coordinate 35,952 of JAMPHD010000003.1, forward strand.
TGAATATTGTGATCATCACGGGGGCATCCTCGGGAATCGGCAGGGAATTTGCGCTGCAGATGGACAGATACTTTGCGTCTGTCGATCAGTTCTGGTTGGTGGCCAGAAATCGGGAAAGACTCACGGAACTGGCGGGACAAATGCGGCATAAGTGCAGGATCTTCGCCATGGACGCGACGGTCAACGCCCATCTGGAGCGACTGGAAAACGCAGTCATCAAGAGCCATGCCAAGGTTCGGATGCTGATCAACTGCGCGGGATACGGCATCATGGGATCCTTTGCGGAGCGGGACAGGAAGGAAGAGTTGGGCATGATCCGCTTAAACTGCGAGGCGCTGACCAATCTCACACATCGCATGATCCCCCATATGAGACCGGGCAGCCATATTATTCAACTGGCCTCCTGCGCGGCATTTCTGCCCCAGCCGGACTTTGCGGTCTACGCCGCCTCCAAGGCCTATGTGCTGCGCTTTTCACAGGCTCTGGGAGAGGAGCTGCGGGGACGGGGCATCTATGTGACCGCCGTGTGCCCGGGACCTGTGGATACGCCGTTTTTTGACAGAGCGGAACAGCACGGCAGGACGCTCTCCATCAAGAAATACACCATGGTGTCCGCGGAGAGAGTGGTGCGGAAAGCCCTGCGGGACGCGCTCCACAGAAAGGCCAAATCCGTCTGCAGCCTGCCCATCAAGGGAGTGGAGCTCATATCCAAGGTCGTGCCCCACAGCTTTGCGCTGAAATGTATGACCAAGATGAAGATTTAGAAGACGTGACGCGATATACCGGGATACGGCATACCGGGATGCAGTATATGGAGGCATAAGATGATCAAACCGGCCAGACTTTTTCTATATGATGACTATAAGGGGACCAGAGACTATCTGCGGGTGCAGGGACATTACGAATTGGCGCGCACGATCCTCTATTTCGCCATTTCTTTGAGCCTGTTTGTCGCGGGGATCCTGGCCACGGGAGACCGCATGAATCTTTTGACCATCGTGGCCGTCCTGGGTTGTCTGCCCGCCTGCAAGAGCGCCATCGACACCTTCATGTTCATGCGCTACAAGGGCTGCAGCGCCCAAAACGCGGATGAGATCGATGCCCAGATGGAGGGACTGCAGGGGCTCTACGACAGGGTATTTACCTCCTATGACAGGAATTTTCAGGTGGCTCATATCACGGTGAAGGGCAATACTCTGTGCGGATTCACGCAGGATCCCGCCTTTGAGGAACAGCTCTTTCGCGAGCATATCACGGGCCTGTTAAAAAAGGACGGATTTGCGGACGTCTCCGTCAAGATCTTTGACGACATCCGCAAATATACGGACAGATTGGAGCAATTAAAAGTTTTGGACACGGAGGAGCGCAATACGGAAGGGATTCTGAACACCTTGAAGGACGTGTCATTGTAGGAGTCGGTATGCAGGAGATCATCATAGATTCCGGCCGGTCAGGACAACGGTTGGACAAGTTTTTGCGCAAATATCTGCCGGAGGCCGGAAACGGTTTTCTGTATAAGATGTTGCGCAAGAAAAATATTACACTGAATAATAAACGAGCCGAGGGAAACGAGCTGCTGCAGCCCGGGGACGTGGTGAAACTCTTCCTGTCGGAGGAGACTCTCGCAAAGTTCGCCCCCGCCCGGGACGAGAGCGGCTATCTGAGGGCCTATGAACGCCTATCGGGCATATCCGTGATCCGGGAGGAGGCGGATATCCTCATCCTGAATAAACCCGTCGGAATCCTGACACAGAAGGCGGAGGATACCGACTTAAGTCTGAATGAATGGCTGGTGGGATATCTTCTGCAGTCGGGCAAAGTCACCGCAGAGAGCCTTCGCGCCTTCAGACCCTCCGTGTGCAACCGGCTCGACCGCAACACCAGCGGCTTGGTGCTCTGCGCCAAGACTTTGGCGGGAGCGCAGTATCTGAGCCGCTGCATCCGCATGCGGGAGGTGGGCAAATTCTACCGCACGGTCTGCGTGGGCGAGATACGAAACGAGATCCGGATGGAGGGTTTCCTGCGCAAGGACAGGGCGGCCAACAAGGTATCCGTATCTTCCAAGGCGGATGAACCGGATGCCCAAGAGATCCGCACCATCTGCAGACCTTTGTCCGCAAGTGGCGCCTACACCCTGTTGGAGGTGGAGCTCATCACCGGCAAGACCCATCAGATCCGGGCGCATCTGGCGAATATCGGGCATCCCGTGGCGGGTGATTTCAAATACGGCGACAGGGCCGTGAATGAACGGCTGAGATCCCAATACGGTCTGACCGGACAGCTCTTACATGCGTATCGGATCGTGCTCCCCGAGGAGGGAGAGTTGATCGCGCCCTATCCGGAAATGTTTGAGAGGATCGTGAGGGGACTGGGACTGATTTAAAGGAGCAGAAGATGGCCACATGGAATTCCAGAGGCCTTCGGGGTTCCACCCTGGAGGACATGATAAACCGCACCAATGAAAAGTACATGGAGGCGGGTCTTGCGCTGATACAGAAAGTGCCGACCCCCATCACCCCCATAAAGATCGACAAGGAGACGCGCCATATCACATTGGCCTATTTTGACCAAAAGAGTACCGTGGACTACATCGGGGCGGTGCAGGGCCTTCCGGTCTGCTTTGACGCCAAGGAATGCGCGACGGACACTTTTGCCCTGCAGAACATTCACGAACATCAGGTGGAGTTCATGCGACGTTTCGAGCGCCAGGGCGGCATCGCTTTTTTCCTGATCTACTATACCCACAAGGATCTGCTGTACTATCTGCCCTTTGAGATGCTTGATTTCTTTTGGCAGAGGGCGTTGGACGGTGGGCGCAAGAGTTTTCGCTTTGAGGAACTCAATCCGGAATATATATTGCCGCAAAAGCACGGCATTTTGGTGCCTTATCTGGACGCCATGCAGCGGGACCTGGACGACAGGGGGGAGGAGTTTACAAAATGAAAGGAGTTTACAAAATGAAAAAAGAAGGACAACCAAAAAATCTCAAGGGACTGATCTTTATCGTATTGGCATTGTGTCTGATTTTGCTCATCCTGGCGAATCTGATCCCTTTCACAACGAAGGTGTCCGGCGAATACGATGCCGCCATTTTAAGTTTTGCCACGAGGGAACAGACCGGGACGACAAAGGTACGCTTTGAGGGAAACTACACCCGTTATCTCTTCAATACTTTGTTTCAGGACAGATTTGAGGGAGAATTTTATTTAGAGGGAAATTCTGTGTCTGAGCGATACGGCGCGCATGCCTTTGCGGATTTTGGCAAGGGTCTGACTTGGGAGAAACAGGGTTTGTTGGCCTGTTATAATGAGGAGCTCAACAGACTGGAATTTGTGGGAACCATTGTGCAGAGAGCGCCGCTCAGATCGGGTTATCTGATCCTGACCGAGCCCATGACGCCGGGGGAGGATGATCTGATCGTGGTATTCCCGTAAAACGCGGGCTGTGGTCGGGAAAATGGCGGAATTTCCCGAACCTGCGCATGAATCCCGACTGACGTTCGCACTTGACAAGAGTGGGGTTTTTCTGTATACTACAAAATAGTCCGTTCTTCATCATGCTACCATGGCAGCGCGTTAATACGATAAAGCACCAAAAAACCAAGGCACCTAAATGTTAAATTGACGAAATTCTATAACGCCACACACCAAAGCAAGGCCGAAACATGAGGGCCGAAACATGAAGAAAGAGGCGTGGAGCCGGAACATGAAGACGGGAACATGACGATCGGAGAATTTGTGAGGACGGTTGCGTATGAGCAAAAAATTATTACATACGCCGGAGGGCGTGCGCGATGTTTATGGCAGGGAATATGCGAGAAAACTATGGGTGGAAAGTCAGATTCACAAAGAGATCGCCGGATATGGGTATGAGGATATTCAGACTCCCACCTTTGAATTTTTTGATATCTTTTCCAAAGAAATAGGCACTACGCCCAGCAAGGAGCTTTATAAGTTCTTTGACAAAGAGGGAAATACTCTGGTGCTGCGCCCGGATTTTACCCCTTCCATCGCAAGGTGCGCCGCCAAGTATTTTATGGACGAGGACGTGCCCATCCGTTTCAGCTATATGGGAAATACCTTCACCAACACTTCCAATCTGCAGGGAAAGTTAAAGGAAGTGACCCAGATGGGGGCGGAACTCATCGGGGAGCCTTCCGTGGAAGCGGATGCCGAAATCATAAGTCTTGTCATTGAATCCCTGAAAAGTACGGGACTTTGCGGATTTCGGGTGAGTATCGGCGAGATGGAGTATTTTAAGGGCTTATGCGAGGAAGCGGGGCTTGATGAGGAGACGGAGCTTGACCTTCGCGCCTGTATTTCGGGAAAAAATTATTTTGCGGCGCAGGAGCTTTTAAATGAGCGCAAAGTGGCGGAGCCATATCACGGGATCCTGCTCAAGGTGGCGGATCTGTTTGGCAGCATGGACTCCCTCGGCGATGCCAAAAAGCTTGTGCAAAATAAGCGTTCCCTTGCTGCCGTTGAGCGGCTGGAAAAACTGTATGAGGTTCTGGGTCTTTACGGGGTGCAGGAGTATGTGTCCTTTGATCTGGGGATGCTGAGCAAATATAATTATTACACGGGCGTTATTTTCAAGGCGTACACCTATGGGATCGGAAACGCCGTGGTAAAGGGCGGCAGATATGACAGTCTCCTTCGCCGGTTCGGCAAGGACGCGCCGGCCATCGGCTTTGTGATCGTAATTGATGATATCATGGAGGCGTTGGCGGGACAGAAGGCAGAGATTCCCTTTCCGGAGGGCGCGGTCATTTTAAAATATCGAAAAGAAAACGGCGCTGACTATGCTGAAAAGTTAAGACAGGCAAAGGAACTTCGGGAAAGCGGCAGGGCAGTGATATTGACCCCGGAAACAAAATAAGAGAATGAGAGGAATTATATGTCAAAAGAAAAGAATTTATGCAAGGCAAAAGATTTGCTCTTGAGCGCTTTGACAGACAAGGGGTGGAAGATTGAAAAAACCGGTACGGATACATGTCATTTACCCGAAAGCGTTCAAAACAGATATCATATTCCCCAAGATATACTTTCTGCCGAAGGAAACGTGCTTGCGGAATACATGGAATTTCTTGCGGATACCCGTATTTGCGTCAATCCGGATGAAACCGTTTGGATGTTATGCGCAGAGGATTTTAACCGGGAGAGCGAGGATGCCTTTCAATGGAATGAATTTGAAATGATGAGTCTGCAGGCGGCGGTTGATGAGGATGATGAGGAATGGCAAAAGGATATCAGGGCATTTTGGGACAAACATCTGCCGATCTGCCTTTCCGTCCGCGACGGATATTCGTATTACGCCATCCGCATAAACGACGGTCATGTTGTCTGCGGTTATGAACCGGAGTTTGAAGAAACAACGGATATGGCAGATTCTTTTTACGGATTTGCCGAGATGGTATCTGACGGAGCAGTTGATCTATGACATGGAGATTCATATGAGTAACAATAAATATCTGACATTTGCCCTCGGAAAAGGAAGGCTTGCAAATAAGACAATGGAGCTCTTTGAGCAGATCGGAATCACCTGCCGGGAAATGCAGGACAAGGATTCCCGTAAACTGATCTTTGTAGACGAAGAACTAAAACTGCGCTTTTTCCTTGCGAAAGGTCCCGATGTACCCACCTATGTGGAGTATGGCGCTGCGGATATCGGCGTGGTGGGCAGGGACACCATTTTGGAAGAAAACCGCAATGTCTATGAAGTGCTTGACTTGGGTTTCGGAAAATGCCGTATGTGTGTCTGCGGTCCGGAATCCGCAAAGGAACTGTTACAGCATCATGAGCGAATTCGGGTTGCAAGCAAATATCCCAACATTGCCAAGGATTATTTTTACAACAAAAAGCATCAGACCGTGGACATCATCAAATTGAACGGCTCCGTGGAGTTGGGGCCTCTGGTGGAACTTTCGGACGTGATCGTGGACATCGTGGAGACGGGATCCACCTTGAGAGAGAACGGACTGGAAGTGTTGGAGGAGGTATGCCCTCTGTCCGCCAGGATGATCGTAAATCCCGTGAGCCTGCAGATGGACTCGGAGCGCATCCGCAATCTGGTGACGAGGCTGCGCGACAGACTAAACAGATAAAACAAATTGGCGGATAAGGCAGAATGGCAAGTAAATCGGAATACGAAAAAGGCATAAGCTGAGAAGGAGCAGAAAATGAAGATCATAGAGTTGAATCGGGAGACGAAAGCCAATTTATTGAATGATTTGTTAAAGCGAAGTCCCAATCATTACGGGCAGTATGAGGCCACTGTCAGCGAGATCGTGGAGAATGTCAAGGAGAATGGGGACAGGGCAGTGTTCGATTACACCGCCGAATTTGACAAATTTGCCCTCAGTCCCGAGACTATCCGGGTGACGCGGGCGGAGATCGAGGAAGCCTATACCAAACTGGATGAGGAGTTGATCTCCGTGATCAGGCACTCTGCGGAAAATATCCGCGCCTTTCACGGCAGACAGCTCAGAAACAGTTGGTTTGACGCCAAGGAAGACGGCACGATCCTGGGAATCCGGATCACGGCCATCGGCAGGGTGGGCGTGTATGTGCCCGGAGGCAAGGCCGCCTATCCCTCCAGCGTACTGATGAATGTGATTCCCGCCAAGGTGGCCGGCGTGAGCGAGATCATCATGACCACGCCCCCCGGAGCGGACGGGCGCGTCAATCCGGGGACATTGGTGGCCGCGGACATTGCGGGGGTGGACACCATCTACAAGGTGGGCGGCGCACAGGCCATCGCCGCAATGGCGTTCGGGACCGAATCCGTCCCCAAGGTTGACAAGATCGTGGGGCCCGGCAATATCTTTGTGGCTCTGGCCAAGAAGGCCGTGTACGGCTATGTGAGCATTGACTCCATCGCCGGCCCCAGTGAGATTCTGGTCCTGGCGGATGAGAGCGCCAATCCCCGCTATGTGGCGGCGGATCTTCTGTCTCAGGCCGAGCATGACGAGTTGGCCAGCGCCATTCTGATCACGACTTCGAGAGAGCTGGCGGAGAGAGTGTCCGCGGAGGCGGAGGCTTTCACCGAGGTGTTGGATCGCCGGGAGATCATCCGAAAATCACTGGACAATTACGGCTATATTCTGGTGGCGGAAAATATGCGGGATGCCATCGACGCGGTCAATGAGATCGCCTCGGAACACTTGGAGATCCTCACAAAGAATCCCTTTGACATCATGACGCGCGTCAAAAACGCGGGAGCCATCTTCCTGGGAGAGTACGCGTCAGAGCCCCTGGGGGACTATTTCGCGGGACCCAACCATATTTTGCCCACCAACGGCACCGCCAAATTCTTCTCCCCGGTGAATGTGGATGATTTCATCAAGAAGAGCAGCATCATCTCGTATTCGAGAGAGGCTCTGGAAAAGGTACATCGCGAGATCGAACTGTTTGCGGAGAGCGAGGGACTGACCGCCCACGCCAACAGTATCAAAGTACGATTTGAATAAAGAGAGCGGGAGGGACGAAAATGGCGAGAACGGCGAAATTCAAGCGCAGCACAAAGGAGACGGACATTCAGCTCACATTCAATGCGGACGGCAACGGAAATGCCTCCGTGGACACGGGGATCGGCTTTTTGGATCACATGTTGGAGGGTTTTGCCAAACACGGATTTTTTGATCTGGAATGCAAGGTGAAGGGCGATCTGCAGGTGGACGGACACCACACGACGGAGGACACCGGCATCGTGCTCGGCAGCGCCATCAAGGCGGCGGCGGGAGACAAGAAGGGAATCAGACGTTACGGCTATTTTATTTTGCCCATGGACGATGCTCTGGCGCTCTGTGCCGTGGATCTGTGCGGGAGACCCTATCTGAATTTTGAGTGCGAATTCCCCACGGAGCGCATCGGCTATCTGGACACGGAGCTGATCCGGGAATTTTTCTATGCGGTCTCTTACAGCGCAGGCATGAATCTGCATATCAAAATGCTCTCCGGCGTCAACAGCCACCATATGGCGGAGGCCATGTTCAAAGCCTTTGCCAAGGCATTGGATATGGCTCTGAGCCCGGAACCCCGCACCACGGAAGTGCTCTCCACCAAGGGCAGTCTGGAATGATATGACTCTGTGACAGATACCTTTGCGACAGTTCATAACGAAAGAAACCGAGAGGAATAAATACATGAACAACGAGACCAAAAAATTTGTCCCCTGCATCTATCTGTATCGGCAGCACGCGGTCAAAAATCTGAACGACACTGCCATCGTGGAGACGGATCCCCTGCGACTGGTGCATCTCTATAATGAGAACAACGCGGACGAGCTGATCGTGTTCGATCTGTCCGAGAATGATGAGGAGCATGAGGCCAATCTCGACATGCTCAAGGAGATCTGCGCCGTTGCGGAGACGGATGTGGTCGGCGCCGGCAATATCAAGCGCATGGAAGACGTGAAGAAAATCCTCTACGCGGGCTGCCGCCGCGCGATCCTGGACTATGACAAAGAGAGCAATATCGCCATCACGCAGGAAGTCTCCCTCAAATTCGGACGGGATAAGATTTGGATGAGTTACAATGACCCGCAGACGATCGGGGACAATCGGGATCTGATAGAAGAGTATCTCTCTGGCATGGTGCTCATGAATCCCCACCAAATCCGCGAGACCATGGCGGTGACCGAAATGCCGTTTTTGGTGCAGATCAATCAGATCGCGTTGAACAAACTGATCGAGATTTTTGCCTATGAGGGAGTGTGCGGTGTCACCGGCAACACCATCAATGACAATATCCGGGATCTCTTATCCCTAAAGGAGCTGTGTATGCAGAATGACATCGCCGTGGAGACTTTGAAAGCGGCTTATGCATGGGCGGACTTTAAATTAAATAATGACGGCATGGTGCCGGTGGTGGTGCAGGATTATCGTACCGCGGAAGTACTGATGGTCGCCTATATGAACGAGGAAGCCTATCTCGAGACGCTGCGCACCGGGAAGATGACCTATTACAGCAGGAGCCGTCGGGAGTTATGGCTGAAAGGCGCCACCAGCGGCCATTTTCAGTATGTCAAGAGTCTCACCGCGGACTGTGACATGGACACCATTCTCGCCAAGGTTTCTCAGGTGGGGGCCGCCTGTCACACCGGGGCGAGGAGCTGTTTCTTCAACGAAATTGCAAAGAGGGACTATGAGCCTGCGGACAATCCCCTGCAGGTGTTTCAGGAGGTCTTTGACGTGATCAAAGACCGCAAGATCCATCCCAAGGAGGGATCCTACACCAACTATCTCTTTGACAAGGGAATCGACAAGATTCTCAAAAAATTGGGCGAGGAGGCCACGGAGATCGTCATTGCGGCCAAGAATCCCAATGCCAACGAGATCAAATATGAGATCAGCGATTTCCTCTATCACATGATGGTGCTCATGGCGGAGAAGGACGTGACATGGGAGGAGATCACTACGGAGCTTGCCAACCGCTAGGGGCGGCTGCCGGCGGGCGGAGTGTCCGCGGAGACGGACTCCACCCATGCGCTGATGGCGTCATCGTAATTCTCGGAGATGGCGGAGAAACACTGAGCGGCCTGAATTCCCAAGAAACTTCTGCCCGACAGATCGCATATGACGATCAGCAGAAACAGTCCCAGGGCCAGCAATGCCCTCAGCGGGAGGGTACTGAATTTTTCGCCTGTCTCCTCCGACTCCGGATACTCCCCTTCATCCGCGGGATAGGGGCTTGTTCTGCCATAGAGAAGACGCTCTCTGTGAAACATGTCATAGCGGTCTCTCTGGTAGCGGGAGCGAATCTGGCGCATTAATTCCAGTTTTTGGTCAACGGAGAAAAAATTGTTCATCGAATGAGTTTTCCTTTTGGCAAAATCTTGTCTCTGACACAATCTATGCGGCCGGGCAGACCGGTTATGCGTTTATTGGTATATTAAGCGAATCGCGGGAGAGGAGGGTGAATCATGTTGTGTCGGCTCATAATCGATCTAAGCAATGCGCTCTGTACAAGGTCCGATGTCGGGACGATGCCTGTACAGAGATAAATGAATTAAGATCGTCCACATTGGATTTTGTACTTATAGCCGGAAACCATAATCTTACAGACTATAAGGAGATATTCAATGGAAGATAAGTTAAATAAGATCAAGAAAAATAAAATGAATCGTTATATCCTCTTTTGGCTGAGTCAGGCCGTGTCTCAGCTCGGAAGTTCCATGACGGGATTTGCCCTGATCCTATGGGCGTATGGTTTCAGCCGGTCGGCGCTCACGGTCTCGCTGATGACTTTTTGCAATTATGTGCCCTATATTTTGGTGAGCCTGTTCGCGGGAACGGTTGTGGACCGCAATCGGAAGAAGACCGTTATGTTGGCGGCGGACAGTGTGGCGGCTCTGGGCACATTGGCCATATGGGGATTACTTTGGAGCGGCAAACTGCTGATGATCCATGTATACCTTGTCAATGCCCTGATCGGCTGTGCTAATGCCTTTCAATCGCCGGCCTCAGGCGTGGCCGTGCGCATGATGGTGCCGAAGGAAAAGCTGTCCAATGTCAGCGGCATGAATTCCTTCTCCGGCAATCTGATCATGGTACTGACGCCGGTCCTTGCGGCGGCGATCTATTCTCTGGCGGGATTAAACGCCGTGTTGTTGATCGATATCGGGAGTTTTGTGTTTGCGTTTGGCATTTTGCTCTTCCTGATCCCGATCCCCGAGGACATTCCCGCCCGGAGCGAACGTGAGTCCGTCTTTGCCGGCTGTCGGGAAGGCTTTGCCTTTCTCGGGAAGAACAGGCTGATGTTACAGATCGTGCTGACCATGGCGCTGATCAACTTCTTCTCCCGACTGACCTACGAGAATATCCTTTCGCCCATGATCCTGTCAAGGAGCGGCGCGGACAATATGGCCCTCGGCACGGTGAACGCCGTCATGGGCGCGGCCGGCATAATCGGAGGCGTATTTGTCTCGTTGGACCGAAAGGAACGGGATGGCAAAAAGATGATCTATTTTTCCGCGGCGCTTTCCTTTCTGTTCGGAGATCTGCTGATGGGCATCGGGAGAAATACGCTTTTGTGGTGCATTGCGGGCATGGCGGCAAGTCTGCCCATACCCTTTGTCAACGCAGGGCAGAATGTGATCTTATATAATACGGTGCCGGAGGATATGCAGGGCAGGATCTTCGGTGTCAGGAACGCCTGTCAATACTGCACCATTCCCATCGCGATCCTGCTGGGCGGATATCTGGCCGACTATGTGTTTGAGCCGTTTATGAGCGGTTCTGGGGGACTTGCGGGCATACTGCACGGGATCGTGGGCTACGGAGCCGGCAGCGGCATGGCCACCATGTTCCTCTGCACGGGGATCCTTGGTTTCGCGTTCAGCGTGTTTGCGTATCTGCGGGTCAGAAAATTGTGATGACCGGATACGAAGCGTGAGGGTCAAATGCCGGTGCTTGCAGGAACAAATGATGATGGAACAGATAGAGATGGAATAAAGAGAGTGGAATAAAAACGGAGAAGATCATGGTAATTCAAAACGCAAGCGTTTACGGGGAAGACGGAGCCTTTCATTCCGGTGATATCCATATATCGGGAGACCATATCGTCACCCCCGCGGAATGCGACGAAATGAATCTTGTGTTGGACGGCAGTGACTGCTATGCTGTTCCGGGACTGATCGACATCCATTTCCACGGCTGCGCGGGGTATGATCTTGGTGACGGCACCGTGGAGGCTCTGGAGAGATTGGCCCAATACGAGGCATCCGTGGGCGTGACCGGCATTGTGCCCGCCACCATGACATTGGAGGAAGAGAGGCTGTTCGAGATCTGTCGGGCAGCCTCTGCCTATGCGGAAATGACGGGACCCGGTGATCGCGCCGCCTTTTACGGCATTCACATGGAGGGACCCTTTATATCCGCGGCCAAGAAGGGAGCGCAGGACGGCGCGCATATCCGCCTTCCGGACGTGAAACTGTTTGACAGTCTGCAGGAGACCTGTGGTCACAGGATCAGGTTGGTGGACATAGCGCCGGAGACGGAGGGCGCCATGGAATTCATTGAGGCCGTGTGCAAGAAGGCTATATGTGATAAGACCGTGGTCTCTCTGGCACACACCGCCGCGGACTATGACATATCCATGAAAGCCTTTGCGGCAGGAGCGTCCCATGTGACACATCTCTATCAGGCCATGACGGGTTTCCACCACAGGGCGCCGGGCATCATCGGCGCGGCGGCAGACAGCGGGTCCGTGACGGTGGAGCTGATCTGTGACGGGATTCATGTGCATCCCGCGGCGGTCAGGACCGCCTTCAAAATCTTTGGCGATGACCGCATTATCCTCATCAGTGACAGTATGCGGGCCACGGGTATGGGGGACGGTAAGTATGATCTGGGCGGTCAAAAGGTGAACGTGACGGGAAGTCTGGCCGCACTGCGGGACGGCACCATCGCCGGTTCCGTGACCGATCTGGCGGACTGCCTGCGCACCGCTGTGCTCCGGATGGGCATTCCCTTGGAATCCGCCGTAAAATGCGCCACCGCCAATCCCGCCAAACGCATAGGCATCTATGAGCGCTGCGGCAGCATCAGTCCCAGCAAGCTTGCCAATATAGTCCTTTTGCGTAAGGAGGATCTGAGTCTGCGGCAGGTGATACTAAAGGGAGTCGCCATTTAACTAAAAACAATAGTTCAGGATCAACATGACTGCGCCGAGAACCGTTAAAGAAACGCCTGTCACTATGCCAACGGTGCGGTTATTGACTTTGTTGGCAAATTGAGCGGAAATGACCGATGCCGCGGTGGCAGTTATGATACAGACTGACAGTACATTCCAACGTTCAAAAGCGATCGTCGGATCGATCATCATATGGCTGACCGAGGCGATCAAGGCCGTAAAGGTCATGATAAAGGTGCTCGTGCCGACGGCAGACTTTCGATCCATACCCAGAAAAGCGGTGAACACCACCAACATCATCATTCCGCCGCCGGAGCCGACAAAACCCGTGCCAAAACCGATCGTCAGCCCGAAAAACAGAGATATCAAAATTCCCTTTAGATCAAGCCCCGTTCCCTTTGCGACCGTTTTCTCCCGCGTGGTATCGGGCTTTATCAGGAAACGGATACCGATAAAAAAGGTCAAAAACAGGGAAAAACTTCCCAGTACGACATTTCCGGCTGACCACGCCGCAAAACTACCCGCAATGCACATGCCGATGATGCAGACAAGCATGATCCACCCGCGTTTCAGGTCAATGTTTTTATGGCGGATATAAATGCCGGTCGTGACGGCGGAGCCAAGTATATCCGAAGCCAACGCGATCGCAGTGGCATGATAAGCCCCTGTTTCGCCGGCAAAGGACGGACAGAGCACGATCAGGATCGGCACCATGACCGTAGCAGCGGACAGTCCCGCAAGCCCCGTGCCGATTCCCGCGCCCAAAGCCGCGATAATATACCAAACATATTCCATGATCATATCCATGCCTTTCCACAAACTGTTGTATATCCAAAACTATACACCAAAACCGGAAATATTTCCACTTATGAAGGCGATATTTTCACCTGTGAGAGCTCATCTTGCGGACTTAAGGGTGAGTGTGCTATAATTGTTTTGACTCCATCAGGTTTCAAGGAAGATCTGCTCATTAAAACGCGCCGGAAGGAGAGCATATGTGCGCTAAATTGGCACTGTCGGACGATATTCTGATGAAAATTGAAAAACCTGCCCGTTATATCGGCCACGAGGTCAACGCGGTATATAAGGACAAAGACAGGGTCAATATCCGTTTTGCCATGTGTTTCCCGGATGTGTATGAGATCGGTATGTCCCATCTGGGCATTCAGATCCTCTATGATATGTTTAACTCCATGGAAGATGTGTGGTGCGAGAGGGTCTACTCCCCCTGGCTCGATCTGGACCGTATCATGCGCGAGAGGCAGATTCCGCTCTTTGCGCTGGAGTCTCAGGATCCCGTTAAAGAGTTTGACTTTCTGGGCATCACCATTCAATACGAGATGTGTTACACCAATATACTGCAGATCCTAGATCTGGCGGGGATTCCGTTTCGCGCCGTCGAGAGAGGGGAGGAGTTCCCCATCGTCATCGGCGGAGGACCCTGCGCCTACAATCCGGAGCCCATCGCGGAGTTTTTTGACATCTTCTATATCGGGGAGGGAGAGACCCGCTATGAGGAACTCCTGAACCTTTACAGGCAATGTCGTTCGGACGGACTCGGCAGGGTGGAATTTTTAAGGTGCGCCGCGAAGATCCCGGGCATGTATGTGCCCCGCTTTTATGAGACATCCTATCATGAGGACGGCACCATTGCGGCGTTTCGCCCCACGGAGGAGGGAATTCCTGACACTGTTGTCAAGGAGATCGCCATGGATGTGACAGAGATTCCTTATCCCATGAGACCCGTGGTGCCCTATCTCAAGATCACACAGGACAGGGTGGTCCTGGAGATCCAGAGAGGCTGCATCAGAGGATGCCGTTTCTGTCAGGCCGGACAACTCTATCGCCCGGTGCGGGAGAGGGATGTGGAAACGCTCAAACAATATGGCACTGAGATGTTAGACCATACCGGCCATGAGGAGATATCGCTGAGTTCCTTGAGTTCCAGCGATTACAGCCATCTTCCCGAGTTGGTGGATTTTCTGATCCGGGACTGCGGCGGAAAACACACCAATATCTCCCTGCCATCCCTGCGCATCGATGCCTTTTCATTGGATGTGATGAGCAAGGTGCAGGATGTGAAAAAATCAAGCCTGACCTTCGCCCCGGAGGCCGGCAGTCAGAGACTTCGGAATGTCATCAACAAGGGATTGACGGAGGAAAATATCCTGCAGGGGGCCACCATGGCCTTTGAGGGCGGGTGGTCCAGAGTCAAGCTCTATTTTATGTTGGGACTCCCCACGGAGACCGAGGAGGATATCCGCGGCATAGCCGAGCTGTCCAATAAGATCGCCGCCGCCTATTTTGAGACGGTTCCCAAGGAGAGACGGGCCAACGGGAGCGTGCAGATCGTGGCCAGTACCTCTTTCTTTGTGCCGAAACCTTTTACGCCCTTTCAGTGGGCGCCGCAGTGTACGGAGGCGGAGTTTATTGAGAAGGCCTATCAGACGAGGAAAGCCGTCTCGGAACAGTTAAATCAAAAACGCATCAAATACAACTGGCACGAGGCGGACGCAAGTGTCATGGAGGGCGTGCTGGCCAGAGGGGACAGAAGACTTTCCGAGGTGATCCGAAGGGTGTATGAAAAGGGCGGATATTTTGACGCCTGGAGTGAGTATTACAGTCACGACCGTTGGTTGGAGACCCTGCGGGAATGCGGTTTGAGCGCAGAATTTTACACCGCGAGAGAGCGCGGCGAAAAGGAGATCTTCCCATGGGATTTCATCGACTGCGGCGTGAGCAGAGAATTTCTGTGGCGCGAGTGGCAGAAAGCCCAAAGGGAGGAAATTTCCGAGAACTGCAGGGTAAAATGTCAGGGCTGCGGCGCCTCCAAGTTTGGCGGCGGCATCTGTGTGGAGCCGCGGGAGACGGCGAAAGGCGATCCCGCTCCGGCCCGGCAGCCCTCCGCGCCGGAGACGACGGACAATATGGCGCCATTTGAGTCGATATCGCCAGACAATACGACGCCCGCCGGGAAACCGAAGAATATCCGTCTGCGCCTCCGCTTTACCAAACACGGCGCCCTCCGCTTTATCGGACACTTGGATGTGATGCGATATTTTCAGAAAGCCCTTCGGCGCGCGGGAATCGACGTGGCGTACACCGGCGGCTACAGTCCTCATCAGATCATGTCCTTTGCGGCCCCTCTGGGCATCGGGGCGGAGAGCAACGGCGAGTACATGGATATTGAGGTCCGCTCCCTCACCTCTCCGGAGGACGTGCGGGACCGCCTGAACAGAGCAGGAGTGGAGGACATACGCATCACGGATGTCCGGGTATTGTCTGAGAACGCGCAAAATGCCATGGCAAGCGTGGCCGCGGCCGCCTACACCGTTCGTTTCGCTCAGGGGAAAGCCCCCGACACGGACATGAAGAGAGCAGTGAGTCGCCTTATGGCCGCGGATTCGGTCCTAATCACCAAGGAGGGCAAAAAGGGCAGGAGAGAGGTGGATATCCGCCCCGGCATATATGCCTGTGAGTGGAGGGATGATGCCCTGCATCTTCTGACGGATGCCTCAAGCGGCGGCAATATCAAACCCTCTCAGGTGATGGAGGCGATGTTATCCGATATCGGGATCTCCTTGGAGGAGAACGCCCTTCGGATCACCAGGGAGGAGACTTACGCGGATACGGGCGCGGGGCAGACACAATGCCTTGTACCTTTGGGGGAGATGGGATCATGAGCCGTCGGATCAGTCAAAATAAGGATTTAAACCTCACGGAAGAGGTCAGGGACCTGCAGACGGGCGGCAAGTTGGTATTCACCAAATATAACGGCCGTGATGCCGCCTTTTGGCTTTCGGATAACAGATTGCGGGCGGCCCGGTTCTTTCCGGGGGAAAATTCCCGCCTGGGGGCTGTTTATATCGCCAAAGTCAAAAATGTGGTCAAAAATCTGGACGCGTGTTTTGTGGAGATCGGCAACCGCGAGGAGGATGTCTGTTTTCTCTCCAAAAAGGACAGCGCGTATCCCTTTGTGCTAAACCGAAACAGCCCGGATGGCAGACTGCGGGAGGGCGATGAACTGCCGGTGCAGATCATACGGGGCGCGCAGAAGAACAAGCAGCCCTCCGTGACCACCCTGTTTTCCATATCCAACGAATATTTCGCGCTCAGCGTGGGTTCCGTGCATACGGGATTTTCCGCGAAGCTGAGTCCGGAACAGAAGAAAAGTCTGCGCCGGATCCTGAAGAAAAACGATCTGCTGACGCCGACCTCCCCGGTGGAATCCGTTCCCACGGGCCTTGTCGTGCGCACCCGCGCCGCGGAATTTCTGACGGATGAGGAACATGCGGAGGAGAGGGTATTGACGGCGCTGAACAGCCTTTTGAGCCGTTGGCGGGAACTGTTTGAGACCATTCCCCACCGCACCTGTTTTTCCCGTGTGGCCAAGCCGCCGTCTCCCGTGGAGGATGTGTTGGAGCATCTGGTCTCTCCGAGGGAATATGAAGAGATCATAACAGACAACGCGGATATATATGAGCTTTTGCAAAATATGGAATGCATTCCCGCCGACAAGCGGATCCGTTTCCATGATCCGGGGGAGGCCGGATTTGACCCGGTCAGGCTGTATGGTCTGGAGAGCAAGATGAAGACGGCTCTGGAGCGCCGTGTATGGCTCAAATCGGGCGCGTATCTGATAATCGATGTGACAGAGGCTTTGACGGTGATCGACGTGAATTCGGGCAAATGCGAGGCCAAGAAGGACCCTGAGGAGAATTACCTTCGCATCAACAGAGAGGCCGCGGAGGAGATCGCGCTGCAGCTGCGACTGCGGAATCTCTCAGGCATCATCATTGCAGACTTTATCAATATGAAGTCCCCGGCCGCGCAGACGGAACTTTTGCGCTATCTGACGGCGCTCACCGCGGCGGACAGACAACAGACCACCGTGGTGGACATGACTGCCCTGGGATTGGTGGAGATCACCCGCAAGAAGGCGCATAAATCGCTGCGGGAACAGATGGAAGAGCGGTAGGAGGGAAGTATGGGTTTACAGTTTTTGGATTTCCGCAAGGTGAAAGACGGAAAATACCTCAAAAATTATGAGATCACTTATCTGAACAAGGCCGGGCGGGAGAAGAAGTACGAGCTTGTGAGCCGCAGGGAACTGCGCTCCATTGAGGATGTGGGCGGCGCGCCGAGCGGAGTCTCCATTGTGGCCACATCCGGCGACAAAATGCTCTTACTGCATGAATTCCGAATGGCAGTCAACCGCCCGATCTACAATCTCTGCGCGGGCATGATCGAGGAGGGAGAGAGCATCGAGGACTGTATCGCGAGAGAACTCTATGAGGAGACGGGCCTGCAGGTACGCCGTATCAGACGAATCCTGCCGCCGTCCTTCTCGGCCGTGGGCATATCGGATATGACCACCTATATCGCCTTTGCGGAAGTGGAGGGAGACTTTTCCGACCACTCCTCGGACAACGAAATGATAGAGGCAGGTTTCTACGGAAGAGAAGAAGTGAGAGAGTTGTTGGAGACGGAGAGTTTCAGCTCCAGAGCGCAGTTGGCGGCATATTTTTTTGCATATTACGGTTTTGACGGAAAGGAGCGGTGACGCATATGAAAATTTTTGCCTATGCCATGAGAGAATTTGACGAAAAATATTTTTTTGAAGAGTATTCCAAGGAACTGAACTGTGAGTACGGTTACAGCACAGAGTATCCGAGTCCCGACAATGTGGAGCTTGCCGCCGGGTATGATGCCATCAGCGCCACGCCCTGCGACCTGGGAGCGGATATGTTGGACCGTTTTTACAAAGTGGGCGTGCGCTACATCGCCACCCGTTCCATCGGAGTGGATCATATTGACTTACGGCACGCGAAAGAGTTGGGGATGGGCGTGTGTCATGTGTCCTATGCCCCCGAGACCGTGGCGGATTACGCCATCATGCTGATGCTGATGTGCTGCAGAAATATCTGCCATATTCTGGAGCGATCCAAGGTGCAGGATTACACTCTGAAGGGCAAGATGGGCAAAAATCTGTGTGACTGCACGGTGGGCATCATCGGCACAGGCAAGATCGGACAGACGGTCATTAAGCATCTGTCAACCTTCGGGTGCCGCATCTTGGCATATGATATCTATCCCAATGAGACCTGCGGACAGATGGCGGAATATGTGTCTTTGGAAGAGCTGTACGCCAATTCCGACATCATCACGCTGCATGCCCCGGCCACGGCGGACAATTACCACCTCCTGAACGCGGCTGCCTTTGCACAAATGAAGGACGATGTCACGATCATCAACACGGCGAGGGGGACTCTGATCGACACGGACGCTCTGATTGCCGCCATTGAGCAGGGCAAAGTGGGACACGCGGCTCTGGACGTGTTGGAGCAGGAGAACGGCCTGTATTACGCCAACCGCATGGGAGATCCGATCGCCAATCGCGGCATGGCGATCCTGCGTTCCTTCCCCAATGTGATCCTGTCGCCTCACACGGCTTTTTATACGGAAAATGTGGTGCGGGACATGGCATATAAATCCATGAAAGGCGTCCTGGATATGATGGCACATCGGGAAAATCCGTTGGTAGTGGTGAAAGATTATGAATAATAATATCAGCAATTTGGGACAAACCAATCTGCAGTCGGATGCGCAACAGGATACGCAGCCGGATGTGCGCCTTTTATATGAATTGGACGCGGCATGTGCCCATATGGATATGGCCATTCATCAGACGGAGCAGCAGCTTGCCGCCGTGGAGAAGAAACTGAAGGGGCTGTGGCATGATCTGATCATTTACATAGGCATGGCGACCGTTCCCGAATTGGTCTACAGACTTTGCACGCTGTTAAACGGTTGGATGCATCTGTTGCTGCCGTTCGGAGTGATCCTGGCCCAACTCATAAGATGTGTATATTTCATTCTGGTCCCCTTTGCGATATGCCATATAATGGTGACGCTTTATCTCTTGAGATTAAATCGTGAGGACGCGGCGATCTATACCGAACCCAGACGCTTGGAAAACTTTCGCAGCAGCGGACGACAGACCGATGACCAACGGGAGCCGTCCTTTCGCTCGGAGCAGAAGAAACTGACCGTTATTCTGTCAAGATATTATATGAGCAAAGAGACTTTGGAGCAACTGAGACGCCGGATCACGGAGCCCGGCGAAACGCCCATGACCATGGCGGAACTGAAAAGCAAACTGAATGAGATCACTTATTACGCGGATGTCGTCCCGGCCGACATCTACCAGATCACCAATATGTCAGTTTTGAAAGTGGTGCCCACATTTTTTTCATTTCTGATATTGATCATATATATGATGTGGATCTGGTAGGCGAAAAATATGTAAAAACAGTGGGGCAGTATGCTCCGCAAATCATTATTGTGTTAAAATAAGAAGAGGGGAGAGGGGTTGCGGAGCGCAATCCCTTTTTTGATTGCTTTTGACTACATTTATATGTCCGGTCGCAACATTTATTGAAATCTTTACTCCGAGTCTGCCGATAAAATAATCGAACAGCGAATTTAGATTTTGCGCTGCATCACCCGTAAAGGAGGATAACATATTGAGAACAACAATCTTTGATGACAGTTAAAATTGCCGCCTCGACAAAACTGTTAAATGATATGCTTGGACTTGAAAAAGAGAGCATGGCAATTCCGAATGACAGAGGAATTGGAGAATAGGAAGTACACATAAATATCACAGGAGGGACATTAATTAAATGCAGATCACTGACAATTTAAACGGCAGATATAACTATTTGCAAAACATGACCGGTAAAAATGATTCCGCGCTTCAAGGGTCGGGATATCATTTCTCAGACGCGATCACTATGGCAGACAGTGAAGACGAAGGAACTTTCTTAGGTCTGACAATGATTCCGGAAGAGGGCAAAACAGTAGTCTATGGGATGAGGGCCATGCTCTCAGAGGAATCTACACCGGATAAACCCATCGTTCAGATCATATCCAATTTGGACGGGCAGAAAGAAATATACAATGTGGACATCAGTAAGGTAGATCCTAAAAACGCGTCCCGCATGGAGATATTTGCTCTGTGCTGTTATGAGGATAAAATGGGCACGGGAACAGGCAGCACATTCGGATCCTTCCACACGCTGAAAATGTATGAGGAAACGGCAAAACAAAACGGACAGATGAAGACTGTGGATGAAAGCTTGTCTGCATGGGAGCAATTTACCGATGAAAAACGCAATTGGTGCGCGATCAGCGAGGCGGCATTGGAAACGCTGAAAAACTATAATAGTCCGGATGCCAAAATACTCGATCTTATTTTAAAAGGTCAAAAACTGCTGACAATTTTTTCCAAATATGCCTGAGTTGTTTATAACGGATACTTAATTTTGAAGGGGCTGAGTATATAAGGTACTCAGTTCCTTCTTGTATGATCATCATGCTTATTCATCCGGTTTAAATATGGCGATGATTTATCAGAGATTGGTTGAAGATAAGCAGATGCAACTATGCGCAAAACCATAGTTTAACGAATAGTTGGCCCTGTTTCGGCCGTTTAGGAGCTTGGGGATAGATTGATCTGTCTCATCAGATTCCCAGTTCTTCAGAGTCCAATACCACGGTAAAGGGACCGTCATTGACAAGAGAAACGGACATATCCGCGCCGAAACTCCCGGTTTGGACCTGAGGAACTTCCGAGCGGCACAGACCGATGATATACTCATATAATTCGTTGGCTATATGAGGATCGGCCGCCCGGACAAAGGAGGGACGGTTTCCCTTTCGGCAATCCGCATATAAGGTAAATTGTGAAACTAATAACAGACTTCCCGAGACACTTTTTAGATCCAGATTGGTCTTGCCGTTCTCATCCTCAAAAATCCTCAGACCCAACAGTTTTTTAACCATTTTGTCCGCGATCTGCACGGTATCCGATTCAGTGATGCCGATCAATACCAGAAATCCCTTTTTAATTGCTCCGATGGTCTGATCATCTACCGTGACGGTGGCTTCCGTCACCCGCTGTATCACAAAACGCATGGTTTTACTCTCCCGCTTTCGTCTCTACTCGTCTTTCCCGGCTCTGCGCTCCTGTTTTCGCAGTTCTCTCACCTGTTTCTGTTCATCGATATTCTTCTTGAATGTAGGCACAAACTCATAGAAATTACCCTCATCATCCACGGATTCCACCGTGAGATAAGCTCCCGTCTCCACCGGCATATTTTTCTTGCCCAAAGACGTGTTTACCAATGACTTGATGGCCGCATAGATCACCGCAAAGATGGGAACACCCACGATCATTCCCGGCACCCCGAAAACGCCCCCGAACAGAGTGATCGCAAAGATAACCCAGAAACCGGTCAGTCCCGTGGAGTTGCCCAAGATCTTCGGCCCTATGATATTGCCGTCAACCTGCTGCAGTACCAATATGAAAATGATAAAATACAGACTGTTGAGCGGGTGGGTTGGATCCACCAGAAAGATCAACACCGTACTGGGAACCGCGCCCAACCAAGGTCCAAAGAAAGGGATGATATTGGTCACGCCGATGATCACGCTGACCAACGCCGCATAAGGGGTATTCAAAAGGGTCGTTCCGATAAAGCACAGCAGTCCGATAATGATGGAATCCAAGACTTTTCCAATGATAAAACCGCTGAATGTCTTGTGTGTGAAACGGAAATTGCGAATGATCACATTGGCCGTATTTTTGTCAAAGATCGCATAGGACATCTTCTTGGCCTGCCCCGCAAACTTTTCTTTGCTGACAAGCACATAGATCGAGATGATAAAGCCGATGACCCAATCCCACAACACGCCCAATACATTGATGATGCTGAGGGAAACCGTCTTGAGCAATCCGCTCGTTGCGGCCAGAACATCGTTGTTCAGCCATCTCTCCAACTCTCCGGAAGAACGGTCTATCATCTTCACCAGATAGCTGCCGACCTCCGGATTGTCCTCTAAGAGGCGGTTGATCAACTGCGTCACATTACTCACATAGGAGTCAAGATTTGATACCAGATTCATGATACTGGGCACAATCTGGGACACCAACATATGGATCAAAGCATAGATCACCGCAAAAAACAAAAATGCCGTGATAAAGACACTGACGCCCCGCAGGATGGAATTGCGCTTTTTGGCATTTTTCATGGGAATCCGTTCAAACAGAGGTTTCATGATACGGTATTCGATCTGATTGAGTATCGGAGTCAGGATGTAGGCAAGCACAAATCCCACCAACACAGGCATGAGAACATCCGCCAGTCTGCCGAAAGCGGCTTTGATATTGGCTCCGTGAAACATCAGATAATAGAAAAGGATCCCGGCGGCGATCACACAGAATGCCGTCACGCCCCATCGGATATATTTATTGTTTAAACGAATTTTCATGGCAGTCCTCCAACAGTTATCAAATATGATCTTTTACATCCATACTTTTTATATCATACACCGAATCGGGCAATATCACAAGATTTAATAGCGAGGTTGTGCAAAAAAAAAAAAAGGAGTAGAATAGAAACAGCTGCAAGATCCTATAGTCAACAACCCTGTTGCAAGCCAACGGGGCATCAAAAGTGAGGTCACATGAAATTACAACAGTTGTACAGTCTCGTCCGCAGAGCCGTGGACGATTATCACATGATCGAGGAGGGGGATA
Source organism: Acetatifactor muris (assembly GCA_023663635.1). Taxonomy (GTDB): domain Bacteria; phylum Bacillota; class Clostridia; order Lachnospirales; family Lachnospiraceae; genus Acetatifactor; species Acetatifactor muris_A. The sequence goes on from JAMPHD010000003.1 coordinate 59,187, forward strand.
AGATCGCCGTCGGCATCTCCGGAGGCAAAGACAGTCTCACGCTGCTCCATGCCCTGCACGGTCTGATGCGGTTTTACCCGCAGACATTCCGGATTCATGCGGTCACGGTGGATCTGGGATTCGGCAACCTGGATCTGACAGAAATCCGAAACCTCTGCCGGGATCTGGACATTGAATATACCGTGGTGGAGACGGATATCGCCCAAGTGGTCTTTGAGGAGCGCGCGGAGAGCAATCCCTGTTCTCTATGCGCCAAAATGCGGAAAGGCGCTTTGAATCAGGCCATCAAGGAGGTTGGATGCAACAAAGTCGCGTATGCGCACCACAAAGATGATGTGGTGGAGACCATGCTCATGTCCCTGATCTTTGAGGGGCGTTTCCATACCTTCTCCCCCGTCACATACCTGGACCGCATGGATCTTACGGTCATCCGACCGCTGATCTATGTGCAGGAGGCGGATGTGATCGGATTTGTCCGCAAATATGATCTGCCCGTGGTCAAGAGCCCCTGTCCCGCGGACGGACATACCAAGAGAGAATACATCAAAAATCTGCTCCGGGAGATCAATCTGGAGACTCCCGGTGTCAAGGAGCGCATGTTCACCGCGATCCAAAACGGAAAGCTGAAAGGTTGGGAGACATACTGTGGCAGTATTAAATAAGAACAACTACCATGATGAGCAAAACCGAAACAATATTGTGAAGATGCGGGAGGTATTGAACACGCTCCCCGGTTTCTGTAGGACGTTCTTTAGAGGGATCGAGGAGTACACTTCCACGAGGACCAGACTGGCATATGCCTATGATATCCGGCTGTTCTTCGAGTTCCTCCACGAGCGGAATGCCGTGTGCGCCAAGATGAATATTGAGGATTATCCTCTCTCGCTGTTGGACGACATCGCCAGATTGGATATCGAGGAATATCTGGAATATCTGACGCTGTATGAGAAGGACGGCCGGGAGATCACCAATGATGAGCGGGGAAAAGCCCGAAAACTTGCATCGTTGAGAAGTTTCTACAATTATTTTTATCAGAATGAGATGATTGAAAACAATCCTGCGGCGTTGGTGCCGTTGCCCAAGCGTCCCGAGAAAGAGATCATACGTCTGGAGCCCAATGAGGTTGCCATTTTATTGGATCAGGTGGAATCCGGCGCCAAGTTGACCAAAAAGGAGTTGGAATATCATCAGAAGACCAAGACGCGGGACGTGGCGCTTCTGACCCTGTTGTTGGGGACGGGAATCCGTGTCTCGGAATGTGTGGGCATTGATCTCGGAGACGTGAATTTTGACGAAGGCGGAATCAAGATCCGCCGAAAAGGCGGTTATGAGACGGTGATCTACTTCGGCGAGGAGGTGGAGACCGCTCTGCTCGATTATCTGGAGGAACGGGAATACATGATCCCTGCTGAGGGACATGAAAACGCACTCTTCCTCTCCCTGCAGAACCGCAGGATGGCCGTGCGCTCCGTGGAGAATCTCGTCAAGAAGTACGCCTCCCGGGTGACCGCCCTAAAGAAGATCACGCCCCACAAACTGCGCAGCACTTACGGCACAAACCTATATAAAGAAACCGGCGATATCTATCTGGTGGCGGATGTGTTGGGGCACAAGGATGTCAATACCACCCGAAAACACTATGCCGCCATGGAGCAGGAACGCCGCCGTCGGGCCGCCAATGCCGTGCAATTACGTGAAAAGCCGCAGAACCGTCCGCCGGAATAATATGCATTCGTTGACCGGTTTGGTTCTGTTTGGTTCTAAGGATTGTTCTCCTGTCAATTCGGGGATGATCTGCCCCGAGAGCAGATTATTTTACAAATTCCGTGGAATAATACGGCACGATCAGACGCTGACCCGCACGGATCCCGGAGGCGTCCTCCAAGCGGTTGATGCTGCACACTTCCTCAATATAGAGCTCCCTGCTCCGGTATTGCTCATAGTCGATATATTCGTCCGCAATACTCCAGAGACTGTCTCCGTCCATGACCGTGATGCCCGTGTAGTATTTTAATGATACCTCGTCCGTGTTCTCTCCGGCCTTGGAAATGAAAGAATGACAGGATATAACACATACGGTGATCAGGCATATCGTCATCAAAAAAGAGGCGATCCTTCTCCTGCGCTCCTTGCGGCGTCTCAGATCTCTTTTGTAAGTTCTCAGCTCCCGATCGGTCATCTCCCGTATACTCTTCTGCTCTCTCATGGTCATTCCTCCCCGGTTCATAAGCAATCCGTCCTTGAATGTATGTTCGAAAACATTTGTTCTGATTGCATTATATCGAACATGCATTCTCTTGTCAAGCACAAAATCGAACATATTTTTGGAATATATGTTTGCTTTTTGGGATAAACCATGTTATAATCATTTCAGAAGGATTCATAATCACAATGGAGGCAGCTACATGAGTTATGGAAAGATCACACCCAAGCAACAGGAAATATTGGATTACATCAAAGATGAAATATTGAAGAAAGGCTATCCGCCCACGGTCCGCGAGATCTGCGAGACCGTACATCTGAAATCCACCTCCTCCGTTCACTCCCATCTGGAGACTCTGGAGAAGAACGGCTATATCCGCCGTGACCCCACCAAGCCCAGAGCCATTGAGATCTGTGATGACAGCTTTCAGATGGTGCGCACGGAGATGGTGAGCATTCCCGTCATCGGCAATGTGGCCGCAGGTCAGCCCATTTTGGCCGAGGAGAATATTCAGGAGTATTTCCCCGTCCCCGCGGACATGGTACCCAAGGGAGAATCTTTTATTCTGAACGTGCGGGGAGATTCCATGGTCAATGCCGGCATCCTGAGCGGTGACCGCGTGTTTGTCCACTCCTGCGATACGGCCTCCAACGGCTCCATCGTGGTGGCGTTGATCGATGACTCGGCCACGGTGAAGACCTTTTATCGGGAGAACGGCCATGTCCGTCTGCAGCCGGAGAATGACACCATGGATCCCATCATCGTGGACGATTGCAGGATCCTGGGAACGGTTTACGGCGTCTTTCGTTTCTATAAATGATGCCGCGAACAGGATTCACGACAAAAAGGGCCGTCCGCAAGTGCGGAACGGCCCTCTTATTTCAGCAATTCAAAGATGTCCTGATGCCTGTCCAGATATTTCAGATAGATATCCTCATAGGAATCCGGCATGTAATGTTCGGAATAGGTAAATACATCCTGTTTCAGGTAAAAGATTACTTTGTTGATAAAGCTCTCCTGATTGCGCAGCTCATCCTCTGACACAAAGAAAGGCCCCAGTTTCTTGTTCTCGGGGATCCTTGCCAACTCCGGACGGCCCTTGGCCATAGTCTCGCGGTTCAAAATATCAATGAGTTGGTTGACCATTCCGGCGAAGGTCGGCCAATTTCGCTTTAACCTTCCCGCCCGGCTGAGAGATTGCGCATAATCCTCCAACGGCGTTCCCGCAAACATCGCGGTGAGCGGCATACTTCCGGCGAAAGTGTCATACTCCTTTGCCCAGGGCTCCGGCACATTGTCCAGATCGATCTTCACATATTCCAGCTTAAAACGCCTCTTAAAGGCCGAATCCAACACGAATATATTCTCATCCGCCGTATTCATGGTGGCGAGGATATTGAAATTGGCGGGCAGCCAGATCATGCCCTCCTCAAACAGTTTCTTGAGTCCCGGATCCCTGGAGAAAAAGGTGGATACGTCCACATTCTGCACGGCGTACTGCGATTTGCCGTTCTCCTGTCTGTCCAAGAGTTGGAACAGATCTCCAAAGATAGCCGGCGCGTTGCCGCGGTTGATCTCCTCGATCACCAGATAATATTTTTCCGCCGGATGCGAGAAGGCCTCTTTCAACAGAGCCGCAAAAGGCCCTGCCGAGTAGACATAATCCAAGGGCCTGTCCAGAGAGATCAGCGGCTTGATGGCGCCCACAAAATCCTCATAGCGATAGGTGGGATGAAAAATGATCCTCTTGCAGTGCAGATCCCGCTGTTCCTTGTCGGGGTATTCCGTCTCCAATATATGTCGCACTTTGTAAGATTTACCCGTGCCGGGCGCGCCATAGTAAATACACTGTACCGGAGTCATGGCCACTTCCGTGTAGTTAAAGGTTCTGCCCCTGTCCTCACTGTAACCCGCATTATTGCTCAACTGATGCGGAACATAAAACGCTGCCTCAACCTGCGGCGCTTCCGCGGAGAGTCCCTTGCTCAAAAAGGCCTGATAGAGCTGCAGAGCCGCGCCAAAGGTTCCGTTCCCGTTCTCGCGGTTTACCTTCTCAAAATCCGGTGAGGACGCGATCCTGGCATAGAGCGCCTCAAATTCCGTGTCATCGCATACCGTGAACAGATTGCCCGCCACCGGCGGCACCATCTTGTGACAGACGGTTCTGAGCGCATAGCTGTAAGCGATTATGGCATTGTCCGTATAGCGGCGCACCCCCTGACTGTTCATCTGGTTGCGCATCCACTCGCGAAATATTCTCTCCTGTTCAGACGGTGTGTTCTTCATGTCTATTACCTTTCAAATCTGTTACCTTTCAAACCGCACTTTCATGTAGGCTATGATCTCCTCCACGCAACGGTCAAATCCAAGTTTGGAGCTGTCCAGACACAGATCGTAGTTTCTGGCATCCGTCCACTCCCTGCCCGTGTGATATTTGTAATACTCCGCTCTTCTCTTGTCCGTTCGGGCCAGATAGCGCTCCAGTTCCTTCTCGCTCATACTGTGCTTGCGTGCCGCCTGCTCCATGCAGAAATCATGGGGCGCGTGGACAAAGACGCTGAGCACATTGTCATAGTCCTTGAGCACATAGTCCGCGCACCTGCCCATGATGACACAGGACTCCTCCTCCGCCAACCTGCGGATGATCTTGGCCTGATAGTTGAAGAGATTGTCCGTAGAGGTAAAATCATCGCTCTCCGGCGGGATCAGCTCCCCACTGTACACATTCTTTGCGATGCGGAACAGGCTGGTGCTCTTGACTTTCTCGTCGGCGTTGACGAACAGAGCCTCATTGATGCCGCTGTCATCGCTGGCCAGTTTCATCAGCTCCTTGTCATAATAATGGATCTGCAATCGGTCAGCCAACATTTCTCCCACGGTTCTTCCGCCGCTTCCATATTGTCTTGCAATCGTGATCACAACATTCTTCTGCATCATATTCTACTCCCCCAGATAAGCCTTCTTGATGGAATCATCCTTGAGCAGATCCTCCGCTTTGCCCTCCAACACGATCCTGCCCGTCTCGAGCACATAGGCCCGATTGGCGATGGACAGCGCTTTCTTGGCATTTTGTTCCACTAAGAGAACGGTGGTCCCGTTTCTGCTGACCTCCCCGATGATATCAAAGATCTCGTTGACAAAGATCGGAGACAGACCCATGGAGGGCTCATCCATCAGAATGATCTTGGGCCGGCTCATGAGCGCCCGTCCCATGGCCAACATCTGCTGCTCTCCTCCGCTTAGGGTGCCGGCCGGCTGATTCTGCCGCTCCTCCAGACGGGGAAAACGCTCAAACACATTCTGCAGCGTATGCCCGATCTCCTCTTTGTCCTTGCGCGTGTAGGCTCCCATTTTCAGGTTCTGCAGTACCGTGAGCTGCGCGAACACACGTCTTCCCTCCGGCACATGGGCCATGCCCATGGATACGATCTTATGTCCCGGCACCTTCGTGATATCCCGTCCCTCAAAGTAAACGCTCCCCGCCTTCGGTGCAAGAAGACCGGAAATCGTGTGCAGGATGGTGGTCTTGCCCGCGCCGTTGGCACCGATCAGAGCGACTACCTCCCCCTCGTCCACATGAAAGGATACTCCCTTGATGGCTTGGATCATGCCGTAATATACTTGTATGTCCTTTATCTCCAACATCATAATATCTGTCTACCTCCGAGAGTCGGCGTTCTTCTATTCGCCCAGATAAGCCTTGATGACCTCCGGGTTGTTCAGTACCTCCGTGGTCTTGCCCTGACAGAGCACGCGCCCGAAATTCAAAACCGTGAGTTCCTCACAGATGCCGCTCACCAGTTTCATGTCGTGCTCGATCAGAAGGATCGTCATCTTGAAATGCTCCCGCACAAAACGGATGGTCGCCATCAACTCCTGCGTCTCATTGGGGTTCATGCCGGCCGCGGGCTCATCCAACAAAAGGAGTTTCGGCTTGGTGGCCAGAGCTCTTGCAATCTCCAGTTTGCGCTGTTTGCCGTAGGGAAGATTGGATGCCAAGATCCCCGCCTCACCGTCCAGTTCAAACACTTTTAAGAGTTCCAGAGCCTCCTCGTCCATCTGCTTTTCCACTTTATGATATTTGGGCAGACGCAGAATCCCCGTCAGAGTGCCGTAGTGATTGTGGTTGTGAAGTCCCACTTTCACATTGTCAAGCACCGTCAGATCCTTGAACAGACGAATGTTCTGAAAAGTTCGGGCGATACCCGCATGGTTGATGTCCACCGTCTTTTTGCCCGTGATATTCACGCCGTCCAGAGTGATGATCCCTTCGTTCGGCTTATAGACGCCCGTGAGCAGATTAAAGACCGTGGTCTTGCCCGCGCCGTTGGGACCGATCAGCCCGTAGAGACAGCCCTCCTCTATGGTCACGCTGAAATCGTCCACCGCGCGAAGTCCGCCGAAGGAAATGCTCAGATTTTGTACTTCCAACATTGCCATCTTACTCAGCCTCCTTTGCGGTGGATTTCCGCGCAAATTTTGATTTGAGGAACGCCACGAACTTCTCGCGCCACTCGATACACTTAGGCGCCCAGTTAAAGAGCATCATGACGATCAATACGATCGAATAGATCAGCATGCGGTAATCGCTGACCACGCCGCGCAATAATTCCGGGAGCAATGTGAGCAGCACCGCGGCGATCATGGAACCCCGGATATTGCCCATGCCGCCCAACACCACAAACACCAGGATCATGATGGACATATTGTAGCCAAAGTTCTTGGGGGATGCCGTCAATGTGGACAGATTGTGGGCATACAGAACCCCTGCCACTCCCGCAAAGGCAGCCGAGACGGTGAATGCCATCATCTTGTATCGTGTCACGGGGATTCCCACCGACTCCGCGGCGATGGTGTTGTCCCTGATCGACATGATCGCGCGGCCGTCTCGGGAATGGATCAGATTCAGCACAATGATCAGCGTCAGTATCAAAAGGATCACTGCCACCGTGAAATTGGAGTCACGGGGCGTACCCGTGATTCCCTGCGCGCCGTTTATGATGATCTTATCTGAGTCCGCCATATTCAGCGCCAGAGAGTTCCTCATGGAAAAATGCACGCCCTCCTCGTCAATGCCGAGATAGAGAATGTTGATCAGGTTCTTGATGATCTCACCGAACGCCAATGTCACGATCGCCAGATAGTCTCCCTTTAATCTGAGCACGGGAATTCCGATCAGAAAGCCCAAAAGCCCTGCCGCCGCGGCGCCGATCAAAAGGGCGATCAGAAAACGTACCCCCGCCGGCATACCGGGCACAAACATCTTCATGCACTTGGAAAAGAAAGCGCCGGAAAACGCGCCGATGCACATAAATCCGGCATGCCCCAGACTCAGTTCTCCCAGAATACCCACCGTGAGATTCAGGGAGACTGCCAGAATGGCATAGATGCACAGCGGTACCAACAGGCCGTTCATCAGACTGCTGATGTTGTTTGTGGCGATCATAATACTGACTATAATGTAAGCAATCACCACAATCCCTATCGTAATCAGATTACTGCGAAATGTCTTTTTCATATCACACTTTCTCCTGTATATTTCTGCCCAACAGACCCGAAGGTTTCACCAACAGAACCACGATCAGCACGCCGAACACGATGGCATCCGCCATCTGGGACGAAATATAGGCCTGGCTGAAGATTTGAATGACTCCCAAGAGAATACCTCCGATAAACGCTCCGGGGATGGAGCCGATACCGCCGAACACGGCCGCCACAAATGCCTTGATGCCAGGCATGGAACCCGTGTAGGGAGTCAGGGAAGGATACGCGGAACACAGGAGTACTCCCGCAACGGCCGCCAACGCGGAACCGATCGCAAAGGTCAGGGAGATAGTCCGGTTTACATTGATGCCCATCAACTGAGCGGCTCCCTTGTCCTCGGATACGGCCAGCATGGCCTGCCCCAGTTTCGTCTTATTGATAAAGAGCATCAGCGCCGCCATGATGATGATGCAGACCACAATGGTGACGACGGTCACTCCGTTGATCGTGATCCGTCCGTCCGCCAGTCTTATGGGCTCAATGTTCACCACGGAGGTAAAGGACTTCGAGTTGGCGCCAAAGATCAGCAGAGCCAGATTCTGCAACAGATAACTCACACCGATGGCCGTGATCAGCACCGCCAGAGGAGAGGCCGCCTGTCTGAGCGGCTTGTATGCTATCTTTTCGATCACAATCCCCAATAGAGTACATACAATGATGGAGATCAGCACTCCCAAGACCGGATGCATACCCATGGTACTGCAGATCGTATAGCAGGTGAAACCGCCCACCATGATCACGTCCCCATGCGCAAAGTTCAACATCTTGGCTATGCCGTATACCATGGTATATCCCAGCGCTATCAGCGCGTAGACGCTTCCCAGACTGATACCGTTTATCAAATAAGTTACAAAGCTCATAAAAACCTCCATCCATTCCAAAATGCACTCTTTTTAGTATACCGGAAGCCGTTCGATCCCGCAAGTCAAAAAACAACGGGCAGCACGCTCTGCGAACTGCCCTTATGTTAATCGAGGGTTGCCCTGTTGTGGGCAACCCTCTTTGGCCTTTCACACATAAATGCTGTTTACATAGCGGTATATGCGCCGTCTTTGATGACAACCGCGCGGGGAGCTTTGTTGACCTCACCGGTCTCAACCCATGTCATTCCCTCACCCGTCACACCGTCCACGGTGATCTGAGTCATTGCGCCCTTAAGCGCGTCGCCCAACTCGGATACGCTCATGGAAGGGGTCGCGTTGCTCTGCTTGATGGCCTCTACCAGAATATACACGGCATCATAACCGTCTGCAGCGAACTGGTTGGGAGTTTCGCTATAAGCCTCCTGATAGGCAGCCGTGAACTTCTTGCTGGCCTCATCCTCCGCGTCAGCGGCGAAAGGAGTCAGGAGCATAACGCCCTCTGCCAGAGAGGTGTCAAAGTTTTCCACACCACCCAAGATACCGTCCATGCCGTCACAGGAGAACCACTTGGGAGCATAGCCCATGCTGTTGGCCTGTGTCAGGATCAGCGCAGCCTCCTGATAGTAGATGGGCAAAAATACCAGATCAGCGCCGGCATCTTTGGCTTTCTGCAACTGTACGGAGAAGTCCGTCTTATTCTCGGAAGTGAACGCCTCGGCAGACACGATCTCAAAGCTCTGCTCCTCGGCGCCCTTCACGAAACTCTCGTAGATACCCGAAGAGTAGATATCGGAACTGTCATAGATCACAGCCACCTTCGTGGCAAGCTTGTTCTCGCCGATGTACTGTGCGGAAGCAGCTCCCTGGTTGGGGTCTGAGAAACATACTTGGAACGCGTTGTCATACTGAGTAGCTTTCACTGCGGAAGCAGAGGGAGTCAACATCATCATATTGTCTTCATGAGTCAGCTCGCTCACCGCGATACAGGGGCCGGAAGTCACGCAACCGATGATCATCTGAGCGCCCCAGTCCTTTACCGTATTGTAGGCATTGATGGATTTCTCGGGATCATGCTCATCATCCTGGAAATTGATCTCCAACTTATAACCGTTCACACCGCCTGCCGCGTTGATCTCATCTACTGCGATCTGGACACCGTTCATGGTATTGATGCCATAGATGGCCGCGCCGCCGGTGGTGGGTCCGATACCGCCGATCTTGAATACTCCGGCGCTGTCACCCGCATTGCTGCCGGAAGACGTATTGTTGCCGGAACCCTGATTGCCCGCGTCCGCGTTGTTGCCACAGCCTGCCATGGCAAGAACCATTGCGGAAACCATGGCCACACTTAAAAATTTCTTGAACCTTTTCATAGTTTCTCCTCCTTATGCCTGTCATTCAACAGATTGAATAGCATATTCTAATTGTATGCACATATTTGGATGATTGCATATATGTATACAATTATTATTTCAGAATATACCTCATTCCTATTTCTTTGTCAATCATTTCTTTTAAAAAAATACATATTTTTTGGTCCATCGGGGCAATAATAGGGATGTATGGATAACAAAGACGCTCAGATGCGCAGAAATGAGAGGAAAAAATATGGGAAATAAATATTTGGACGGCGTCGCGTTGACGATCGCCATCATCGGTGCCATCAACTGGGGACTGGTTGGAATTTTCCGCTTTGACCTTGTGGCATTCCTCCTCGGAGACATGTCCTGGTTATCCCGCATTGTCTATGTACTGGTGGGAATCTGCGGGCTCTATCTCTTGACTTTTTATATGAAACTGACGGATGGTTCCGACCGGTAGATCCAAGCCGGTTGAGCTGCCAAAAGCAGGGAGAACATGTCGGACATGCCGGCGGTTCCCCCTGCTTTTTATATTTCTACTTCCCTGCCGTCTCTCCAGAGTCTTTCCAGATCATAGAGCAGTCTGTTCTCCCTGTCAAAGATATGGACGATGATATCGCCGAAATCCATGAGGATCCAGTTGGCCGCGTCATACCCTTCTATCTGTCTCACCGCATGTCCGGCCCTTCCCATCATCTCCTCCACATTGTCGCACATGGCTTGGATCTGATTGCGGTTGTTGCCGCCGGCGATCATAAAGATATCTGCCATCACGGATATCTCGCTGATATCGATCACGCGGATGTCCTCGGCCTTCTTTTCCTTCAGGGCCTCCAGCGCGATTTGGGTCATTTCCTTTATTTCTATTTCCGTTCTGTTTTCCACGTCTGCTCCTCTCCTGCCTTCCTGAATTGCTTTCCCTCCTGCGATATTAACCGTTTGCGGGATCATTTGTCCGCGGGCTGCCTGTCTGCGGGTTGTCCCGGCGTTTCAGGGCTATAGTATTGATAGGTCTTACGGGTCATGGGATCCACCTCCCTGCCCGACTCGTCCAAATGTTTCAGAATATCCCCCAAAATGCGCAACAGAGCCGCGTCCAAATTCGCGAACGCCAGTTTCCTGACCTCATCGAGATTGGGCACCTTATTCCGTCCGGGCTCTATGTAATCCGCGATGAACACGATCTTTTCCAACAGGCTCATCCCCGGTCTGCCGGTGGTGTGGTTCAGGATCGCGTGGATCACGTCGGGATCGCTGACCCCGTATTCCTCCATGGCCAGAAAACTTCCCACCTTGGCGTGCAGCAGCGCCGGATTTCTGCGCTCAATGTCATTGATGATGATATTGTGTTTGGCGCAGATGGAAAGCTTTTTCTCATCTGAGAGACACTTGGCGCAGTCGTGCAAGAGTCCCGCGATCTGCGCGTTTTTGACGGAGGCTCCGTAGCACATGGCCAGAGCCGCGGCCGTGTATTCCACTCCCAAAGTATGCTCATAGCGCCTGTCATCCAACGCTTTCTCCATGGCTTTTCGCAATTTTTTTAATTCCAATGTCTTCATGTTCGATAAAATCCTCTTGCATCAATATAGGCGGCCACACTGTCCGGAGTCATGTATCGGATGCTCAGGCCCTGTCTCACGCGCTCTCTGATCTCCGATGAGGAGATGTCGAGATCTCGAAAGGGCAAAATAGAGATCTCTGCGCCGTATTTGCGCTCAAGCCGCGATATATAGCCCTTTATGTCGGCCTCATCCGCGTCGCCTCTTGCCGCCGCCAACACCTGACAGGCGTCGAAGATCCGCCCCGGTTCCCGCCACGCGTCCATCCGCAACAGGCAGTCGGATCCCAAGATAAAATAAAACGTCTCTCTCGGATAAAGATCCCTGAGTTCCTCCAATGTCTCAAAACTGTAGGTGGCTCCGGGCCTTCGCACCTCCAGATCCAGACACTCAAAGAGAGGATGATCCCGCACGGCAAGCCGCGCCATCTCCAGACGCTCCTCGGGGGAGGGCACTCTCCCGAGCCGACTTTCGCAATCCTTTTCATAGGAATGTCCGGTGGGTATGAACCACACTTTCTCCAGATCAAAGCTCTCTCTTGCGCACTCCGCCAACAGCAGATGCCCGATGTGGATCGGGTCGAAGGTTCCCCCCAGAATACCGATCTTACTCATTCCATTTCCTCATTCCGACTCCTCATTCCCGTCACTTGGGCAACACGATCCGCGGATGATCGGGATCCGGCCTGTAGAGGATCATCTTGCGCCCGATCACCTGCACCACCTCGGCATGTACCCGCCCGGCCACAATATCCGACATGGCTCTCGGATCCTCAAGACAGTTCTTGAGCACCGATCCCTTGACCAACTCATGGGTGTTAAAACATTCCTCCACCGCTGCCACGATCTCCGGCGTCAGACCCGATTTGCCGATCCGGAACATGGGGGTGAGATTGGCGGCAAGGCTTTTCAAATATGCCCTCTGTTTGCTTGTCATATTCCTCCTTCGCGCGCCGTCCGTTCTGCCGGTCCGGGCAGCCTGCGCTACTTGTAATAATCAAATGTCAGTCCGTACATGCGGACGGTATCTCCCTCTCCAATGCCCAGTTTCTCCAATTCCTCGAGAATGCCGGCCTCCTTTAAGAACTTTTGGAAGAAGGTGAATCCCTTTTCGCTGTCGAGATTGGTATATCCCAACATCTTCTCAATGCGGGGTCCCTCCACGACATACTCGTCCTCCTCCTCGTCATAGAGGACCGTATAGGGTTCATCGGCGGCATCCCTGCCAAGCTCCGGGAAATATTCCCGCTCGAATACGGCGGGATCGTTTCCAATTTCCGACAGCATACCGTTTACCTTATACAGGAGAGCCTTCACGCCCTCCCCGCTCACCGCGGATATGGGAAACACTTCGATCCCCTGCGACTCAAATTCCTTTCGGATCAGTTCCACCGGATCCGGGTCGCTCCCCTCCGGTATGACATCCGTCTTGTTGGCGGCGATCACCTGAGGTCTCCCCGCGATCTCGGGATTGTATGCCTCCAGTTCCCGGTTGATGGCGTAGATATCCTCTATGGGATCCCTGCCCTCCGTGCCGGCCGCGTCCACGATATGGATGATCACCTTGGTGCGCTCGATATGACGCAGGAATTCATGGCCCAGTCCCACTCCCTCGGACGCGCCCTCTATCAGGCCCGGGATGTCCGCGATGACGAATCCTCCCGTTCCGTCCAAGTCCACCACGCCCAGATTGGGATTCAGGGTGGTAAAATGATAGTTGGCGATCTTCGGTCTGGCATTGGTCACGCGGGAGAGGAACGTGGATTTGCCCACATTGGGAAATCCCACCAATCCCACATCCGCGATCATCTTTAACTCCAACAAAAGCTCCAGTTCCTGCGCGGGTTGTCCCGGCTGCGCGTACTTGGGCGCCTGCATACTGCTGGTGGCATAGTGCTGATTGCCATTGCCGCCCCGTCCGCCCTTTAAGAGCACAACATGCCTGTTGTCTCCGGACATGTCTATGACCACCTGACCGCTCTCGGCCTCCTTGATCACGGTGCCCCGGGGCACTTTGATGACAATGTCACTGCCGTTTTTGCCGCGGCAGTTCTTCTTGCCGCCCTCCTCGCCGTCCCCGGCCTTATATTTCCTGATGTGTCGAAAATCGATCAGGGTGTTCAGTCCCTCATCCACCTCAAAGATCACATCGCCGCCGCAGCCGCCGTCTCCGCCGTCAGGCCCGCCGTTCGGCACATATTTTTCACGCCTGAAAGAAACATGGCCGTTGCCGCCCCTGCCGCTTCGCACATAAATCCTGGCTCTGTCAGCAAACATGGTATAACTCCTTTCCGAAAACAACGGGCAACATGCTCTGCGAGCTGCCCGTATGAAAACAACAGGCAACACGCTCTACGAGCTGCCCGTTGTTTAAAAAAGGCCTCAAACATACACCGTTTGAGGCCCTGTTGATTCTTATTGCTCCACAGGATATACGGAAGCCTGCTTTTTGTCACGGCCCTTTCTCTCAAAACGCAAAACGCCGTCAACCAATGCATACAGGGTATCATCACCGCCAATGCCCACATTGTTTCCGGGATGAATCTTGGTCCCGCGCTGTCTGTAAAGGATGTTGCCTGCCTTCACGAACTGTCCGTCAGCGCGTTTCGCGCCTAATCTCTTGGCCTCGGAGTCTCTGCCGTTCTTGGTAGAACCCACTCCCTTTTTATGAGCAAAAAACTGAAGGTTCAAATTTAACATGGTCTACACCTCCTTGTAGTTTACTTGTAAATACCGGGTTCCATATTGCGCGCTCAGCTGCTCCAGGGAATAAACCATGGAGTCTAAGAGAAATATGGACTTCTCCTGCAGGGAGACATTCTCCGGGAAATCAAATTTCATAAATCCCGTCTCCTCATCGGTCACCGCGTCTATCTTCTCTCCCGCCAATTCCTCCAGGGAATTCATGGTGCTGATCACCAACACCGATATGGCGGCGCAGAGAATGTCCGGCTCCCGGTGCAACAAATGTCTCTTTGCATATCCGGCATGCCCCATGCAGATGATCTGCCTGTAGGCTCTCTCTTTGTCTCTGACAATCTCGATCGTAGTCATTCTCAGCAGTTGATCTTGTCGATCTTAACCTGAGTGTATGCTTGTCTGTGACCGTTTTTCTTGTGGTAGCCGGTTTTTCTCTTGTATTTGTATACAATAACCTTCTTGCCACGTCCCTGATCCATCACGGTAGCGGATACGGTTGCTTTGGCAACTGCATCACCCACCTTGAGGGAACCGTCACTTACTGCGATAACACGGTCAAAAGTCACGGTATTTCCGGCCTCTGCATCCAGTTTTTCAACCTTGATGACATCGCCCTCGGAAACCTTGTACTGCTTTCCGCCTGTTGCAATAATCGCGTACATATAAGGCACCTCCTTCACGGAACGACTGTAGTCCTCCCACAGCGTTCTTTACTCGCTAACTTTGGTGGCTCCATCCCGCGGATGGCAGCGCTTTTACCTCGCTATGCGGCATACTATGACATCATAGCATGTGTTATCGCAAAATGTCAAGCAATTTTTGCCCGACAATGTCAAGCCATATCAAACAGCCTTATTTGTCGTTGATGAGCAGTTCGATCGCCTTGCTGATATAGGCCAGATTGGCCATATCGCTGTCGGACCACTTGCGGGATATGTCGCTCATCTTGCAATAAGTGATGTATCCCTCATGTTTCTTGCAGTCCATTTTGTAGATCAGAGCCACCTTGATGCCGTGCGCCATCAGATATTTATGGGTCCTGGGACAGAGCTGCTCGATCAGACCCGGATTGTCGATCACCGCCATATTGTGCTCTTTATATAAGTGAATGAAATTCTCCTCATGCACATAATCCGCAAAGGACTCGCCACGCCCGGTCTCCCCTTGGGCATTCCAATAACTCTCCAACAACACCTTTTTGGCATCTCCGTAAAACATATGGATCTCGTCCAGCCCAAACGCCGTGCCGATATCCCGCAACAACACATCGTAGGGGCGGTTGATCTGCCGTGCCAGACATTCGAGGACTTCCAACACCAGATCCTCTCTGTCCTGTCTTCGGCTCGCGGCGCTCTGCACATTGACCTGATTGCCCTCGGAGAGCACGTCTCCATGCACATCCGCGGCATATACGATATAGCGGTTCTTGCCTTTCTGCTTTGCGCGGTAGAGCATTTTGTCCGCGATCTTGAACAGATCCTCATATACCAACGCGTCGTCGGGATAGGTGGAGACTCCTATGGAGCAGGTCACGGGCGGCACTTCCTTTCGGTCTTTGTAGGCCCATTCCACATTGCTGCGGATGCCCCTCAGGATACCCCGCAGATCGGAAAGGGTGTTGACGCCCTCCAATACAATGAACATCTCATCGCCGCCGATACGGCCCACATGGCCCTTGCCTGCCACGGCCTCCTTGAGGATGTCCGCCACTCTGGCCAACACTTCATCGCCGAACATATGGCCCAACGTGTCATTGACCTGTTTAAAATTGTCGATGTCAACCACGCAGAGATTCACATTGTATTTGGGATGATGCTGAAGAAGATTCTCCGTGTATTCCAGGATGGCTTTCTTGGTGAGCAGCCCCGTGGTGACATCCAACTCAAAGGATTCCTGCACGTCCGCGCCCTCACCTGACTCATTCGGATTTCTGCGGTGAATGCAGCCCAACACCAGACTCTCCTTTTGGGAGTTTTGGATGGTTCTGCAGGTGATGACACAATGTTTCAGCGGAGAATCGGAGGTCTTGTCCCGGATTGCCAACTGAGATTCAAAATTTTTGGTCCCCTCCGCGATCCTGTCGCACAGAGATTCAAAGTCAGAGAGCTGTGTGCCGTCCACCAGATTTCTCTGTATGATCTCATTTCGAAACTCCGCGAGAGTCCCTCTGAACAGGGACACTCCGTTCACGGTCCCGCCGTAAAAGATATGCAGACTGTCCTCTTTTGCCGCATAGATAAAGAGGTACTCTCCCCACATATCGATGAACTCTCTGTATATGCTGTTTTGATCGCACATATTGCCGAGCCGTTCCTCCATGTCATCGATATCCTGAATGATCAGCTCCACATAGGAATCCGCCTTACCCTCTATGGAAATTCCCACGACCCTTGCCAACACATGATGGTACTCTTCGCTGTTGGTGCGCATGCGGATCACGAGTGAGGCAGATTCCCCTACCTCCAGATTCGTCACGGCCTCTTTAAAATACTCCAAACCCTCGGGATGGATACTTCCCGCCAACGATGCCGCGTTCTCAAAGCCAATATATTCATAGAATTGTTGATCTGCCCGGACCACCTGCAGTCGCCTGTCGATCGTAGCCGTGCCCGTGTGTAACTTTGCCATATCGTCCGTTCCCCCGCCCTCAAATTTCGGATCGTATATCTTGTCATTTTTTCCCGCCGATCACCAGCCCGATCATCTTGCCGATCAGATTCAGATAGGCTTTATCAGCCTCCGTCCATCGCCTTGAGGACTTCTCCTCCCGGAAGAAAGTGACATATCCCGGAATGACTCCGTCCATCCGATAGAACAGCGCTGCCGTCACTCCCTGTTCGACCAGTTTCGCATAGGCCTCCGGACAGGTGAACTCCAGATCCGCCACATGATCGATCACCGCGAGATTGTTCTTGTTGAAAAGCTGTCTGAATCTGGTGCTGACCGCGTACTCCGGATCCGCGCGGTCTTCCGTATTGCCGTCCGCGCGCCAATGCATGGGCGTGTAGACGGGTTCGTCATAGTAGACATCCACTCTGGCGAGATTGAAAGCCTTGCCTGTCTGTTCCAACACGAACTGCACACCCCACATCCCGCGGTGCAGGAAATTTTCCGTCATCTCAAGCAGCAACTGCTCCTTGTTGACATGCAGGACATTCCGCGTTTCCGCCGCCGATATGGGAGCCGACACCACATCGCCGAGCGCGTCCCTGTGGATGTCCGCCGTGTAGATGATGTAACGGTTCTTGCCGCCCTCCTTGGCCTTGTAGAGCATCTTGTCCGCC
Source organism: Acetatifactor muris (assembly GCA_023663635.1). Lineage (GTDB taxonomy): Bacteria > Bacillota > Clostridia > Lachnospirales > Lachnospiraceae > Acetatifactor > Acetatifactor muris_A. Next base: position 76,700 of record JAMPHD010000003.1, read on the forward strand.
AATTTAAACAGATCATTGTAATTGTCCACGTCAATGGGCCATGCCGCCGCGCCCATGGAACAACTCAGATGCAGATCATCCCGCCTGCCCTTATAGGCCCATTCCACATTGCTGCGAATGGTCCGAAGAACACTCTTTAAATCGGCCCGGTCCTTAATATCTTCCAGGAATATGATCATCTCATCGCCGCCGATGCGGCCCGCGACGCCTCTCTCCCCCACGGCCTCCTTGATGATGTCAGCCACGGTGATGAGCACTTCATCGCCGAACATATGCCCGAAATTGTCATTAACCGTCTTGAAATTATCTATATCCAATATGCAGAGATAGCCGTTCGTGCCCGCGGATGTCTCGATAAAGTGTTTGATGTAGTCCGTGATCGTCCGCTTGCTGAAGAGCCCGGTCAGCTCGTCGCGCCCCTCATCGGATCCCATATGCACTTTCTTGCTGCGGCTGCTCTTGGTCAGCGGATAGACGCATCCCAATACCGTAGAGTGTCCCTCTATGTTGGAGATGGTGCGTCCCTTCCACTGATACAGCTCCTCCTCATTGCCCCGGATCAGATGCGGCATCATGATCTCATGGGAAAAATGCCTCGTTCCGTTCCGCAGATCATCGCAAAATCTCTGCAGTTCATCCGCGTTCTTGCCGGTGATCGACTGTGTGCTCAAGACGGCCCGGACCCATTTCTCCAGATTCCCGTGAAACAGTCGCACATTCTGCACTTCCCCGCCAACAAAGAGGAAAAAGTCGTCCTCCTGAATATCATACCGGAAAAAAAGCTCATCCAACATCTCTATGTAGGTGCTGAGTTCCCGGATCTCTCCGCTCAGGGAGCGTATGTCCTGTGTCAGATCGTCCATGGACTGGATGCTGATGTTCAAGAGATACGCCTGTCCGTCCCGGGATTCCCGGCTGATCTCAGCCACCACCCAATGCAGACTTTCATCAGGGCGCAATACACGGTATGCGACCAGTTCTTCGGTCCCGGTCTCCAACACGGTCTGAGCGGCGAGTTTCAGTTTGGAAAAATCTTTCGCAAACACACTCTGTTCCAGATACCTGGGACTCTCCCAACCGATGAACTGGTAGAAACTCCGGTCAGCCTTCATGATCTCCAGATCTCCCGTTACCGTAGCGATGCCTGTCCTAAAATATGTCATTTGATGTCTCTCCCATTAACCGACGTTTCTTTTTTCGAAGTCCTCCACGTACTGAGCGATCAGTTTCACCGTGCCCTCCACGCCCAACACGCTGCTGTTCACACACAGGTCATAGCTGTCCGCACGCCCCCACTTCTTGGAGGAATAATAATTGTAATAGCTCTGGCGCTGCTTATCCTTCTTGTTGATCATATCCCGCGCCTTGCCCTCAGACAGATCATATTTCTCCATGATGCGCTTTGCCTTGGTATCCTCATCCGCATAGATGAAAATATGGATGCAGTTCTTATTCTCGGCCAACGCGTAATCCGCGCAGCGCCCCACAATGACGCAGGGCCCCTCCTCCGCGATCTTCTTGATCGTGTCAAACTGCGCCAGAAATACCTTGTGACTGATAGGCATATCCACAAAAGAAGATGCGTTGTAACCGAAGGAATAGGTGTCCATCACCAGATTGTACAGAAAAGAATTGGTGGGACGCTCGTCATGATTTTGGATCAACTCCTCACAGTATCCGCTCTCCTTGGCGGCCCGTGTCAGAAGTTCTTTGTCGTAACACTTTATGCCAAAATACTCCGCAACTTTTTCGCCGATCTCGCGTCCGGCAGAACCGAATTGTCGTCCGATGGTTATGATCGTATTCATAAAAAAGCACCTCCAATTCACGATTTTTCTATTTTATTATACGTTATATTTGACATTTACACAATATTTTTCAGATAAAAATTATGCATTTTATACAGAAAATCTGCTCATGAGGGAACTCATAAGAAAAGCGGTCATAAGAAAACTCATGATAAAATATCCGGAAGACGCGCAAAATATTCCGGCAGCGGAGCCTCCGTCTCCACATATTCCCCGGTGGAGGGATGCGTAAATCCCAAAATGCGGGCATGCAGTGTCTGGCCTTCAAGCTTAAAGGGAGACCTCCTCCCCAGCCCATAGACCTCATCCCCCAGGATCGGATGGCCGATGGATGCCATATGTACGCGGATCTGATGGGTGCGCCCCGTCTCCAGAACACATTCCACCCAAGTGTATTTTTGAAAGCGCCTGAGCACGCGGTAATGCGTCACCGCCCGCTTGCCGTTTTTCTCATTGACTGCCATCTTCTTTCGGTCCGTGGGATGTCTGCCCACGGGTCTGTCGATCACGCCCTCATCCTCCGCGATCACGCCGTGGCAGATCGCCTGATAGCGCCTGGTGATGCTGTGTTCCTTGAACTGCGCGGCAAGGCAGTTGTGCGCGCGGTCATTCTTGCAGGCGATGACGGATCCCGTGGTGTCTTTGTCAATGCGATGGACAATGCCCGGGCGCATAACGCCGTTGATGCCGGAGAGCTGCGCCCCGCAGTGATACATCAGGGCATTCACCAAAGTCCCGCTGTAATGTCCGGCCGCGGGATGCACCACCATTCCCTTGGGCTTGTTCACCACGATCACATCCGCGTCCTCATAGAGGATGTCCAACGGAATATTCTCCGCCGCGATCTCGGGCATCTCGGAATCCGGCAGATAAAATCGCACCTCATCCTCCGCATGCACACGGCAGCTGCTCTTTACGGGGACGCCGTTCACGGTCAGCCTGCCCTCCTTGATCAGTTTCTGCAGGTAGGAGCGTGACAAAGAATCGATGAGCATACTGACACATCTGTCAATACGCTCATCCTCCATATCGTCCCGTATATTGAACACAAATTCTTTCATGTCACTTCATCTCCCGGTAGCGTTTCTGTTTAAAGCTCAAGAATTCCAAGTCCTTCTCCTGAAAGACAAACATGAAAAGCGCGAAAAGGCAGATGACTCCCACCACGATATAGATATCCGCCACGTTAAATATGGGATAGCGGATCAGCACGAAGGAGATAAAATCCACCACATAATCAAATCGAAACCTGTCGATCATATTGCCGACGCCGCCGGCGATGACCACGGACAGGAGCAGATGCACACGATTATATCTGCGCGTACCCGGCAGTCTGATCAGGAAGTAGAGGATCACGAGCATGAAGAACACGCCCACGAACAGGATAAAAAACTTCTGATTCTGCAGCATACCGAAGGCGGAACCGTGGTTTTCCAGATATTGCAGTTCCAACACCCCGTCCCACAATACATAGGGCGGATTCCCCTTCAGCCTGTCGATCGCAAGATATTTCGTAAACTGATCCAGGGCCAGGAGCGCTGCCACGATCAATACATCCATGGCCAGTATTTTCTTTTTATTTACCGTCTCGGTTTCCTGATGTCTTGATCTACGCATGTGCATCCTCGTCGCTAAAATGAATCTCTCTGATTGCCGCCAGGATCTCCTCGTCCGTGACGGTGGTGTCGATCATCGACTTTCCGATCTTCTTTAAAAGGACAAAGCGGATCCTGCCCCCGTCCATCTTCTTGTCGGACTTGGTCAGCCGCAGGATCTCTTCGGGATCGATGCCATCCACGGAGATCGGCAGATAAAAGGGCACGAACATATCCCTGATCTCATAATATTCCTCCATGGAGAGAAGTTCTCTCTTCCATGAGATAAATGCCGCCGCGACCATGCCAAGCGCCACACACTCCCCGTGGTAGAGTTCAAAATTCTTGGCCTTCTCAATGGCGTGCCCGATGGTATGACCGAAGTTCAGCAGCGCCCGGTCTCCCTGCTCGGTGGGGTCCTTCTCCACCACCAGTTTCTTGATGCCGCAGGAACGCATCATCATCTCCTCCATCACCGCGGGCTGTCGCTCGCAGATCTCGTACATATTTTCCAGAAGCCACTCGTAAAATGCCGCGTCCCTGATCAGCCCGTGTTTCATGACCTCCGCGAAACCCGCAAAGAACTGTCTGTCCTCCAGACTGCCCAACACGGAAGTGTTCATATAGACCAGTCTCGGCATCTTGAACGCGCCCACCATATTCTTATATCCGTCAAAATCCACGCCCGTCTTGCCGCCGATGGAACTGTCCGACTGCGCGATCACGGTGGTGGGAATCTGTATGAAATCGATTCCCCGCAGATAGGTGGCGGCCACATAGCCTGTCAGATCCCCCACCACGCCGCCGCCCAGGGCGATCAGAGCGTCCTTGCGGTCAAAATGCTCCTCTATCAGAAAGGCATATACATTCCTGACCGTGTCCAATGTCTTGCTCGCCTCCCCGGCGGGAAAGACGTATTTCACGGCTCGCGCGCCCCTGTCTTTGAGCATATTGAGCACCTTGTCCCCGTACAGCGCGTCCACGTTGGAATCCGTGACGACGCAGAGTCTTCTCTGCTCCATGCCCAATGCGGTCAGCTCCTCCCACAGCCCGTCAAAGCTCTGAGAAAAGACAATGTCATAGCAGGTTTTTTTGTTGTATAGGATCGGCATTCTCTGTGCCATATTTTCCTCCGTCCCGCCGCGTCGGAACCCTCCCAAGCGGCTTTATCCTCTAAAAAGGCTTCCCTGTCCGGGAAGCCCGTCTGTCCGTCGTTCTTTACATACCGCTGTTTAAAGGCATCTCAAAGGATCCCCCGAAAATATCCTGAAAATCTCCGGATATATCCACGCTGGCCGGCGTGATGATGAAAATGTAATGCGATATCTTCTGCAGATTGCCGGAGATCGCGAAACAGGAACCTGATGTAAAATCGATGATCCTCTGCGCGATATCCACATCCAACCCCTCCAGATTCAGCACCACCGTGCGGTTGGCCAGAAGCGTCTCCGTGATCTCCCGCGCGTCCTCCACGGTACTCGGCTTGATCACACAGACCTCCATGCCGTTCCCCGGCATCTTGCGGGTGACGTTCTGGCGGATCGGCGTCACCTTGGGCTGAACGGTCTTCTTGGCGCTCCGCTCCTCATACGCAGGCTCCGCGGTTGCCCTTGCGGCCTTGGCCGCGGCGCTCTTCTTGGGGGCAGGCTCGGGAATCTCTTCGTCGTCATCCAGATAGTCCTCGTCGTAGTACTCATCATCCTCGTCGTTCAACTTCATGTAGTTCAGAAACTTATCCATGACACCCATTTATCAACTCTCCTTCTTATAATCCCGCTCCCCGAAAATGCCTGTCCCTACCCGGACATAAGTGGCACCCTCCTCCACGGCGACCGCATAATCCCCTGTCATTCCCATGGACAGATCAGAGTCCATGGGCAGGTCTGCGCCCGCGGGCATAATATTGCCCATGCATCTATTATCGGTGTTTTTGCGCATGATGTCAACAGACAATTCTCTCAACTTTTGAAAATGCGGCCTGTTTTCCTCCGCGTTCTCCACAAAAGGGGCGATGGTCATAAGCCCTTTTATGCGGATCCCGGGCAGTTTGGCGATCTCTGAGACCAAATCCTGCGCCTCTTCGGGCAGGACCCCGAATTTGCTCTCCTCCCGCGCTACATTGACCTCCACCAGGATATTTACCGTGATATCCCGTTTCACGGCCTCCCTGCTGATCTCCTCCGCCAACCTGAGGGAATCCACGCTGTGGATCATATAGACCTTGTCCACGATATACTTTACCTTATTGCGCTGCAGATGTCCTATCATATGCCAACGGATGTCAGAGGGCATCTGCGGGATCTTGTCCAAGAGCTCCTGCACCTTATTCTCCCCGAAATCCCTCGCTCCGGCCGCATAGGCCTCCCGCAGCAGTTCCACGGGTTTGGTCTTGCTCACGGCGATCAGCGTGACCTCTGACACATCCCGCCCGGACGCGGCGCACACATCGGATATCTTCGTCCTCACCCGTTCCATATTTTCCCGAATCCCATTGTCCTGACTCATCTTCCCGTCACACTTTCCCGTCCCGGCTCTGCCGTCAGTCATTGATAAACTGATCGTCATGCACGGAATCCGCATTCAAAGCAATATAATCATATACATTTAAGCCATATCGGGTGTTCGCCTTCACAATGGAATACTCGTCATTCTGATCCAAAATATTAATCTGCCTGAAATCCGCGTAGCCGTTATTCACATTGTAGACGCCCGTGAGCGTCGCCCTGGTGCTCACCACAAAAGTCTCCTGACTGTCCTCCTTTAACAGGACGTCTCCGGCATCCAAGATGGCGGCATCCACATAATACTCTCCTCTGTCCTTGTCATAGCTGTAGAGGGATATCTCGTACAGCTTGCCCGAGACCTCACCGCTCTCCATCACATACTGCCTGAGCACCTGTCCCTTCCCCGCATCTCCCTCCGGAAGGACATAATCCTCCGGGATCAGATAAAATTCTTTGTCCACGATGGCGGAATTGGGGATCTTGAGCCCCGACTCATCATTGATCAGCAGCTCGATCTCCAGAAAGCGCTCCCCCACAAAGGTGACCATGGAATTGGTGAATGACAATTGCAGATAGTGTTTGCCGTCCCCGTTGTGCAGAAGTTTGGCGGCTCCCCAGGACTCATACTGATTCTTGAGAAAGCGGACTTTGATATATCCCTCCTGCTCCAGTTCCGCCCCGCGCTCCGCGTCCTCCACGGGAATGATGATGGACCAGTTCTCACCGGTGGAGAGCTTGTACGCCGCGTCTCCTCGCTCCAGAAGAGTGCTGTTAAGCATCTGCACCTTCCTGCCCTCATAATTCTTCTTATCAAAGATCTCTTCCGTCACCTGATCCGCTGCCAGATCCTCGTATCCGTCCACCCAATAGCTCACCACTCCCGTCCGGGGCGCATAGCACCGGTCCACGATATTGGCCACTCCCGAGCCTGTATTGAGCCTGTCGATACTCTCCAACATATTGGAGCCCGCCAGTTTCTTCACGGTGTTGCTCAGGGAATTTTTGAATTCATATATGCCGGAAAACTCCTCCGCCTCAAAGCCGTGTGAGAAATTCACCAGTTCACTGCGAAATTCCAACAGATCTTTGTCGCTCAGAATATTCTCACCTTTGTTCAGATTCTCCAACTCTTCGTTCAGACGCCCCGTCTCGTCCACGATATAGACCAGATCGCTCGCCGCCACGCGCTCTCCCTCATTGGCGTAATAACTCACATATCCGGCCGTGTCGGTGTTCACCACCACCTCATCCCGGATCACCACGCCGCGATAGATATTGTTGGTGGCCAGGGAGCCCTTCTTGACCTCATAGCGCACGATATGTCCCGTCTGAAAATAGATGACCACACACACGAGCACATACACAAAGATCACCGCGAAGATGATCATTCCAATATTCAGATTCAAGGGTTTTCTGTATTTCCTGATCTTTCCCGATCCGTTTCCGGCTGCCAATTTCCGCTCCTCCGAACCTGTTTCTTCCCGCAGCAAGCTGCCGGGTATTTGATTGAAAAGCCCCGGAATCTCCGAGGCTTTCATCCACATAATTTAAAATTCATATGCGTCATGCGGCGATATATCCGCTATCTCTTAGAGGGAAACAAGGATCTTGTCCTTCAACGCGACGGGAAGTTCCGACTCGTCCAGAGAAATGCTGAGGATAAAATCCACATGGAACTTTTCGCTGATCCGTGAGAGCTTGTCAACCGCCTGCTCCAATTCCGGCTCCTCCAAGAGAGCGATCTTCATAAAGCTGTCAAAATACATCTGCTGCAGATCGTGATCCTGAGACAGGATACCCGCCACAAATCCGATAAACTCACTGCTGTTCTCGATCATATATTGTGATACATCGATCAGTCGGACCTTATTGTTCAGCTCATACATATGCTTGGTGCTCTTGTCCAGGTATACGATATTCCCGGCAATATCTTTTATTTCGCTGTTTACCTTATCCAATAACTGTTTTGTCTTGCCTTTGCCCTTCCTGCCTACAATTAACTGAACCATTGGTAACCCTCCTATTGTATCTTTATACTGTGAGAACTGTAATACAATTTCATTATAGTGTATTCCCAAGGAAAAAACAACTACTAATTGTTGATTTCGTCCAACAAATCTGTCATCTGCTGATACAGATAATCCACGTTTTCCGCCCGCAGGATCACGGAGATATAGGGCGCGCCCTGCGCGTCCCTGGACAGAAGCATCAGACAGGACCCCGCCGCGACGGTGGTTCCGGTCTTGCCGCCGACGACATTGATATTCGGAGGCGCCTGCGCGTCTCCTTTCACGAAACGGTTCGTGCTGGAATAATTGACCTCCTTGGCCTTCCCGTTCCCGTCATAATAGGTGGTCTGATAGGAAGACCGCTGGATGATCTCGTTAAATTTCTCATATCGGATGGCCTCGTTGAAGATCAGGTAGAGATCATAGGCCGTTGTGTAGTGCTCCTCGTCCGTCAGCCCGTGCGCGTTGGCAAAATGGGTGTTGGTGGCGCCGAGCCTCTTGGCCTCGTCATTCATCATCTGTACAAAATTTTCCACGCTGCCGCCGATATTCTCCGCTATGAGATTGGCCACGTCATTGGCGGAATACATGAGCAGAATATGCAATGCCTGATCCAACGTCATGGTGTCTCCCGCCTTCAGACCGCACAGTTGAGCCCCCGACTCCGTGATCTTCACGGCATTGGTGGCCGTCAACATCTGATCAGGCGAGCCGTTCTGCAGCGCCACGAGAGCCGTCATCACCTTGGTCAGGCTGGCCGGATACAGGCGCTCATGCGCGTTCTTGGCATAGAGCACATCCTTGTTGTTCAGGTCAAAGAGCACGGCGGCCTCCGCATGGGACACATCCACCGTCTCGCTGTCCGCCACATCCCCCGTCACCACGCACAGATCCGCGGCGAAGGGTTTCGCGGACGCGGCCGATTGTCCCACCGTCACGTTAAAACTGCTCACCGGAGAGACTGACCCGTAATCCATCTCATATTTCAGATTGCCGCAGCCGGCGAACAAAAACACCGACAGCGACAGCAATATCGATATCACTGCTCTTCTATTTGTATATTTCACGCCACTCCATATCTCCTCTGTCCAAGGACTTGATCAAAAGTTCCGCGCTCGCCAGATTGGTCGCCAGGGGAATATTGTACATATCGCAGAGCCTGAACACATTGTTGACATCCGGATCATGCGTCTTGGCGGTGAGAGGATCTCTCAGGCAGATGACCAGATCCAGTTCATTGTGCTCGATCTGCGCGCACACCTGCTGTTCGCCGCCCAGATGGCCGGCCAGATATTTGTGAATGGTCAGGTTGGTGACCTCCTCCACCAAACGCCCCGTGGTTCCCGTGGCAAAAAGCTCATGTTTGCTCAAGATACCCCTGTAAGCAATACAAAAGTTCTGCATCAGTTTCTTCTTTGCGTCATGCGCGATCAAGGCAATATTCATAGTCATACCCTCTCATTTCCCTTCAGCCGCAAGGGCATTCCTACCCGACTGAAGCCGAACATTCAAAACTACCCCCATACCGATAAAACAACTCATCAACGAAGTGAGCCCATAACTCACGAACGGCAACGGCAGCCCTGTATTGGGCAGGATAAACGTCGCGACGCCGATGTTGATGAAACTCTGAAATGCGATCAGGCCCCCCATGCCCGCGGCGATGATCCGGCCGGCCATATCCTTGGCCCGTCTGGCTATCGCCATGCATTCCATCGCAACCCCCATCATAAGCACAATGACAACAACGGATCCCTTGAATCCAAACTCTTCCCCGATCACGGAGAAGATAAAATCGTTCTGGGCCTCCGAGATGAAATCTCCGTTCTTCACGGAGGTGATCTCATTGTTCTTGTAACCCTTTCCGTCCAACTGCCCGGACCCGATGGCTATGACGGAATTGAGCTGCTGATAAGCCTCCGCCGTGGCGTACTCCTCCGGATTGATGAAGGAAAGGATCCTGTTCTGCTGTGACGTGGTCAGAAAAGTCTGATCCGGCTGTACGGCGATGGATACCAACAGGATCAATGCCGGAATCCCCACCGCCAATGCCCCGGCAATGTATTTCCAACTGATCCCTCCCGCAAAGAGGATCACACAGAACAGCACCAGAACCATGATGCTGGTGGACAGGTCAGGCTGCTTGTAGATAAACCCCCACGGAATACCGATCAACACGACACAGGCCGCCAACATCTTTAATGTATTCAATTTCTCCTTATATTTCATAATAAACTGTGCGAAGAATAAAATCAACAAAATTTTCGCGGTTTCCGAAGGCTGAAAGGTGATGGATCCGATCTCCACCCAGCGCTGCGCGCCCTTGTGTTTCTCCCCCATGAACATCACAAGCGCCAACAGTGTGAGATTCCCCCCGTAGATCAGCCAGTAAAGCCGCAACAGACTGTTGTAATTGATAAAGGAGAGCGCGATCATCAGGATAAATCCTGCCACCGCGCCAAAGAGCTGTCTGGTCTGCAGTGTCTCCTCCGCGCTGCCGATGGCGATCACGCCAACGGCAGCCAGAGCGAGTACCATAAGTATTAACTTGAAATCATAATCGCGTAATTTATAGTTTTTGAACATGGCGTCCTCATTTGCTGTGTAAATCCAGTATGGGAATGTTGGCATACAGTACGGGAGTCTTGCCCCGCCCGGCCTTACTGCCCTTTGTCTGTATCTGTATATCCATATTTCCCGCGTCTATCTTCATGTATTTGGATATCACCTTGGCGATGTCCGCTTTGATCAGCTCCATGACTTCCGGGGAACAACTGACTCTGTCTGAGATCAACAAAATTTTCAATCTGTCCTTGGCGACTTCACAGGAGCTCTTTTTACGAAAAAAATGTCGCATTTGAACCCCTCCTTTAGGCTTTGTGGAAAATTCCGGTCACTCTGGTCCAGAAAGAAATGCCCCTCTCTAAATTTACAAACGGCACCTCCCGCCCGATCACGCGCTGCACGATATTGGCATAGGCGATCCCCGCCGGCGAGTCCGTGCCCACCAGTGGTTCCCCCTGATTGGTGGCGATCACCACGCTCTCATCGTCCGGCACGATGCCGATGAGCGGAACCGCCAGAATATCCACCACATCCGTGGCCGACATCATATCTCCCCGCCGCACCATATCCGGGCGCATCCTGTTGATGATCAGATCCATCTGCTTAAAGCCGTTGGCCTCCAGCAGACCCGCGATCCGATCCGCGTCGCGGATAGCCGACACTTCCGGCGTAGTCACGATAAGCGCCCGGTCTGCCCCCGCGATGGCATTTTGAAATCCCTGCTCAATGCCCGCGGGACAGTCCAGAATGATGTAATCAAACTGTTCCTTGAGATGTTCGATCACCTTGACCATCTGCCCCGGAGACACCGCGCTCTTGTCTCTGGTCTGCGCGGACGGCATCAGATATAGTCCCTGATGGCGCTTGTCCCGGATGAGGGCCTGCTTGATACGGCAATTTCCCTCCACCACATCCACCAGATTGTAGACGATCCTGTTCTCCAGTCCCATGACCACATCCAGATTGCGCAGCCCGATATCCGTGTCGATCAGGCAGACTTTTTTGCCCAATTTCGCAAGACCCGTTCCAACGTTTGCGGAAGTGGTGGTCTTTCCCACTCCGCCCTTCCCTGAAGTGACGACAATTACCTCGCAGCCCGGCTGCTTAGACTCGTTTTCCATACTTAAAAACCTCCATTCTTTTTTGATACGTCGTCATATGGATTACTTCTGTCGTCTCCCGGCTCTTTAAGCGCCTATGTGCTAGAAAGAACTCAGTAATTCTTTGGTAAGTCCGTCGAACACGATTCTTTCGTTTTTCACATAGCCTATCTTGGGTTGTATCTTAGGGCGTATGCCCCACTTTGGCGTCTTGCCGTTGTACTTGTATTTGAAATCGCCGATCTTTAACCTCTCCGGCTCCATTTCAAGCGCGACCACATAGGCACCTTCCTGCCCGTTTCCGCCGGCATAGGCCTCCCCGTAGAGGCCTCCCAGCACGATGATGTTTCCTGCGGAGATCACGGCGCAGCCGGGGTAGACATCCCCCAGGATCACAATGCTGCTCTCCGTCTCGATCACCTGATTGTTTGTGAGGGACCCCTTGTAAAACTGTCCCTCATCCCCTCCGGTGAGATGTTTCTCCACCTGATGAAGGGCCTTTATAAAATGTCTGTCCGTCTCTTCATTGTGTCCGACGATGCAGACGATATTGAGATCACTGTTTTGGTGGATCGTCTCCAAAATACGGATCTCCTCCACATCGGTCACCTGTCGGCCCTCAATGGACAGAGCCATGCTCGCCTTGCCGAAAAATGCCTTTGCCTCGGCAAATTTGAAAGCGATCTCATCCAAGATCCCGTCAAAGGGAGCCTCCTCATTCAATATCAATGTGATCCCGTTGGGAAAACTTTTGATCAAAACCGCGTCTCTCATAATCCACCTCCCTTAGAGCTCATTGGACACTCCCGCATCCGGCTCATCCGCTATCCCGGTGATCAGCTCCTCCTCCTCTGCAAGGCCGTAATAATACTTGATCACGTCTCTGGTCAGCTGCGCCGCGTAATCCGAGGAATATCCGAACGGAATGCGGGTCGTCACGGTGATCTCCGGATTTTCATAGGGCGCGAAACAGATGAACAGCCCGTGGCTGGGACGGGACTTGGTCTGCTCCGCGGTACCCGTCTTGCCCGCCACATGCACGGCAAGATTGCTGAAGTAACTCTTGTTCTCCACGACCTGCCGCATACCTTTGTGAAAGGCGTCCCAATAACTGTCCGGCAGCTCTATGACATTGCGCACCATGGGTTCGTACTCCGTGACGACATTGCCCTGGGAGTCCGTCACCTTGTCCAACAGAGTCAGATCATAGCAGGTGCCTCTGTTGGCTATGGTGGTGGTGTATCTGGCAAGCCCCACCGTGGTATAGCTGTGGCTGCCCTGCCCGATGGAGGAACGCACGGGATCCATGTTTGACACATCCGGGCTGTACTCATTGATCTCCACTCCGGATTTCTCCGTGAGTCCGTACATGTCCGCGTATTCATAAAGCGTGTTCAAACCCGCCTGCTCGTCATAAGATCCGGTGCGGGTCGCCAGTTTGTATCCCACATCGTAAAAGTAAAAGTTGCAGGAATCTCTTATCGCCGTGGTCAGATTCTCACTGCCGTGTCCCGAATGGTTCCAACATCTCGGCGGCTGATAGGTGATGGCCGTATAAGTGCCCGTACAGTTGACGGTATCCCGCAGACCGATCGCCCCTTCCATCAGCCCCGCCGTCGCGACGACGATCTTGAAGGTGGAGCCGGGCGCCGCCTTGTACTGTGTGGCAAAGTTGAGCTGCGGCTGTGACTTATCCGCATTTAACTTTGCGTAATATTCCGCGTCAATGGAATTGGCCATCTTGTTGTTGTCATAACCCGGATAGGATACCATGGCCAACACATTCCCGCTCACATCCGTGAGGACCACGGAGGCATTGCAGGGATCCAAAGCCAGTTGCGCCGGCGTGATGTCCAGATTGTCGATCCTGTGTTTCATGAAATCGTAGGCGCTGATCTTGCCGTTGTAGAGCGCGGCCTCATCCTCCGGAGAGACATTGACGGCCTGCTGCTCACACAGAAGCATACAGATCTGCCGCCCGCTTATCCGGTCATTCAGAAGCATATATTTGTAAAATCTCTTCTGAAACTCCGTGTTGCGGTCGATCATATCGATGATGTAATCGATCAGTTTCTCATAGATCTCCAGAGAGTCGGAATACTTCTCGTCCGGGGAAAGCTTGGTCACGTCAATCCAGTTCTGCGCGATACAATATTGCAGATATTCGCTCAGGCTGATCACTTCCTCCTGTGTCCACGCGATATAGACCTCATCCTCACGGTTTACGGCCTCCGTCATGATCACACCGTTATTCTGCAGTCTGGAGACGATATTGCTCTGATAAACCTGATATTCCTTGGGCAGCTTGTTGTAGGGGGTATTTCCCTCCGTGAGCTCGTAGCGCAACTTGGAATAGACTTCCTCCTTGTAGGCCAGATAAATCTCATTGACCTCCCGCTCCGTCTCGCCGGCATCCTCCGCACCGAAATGTTTCATGTCCACGATACTGTTGTCGATCACCGCAAAATAGACATCATAGATGGGAATCCGGATGTCGGAGCTGGAAGAGTTTTCCCCCGCCTTATATTCCTTGGCATTGATGATCTTGTTGGACACCAGCCATGCCAGTTTCTGCTCCACGATATTATAGATCGCGATCTGCAGGTCATGATCCAGCGTACAATACACATCCAGTCCCGCCATGGGCTCCGTGCGCTCCAAGATCTGCATCACCTTGCCGGTGGCATTGGTGACCACTTTCTCATATCCCTTAGTGCCCTGCAGCGTGGTCTCCATATGTGCCTCCAAGCCGCTCTTGCCCACCACGTCATTGATGGTGTAGGTATCCGCGTTTCCTCCCGCGGCCGCCACCTGCTCATTGAGGCTCGTCAGTTCATCGGAGGAGATCTTGCCTGTATAGCCCAACACATGCGCAAAATATTTGCTGTCGTTATAGCGTCTCACGGTGTCCTCCACAATGGTGACTCCCGGAAGATCCGCCGCGTTCTCCATGATGACGGCCACTGTCTTCTCGCTGACATTCGTGGCCACCGTGGTACCTATGTACTTGCGGTAGGAGGTCTGCAGCATGGCGAAACGGATGGTGACCATCTTGAGCCACTCCTCATTGGTGTATCCCTTGCCCGGAATAAAATCCGACTTGGAATCCCCCTCAACCTCATAGTCGCCGATGCCGAAAGTAAATCCGGTCCCGCTGTTGCGGCTCAAATGCTGCATCACCTCAAGCGGGGTGGACGCCGCCTGCTCGGCGGTCAGCACATCGTCTCCCAACTGCGTGTGGTCATAGACGTCCGCCAGGAATCTGGTCCGGGCGGAGCCCTCCGCCGTGAACGCAAACTCTCCGTCCTCGTCCACCACGATCTTGAAATCCGTGATGACATGATCCCCGTTTTTCTCGATCAGTTGGATCAGGCGGTAGATCGTGTTATTCATGTTCCGGTTCTTGTCCTTATTCTCGTAGACATCCTCTATCTTTACGGAGTAAGCCAATTCATTGTAGGCCAGGACATAGCCGTTTCGGTCCAAAATATTGCCCCGCGCCCCCGAGATGTCTCTGGTCTTCTCGGTGGAGAGCATGAAATCGTTCAGATAGGTTTCCCCATCCACGATCTGCAGCTCAAAACAGCGATAGATCAGCACACCGCCCATGAGGCCGAACAATAAGGTGAGCAGCGTCAATCGGCTGGTTATGAAATTGATCAGATTGTCCCGAATTTCATCAAACAAATTTTTGCGCGCTCCTCTTCTCTCTGACTTCCAGTTTGTTGTTGATCCATAAGATGACAGGGTATAAAAATACGGTTATCACGATGGTATAGAGTGCCTCCGGCAGAATGACATTCACGAAATAGTACGGAAAATCAAATCTCCCCCGCAGCAGGAAGAGCAAAATATAGCACAGGACTCCGTAGGACAGATCGCTCACCACGATCAGCGCGATGGGGAGCTTGATGTCCTCCGGGTAGAAAATGCGCGAAAATTTCCCGTTGATAAAACCTATGTAGGTCAGTATCAGGGCATAAAATCCCAAGACGTCCCCGTAAAACACATCGCTCAAAAGACCACAGCAAAAGCCGATGATCATTCCCTCCTTCTCGCCGCGCATAAATCCGAACGCGGAGGTCAGGATGATGGTCAGTTTCGGCACGATCCCCGCCAGGGCAAAGTAGCCGAACACCGTGGATTCCAACAGAAAACTTATGAAGATTAACAATGCCACAATGATCTTTCGGAGCATCCGGACTCTCCTTTGCTATTCAGTCATGACCTGTTTCAAATCCGTGATGACAAGCACCTCGCTCAAGTGTTCAAAATCCACAACGGGAGTGATATATCCCGATTTGGTCAGATTATTGTTGTCCGTGTTGATGGTATGTATGTAACCGATCAAAATATCGGGGAGATACTTGTCGCTGATGTCGGAGGTGACTACCTTATCGCCTTCCGCCACCACATTTTTGCTGTCAACCAACTTGCTGAAAGTGATGATGCCCTCGGACATCATCTGCAGATCCCCCGACACGATCATCTTATCTCCCGTGGCCAAAGTCATGGCGCTCACATTGCTGTTGTCGGAGATGATGGCCGTCACGCGGGACCAGTTGGGCCCCGTGGCGGTGATCCGCCCCACCAGACCGCCCCCCGCGATCACATTCATATTCTCCGCCAATCCGTCGTCACTGCCCTTGTCGATGATAAAAGAGGAATACCAGTTGCCGGAATCCCTGCTGATGATGCGGGCGCCCACCTTGTTGTACGCGCCGTACTGCTCATCCAACTCCACAAGCGCGCGGAGCTGATTCAGCTCGTATTTGTCCTGCTGCAGAAGGGTATTCTCCTCCGTGAGGGCTGCGATCTCCTCCTTCAGCCTGGCATTCTCATCCAAGAGTTCCCGTATCTGCACCAGTTCCTCGGAGCGCCTTGAGAGCCACTCGCCCGCCCGGGAGATCCCCTGCTGAAAGGGCACCACCACATAGCCCAGAGCCGTGTTTAACGGCCTGTTGAACACATTGGTGCCGAATGTCAAAAGCATCAGACAGATACATAATACAGTTAATATAAAAAGGAGATACTTACCGGGTAAAGTAAATTTCTCCCCTTTTTTCCTGATGATCGGACTCATTTACCCATCCCTTCGACCGCGTAAGCCACAGATTTATAATTTTCGTCCCGAATGATCTTGGAGAGGCCGGCCGCCACACTGGTCAGCGGATTCTCCGCCACATTGACCTTGAGCCCCGTGCCGATCGCCATGCGCTCCGCCAGATGATTGACCTGAGACGCGCCGCCCGTCAGATAGATCCCGTGGCGGTAGATATCCGCCGCGAGTTCCGGGGGTGTGCGCTCCAGAATCACTTTTACATTGTCTATGATGGTATTGAAATGCTCCTCCAAAGACTCGTCCACCAATCTGGTGGGGATCTCCCGCTCCACGGGAAGCCCCGTCACGATATCGCGCCCATAGACCACGGCGCCCTTTTTCTCCGCGTCCAATTCCTTCAGGGAAATCTTCACCGTCTCCGCCGTCTTGCCGCCGATGATGAGGGAAAATTCCCTTCTCACCGCCGCCCTGATGGCCTCGTCAAACTTCAGTCCGCCGGCCTTGATCAGGCGGCTGAGCACAATGCCCCCCAATGAAAGGATGGAGATCTCCGTGGTCTCATATCCCACATTGACCACCAACACGCCCTGAGAATTCTTGACATCGATATCCAGTCCGAGACCGTCCGCCACAGCCTTCTCCACCACCATGATGCGCTTGGCTTTCACATTGGCATCCTTGACCAGATCATAAAACGCGCGTTTTTCCACCTCCGTCACATCCGTGGGAACCGCGATAAAAAAGTCCGCGGGCTTTAGATTGCCCTTCTGTATGTCCCCGATAAAATAACGGATCAGAGTCTCCATATTCTTGATGTCCGCGATCACACCGTTGGACAGCGGATAGGAAATATGAATATTTCCCGGCGCCTTCTCATACATTTCAAATGCAGAGTCGCCATATGCAAAAAGCGTGTTCTTATTCTCGATGGCGATCATGTTCTTCTCCACCATGATATTGTCTTCGCTGCGATTATAGATCTTGATATTATTGGTACCCAAGTCGATGCCAAATACATTGTTAGCCATCCCGGACAGCCCCTTTCTGTGTCACTTTTGTATAAAATATATGGGCACTTGGGCGCGCGGCCTTTATGCCTGTTCTTCCAGATATCCCAACTCCTTAAAGCTGGCGTATCTGTTGTCCCCGATAATGATATGATCCAGGAGCGGGATATCCATCATGGCCCCCAGACGGCTCACATTGCGGGTCAGCTCCCTGTCACATTTGCCGGGAGTGGGATCTCCGCTCGGATGGTTGTGCACCAACAGGATGCTCACCGCTCCGGCGCGCAGCGCCTCCAGAAAGATTTCTCTGGGCGAGATGAGCGCCATCCTCACGCTTCCGTCGGAGAGTTTCTTCTCCCCGAGCAGGCGGCCTCCGGTGTCCAGACTGACCAGGATCACGCACTCAGTCCTCCTGTGGCGCAGAGTCTCCATAAAATATTGTGCCACCAAACGGGGGGAATTAAACGTCAGCCCCTCCTTCGCGGTGGCCCGGCTGATCCTCACGGACAGCTCCGCAAGGCATTTTAATTTAACCGCCTTCACCTGCCCTATGCCTTTGATCTGCATGAGTTCCTCAAGGGTCACGTCATAGAGTCCAAGGAGTCCCTCCCTCGGGTATTTCGCCAGAGAGAGCACCTCCCCCGCCAGTTCCACGGCGCTCTTCTTATTGGTGCCGGTCCGCAGAATGATCGCCAACAGCTCACTCTCCGTCAATGACGCGGGACCTTTCTGAAGAAATTTTTCGTAGGGTAAATCCGTCTGCATTCACACTTCCTTTGCCTTCTCCAAAGCATGGGAAAGTGATCATCTGATAAAACGATACACCACAAAGGCGATGACCACACCGATGATGCCGGCGATGGTGATATTGAACCGCAATCCGAATGTCAGGATTATAAAGCCCATGTCAAGCTCTATGGGATTGCTCAGTCCGAAGACCTGCCCATAATTCAGAAAACTCGACGGGAAGATCTGCGCGATCACGGTTCCGAGCACAAAGCCGATCAGCACCAGCCAGATCAGCAGCCAATTTGCTTTCCTCATGAGAATACCCCATCTTTCTTCCGTATAATGTCATTGCGCTGTCAATTATTGTAGCATAAAATATAAAAGCTGTACATAAAATTTACCAATTTTATTTCTTCTTAATCTTCCCGGTTCTGAGGAGATTCACCCGGATTTTTGCTTTTTTTACAGCATTCCCGTCCCGGGCTCTGCCGCATCGTCCCATTGCCGCATCCGCCCCGCACGCCCCGGTCCGCAGCTCATTCCAAGTTTACGATTCTCCGATTCACAAGTTCCTGCAGGGACCGCAAAATGCCGAATTTGGCGTGGGGCCATGTCAGCCCGCCCTGAAAATACACCGCATAGGGCTCCTTGATGGGACCGTCCGCGGACAATTCAATGGAGGAACCCGACACGAAAGCGCCCGCCGCCATGATGACCTTGGCGTCATATCCGGGCATGTCCCAAGGCTCCGGCGTGACATGGGAGTCCACCGGCGCCGCTGCCTGAATCCCCTGACAGAACGCGATCACGCCCTCGGGACTGCCGAAGGTGACCGCCTGTATGATGTCATGCCTGCTCTCGCTGCCATTAGGGATCACGTCAAATCCCAGTCTCTCATACAGATTGGCCGCAAAAATGGCGCCCTTTAACGCCGATGCCGTCACCGTGGGCGCGAGGAATATTCCCTGATAAAAGGCGGGCAGAGCTCCCAACGACGCGCCCACCTCCCTGCCGAGCCCCGGACTCGTGAGGCGATAGGCCGCATTCTCCACGCACTCCCGCCGCCCTGCGATATAACCGCCGATGGGCGCCAGACCGCCGCCCGGATTCTTGATGAGCGACCCCACCACCATATCGGCGCCCACATCGGAGGGTTCCTCGCGCTCCACAAACTCGCCATAGCAGTTGTCCACCATGCAGATCACATCCGGTTTCACGGATCTCACAAAGGCGATCAGCTCTCCGATCCGTTTTACGGACAGCGTAGGTCTGGTCTGATATCCCTTGGAGCGCTGAATGGTCACCAGACGGGTGTGTTCGTTGATGGCGTTTCGGATCCCCTCATAGTCGAAACCGCCGTCTGCGAGAAGATCCACCTGCCTGTAGCGGATGCCGTACTCCGCAAGAGAGCCTTTGGAGGGGCGGATGCCTATGACCTCCTCCAGGGTGTCATAGGGTTTTCCCACCGGAGAGAGCAGCTCGTCCCCCGGGCGCAGATTGCTCATGAGAGCCAGCGCCAACGCATGGGTGCCGCAGGTGATCTGCGGGCGCACCAGAGCGTCCTGTGTGTGAAAGATATCCGCATAGACGGACTCCAATGTCTCCCTGCCCACATCATTATATCCATAGCCTGTGGTGCCGAGAAGACAGGCCTCACTGACCCGGTTTTTCTGCATCGCCCGCAGCACCTTGAGCTGATTGTACTCCGCCACCCGGTCGATCTCTGCAAAACGCTCCTCAAGTCCGCTCAGGATCCGCGAGCCGAAGTCATAAACAGTCTCCATAATCCCCATGGACCTGCAGAGAAGTTTTATCTCGTCATCCGTACTGTATTGTTCCGTACTGTATTGTTCCGTACTGTATTGATCCGTCATTTTCTTATCCATATATTCCCATATTCCCCTCTTAACGCAACCCACAGAATTTGAAAAATCCTACAACAACCGTTCTCGAATATGCGCCAACATACACTCCAATATGGCGCTCTCCCGATCCTCCTCCGGAAAGTCCGGGCGGTTGAGCCGGATGACATCCCGCTCCCGTCTGAACCATGTGAGCTGTCTCTTGGCGAAATGCCTGGTCTTCTGCCTGATGCGCTCCACCGCCTCCTCCAATGAGCAGTCCCCCTCCAGATAATCCAAAAGTTCTTTGTAGCCGAGGCCCTGCATGGCGGTCTGCCCTCTTCGGCACCCCATGGCCCGCAGACGTTCTACCTCCTCCAAAAGCCCCTGCTCCATCATGAGATCCACCCGTCTGTCAATGCGCTCATAGAGCTTATCCCGGTCATCATCCAACACAAAATAGCAGGCATTGTATGCGTTCTCCCGCATGCGCTCCTCCTCGTTGTGTTCGGAGATGCGCCTTCCGTTCAGATGATAAAATTCCAAGGCCCGGATCACCCGTTTGACATTGCCGGGCGGAATGGCCTCCGCCGAGGGCATATCCACCGCCGCGAGCATCCGGTGCAATGTCTCGGGACCCTCTCTTGCCGCCTTTTCCTCCAACTCACGGCGAAACGCGGAATCCTCACCTTCCTCTGTATAGTTGATGTCTCTCAGCACCGCCTGGATATAAAATCCCGTTCCGCCCACAAGGATCGGCAGTCTGCCCCGGGCATAAATGCCGGCCATGGCCTCTTTACAGTATTTCTGAAAGGAGACCACATTGAAATCCTCCCACGGGTCCAAAATATCGATCAGATGATGGGGCACGCCCTGCATCTGCTCCTGCGTGATCTTGGCGGAACCGATGTCCATGCCCCGATAGACCTGCATGGAATCCGCCGATAGGATCTCCCCGTTCACCGCCTTGGCCAGGGCGATGGACAGGGCAGTCTTCCCCGCCGCGGTCGGCCCGGTGAGAATGACAAGGGGCGGTCTCCCGTCACCGGAATGCGTTTTCTCTTTTTCCAAAATATTTGATTCCCGCACCACATATCCTCCGAACGTCACACGATACGCTTGAATTTTTTGTCCATCTCATATCGGCTGACAGTGACGATCGTAGGTCTGCCGTGGGGACAGTTGTAAGGATTGTCCAATGTCAAAAGCTCATCGATGAGCTCCCGTGCCTCCTCCACGCTCAGGCGGTTATTCCCCTTTACCGCCGCCTTGCAGGACATGGACGCGATCTTTTCCTCTATCACCTGAAAACTTCCCCGGCTGACACCCGTGTCAAGTTCATCCAATATCTCCAGAAACAGTTCCCTCTCGCTGCATCCGTACAGATCCACCGGCACGCTGCGCAGGGCATACTCCCTGCCCCCGAAACTTTCCGTCTCAAAGCCCATTTGAGTGAATATTTCCCTATACTCGGACAGCACCTGTTCCTCCTGCGCGGAGAGACTGACGATGACCGGCGGAGCCAGTATCTGGGAGGCTGTTTTCTTCTCCCGCATCCGGCTCATGAGCCGCTCATATTTTACTTTCTCATGAGCCGCGTGCTGATCGATGATCAACAGCTTGTCCTCAAACTGCACCATCCAATAGGTGTCAAACACCTGACCGATGATATGATACCGGCTGCGATTGTCCGCGGACAGGATCCGCTCTTCAAACAGATTCATCTGCGCGGGGACGGGCTGTTGCGCGGGTTCGGGGCCGCGTTGCGCAGATTCGGAATCGGGCTGCACGTCTCCTGCAGACTGCGCGATTTGGGGGAAATCCGTTGGGACTGTGGGCGGCGTCTGCGCTACTCCGGCAGTCCGATATGCATTTTCTTCCATCACCCGATAGCTCTCGGATCTTCGCTGCTCGAAAGGTTCCGGCGTGCGCTCTTTTTGCCGCTCCAAGCGCCTCTCCCGCTCCGCCCGCCGCTCGTCCCTTCCGTCGTCCAATCGGGCCTCCGGAATCATCTCCCGATCCCTTAAGGTGTCATGTACTCCGTCCGAGAGCATCTTGCTGAAAGTGATGCCGTCACTGAAACGCACATCCATCTTCGTGGGATGAACATTCACGTCCACCTGTCCCGGATCCATGGTGATGTGCAGCACGCACAGCGGAAACTTGTGTTGCATCAGATACTCCCTGTATCCCTCCTCCAACGCTCTGGCGATCACATTGCTCCTGATAAAACGCCCGTTGATAAAATAGATCTCGAAATTGCGGTTGGAGCGCACCAACACGGGTTTCCCCAGATACCCCTCCACTCGGTTGCCGTTCTGCTCTATGAGGATGGGAACCAGTGAGGCGGCCACATCCCGCCCATAGATGCGGTAGATGACCTCCTTGAGATCTCCGTTTCCCGTGGTGTGAAAACGCAGTTGACTTCCCATCTGAAATTTAAAGGAAATATCCGGTCTCGAGAGAGCCAGATGCTCCATCAGATCGGCGATATGTCCGCCCTCCGTGGGCGGGAGTTTGAGAAATTTCCGGCGCACCGGCGTGTTAAAAAAGAGATTCCGCACCAGAAAAGTGGTGCCGTCCGGCGCTCCCACCTCGGAGAACTCCTTTTCCACCGCGCCCTCCAACACAAGGCGGCTGCCCGTGAGGCTCTCCTTTGTCTTGGTGATCACCTCCACCTTGGACACCGCGGCGATACTGGAGAGCGCCTCTCCGCGAAACCCCAAACTGGAGATCCCCGTCAGATCCTCCGCACAGTTGATCTTACTGGTGGCATGGCGCAGGAAGGCCTTGCGGACCTGCTCCTTGTCCATGCCGTGCCCATTGTCCGTGACGCGGATGAACTCAATGCCGCCCTCCTTGATCTCCACGGCGATGGCCGTGGCCCCGGCGTCCACCGCGTTCTCCACGAGTTCTTTCACCACGCTGGCGGGTCGCTCCACCACCTCGCCCGCAGCGATCTTATCGATTGTCTCCGTGTCCAGTAAATGTATCTCCGGCATATCTCCTCATATTTCCTTTCATATTCCATCATTTCCACTGTCCGGGGACGGCTTTTCATCACTCATTGGCATTCCAACGGTTCTTCATCTTGTTCTGCAGCCGATATAGAGTGTTTAGGGCATCCAGCGGCGTCAGCGTGGTCACCTCCACCTCCATCAGCTCCCGCAGCACATCCTCATCCGTCACCGTGTCAAAAAGTGACATCTGTGCCATATCCATCTCGTCATAGCGGACAGCCTTCTTTCCGGCTTTCATCCCGACTTTCTTTCCGTCATTTTTGATGTCCACGGCGATGCTCTGCACCTTCTCGGTGATGTCATTGTCCGAGAGCTGCTCCACGATCTCCTTCGCCCGGTCGATCACCATATCCGGCACACCGGCCAGTTTGGCCACCTGAATGCCGTAACTCTTGTCCGCGCCGCCCTTGATGATCTTGCGCAGAAAGACGATGTCATCCCCGCACTCCTTCACGGCGATGCAGTAATTGTTCACATTGTTCATCTTGCCCTCCAGTTCCGTCAACTCGTGATAATGGGTGGCAAAGAGTGTCTTGGCTCCCAATAGTTTCCGGTTGCTGATGTGCTCGATCACCGCCCACGCGATGGAAAGGCCGTCAAAAGTGGAGGTGCCCCTCCCGATCTCGTCCAGGATCAGCAGACTGTCCGCAGTGGCATTTCTGAGAATATTGGCCACCTCGTTCATCTCCACCATAAAGGTGGACTGGCCGCTGGCCAGATCGTCCGACGCGCCCACACGGGTAAAGATCCTGTCCACAATGCCGATATTGGCAGATTTGGCCGGCACAAAGCAGCCGATCTGCGCCAAGAGCACGATCAGCGCCGACTGCCGCATATAGGTGGACTTTCCCGCCATATTGGGCCCCGTGATGATGCTGATGCAGTGATTGCCATTGTCGAGATAGGTGTCATTGGAGATGAACAGGTCGTTGGATATCATCTGCTCCACCACGGGATGCCTGCCCTCTCTGATGTCAATGATCCCCTTTTCGTTCAATTTTGGTCTCACATAATGATTGCGTTCCGACACCAAAGACAGCGACGCAAACACATCCAGTCTCGCCACGGCCTTGGCCGTCCGCTGAATGCGCTCTATCTCCACGGATATGGAATCACGCACCTTGCAGAAC
The DNA here is from genome assembly GCA_023663635.1 of Acetatifactor muris. Taxonomy (GTDB): domain Bacteria; phylum Bacillota; class Clostridia; order Lachnospirales; family Lachnospiraceae; genus Acetatifactor; species Acetatifactor muris_A. Next base: position 101,070 of record JAMPHD010000003.1, read on the forward strand.
AGGTCATATTCCAATGTCTGCAGCTTGTCCTCCGCGTTCAGAATGGTATCCTCCAACTCCTTCAGACGGGTCGTGGTATAACGCTCCGCGTTGGCCAGAGTCTGTTTCCTGATATAGTCCTCCGGCACCAGATTCTTGTATGAATTGGTCACCTCAAAATAATACCCGAATACTTTATTGTATTTGATGCGGAGATTGCGGATGCCCGTGCGCTCCCTGTCCTGTTCCTCCAACTCCGCCAGCCATTGCTTGCCGTCACGCTTGGCGTTTCGCAGCATATCTATGGTCTCATCATAGCCGTCTTTGATGATGCCGCCCTCCCTGATGGTAATGGGCGGTTCCTCCTCAATGGAATCCAAGATCAGGTGAAAGAGATCCTCCAGATCATCCATCTCCTCTCTGATCGCCACCAGACTCTCCTTGGAAAAGTTCCCGAGCACCGTCTTTATATGGGGCAGCATCTCCAACGAGTTGCGAAAGGCGATCAGATCCCGGGGATTGGCGGTCTTGTAATTGACCTTGGACAAAAGCCTCTCCAGATCATAGATGGGATTCAGATATTCCCTGATCTCATCCCGGGACAGGCTGTCCCCGTTCAACTCCTCAATGGCGTCCAGACGTCTCTCCATATCCGCTCTGTCGATCAGGGGCTGTTCGATATAGCTGCGCAACATACGGCCGCCCATGGCCGTCCTGGTCTTGTCGAGCACCCAGAGCAGGGAACCCCTCTTCTGTTTCTCCCGGAGCGTCTCCGTCAGCTCCAGATTGCGTCTCGTGGAACTGTCCAACAGCATATACTTACCGGTGTGATACGGATAGATATGGGTGAAATGTTCCAGACTGTTCTTCTGGGTCTCATAGAGATATTGCAGCAGCGCTCCCGCCGCGATCGTTCCCACGGGAAACTCCTCAATGCCCAGACCGATCAGTGTATTGACCTTAAAATGTTTCAGGAGAGCCTTTCTGCATCCCTCGTCGTCAAAGAGATGGGACTCCAGGGCGTTGACCGAAATATGCAGTCTGCCGCGCAGATCCTCCACATCCGCGCCGCTCACCAGAAAAGCGTCATTGCAGATGATCTCCGAGGGCTCGTACTTCATCAGCTCATCCATGAGTTTCCTGAGATCCTCCACCTCCGTGACATAATAGTCCCCCGTGGTGACATCCGCCGCCGAGATCCCGATGCCTCCCGGCATATAGGTGATGCACATCAGGAAATTGTTCTTGGACTCCTCCAGGGACTGCATGTTCAGATTGGTTCCCGGAGTCACAATGCGCACAATATCCCTCTTCACCAGTCCCTTGGCCAATTTCGGATCCTCCAACTGCTCGCAGATGGCCACCTTGTAGCCCTTGCTCACGAGTTTGGTGAGATATCCCTCCACCGCATGGTAGGGCACACCGCACATGGGCGCCCTCTCATCCTGTCCGCAGCTCCTGCCCGTCAATGTCAGTTCCAACTCCTTGGACACCGTCAGCGCATCGTCAAAAAACATCTCATAGAAATCGCCCAGACGGTAAAATAAAATACAGTCCGGGCACTGCTTTTTGGTCTCCATATATTGTTGCATCATGGGTGTTAATTCGGGCACGGCTATGTACTCCTGTTCTTTTGAAATCCCCGCCGGATCGTGTGACATTCTCCCTCATCGATCAATACACACAATTTGTGCGCAGTTATCATTATAATACCACAAAATATTGTATTTGTAAATCAGCCGTTACGGGTCTTTTTCACTCGCGCCGCCCCGGACCTTTTCACTTACGTCCCGCTCCGGATTTACTGCATTTTGACTCTCCGGTCGATCAGCCCGGGTGAGAGTCCAAATTTTCTCCCATGTAATAAAATCCGTGGCACTCCGCCAGCCTGACGTTGACAATTTGACCGATCAGTGTTGCCGGTCCCGGAAAATGCACCAACATATTGTTGGAAAGCCGCCCGGTCACAAGCGTCGGGTCCTCCTCATTGACCTCCTCCACCAACACATCCATGATCCGTCCGCAAAAACGTGCCGCCTGTTCCTTCGCGGTCTCCTGAACCGTTCGCAGTACTCTGTCAAAATTTTTCTTTACTTCCTCCTCGGGAACGGATTCCATGGATGCCGCAGGTGTCCCCGTCCGCTTGGAATAAATGAAAGTAAAGGCATTGTCATATCGCACCTTTCGTATGACGTCGATGGTCTCCTCCACATCCTCCGAAGTCTCCCCCGGAAAGCCCACGATGATATCCGTGGTCAGCGATATGTCGGGAATCTCCCGCCGTATCTTCTCCGCAAGAGCCACATACTGCTCTTTGGTATAACGTCTGTTCATCTTCTGCAGGATCCTCGTGGAACCCGACTGCAGGGGAAGATGCAGATGTCTGCAGATCTTGTCCGACTCTTTCATCACTTGGATCAGCTCATCTGACAGATCCTTTGGATGGGAGGTCATAAAGCGGATCCGTTTCAGACCGTCTATCTGTACGATCTGCCGCAAAAGCTCCGCGAAAGTGACGGGTTTGGTCAGATTTTTCCCATAGGAATTCACATTCTGTCCGAGCAGCATGACTTCCACTACGCCGTCCGCCACAAGCCGCCTGATCTCCCTTATGATCTCTTCGGGTTCTCTGCTGCGCTCCCTGCCCCGCACATAGGGCACAATACAGTAACTGCAAAAATTATTGCAGCCGAACATGATGTTAATGCCGGACTTAAACGGATATTTGCGCTCCACCGGCAGATCCTCCACGATGCTGTCCGTCTCCTCCCAAATATCCACCACCATATCCTGCCGCTCCCATGTGGCATACAGAAGTTCCGCGAATTTGTAGATATTATGTGTGCCGAATATCAGATCCACAAATCCGTAGCTCTTACGGATCTTTTCTAAAGCCGCGTTCTCCTGCATCATACATCCGCAGAGCGCTATCTTCATCCCGGGGCGACGGCGCTTTAATCCTTTCAGCTCACCCAGTCGTCCATACACCCGTTGATTGGCATTATCCCTCACCGTGCAGGTGTTAAAGAGCACAAAATCCGCGTTTTCATCCTCCGTCATCTCATATCCGATGTTGCACAAAATGCCCGCCAGTTTCTCCGAGTCTCTGGCATTCATCTGACAGCCGAATGTCCGGGTGCATGCCGTGGGCCGGCGCCCGGTTTTTCGTTCAAAAGCCTTCACCCGCTCCCGACACTTCGCCATATAGTAGTATTGTCTGGCGGGTTCCTCTGCCGGTGGCTGCAGGTTTAAATCTATTTTGTCTAAATCAATCTCATTATACATTTCTTTTGGCCTTCTTCATAATCTGTCCTTCTATCAATCCCAATTTATTTCCTCATGAGAAACGGTTTCACCGGTTCTGATTTCAATATCAGCATCCTCTAATTCCTTTTTTTCAGTCAAAGTTAATTTTGTAAAATCCGGATCCCATGCCAATACCAACTTCTTAATGAATTCAAGAGCAAAACTTTGTTCACTCTCTGGTAAAATTTCCATAAGATTTATTGCTTCCTTCGTTATCGCACTCATGATTTACTCCTTTTCAAAATAAATTCATTTATAAATATCGCCTCTTGAATCCACATTAATTATATACAAAATTTCTATTCTTCCATCAGAAGTGATATTAAAAATAATTCTGTATTTGCCGATTCTAAGCCTTTTTCGTCCATCTGAATAGCCTTGAAGTGTTTTAATATCACCTTTCGGAGGTTGCTCTGTCAATCCCTCAATCCCGGCTTTAATCCTCTGCTTTGTCGGCTTGTCCAGCGCAGAAATGTATTTTGCGGCTTTTTTACTATATTCAATTTTCAAATTATGATCACACTCCTTTTTCGGCATGCCTTATAATAAGCTCCACATGGAACACATTATAACGCAAAACATCCCCTTTTTCCATCATTCAGTCCCCCGAAACTTCCCGTATATCTCCGCCAACCGCACCAACAGCGCCGTCACCTGCTCCATGGACTGCACACAGGCATACTCATATCTGCCGTGGCAATTCTCACCGCCCGTGCATAGATTGGGACATGGAAGACCCATAAACGAAAGTCTTGCGCCGTCCGTACCACCTCTGATGGGACACATCTTAGGCTCGATGCCGAGCTCCTCCATGGCTTTCACCGCATGGTCGATCAGGTGCATATGCGGCCTGATCACATCCCGCATATTGTAATAAGAATCCTTCAACTCCACCGTGACCGTGTTCTCCCCGTATTTGCGGTTCATAAAATCCACGCAGTCCAGGAACAGTTTTTTCCGGGCCTCAAAGAGATCTCTGTCATGGTCGCGGATGATATAGTCCACCACCGTCTCCTCCACATTGCCCCGAATGGAATCCGGATGAAAGAAACCCTCATACCCCTCCGTGTACATGGGATTCTGCTCCACCGGCAAAAGGCTCTGAAACTCCTGCGCCATCAGCACCGCGTTCTTCATCCTGCCCTTGGCGTCCCCGGGATGCACGCTCCTGCCATGCACCGTAAGTTTGGCGCCCGCCGCGTTGAAATTCTCATATTCCAGTTCTCCTAAGGGGCCGCCGTCCACCGTATAGGCATAGTCCGCCGCAAAGAGTCCCACATCAAAATGATCCGCCCCGGAACCGGTCTCCTCATCGGGCGTAAAGCCCAGACGAATCTTGCCGTGAAGGATTTTAGGATCTCCCAACAGCGTCTCCGCCATGGCCATGATCTCCGCGATGCCGGCCTTATCATCCGCGCCGAGAAGGGTTGTCCCATCCGTCACGACCAGATCTTTCCCCACATGCTTTAACAGCCCCGGAAAATCCGCGGTGCGCATGACAATATCCCGCTCTCCGTTCAGCACGATATCTCCGCCGTCATATCCCTCCACGACGCGGGGGCGCACATTGGCGCCCGTCACCGCGGGGGAGGTATCCATATGCGCGATGAAACCGAGCACCGGCCCTTCCCCGCACCCCTCGGACGCGGGGATCGTGGCGTAGACATAGCAGTGCTCTCTGTCATACACGATCTCCTGCGCTCCCATGTTGGAGAGTTCCCGCGCCAACATCTCCGCCAGATCATGCTGCTTTGCAGTGCTGGGCATGGTCCCGGACTCCTCATCGGATTGGGTATCCACCTGTACATATCTCAAAAATTTCTCTATCGTCGGACTCATGACATCTATTCCTTTCCCTCGGGGCAGTCCCGGAATTTCCCCGCATACTTCTGATTGTATCATATTATTTGTGTATTTCAACTTTTTCTTATTCCTGCCGGTTTCATTTTTTATTCACGGCGTTTTCCCTGCCATATCCGAGGATCTCGTCACAGATTCCGCCCGGTCTTAAACTCAGGATCAAAACTCCGATCAGATTGGGCACCGCCATCAGTCCGTTACAGATATCCGAGAAATTCCAGACAAGCTCCAGAGAGCAGATCGCCCCCACAAACACCGTCAGCGCATAGATGAATCTGTACCAAAGATTGTATCCGCTCCTGCCCGTCAGAAACTCAAAGGCTTTCTCCCCCTGATAGGCCCATGCCACAATAGTGGCAAAGGCGAACAAAATGATGCTGACGCTCACAAATCTCGCACCCCACACCCCGTAGACCTTGGAGAAGACGGCTATGGTGAGCTCCGTACCGTTCAACAGTTCCCCCGATTCGTTGACTGCCCCCAACAGGCCTGACGACACAAAGGCAAGCCCCGTGAGAAGACAGATGACCATGGTGTCCAAAAACACCCCCGTCATGCTGATGTAACCCTGCCGTATGTAATCCTCCGTGTCCGCGGCTGCAGCCGCAATCCCGGCAGCCCCCAGGCCCGCCTCATTGGAGAAAACGCCTCTGGACACGCCGAGCCGCAGGGACTTGGAGACGGACAGAGAGGCCGCCACCGTGAGATTGCCCAAAAGGCCACCCGTCACCGCCTGCGGCGCAAAGGCCATCACCACAATGGAAGCAATTCCCTGCGGAATCCGCGCCATATTGAAACAGATCACTCCCAGAGTCCCCAGAACATAAAAGCCTCCCATAAAAGGCACCAGAAAGCGGGTCAGAGAGGCGATGGAGCGAATCCCGCCCAACACCACCGTGATCGTGGCCAGAGTCAGCACAAGCCCCGTCAGGGCCACCGGCACGTCAAATGCCACTTTACAGGCCTCCGCAATGGAATTGGACTGTGTCATATTGCCCATGCCGAAGGAGGCTGCCACGGCAAACAGCGCGTACAGAAAAGCCAAAATGCGCGCCACCGCCCCGCCATGCCTTCCTCTCGTGCGCGGCAGGGCATCCCGCAGGGTATACATGGGACCGCCCACTCTCTCGCCCAATCTGTTATAACTCCGATATTTCACGGACAGGGAACTCTCCACCAACTTAGTGGCAAGCCCCAACACACTTGCCGCCATCATCCACAGTAAAGCTCCCGGGCCGCCCAACACCATGGCGGTGGCCACCCCCACTATGTTCCCTGTTCCTATGGTGGCCGCAAGCTCCGTGGTCAGGGCGGCAAAAGGAGACACCCCGGAAGAACCGCCGTGTTTTACATCGGTTTTGCAGCGACCGTCCCTCATGTACTCAGGCTCCAATCCAAGGGCACAGCGCAGGGCAAATTTTAACCTCTTCACCGGCAAAAAACGCAATCGCAGCATCAGCCATGCGCCCGTTCCCAACATAAAGACCAAAAGCCATGGACCCCAGATCAGTTCATCCAGTCCCGCCATCCATTCAGCAATCATCACATGCTCCCCGGGAAGCTTTAGTTATTGGTATGAACGACCTGCATGTACTTATTCCACTCGGATCCCCATTCCGTCGCGGGCAACGGCGCCGGCGCGCTCTGCACATCCGTTTTTGCTCAAAGCGGCCCGTGTCCTTGCCATCGGACGGGCCGCTTTACTTTTCCATTGTTTCCAATCTCTTAGAACCGCCGTATCGCCCTATTGGGCGGCGGTGTCGCAAGTGTCAAAACCGGGATTGAACGCATAGAAATTCTTCGCGTTCAGCTTATCCTGCGTGATGCGAAGCGCCTCGCCAAACCGCTGGAAGTGAACGATCTCGCGCTCCCGCAGGAACCTGATGGGCTCGCACACATCGGGATCCTTCACCAGGCGGAGGATATTGTCATAGGTGCTGCGGGCCTTCTGCTCGGCAGCCATATCCTCCATCAGATCCGTGATGATATCGCCCTTCACCTGGAACTCGCAGGCATTAAAGGGAATCCCGCCGGCGGCCTGGGGCCAGATGCCGATGGTGTGATCCACATAATACTTGTCGAATCCGCTCTTCTCGATCTCCTCCATGGAGAGATTGCGGGTGAGCTGATGCACGATGGCCCCGATCATCTCCAGATGCGCCAACTCCTCGGTGCCGATATCCGTCAGCAACCCCGCCACCTCCTTGTAGGGCATGGAGTAACGCTGGGACAGATAGCGCATACTGGCGGCCAACTCTCCGTCAGGTCCGCCGAACTGGGAGATGATCACCTGCGCCAGATTCGCGTTGGGTTCCTTGATATTCACGGGGAACTGTAATCTCTTCTCATAACTCCACATTATCCACACACTCCTTCCCAGGGCAGAGGCGCAGCGCCCCATCTCCACTCCTGATTGCTGTCAGACAGACTCAGTTTCAGGGGGTAATAGTTTCTGGAGAATTCCTTCTCCATCTGTGTCTTAATGCGGTTGTAGTGATTGAAATATTCCATGGCATTGCGATCCTGCGGATGGGTATCCAGATAGAGCGCCAACTCCACCAACGTGAAATCCAAAATGCCGATATCCCGGAGCATCTGATCTTTGTTGTTCATGACACGCATCTCCTTCCCGTGAAAGGTTTGTTCAACTCGGGGAAGATCGTGCCTATGCAGTATGCTTTTTCCAGATCTTCATACATATTGTCGAAGCGCTGCCAAGGCACATAGGCCATGGCCACGGGAAACTGCTCACAGTGCTCGTCAATCTTAAAGTCCTGCATGATATTTCCTCTCATACTTCTGAAATTCGGTTAATATCATAGTATGAGAATCTGCCGGATTGGTGCGTGATTTATCTGCTCTCTCCCATAAAGAACAGGGCGATCAGCCCGGGGCCGGTGTGCGTGCCGATCACGGGGCCCAGGGAATTTATCATAAAATTCTGCACGCCCAGGCGCTCTCTGATCTGATCCCGCACAAATTCCGCATCCTCCAACGCGTCACCGTGGCTGATCATCACCATATCATTGCCCGCCGTATAGTTCACGGTCTTCTTCTCCATATAGTCCACCAACGTGGTCAGAGATTTCTTTCTGCCCCTCACCTTGGCGATATTGATCAGATGTCCCTCGTCATCCACATGCAGCATGGGTTTGATGCCCGCCAACGTGCCGACCACCGCGGTCGTTTTGCTGACCCGTCCGCCACGGTAGAGATGAAACAGATCGTCCACCGTGAACACATGCACAAACTCCAATTTATGCTCCTCCAACCAGTCGGTCACTTCGTCCATACTCTTGCCCTGCGCTCTGAGCTGCACCGCCTTATAGACGAACAATCCCTCGCCCATGGACGCGCAGAGGGAGTCCAACACCCTGATCTTACAGTCCGGATGTCTCTCCATCACTTCCTGCGCCGCCACCGCCGCGCTGTTATAACTGCCGCTGAGTCCGGAGGAAAAAGCGAGATACAGGATCTCCTTCTCGGTCTGCGCCAATTTTTCCAGAAAAGTGGACGCCTCCTCGGGATTCACCTGAGAAGTGGTGGGCATCTTGCCCTGTCTCATCATATCAAAAAAAGCCTTCGGCTCCAATTCCTTACCCTGACCATAAGTGACACCATCCAAAATATAACTGAGATTGATGCAGGCTATCTCATTCTGTTTCAGGTAATCCACCGGCAAATCCGCGGTGCTGTCCGTAACCAGTTTAAACATATCATTCCTCCTTCGTTCTTAAGTTTTTTTATCAGTCTAACACAAATATCCGTTTTGTGCAAATTCCGTCTGAATCCGATTGCCGCCTATCTGCCGCCTTTCCCCGACCCGGGAAGCCTCTTTCGGATCAGGCGTTCCCCCAACTTGCCCGCGTTCAGCGGAACCAAGGGATAGGCGTAACTCCTGTGGGATACGGTGCGGTTGCACACGATGGACAATACGGCGATCAGGATAGCCGCCAGATATCCCCACAGCCCGAAGACCGCCGTCAGTATCAGATTCAGAATGCGCATAAACTTCAGCGCGTAGCCCAATTCATAATTGGCCTGCGTATAGTTCGCGATGGCCACAAACGCCATGTAGAGCATGACTTCCGAGGAAAACCATCCGCTGTTGACCGAAAATTCCCCCAACACCAGCGCTGCCATGACGCTCAGTGGCGTGCTCAGCATATTGGGAGTGTTGACCGCCGCCAGTTTCAGGCCGTCTATCGCAAGCTCCAGGATCAAAAACTGCCATAACAGCGGGATGTTCGGAGGCTCCTGCAGCATGATGAACTCAAAGCCCTTGGGGATATATTGCGGGTGATCCATCAACAGCAGAAAAGTGGGCGTCATCACATAAGTCAAAATGGCGATCAGAAAGCGGGTGAGCCGCAGATAGGTGCCCGTGATGGGCGGAAAATAATAGTCATCCGCCTCGTCGATCACGTCGAAGATCGTGGTGGGAATGATCATGGCGGAGGGCGAGTTGTCCACCAGCACGATGATATTGCCCTCCAGAATCTGCGCGGCGGCGGTATCCGGCCGCTCCGTGTACTTAAATTTGGGAAAAGGATTAAACCACTTCCTCCGATAGATGCACTCCGCCAGACTCTCCTGATTCATGGTGAGGGACTCCACGCGAATGTTGTTGATCCTGCCCCTGAGTTCCTGCAGAAAGTCCCGGTCCACCCTGTCATCCATATAACAGAGCACGATATCCGTGTGGGAACACTCCCCCGCGTTCAACATCTCCATCCGCAATTTCTCGCTGCGGATGCGCCGGCGGATCAATGCCGTGTTGAACACCACCGTCTCCACAAATCCGTCCTTGGATCCCCGAAGGACCTTGTCCTTCTCGGGCTCCTCCACCCCTCTGGCGGGATAGGTTCTTGCATCTATGAGGATCGCCTTGAGATATCCGTCCACCAACAGCACAAACACCCCCGACAGCAGGGGCGTGAGGATCTTTTCCCACTGATCCTGCAGATCCACCTCCACATAGGAAATGCATTGCTTGGACATCTCGTGGGCGTCCTTCGGAACCTTGTCCGGCGCAAGATCCATGAATTGCTGTAAAAGTTTCTGAATCAGATCGTCCTTGCAAAATCCGTCCACAAAATACATACAGGCATCCCTGTCTCCGATCTTTATCACCCGGTACACCAGATCAAAATTACGCTCCACGCCCAAAATCCGGTTGAGATACCGCATATCCTCCTGCAGATTGCCCGTCATGCGGCCCGCTGTGCTGTTTTGAGAACCTCTGTTTTCCGTATGATTATCCAAAATAAATACTCCCTTTCCGGCTTATTTTCATCCATAGTTTTGCCGAAAAGGGAATATATCATTCCGATTCTTCAGATTTCCATGCTTTTGTGGTGCTGCCAAAGCCCCCGTTTCTGATGCCTTCCGCCTCATCGTCCACGGTGATGCCGTACTCCAGAAAGATTCCCTGCACGATGCCCATGCCCGCAGTGACATCCACGGTCTTGCCCTCATTGGAATCATTGGTCAGCTTGACAAAGATATGCCCCTCATTGTCAGAGTAAAAGTAATCGCTGTCGATGATGCCCACCGTGTTGTTCATCTGCAGCCGGAATTTAAAACCCAGTCCGCTGCGGGGATAGATCTTTAACACCCAATTCTCCTCCATCCGGACCCGTATGCCGGTGGGGATCTTTATGGTCGCCCCGGGCGGCAGTGAAAAGGCAAAGGGCGCATGGAAATCATATCCCGCGCTCCCTCTTGTGGCGCGCGCGGGCAAAAGGAGGGAGTCATAGATATCCCGTATATCCTGTGCCGTATACTCCGGAAAATCCTCCTTCATGGCATTCGCGAAACACTCTTCACTGACTTTATAAAACTGCGCGATTCTCTGCATGGTGATCTCTCCTATATCACGTCGGGTCGTATTTTTACAGCACACAGGAAGTGACGGGGGCGCTCGCCACGGGGTTCATGGCCGGCGCGTCCTTGGGATCGGAATAATCCGGACAGTGCAGTATGGGGATCTGCGGATCCACCTTTTTCAAAGTCTTCTGCACATCGATCACCCTCTGATTCCTGCTCCCCTTCCACAGGAGCTTTACGTCTTTCTCCCCGGCCTTAAACTCACCGTCCACCACCACGTCCACATACTGCATCATGGGATAATAGAGGATATTCTCCCAGCTGTCGCCCGTGTAGAGCCAGATGGTCTTGTCGGGATAGCGCTCCTTCACCTCGGCCATGAGACTCCTCACATCCAGGCGGTTGGCCGGATGAAGGGGATCTCCTCCCGAGAATGTGATACCCGATATATAGGACTTATCCAGTTGTTCAAAGATTTCATCCTTCGCCGCGTCATCAAAGAGCAATCCCCCGTCGGGATCCCAAGTGACGGGGTTTTGGCACTCTTTACAGCAGTGGTTACAGCCCGCGACCCAGAGCACGACTCGCAGACCGTCTCCGTTCAGCATATCATCCTTGGTTATATTGTGATATCTCATGAAAAATATTTCCTCACATACTCTTTCTCTCGGCGATCTCAGCCATCTTAGCGTCGTTCAGGCGCGTGTCTCCGTGTACCCTTGAATAGGACAGATAGCCGTTCATCCTGTCGATCTTGGTCAGATTGCGGCTGCCGCATTTCGGGCAGACATCCATCTCCAACTCCTGATGCCCGCAATCGTCACAGTAGGCCAGGGACAGATTGACGCCCTCATAAAATCCCATGTCCATGGCCCTGCGGATCAGGGTCTTAATGGCCTCCGTATTGTAGTCTATGGGATATTTCACATATTGGATCTTGCCGCCATTGGTCAGATCCCAGAAACGGTTCTCCAGATCCTGTTTCTCAATGGGCGTGATGTCCTCCGTCACATGGCAGTGGAAACTGTTGGAGACATACTCTCTGTCGGAAACGCCCTCCACAATGCCATATTTCTTGCGAAACTGCTTGATCTGCAGTCCGCAGAGGTTCTCGGCGGGCGTGCCGTAAATGGCGTAGAGATTGCCGTCCGCCTCCTTGTACTCGGCGATCCTCTTGTTGATATGCTCCATCACCTCAAGGGCAAAAGCGCCATCCTCCACCAGAGACTTGCCGTTGTAGAGCTCCTGCAGTTCGTTCAGCGCCGTGATGCCGAAACTGGCGGTGGCCGACTTGAGCAGAGGCTTGATCTTGTCCGTGAGTTTCAGATGTCCGCCCAGGAAACCGCCCTCACAGTACGCAAGAGGGTTGGTGGAGGCCCGCATCTCACCCAGATAAGCATAAGTGCGGATGTGAAGCTGACGGATCAGATTCAGATAATAGTCCAATACCTCATAGAAATCTCTGCTCTCTTTTCTCGCCTTGGCCAGGATCATGGGCAGATGCAGGGACACCGCTCCGATGTTAAAGCGTCCCACAAACACCGGCAGATCCTTATCGTCCGCGGGATGCATGCCGCCGCGCTCATACCAGGGGGACAGAAAGGCCCGACACCCCATGGGGGACACGATCCTGCCATACTGCTTATACATACTCGCCACATAGCCCTTGCCGGTGAGGCTGAGCCAGTCCGGATACATGGTCTTGGCGGAACATTCCACTCCCGCCTCAAACACATCCTCCAACGCTTTCCCGGGGCCGTGGAGATTCTCGTCATACAAAAATACGATCTTGGGGAACAGCACCGGTTTCTTGTGATCCGCCTTGCCCTGCCCCTTTCTGCGGACATTCAGCATGGTGATGGTGGCCAGCTTGGCGAAACGCCCGGTCCCCGTGCCCGCCGTCACGGTGATAAAGGGATAGTCGCCCCTGCTGGACGCCACGGTGTTGAACTTGTACTCCCATCCCTGAAATCCCTGCTCAAACTCCTTCACCACATCGGCGTAGCTCTCCGCCTCCGCAGTGTCCTCATCAATGCCGAGTTTTCTGTATTTCTCTATATTGCGCTTGTAGGATTTCTCCGCGTAGGGCTCCAGGATCAGATCCACACAGGGCACGGTGAAACCGCCGTACTGCTGACTCGCCGCGCTGAGCACGATATCTCCGATGACGTCGAAGGCCACATCCAAAGTCTTGGGCTCATTGTACCAGATATTTCCCATCTCAAAACCGCCGGTCAGCACATTCTGCACGTCAAACAGACAGCAGTTCATGGTATCTCTTCTGGCGGACATGTCATGCACATAGATGTATCCGTCCCTGCACGCCTGAATCTCCTCCGTGGTCAGGAAAAACTTCTGGTACAGCTCCTTGTTGAGCTGATTGAAGATCAGGCTTCTCTTGGTGGACACCAACGCGGAGTCCGTGTTGGCATTCTCCTTGTCGCCGATATACATGATGGACTGGCTCTTCTTGTACACATCGTCCAACATGCGCACGAAATCCTGCTTATAATTGCGATAATCCCGATAGCTCTTGGCCACCACGGGTTTTACCTGCTCCAACGCGCTCTCCACGATATTGTGCATGATGGGAATGGGCAACTCGTCCACATCCAGTTCATTGACCTTATCCACCACGGACTGACAGATCCTGCGCTCCTCCTCCTCCGTGAATCTGGTCAGCGCCCTGTAAGCGCTCTTTCCCACGGCATTGATGACCTTCTGCACATTAAAAGCCTCTTTGCTGCCGTCCTTCTTGATCACGCAGACCGTGCGCGCAGGCTTGTACTCCTCTCCAAAATTCACATCCGTTGCGGCTGACTGACCGAAATTACTGCTCATATCATCTTCCTTCCTTCGTTCAAAAAGCGATTTCGCACTCCAAGATATTGTGTTTTTGCGGCAATATCAACAAGATATTGTGTCGCTTATGTACCAGTATAAGAAAGAATCTCCCCATTGTCAACGAAATCAAACCATAAAAAAGTAACAAAAAAGGTGTCCTAATTTTAGACACCTTTTCGAAAACTTTCACTTGACTAGCCGAGAACCCCGGAATCGGCCACCTGCTTTAGCGCCTCCCGGATCGTCTCCGCCGGCAGCACCAACGCAAAGCGCACATGGCCCTTGCCCTGTTCCCCGAAACTGCTTCCCGGCGTACAGAGCACACCCGACTTCTCCAACAGTTCCATGACAAAATGCACATCATCATCCCCGAACCGCTCCGGGATCCTGCTCCAGGCGAACATGGTGCCCTGACTTCGCTCAAAGGGCCATCCCAGTTCCGTAAAGCCATCGCAGAGGACATTCCTGCGTCTCTCATACTCCGCGCACTGCGCTCTCACCTTATCGTCCGGCCCCGTCAGGGCGGCGATGGCGCCATACTGCACCGGCAGGAATGTGCCGTAATCGATCTGGGAGCGAAGTTTCTTGAAATTCTGCACCACTTTCTCATTTCCGGCCAGAAATCCCATTCTCGCTCCGGTATAGTTAAAGGATTTGGACAGGGAGTAGAATTCCACCGCCACCTCCTTTGCCCCCTCAAAGGACAGGATGGATCTGCCGACCCTGCCGTCATAGATGATGTCCGAATAGGCATTGTCATGGAGGATCAGGATCTCATTCTCCCGCGCCCAGGGGATCAGCCTCTCATAGAAAGAGTCGGGAGCGGCCTTGCAGATGGGATTTAAGGGGTAGGACACGATCATCATCTTGGCCCTGCGGCCCTCATCGGCGCCTTTGCCGTATTTTGCGGCCAATTCCTCCAAATCCGGCAGCCAGTCGTTTGCCAAGGACAGCGAATAGGTCTCAAGCCTCGCCCCCGCCAACGCGGGCCCGATGGCAAAGATGGGATATCCGGGATCCGGCACCAACACGATGTCTCCCTCATTTATCAGGCTCAGCCCAATGTGAGCGATCCCTTCCTGAGAGCCGTACACGCTCATGATCTCGGAGGAAACAAGATCCACACCGTAGCGAGTCTTATATCTCTTAATGACTGACTCGGTCAGTTCAGGGAGATCCTTTAACGCATACTTATAATTTTCAGGTTTGGCGGCCGCCGCGCACACTGCGTCCATGATATGCCGCGCCGGCTGAAAATCCGGCGTGCCCACGGAGAAATTATATACTTTCCCGCCCTGCGCTTCCACCTCCTGTTTTTTCTCGTTCAACACCTGAAAGATTCCCTCTTCAAAACCTTCCATTCTCTTTGCCGGTACGATCTGCATTATCCGTCATCCTCTTTTCCGTTCAATATATTCGTGATCCACTCACTGTACTGCTCCCGCGTCCGCTCGGGGGACACAATCCGGGCCTCCGGTCCGATTCCCGCCAGCCAACCGAAAAACTGTCCGCTGACGGCCACTTTGGCGCGGATGCGAAAGCTCTCGTCCTCCATGGGACGGATGTCCGCATCCTTTCCGAACCGGTCAAGCACCACCCCGACCAGACGGTTGGGAAAACGCATGGTCACGGTCTCCTCCTCACCGCCATACATTCCAAAAGTGCGGTTGGTATAGTCCGCCAGATCCAATCTTTCAAATTGCGCAAGACCCTCCCTCTTGTCCGGAAGTACTTCCACACTGCCCATCTTGTCCACACGGTAGTGTTTCAAAATGCCGTCCTTCGCGTCATAGGCCGCCAGATAATAGTTCTCATCCCGCCAGATCAGCGCCCAAGGGCTTACCTTGCGCCGCTCTCCCTTGGGGACGAGTTTCTTTTGCAGATTCCACTCCAAATAGGTGAAACCGATCTGCCGGTCCTCCTGAATGGCCCTGTGTATATAGTCGATGTTATAATAAATACTCTCGTTTTCCGCCTTGATGCGGCCGGCCACATAGACCTGCCGCTGAAGCTGTCCCGCCTCATGTTTGCCGGCCATCTTCTCCAATTTTCCGATCAGTTCCCTTGACTTCTTGGGAGTGATAAAACGCGAAGACTGCACCACATCCACCAACAGCTTTAATTCCGCAAGCTCAAACTTGCGATCCGCCATATAGTATCCCCCGCCCCTGCGGTTGGATACCTGTATGATATCATAGCCGAAATCCACAAGCCCCGCAATATCGCTGTAGATAGTCTTGCGCTCACAGGAGATTCCCTCCGCGCTCAAGCGGCTGATGATCTCCGCCGTGGACATGGGATGCTCCTCGTCAGTGTGTTCCTCCAACATCTGCAGTATATACAATATTTTTAATTTCTGCCCTTCCGATCTTGCCATGCCCGCACCTTTCGTCCGCCATGCCGAGCTTTTCGTCCGCCATGCCCGCGCCTCTCGCCCGCCGTCCCCGCGGCATCACAATACGGTATCCGTCCCCAACACCGCAAACACATCTTCCAGGCGACTGATCTCATGGTCGGGCCTGTATCTCTCATAATCTTCTCTCACGGAGGGATCCGTGTCAAGGATATCATCCGGTCGATACCAACAGGTGGGGATCCCGCACAGAAACCCGCCCTTGATGTCACTGGTGAGGGAATCTCCCACGATCAAAAGTCTCGACTTATCCGGCACATATCCCTCCCGTGCCATGGAGTCCAGACAATACTCAAAGAATCCTCTCTGCGGCTTGGGCGTCCCGATCTGCTCCGAGATAAAGACTCCATCCATCAGATCGTACAGTCCGGCGAGCTTTAATTTATTCTCCTGTGTCCGGGTGACGCCGTTAGTGATCACATACTGGCGCACTTTACCGTGGAGCTCCCTGCAGATCTCCAAAGAATTCTCCATATAACGATAAGTGTTTCCAAGCCCCTCCTGATACTCCCCACAGAAGGCCTCCACATCCACATTCTCTATGCGGTACTGCGCGAACAGATCCGCAAAACGGCCCGTGAGGAGCTGCTGTTTGGTGACCTCTCCCAACTCCAACCGTCTCCACCAGCCGTCATTGATCTCCCGGTAGCGCTCCTGCATCTCCTCCGTGATCTCACGTCCGATGCTTTGAAAACACTTGGCAATGGTCAGCCGCTGCGCATAGACAAAATCCAGTAAGGTGCCGTCCACATCCCACAATACGGCATCAAACCGGCCCATTATCCGCACTTCCCAATTGTTCCTTCTTGGCATTGGAACTCTTTCTCAAAGTGATCCCCAAAAAGACCGCCGCTCCCCCCGCTGCCACAAAGATCAGCAGCAAAAGCGCATATGATACCAAACTGTTTACGAATCCCATATTCCCGCTCCTTTCCGGCGACGGACGCCGTCAAAATCTGTAATCAGTATAAATCTTTTGAGGAAAGCCGTCAAGCCCGCCCGCTCAGTCTCCCGCCAAAAGCCCGCCCGCTCCCGGCGGCGCAACAGTCGCTCACTCTGCCGCCGGCGCGGCCCGCTTAAACGCCTACTGCCACATGCCGCTCTCCAAAAATTTTTGCGCGCTCTCCATGGCCTGTCCGGTGACCTCCGGCGCGTAGCCCATCATCTCCAGAAGCCTGATGGCGTTTCGGGTGGTCGCCTTTCCCTCAAGCAGCCGATATTCAAAGGAGATATCGCCGTCTTTGATCTCCTCCTCAAAGTGATAGTTGTCATATTCCTCCCGCAGCAGATCCGTGAGTTCAATGTCATGGGTCGCCGCAAAGCAGAGCACTCCCTCTCCCGTGAGACTCTTAAGGATCTGCGTGGACGCCGCGATGCGCTCCACCGTATTGGTCCCCCGCAGCACCTCGTCCACAAAACAGAGAACCCGCTGCCCTCTGCCCACCGCGTCCAAAATGCGCTTTAGCGACTTGATCTCCACGATATAGTAACTCTCCCCGCTCTCTATGTCATCCCTGAGAGCCATGGAGGAATATACATCACAGAAAGAGGCCCTGTATCCCTCCGCCGCGCAGGTGTGTATGGTCTGTGCCAGAATGACGTTGATCGCCGCCATTTTTAAAAAAGTGGATTTGCCCGACGCGTTGGATCCGGTGAGCAGAACGCCCCGTCCGGCGCGGATACTGTTTTTTACGGGATGCTCCAGGAGGGGATGATACCCTCCCGTGATCTCCACCCGAAGGCTCTCCTCCGCAAATTCGGGCACGCACCAACCATTCTTTAACGAGGCCCTGAAAGCGCATACGGAGATCGCGGCCTCCAGACCGCCCGCCAACGTGATCAGTTCATCCGTCTCCCTCAGATGCGTTCTGAGTTCATGCAGCATTTTGTTAAAGATGATCAGGTCCACATGAAGGATCATCCGCACATAATCCATGATGACTTCCAGGGGATTGCCGGAGGTACGGCTGTCGCTTGCGGTGAACACCCAAAAGGATCCCCTGCGGATGCCCCGCAGATCGCGGATGCACTCCCGCATCCTCTCAAGCTCCCTCTCACAGACCGGAATCTCTATCCCGCAGATCTTTTCACATACGGTTATCAGCCGCATCACATAGGCAAAGCTTGTGATATAGGGTTCTATCTCCCGCTTGTCCTTAAAATAGCTGACGATCTGATACACCCCCAGAACCGCGATGCCAAGCAGAGACATGCTCAGCTTAAAAGGCGCCAGAACCAACAGCGGGATATACAGCCCGTTCAGGACATGGTATTTTACATTGCTGCGATGTCCCAGAGCATCCAGATTCTCAATGTATTCATACAGGGAATACTTGCCCGTATAGCCCAATTCGCTCATGAGAAACTGAACCCGCACACGCTCATCCGCATGTGCGTCAAACCATGCGGCCAACTCCTCAAAATGCGCAAGCTCCTCCCGCTCCCGAGAGGCCCTGCGCAACAGATAGTACAGGTATTCCTCCCCCGTGGCGGAGTGCGTGTAGTTCATGCGGCGGAACACATCCTCCATGTTCAGATCATTCCATGTGATATCATCCGTCACGCGCCCTTCTTCCCGGTGTCTCAGATAATACCCGGGAATGTGGGCACTGTTCTCAGGCGTGTACTTTCGCTCCGGCGGCATACCGAAATTGTCATACAGCGAACGTATGAACGCTTTTTTTCTCTTTTCCGCCGACACGGCCTCCCGAATGAACACGATCAGTACAAAGAGGACCAGCGCCGCCACCAAGATCAGATATTCCATATTAATCCCCCGATTGAAAAATAGGCTATCAAGCTTATTTTTGAATCTATGCGACCAGGAAGAACTTCACAAGGAAGATCGCGGAGAGCACATAGGTGAGCGCGGACACATCCTTTGCCTTCCCGGTGAAGAGCTTAATGACAGTGTAGGCGATCAGACCCAGGCCGATGGCATGTCCGATGGATCCGGACACGGGCATGGCGATCAGCATCAGTGCCACGGGAACGGACTGACAGATATCGGTAAAATCAATATTCTTCAATCCGGTGATCATCAGCACACCCACATAGATCAGAGCGGAGGAAGTCGCCGCTGCCGGAATGATGGCCGCAACAGGCGCCAAAAACGTACATGCCAGGAACAGAACGCCCGTGGTCAGCGCCGTAAGTCCCGTGCGGCCGCCCGCCTCCACGCCTGACGCGGACTCAATAAAGGTAGTGACGGTGGATGTACCCGTGGCGGATCCCACCACGGTGCCCACGGCATCCGCCATGAGCGCCTGTTTCATGCGGGGCATTTTGCCGTCCTTGTCCAACATGCCCGCGCGGCTGGCAGTGCCCACCAGAGTGCCGATGGTGTCAAACATATCGATGATACAGAAAGTCACGATCAGAGTGATCACGGTAAACCAACCGATCTTCGCGAAACCCGCGAAGTTGAACTTGAACAGCGTGGTGGCAGCCATGTCCGCGACAGGGGGCAAAAAGGACGCTCCCGCAAGGCTCTCAAAGGGATTTGCGCCCAAGAACAGCGCCTCTCCCGCCCAATATACCACACTGGCCACCAACATGCCGATGATCACGGCAGCCTTGATCCCCTTCTGCGCCAGGATCACAATGACGAACAGACCGATGAACATGGTGATGACCGTGAGCACCATGGCGGAGTAACCGCTGCCCATTCCCGTCTTGGCCACACTCGGGGTCAGCGCTCCGAAGAAATCACCCATGGCATAGAACGGTCCGCCCGTCTCGGAATAGATGCCCGCGTTGGAGCCGAAACCGATATTCATGAGCATCAGACCGATGGCCGGGGCAATACCCAACCTGAC
Organism: Acetatifactor muris; assembly: GCA_023663635.1. Taxonomy (GTDB): domain Bacteria; phylum Bacillota; class Clostridia; order Lachnospirales; family Lachnospiraceae; genus Acetatifactor; species Acetatifactor muris_A. The sequence continues at coordinate 121,119 of JAMPHD010000003.1, forward strand.
TCCCATGGGAATCGCCTCCACGATCTTCTCTCGCACGTTCAAAAGGGACAGCGCCAGAAAGATCAGACCCTCGATGAGGATGATGCACAGAGCCGCCTGAAAGGACGCCAGATACGTCATACCTGTCAGCGCCACGATATTGGTGACCACCACGGCAAAGAAACTGTTTAACCCCATGCCGGGCGCCATGCCAAAGGGCTTGTTGGCCGCGAAGGCCATCACGAACATTCCCACCGCCGAGGCGACACAGGTGGCCAAGAAAACGCCGTTCCACAGATCCATGCCCTCCGCGCCGAAACCGGTCAAAAGATTGGGATTCAGGGCGATGATATAGGCCATCGTCATGAAAGTGGTGAGACCGGCAATGATCTCTGTCTTCACATTTGTGCCGTTCTCCTTGAGATGAAACAATTTTTCTAACATGGAAAACCTCCCTGCTGCGACTATATTGTATTTTGGGAGCGCCATCGGCCCGGATTCCGGCGCAGCGCGGAATCCGCGGGTATTCCCCTACTCCGATAACATTCTCTTTAGAATGGTATTGCACTTTTGATAAATACGTTCCGGATCTTCCCCCACATTGTAGGCTCCGTCCTTGTAGAGGATCCGGCCGTTGATCATGGTCATCTTCACATTGGCCTTGCTGCCGCTGTAGACCAGATTGCCAACGATATTGTGTATGGGCTGCATGTTGGGCTGATGCAGATCGATCAGCGTCAGATCCGCGTATTTACCCTTTGCCAACGTGTCCGCCCGGTTTAAGCGCATGGCCTTGGCTCCATGCACCGTTGCCATGCGCAGCACACGCTCCGCGTTCAGGCTTGCCGCATCGGACTCCCTCACCTTGCTGAGCCCTGCCGCCAGGAACATCTCCCGGAACATGTCAAGACAATTGTTGCCGGCAGGACCGTCCGTGCCGATGGCAACGGGAATCCTGCGCCGCTCAAACTCCGCGATCGGCGCGATGCCGCTGGCCAGTTTCAGATTGGCCGCGGGATTGGTGACGACATGAACCCGTCTCATCCTGAGCAGATCCATATCCTGCGGCGTCATGTGTACACAGTGAAAACCGCCGCCCCCGTATTCAAAAAGCCCTAATGAATCCAAGAACATCGTGGGCGTCATGCCGTATCTGTCCTTGCACTCCTGCACCTCCCGCTCGGTCTCCGCCAGATGCGTGTAGACAGGGGCGTGATGCATATGCGCCAGGTCCGACACCCTGCACAGAAGCTCCTTGGAACAGGTGTATTCCGCGTGAAATCCCAACTGATAGCTGATCAGCGAATGTCTCCGATTCCACTTCACATATTCCTCCTCCACCTGTTCCGGCGAGGAGACAAAATCGTTCAGCCCGGGAACCAACACGCAGCGCATCCCCATGTCCAGACAGGCCTCCGCCACAGCGCCCGGATTGACGTACATGTCAAAGATCGCCGTGATGCCGCTGCTCAGATACTCCAACACGGCCAGCCTTGTAAACTCATAGATATCCTCAGCCGTCAGCTTGGCCTCCATGGGAAAAATTTTCTCATGCAGCCATCTGTCCAACGGCAGATCATCCGCATAGGATCTCAGAAAAGTCATCGCCGAGTGCGTGTGGGCATCCTTAAAACCGGGCATCAGCAGATTGCCCCCGCAGTCGATCTGAATATCCCAATTAATTCTGGGAACCTCCGCCGGGTTCCACTCCGCCTCCAATTCCTCCTTTGTCGCCACATAGGCGATCTTCTCGTTTTTGACCCACACCTCGCCCTCAAAAGCGGGCCTGTTCTTCTCCATGGTAAGAATCACGGCATGATACAGTCGAATATTCATTGTATGGATTGTCCTCCAAATCCACAGGGTAGCATCTCCGAGAGAGTATACTCCCTGTAATCTTCTTTATTTTTGACCACCAAAATCTCAAAATCCGCCCCGCAAAACTCCTGCATCACCTGTCTGCAGATCCCGCAGGGATATGCGTAATCGTTAGGTTGGCAGCCCTCCATGCCCCCGGCTATGGCGATGGCCTTAAAATTGCGGACGCCCTCGCTCACCGCCTTGAAGATCGCCGTCCTCTCCGCGCAGTTGGCGGCTCCAAAGGAGGCATTCTCCACATTACAGCCCCGGTAGATCCTGCCGTCCTCCGTCAAAAGCGCCGCTCCCACCGTGTAGCGGGAATAGGGCGCATAGGCCGTCTCTCTGGCCCTAAGGGCTTCCTCCGCCAATTGCTCCCTCTCTTTTTCGGTCATAAACGTTTCACAGCCTCCGTCACCAACTTGGCAAATCGCGGCGCCGCCAGATCCGCGGCCTCCTGTACCTCTTTATGGTTTAAGGGCGTCTCCGACATGCCGGCCGCAAGATTACTGATGCAGGAGATCCCACAGACCTTCATGCCGCAGTGATTGGCGGCGATGGCCTCCACCGCGGTGCTCATTCCCACCGCGTCACAGCCCAGTGTCCGCAACATCCGCACCTCCGCCGGCGTCTCATAGGACGGTCCCGTCATTTGGGCATACACGCCCTCCTGCAGATAAATGCCGTTGTCCGCCGCCGTTTTTCTGATGATCTGCTGCAATTCCCTGTTGTATACCGCACTCATATCCGGGAATCTCGTCCCCAATTCCGGTATATTGGCGCCGATCAGCGGATTGGGCGCAAAGGCCGCTATGTGATCCCGGATCAGCATCAGATCCCCCGCGTGGAAAGAAGTGTTCACCCCTCCCGCCGCATTGGTGAGAAACAAAATCTCCGCTCCCAACATTTTCATCAGGCGACAGGGCAGCACCACGTCAGAGATCGGATAGCCCTCATAGTAATGCACTCTGCCCTTCATGCAGACCACGGGCACATCCTCAATATAGCCAAAAATAAATTTCCCCGCGTGTCCGGGGACCGTGGACACCGGAAACCCTTCGATCTCCCCGTAGGGAATCTCCTGCTCCACTCGGATCCGGGCCGCGTAATCTCCCAGGCCGGAGCCCAACACAATGGCTGTCCTCGGCACAAAATCCGTCTTCGCCCGCACGGCGCTCACACAGCGCGTCAGTTTCTCATAAACAGCATTCTCACCCATATCCGGCCCTCCCTATTGTTCCCATTATACAGAATTTGTATATAAAAAGCAATTCTTACCGCAATTTTCATGCCGGATTTTGACATTGCCATATTCCGCTTTATTCTCGGAAAGCAATTCAGACCCTGACTGTCGCAAGCAAAAGGAGCCGTCCCGGACAGCTCCTTAAACCAATTCTCATATATCAGATGATGATGCAGACCATGCCGCCGTTGGAGTCATTTACGATTTTTTGCATCGTATCCTGCAATTTTATCTGGCTGTCGTCCCCAATAGAGGAAACTTTGGCGGTTATTCCGTCATTTACAAGCTGTTCAATGGTTTTGCCAAAGATATTGGTGTCCCAGATGCTCTCCTCCATATCCGCCTGATTGATGTAGCGGACCAGATCCTCCGCCTGCTGTTCGCTGCCCACAATGGGCGCGATCTCCGTCTCGATATTGGCGCGGATCATGTGGATGGAAGGACTGACCGCCTTGATCTTGACGCCGAATTTATTGCCGTGGCGGATGAGTTCCGGTTTCTCCAGACGGATCTCCTCCTTCTCGGGCGTCACCACACCATAGCCCTTGCCCCGCACCATGCTCACGGCGTTCAGCACCTTGGCGTACTCCTTCTGCATGGCGGCAAATTCCCTCAACTTGCCGATGAGCTGATACTCATCCCGTATGGGTTCTCCGATCATCTCGGAGAGCATCTCGTAATAATAGGCTTCGTCCACATCCAACTGAATGCGGATGACACCGTCGTCCAGACGCACCCCGTCCGGCTTGCAGCGCTTGATATACTCGCTCTCCATCTGCACGGGCCGCTCCAACACATCCCGGATCCGGTCGTAATCCTTCATGAGTCCCCGCACCAACTCCGTGATCTCCTGTTTCATGCGGTTATCCCCGGGCAGCATCTCCACCCATTTGGGCATATAAAACTCCATGGCGGATATGGGAAATTCATACAGCACATGCTCCAAAATTCCGTGTATATCCTCTTTCTTTAACTGCTCGCAGTTGACGGGCAGCACGGAGACATTGTATTTGTCCTCCAATTCCTCCGCCAGTTTCTTAGTCTCATCGGAATAGGGTTTCTGACTGTTCAACAGCACCAGGAAAGGTTTATGTATATGTTGCAGGGCGCGGATGGTCTTCTCCTCGGCCTCGATATAACTGCTCCTTGGAAGTTCCGAGAAACTGCCGTCCGTGGTCACCACGATGCCGATGGTGGAATGGTCGTTCATCACCTTATCCGTGCCGATCTCCGCCGCCTGCGTGAACGGGATCTCCTCCTCAAACCACGGCGTCTTGACCATGCGCTCCCGATCCTCCTCCAAATGCCCCGCCGCGCCGTCCACCATATAGCCCACACAGTCTATCAGGCGCACGCGAAACTCCACATCGCCGTTTAAGCGGATCTGCGCCGCCTCATTGGGAATAAATTTCGGCTCCGTGGTGGTGATGGTCTTACCTCCCGCGCTCTGCGGCAGTTCATCCATGGCTCTGGCCATCGCGTGCTCATCCTCCATATTGGGCAGCACCATCTCATCCATGAAACGTTTGATAAAGGTGGATTTTCCTGTACGCACGGGGCCCAACACGCCGATATATATCTCTCCTCCCGTCCGCCTCTGTATGTCAGAATACAAATCGTATGTATGATTCGATGCATATTCCATAACAAAACCTCCTGTCGATACTGTTATATGTATACGCAGGAGGCCTTGAAAGAATGCTTATTGCATCACGATTCTCTTGAAATTCTTCTTGCCGCGTTTCACCACAATGCCCTCTCCGGCAAACTTCTCCGGCGCGTAACAGGTCTTGACATCCGTCACCTTCTCACCGTCCACGGTGACGCCTCCCTGCTCCACGGCGCGCCTTGCCTCGGAGCGGGACGCGGTGAGTCCGGATGCGGAAAGCACGCCCAAAATATCTATTTTGCCGTCCAAAAAATCAGATTCCGAGAGTGCAAATGTGGGCATTTGAGCCGCATTTCCGCCCGTAAACAGCGCTCTTGCGCTCTCCTGCGCCCTCTCGGCCTCCTCCTCTCCATGAATCATCTTGGTGAGCTCATAGGCCAGGATCTCCTTGGCCCGGTTCAACTGACTCCCCTCCCAGCGGTCCATCTCGTCGATCTGCTCCAAGGGCAGGAAAGTCAGCATGCGCAGACATTTGAGCACATCCGCGTCTCCCACGTTTCTCCAATACTGGTAAAACTCAAAGGGCGAGGTCTTGTCGGGATCCAGCCAGACGGCCCCCTTCTGCGTCTTGCCCATCTTCTTGCCCTCGGAGTTTAACAGCAATGTGATGGTCATGGCATAAGCGTCCTTTCCAAGCTTTCTGCGGATCAGTTCCGTGCCGCCCAACATATTGCTCCACTGATCGTCCCCGCCGAACTGCATATTGCAGCCGTATCTCTCATACAGGCACAGGAAATCATAACTCTGCATGATCATGTAATTGAACTCCAGAAAGCTCAATCCCTTCTCCATGCGCTGCTTATAGCACTCGGCGGTGAGCATGCGGTTCACGGAAAAATGCGCGCCGATGTCGCGGATGAACTCAATATAGTTCAAGTCCCGCAGCCAATCGGCATTGTTCACCATCATGGCCTTTCCCTCGCCGAACTCGATGAATTTGCTCATCTGTTTCTTAAAGCATTCACAGTTGTGGTCGATGGTCTGAGTGGTCATCATATTCCGCATGTCCGTGCGCCCGGAAGGATCACCGATCATGGCCGTGCCTCCCCCGATCAGCGCGATGGGTTTGTTACCCGCCATCTGCAGTCTCTTCATCAGGCAGAGCGCCATGAAATGTCCCACATGAAGACTGTCCGCCGTGGGATCAAATCCGATATAGAACACTGCCTTTCCGTTGTTGATCAGTTCCTTGATCTCCTCCTCATCCGTGAGCTGCGCGAGGAGTCCTCTCGCCTTTAACTCGTCAAATACCGTCATCTCTTTTCTCCTTTCATCATAAAAAGACCCGTCCTCATAAAAGGACGGGCCTGCGCTCGTGTTACCACCTTAATTCCCCCGGGACTCGCGCCCCGCGGCTCCGCGAGTATCCTGCAATGCCAAAGCGATCGGGTCAAAATGAGCTCATGTTCCAAACTTCCCGCTTTCGCATTTATGAATACTTTGGCAGATATCGGTGCCTTCCGGCAGAACCTACTCTTCGCATTTCGGCCCTGCTGCTCAGGGATGTATTTCCCAATGTCCTTCTTGCGCCTCTCACCAACCGGCAACTCTCTGTCAGCCTGTAGACAAAGGTACTCCTTCCCGTCATCGCGTTTACTTATTTTATGATTTTTTATTATACAAAAGGGGGCATGGATTGTCAACCTTTCTTGTCTTTAACCGCAATATATTTTTGGTTTCTGCTGTTGGGTTTATCAGGGATTGACATTATCAACTTTCCCTTTTTCAATAAGGAATCCACTTCCGGCTTTATGCTCTTTATCGTTTTATATCCCATAAGAGCTGCGATCTCCTGCTTGCTCTTTTCTTCTTTACATATACTGAGAATTTGTCTTTCTTTATCTGTCAAATTTTCATCTTGGGTATTATCTTGGGTATTCTTGTCATATGAACTCCGAAATATAACCGTAATATCTTCTCTTTTCACCCTATATTCCGGAATTTCATTTCCTGCCAGAATGCAGCTGTCTTTTATCTTTTGAATGCCGCGTCCCCATGCCTCAACAAATCCCGCGCGGAAGAAAGTGTTGGCTATCAACGGATTATAAGGTCTGGATTTATGGGATTCCATCAGATCATCAACCGTCCAATCATCAGGAAATACGCAGTCATTCGCAATCATGATCCGGTTATCATAAACCCGAATCTGAATCGGTACCAAAGTCGCATAATTTTTATGCGATATTGCATTTAAGACAGCTTCCCTTAACGCTTATTTCGGATAAGGATATTTTACACCCTTTTCGGGAAAATGTTCCTATATCAACTACTTTATAAGTCGGAAGTTGTAAATATAATTACTCTTGATTATACTTAAAATATCCCAAAAAGTGTAAACAAATATTTTCATGTTCTATCATATGGATATTACCTTCATATTTAAAATCATACAAAACTACTGCGGTATTGCACTTCATTTGAAGACAATTCATTTTTTTCACTTCCTCCATAAAAGAATCACTATATGAAAAACCATCAAGTAGTATTTCCAAATTTCCGGTGTCATAGTCCAAAACATTCGTTTCCCGAAAATCTTCATCAAATACCAATCCAAAATCATATTCAAATTGATTATAATATTCATAATTAAAATATTCTTTTAATTCTTCTTCGCAATCTCTGGATTGATTTGTGAAAATGAATACTTTTTTCCACACTTCACTCTGCTCCACTTTCTCAACATCACCTTCAAAATCAGTTTCAAGATATACCGTAGACATATATTCATCAATCATATTATAATCCTTACACTTGCCTACCCAAAGCGATACATAACCTTCTTTTTCCTTATAGTCGTAAATCATAAAATGTTTCTCCTTTCAAATCCCGATTTGTAAATACAATTATAACTTGCTTTTAACAGATACACAATTCCGAAAGGGGAGAGATTCTATCTGACCAACTCATAAATATCACTGCCTGTGCGTTTCTCAAATTCCTCTCTGAGAGCAAGATTTTGATTCCACATCTCCTCCGGGTAACTTCCGTATCGCTCCTTCACGTCCCGCATACGTTCCTCCATTTGCACCGGTCCGTCAGCCGTACCAATGGCGTCACAGAGTTGGATCAGTCGGTCATAATCGTCAAATTCCAACTGCTCCAAAGATCTGCGCAACTCGCTTTCCTCCTCCGGCAATATATCAAATTTACCAATATATCCATCTAAAGTATGGCCTACAAAAGAATGCGTAAGACAGACTTTGGCCGCCTCCGGATACCCTAATCGCTCCATATACTTCCACCCGTCATAAACATGCCCCAGATGTCTCGTGCCAAATTTTCTTCCAATATCATGTAACAACCCCAACACATAGGCCTTGTCAGGATTCAAATCTCCACACGCCGCCGCGATCCGCCGGGCACATTTCGCCACGCACCGGCTGTGCGCGCCCCATGATCCGGGATTGCATTCTTCCGCCTCCCTCAAGATCTTCTCTGCCTCCTTAGACGAAGGGTAGAGTCTCTCATCATTCCCTGTCTGCATTTTGTTTCCTCCCCGCGCCGAATATTTCCTCCGCCCGGCTCATGCCGCAGACGGACATGGCGATAAAAACAGGCAGAAATATATAGAGATATTTCGCTCCGGACTCAAACAGCATGAGATAGACCAAAATGCCGATGGTCATGATCGGAAAGACGATGCCGTACTCTTTTCTTCCTCTCGCCAAGATCACTCCCGGAACTCCCAACAGGATAAAGATCCACGCCAGTTCCGCCAAAGTGTCATATTTTGACTGATTGGCGCCTCCGGGGACAAAGAGGGAACGCATATATCCCGCGAGGATATTGTCATGGGTCAGATCCTCCGGAAAAGGCTCGTAATACAGTACCCCCGTCCACGCGAAAGTTCCGTCATTAAAGCTTTTCACGAGCTTTTTCAGACAAAAATACATTGTCCCAAAAACGCCCCTGTCCCGAATCCTCTCCCATGCACGCTCCATACAGGCGGCATTCCTGTCCGCCTTGCTGAACTGGAACTCTCCGAAGATTCCGTAGTCCTCCGTGGTGAAACTCCCGGTGGTCGTCTCATTCGTGCCCATATAGAAGAAATATTGAGCCGTGGCCTCGATCTCCTCATTGTACTCCAGCTCCATATCTTTGATGATATAGTCCATGGCAAGAGAATTTCCCCCATACAGAATGCCCGTAAAAACGAGACCCAGGATCAGGTAAATTCCGGCAGAGCGCATATCGTTCTTCCGTTCGATGCCTTTCTCACGCGCGAACCGAAACAGGGTTTCCAAAAAGCGGATACCCTCCGCCGCCAACACCGCAAGCACCGCGATATACGCGTTTGGTTTCATGAATCCACCCACCGACCCTGCCAAAAGGGAGAAGAACAACAGCAGGATTTTCCCAAAGGTACGCTCATGATCCCGGCTGCACAGATACAGCAGGATACACAGCACCGGGAAAAGGATTCCGTAGCTGTCCGTATAGGGGATGCCTTTCCACGGGGAAAGCCCCGCTGTCACAAAATAGAGCGCGAAAGTGATCAGCACCGCGACAACATTGCGGGTCAGCTTTTTTACGATCTCACAGCAGCAAAATCCCGCCGCCGTGACCATCAGACAGCCGGTCATGATCCACAGATATTCCGGGTTGTGCCCGAACCGGGTCCACCCCTCCGCCAGTCTGTAAAGCCGCCCCAGAACATAGGTGATCGGCAGATTATTGTAATTCATGGAAAATACGAATTGATAGCCGAAAGGCACCCTGTGCGCCACATCCTTGGCCGCTTCCCTCACAATGCCCTGATCCACCGACATATCAAAGACCGTCTCCCGGGAAAGCCACAAACTGAAAAAGTAAAAACCTATAAAAAGCGCTGCCAAGATCACATTCAGCCACCGGTCCGTGCGCTCGGTAAACGCGATCTTTCTGCCCTGACGGATCAGCCACAGACAGATTCCGACCGCCGCCAGCGCGACCGGAGTCAACAGCGCGTTGGGCACTAAGATATCCGCCTTCGCGTCCTCAAAATACTCCATGTTGTTACCGATGAACAGGACGCAAAACAGAACCGGAAGGAACAACATGAGCATGATGATATTCAATATTTTCCACACATCGATCAAAGACTTCTCTTTACCACGCTCCGCCATTGCAGTTTCTCCTTCGTTATCGGTTCACCATCAGTTTGACCATGGCCTGATTCAGGCCGTCCACCGTGAGTTTATACATGGGAAACAATTCCTTCACCGCCGTCTCAGCCTCCCGCCACGGCGCATGCCCGGGGGCCATCTTGGGATTCAGCCAGACCACCTTTTTGTAATGGCGTTTCACAAGCTGCAGCCACTCATAGCCGGAGAGTCCCCCGTTGGGTCCTCTGTAATTGCCCGTGTCGGAGTACAGCTCCTCCGGCGCCATGGCGGCATCCCCCACAATGATGACCTTGTAGTCGCTGTCCACATTGCGGAACAGCCAGTCCGTGTCCACCCAGTCGCCGTTCTCACATTCCGGAGTCTTGTAGAGCTTGGAATAAATACAATTGTGAAAATAATAAGTCTTCACGTCTTTGTAATGATTGGATTTGTGCACCGCCTGAAAGAGATCGTTCAACAGATTGCTGAAGGGGATCATGGTGCCGCCGGAATCCATGAGCAACAAAAGTTTCACCGCATTCTTGCGGGGTTTCTTCATGACGATCTGCAGACAGCCCCCGTTATTGCAGGTCTTATCCACCGTCCCGTCGATATCCAGTTCGCTCTCCGGAATGTCCAGTCGGGAGGAAAATTGTCTGAGCTTGCGGAAGGCGAGCTGAAACTGTCTGTTGTCCAACACCTTGTCATCTCTGAAGTCCCGATACTTGCGGGCGCCGACCACCGCAAAGGCCGACTGATACCCGGTCTTGCCGCCCACGCGGACACCGCCCACATTGCCGCCCGTATTGCCGAAAGAGGTCTTTCCCATGGTGCCGATCCAGAAACTTCCGCCGTTATGCTCCTCATTCTGATCCTTCAGGCGCTGCTTGAAGGTCTCCTCCACATCTTCTTTGTCGATCTGAAGATCCTCCATCCGATTCAGGTGATCTCTGGCCTCCTCGTGGGCAAGTTCCATCATATCCGATTTGTCCAACCACCGCAGCATCTGCGCGCCCACTTCCGTCTCATGTTGAGCCGCCTTAAAACACTCCTCAAAGGCTATATCAAATTTATCAAAGTCCGTCTCACTCTTTACCAGGATCATGCGCGCCACATAGTAAAACTGCGTGAGGGAACTGCCGCAAAGCCCTTTGTCCAAGGCCTCCTGCAAAGTCAGAAACTCCCCCAACGTGACATGCAACCCCTTCTCCCGCAAAGCCTCAAAAAATTTGACAAACATACGATTCTCCTCTGATTCCGCGACCGGCTACAGATTGGTGGAATGCTTTACCAACTCCATATCCTCATCCTTCTTCACCACCACGCCGATGAAAGGCAGCGCGGATTTGATGGTCTCCGTGGGAATGCCGCCGATCTGCAGCGCGTTGATCCAGTCTATCAGTTCCGAGGTGCTCGGTTTCTTGCGAATATCCCTCATGCCGCGGATATTGTAAAACACTTCCATGGCCTGTGCCAACAGATGCTCCTCCACGTCGGGGAAATGTACTTTCACGATCTGAGCCATCAGCTCCTTATCCGGAAAATCAATGTAATGAAAAATACAGCGCCGCAGAAACGCGTCCGGCAACTCCTTCTCCGCGTTGGAAGTGATGATGACAATGGGGCGATGCTTTGCCCGCACCGTGCGCTTGGTCTCATTGATGTAAAATTCCATCTGGTCAAGCTCCCACAGCAGATCATTGGGAAACTCCAGATCCGCCTTGTCGATCTCATCGATCAAAAGCACCACCTGCTCCTCGCTCTCAAAAGCCTCCCCCAGTTTGCCGAGCTTGATATAGCGGGCGATATCATCCACGCCCTCCTCGCCGAACTGTCCGTCATAGAGACGCTGGATGGTGTCGTACACATACAGCCCCTCCTGCGCCTTGGTGGTGGACTTGATATTCCATATGATGAGCCGCTTGTTGAGCGCCTTGGCCACCGCCTCCGCCAACATCGTCTTGCCGGTGCCCGGCTCCCCCTTGATGAGCAGGGGTTTCTGCAGAGCCATCGCGATATTCACGCCGGCCATCAGCTCCTCGCTCGCCACATATTCCCTTGTTCCCTGAAATTCCTGATTGTCCATTTTAATCCTCATTTCTGAGCGACTTGTCGCGAAGAGGCGACGAGAAATTCGCGAAGGCGATTTCCCGTCGCCGGCAAGGCTGTTTGTTTTCGCTCAGAAACAAACAGCCTTATCCGTGATTATTCCCATCTTACACTATTCCACACGCAAAAGCAAGCTTGCGTTTCAACCGTTTTCATGATACCATAAATTGCAAAGCAATCTATGGTCGGATGGCCATGCGGCCGTTCCATGCCCGGAATAAGGTCATGATACCATAAATTGCAAAGCAATCTATGGTCGGATGGCCATGCGGCCGTTCCATGCCCGGAATAAGGTCGCAATACCATAAAAAATTGCAAAGCAATTTAGGATCGGAGGAAAAGTCATGTCAAATACGGCACATTATCATCAGACATTGTCACTGGAGGTGTTCCCTCCCAAAAAAGAGGATGAATTTGACTCCGCCTATGAGGTTTTGAATCAACTCAGCGCCCTGCATCCCGCCTTTATCAGCGTGACCTACGGCGCGGGCGGCAGCCGCTCCAAGAAGACCGTGGACATCGCCTCCTACATACAGAACACGCTCCACATCCCCGCTCTGGCCCATATGACCTGCGTGGGGAGCAAAAAGGAAGATCTGTTGCGCGTGTATGAAGATCTGAAAGCCGCCAATGTGACCCGGGTGCTCGCCCTGCGCGGCGACCGGCCCAAAGACATGACGGATGAGCAGTACGAGTCCCGTGATTTTGCCCATGCGGGGGATATGATCGCCTTTTTGAAAGAGCGCACGGATCTGGAGATCGCCGGAGCCTGCTATCCGGAGAAGCACCCGGAATCCTTCAGCCTGGAGGCGGATCTGCAGTATTTGAGACAAAAACAGGACGCGGGAGCTGACTTTTTTATCACACAGATGTTTTTCGACAATGACTATTTTTATACCTTCAGGGACCGCGCGTTACAAAAAGGCATCACTCTGCCCATTCACGCGGGCATCATGCCCATCACCACCGCCAAACAGATCGGCACGTCCATCTCCCTGTCCGGCTCCAGCATCCCCAAAGCGCTGTCGGACATCATCGCCAAATACAGCGACAACGCGGAGGATATGCGCAAGGCCGGCATCGACTACTGCATACGGCAGATCTTGGATCTGAAACAGATCGGCGTGGACGGCATTCATATTTACTCCATGAACAAGCCCAAGACTACGGCGGAGATCGTCAGAGCGATCAAATGATAATTTTTCGATTTTTCAACCTATTCTACCATGCGTCCGCATTCCATGCACATGGCCTGTCCCACCGCGATGGCGGCTCCGCATATGCAGGTCTTACCCAAGCCGCCGGACTCTCTGCTTTTGAGTTCTGCCACGCTTGCCCCGCAGTGATTGCAGAACTTGGCGTCTGATGAGAGTTTCGCGCCGCAGTTACAGACGATCACATCCTTGACCTTTTTGCCGCAATTCGGACAGAACTGATCGTTTTTGGAGAGTTTCGCGCCGCATTCACAGACATTCCTGGGCGCTTTCATCTTCTCCAATTTCTCTATCGTCTTGTCCAGTTCGTCCAACTGCGTGTCAATCTCCGTCAGCTTGCCGAAATCCCCCTGCAATTCCTCATGTTCCAGCTTGCCCTCGCGATACAGATTATATGCGGCCATTCCCAGATAGCACAGATATTTCTGCTTGTCCTGCATGAGGCTGTTCCGCTGATTCTTGGCGCTGCCCAGACTGATCTTCTCTTCCTTCTGAGCCGCGCTTTTCTCTGTGGATCCCTTGGTCTTTTCCAACACACTGCTAAACTTACTCTGAATTTTCCCGAAAGCATCTCCCGCCATTTGTCATTCCCCGCTTTCTATATTGTTTACATACTCTTATTTACATACTCCATATATGCATGCTGCAGTTTCCGCAGTTCGCTCCCGGCGCTCCCGCCGCCGGTTTTCCCGGGTTCGCCTGTGCCCAACTTTTCAAACAACAGGGCATGTTTTTGCATATAGCGCTCCGCGATAAATTTCTCCTTGTCCGTCAGGATCCTCTGTATCTCGCCCCGGATGTTCAGATTTCGGAGAAATTTCTCCGCCTCCGGGCGCACCACCGCCTGTTGCTTGCGATAGAGGCTCTTTTGCCGCCTTTTCCCTATGATCTTTATGTAAATAAAATAGAGCCAGCCCACAAAGAAAAACAGGGTCAAAAACTCAACCGTGATGGCGAACGCCTCCCCATGATCCGCGGCAAACTGAAGAAGGACCTGTGCCAGATTAAGCAGCCATTCCCGATTTTCCGAGCCCTTTTGGACCGCATCCTGCATCCAAGTGAGCAGGAAGTTCATCAGCTTGTCCACCCAGGTTTCCTTCTGAATGATATAATTGTCGATCACATGTTTTGCGACATACAGGAGCAACGGCAAGAGTTTCAAAGCGAGGGTCAAACGGTTGGCTCTCGCCGCGATTTTCTCCATCCTGACGCCGACCCGATCCGTAAATTCCCTAAAGGGTTCCTCCGGATACTTATAGCTTTGATCCTCGGCCAAAAGATTTCTCTGCATACTGTCATAATTCGCCAAAACCGTGTCATTCATCTCCCGGTTACTCACATGGTACGCCGCGATCTTGGTCTCCACAAATGCCTTTCTGACCCTCTCCATGCAAAAGTCATACTCATACATGACATTTTCCGTAAATTCCTTTAGCACGGAACGAATGTTGGCGCTTAGACGCAGTCTGCTCCGATTCACCAATTCAGAGAAATTTTCCCGTTCTTTCATGCGGTCGCCGTTTAAGGCGACATTCATCTCCGTCAGAAACTCATTCTCATACTGCTCTATGAGAGCCGTCTGCTCCGCGCACTTGCGCTCGGCCATGGCAAGACATTCCTGACGGCATTCCTCCAACTTTCTTCGCACGTCATCAGAGAACTTTTGCCTGTCCGAATTCGCGCCGGTCTCCTGCGAGGCCGTCCCGTCCGCCTGCTCCAACAGAAAAGTGATCGTATCTCCAACCCTTCGGATCTCCCGCTCTCTCTGTTCTTTTGTCAGATCCGATTGCAGCAGTCCAAGACATTCCTCCATCGCGTCACAGGTCCTGCGGTTGCCGTCATGCACGCGCAGAAATTCCAACAGATTCCGGACGATCTCAACAATATCCATACGACGTTCCCTCTCTCTCAAACTGTTCCATCAGACTGCCAAATTCCTGCATTCTACTCTCCAGCAGAGGCACGTTTTTGGCATCAATATTGGTCATGGAGCGGAATTGCAGCAGATTCTTGTCCAACGCGCGAAATTCGCTGTCAAACAATTCGTCCAACCGCTCCAGAGTCCGGCTCTCCATCAATTCCCTTGTGGCCTCTATGTTTGTCTTAAATTCTTCTATATACTTCTCCGTATTTTTCTCCATTTTGCCGTCAAACAGCATATCCGCAAGCTTTTTCCCGGCCTCATATCCCGCCGTGCCCAGGACGAGCGCCGCCACCACGGCCGCAGTGAAAGCCGCAGCCTCCGGCGCCAAAAGGAGCGCCGCCGCGCCGCCCGCGATTCCCGTCGCCACGGTGGACACGGTGGTCGTGACCGCGACCTGCGAATCCCGTTTCCTGCGGGCTGCCCAGACTTTATCGAAGAGTTCCTCCGACACTGCCAGGAGCGTCATATAGTCCTCATGGGAGGCCAGGGTCACTTGGCGCGTATGGCTGACCGCCGTGGTCCTGCTCTTTGCCAGAGAGCCGTAAAAGGCATCCGTCTCCGCCAGGATCACATCCCGGCTTTCCAGATAATCCTGTAAATCCCTGCAGATGTCATCTATCTCGGCAATGTAATGCCGCATGACCTTACCTGTCTGCTCCGACACCCGATTGTTCAGGATCGTCTCGTAGCGTTCCACTTCATGGCGCAGCCAATCCATAAACACCTTCTTGCTGCGGGTATTGGGATTGCGCTTTAATTCCTTGGGGTCAAACTGTCTGAGGATACTGTCCCCGTACCGTCCGATCTCCTCTCTGATCACCCGCGTCACATCATCCTTCAGTGTCCGGATCTTTTCTTCCTGCTCCTCATAGAATGTCCGAATCTGAGTCTCCATGAGCGATAAGATCCTCTTATCCTCCGCATATTGCCTGACGCGTCTCTCCACGGACGCGTTCAGCGTATTTTGGATCCTGACCAGCGCGTAGAAATTATTCTGTCTTTTCTGTTCCGCAGGATTTTGTCCGATGATATTCCTGCGCACATAGGAGGTGATCTCCTTGTACGCAGTCTGACTGTCCTGCAGATCGGACACCGCGAAGACGGGGGCGCTCAGCTCAAGATCCCGCATATAGTCGAGCAGTTGTCTCTTTTTCTTTTCGATGATCTCCGGGGGATACAGATCTGACTTGGTCAGAACGCAGATGACCTTCTTGCCCACCGCGTTCCTCTCAATGAAATCCCATGTGTACTCTTCCTGCACATTCTCCGCGGAGAAAACAGCGAGGATCACATCGGCTCCCCGCGCCAGTTCACTGCTCTGTTCCCTCTTATAGACACCGGGTCCGCCCGCGTCGATCAGGGCGATCCCGTCCAATAGCGCATGACTGATAAATCTCCTGTTGTACCCCTCTGCCACCTGAAACACCGCCTCCCGGGCGCCATATCGGATCTCCCAAATCCCGCCTGTCTCCTCCCGGGGCAGTAACTGCTCGTCGCCTTCCAGAAAGCAGTTCCTGAGCAATGTGGTGCGCCCGGATTTCTCCGCTCCCACCACAAAAAAACGATACACCTGAGAGATTTCACTCAGAAAAGTCCTGACTTCCCCTTTTACTTTCTCATCATCCGTTTCTTTCAGCACATCCTGCAGAAGAACGGCACATGCCTCCATGCGTTTCCTCTCCTCCAGGAGCGTTGCCATCTCTGAATCCATAACCCTCTCCCTCAAAATCCGACAACTCCGGCTGCCTGTCTTGGCTGCCTACTCCGCCCACATGCTCTCGGAGACCTCTATCTTTCTGTCGCGCAGCATCAGCTCCTTCACGGCCTGCGCGGCGCTCTTTCCGTCAAATAATACGTCGTTCACCTGCCGGATGATGGGAATCTCCACATTGTACTTCTCCGCCAATGCCATGGCAGCCTTGGCGGAATAAACGCCTTCCACCACCATCTGCACCTCATCCATGGCCTCCTGCATGGTCTTGCCCTGTCCGATGAGGATGCCGGCGCGGCGGTTCCTGGAGTGCATGGAGGCGCAGGTCACGATCAGGTCACCGATTCCGGTAAGCCCGCAGAAAGTCTCAAATTTCCCTCCCATGGCCGTGCCCAGTCTGGCAATCTCCGTGATGCCTCTGGTGATCAGCGCAGCCTTGGTATTGTCCCCGTATCCCAGTCCGTCCGCAATGCCGGCGGCAAGAGCCACCACATTCTTGAGAGACCCGCCAAGCTCGATCCCCAAGACATCCGGGCTGGTGTAGACGCGGAACACTTCGCTCATGAACAGATTCTGAATATACTCCGCCGTGGCTCTGCTCCTGGCGCCCACCACCACGGAGGTGGGAAGTCCTCTGCCGACCTCCTCCGCATGGGACGGTCCCGACAGCACCGCCACATCCGCCTGCGGGATCTCCTGCTCTATGATCTCGGAGAGCGTCATCAGGGTATTGTCCTCAATGCCCTTTGCCACATTGACGATCTTCTGTCCGGGCGCGACCAATTTCCCGAAACGGGCCGCCGTGCTGCGGGTGTAGGAACTCGCCACCGCCATGACCAACAGATCCTTGTCCTGCACGGCCAAGACATCATCCGCGGTAAAAGTCATATCCTCCGCCAGTTTCACTCCCGGCAGCATCTTGTGCTCATGCTCCCTCGAGAGCATCTCCACCTCCGCCGCCAGAGCGGACCAGATCGTGATCTCATGTCCGTTTTTGTGTAACAGTACGGAGAGGGCAATGCCCCAACTTCCTCCGCCCAGAATACAAATCTTTGCCATAATCCCTCTTTTCCGTGGTCACCCACTGCTTTTATCGTAATCCTCTCATCACATTCTTCTTTATTGATCCTTATTGGTTCTTCTTAGACAGATAGGTCTTGCGCTCCTCCCCCCGGATCAGTCGCTTTATGTTCTCGCGATGTTTCCAAAAGGCCATGGCGCTGAGACACAGGCAGATCACATACATCTCGTTCAGCGTGGCCTGACTCGCCCCGCTAAACACGCCCGCCTGACCGCAGATCACCATCTCGATCATAAATCCCACATACACGAGCAGCGATCCCAGAGACACATAATGGGTGAGAAAGAAAGTGCCGAAAAACACGATCACACCCATGGGGATCAGATAGGGATGCAGGGAAAGGATCAGTCCCGCCGTGGCGGCGATGCCTTTTCCACCCTTAAAACCCATGTAAAAGGGAAAATTATGCCCCAGTATCGCCCCTGCTGCCGAGTAGACGCACAGCAGATAGATGGTGTCAGGATGAGCGGCGCCAAAGATCAGCCTGGTAACGCACACCGCCAAAATACATTTCACGCAGTCTCCAAAGAGAACGATCGCGCCCGCCTTCTTGCCCAACACGCGCAGGGCGTTGGTGGTGCCGGCATTTCCGCTGCCGTGCTCGCGAATGTCGATCCCGTGCAATTTTCCATAAAAATAAGCCGTCTGGAACAGACCGAACACATATCCCAGAGCCAGACAAATAATACGCTCCATACTCTCACCTTTACCCTTTTTCAGCTTTTTCCTTGCGCTCTCTGATGATGAATCTCAAAGGCGTGCCCTTGAATCCGAATGTGTCCCGGATCTTGTTCTCAATATATCTGGTGTACGAAAAGTGCATGAGCTCCCTGTCGTTCACAAAGATCACAAAGGTGGGCGGTTTCACGGACACCTGTGTGATATAGTACAGGCGCAGTCTCTTGCCCTTGTCCGCGGGAGGCTGCTGCATGGCCACCGCCTCCGCCATGATCTCGTTCAACACGCCGGTGGATACGCGCATGGCATGATTCTCGCTGACGATATCTATGGTCTCGAAGAGTTTGGGCAGACGCTGTCCCGTCTTGGCGGATATGAACAGGATCTCTGCATAGGGCATATAGGACAGCACATTGCGCACCCGCTCCGTGAAACGATAGATGGTCTTGTCGTCCTTTTCCAACGCGTCCCATTTGTTCACGGCGATGATCACCGCCTTGCCTCTGTCATGGGCGATCCCCGCGATCTTGGCATCCTGTTCGGTGACGCCCTCCACGGCATCGATCACCAACACCACCACATCCGCTTTCTCCACGGCGCTGACCGTGCGGACGATCATATATTTCTCCAGATCTTCCTTGATCTTGTTCTTGCGGCGAAGTCCCGCCGTGTCAATGAACACATATTCCTTGCCGTTGTAGAGGATCTCCGTATCCACCGCGTCCCGCGTGGTCCCCGCAATGTCGGATACGATCAGCCGTTCCTCCCCCAGGAGTTTGTTGATGATCGAGGATTTGCCCACATTCGGTTTGCCCACGATGGCCACTCTGGGGCGCTCGTCCTCCTCATCCTCCGGTATCTCCTCCGGGAAGTGGGCCACCACCTCCTCCAACATATCCCCCAATCCCAGACGATTCGCCGCCGAGATGGGACGGGGTTCGCCGATGCCCAGATTGTAAAATTCATAGACATCCGGCATGTATTTCTCAAAGCTGTCCACCTTGTTCACCACCAGCACCACCGGCTTGTGGGAGCGGCGCAGCATATCCGCCACCTTGGCATCCGAGTCCACCAGTCCCTGTTTGACATCCACCAGAAAAATAATGACATCCGCCGTGTCTATGGCGATCTGCGCCTGCATGCGCATCTGTGACAGGATGATGTCCTTGGAGTCCGGCTCGATACCCCCCGTGTCGATCAGTGTAAAATTCTTGTCAAGCCAACTCACATCCGCGTAGATACGGTCTCGCGTGATGCCGGGCGTGTCCTGTACGATTGCGATTCTCTCCCCTGCCAGCGCGTTGAACAGAGTGGACTTGCCCACATTGGGACGTCCCACCACTGCCACCACCGGCTTGGAACTGTTCTTTGTCATCTTTCATCTCCTTGCTCTGCAGCCGCCAATATACTTTCCAAAAAATCATATCCACTTGATTTTACAATATAAATCGGAACTTGTAAAGATTCTTCCAGATCCGTCACCGTCAGATCGTCCAAAAACACATCCTCATCGCTGCGCAGCACATTGCGCGGCAGCAAAAGTCTTCGACCCAATTCCCGCCCGCGCAACTGCTCTCTGATATCCTGTCCCGTGAGAAGTCCCGACACCGTGATGTTCTCTCCGAAAAAGTGATTGCGGATGGCGTAGACCCTAATGTCCACGTTGGGAAATCTCTCCATCACTTCGGCGCACATTTGTTGAATATAGGGATAGGCCAGAACCCCCGTGGCGAGGGATACGATTGCCTTCCGGGATTGCGTTCCCTCCCCGCTCTCAGACAGCGGATCCTCCCCTTCCGGCATCCGGCTCAGCGCGTCCTGAAACTCATCCAACAGAAGGCGCAACATCCCCACACCGTTCTCCAACTGAAGATAGCCGTCATAGCGCTCCTCCCCGGGCATCTCAGCCCCTGCCATGACATACCACTCATCCCCGGCATGGACAAAATGTGTGCCATATCTCGCATAACATTCGTCCTGAAAACGATGTATGATCCCGAGAACCTCCTTTGCGTCCTCCGCATTGAAGGGCTCCAGAGGATACAGTCCCTCCCTGAACCCGGACAATCCCACCGGCACCACGGACACGCTCTCCAGATTGGGAATATATTTCATCAGTTCCCGGATGCTGAACTCCAGCTCGGCGCCGTCATTGATCCCCTTGCAGAGCACGATCTGTCCGTTCATGAGGATATCGGCCTCGTTCAGCCTGTCCACTTTCCTGAGAGCCTCCCCCGCGAAACGGTTGTTCAACATCCTGCACCTGAGCTCGGGATTCATGGTGTGAAAGGAAATGTTGATGGGGGAGAGCCGATATCTGCAGATCCTGTCAATGTCGTGGTCGGACATATTGGTGAGCGTCACATAATTGCCCTGCAGAAAGGACAGTCTGGAGTCATCATCTTTGAAATATAAGGTGTCCCGCATCCCCTTCGGCATCTGGTCGATGAAACAGAAGATGCATTTGTTGTGGCAGTGGCGGTATTCATCCATGAGCCCGTTCTCAAACTCAATCCCCAGATCCTCGTCCGGATCCTTGTCGATCTCCAAGAGCCACTGTTCCCCGTCCTTTTTCTGCACCAATACTTCAATGTAACTGTCCTGGATCAGAAACTGATAGTCAAAGATATCTTCTATTTCGGTGTTGTCGATGGACAACAGCTCATCGCCCGCCTCTATGTCCATCTCCTCCGCGATACTGCCCTTTTTTACGGATCTTACGATATGTCTGCACCGTTTCTCCATTGGTTTTCACACTTTCCCTTCCTCTGCGTTCCTGATACTATCATACAAGAAATTTCTTGACGTGTCACTATGGGAATGTTATAAATTAAATGTCGGGGATTATAGAATACTTTTATCAAAAATCCCGGCACATAAATACACGCGTACACAATCTACCTTGGAGGAAGAACATGCCTAACCTACGAGAACTGGAAAATGCCATGCCCGTCGCGCCTTTAAAGATCGCCGCCCTGCCCTCCGCCGAGCGGATGGGACAACGGATCAACGATTACATGGTCAATTTCCGCAAGAATATCCGAAATGACAAAGTCAAGAATGATCCCGCTTTTCACGGTTATATAGAGAAAAATTATCTTGTGGACCTCAAGATCCCCCGCTTTGGGAGCGGTGAGGCCAAGGCGGAGTTCGGTGAGACGATCCGCGGAAAGGATCTGTTTCTCTTGACGGATGTGTGCAATCACAGCATCACCTATGAGATGAACGGCTACACCAATCATATGTCCCCTGACGACCACTATCAGGATCTGAAACGTGTCATCGCCGCGTGTGCCGGCAAGGCGCATCGCGTCAATGTGATCATGCCCTTTCTGTACGAAGGCAGACAGCACAAGCGAAACGGCAGAGAATCCCTTGACTGCGCTTACGCGTTGAGGGAACTGAGCAATATGGGAGTGCACAATCTCATCACTTTCGACGCCCATGACCCTCGTGTGGCCAACGCGACGCCGCTAAACGGTTTCGACAATTTCGCGACGTCCTATCAGTTCATCAAAGCGCTCTTAAACGCTGAGGATGACCTGTTGCTCGACAAGGAGCATCTGTTGGTCATCAGCCCCGATGAGGGCGCGTTAGACCGCGCCATTTACTTTGCCGGCGTGCTGGGCGTGGATACCGGCATGTTCTACAAGCGCAGGGACTACTCCGTCATCGTAAACGGCAAGAATCCCATTGTAGCCCATGAGTTTCTGGGAGATAATATTGACGGCAAGGACATCATCATCGTTGATGACATGATCTCCTCCGGCGGCAGTATGCTCGACACCGCCAGACAGTTGAAAAAGATGAACGCCCGCCGTGTGTTCATCTGCTGTACTTTCGGCCTGTTCACCAACGGACTTAAAGACTTTGACGCCGCCTACGAACAGGGTGATTTTGACAAGGTGGTCACCACGGATCTGACTTATCTGCCCCCCGAGCTCTATACAAGGCCCTATTTCATCGAGGCTGATATGAGCAAATTCGTGACTTCCCTCATTGATTTCATGAATCACGATATATCACTCTCCAATGTATTCGCCACCACCGAGAAGATGCAGGGCATCTTGGACGCGTACAACGAAAGGCGAAATGTGGAAATGGATTTTATCTGATATCCGCTCATGACACAAAGGGCCGTCTCCCATATATGGGGACGGCCCTTCTTTGAATGCCCCGGCGCGGGATCACTCCCGCGCCGTTTCTTCTTCATATTCCGGAAAACGCATCACCGCCTTGAACAAATCTCCGTCCAGTCGGATGTCAAATTCCCCTTTCTGCGCCTGTACGAGATTCTTGGTGATATAGAGCCCCAATCCGCTGCCCTCCGTGGTGCGGGAATCGTCTCCCCGGATGAAACGCTCCGTCAGATCCGCCGCCTTAATGTTCATCTGACGCTCCGATATGTTCTTGAGACTGAGTTCCACCACATTCCTTCCCGATTCCTCCAACACATTCACATCCACATACACCCGTGTATTCTCCATGGCGTATTTATAGACATTGTTAAAGAGATTTTCCATCACGCGCCACATTCTCCTGCTGTCCGCGAGAATATAGGCAGGTCTGTCGCCCCCGTCAAAGAAGATCTGCAATCCCCTCTCCTCCAACCGCTCGGACAACTCTCCCACGGCCTGATTCATGAGTTCCACCACGTTCAAT
Source organism: Acetatifactor muris (assembly GCA_023663635.1). GTDB lineage: Bacteria > Bacillota > Clostridia > Lachnospirales > Lachnospiraceae > Acetatifactor > Acetatifactor muris_A. Next base: position 144,330 of record JAMPHD010000003.1, read on the forward strand.
TTCTCCATATTCAGCTCCAGATTGCCCGAGGAGAGCTTGGATGCCTCCACCAGATCGTCCGCAAGCTGTTTCAGCCGCTGTGACTTGCCGTCCAAAACATCTATATAGCTCTTCGCCGGCTCCTCTTGGATCTTCAGCCGTTTCAGCAGATCCACATAGTTGATGATGGAGGTCAGCGGTGTCTTGATGTCATGAGACACATTGGTGATCAGATCCGTCTTCATCTGTTCGTCCTTCATACTGGTGTTGACCGCCTTGCCGATCCCATCCCCGATATTGTTCACCGCGTCCGCGATCTCCCGATTGCTGCCGTGAAAATGATCCGTCTCCAGTTTGAACTCCACCTGTCCGTCCCGGATGCGCTTGATGGCGTCCACAATGTCGAGCCACTCGCCATTATGCTTAAACATCAACATGCCCACAAAGCCGTCCAACAGAATGAGGACACAGCCCAATCCCAAGGCCTGCAGCCGATGCTCCCAAAGCCGTCCGCAACCCCATATTCCAAACAGGTTCACCAGGAGAAACACATTATAGGGCAACAGTGTACTCACCGCCGCGTTGTGATGTGTCAGGACAAACCCCACCGCCTTGCGGCAGGATCCCATGATCCAATGGACCAGACTGTCCTCCCAGAGATTTCCCGCCTTCAGCCGTCTGATCAGACTGTACCACAGAATGCAGAACACAAGGCTCACCATGCCCCCGTACGCCGCAAAGAGCCCGTACTCATAAGTGCGCGCCCCTGCCACTCCCGCAGTCTGCAGCACATGATTCTCGTAGATGGTATCCGCCACCGTGAGCAGATAGCGGTATCCCAAATAGCCGGCCCACCCGAAAGCCCCGCAGAACAAAATAAAGATCTCCGTGCGCACATGGTCAAACCGGTTGAGATAACAGGCCGTATTCCCTGCCTCATCGCGCATGATCCCGGCAGTCAGAGTCAGATAGCCCGCGATGATGATCCACAGACCCGCCAGAAAGCCGATGGTCACAAGGATCCCGTTGATATTCGGCACAATATTTTCAAACAGGGCATGGGCGCTGTAAAAAGCGTCCCCGGGCGTCGCGTAGGTGGTGTCCACACCGACCCAGATGTGAGTGGATTCCGGATACGCATAGTCATACTCACTCAGATATCGGTGAATGTCCGCCTCCGTAAGACCGGTGTTGCCGGTAAATTCCAGGCTGTCCGGATAATAGATAAAATAGCGTCTGTACTCCGCGAAATACTCCGTGATCTGACTGTCCGAAAGATCTGCCATCTCCTCCCTGTTCGTGTAGGTGCGCATGATCCCGTCGTCCGTCACCACACGCACCACATATTTGAGATTGCTGTTGGACTGGTACAGGCTGTTACAGTTTCGATAGAGCGTATAACTTGAGGACAATCCCTCAATGGCATCCACGATATTGCTCTGCAGCTGCATATACTCGATCCAGTTGCCCGCGTAAGAGACGATACGTTTCTCCTTGTCAGCGGTCTCATATCTTCCGTTCAACATGGGAAAGTAGACCGTCACGCTGCCGTCATCCTCTCTGGACACGTCCACGAAATCTACCGGGATTGCTTTCAAAATATAAGAAAAGGCCATATCCTCCAACTGCTCATCCGTGTAGAGATGCATCATCTCCTCCACGGCGGCAAGCTCCTCCGCGCTCCGCCCGTTCGCGCCTTCCGTCACGGCGCCGGCAGTCCCCGCCGCCATGCTGTGATAGCGCTTGATCTCCGGAGAGAACGCCTCGTCATAAAACCCGATGAACACAAGCTCCCCGTCCTGATCCAAGGCAAAATTATAGGGGGATGCGGCCGGGCCGAAATAATTGACAAACTCAGACATACTCATGGCGCGGTTGGTGTACTCCACACCGTATTTGCCCCATTTGATCAGATCCTCCAACTCGTACACCACCGTCACGGGGCAGTTGTTGCCCGTCCCCTTGCGGCCGGCATATTCCGTCACATCGATCAGCTTGGAGGAGTCAAACTCTCCTCCGGTCTCCACCTGTCCCTTGATCACCACCAACCGCGTGATGTCCGCCACGGCCGTCCTGAATATCTCCCGGAACAGATCGCTGTCCTCGTACTCCGGCTCCGTGTTGAGCGGCGACAGGGCATAGGTGGTCAGCCCGTCCATGGTCTGCACGGTCAGATATGAGTTGAACAGGATAGTCGCCAGGGCCAACATGATGCACATGGCCAGAAGATGCTGCAACAGCCCGAGCAGCAATCTTTTCAGGGTATGTTTCTTCATAATGCCTCTCTATTCTCTGCTATTGCTTGTCGATCTTGTAGCCGACGCCCCACACCACCTTCAGATATCTCGGCTCCTTGGGATTGATCTCGATCTTCTCGCGGATATGTCTGATGTGTACGGCCACGGTGTTGTCCGCGCCGATGGCGTCCTCATTCCAGATGCTCTCATAGATCTCATTGATGGAGAACACCTTGCCCTGGTTCTTGATCAGCAACAGCAAAATATTGTACTCGATGGGAGTCATCTTGACCGGCTCATCATCCACAAACACCTGCTTGTTCTCATCATTCACCACCAGTCCGCCCACCCGGTAGACTGCCTTGCCGCCACCGTCGAGACTCCCCAGAGAAGTGTATCTGCGCAGATTGGACTTCACTCTGGCCAACAGCTCCAACGGATTAAAGGGCTTTGTAATATAGTCGTCCGCTCCGATGTTCAACCCCAGGATCTTGTCCGTGTCCTCCGACTTGGCGGACAGCATGATAATGGGAATACTGCTGTATTCCCGGATCTTCAAAGTGGCGCGGATGCCGTCCAGTCTGGGCATCATCACGTCCATGATGAGCAGATGGATATCCTCTTTGTTCAGGATCTCCATGGCCTGCTCTCCGTCATATGCCTTATAAATATGGTAACCGTCCTGACTCAGATAGATCTCTATGGCATCCACGATCTCTCTGTCATCATCACATACCAGAATATTTGCCATGAAAATTTCCTCCGATCCCGTCACGTTTTAATTCATTGTAGCATAAATTTCCGAAAAGAAAATGATGATTTGCTTAAGATTTCCGAATGAATAAAAACGCCGCAAGATTTCCTCTCCTGCCATGGCTCGCCCTGTGCGAGAAAAGATACTCCGGATTGTGGCAGGTACAGATATCCGTCACATATATCCTGTCCTCGGGAATGCCCGCCTCAAGGAGGATCAGACGGTTGGCCAGCCAAAGGTCCAACTGATATTTGCCCGCTGCCCTGCCGGGGCGGAGGACTCGCTCATCCTCAAACTTTTGTCTGAATTCCTCCGCCACATCCTCCCCCACCTCATAACAGTCCCGACAGATGGAGGGGCCGATGGCGGCGACAAGATCCGCCGGCGAACTGCCGAAAGTCTGCCGCATACTCTCCACCATACGGGCTCCCATGCCCTGCGCCGTACCCATGCGTCCGGAATGCGCCAGACCGATGGCACGTCTCACCGGATCCACGAAATACAAAGGCACACAGTCCGCAAAATAACAGGCCAACACCACCCCCGGCTCATCGGTGATCAGCCCGTCGATATCACTGTAGTCCTGCGGGCGCACCACACCCTTTCCCTTGTCCGCCTCCGTCACATGGCGGATATTGGTGGTATGGGTCTGCATGGAGGCCACCACATCCTCCGGCTCCACGCCCATCGCCTCGCAGATACGCCTGTAATTTTCCAATACCGTCTCGCGGTCCTCACCCCTCGTAAAACTCAGGTTCATGGTGGCGCAGTCCCCCGTGCTGACACCGCCGGTCCGGGTGGTGAAGAGATGTCCCACCATCCCCGTGGCAGTGAGCGCGGGAAAAGTGAGATACTCGGGGCATCCCCTGCTTACGGCCCTGTGTCTGCGGATCACTTCCGCGCCGGAACCGTTTCTGACAATCCGATACATAATATTTTCCTCCGAACCCGCGTCCTCACGGACGGAAATTTCCGCCATAGATATGGGGAAAGGCATTGCGGATCCAACGGACCTCCTCCCCCTGTATGGCCAACACATCATAGCGCACGGCCGTGTCGTCCCCCAACCGATGCGTATAGCGATAATAGTCCGCCGTCCTGCAGATGCGGCGCTGTTTGCGCAGATCCACCGCCTCCGCCGCCGTCCCTCTGTTGGCATTTAGACGATATTTGACCTCCACAAAGACCAAATATCCCTCATGGCGACCGATGATGTCAATCTCTCCCTGTCTGCCCGCAAAGTTCTGCTCCAGGATCCGCATCCCTTGGGAGGACAGATATTCCGCCGCGAACCGTTCCTTTTCCAGACCTGTCTTTCTTGTGTTCAAACGGATTTTCCACCCTTACTTATTCTTATCTTGCTTTATTTGATCTTACTTTATTTGATCTTACTTTTGAGCTTATCCATGGAATCCACAAAGATCAGGATCTCCGCCACCACTTCATACAGCTCGGGCGGTATCATATCCCCGATCTCCAGACGGGACAGAGTATCCGCCAGTTTGTCATCCCGGTGGATGGGCACATCGCTCTCCCTGGCCTTTTCTATGATCCGCTCCGCCAAGGCTCCCTTTCCGCTGGCAATGACCTTCGGCGCGTCCTCTGAAGGATTGTATTCCAGGGCGATGGCCTGTTTGACCTTGTTTTTCTTCGTATCTGCCATAATTCCCCCATCTAGGCGCGGACATCAAACGCGTATTGCGCGATGGGCTGTGCCTGCTCCTGCGCCACAAGCCCCATTATCCCGCTGTCCGCCGCGTCTCCTTCCCCCCTCACCTGCATGGTCAGACCGCAGTTGTATCCTCTCTTCTGCAGTCTCTCGGTGAGCAGATCCATATGCTCCTCCAGAAAGTCCAGGATCGCGTCATCCTGCACATAAAACTTGGTATTCACATGTTCCGCCTGCATGGCCACATAGACATCCACCGCGCCCAAATGCTCCATATCCAGATGCAAAAGCGCGCTGATCTGACCGTCCTTGGCCGCCAGACTCCTCTTGTTCGTATAGACATACAGATCGCCGTGAGCCTCCCCCTGCTGCAGTCTCAGCGGGATCTGCACATAGGTATAGGCCTGATTGATCTGCTGCATAAAATCCAGATTTTGGTTCATATTGCTGACCGCCTTAAAGGCCGTGGAATGCGTCTGTCCGTTCTGCTCCAGATCCTGAGCCAATACCTTCAACTGTCTGTCCAGTCCGGAATAGAGAGCCTTCATCTTCTCGGAGTCCGCCACATCCTTAGGCTCAATGGTCCAGAGTCTTGTCATTCCCTCCGAGAGCAGATGTTGCACTCCCTTATTGCCCATGAGCGCGGCCTGTAACTGCGGATCATGATTTTTTGCGCCCTGCTCCAGGAGCTGCCGTATCGCCGCAGCCTGCTCCGGGAGATTCTCTGAGAGCAATGCCCGGGATAGTTGCCGCAGACTTTCTCCATAACTCTCATTTTGCCCCAAAGCCGTCAGGATCCGGTTTGCGTCCTCCCCGCTCCCAAGAAAGCGCAACAGACTCTCCCGCGCGTCCGGCTGCAGATTTTTGACCAGATCGGTCAACTCGTTTTGCATCTCATTTTGCGCCTCGTCCCGTATTCGGAACATACCGTCTTTAAACTGCTCTCCCGCGGCGCCCTGTATATCGGATTCGGTCAGGACTTGCGTCAATGCCGTCTGTCCCGGCTGCGTTTCAGTATTTTGGGCCCCGGATATGGCTCCCTCCGGATCCCCCTCCGTCAGTTCCCCCTCCAAGCCTGCGATCTGCCCGGCGAGAACCTCTTCCGCCGTCTCCTGCGGCACGATCCCCGCGTTTTCTCCCTCCGCGTCCGCCGCAAGCTGCTCTATCATATGCAGGAGGTCTCCGAACATGCGGGCGGCTCCCTCCGTATTGCCCTCGCGGATCATCTCGCTTACGGTCTCCGGAAGGGCATCCAACACCGTGCGCATTCCCTCCAGTAACTGATGGTTCAGATTCTTGTAGGAACTGATCTGTGTCAGATTCTCCTCATTCACGGGCAGTCCCAGTTTGTGCAGATCCACCACATCGGAGATGTCTGCCTCCGGGAAGGTATTCACCTCCCGAAACATCTGCTGCAGGGAATTTTTGTCGATGGAGAGTCCCGCCCTCATCATCAGACCGGTCATGGACATCGTATCCCGGTTGACGGGGAGGGAGGCCATCTCCAACGCCTTGAGGGCATTCTCCTGACTGGCGGTATTGGCAAAGAGTGGGCTTAAGGTGAGGGTCTGTCCGTTGTTGCGCACCTCAAAGGTCATGGTCTTGCCCGACTCAAGATTCATATTGCGATCCACCCGCGCCTCCAAGGTCAGATCGTCCGACACCTTGATCTGCACCTGATCGCCGTTTCGGGCCACCACCTCGCCCTGCAGTGTCTGCCCGGGCGTCAACGCCCGGATCTGACGGCTCACAAGACCCGCATCCGCCCTTGTCGTCTGCGCGCCGCCCCGTACGCCCGTATTTTTTACCTGTCCGTTTGCATTTGGGAAAAAATCCGTCAGTTTCATGCCTCACTGCCTTTCATAAAATTTTTGATAAAACTTCTTCTGTGTATGGGCGTGGGCCCGTATTTTTTGATCGCCTCAATATGGGCCGCGCTGCCGTAGCCCTTATTGCCGGCAAAGTCATACTCCGGGAAGATCCCGTCATACTCCACCATGAGCCGGTCTCTGGTCACCTTGGCCACAATGCTTGCCGCCCCAATGGAGATGCTCTTGGCGTCTCCCTTGATGATGGGAATCTGCCTGATCCGTATCTCCGGGATCGTCACCGCGTCGTTTAAGAGGATATCCGGCGCGGGATCCAGTTTGCCGAGCGCCTCCCGCATGGCCTCATAGGTGGCCTGCAGAATATTGATCTCATCGATGCGCTGCGGCGAGGAATAACCCACCGCCCACGCGACCGCCCGCTCAGTGATAATATCATAGAGCTCCTCTCTCTTTTTTTCGGAGAGCTGCTTGGAATCATTAATATATAATATATCACAATCTTTGGGCAAAATGACGGCTCCCGCCACCACCGGCCCCGCAAGCGGTCCCCTTCCCACTTCGTCCACACCGCAGATAAAAGAATACTCCCCGTATTCCCGCTCGTATCGCATCAGGCGGGCCGTGCGCTCGCGCTCCTTTGTCAGGGCATCCATGCGCTTGCGGGCAGACTCCACCAACTTCTGCGCCCCCGAGCGCGCATCCCCCTCATATCGGCTTATAAAGGCAGGCAGCTCATCTTCACGAGCTGCCTGTAACTGCTTTTTGATCTCCGCCAGACTGACTCCCGACTCCATCCTCTCATCACCCCTCTGTTGATATGACTGTTTGACTGTCGCGCATACCGCTCTCGGATCAGTGATTCAAAGTTCCGAATTTATTCAGAGGCCAGATGCGGATCCACGCCCGCCCCAGGATCTCATCCCTCCGGATATTGCCCACCGTCTGAGAACGGCTGTCCCTGCTATTGTTGCGATTGTCCCCCATCACAAAATATTCATCCTCTCCCAACGTGATCGGCTCCGATGCAATCCCCACATTCTCCGGACGGATCACCTCTCTGCCATAGGACTCCTGCAGAAGCTCATCGTTGATGTAGATATTGCCCGCGTCATCGATCCGAACGGTCTCTCCGGGCAGACCGATGATGCGCTTGATAAAATAGATCTCATTGTCATATCGGGGAGGAAAAACAATAATGTCAAAACGCTCCGGATCCCGAAACCGATAGGAGAGCTTGTCCACGAACAGATTGTCGCCATCGGAGAGCGTCGTCTCCATGGAGGAGCCGTCCACTCCCGTTCGCTGAATGACAAAAGCCACCAAGATCCAAGTGATCAGCAATACCCCCAAAATATACAGCCCTGTGTGTAAAAGCTCCTTCTGAATCTTCCTCTTCATGACAGATAATTATCTCCTCTCCAGCGTCATGCGTCCCAGTCTTCCGCTGCGGAAATCATCGATCAGCAGTCCCGCCGCTCTGGTCAGATCCGGATTGTCCCCCTTGGCAAAACATTTTCTGTTCACCGCGATCTGCCGGAGGATTTCGGCCGCCTCCTGCTCCGTCAGGGAACGCTCCTCCGATGATGCCTGCTCCGTCAGAGCGCTCTCCGATGCCATCTGCTCCCCCGAACCATACCGCTCCGCCAACGCCCGCGGATAATATCGGTCAATGGCGCGGATCAGATCGCATGCCAGTTCCTCCGGTATCATGATCTCGTCGTTCATGGAACCGATGAACGCCAGATGCATCCCCACCTCGGCATCCTCAAACTTGGGCCAGAGGATTCCCGGGGTATCCAAGAGTTCCAAATTTTTGTTCAGGCGGATCCACTGCTTGCCCTTTGTGACCCCGGGCTTATTGCCCGTCTTGGTACACGCCTTGCCCGCAAAGGAATTGATGAAGGTGGACTTGCCCACATTGGGGATTCCCACCACCATGGCGCGCACGGGACGATTGACGATCCCGCGCTTGCGGTCCCGCTCCGTCTTCTCCCTGCAGACCTCCTGCACCAGACCTCCCACGGCTTTCACGCCGGAGCCGGATTTGGAATTGATCTCCAATACATGCGCCCCCTGCTCCTGAAAATATCGCACCCATTGCTTATTTTGCGCGGGATCGGCCAGATCCGACTTGTTCAGGAGCACAATGCGAAATTTGTTTTTGCCCAATTCATTGATGTCCGGATTGCGGCTGCTTGAAGGGATGCGCGCGTCCACCAACTCGATGATCAGATCGATCAGCTTTATATTTTCCTGCATCATACGAACCGCCTTGGTCATATGACCGGGATACCATTGATAATTCATATCCTCTCCACCTCTATTTGACAAATCCCATGCCCGCCGCATCGCAGGCCAGTCTGAACCAGGCTCTCCCGATGATATAACTGTCCTTCACCGGCCCGATATTGGCGGAACGGCTGTCCTCGCTGTTGTTGATATTGTCCCCCACACAAAAGTACTCTCCCTTGCCCATGATCAGGGGATTCTCCGCAATTCCGGCCTCCAGGATCTTCTCCTCCGGGCGGTCGCTCTTCTCGCCGTTGACATACAGAACGCCGTTTTCGATCCACACTTCATCCCCCGGCACCGCCACCACGCGCTTGACATAGTAATGTGTGTTCTCATTGCCGTTGGGCAGAAACACCACCACATCCCCCGCCTTGGGCGAGGACAGCACATAGCCGAAGCGGTCCACCAGAACCCCCTGTCCGTTATACAGTGTAGGCTCCATGGCCGCCCCCACCACATAAGTCATTATCCCGAAGAACCAGACCAGCACAAAGGCGATGAAGACGGCCACGAAAATACCGAATATCCAGTTGAATATCTCCCGCAGAACGGCAGAGTTGATCTTTTTCTTCCGCGGATAGAAACTAAGTCCCTTGCGCCGAGCCATACGCAGCCTCCATCTTGGTCTTGTTGCCAACTCTTTACAGTATAACACAGATCGCACAAATAGAAAAGGGCAATCACATCTCTGCGATCGCCCTCATTTTCCGTTATGCGATTACTTAACCAACTCTTTGACCTTGGCTCTCTTGCCGACACGGTCTCTCAAGTAGTTCAGTTTTGCGCGTCTCACCTTACCGCGTCTCACAACCTCGATCTTCTCCACATTGGGGGAATGCAGGGGCCAGGTTCTCTCCACTCCGATGCCGTTGGAAGTCTTTCTCACGGTGAAAGTCTCACGGTTGCTGCCGCCCTGTCTCTTTAGGACAACGCCCTCAAACACCTGAATCCTCTCGCGGTTTCCCTCTTTGATCTTGGCATAAACCTTCACGGTGTCGCCCACATGGAATTCATCCACATGATCCTTGAGCTGTTCTGCCTCAATCTCTCTGATAATGTCACTCATAGCGAGCCTCCTTCACAAAATAGATGTTCTTAATACATTTGTATATCTTCACACAGATACTGTAACAGAGGACCATCTCGTTTTCACAACATATGATATTTTAGCACAGCATGTTCACAAATGCAAGCACTTTTTCTCAAAACACCAAATGCTCTCCCGCGACAGATAAAGTCCCAATCTCTCCTGCAGTTCAAGAGCCGGCTCATTGTCCGCAGGGATCTGCCAATAGGGTGTTTGTCCCTGCCGGAGATGCCTGTTGATGCAAAAGGATGCTAACGCGCTTCCCAAGCCCTGACGGCGGTACGGCTCCTCCACATAGAGAAAGCCCGGACGCCCCTCCGGGTGGCTGCCCGCAAAGCCTGCAAGCCTGTCCTCCACAAACGCGCCGTACATGGCCTGCGCGCCAATGCGGCCGCGGAGATATGCCCCGTCCTCATAGCCGTAATGCGCCATGAGATAAGGCAGATGTTCCTCCGTCAGCAGTCGGATATCCTTATGGCGCACGGGCAGAGGATTCCGCTGTGTATAGCACGCCTGTCTGCACTCCGCGCATATCGGGAAACGCAATCTTTCCTGCAGCATTCCGCGCCAAAAAGGCTGTGAGGCCAGAACCGTCCGCGTCTCCTCCGGGATCAGAGGGATCATCCGCTCCGCCTCCGCCCCGGAAACCGCGCTCACCATACAGATACAACATTCCCGGTCATAGATCAGAAGATTGTCACCGTCTCCGAACAGGATCTCTCCCCTTCCCCCGGCGAGACTTTCCATCATATGAATATTGTGCCTTTTGTCGGCGGAAAGTCTTCGGATCACATCCTCCCGCTCCAAATACTTCTCATACAGATCCGGTCTGCGCTCCCCGGTGATCCGCTCAGACTGCGACCGACGCCATGCCGCGATCTTCCTATGGTCTCCCGAGAGCAGGACATCCGGCACAGACATGCCGTGCCAGACCTTGGGCCGCGAATACTGCGGATACTCCAACAGATCCCCGTGAAAGCTCTCCGCAGCGGCCGACTCGTCATTGTGAAGGACCCCGGGGACCAGTCTCGCCACGGCGTCGATCATCACCATGGCCGGCAGTTCGCCCCCCGTGAGCACATAGTCTCCGATGGAGATATAGTCCGTCACCACCTCGTCCAAGACCCTGGCGTCAATGCCCTCATAATGGCCGCAGAGAAAGACCAGTTCCTCCTCCTTCGCCAGATCCGCCGCATAACTCTGCGTAAAGGGAACGCCCTGGGGGGTCACATAGACCGTGCGCGGAGAGTTGCCGTCTCCGGACACGGATCTCCAGGCATCATAAACGGGCTGCGCCTGCATCAACATGCCGGCGCCGCCCCCGTAGGTGTAATCATCCACCTTGCCATGCCTGTCCTCCGTGTAATCCCGGATATTGACCGCATGGATCTCTATCAGTTTGTTCTCCTGCGCCCGCCCGAGAATACTGGCGCGCAATCCGCTTTCCACCATCTCGGGAAACAGGGTCAACACATGAAACTTCATCAGATCAGCCCGTCCAATATGTGAATCTGCATCTCTCCCGCTTCCACGTCCACTCTCAGGACGCATTCTTTGATGGCCGGCAGCAAAAGCTCCCTGCCGTCCGCAAGCTCGATCCGGTAGACATCGTTGGCGCCGGTCTCCAGCACCTCCCGCAGAATCCCGATCTCGCTTCCGCCCTCGTCCAACACCCGAAGGCCCATCAGATCCGCTATGAAATATTCGTCCCGCCCCAGTTTCACCGCGTTCTCTCTGGTGACATAGAGACTCTTTTGACGATATCGCTCCACATCCTCGGGTCGGTCCAATCCCTCAAACTTCAATACCACAAGTTTCTTGAGGAATTTGACCCCCTCTATCTTCAGGATCACATCTCCCTTGCCCGTGTCGAGAATGACCTCCTTCAGACGCTTAAAACGCCTCGGGTCGTCCGTGGTGGGATAGACCTTCACTTCACCCCTCACCCCGTGGGGCGAGGTGATGACACCTACCTGAAATCTCTCTTCCATACTTTTACCTACTGGACGATCACCACATCCACTCTCGTGTTGTCCTTGGATGAAGCCGCTTTTACCACAGTGCGGATCGCCTTCGCGATCCTCCCCTGTTTGCCGATAACCTTACCCATATCGGAGGCAGCCACGCGTAGTTCGATAATGATGTTTCTTCCCTCCGTCCTCTCGGTCACAACGACCTCGTCCGGATGGTCTACAAGCGCTTTTGCGACTACTTCTACCAAATCCTTCATAATCCACCTCCAAAAGATCAGATTATTTCTCTATGCCCGCAACCTTGAACAGCTTGGCCACAACCTCGGTGGGCTGAGCGCCGTTTGAGAGCCACTTCTTCGCAAGCTCCTCATTGATCTTGAAAGTGCTGGGATCGGTGCTCGGATCGTAGGTGCCGATCTCCTCAATGAATCTGCCGTCTCTGGGGGAACGGGAATCAGCTACGACGATTCTATAAAAAGGAGCCTTCTTCTGTCCCATTCTTCTCAATCTGATTTTTACTGCCATTTTCTTTCCTCCATACTTTTAAAAAATTTATTGTGCCTGTCCGAAAAGCGCCGCTCCCCGGACTCTATGGATAAGGACTCCGCATTCCATGCTTCGTCCAATCTCCCGTAACTTTAGAAGGGAAAACCGCCTCTCATGCCGCCGAAACCTCCAAACATACCGCCGCCGTGACGCTTGCCTTTGCCGCCCATCTGTTTCATCAGTTTCTGACTCTGCTCAAACTGCTTGATGAAACGGTTCACCACGGCGATATCCACTCCCGCGCCCTTGGCGATCCTGTGCTTTCTGCGGGGATTGAGCAGCTTGGGATTGCGCCGCTCCTCCACGGTCATGGACAGCACGATGGCCTCCATGTGTTTCAACTGTTTCTCATCGATCAGAGACTCCAGATCTCCGGCCTTGATCCCCATACCCGGCAGCATGCTCAGAATGCCGGACAGACCGCCCATATTCTGCATCTGTTTCATGCTCTCCAGATAGTCCTCAAAATCGAATTTACCCTTCTTCATGCGGCCGGCCATCTCCCGGCCCTTCTCCTCATCAATGTCGATGTTCTCCTGCGCCTTCTCGATCAGCGTCAGGACATCTCCCATACCGAGGATCCGGTTGGCCATGCGGTCAGGGTAGAACTGCTCCAGATCGGAGAGTTTCTCGCCCATGCTCACAAAGAGAATGGGTTTGCCCGTCACGGCCTTTATGGAAAGCGCGGCACCGCCTCGGGTGTCGCCGTCCATCTTGGAGAGGATCACCCCGTCAACGCCCACTTTATCATCAAATTCCTTCGCCACGTTCACGGCATCCTGTCCGGTCATGGCATCCACCACCAAGAGGGTCTTATGTACCCCGACCTGAGCCTTGATCTCCTCAAGCTCCGCCATCATGCCCTCATCCACATGAAGACGTCCCGCCGTATCCAGTATCACAATGTTGTGACCGTTCTTTTCGGCATATCTGACCGCCTCCGTGGCGATCTCCACAGGCTTGTGATCCGTGCCCATGTCGAACACTTCCACATCCACCTTCCGGCCGTTCACATGGAGCTGCTCCACGGCCGCCGGTCTGTACACATCACAGGCCACCAACAGCGGTTTCTTGCTCTTTTGCTTGAATTTGGCCGCCAACTTGGCCGTCGCGGTGGTCTTGCCCGCGCCCTGAAGACCCGCCATCATGATGATCGTGATGGCTTTGCCGGGCTGCAGAGCGATCTCCGTGGTCTCACTGCCCATGAGAGTGATCATTTCCTCGTTTACGATCTTGATCACCATCTGCCCCGGATTCAGGCCGTTCATCACATCCTGACCGATGGCCCGCTCCTCCACGGCTTTCACAAACTGTTTCACCACTTTGAAGTTGACATCGGCCTCCAGAAGAGCCATCTTGACTTCCTTTAGGGCCGCCTTGACATCCTCCTCCGTGAGTCTTCCCTTGCTCCGAAGATTCTTAAAAACATTCTGCAGTTTGTCCGTCAGACTCTCAAACGCCATCCGGTGCTCCTCTTATCAGACCATTCTACAATTTACAATTCCTTTAAAAGCTCCATGGAAAGTTCCCTGATGCGCCGCATACGGTCGCTCCCGCTGCCCCCGTCCGCCTCTCCGGTCAGCTCGGTGATCTCGCGGAGTTTCTCCTTCGCCCCGGCAAATCTCTCCACCAGATGCAGCTTGCTCTCATACTCCTGCAGGATCCTGTCACAGCGCCGCACAAGATCGTGCACTCCCTGTCTGCTGATCCCGTGTTCCTCGGCCACCTCGCCCAGAGACATGTCCTGAAAGATCACATCCTCATAGACATTCCGCTGATGAGGCGTGAGAAGTTCCCCATAAAAATCATACAAAAGCGTCTGTTCAAAAATCCTATCCATATCGCTACCACTTTCAGCCCGCCCCATGACGACGCGGGGTGCGCGGTTTCCTGCACACTTCCGTATCATACACCGGATGCGTGAGCGTGTCAAGTATTTTTTCTTGACACCTGAAAATCCGTGTTTTGCCGGTTTCCGTAACCGTAAAATAAATTGTGATTGCCTTTACTCTTTGGCTATGATAGAATACTCCACAAGGACAACCGTGTTGCAGGGTGGGCTGACCCGATATTCCCATGGAATGGAGGTGATGCCTATGAAAAAGAGAAATCATAATGATTTCGATTTTAAGGATATAATGACCTTTCATTCGTTTTTACGTTTTGTAAGTAAAGCTACATAAAAAAACCACCCCTAAACTTTGACCGAGCGACGGGGTGGATTTTCTATCCAAAAAAACGGTCAACCCACCTTGTGGGCGGTTGCTCCTTTTCATTACACACTTACTATAACATGTTTCCCTTGCATTTTCAATAAAATCTTTTTCTTAGTTTGTGTCAAGTAATCGTTGGCACTTTTCTCATTTTTCTTTATGAGTTGTTA
>JAMPHD010000040.1 GCA_023663635.1 Acetatifactor muris
AACAACTCATAAAGAAAAATGAGAAAAGTGCCAACGATTACTTGACACAAACATTAAGCGGAATTTAATGGAAGTGCCGGTGCGCTTGTGATAAAATAATATAGATAAAGTTAAAAACAGGAAGTTTTGAGATTGCTGAATATCTTATTGATATGGGATCAGATTTGAATTTTATGGAAAGATATTCTAATACAGATATTAAAATTTTTGATTGTTGACAGCTTTTATAGTGAAGTATTGAAAAACGGTTATTCATATGAACAGTCTGCCGGAATGTGTTATGAGGCTTTTGCTGAATATATTAATGAAGATGGGGCAGAATGTGCAGTTGCGCTTTCTTCCATTTTAAGATTAAAATTAAGACACGATTTACAATTAAACGAATACGATATCGAAAATATGAATAAAGTTTTCTTGATTTTGGATCAAACAGATATGAAAAAAATTTTAACAGAATCCGAATAATCATGCTATATGGAATTAAACGCGCAGAAGTACGCTTACATAACATAAGAACAGAAAAAACGGGGAGTATGGGCCATGACCAAAAAGAGAAGACAGATCATCACGAACAGCGAAGTGTCCCGGATCATAGAATTGACGTTGGGCGGATATCCCCAAAAAGTCCTGTTGGACGGGAAGAAAAAGAGTAATCCCGTGGTCATTTTTTTACACGGAGGCCCGGGCTCACCTCTGCCTTTTTCCGTGGGATGCAGGGGTATGTTTCCGGATATCACCGAATCCTGTATCATGGTCTGTTGGGATCAGTTGGGCTGCGGCATCAACAACCGGCCCATAGATGATCACTTTACGATCCGGGACTATGTGGAGATGACAAGAGACCTGATCTTGGAGATCCGCCGGATGTTTCCCCAAAATGAGCTGATTCTGTGCGGCATGTCCTGGGGCAGTATTTTGACTCTGAGGGTGGTGACGGAATATGCGGTTCCCGTTGACCGCTGTGTCACCTACGGACAGGTGCTGTGTGACCTTACTTTCAATGAGGAAGTCTATACCGCATTGGAAAATTCCGCCATGCCCGCGCGACGGAAACGGCAGTTGGCCGCAATCCGACAAAAGAGAGAGCATGATCTGCAGGACGGCCCCCAAGTGATGCGTCTCATCCGCCAATATACGGAAGGCTACCAATGCAAAACCGGAGAAAAACTGCCGGTCGGCAATTTTCTCCGGGAATTACTCACCAGCCCCGACTATCGTCTGAGGGATGTCAAGGCTCTGTTCATCAATGGTTATACGCACAATCAATCTTTGATACAGGAATTGTTTCATGTGGATCTGCGTGAAAATCTTCAAAAGGTTTCCATACCCTATACCATTCTGCAGGGCAGCACGGATATCGTGACCTCTACCCGGACCATCCAAGAACCGGTTTCACAGGCGGGCAATCCTCTTCTCACCTGTGAAGTCATTGACCGCAATGGCCACATCCCGGACAAACGGGGCATGGATCGGATCATACAGGCCTGTATCCGGGGGACATCCTGACATCCCCCGCATTTAGATGTTATTATTCAGACATTATCATTGCGCGGGGTTCTCTGCGCTGCTCTCCGCGCCGTCCGCGTCTCCACTCTCAGCGCCGGCTCCTGTTTCATCGGAAACGCCGCCCTCCGCGCCGTCCGCGTTTTCCTGCTCAGCCTGCACTTTCAGATAATTGAGCTTTCCTTTTTTATCCTCCACGGTAATTCTCTCCGCCAAGGCATCCATATATTCCGTCTGAGCGTCCATGAGCAAGGTATCGGCAATCTCCGTCTGCCATGCCGCTTTGCCCTGTGCCACATAGTACATCACATAAATGTAACCGTCCGTCGAATTGATGACTGTGGTATCGCCGGTCTGCCGGCCCTCCGCAAAGATCCACTCCGCCAGATCCTCGCTGACGCCGGATTCCGTGAGCCCGGTAAACAACGCGCCGTTTCCTGTTACCGTCTCATCCTCCGTGTATCTGTCGCACAGCTCTTCAAAACTGCTCTCCGTGGCCTCACCGGCCTTCCATTCATCCAAGACAGCCTGTCCGTCCACATCCTGCAGCACCAACGCTCTTATATCCGCCGTAGGCGCCTCATCCAAATATCGATTCTCAAATCTCACCGCATAATACAGGTTATTGCTCGTGTCGGGAAGAACCGTGGTATCACCGGATTTTCTGGCGGCATCAAACAGCCAGTCGGAGATGATATAAGGAGCGCTCGATTTTCTCACATTGAGTCTCTCCTCCCCTGTCTGTCTCAGGGAAATCTGCGCGGCATCCGCCAGATCATAAGCCGCCTCCATGGCAGCCGCGATCTCCTCATCCGTGGGAGCCTCGGAAGACAACTCCGCATTGAATATCTCCATATAATAGTCAACGGAGTCATAATCGTCCGCATTATCCCGGTAATAAGCGCTGATCTCCTCATCCGTAGCCGCCATTCCCTCGGAAAGCTGTTGGTAATACGCATTGACGCGGACAGACTCCGCAATATATGCCGTCACGCTGTTCATGGTAGCATAGGAACCGTAGAGCTGTCGGATATAAGTTCCGGAGCTGACACCGGTCTCTTTCGCCGCATCCTGAACAGCGCTCTTAAATTCCTCGATCTCCTGCGCCGTGTCAAACTCATAGCCCGCGGCATCCGCCTCCGCCTTCAGGCCCTTGGTCCGTTTCATGTTGTCCACGGTCATTTCTTCAAAATAATCCTGCCAAGTCAGCGTCTCCGAATACATCTGTTTGGAGAAATCCCCCGACACATCCAGACCGAACAGGCCGAGATAGTCGCCGTACTGTCCCACATAATCGTTGACCACCGCATGATAATTGTAGTCAAACTCCGCTCTGGTGATATCTTCGCCGTTGATCGTCACATAGGTCTCATGGGTAGCCAGATAATTGCGGATCGGGAAGGAAAGCACGAACGCGACCAATGCGACCACCGCTACAATGCCGATGCCTTTAGTAAGCTGCTGTCTCTTCCGCTCCTTTTCCTTCTCCGCCTGACGCCGCTGCATCTTCAGATCATACTTGGTCACGACCTTTTCTTTTTCAGGGCTGTTGGCCGTCCCTTTTTTGCCTTTTGTCTCCTGTTTCGTTCCTTTTTTATTGGACATTTCTATATCTTCTCCTTCTGCATCCTTTTGCGTATTCTCCGCACATATTTTCAATGAGCGCATAATATTTTATATTTTAGCGCATTTCTCGCCAAATGAAAAGCTATTTCATAGATTTTTCACTATTTTTATAGCTTTGCCGTCATTCCAACGATCCCCGCATGATCTTCACGGCAACCTTCTCTCCACCTCCCGCGCGCAGATCCCGGTGAACAGCCCCGCGATACCGCCCGCCACCATGAGAATCGGCAGATAGGCCAATACCCCCACACTCCGCAGGATCCAAAACGCTGCCGCCATCTGCCCCGCATTGTGCAGCATGGCTCCCAACACACTGCAGAGCGGAATATATCGGGGCTGCCCCGACATCGCCCGCACAAACGGGATCATTCCACAGAGACATACGACAGCCCCGCAAGCGCTGAACAAAAACGCCGACATGCTGCCCGCGAAGATCGCGCCCAAGATCACCCGGGCGATCACGATCAAGGCTGCCTCTGAGGGTTTTAAACGATAGAGCGCCAACACCGTGATGATGTTGGCCAGTCCGAGTTTCACGCCGGGAATCGGCACCGGCCCGGGCAGTCGCAATTCGATTACATAAAGGATCAATGCCGCCGCCAGTAGTAGTGACATATATGTCAGTTTCTTGGTGGACATGTCGCGCCTCCTCTCCGCCACGGTCAGTCCGCAAACCGGATGATCAGCCGATGAGGCAGACATACGATGGGCAGACTCTCCGATCGCAGTATCCCCATTTGCACACAAGTTTGGTCCGGGCAGTCCGCCTCCGACACTCGTATTTCTCCGTCCCGGATCAGAATGGTATTGCTACCTCCCTCATACTCCACCACATACGCGCCGTCCGAAGCGTGATCCAAATCAAAGCGGTAAAGCACATTCCCATCCTGCAGCACCTCCACTCTGCGTCCCCCGGGAGCGCGCAGGATCCATATGCTCCCGATCAGCGACAGCACGAAGATTCCCGCCAACACTGCCGCCGTGACGCGCGCCGTTTTCTGTTGTTTTGAGCTCGCCTGTAATTGATCCGTATACCCTGCCATTATCGTGCCTCTTTATAAAGAATCTGCATCGTCCAATCCTCACCACATGCAAAACTCTCTTCCAGATCCTCCGTCAGATACAATTCCCCGTCCCGCGTCACCAGGATCATCCCGAAATCGCCCTGCTGCCGCCAAAATTCAACCGCCTGTTCCTTTCCCATGACAAAGAGCGCCGTGGAGAGGCCGTCACACCGAAGGCCGTTGTCTCCCACCACCGTCACGGACACCAGGCCGGCATCCGCGGGATATCCGTCCGCGGGATCCAAGATATGCCAGTATTCCCTGCCGTCCTCCCCCGTAAAATACCGCTCATAATTCCCGGATGTTATGACACATTTGTCATATATTTCCAATACTCCTATCGGTTTTTCCCGATCAAAAGGATCTTGCACCGCCACCCGCCAGAGCGAGCCGTCAGGCTTTGTTCCCAAAGCCAGAATATTACCCCCCAGATCCAACAGGGCGGAGGTTATGCCCTGCTCCCGCAGGAGCGCTGTCAGGCAGTCTCCCGTATAACCCTTGGCCACAGCTCCCAAATCCAACTCCATATCCTTCGGCAGGAAAATTGTCAGAGTGTCCTCATCCGTCTCCACCTGCGTATAGTCCGTCTTTGCCAACAGCTCTTCAAGTCTCTCCACCTCGGGAATCCGATATTCCCCCGTGGTAAAACCCCATTCCCGCAGGACGGGATACAGCGTGATGTCCAATGCCCCCTTTGTCTCCCTGCCGAGCCGCAATGCCTCATCAACTAAGACAAATGTCTCCGGGGCCACTTTGATCGCCTCCTCTGCCATACTCCCGCGGGCGTGACGGTTCAGTCGGGCAATATCGCTATCCTCCCTCGTCACGGACCAAAGACTTTCCAGTTCCTCCACCTTCCCCGCGCACTGCTCCAATGCATCCTCCGCCTCCGGGCCGTATGCCGTCAGGACAAAAAAGGTATCCATGGCAAAAAAGCTCTTGGTATGGGCGGTTCTTTGCCCCTGCTGCCATATCAGGATCACGCAGATCACCGCAGCGGCCAACAGAGCCAATGCCGCGATCCCTTTTTTCCCTCTGCCCTTCATCTGAATTCCTCTCCACCGCGGATACCGCCTCTTTCGCATATGGAACGGCAATATCGCCTCTCTCAAGCCGTTTTATGTAAAAAGGGATTGCGCCCTCCCGGGCCGCAATCCCACTCTCTCCGCGTTTATGCTAGATGATCTCCACCCGCTCGAAATACTTCATCATGATATCGGCACAATTGTCAATCCCCAACTTGCTCGTGTCCAAGATCATATGGTAATTGTTCACGTCTCCCCAGAGTTTACCCGTGTGCTCATTGTAATAAGCCGCGCGCGCCTTGTCATTTTGATCCAACATATTTCTGGCGTCCTCATAGGAGAGGTTTTCCTTCTGCATGATGCGCCGGATGCGGTCCTCCTTGTCCGCCACCACATACACATTGAACACATTGGGCTGTCCCGCCAAAATTTCCGAAGCGCAACGCCCCAATATGATACAGGGAGATTTGGCCAGATCCCGGATTACCTCCGTCTCCGTGACAAAATTATTTTCCTCCAACTCGTGTTCGATATACGCCTTATCATACACGGGAATATGTAACTTCTCGGACAATTCCCCGGCGATGAGACTGGCTCCCGTTCCAAATCTTCGACTTATGGTGATCACTAAATTCATCCTGTATTCCTCCATCGTATGGTATTGCCTTATCTGCATCATACCATAGATTCCGTCGGGGTACAAGAATGCACCGGAAACAATTTTTTCCTGTTTTTACTGCTGAGAATGGGCAAGGTCAACAAGACGGCCTTGCATACATTATCCGCGATCATACAATACCATACCTCCCGCAGACCCAGATTCCAGATCCGGACGCACACGAACGCCAGAAAGATCCTCACGCCCCACATGCTGAAAGTCTCCACAAAAAAAGTGTATTTGGGTCTGCCCAGACCGTAAAAAATACCCTCCATGACCACCATCAGACCGAAAAACGGTTCCGAAAAAGCCACAAGTTTCAGCATTTCCGCGCCAATGCGCGCCACCTGATCGGAGTTGGTGAACAGACACATGAGCGGATAAGCCGCCCGGTACAGGATCAGGCCGCTCATCAGCATCATCGCCATCGTCAGCCCCACGCTCAGACCGCCCACCGTCTCAAATTTCCTGCGGTCTCCCTCCCCGAGGGAGATGCCCACCAACGCGGAGGTGGCCGTCCGCAGACCGTATCCCGGTATATAAAAAATTGTCTCCGCCGTCACCGCAATGGAATGCGCCGCAAAGATCGTGTTGCCCATCCCCGTCACCAGACTGGCAAACACCACATACCCGAAACAGGAAGCCACATTGGTCCCAAGCACCGGAATACTGATCCGGGCGCAATCTTTGAGGATCGGGCCGTCCGGCGCAAAACCCTTGAATTTCCAGTGCAGAAGACGATTTCTGCGATAGGCCGCAAACATCAAAATCCCCGCCAATGTGTACGATATGGCGGAGGCGATGGCAGCTCCCGTGACCCCGAGGCCACAGGTGTAGATCAGCAGATAATTGAGTGCTACATTCAACAGATTGGCGCCAAGATTGATCAGCATGGGCGTTCTCGTATCCTTGGTCGCGCGGATGGCGGCGCCCAAGATGGAATTCCAAGTCCGAAACAACATGGGCATACAGATGATGAAAAAGTAGACGGAGGCCTGTCTTTGGATGGATTCCTCCGCCCCCATCCACACGGGAATATAGGGACTTAAGGCCATAGAGATCACACTCATGACCAGTCCGCACCCCACCGCCAACAGAAACACCTGCTCCGACAATCTCTGAATCCGTTTCTCATCCCCGCTGCCCACGGCCTTGGCGATCAGGGAGAGCGCAGCCACCGACAGCGCGGAGGGTATGCTGTGGATCAGCCAGGTCACCGTAGTGGTCACACTGACCGCCGCCGTGGCATTCTCACCCAATCTGCCCACCATGGCCGTGTCCACATATTGCAGCAGCGTGGCCAACATCTCCTCCAAGATCGTGGGAATGGAGAGCGTGACCAATGCCTTCAGCATCTCCCTGCGAAAATTTCGTTCTGTTGTATTTTGCTCCGTCGTCTCCACCGTCATCCGTTACCATTCTCTCTTGATATCTTCATCGGACAGACCGTATTTCTCCATAAATACCGCTCTGTCCTTCTCGTTTCGGATCAACATGTCCTCCACAAACTTACCCGTGCGGATCTCCTTAAAGCCCGCCACCTGCTCGCCCGTACAGATACTCGCGCGGATGAGCGGCTGCAGATTGTCCCGGTCAAAAGTCTTTTGGGATTTCTTTTTTCCAAACATTTCTGCTCCCCTTTTGAATCCTGTTGCTCACATTCCTATTATTCATGGCATCACAGATTGCGCACATCCCGTTTTAACCGGTCCCACTCATCCGGGTGATCCACATAATACAAAGGACACTCCTTCCCGCCGCAGTCATAGTGGCGCAGGATGTCATCCACATCCAGATCATAGGCCTCCGTCAGCCATTTCAGCAAGACCAGAAGGGAATCATAGGTCTCCTCGGTAAACTCCCCGTTCTCCTTCCAATAACAGCACTCGATGGATAGGGAATCCGCATTGCGCGTCCGCACGGCATAGGCGATCTCATCCAAGGGAATACACTGCAGGATCTCCCCGTCATAATTGATGATAAAGTGGGCGCTGGCGCTGCGCTCCCCGGTGTCCTTGAGTGATTCAAAATAGCTGCGGTTCTGCGCGGCACTGGTGCCGGGATTGGCCGTATAGTGTACGAAAATACTGTTGACCTCGGTCAGCGCGTCCCCCGGCCTGGAATATTCGTTCACGGTGAGGAAATCTTCCGTCCACTCCGGATGCCGCTCAAACACCGAGGCCTCTATGCCTTGAATCACTTTCTCCGGCGCTTTGTTCGCCGACTCCTGCTCCAACCGGGCCCCCACGGGTTCCGCCGCCTGCGTGCCCCCCCGCAGACACAAAAATACCGTCAGCAGAATGACCACGGCTATCCCGCAGGACATGGCCGACAGTAACATCATGCGCTGTCTGCGCAATCTGCGGCGGCGGGCCTTCGCCTGTATGGCGGCTCGTCTTCTCTCCTCATTGGCATTGTTGCGGACATCCGCCCGTCTCCTCTCTGTGGCCGCCCGTCTTCTCTCCTCATCCGATCTGTCCCGGGCTGCTGTCCCCGTATTCGGTCTGCTCTGTCTGCGGGCCGTGTCATAGTCCGCCAAATAAGGATTCCGTTTCATAACTGCTTTCTTTGGTGATACCTTTCTGCCCCATGGGCCTTTCCCATGTGTCTTTCCCTCCGGGCATATGCCGTTTGACCGGTTTCTGCCCTTTGCGAACAGTATACCACTTTATGCCAAAAGAGGACATACGCTAAATATTAAGGTTTTCATAAATTTTTCTTGTTTTTTCGCCGGACTGTAGTATACTGTGAAACGATATGACAGGAAAATCTGAAGGAAAATATCCGAAAATTTGCGGAGAATGAGAGGAAGACTGCCATGGCAGAGAGTACCACCAGGGACATGACACAGGGAAATCCCGTAAAGCTTATATTGGCATTTGCGCTGCCCATGCTGTTGGGGCTTTTGTTCCAACAATTTTACAGCATGGTGGACACCATCATCGTGGGCAAATGGCTGGGAGTGGACGCTCTGGCGGCAGTGGGTTCCACCGGCTCCATCAACTTCATGATCATCGGATTTTGCATGGGCGTATGCAACGGTTTTGCCATACCCGTGGCGCAGAGGTTCGGTTCCAAGGACTATGTCTCCCTGCGCAGATTCGTGGCTAACAGCGTCTGGGTATCCGCCGTGTTCGCCGCCGTCATGACGGTGGCCGTGTGCGTACTCTGCATGCCGATCCTCAAGGCCATGAACACCCCGGACAATATCATAGACCAATCCTATGACTATATATTCGTGATCTTTTTGGGGATACCCGTGACCTATCTGTATAATCTCTTATCAGGTATCATCCGCTCTCTGGGAGACAGCAGGACTCCGGTGTATTTTCTGATACTCTCCTCCATGATCAATATTCTTTTGGATATCGTATCCATCAGATATCTGCATATGGGAGTGGCGGGTCCCGCTTGGGCCACCGTGATCTCTCAGGCTGTATCGGGTCTCCTGTGTCTGGTCTACATACACCGCAAATTTGAGATCCTCCATCTGCGCCCTAATGAATGGCGGCCTGACGGAGACTATATCCACACCCTTCTCTTCATGGGCGTGCCCATGGGACTGCAATATTCCATCACCGCCATCGGCAGCGTGATCCTGCAGACTGCCGTAAACGGCCTGGGCTCTGCTGCCGTGGCCACCGTCACGGCCGGCAGCAAGATGAGTATGTTCTTCTGCTGCCCCTTTGACGCGTTGGGCGGCACCATCGCCACCTATGCCGGACAAAATGTGGGTGCCAAACAGCCGCAGCGGATCGACAGCGGCATCAAGGCCGCCGTCTTGATCGGATTCGCCTATTCTCTGGTGGCCTGCGCGATCCTGACATTCTTCGGAGATACTATTGCTCTGCTGTTTCTGGATGCGGACGAGACCGCCATACTCTCTCAGGTACATCGCTTTGTGATTGCCAACAGCGCGTTCTACATGGCGCTCACATTGGTAAATGTGGTCCGTTTCTGCATACAGGGCATGGGTTTCAGCGTGTTTGCCATCCTGGCGGGGGTTTGCGAGATGATCGCCCGCACCATCATGGGCTTTGGCGTGGTGCCGCTGTTGGGATTTGGGGCAGTCTGTTTTGCCAACCCTCTGGCATGGGTCATGGCAGATGCCTTTTTGATTCCCGCCTATCTTATCTGCAGGCGGCGACTGCGTAAAATGTTCGGACAGACTACCTGATGCCCAATGCCTCCACATAACGATAGCGATTCGTGACCGCCTCGTAATCTTTATGGGTCACTCGCTCATCATTCACCTGATATTCCGTCACGCTCTGCGCCTCGGCAATGGACTCCGCGGTATGAGGTTGGTCATAGTCATCATAGAACAACGCCGCCTGGTCCCGCAGCTCCTCCGGCCCGTAATTGCCCGTCGTCTGGCTGATACATCCAAAGGAGGCGGATTCCACGACATTCCCATCCGACAGCTCATAAACACTCCCTCCATAGGCAAAACCGCCAAAGCCTCCCGTGGCATACTGCAATCCCGGAAGGCAACGCCCCTCCTCCAAGTCGCTCCAAAAACAGATGTGATCTCCTCTGGCGGAACCGCCGCACTCATTTCCTGCGATCAAACACTCCACCCGGCCTTTTCGGATCGCATAGAATCCGCTGTAAGATAAGGGAAACACGAAAGGCACATACGGTTCTATATAGGAATACAAAATGATCTCCCCGTCTTCTGAACGGTATAGTTTCTTGAACTGAGCGTATCCCCCGATATCGTCAATTACCGGAAACCATTCGTAATACATTTTCGCCCGGGGCGTGATACGGTTCTGCAACAGCGCCTTTTTTAGATCATTTTCGGTTTCCTCTTCCGTTCGGATCAGGAGCATATCGCCTTCATACCCTTTTGTGGCGCAGTAAATATGCTCCGCTCCATATACCGAATAAGTATTTGCCCGGTCATACACCATCGGGACGATCACCTTGCCCTTTTTATCCAGAAATCCGTACTTTCCGTCTTTGGAGATCATATAGCAGTTTCCGCTCTCCGTGATACTGTCATAAGAGTTCCTGTGGATCATATTGCCGTCACAGTCCAACAGTTCCGTCCAATCCCCGCTCTTTAGAACCGGAGAGCCGTCACTGAAAACCTGCGCCATGTCATACTCCATGGGATATTCCAATGTGCCGTCTTCCCTAATGATGCCATACTTTCCGTTTTGCTCCACAACAGCCCGTCCCGCCGCAAAGAACGATATATAATCATAGACGAACGGTATGATCTCCGAGAGATCCCCCGTATCCAGATATCCGTATACCCTGCTGCCGGAATCCGACCCGTCGGTCGAGGGAACCTCATACGCGACCTGTATACCTCCTCCCGTAAAACCGGCATCCCATTCCATCCAACAATAATTGAAAGGTTCTCTGAGCGTTCCGGCCTGGTCCACTATACCGTATGATCCGTTGTACTTCGCGATCACCAACTCACTGTCCGGTATCGGATCCAGCCACTCATATTGGGGCTCCCGGATCCGATTTCCCTCAAGATCCCACAAGCCCCATTTTCCATCCTGTTTTACACAAAACAATCCCTCGCGGAGGGTGATATCCTCCCATTCTCCGCTCAGACATTGTGCTCCTGTCGCGTCAAACAGATATTTGAGTCCGTCCCTCTCGGCACAAAAATAAGTTTCTTCCCCCGCAATCCTTTCGATCCCGTCATATTCCGGAGCAAGAATCTCCGTGCCGCCCTCTCCGACCAAGCCATATTTACTGCCTTTCCGAACCAACGCGACCCCGTTTTCAAAATAATCCGCGTCATCATAGACCGGCTCCGCCACGATCCTACCGGTTTGGTCCATATAACCGTACAGACCGTCCAAACTGAAATACGCGTATCCCTCCTTAAAAGAGCTGACACTGTCGCAGTCCGCCTGTATTACAACCTGCCCGTCGTGATCCATAAATCCATATTCGTCTCCCATGCAAAAATACGCCAATCCCTCCGAGAAAGGGGCCGCCGCGTCATAGACAAAGGACAGCTTTGTCTCTCCGTCCGTTCCAATATATCCCCATTTGCCCTCCGACATCACACAGGCCAATCCCTCCGAAAAAGGTGTCGCCTGCTCATAAATAAAGGAAGTGATCTTCTCCCCATTCTCCCTTATGAATCCATAGCGGGCGCTGTCATTGTCATAAATACAATAATATCCCTCCGAATACATCACCGTCTCCCCCCAACCGCTCCGGGTGTATTTGGCGATCTGAGGGAAGAAAGCATCCGGGACAATTTCCTGCTCCGGCTCTGGCGATTTTGATGCCGTTTCTTCCATATAAGTTTCTGTCTGCTCCGAATCCGAAATATCCTCTTCGCGATCAGTCTGTCCCATGGCGCAGCCCGCCCATAACAATACACAGACCAATGTCGCCCCCAATTTTATGATCTTTGTCTTTCGCATACCGAATATCTCCTTCTGTTTCGCAGCCGCTTGTTTTTCATGTCCGCTCCGCGGCCGCTTGTTTTTTGCGGTTGTTATTTTACCTAAACTCGCAAGCTCGCGCTTTCAGCGCTCCTCGTCCGATTTCATCGGACGCTTGCTCGTTAATGCCGCAGGAAAATCAAATGCCCCTTTCAGGGGCGCTTGATTTTCCCCTGCGGCTATTATATCATATATATGCATCAATTTGGCATCTGAATCTCTTCACGCGGGATAAAGTTTACATCCTTATGCACATACACAGGCAGCCCATATTTTACATTGAAAATTTATATTTTATTTGATAAGATGTTTATGGAATTTTATGCAAAGGAGAATGCAATATGGAATTACAGAAACTCAGTTCAAATGTCAACAAAAGAGCCAACCGGTCCATCAAGAGGATCATCTGGGGCTTATGTCTGTTGGCGGGGGTGATAATACTTGCGATTGTCCTTTCCAATACCGTTAAGGACAACACCAAACAGGTACGATTATACAGCTCGCAGATAGACAATGCCATGTCGGAGAAAGTTGCGTTCATCAATACGGTGGCCGCGGCGGTCTCCTCCGGAACGGTGAAATCAGATTACTATGCCTATGTGGACACCATGGTGGAACAGTATGACGACGTATCCGCCGTGTATGTCTGCGTCAAACAAAACGGTGTGATCTACTCGGACGGGATCATGACTTATATGTCCGGCGGATGGTTGCCGGGAGAAGATTTCGTGGTGTCCGAGCGCGCCTGGTATACGGGAGCGATGAACACGGACGGCGTATATGTGACGGAACCCTATGTGGACGAGCAGACCGGAAATATCTGCATCACCCTTTCCAAAGCCATCTATGACGGAGACTCCTTCATCGGTGTGGCCGGAATGGATATGTACATGGACGATCTGGTGACTTTGATCAAGAGTTCCTACAGCGGCGGGAATTATGTGTTCCTGACCTCCAATGAAGGGATCATCTTAACCCATCCCAACGAGGAAATCGCGCTGAACAATGACAGATCCACCTCCGTGTCAGACGCTTTGGGCGGAAAATATGAGAGCGTGTATAAGAACAGCCTATCCACCAAACTCATTTGGGACTACAACGGCGGGTTAAAATTTGCCATCAGCAACCATGCTGAGACCACCGGCTGGAATGTGATCGCGGTCATATCTCTCACCTGGGTATTGATCACAGTTATTCTGATCATCGTGTTGGCAGCAGTCTTCGGCACGATTCTGGGACAGGTGGCCAAGCGATGGCTGATCAATGGGATCAATCCAATGTTCGCCCCTCTGGAAGAGTTGGCCGCCAACGTGAGCAAAATATCGGACGGCGAGTTAAATTATGTCTTCCGCGTGGATGAACATTCACAGGAAGTCAATGCCCTGACGGTGGCGCTCAACAATACCATGAAAGGTCTGCAACACTATATTTCAGAAATTACCAACACCGTCACATCCATCTCGGAGAAAAATTTGAATTTTAGCGTGGATGGAGAATACACCGGGGATTATGAAAATATCAAGACCGCCCTGATTGATATTATGACTGTTTTGAATGAAAGTTTTGCGAAGATCAATGAACAGGCCGCAACCGTACTCCAATATTCGGAAAATCTTTCCGCAACGAGCAGAAACGTAGCTGAAGTGGCTGCAACGCAAAGTGAATCCGTTATAAATGCCTCCAATGAGATGAAGAAATTGACGGATAATATGGAGAAGATCGCTGAATTTGCCATCTCCATCAAGCAAAATACGGACAGCGTCAATGAGCGTCTGGCGATCGGAAACACCGAGATGAACGAACTGGTTCTGGCAATGGATGAGATCGCAAAGTGCTATGACGAGATTGCGGGATTTGTGTCAGAGATCAATGCCATCGCAAGTCAGACCAATCTGCTCGCACTGAACGCGTCCATCGAAGCCGCAAGAGCCGGGGAGGCCGGCAAGGGATTTGCCGTGGTCGCCGATGAGATCGGTTCCCTTTCGGCCAACAGTTCACAGGCCAGCGCCAAGATCAGTGAAGTGATCGCGCACTCACTGACCTCCGTCGCAAAGGGTAAAGAATATGTTTCCAAGACAGACAAGACGATCTCCGACAGCGCAACCTACTCTGCCAATAACACACAGATGGTAAATGAGATCGTAAACTTCGTAGAAACACAGAAAAATTCCGCGGATGAGATCTCCGCAAGCATCAATAAGATCAGTGAGATGGTGGAGAACAATGCCGCCGGCGCGGAAGAAAACTCCGCGATTTCCTCACATCTGGGCGAATGCGCACAAACCCTGATGGATACCATCGCGCAATTCCAACTGAAGAAATAAATCCCTGCACTCAATCCGGACGGTCGGCTTGCGGCTGCAAATCGGTCAGAACCCGTTTCGCCACCACCACAAGCCGACCGTCCGTCACATGATAAGCACAGGTGGACAACGTCAGAAACGTATCTCCAAATTCCGCCGTCACCCCTGTGTCATAAAGGGAAAGTTCCTTTACATTATCGTAAAAATCGTCAAATTCTTCCCGCGTGTCTGCCTCATAAAACTGATAGTATTTAAACACATCCTCATCCGCGTTATATACCTGTGACCGAAATACCGCCAAAATCTCATATCTGCGCTCCTCATAGAGCGTGTCAAAAAAGATCAGGGAATGTTCCTTATAAAAATCTTCTTTCAGATACAGATCCAAATCCCCGAACATGGAACCGTCCTTCATATTATGACCGTAGATGATAAAATTGGTCCCCCCGCTCAAATCCGCCTGTTCCCTCACATACAGACAACCGTATTTGCTGTCCGCTCCATAAAAATCATGATGCAGATAATACTCATCATCCTCGTTCTGCATGACAGGATAATCAATCTTCATATCTTCTATGGAGAGCCACCCCACCAGATCATTGTTTTCTTCATACAGCGCAATATATTTGGACAGCATGACAGGGGCGTCCCATGTCTCCTCTGTGTCAGTTTTTGCTGCTCCACTCTCTTCCGTGTCGTTTCCGTTTAGCGGGACATCTGGCATTTCCTTCGTACCGTTGTTGTTTTCGTCTGAATCATTTTCCCCTGCCCTACTTTTTTCACCCTCCCCATCTGATGCGGTCTGCATATCCGAAGTCGGGGCGGATTCCGCATCTGCCACCATCTCTTTCAGCTCCGCCTGCTGCGCCCTGTGCCGCGCGGAGAGATAACAGGACTGTATGATAGGAACCAGACATAGTATGAATATCACCGGGAAAAATAATTTAATTGGTCTGTTGGTTTTGTTGGTCTTCATCTAATCCTCATCTGCCTGTATTGGTCGGCTTTTCAGATTGTAAGTAATCTGTAAATTATGAAAATGTATAAATAAGCATTATAATTGCAGTACATATAACAGCGGCAAAGAAAAAAGTCGTTATCACGGAAATTATTACGGATATATAAGTGTTCTTTTTCCTATTTATAATATCTTTATCATTCCCTACTTTGTTTATGTATTGCATCGTTTGACGGTCAGCCTTAGATTTTTGATACAACATGGCTATCGGATCAGAGCGGTTTAAAATACGTTCATAAAAATTCCGGATCCAATTAATATCTTCTTGCGTGCAGATTTGATCTTGAAATGCGTTTTCTCTGTGCGCTAAGTCGTTTCTGATATGACGTAATCGGATTAAAATTTATCATTCTAAAGAAAACCGGAGTTTATAACAGCAAACGTTTTCTATCAATTATATTTTCCAGACCTAAATCCACTCCATCGCAATCAATAATAATATCTTTTGGGAAATCATCAGCCGATACTATTTTCTTTAGAATATCAATATCTGAGTATTTAAGCATTACCATTTTGATATTGCCGAAGGGGAGTTTTTCAAGTTCTGCTTTTTCATAATCGCCTATAATAAGCTCATCATCATCATCTAAAAATTGTGCATAATGATCGTTTTCATAATAAATATCAATATAATGTGCCGTTTTTATTATTTTTTCACTCCCCAAGAAAATCATTTTCTCATATCGACTAATAGTGTTGTTACTATCCCCGATAAGGATAATCCACTTTCCCATTTCATTGCCTCCTATAACTCCCGATTTGTCCAACTCTATGTATTCTTATATCATATCAAATTGCCCTTGGCAAGGTTTTGGGTGAAATCGCCGGATATTCTTTCATCAACACGAAAGGTAAAAGAGATAATTGTTTAAGAAAAGACCCACCGGTATCCGGCAGCTCTCTTCAAACTTGAATATTTCAGATTCAATGTGTCTGATAGGATGTATTTTTGACACGCAATGCACATATGACCGCTGCAAGCATGGCACTTAACTCATTGCTCGCGGGAATAAATTTAGAACAACAATTTTGGAATCGTTCACCTTATCATTCACCCTGTTCTTTTTCCCAAAGTAATGACTCTGTCTTCCGGCACTGTAAATTTAATCATGATATCTTTAGGATGAACTGTATATTCCGGTGTTGGCACACCATTTGCTTTGCAGGACTCATATATTTTTTTAACACCACGTCCGCAGCTTTCTATAAAACCCGCCAGATAAAATGTATGTGCTATATTAGGATTGAATGGCAATGAAACTTATTGTTTTCAATGGCTTGAAACTTTCTCCAGCCTGTACTTTTCGACCGGGTAGTTCCCGGAGACGCGCAACAGTCCGTTGGGGACAGCGATGGCGACATTAATCATTTCCAATGCTCTGAAACGTCCCCGAGACGACTTGAACGTCCGACCTATCGCTTAGGAGTTAAATTC
>JAMPHD010000041.1 GCA_023663635.1 Acetatifactor muris
AAATGAAATTCATAAAGAAAAATGAGAAAAGTGCCAACGTTTACTTGACACAAACAGAAAAGAATTTGCAATTGTATAGCTGCCCGTATTTGTGTATAATAAGATTAAACAGAGTTTGATTTTTCGTAATTTTTAAGGATTTTCAAGCCTTACACAGTAAACCGGAAGTTGAATCGGAGGTATTTGTTATGTTAAGACCAACCGCGATTCAAGTGGAAGTGCTCTGCGCTTATCAGATATTAGTAGTATTTGATAATGGTGAAAAAAAGTGTTTTGATGTTGAACCTTATATAAAAGGTGAATGGTATGGGCAACTGCGGTCTTTTGAATATTTTGAACGTGTTTCCACAGATGGGTTTACGGTTGTTTGGCCTGATGGACAGGATATATGCCCGGATGAATTGTATAATCTGGGAAAGTTAGTATCATAAAACCGGAGGAAAAATGTATGAAAATTCATATAATTGGCTGCAGTGGTTCCGGAAAAACTTATTTAGCGAAGGCACTTTCACGGAAATATAATATTCCGCATTTTGACTTGGATGATATTCAATGGGATAATAATGCGCAGGAATATGGAGTAAAAATGCCTCCCGACAAAAGGAATGCGTTGTTACGGGAGATATTAGGTAATAGTGAGTGGATCATAGAAGGCGTATATTATAAATGGGTACAGCAGAGCTTTGACGAAGCTGATAAGATCTATGTTTTAGATATGCCAAGATATTTATATACAACCAGGATTATCATACGGTCTGTAAAAAGAAAATTAGGAATACAAAAAGGCAAGAAGGAAACTTTGAAATCGGTCTGTGATCTTTTGAAATGGACAGAAACCTTTCAGCACAAGAATCTACAGGAAATAAAGAAAATTTTGGATAAATATGGTGATAAAGTTGTATGGCTGTCAGGTAAAAAGGATGTACAAGAGATAATCATGGCGGGAATCCTATGATCTTAATATTTTTAAATCATAATAAAAAAGAAAGTGTCAGAATGAGCACAGACAAGTTACGAGTGAAAAGGATGATTCATAGAATAGGCAGGAGGGGACTTTCTCTGTTCCTGATCGGCCTCTCGGTGCTGGCGCAGACGGGCTGCAGCCTGAGCGGGAGCAATGCGCAGGACTTGCGGGACGGGATCGGGGGAAGTGTCAAGATCAATACCATGGAGAGCACTCCTGTTGTAGATTACGCGGTGCCGCAGCTCTTTCCCAATATTTTGGTGGACGTGGCGGGCTATCGCGCCACGGGCGGAAAGAGGGCCGCGGTGAAGGGAGCCAAACTGCCCCGAAGTTTTGATCTGGTGGACGCGCAGACGGGTGAGGTCGTGTTTACGGGGACATTGGAGGAGAAGGTGTATCACCCGGAACAGGATATGTATTCGGCCTATGCGGATTTTAAATCCTGGGAGCAGGAGGGGGACTATTATCTGGAGTGCCAATATGTGGGGCGTTCCTATAGTTTTACGCTGGAGGACGGTCTGTATGACGATCTGTTCTACAGTCTGTGTCGGGATCTGATCGATGCCTGCGGCGAGCAGCAGGTGTCCGTTGCGGATGTCGATCGGATGCTGTTGGCATACGAGTGGTACGGAGACGTGTTTGCGGATGAGGACAGGGATAAGACGCCGGATGTGTTGGAGGCGGTGGCGGACTGGATCGAGGCCACGGGGGAACAGCCTGTGGCGGAGGGACAGGAGGCAGCTTATGTGGCGATGTTGGCCAGATTCAGCTATCTCTATCAGCGATTTGACCGACAGTTTGCCACGGAATGCCTCAAGCGCGCGTCCGTGGTCCTGGAGCAGAGCAGAAATATGATGCAGGATGACGCGGACAGTTTTCACGCGCTGACGGAATTGTATCGGGCCACGGGACTGGCTACATATAACGCGCAGATCTTGGAGTACAAGACGTATTTTAACAATCACAAGGATTTCACCGAGAGGGACGGCTACCTATACGGAGCCATGACCTATATCGGCACCAGACAGTCCGTGGATGTGGAGCTGTGTACTTTCTTTGTGGACGCTCTCATGGCGCAGGGAGAGGCGATCGACGGGCTCTATGAGGAGATGATCCATCCGGTGACGGCGCACAACAATGGGGAGTCGGATCTGCTCCACCATGCGTTGGAACTTGCCTGTGCCAATTATGTGGTGAACAATCAGACCTACAATCAGATCATGGAAGAGTTTCTGCACTATCTGCGGGGACAGAATGTGCAGTCGGTGGATTTCTATGAGACGGGTACGGAAGATAAGTCAAAATATCTCATCATTCTGACGCAACTTGTGGCTGTGAAAGAGAATCCGGCGGAATCAAACGACGGAAACCGGGACGGAGGTTAAAATAAATGAAAGTAGTCGTATTGGCAGGAGGCACCAGCACGGAGAGAGATGTATCCTTGAGCTCCGGGAGCATGATTTACACTGCGTTAAAGAAAAACGGGCATCAGGCCATTCTGTTGGATGTGTATCTGGGGTACGGGGGAGAGCCGGCGGATCTGTTCGCGCAGGATCTTGATTGGACGAAGGATATAAACGCCATCGCGGAGCAAAATCCGGATCTGGAGGCCATAAAAGCTCTGCGTCCGGACGGGGAGAAGAATTTTTTTGGGCCCAATGTGCTCAGGCTCTGTCAGGAGGCGGACGCGGTGTTTCTGGCCCTGCACGGGGCTAATGGAGAGGACGGCAAGATTCAGGCCTGTTTTGAGCTGTTGGGGATTCCCTACACCGGGACGGATTTCGTGAGTTCGGCCATGGCCATGGACAAGGGGATATCCAAAGACATCTTTGCGGCGCATGGCATCCCGACGCCGGCAGGGTTTCGCCTGAGAAAGGGTGAGGACGCCGGGGCGCGGCCGAGCTCGTTTCCCTGTATCGTGAAAGCCTGTTGCGGCGGTTCCAGTGTGGGTGTATGTATCGCCCGGAGCGAGGCGGAGTATGAGAGGGCGTTGGAGGAAGCCTTTCGATATGACGATGAAGTTGTGGTGGAGCAGTACATAGAGGGAAGAGAGTTCTCCATTGGCGTCATGGAGGGAGTTGCCATGCCCGTGATCGAGATCGCTCCCAAGCAGGGATTTTATGATTATCGGAACAAATATCAGGCGGGCACCACGGTGGAGACCTGCCCGGCTCTGCTCGATCCGGCCAAGGCCGCTGAGATGCAGCGGATCGCGGAGCGGGTGTTTGCGGCGCTCCGCATGAAGAGTTATGCCCGCATGGATTTTCGGATGAGTGACGCAGGAGACATCTATTGTCTGGAGGCGAACTCTTTGCCGGGAATGACTCCCACCTCGTTACTGCCGCAGGAGGCGGCAGCCATGGGCATGAGTTTTGAAGAATTGTGTGAACGGATCTTAAATCGCGCGTTGCAGTGAGAGAGGAATCCATATGAATCTGAGTATCGGCGAGATTGCGAGAGCCTGTAAGGGCAGATTGGTGCTGTGTAAGCAAAATGCCACAGGAGTCACGGAGGACACTTTGGTGGACAGTGTGGTGATCAATTCCAAGAATGTGAAGGAGGGCGGCGTGTTCGTGGCCACCGTGGGCGCGCGGGTGGACGGACACAGCTTTATTCCGCAGACGTTTGCGGCAGGGGCCGTATTGGCCGTCACGGAGAAGACTCCCGAGCAGGTGGAGGCGGAGTGCGGTGTCCCCGCGGCGGATTGGGGGAATTATCTGTGTGTGGAGGATTCCTTTCAGGCCCTCAAGGATATGGCGGAGTATTATCGGAGCAAGCTCTCCATTCCGGTGGTGGGTATCACCGGCAGCGTGGGTAAGACCAGTACCAAGGAGTTTATCGCCGGTGTTCTGGCGGAGAAATACCGCGTGTTGAAGACGGAGGGAAATTTCAACAATGAGGTGGGTGTGCCGCTGACGCTGCTGCGGATCCGTGAGGAACATGAGGCCGCGGTGATCGAGATGGGCATCAGTGATTTCGGAGAGATGCGTCGGCTGAGTAAGATGGTGTGTCCCAATGTCTGTGTGATCACCAATATCGGACAGTGCCATCTGGAAAATCTGAAATCCCGGGAAGGGATCCTGCGGGCCAAGACGGAGATCTTCGACTATATGGCGCCGGACGGCGAGGTCTGCTTGAACGGCGATGATGATATGCTGCGCACCGTGACGGAAGTAAGAGGGCGCAGGACGCACTTTTTCGGCTTGGAAAATTCCGAGTTCGAGGAGGTGTATGCCTCGGATATCAGGGGTAAGGGACTGTGGGGCAGCGAGGCCCTGCTGCATCTGCAGGGGGAGACGGCGGATCTGCCGATAGAAGTGTCTCTTCCGGGAAGGCATATGGTCGTCAACGCAACGGCGGCCGCGTGTGTGGCGAAGATACTCGGTCTGACCGCCTGGCAGATCGCGGAGGGCATCCGCAAAGTACGGCCCGTGGGAGGGCGCAACAATCTGCTGCGCCTGAAGGACTATACTGTCATTGACGACTGTTACAACGCCAATCCGGTGTCCATGCGCGCGGCGTTGGATCTGTTGGCCATGGCGGATACCCGACGGGTCGCCATTCTCGGCGATATGTTTGAGTTGGGGGAGGATTCCGACGCCATGCATGCGGGCGTGGGAGCCTATGCGGTACAAAAGGGAACGGATCACATCATCTGTGTGGGCGCCAATTCCCGCCACATGTATGAGCGGGCGGTGGAGACGGCCCAAGATCGCGGGGAGGAGACTTCAAACCCCGAGGAGACTTCAAAGAGTAAGATTTATTATTTTGCGGACCGGGAAGGTCTGATGAAAGTACTTGCGGAGCGGAGAGAAGAGTTGCTGCCCAAGGGATGCACGGTGTTGGTGAAGGCATCCCATGGCATGAACTTTGCGGAAGTGGTGGAGTATCTGAGCCGGTGATCAGGACTGCATTTCGTCCAGCATTTTCTTATTTTTGAGATAAGTGTCCTGAATGATGGAGCGCACATAGGCGCCCGGTTTCTTGCGGGTTTCCTTGTCCAGATCCTTGAGCCAGATCGGTTCGCCGTACTCAATGATCACGGTGGTCTTTTTGATCTTGGGGAAGTGGTCCTCAAAGACCCCTGCGGAATTCACGAGAGTCATGGGGATGATGGGCACATCGCCCTTCTCCGCGATTTTGAAACTCCCGTCATGGAAGGGCAGCAGCGTGTCGGGATCGTCATTGCGGGTGCCTTCCGGGAAAATGGTGATGGAGATGCCGCTTTTGACCTTGTCCACGGCGGCCAGGATCACTTTCAGTCCCTCCTTGATGTTGTCGCGGTCGAGGAAGAGACAGTGCAGATTGCGCATCCAATTCTTCAGAAGGGGATAGCGCAACATCTCTTTCTTGGCGATATAACCGGTGGGACGGGGCACCCTGATATAAGTCAGGATCACGTCAAAATAGCTGCGGTGATTGCCCACATAGAGCACTGCGGTATCGGTGGGGATGCGCTCCTCGCCGATGGCGATGACCTTGGTGCCGGCGATCCGGACGATCAGACGGAAAGCCCAATTTACGATGGCCAGCGAACTGCGGCTCTTCAGATCGGGATTCTTCCTGCCGATGAGCCATTCTATTACCAACAGCGGACTGCCCAAAACCAGGAACAGGAGCAGTACTGTTACCACTAAGATAAAACGTATCATAATTACCTCATTTCATAGCCGCCATAATTTCATGACCGCCGCAGTTTCACGGTTATCTGCTTTCACGGTCGGTCTCACATCCGCGCGGGCGGCCGCTTGGCGCATTTCCACCACAGTATAGCATATTTGCCTTAAATTGTACATAGAATAGACCAAAACATCAGGCGGAAAAATATATGAGAGGAATCAGGAAAACAGTTGGTCTGCTGCTGACGCTGTCCGTGTTGTGCCTGTGTACGGGCTGCTCCATGCTGACCGGGGAGAGAGTCAAGATGCAGGATCTGGGATTCACGGTGGTCAGCGAGGAGAAGATACCCGCGGAGTTAAAGAGCATTATCGATGAAAAGAAGGCGGATCCCTTTAAACTGACCTACAGTGACGCGGAATATCTCTACATAGTCATAGGTTACGGGCAGCAGTTGGGCGGCGGCTACAGCATTGCCGTCAATGAACTGTATCTGACGGAAGATGCCATCTTTGTAAATACCACGCTGTTGGGACCCGAGGGCGGAGAGACCGCCGACAAAGCGCCATCGTGGCCCTATATCGTGCTGAAACTGGACTATCTGGAGAAACCGGTGATCTTTGAGTGACGGATGTATGAAATGTGGCTCAGGCGGGGCAACCGCCTGAGATGTCCTCTTGCCAAAGCGGGTAAATCATGTATAATGTACTATAAAAGATAAGGGAGGCGCCTATGTTACTGATACAAAACGGTTATCTTGCAGACCCCAAGTCCGGCAGGGAGGGCAATTATGACATCCTCGCGGACAAGGGCAGGATCCTCAAAATAGGCAAGATCGGCTTGGATATGGAGAAACCCGCCCGCTGTCAGGTCTTGGACGCGGAAGGGTTGGTGGTGGCGCCCGGATTGGTGGATGTGCATGTGCATTTCAGAGATCCGGGTTTCACCCATAAAGAGGATATTTATACCGGGGCCAAAGCGGCCGCAAAGGGCGGTTTCACCACGGTGGTGATGATGGCCAACACGAAACCCACAGTGGACAGCGGGGAGACGCTGTCCTATGTCCTGCGGAGAGGAGAGGAAACTGACATACATGTCATGTCATGCGCCAATGTCACCAGGGGCATGAAGGGCGGGGAACTCACCGATATGGAGGATCTGGCCGCGAAGGGCGCGGTGGGATTTACGGATGACGGCGTGCCGCTCATGGATGAGCGGATCGTACGGACAGCCATGGAGCGGGCGGCCCGGTTGGACATGCCCATCAGTTTTCATGAGGAGGATCCGCGGCTGATCGCGCAGAACGGCATCAACGCAGGACGGGTTTCCGCGTATTTCGGCTTGGAGGGCTCTCCAAGGGAGGCGGAGATCACACTGATAGAGCGGGATCTGAAATTGGCGTTGGAGACGGGAGCCTGTGTCAATATTCAACATATCAGTACGGCGGAGGGCGTAGAGTTGGTGCGTCGGGCCCGCAAGAAAGGGCGGAATATCCACGCGGAGGCCACACCCCATCATTTTACGCTCACGGAGGAGGCCGTGCTGCAACACGGCACTTTGGCCAAGATGAATCCGCCTCTTCGCACGGAGGAGGACAGGCGGGCCATCATTCGCGGACTGACGGACGGAACCATTGACATCATAGCCACGGATCACGCTCCCCACAGCGCGGAGGAGAAAGCAAAGCCCCTCGCCGAGGCGCCCAGCGGCATCATCGGTCTGGAGACGGCGCTCTCTCTGGGCATCACGGAGTTGGTGCAGAAGGGCTATCTCACCATGATGCAGCTCTTGGATGCCATGAGCGCGAAACCGGCCGCCATGTATCATTTGGATGCCGGCTATCTGGCGGAGGGAGGACCGGCGGATCTGGTGCTGATCGACACCGCCGCCGTGACGGTGCCAGGGGATTATGTCTCCAAGTCATCCAACAGCCCCTTCACCGGGCGGAAACTCACGGGCAGGGTCATGGCCACCGTCTGTGCGGGCAGGATCGTATATAAGGCACAATAAAGAAAGGATACAGGGAACATGAGACAAAAACAGATTGCCATAGTGGCATCCCAACGGGAGATGTCCCCCGGGATTTACGATATGTGGATCGAGAGCAGTTTGGCAAAGGAGGCCCGCCCCGGACAGTTCCTCTGCATTTATCCGAAGGACAGGAGCACTCTGCTGCCGCGTCCCATCAGTATCTGTGAAGTGCGGGAGGACGGAAAGGCGCTGCGGATCGTCTACCGCGTGGTGGGACATGGGACGGAGGAGTTCTCCCGATACGCGCAGGGGGAAAGCATCTCTATCCTGGGCAATTTGGGCAACGGATTCCCCGTGGATCGGGCGGCGGGCAGAAAGGTCTTTCTCATGGGAGGCGGTATTGGCATTCCCCCCATGCTGCAGCTCGCCAAGGAGTTGAATCGCGTGACGGACAGAGAAAACATCCGGATTATTGTGGGATACCGGGATGCAGACACATTTCTGCGGGAGGACTTGGAGAGGTACGGGCGGGTGTTCATCGCCACCGAGGACGGCAGCGTCGGCACGAGGGGAAATGTGTTGGATGCCATCCGGAAGAACGACCTGAGCGCGGAACTGATCTGTGCCTGCGGTCCCATGCCCATGCTGCGCGCCGTGAAAGGATATGCCGGGGAACAGGGCATTCCCGCCTATATCTCTCTGGAGGAGCATATGGCCTGCGGCGTGGGAGCGTGTCTGGGCTGTGTGGTGAAGACGAAAGAGAAGGATGCCCATTCCCATGTGCACAATGCCCGCATCTGTACGGAGGGGCCCGTGTTTGAGGCGAGGGAGGTGGATATCTGATGAACATGCAGACTACAATAGCAGGGATCACTTTTCAAAATCCGGTGATGACGGCATCGGGCACTTTCGGCTCCGGCATGGAGTATTCGGAACTGGTGGATCTGAACCGACTGGGAGCGGTGGTGACCAAGGGCGTGGCCAATGTGCCGTGGCCCGGCAATCCCACGCCCAGAGTGGCGGAAGTGTACGGCGGTATGCTCAATGCCATCGGTCTGCAGAATCCGGGAATTGATGTGTTCCTGCAGCGGGATATCCCGTTTTTGAAACAATATGACACCAAGATCATTGTCAATGTCTGCGGCAAGACCGTGGAGGACTATGTGGAAGTGGTGGAGAGACTGGGGGATGAGCCGGCGATATCCATGCTGGAGATCAATGTGTCCTGT
Source organism: Acetatifactor muris (assembly GCA_023663635.1). GTDB lineage: Bacteria > Bacillota > Clostridia > Lachnospirales > Lachnospiraceae > Acetatifactor > Acetatifactor muris_A. The sequence goes on from JAMPHD010000041.1 coordinate 8,782, forward strand.
CCCAATGTGAAGGAGGGAGCCATTGCGTTCGGACAGAAGGCGGATGCTCTCTTCCGGATCACGGAGGAGGTCAAGAGACATGCGGTGCAGCCCATTATCATGAAACTCAGCCCCAATGTGACGGACATCGGAGAGATGGCAAAGGCGGCGGAGGCCGCGGGAGCCGATGCGCTGTCTCTGATCAATACCATCACGGGAATGAAGATCGACATTCATCGCCGAAAGTTTGCTCTGGCCAACAAGACCGGAGGCATGAGCGGCCCCGCCATCAAGCCTGTGGCCCTGCGCATGGTCTGGCAGGCAGCTCAGGCGGTGCGGATTCCCATCATCGGCATGGGCGGCATCGCCACGGCGGAGGACGCCATTGAGTTTATCCTGGCGGGCGCGTCCGCGGTGAGCGTCGGCGCCATGAATTTTGCGAATCCCAATACCACTGTGGAGGTGGTAGAGGGGATCAGGGCTTATATGGAAAAATATCATGTGGAAAATCTCACGGACCTGATCGGCGCGGTGGAATAATTTATAAATACCTGCATATAGATAGGTATATCAGTATCTGTATGGAGGTATTTTTTTGTGGACTTGTTAAAAAGAAATATACATATGGACCGCGTTCGCTCCGAGGCGGTCACGCAGATCACCATGGAGGACGACAGGAACATACCGGATAACAAGCCTGATGTGAGCAGCATCAATCTGCAGAGGGCGGATATCGTCATAGAGGAGATCAAGCCCGGGACGGATGTGGTAAATCTGCGGGGACATATGCATTTCGCGATCCTCTACCACACGCAGGAGGCGGGCAGCAGTCTGGTGCCCTTTGAGGGCGAGATTCCCTTTGACGAGAAACTGATCATGAAGGGTGTCACTCCCTCGGATACAGTCAATGCGTCCGGTGAGGTGGAGGATTTCAGCGTGGGGATCATCAACTCCCGCAAGCTCAGCATCCGTTCACTGGTGACGCTGACCGCCACGGTGGAGGAGCTCTATGATGTGGAGGCGCCCATCGGTATCCACGGGGACGGTGAGAAGAATGACTGTCTGGAGTACCGCAGACAACCGATGCAGCTTGCGCAGATCGCCATCTGCAAAAACGACATTTTCCGCGTTCGGGATGAGCTGACCCTGCCTCCCAATTATCCCAATGTGTTTCGCATTCTGTGGAGTACCGTGCACACGGCGGATGTGACTTTCAAGGTCATGGAAGAGAGGCTGACCGTTCAGGGGGATGTGCAGTTATTTCTGCTCTATGAGGGAGAGGGGGAGGACCGCCCCGTCCGCTCCTTTGAGACCACCATACCTTTCTCGGGAGAATTGGAGTGTCATGGCTGCAGGGAAGGGATGCTGCCCGATATCCGCTATGTGCAGGGCCAACAGGAACTCTCGGTGCGTCCGGATACGGACGGCGAGGAGCGCTGTATCGGTTTGGAACTGACCTTGGATATCAATATCCGCATTTATGAGGAGGAGACCACGGATATCCTGTCGGACATCTATGGTGTCAATAAGGAGGTGCATACGGAGACAAACAGGGCCAATCTGCGCAGAGTGCGCTCCTGTGTCACCGGCAAGACCAAGGTGTCGGATCACATGCGGATCCCCGCGGGCAGCGCGGGTATCCTGCAGATGCTGCACAGTGAGGCCAAAGTGAGCGGGGAGCAGCAGAGTGTGGTGGAAGACGGTATCTCTTTAAAGGGCGGTATGCAGGTCAGGGTAATGTATATCACGGGGGACGATGAGAATCCTTATGCCTGCGCGGACGCGCAGATACCCTATCAGTACACGTTGGAAGTGCCGGGAATGCAGGCCTCGGATATGGGCAAAGTTCATGCGGAGGTGGAGCAGCTTCAGGTCACCATGTTGGACGGAGAGGAGATGGATGTCAAGGCCGTGCTCAGTTTTTCCACCATGGTATTTGAGACCATCCCCGTGGAACTGATCAGCCGGATCGAGGTGTCCGATCCGGACAGCGCCCTGATGAGCAGTCTGCCCGGAATGATCATCTATGTGGTGAAGGCGGGAGATAATCTCTGGAACATCGGCAGAAAATATTATGTGCCGGTGGATCGGATCAGAGAGTTGAACAATCTGAGCAGTGATGAGCTGCAGATCGGACAGAAACTCCTGATCGTCAAGGGCAATTAGAGGGCGCTTAGAGAGTAAGCCCGGGGACATACCACCATTCAAAAGAGCCGTGGCGATGAGAGTTTCTCATTGCCACGGCCCTGATCTGTCAGAGTCGGTTAAATGTCTGTGATTTACTGCTCCACAGCCTGTGTTCCCAGTTCATCGAACTTCTTCATAACGGCATCATACGTCCGCTGAGAGATATCGGGGAGATTGCCGCCCCAAGTCTTTGCGGCCTTCTCATATCCCTTCTGGAATGCCGCGCGCATCTCTTCAACCTTATCGGGATCGCCGCCGGTCAATGCGGTGGCAAAGGAAATGATCCTGTCGGAGGTCTGATTCACGCCCCAGTATCCGTCCTCGGCGATATCGGCCTGCGCCTGCGCTTTGGTCGCGGGATCCACGGTATAATTGCCGTTCTTCAAAAACTGCCAGATGTCATTGGCCTTGCCGTAAGTATCGGCCTGCTTGCTCATCAACTGCTCCACAAGACTGCGCAGCTGAGAAGTTCTTGCGTCCGCATCCGCTTTCAACTGATTCACCAGATTGGTGTCCGGCTTATAGGTCTTCTTGGCGGAATCCGTCTTGGTCTCTGTGGAATGCTCGTATACCGCAGCCGTCTCCTCCGCTTTGGAAGTGGAAGATGCTGTCTCAGCCGCAGTACTCTCCTTTGCTGTCGTGGTGGAATTGTAAGTATAGGCGGCCGCCTGATTTGTAATTCCGTTTACACTCATAACATACCTCTTTTCTGACGCTCCCGGCGTCCGGTTGCTCGCTCTTTGCAAATGGGCGCAAAGAGACCGTCTTCCCTGACTATATTATTAATATCGACAATTCGTAAGAATAGTTTAGCCTAGAATGTAAAAAATTTCAAGCTTTTTTAATACCGTGTACAGGCAATCCCCGCGGGCCCCGTTCTCCTACGGGCATCCCTGCTCTCTCGTGGGCATCCCTGCTCTCCCGTGGGCACCCTCCGCTCTCCCGCACCTTGACGAAACACGGGCCTTTGTATATAATGAATACAATCTATGTATACAAAATACATTGTACAATATTGAGGTAATATCAGGGCAACATTGAGATTGCTGACGTTCGGAGGAAATGCGGATGAATACCTGTGTGAGAAGGGCATATGCTAAGATCAATCTCGGGTTGGATGTGTTGGGCAGACGGCCCGACGGCTATCATGAATTGCGGACCGTCATGCAGACGGTGGATATTTGGGATGAGCTGACTCTGACAAAGACGGACGCGGGGATCGCGATCACCACGGACGCGGGGGAACTGCCTACGGACGGCGATAATCTGATCCATAAAGCCATAAAGCTGATGCAGGAGGAATATGGTTTCGACGGAGGCGTGAGGGTGCACCTGCGCAAAAATATTCCGATCGCGGCGGGCATGGCCGGCGGCAGTACGGATGCGGCAGCCACCCTAAAAGGCGTGAATGAGCTCTATGAGTTGGGAGTGTCCGAGAAGCGGCTTATGGAATTGGGAGTGCGCATCGGCGCGGATGTGCCCTATTGTGTGGCGGGAGGAACCGTGCTGGCGGAGGGGATCGGCGAGAGACTGACGAGATTGCCGGCCGCGCCGGAATGTGTTCTGGTGGTGGCCAAACCCGTCTATAATATCTCCACCAAAGAAATATATGAGAAACTGGATGCCCGGACGGATTATCCGCATCCTGATATGGACGGTTTGTTGGCGGCCATCAGAGAGGGGAGTCTCTCGGGCATGGCGGCGCGGTTGGGAAATGTGTTGGAGGCCGTGACTATTGAGCAATGTCCCATGGTGAGCAGGATTCGGGAGACGATCCTCGCAGGGGGCGCGTTGGGGTGTCTCATGAGCGGCAGCGGCCCCTCAGTGTTCGGGATTTTTGCGGATCGGGAGAAAGCGGAGGAGACAGCCCGGGCCTTGCGGAAACTGCCCGATCTGACACAAATTTTTGTGACCAAATTTTTGTGACCAAATTTGTGTGAACCGTGCGGGGCGGAAGATCGGGGAACCGGAGAATAGAGTGACAAAGCGTCAGACAACAGAGATGGAAGGAGCAGGTATGCAGAACAGATTGCAGGTGAAACCGGATGAATTTTTACCCCTAAGAGATGTGGTGTTCAATACGCTGCGTCAGGCCATACTCACCGGGGAATTGAAACCCGGAGAGCGTCTTATGGAGATCCATCTGGCCAATATGTTGGGCGTGAGCAGGACGCCTATCCGGGAGGCCATCCGCAAGTTGGAGTTGGAGGGACTGGTGACCATGATCCCCCGCAGGGGAGCGGAGGTGGCCCAGATCACGGAGAAGAGCATGAGCGATGTACTGGAGGTCAGACGGGCCATGGACGCGTTGTGCGCGGAGTTGGCCTGCGAGCGGATCACGGGGGAGGAACTGGTGCGGCTGAAGGAGGCATGCACCCGGTTTGAGCGGGCCATTGCCACCGCCGATGTGAAGAAGATCGCTCAGGCGGATGTGGATCTTCACGATATCATCCTGCAGGCAACGGGCAACGGGCGGCTGATCCAACTGGTAAACAATCTGTCGGAGCAGATGTATCGCTATCGCTTTGAGTATATCAAAGATTTCAGCCAACATGAGAGACTGGTGGAGGAACATAAGATCATTTACGAGAGTCTGGTGAGCAAGGACAAGGAGCGGGCCTCGGAGGCTGCCAAGATGCACATAGACAATCAGCGGAAAGCCATCATTCATCGGATTCGTCTGGACAGGGAGAAAGGCACTGCGGGAAAGTCGCGAAGGCAGGATTCGGAATAGACGCGGCCGGCATATTTTGGCGGCGCAGGTATAAAATAGGATTTATAGGGCAATTCTCCTACCGGAGCACGGAGATCTCGCGCAAGCGGATCCATATAAAGTGCGGGAGGAGAAAGGTCATGAGAAAACATGCAATATCGGCAGTGTTGGCAATCTGCGCGGCGCTCGGGTGGTGGGGAGCTCTCTATCCGGAATTCACGCTGTTGGAGGGTACTTACGGGATCGTGTATGAGGAGGATGCAACGTCCGGGGATGAGACATCGGAGTCCGCGACGGACGCGGCCGCACTCTATTGGAATATCCTGAATGCGGACAGCAGCCGCATCCGATTTAAGAGCAGATTGTTTACGGTCGGAAAGACTTTGCAGGAGCAGAGGAGAGAGATTCATGAGTCAGGAGATCAACAGTAAATTGCAGGCGGACGCGCCCATCGGTGTGTTCGATTCCGGAGTGGGGGGACTCACGGTGGTCAGAGAGATCATGCGGCAGATTCCCAATGAGAGGATCGTCTATTTCGGGGATACGGCCCGGGTGCCCTACGGCAGCAAGTCCAAGGAGACCATAACCCGTTTCTCCGGACAGATTGCCCGATTTCTCAAGACTTTTGAGGTGAAGACCATCGTGGTGGCCTGCAATACCGCCAGTGCGTATGCCATGGATGAGTTGGAGAGCGGGTTGGATATCCCCGTCATCGGTGTGGTCAAACCCGGCGCGAGGGTTGCCGCGGAGGTGACGAGAAACGGGCGCATAGGCGTCATTGCCACGGATGCCACCATCAGGAGCGGGATTTACAGCCAATACATAAAAGAATTGAACAAAGATGTGACGATCTACGGAAAGGCCTGTCCTCTCTTTGTGCCGTTGGTGGAGGAGGGACTGTGGCAGGATCCCGTGACCGATGAGATCGCCAAGAGATATCTGACCGAGTTGATCGATATCGACATAGACACATTGATTCTGGGATGTACGCACTATCCCCTGATCCGCTCCACTCTGGGCAGGATCATGGGAGAGAGGGTGACTCTGGTCAATCCGGCCTATGAGACAGCCCTTGAATTGAAGATGATGTTGGAACAGCATGGAATCCTGAATATGGAGCAGCCCGGATTGGGCGCAAACAGATACCGCTTTTACGTCAGTGACGGTGCGGACAAATTCAAGCAGTTTGCCAACTCCATCATCAAGTACGGTATTCTCTCCGCCAAGACCGTCAATATCGAGGAATATTGACATGGGGGCGGGAAAGGCCTGTGTGGTGACGGTCACGGGAACCCACTATCCGCCGCAGGATGAGGGACAACCGATCGTGACGGCGCAGGAGGCGCAGGCGGAATTTTTTGCGAAGGGTGAGAGCAGATATCTCTTTTATGAGGAACAGCCGGAAGGCTATCCCCAACCGCTGAAGACCCGGGTGAAACAAAAGGGAAATTCCGTGGAGATCCACCGAAAGAGCGCGGCGGGCTTATCCCCGGAGAGCCGTATGGTGTTTGAACCCGGCATGGAGTATCGCACGGAGTATGCCACTCCTCTGGGAATGTTGCTCCTGGATATTGTCACGGAGACCGTGGAGACGGATGAGACATCCGTCCGTGGGCAGGACTGGCCGGATGTGAGGATCGTTTACAGACTGATGGACGGGAAGGCATCATTGGGGCGATATGAGTTGAGCATTTGCGCGCGGCCGACTTGAGAAGACCGGGCGCTTTTATTACTACAGTTGGGTAGTAGAATGCGAGCCTCCTAAGTTTTGTGTGCTAGACTGTAAGCACAAAGGAGGCTGTTTTCATTCAATGGGACTCGGATGGAAACAACAAAAAGCTGATGGGTAAACACAAGGCATTATCCGGGAGACAAAGAAGGCGGGTATCCGCGCCGGTCGCGCATGCGCGCCGGGCTCCGGGCGGGGGACATGCGCAGGGCGCTCTGCATTTTGCGCCGGCGCCACGTCCTGCACCTGTTCTTGCGCCC
>JAMPHD010000042.1 GCA_023663635.1 Acetatifactor muris
CAAGGCACAACAGCAGTCTGTTGGACGCACATATATTAAAGAGTGGCGAGGAAACAGAGGACATTCCCGACAGCTATGTTATTTTCATTACGGAAAATGATGTGATGAAAGGAAATCAGCCGATATATCCAGTAGAGAGATATGTCACAATCGGGGAAAATAAAGTATTGTTTGGTGACGGTTCGCATATCCTATATGTGAATGGTAAATACAGGGGCGATGATGAAATTGGTAAATTGATGCACGACTTCTCATGCACTGAACCCGATGATATGAATTTTGAGGAGCTTGCAGGGAGAGCGAGGTACTTCAAGAAAGACGAGAAAGGAGTAAAAGCCATGTGTAAGATTATGGAAGATATGAGGAATGAGGCAGAATTAAATAAAGCAAAAAAGACAGCGGTTCATTTAATAAAGTTAGGAAAAATGACTTTAGAAGAAATAGCAGAAGCTACGGAATTATCCCTTGATATAGTTAAGGAGTTAGAAAACAAAACAATGCAGTTGGCGTAACCAATCATATCAATCAAAACCAAATACAGTAACAGCGTTAGGGCATATAGAAACGGAAATCTATATGCCCTATTTTTTTGTCATTAAGGAGGAACAATGAGCGACAACATTCAGACCAATATCACAGGGCGATTAACGCCCTGTTTGCAAAAGAAGATTGATAAGACAACCTACTTAGTCGAGGTACATTTCAATGACAAAAGATGACTTTTTGCGGGATATAGAAATTGCGGAGCAGCAGCTTGCGCAGATATTACGCTATCTCCGGCAGGATCATGGAAAATATTCACCAAAAATCCTGGCATTTTCTTGTCAAAAACAGACAAAGTGAACAGAGAAACGGACGTTGAAATTGATTTTAACATCGCAATGTGGTATAAATAATAGTATGTATAGGTGTCTCTTGTACATGGTTACATATAGGAGAGGCGGCAACGCCCTGAAGACTTATAAACAAAAAGGAGAGGGAGGTTTTTATGGGAAGAAGAACAAGAGGAAAAATACTGTCAGTGTTTATGACGGTATGTATGCTGTTGAGTCTGGTCCCCGCGGATCTGTTCGGGGGGGTAGCTCATGTGCAGGCGGCGGCCTCATCGGCCGAAGATTATGTCCCGTATTCACAGGGGGAGTGGGTTGCTGACGAGGCAGACGCAACAATCCTGACAAGGACGACAACGTGGACATTTAATGATGCAAACAGACCCAGCAAACAGATTACAATAGCAGGGGATGACACTGTGTATGGTATTCAGGTTGTGTCGGGTTCGGTGTCTTTAAAGACGAAAGCGAGCGATGGCTTAAACTTGAGTGCAAATGCTATGATAGCTATACCTATGGATGAGGCCACCCAATCCGTGGTGATTACCATAGATGATTCCTCAAAGAAAACTGATCGATATTATACGATTGGCAAGAGCGGTCAGCAATTATATTCACAAAGTTCAGATAAAGTATTGGCAAAAGACAATCCTGTTACGGTAACATCCGATAATTTTGAGGATGGTTATCTGCGTGTTCAAGGTTGGGTAGGGGATCTCAAACTCCAATCCATCACCATCGTGGAGACCAAAGCTGCCGGCGGTAACGAGGGTGGCGGTGGAGATACCCCCGACACCACGGAATACACCATCACCGTCACGGACGGCGAGGGCAAGGCGGACGGTGCCGCCAGCACGGTGACGGACGCGGAGGGAAATGCCATCGCGACGGCGACAAAGGGCACGACCGTGAAGATCAAGGCAGCCGATGCCGCTGACGGTATGAAGTTTAGCGGATGGACCGGCACGACCGGAGTGAAGTTTGCGGACGCGAAAGCGGCGGAGACTACTTTTGTTATGCCCGCGTCCAATGTGAGCTTGGAGACAACTTATAAGTCGGCTCAGACGGGAGGTACGATCGTTCACAATTTTACGGATAGTGGTACGGCCAGTGATTTCTTTACCATCACGGGAAATCTGTCTACCGGTAAGGGCACTGTGACATATGAGGGGCTGACTCTCACCCAGTGTCTGAAGATGGAAGGCTCTACATCAATTAAATTTACGCCTGAAAACGATGGTGTTTTGACGTTGGTGTTTGTGGAGACGAGCACGGAGGGGGCTGTAAAGGTAAATGGTACTGCAGAGAACAGTGATGCTAACGGAGTGGTACAGGTTGAAGTAACCGCCAATACGGAATATACATTAACCAAAAGTGCAAAGACAAACCTCTTCTACATGTCCCTTGAGTACGGCGGCGTGATCGGTGGCCCTGCCACCGCTACCAAGTACGCCATCACCGTCACGGACGGCGAGGGCAAGGCGGACGGCGCCGCAAGTACGGTGACGGATGCCGCGGGCAATGCCATCACCGAGGCGACAGCGGGCACTACCGTGAAGATCACGGCAGCCGCAGCCGCTGAGGGCAAGCGGTTTAACGGATGGACCGGCACGGCCGGGGTGACGTTTGCGGACGCGAGCAAGGCGAGCACGAGTTTTGTCATGCCGGCATCTGCCGTGACGATCACGACCAATTATGTGGCCGAGGCCGCCAAGTATTCTCTCACGGTGGCTTATGACGATGGAGAGCCCACCGTGGAGCAGAAAGCGGAAGGTTCGACCGTGACCGTCCGCGCGAAGAGTATTGAGGGCAAGGAATTTGATAAATGGGTTGTCGTGTCAGGAACGGTGACTCTGAAGGACGCGACCGCGGCGGAGACCACTTTCACCATGCCCGGATCGGCTGTGAGCCTGAAGGCGACCTACAAGGAGGCCAACAAACTGACTCCTGACAGCTCTGTGTCCGATGTCAAGGTGGACGCAAGCGTCAAATTGGAGTTTACGAATGCCGAGGGAGATGAAGTGCGCGGTCAGATCGTCATTCACGCGGAGACGAAGGCTGCGGAATCGGTGAGCGCGGAGATTCAGACTGCCGTCGCGAACGTGATCGCGAGCGTGCCGGCAGAGGATCAGAGCAAAGTAAAGACGCTCTATTACGATATCAGCGCATATTTGAACAGCGTGGCGGATGCCAATAAAGTGAACATGACTTCAGGAAAGGTGAAGATCCAATTTGCCTATCCCGAGGGCGTGAGTAGGAGAAATGAGATCATTGCCCTGCACAATACCGCGACGGTGCCGGTAGAGAAATCGGACAGCGGTTTCACCATCGTTGCGGACGGTTTCAGCCCTTATACCGTTATCATCAAACCCGTGGCGGAGGCCTCGATTGCCATCACCGCTGAGGGCGGATACGAGGAGGGCGCGTATGCCGAGTGGAGCCCGGTGGCCGGCGCTGACGGCTATCTGGCGTATGTCAACACGAGCGCCACGAGTTATACCGATAATGATCGGATTGACAACGAGCTGATCCGTAAGTACGCGGATCATTGGCGGGTGGATACCGTCGGTTTGAAACCTGGCAGCTATTACATCCATGTGGTGGCCGCAACGGTCGGTGACGGCGGCGCAGTCACCCCCATTGCCGAGGCGGCAACGGGAGCTTTGGAAGTGACGAACTACGACCGTTCGGGCTTTGCTTTCTCCGGGGATTCTCCTTTTGGAAACAAGGGCGCCGGCGCGTACAACAATGACGGCACGCTGAAAGAGGGAGCGCAGGTGATCTATGTGACTCCGGAGACCGCCAAGACCTGTACCGCCATGCTGCATACCGGCGGCGCGAGCAAGCCTGCAGTTAAGGTGACGGGTATTCAGGCCATTCTGGACGGGAAACAGAAGAGCGGCACGGAAAACGATATCTTGGATATCCGTATCATCGGCTGTGTGAAGAAGGATGATCTGGATTATATTTCCTCCAAGGCCGAGGGTCTTCAGATCAAGGGTAAGGCTAATTACAATGAAATGAACATCACCATTGAGGGAATCGGTGAGGACGCCACCGTGCATGGATTTGGTTTCCTCGTGAGAAACTGCGGCAATGTGGAGTTTAGAAACTTCGCGATCATGGCGTTCATGGACGACGGTATCTCTCTGGATACGGCGAACTGCAATATTTGGATCCATGATATGGATATCTTCTATGGTTCCACCGGCGGAGACAGCGATCAGGCCAAGGGTGACGGCTCCATCGATGTAAAGGGCAAGTCAACCTATATCACGATCTCCTACAATCACTTCTGGGATTCCGGAAAGTCTTCCCTTTGCGGAATGGGTGACAGCGAGGAGTTCATGGTGACTTATCACCACAACTGGTTCGATCACTCTGACTCCAGACATGCCCGTGTGAGAGTGGGTAGCATTCATTTCTACAACAACTATTATGACGGCAACTCCAAGTATGGCGTGGGCGTGACCAAGGCGAGCTCCGCCTTTGTGGAGGCCAACTACTTTAGAAACTGCAAATATCCCATGCTCATCTCCATGCAGGGCTCGGATATCGCGAACGGCAATAAAGGAACTTTCTCGGGTGAGCCCGGCGGTATGATCAAGGCGTATAACAATCATATAGAGGGCGCGACACGTCTGGTCTACGCGAATACGCAGGGCGTGCAGGGCGCTACCGATCCGAAGGACAGCAAGGAGTTTGACGCGTATCTCGCCGAGACGAGAGAGGAGACGGTGGATGAATTCTATGTGACCGTGTCGGGCAAGACGCCGTACAACAACTTTGACACGAGTTATGATTTGGGCGTGACCGCGGATCGGATCGATGATCCGGAACAGGTGGTCACGATCGTGACATCCAAGGCAGGACGCCTGAACGGCGGCGACTTTACATGGACCTTCACCGATGCGGATGATGCGGATTACAGTGTGAACGCGGCACTGAAGAGCAAGGTGGTTGGTTATACCTCCTCCGTGCTGCAGGTGGGCGGCATTGGCAAGGAGTCTTCCGGCTCCGGAACCGGCGGCGGTGGCAGCTATCAGCCGGGAGAGGGTTCGGACGACAGAGACGACACCGGGGATGGCGATCTGCCCGAGCTGAACACCGGCACCGTGCACAACTTCACCACGGATGGCCAGAGCAGTGCTTATTATGCGATCAGCGGCAGCATGAAGGATAAGCCGGACACCATGACCTACGGAGGTCTGACGCTGTCCAAGGCTCTAAAAATGGATAGTTCCGCAAGTATCACTTTCAAGACTGCGGGAGTAGGAACCCTGATCCTGGTGCAGACTCCGAACAAGAGGATTACGGTGGACGGCACGATCTATACGTCGGATGCGAGCGGTGTGCTCAGGGTGGAGAATCTGGCTGCGGGAGATCATGATATTTCAAAAAAAGATTCGCCGAATCTGTACTATATTGCGTTCCTGACGGACGGCAGCGCCGATCCCAATCCCCCCGTGGAGGGAAGTTATAAGGTGACCGTGACCAACGGCACCACCAGCGCGGCCACCGCGAAGGCCGGCGACAGAGTGACCATTAGCGCCAACGCCATCGCGGGCAAGGCTTTCGAGAAATGGGTCGTTAAGGCGGGCAAAGTGACTTTGGCCAATGAGGCATCGGCCACCACGTCCTTTACGATGCCCGCGTCCGCAGTGACCGTTGAGGCACAGTATACGGACGCAGCGACGCCGGACGTTCCGGACACCCCGGGACTCAAGGACTTTGACCTGAACGTGGGCAGGGACTTCCCGACAGAGACAGCTCTCACGGAAAATACGACGAAGAACGGATTTACCATTCTGGCGGATGCTACCAACAAGGTAGATTTTGACGACAAGGGCAAGGAAATCTCAGGTGTAAAGTATACTAGGAGACTGAAGACCGGAGGCACAGGTACGGCTACAAATCGCAGCATCATGTTCACCACGGAAGACGCGGCGAAGATTACCGTGATCGCTGTCAGCTCCAACGGGTCAGATAAGCGCACCATGGGGTTGGCCGTCAAGAACGCTGCCGGCAAGCTTGAGGATTTGGATACCAAATCTGTGGGCACAAGTGCCTCCACTTACACATTTACGGTGGATCAGGCGGGTACTTATTATCTTCACTCTTCAAGCAATATTATAAGCGGCACTAAAAGCGGCGGCCTGAACTTCTTCTACATCGGCGTGAGCTATGAGACCGCAAGTGAGAACCCCGGCGGGGTGAGAGTGGACGATGAGGTGCGCGAGCAGGCGCCCGACTTTAAGGACGGCGATCTGTATGTATCCACCAAGGGTCTGTCCACCGCGGCGGGCAGTTTCGAGGATCCCATGGATCTGAAGACGGCATTGAACACCATTACGCCCGGACATACCATTTGGATGTTCTCCGGCACCTATTACGCCTACGATATGTATCAGGAGCCCCTGATCATTGAGGAGAGCAACAGCGGAACGGCTGACGCGATGAAGAGAGTCAGCAGCATCAACGGCAAGAGAGTGACCATTGATTTTGACGGAATGGCCGAGGAAGGGTCCAACAGAGGCATCACCTTGGACGGCTCCTACTGGTACTTCTATGATATTGATATCTGCAACGCGGGCGACAACGGTATGCTCCTGTCGGGCGACCACAATACCCTGGAGCTGTGCCAGTTCTATGGCAACCATGACACGGGCTTGCAGCTGAGCAGATATAACACGAACTATAACTCCAAAGACCAGTGGCCTTCCTACAACCTGATCCTGAATTGTACGGCATATAACAACAAGGATCTGGCGACGACGGAGAACGCGGACGGTTTCGCCGCCAAGCTGACCTGCGGCGAGGGCAATGTATTTGACGGATGTATCGCGTATTGTAACAGTGACGACGGCTGGGATCTCTTTGCCAAGACGGCCACCGGCCCCATCGGTCAGGTGACGCTGAGAAACTGCGTCTCCTTCGGAAACGGCAAACTGACCGACGGACAGGGTTCCGCCAATGGAGATATGAACGGTTTCAAACTGGGCGGCTCCGGCGTGGCCACGGATCACATCGTGGAGAACTGTCTGGCTTTTAACAACGGTGCTACAGGGTTCACGGACAACAACAATCCGGGCAACCATACCATCATCAACTGTACCGCGGTGAACAACGGAAGGTTTGAAGCGAAAGCGAATCTGATGCTCTACAGGGCGGCATCCGGCGCGCAGTACACCAACATTCTGTCCTCCGTGGATTCCAAAGGTGCGGAGACGGATCAGTTCCTGGGTACGATGAACTACGGCCTGTACCACTATAAGGATGGCAAGGAGAACGGCAGCTATTACTGGGTGGACAGCTACGCTTTCAGCGGCGTGAAAGAGAAATACGCGGGTTCCGAGAAGGCAAAATACACTGTTACGAATGACGATTTTGTCAAGGTGACGATTCCCGGCTATAACCCGAAGACGGCTGAATACACCGCGAATTATCATGAGATCTTCAGAAATCCGGACGGAAGTGTGAATATGGATGGTCTGTTTGAAGTGAAGGAGACCAGTCCTCTCTACACCGCCGGCAAGGATGGAACTTATATCGGCGCTAAATTCTCCAAGGATGGCGCGCCTCAGACCTATACCGTATCCGTGGAGGGCGGCAGCGCGTCTCCCGTGAAGGCGGAGGCAGGAGCGACCGTGACGATCACGGCAGAGCCCGCGCCCGGAATGGTATTTGACAAGTGGACCGTGAAGACCGGAGGCGCCGTTTTGGCGGATGCCACCGCGGCAGAGACGACTTTCACCATGCCTGCGAACCTGGTGGAGATCGTGGCGGAGTACAAGAAGGCGGAGAGCCCGGTACACAACATCTCCATCACCGGCGGAACGGCATCACCCGCTCAGGCGGCAGTGGGCACGAAGGTGGAGATCACCGCGAACGCCGCGCCCGAGGGCAAAGTGTTCAGCCGTTGGGTTGTGAAATCAGGCGGTATCGTGTTGGCAGATCCCACAAGCGCCACCACTACCTTTACCATGGGCAGCGCGTTGGTGGAGTTGGAGGCAGAGTATAAAGACGCGCCTGCGACACCTGTGGATCCCACGAATCCGACCAACCCGACAGAGCCGACTAATCCGACCAATCCCACGGAGCCGGTACAGCCCACAGAGCCTGATACGCTGACCGTTGTGGGAGACGGAGCGGTAGTGTCCGGCGCCGTCAGAGTGGCGGGCACCACATTTACCAAGGCGGACGGAGAGAAAGCCAAAGGCGAGATCATCATTCACGCGGAGGGCTATACGCCCACGGCGGAGATCCTGAAAGCGGTGGAGCAGTACACCAAGCTGCTGGAGGATCCCTCCAAGGCCATTATACACTACTATGACATTAAGGCTTACGAAGGCATTATTGACAGCGCGCATGTGGTAACGCTGAACGGGCAGGTGAAACTCAAATTCGCGTACCCGGCAGGGGTGACGAGAGACGGCTATGACATCATTGTCCTGCACAATACCTATTCCGTTCCCGTAGAGAAAGAAGCCGATTGTTTCTGGGTTACGGCAGACGGATTCAGCCCGTACACATTCATTTACCTGCAGAAGGACGAGGACGACGACGATACCTCTTGGACGGATCTTCCCGTCAACGCAAACAAGAATGTCAGCCCCAAGACCTATGACTACAGTCAGTACGCGGAGGATACTTCCTCTGACGGCCGGATGATCGGCGGCGCGGCGGTTGTGATGGCAGCGCCGAAAGCAAATTCGACTTCCGCATGGCTGTTCGTACTGATCGCTGTTGTGGCCGGCGCCGCGGCAGTGGCATTCAGGGTTTTGGCATTCCGCAAAGCGGAAGAAGAGTGAGTGAGCGCGGATACGCGCAAGGATATGCATAAGATCTAAGATCGGCAGACCTGTCACGAAAGTGGCAGGTCTGTTTTTATAAATATATAGAAAGTCTTGACACGTGCGTTATACCGCTGTATAATAAATTATACAAACGTATAACGAAGGAGGTTGATCCTATGGGAAACACGCAGAAAAAGTTGGGCGAGGCAGAATTGGAGATCATGCAGGCGATCTGGAGGAGTGACGGGCCGGTCACATCCAATCATATTTTAAGAGAACTGCAGGGCTTGAGACAGTGGCAGCTCTCCACGCTGATGACCTCTCTGTCGAGGCTGATCGACAAGGGTTTCGTGGCCTGTGACCGCTCCATGGGGGCGAATCTCTACACCGCCGTGGTGGAGGAAAACGATTACAAGGTGCGGGAGAGTCGGAATTTTCTGGAGAAACTCTACAATAATTCGATCCAAAACATGGTGACCACCCTGTATGGCAACAAGGCGATCAAGGATTCCGACATCGCGGAGCTGCGGGACTTTCTGGACAGATTGGAAGAGGAACATTCCGCGGAATCCGGGCAGTAAAGAGGAGGGATGGCCATGATCACAAATGTATTTCTCTCCGTGGCGGAGATCTCTTTATCCGTCAGCGCGGTGACGATCCTGTTGTTGATACTGATGCCGTTTTGCAATAAGAGATACGCGGCAAAATGGAAATATTTCGTCTGGATCTTTCTGGCTCTGTGGCTCCTGTTTCCCGTCAGCGCCGATATGCGGCGGGGCGTGACGGAGGGCCTGAACTGCCTGGTCGCCTCTCACGTCCGACAGACGCAGGACGCGAGGGTGAGGAGCGGGGCGGCGGACGCTGACACCGCCTTGCCCGCGCAGCCGATCCTTTTGGAGATCCCGCCGCAGTTGTCCGCGCCCATTGTGCCCGCAGCCCACGGGACGGCGCGCGTCACGCCGCTGGATGTGATCGCTTGGGTGTGGTTTGGCGGCTGCGCGGTCTGCCTGTTTTTTTACCTGTTCAGCTATGCGCGCTACAGGAGACGGATCCTGAGATATGGCAGGAACATAGAGGATGAAACTATTTTGCGCGAGATAGAGGAGTTGGTGCAGGAGCTGCGGATTCCGCGGAAAGTCAGGGTTGTGATATACAAAGATGCCGAAAGCCCTATGGTGATCGGCGTGTTCAAGCCGATGTTGGTTCTGCCCGAGGAGCGGTATGCCCCGAGGGAGCGGTTCTTTATCTTAAAGCATGAACTGATCCATCTGAAACGGGGAGATGTGTTTTTCAAACTGTTGATCACCGCGGCGGGAACGGTACACTGGTTCAATCCGGTGATTTGGCTGATGCGGAAAGAGGCTGTGTTGGACATGGAACTGTCCTGTGACGAGAGAGTGGTCAGGGGCGGCGACTACGCGACGCGCAAGGCCTATACGGAGACCCTGATGTCCGCCCTGCACAGAAAATGTGCCCGCAGGACGGTCTGCTCCACACAGTTTTATGAGGGCAAACAGGTCATGAAGATCCGTTTTACCAATCTGTTAAAAAATGTCCGGAAGAAAAACGGGCTTGCGTTTCTCGCTTTGGCGGTGCTCCTGACCGTTCTCTCGGGGACACTGGTGGGATGCTCGGTCAGAGGCAGTGACAATGCGGACGCGGGTGATGCGGTTTCAGGCAGTGACACGACTCCGGGCAACGACAATACACTCCACACGGAGGCGAACGCGCAGCTGCCGGAGGGCGCGACAGATACAAATGCGGCGCAAAATGCCACAGATCCGAACACCATGACCCCGCAGGGGCCGATAGTGATCCCCGCGGATTTGGATGTTCCCGAGAGTGTATTGGAGGCGGCTGAAAGTCTCGTCACGGGTTGGTATTTGAACGCGCGGGAGTACAATGCGGACGCCGGGTACGGCGGATGGCGGATCAGCTCTCTGGAGTCTGTCTATACTTATGAGGATCTGGGGGGTATGGCGCTGCAGGTGTATCGGCTGAATTATGAATTTTGGGCGGAGTCGCCCGAGAATCTGACGCTTGCGGGCGGTATGAGTATCACTGCGGACGGTTGGGTCACTCCCGAATATCCGGATGGTTGCTTTCCGGTGTTCGAGGATCGGGACGGGACGCTCACCTTTGTGACATGTCTCTTTGAGAATGACTGCTATCCGGGGGATGAAGTGTTCACTGATGATCTGCGGCGGCAGCTTAGCGCCTCCTCCATGCAGACGGAAGAAGGTTTCGTGGAAAATATGGCGCTGAATTTCTGTGAGGCTTATTTTGGCGGAGATACGGAGGCGATAAAGCAGTATCTGACCGATTCCTACGCATGGGATATCGATACATATCCGGATGACGGAACCGGCGTGGAGATCAAAGCCGTCAAGGGTCTGAACGGTATCGGGAACAGGGCCGTGGGCGAGAGACACACGGTCTCCGTGGAATTTAAGGATCCGGGGGTGGAGAATCTGTGGTATCTGACCATGGATATGATCAAGACGGACGAGGGTTGGAAGATAGAGGGTTACGGTGTGGAAGGATGAGTGAGATCGGGATGCCCGTATCGCTACCATCGAAATAAGTTAGCGTATAATTAAAGTTGGCAAAAAAGGAAGCAGAGAATAAATCCCTACTTCCCAATC
>JAMPHD010000043.1 GCA_023663635.1 Acetatifactor muris
GAGCCGGCCGGCGAGAGGAGTGCGTCCGGGCAGGATGCCGGGGAGTCCGCGCGCGCCGAACTGCGCGCCCGGGTGCGGGAATTTCTGGAAAAACTGCGCAGATATCGGGGTTACACGGTCTATATGCCCATACGTTCCCTTCTGCAGAAACTGGTGGAGGAGCATGATTATCTGAACTATGTGACGGCTCTCCCGGCGGGCAGCAGGCGCAGGGCCAATGTGGAGATGCTCTTCACCAAGGCGTCGGATTTTGAGAAGACGAGCTATTTCGGACTGTTTCATTTTGTGCGCTATATGGAGCAGTTGGAAAAATATGACGTGGACTACGGGGAGGCGGATCTCTTGGATGAGAACGCGGATGTGGTTCGCATCATGAGCATTCACAAGTCCAAAGGTCTGGAGTTTGGCGTGACTTTCGTGGCGGGTCTTGCCAAGCGCTTTAACGCGCAGGACTACAATCGCGCCACGATCTTGGACGCGGATATGGGATTGGGCGTTACCTATGTGAATTCCGAGCGCCGCGTCCGCAATAAGACTCTGCGGAGAAATATATTGGCCACCAAACTGCGGGAGGAAAATCTGGCAGAGGAACTGCGCGTTCTCTATGTGGCCCTGACGAGGGCGAGGGAGAAACTGATCCTCACCGCCACGGTGGAGAAGGCCGAAGGACGGTGGGAGACCGCGAAGATATGCGGGGAGGAGAGGCTGAGCTATCCCGACTACATGGAGGCGGTAAGTTATCTGGACTTTCTGACGCCTGTTCTGGCGGGGACGGATCTGGCGGTGCGGATCGTCGGGGAAGAAACTCTCGAGACGGAAGTTCTGGAGGACCGGCTGAGCCTTGCGGAGCGGTTGGAGGAGCTGCGCCACGCGGCAGATCGCGGGGATGAGGAGACTGCGGAGGCCATACGGGGACGCTTGGCCTTTGCGTATCCGCATCGGAATCTGGAGCGGCTTTACACCAAGACCACGGTGTCGGAGCTCAAGATCGCGGCCATGGCGGAGAAGGACGAGGCCGCCTTCCACGTCTTTGAGGAGCGGGAGGTAGTGCCCTATATTCCGACCTTTCGCAGGGAGAAGGAGCAGGTCAGCGGCACCGTCCGCGGAAACGCTTTCCACAGAGCCATGGAGCTGTTGGATTTCGGGAGAGTCTTGGGCGGTCTGTTCACGGATTTTCCCATGGATTACGAGAGCTACCAAAAGGGGCTGCGAAACGGGGATCTGCGGACGGCGTTGGGGACTTTTCTACAAGGGGAAAAACAGACGCTGCGGCTGTCGGAGGAGTATTACAAGGCCTTAAATCTCAAGAAACTGGTGAACTTCATGCAGTCTGAGACCGCCTACCGCATGTGGACGGCGGACAGGCGGGATCTGCTCTACAGAGAGCAGCCCTTCGTGCTGAGCATTGACGCCGGGCGTCTGTCCGGAGATTTTCCCGAGGGGGAGAAGGTACTGATCCAGGGTATCATCGATGTGTTCTGGGAGGAGGACGGAGAACTGGCGCTCCTGGACTACAAGACGGATGTGATAGGGAGCATGGAGGAGCTGTGGAACCGATATGAGACGCAGCTCACCTACTACCGGGAGGCCTTGGAAAAGCTGACGGGCAAGCGGGTGAAGGAGAAAATACTGTATTCCTTTTATCTGGAGCGGGCAGGAACAAAGGAAAATACGGGCTCGGATTAATCCGAGCCCGCCAGTCCGCGAACATGCTTTAGGGCTTTATACACGGGGGGAATGGAGATCACGACCAAGGTCAGCACGGCCTCCCCCAACAGATAGGAGCCGTTGTAGAGCAATGAGTAGAGCGCGGGGTGCATGCCCTCCGGGGCATAGGACGCGAAGAACAGGACGCCCGAGAGGAAGGAAAACACAAATCTTCCGAGTACGCCCACGGCGTAGCCGATCTGCAGACCGAATTTGCGCTTTTGGAAAAATCCGGACAGACCCAACGCACCGAAGGCCAACGGATAATCGTTGAGCATTTGGGGAATGGTGTAGAAGATCGGTTCCAGAATGAATTGCAGCAGCCCGTATGCCATGCCTGTGGCGATGCCCGCCACGGGGCCGTACCAGTAGCCGATCAGCGCGATAAAGAGCATACTGAGCAGAGTGATGGAGCCGCCCAGAGGCATGTCCACCAATTTGATCATGGAAGTCACCATGGCCAGAGCGAGAGCCATGGCGGAGAACACCAGTTGTTTGGTGGTGATCTTGGCGCCGGACCCGGCCTCGCGCCTGTAGGCGAAGAGCGCGATCCCGATGAGGATCACAATGAGGGCCGTGACCATGCAGATTCCCACGGCGGTCAGCGTGACGGCGTCATCTCCCCACGCGTCGGTGGGGACGGCAAAAAAATTGTTCATAAAAAATTCCTCCTTAAATTTGGGCAAGGAGGGACAACATCGAGTGCGTAAAGCCTCCCTACGCCGGTATTATCCGGGTCAGGTAGTGAGGGTTAGAGACAGGCCCCGCGGCCGCGTCTCAATCTCAGCGATGTGCTCCCCTGGCAATGATTATGTGAGGGTGACGAAAAAGTCATCCCCTGTTACCATTTCACTATAAGGGGAGCGGGAGAGTTTGTCAAGTGGCACAAAGGAGAGGACTATGAGACTTTTGTTGGCGGAGGATGAGAGGGAACTGGCGGACGCGCTGGCAGTGATATTAAAACACAACTGCTATTCCGTGGACGTGGTGTACAACGGGCAGGATGCCCTGGACTATCTGGAGGGGCAGGAGTATGACGGAGCCATTCTGGATGTCATGATGCCCAAGATGGACGGATTGACTTTGCTGCGGCGTCTTCGGGCCGAGGGCAACGCCGTGCCGATCCTGCTCCTCACCGCCAGATCCGGCGTGGAGGACAGAGTGGAGGGCTTGGACAGCGGCGCCAATGACTATCTGCCCAAGCCCTTTGACACCCGGGAGCTGCTCGCGCGGATCCGGGTCATGACGGGGCAGCGGATGTCGGGGACAGGCAATCTGCTGCGCTACGGGAATCTGACTCTGGACCGGAATACTTTTGAGATGGCGGCCCCGGGGGGACGGGTGCGCCCGGGCAACAAGGAATTTCAGATGTTGGAGATGCTCATGGCCAATCCGGGTCAGGTCATTCCGGTGGAGCGTTTCATGGAACGCGTGTGGGGCTATGACAGCGACACGGAATCTGGAGTGGTGTGGGTGAATATTTCTTATCTCAGGAAAAAACTGGCCGCCATAGGGGCGGATGTCCGGATCCGCGCGCTGCGCAACCAAGGGTACGCGCTGGAGCGGAATGTGCCGCAGGGCGGCATTGAAACGGGGACGCCGCGGGACAGCATTGAAACGGGGATGCCGCAAGATAATGCCGCGCCGGGAGCGCCGCGGGGCGGCGGGATGGAGTAGAGTATGATACGTCAATTGCGCACGAAATTTATCATCATAGCCATGTGTTCTCTGGCGGCGGTGCTCGCCGTGATCGTGGGCGGCCTGAACGTGATGAGTTATCTCGGGACCGTGGAGCGGGCCGACAGGATCCTGAACATGCTCGCGGACAATGAGGGGCGGTTCCCGGGGCGTTGGGAGAGGGATGATTTTCGGGGATTTTCGCCGGAGACGCCCTATGACACCCGATTTTTCTCCGTGAGTCTGGACGAAAAGGGGGAAGTTCTGTCCGTGGATACCGGGCGGATCGCGGCGGTGGAGACCGGGGAGGCCATGGACTACGCGCGGGCCGTGTGGGAGAGCGGAAGGACAAGAGGCTTTAAGGAAAACTATCGCTTCTTAAGCTGCGGCAGTCACGGCGCGAGTCATGGCGCGGAGGAGCCGGAGGGCAGCCGTGTGATCTTTGTGGACTGCGGGCGGGAGTTGGATGCCTTCCGCAATCTGCTGTGGGGCAGTATCTGTCTGGCGCTCCTCGGTCTGGTGGCCGTGTGTGTGCCCGTGGTCGTCTTCTCGGGTAAAGTCTTCGCCCCCGTGGAGGAGAGCTACGCGAGACAGAGGCGTTTCATCACGGACGCGAGCCATGAGCTGAAGACGCCCCTCACGGTGATATCCGCCAATGTGGACGTGTTGGAGATGGAGAGCGGTGAGAACCGGTGGACGGGCAGCATCCGCAATCAGGTGAACAGACTTCGCAGACTCACGGAGCAGATGGTGACGCTGTCCCGACTGGAGGAGCAGGAAAAGAGCGCGTTCGTCGAGTGTGATCTCTCAGGGATCGTGGCGGAGACGGCGGAAATGTTTGAGCCGCTCGTCTCGGCGGCGGGCAAGACCCTGTCTCTTCGGATCGAGCCGGGAATCCGCCGTCCGGGGGATGAGGAGAAACTGCGGCAGATGATAAGTCTGCTCTTGGACAACGCGCTGAAGTATGCCTCGGCGCAGGGTGAGATCCGCCTGTATCTGGAGCCGGAGCGGAAGGGCGGCAGGGCCCGTCTGACGCTGTGGAATGCCGTGGACGAGGCGAGTGGGATCCGGGCGGGCAGACAGGACGTGCTCTTTGAGCGATTTTACCGGTTGGACGCCTCCAGAAATTCCGACACCGGGGGCAGCGGCATCGGCCTGTCCGTGGTCAAAGCCATCGCGGAGCTGCACGGCGGCAAAGCCGCGGCAAAGAGCGAGGATGGAAGGTCCATCACCTTTACGATCCTGATCTGAGGCTGGGGATGGGACGGTCTGACGGGGATTTTATGCAATGGGTGGAGTTATAAACTATAAAAGACTTCTTAATCAAAATGAATACAAAACAGCCACAGCATATCCAACCAAAAGGCAATGCTTGAGGACTATGCGGAAAAGAATGGTTTTACGGGCATACGGTCAAAGCGGAGGGAGGAAGAACTGATATAGGAAATTTTCACAAAAAATTCAGTTTTCAAAAGGTATTGTCTGATGTATAATAAAAGTGGTGAAGGAAGGTGATATTTTTGGATACAA
>JAMPHD010000044.1 GCA_023663635.1 Acetatifactor muris
TCGATGTCCTCCGGGTCGATCCCCTCCCCGAAGACGATCGTGTCCCGCAGCTTGTTCTCCAGAACGGCGTCCGAATTCCATATGCGGTCGTTGCCGTCCCCCGCACCGATCAGGTAGCGGTCCACGCCGTTCCCGGCCTCAAGGTTGTCATTCCCCTCTCCGCCGATCAGCACGTCGTCGCCGTCCTCACCGTACAGGGCATCGTTCCCCTCCTCGCCGTATATCGTGTCGTTCCCGGAACCCGCCCTCACCGTGTCGTCCCCCGCTCCCATGAAGAAGGTCTCGGACTCGTCATAGATCCCCTCTATGCTGCCCGCTCCGCTCACGGTCTCGTTCCCGTCCCCTCCGCGGGTTATGGTCTTCGCCACAAAAGTATCGTTGTCCCACACCGTCCCGTCCGCGAACTCGATCCTCGAGAGCCCGTAGTACAGGCCGCCGTACTCGTTGTCGATGAGCGTCGTCTGCCCCGTCCGCGTGTTCACGATGCTCAGGGCTTTCCCCCATCGGCGCAGCTCGATGTCCTCCGGGTCGATCCCCTCCCCGAAGACGATCGTGTCCCGCAGCTTGTTCTCCAGAACGGCGTCCGAATTCCATATGCGGTCGTTGCCGTCCCCCGCACCGATCAGGTAGCGGTCCACGCCGTTCCCGGCCTCAAGGTTGTCATTCCCCTCTCCGCCGATCAGCACGTCGTCGCCATCTCCGCCGTACAGGGTATCATTGCCGCCTTCGCCGTACAGGATATCATCTCCTCCCTGTCCGCTGATGGTGTCAGCCTCCCCGGTGCCATAGAGCAGATCATCCGTTTCTTTGCCCCGGATGTTATGTACATTCCCTCCCACATAGGTATAGCCTTTGGATATCACGGACATCAATGGTGTCGTGATCATGTTCAGCAGTTCGGGCAGTATGTCAGGCAGTTCCTTTGCCGCAAAGCTGACGACAAGGTTTACCGTATCGGCGACCGATGCCTTTGCCTCTTCCAGAACAGACTGTAGATTTTCGATTCCCTCTTCGCACAGACTACCCATAAAACACAGATTTGTTGCCGTCCATGACATGATATTGAGCACAAATTCTTCTTTCGTCTCCCTCCACTTCGCTTTGGTGTCCGGTAACACATCTATGGCATTCTCCCAATGTTCTGAGAAACTGTTGAATGCCCGATGAAACTCCTGTGTACTTTTTACATATCCTTCCACAAAAAAATCGTCCACCGGAGTTTGTCCCGAAGATTGTACCGGTCCTACATAAAGTTGGCTACAGATTCCCCATAACACCGCACTGCCCACAGCTCCCTCAACACTTAGTTTCATGGTGTTTATTTCTTGACAGACACCACTAACCTCCTCCAGACTTGACTCCATCAAAGAAAACACTTCTAACAGATTTTCCGAAGTATCCGATACCAGTCTGACCACACTGCTACAGTTTTTATGAAGTCCTTCGTTATTATCTATGATGTTGGTGACAGTATGGATCAGTCCCGCGACCGGGTCAAAATCCCGTTCCTTATCCACCTTCATGTCCCCGTTCTCCTCAAAGTCGAGGGATTCGAGGGCATGCTGATTGAAATAAGAGTCTATGTCATTTATCTCAAGAACATTCCACATAGTCTCCCAACCTTCTCTCACAGGATTTCCCAGAGATAGAAGATCAAATATCCAAGCGGCAACCTCATTTGAGGAAACATCCGGTTTAGCTATCCACTTCGGAACCAATTCTTCCGCCCGTGCCTGAAATATGGTTTTCACCTGATCCCACCAGATATCCTCATGAAATTTCGTGGATGCCACATGTATATAATTATCCTCCCCGCACGGAGATTTCAGTATCCCCCCAACCGGGCTCCAATGGTAATGGGTCATGACTCCCTGCATCTCATCAACGGCATCCCGATACTGATCCCAAAATTCCTGGGGATGTCCGGGGCCGTCCATGCTGACACTCTGCACGATCCGCGAGGACATATCTGTGGGGCACTCATCCGTGGCGGTATACAACGTGGACACCAACGCCAGATCTCCGCCGAGAGAATGACCCGTTACGGCAAACTTTTTGTACTTATCAAAGTTTTCATTTCCCGCTATCTCGTCCAGATAAGCACAGGCCACCGCCTCCTGCGCGGTCATCTCCCCATATAAAATCTCAAAATCCGCCTGTACCCAATCCTTGACGGTCTGTGCCGTGGTCACATTCTCACTACCCCTGAAAGCGATGATGGCCTCGTCCTCACCCGTCTCAATCACAATGGCATACAGACCGGTATTGTCCTGATCATCCTTGATACCCACGATCTTCCAATCCTTGCACTTCTCCCCGTTCTGTACGTCCAAGATGAACTGCTCGGCCTCCTCACGCATGACCTTGTCGTCTCCCGTATGTATCTTGTCAGGGTCGTAGTTGTAAAAAATTTTGTAGCCGGTCTCCATAAAGATGTCCCTAACCAAACGCCCCTCTTTAATATCAGATCGAGTAAAATTACAATAAGCCAATTGTGATGCCCATGCCATTTCTTCCGCCGTATACATTTATTGTCCCTCCCTACCTATTCTAATTGGTTGTTTCATTTCCATCATCTATGCGTTTCTCGAGATATTCTTCATATGATTTACTGATCTTTTTATCTTGGTATGAACAAAAAAACCAGTTACATTTATACGTTTTGCTGTCAAATTCACCCCTGATATCCGTATTTAGCAAAAAATATTCTTCACTCTCTTTCACCATTTCTTCGTCTGTAAAATATACCTGCATTGCATCAAAAATATTATCTCCTATGCCTCCCTCCTCTACTTTTTGCGGAAGGATTTCAGATAAATACCGATACTCCCGTTCTGCAACTTTTTCCGATCCGTTTGAATTATCCGCAAACACATAACACATTATGCGTGTGTCTGTTGCCTCCAAATATTCCTCCAACGTCAGTATCTTGGGAGATTCAAATTCGGGACGGGTATAAAATTTGGACACATGAGATTTTACATAACAGTTCTCAAACGCCTCTTCAAACCCGTCTCGCAGTATATCATCCACCTCCAATGCCACCACCGCCTCAGCATACTCATCATCAAAAACTCCTCCTCCATTTTTGTAGATACTTGCGAGGAACACCGCTCTCGGATTATCCTTGGGTGAACAGTCCGCAAAAAACCTTGTTTGATCCCTCTCCCAAACATTGTGAATGATAAACTCTTCCCCATACTTTTTCTTCAGCGACTTCTCCGCCACTTTCTTCAGGCTGTCCTCGGTGTAGATATAGTTCCTCAGATCACATCCGCACAGCAGTATGCAGCCCAAGAGCAGGAATACGGGGAGCAGGATCTTTAATTTTCGCATCGTGTTACCTCCGTTGATATTCGTTTGAACGGCATTTAATTTTGCAAAATACTGTTCTATCGTACCATAATATTATTATCTTGTAAAGCGATTTATTTCAAAATTGCAAAACATTTGGTTTGTACTACCGTTCCGTGTGCTTTTATAATACATTGAATAAATTGAATCCTTCGTCCAAAATAGAAATTTTTATAAAAATATTTCAGATATGCTGATGATATGAATATTGACCAGTTTTGAAACAGAATTCTCAGATAAAGAATTATACCGCCTCCTGCGCGGTCATCTCCCCATATAAAATCTCAAAATCCGCCTGTACCCAATCCTTGACGGTCTGTGCCGTGGTCACGCTCTCACTTCCTCTGA
>JAMPHD010000004.1 GCA_023663635.1 Acetatifactor muris
AAAGCAGAGAATGGAGGTCGCGCTATATGAAATTTGAAGAGTTGCTTACCAAGGCAGAGAGACAGGGACGTGAGAAAGGTTTGGCCGAGGGCCGCGAACAGGAGCAATCTCGTTTTCACACTCTGATTTCCCGCATGACGGCGGGAGGAGACGGCGACAGACTCGCTGAACTGGCGAATGCCGCTTTCCTGAATGAGATGTATAGGAAGTATAGCGTGTAGCCGCATTGGACGCAAGCCGGTTCGACTGTGGCTGTATCGACCGATCCATGATCTATTCCCTTTTCGGATATCTGTCTTAGGTATCCGGTATTTTCTGATACATATCTGTATTTTCTTAACATGAAGACAGTTGGCAAAGTATGCTGCCCGTTGTTTTTCATGTCTGACAGGTAACCCGTTCACCCATCACAACCGGCAGGGATCCGTCCGTATATTTTTTTCAAAAATTTTCAAATCACCCCTAAAGTATTTCGGGATCCGTCCGATAAATATAGTAACAAGGCAGGAACGCAACACTTCTTAACAAAGTGTTGCATTCGTGTCTGTTTTTATTCACTATACCAACAAAAACACACGAAAAAAAGGGGCGTATCGCCCGCCCCTTTTACATCAAAATATTTCGTTTTATTATCCGCCTCCGGTCCTCCCGCTCTCCTATCCTTTCATATCCCGCAGGATCCCCTCGATGATCAGCTCCCGCATGGCGGCCACGTCCGTGTTGAAACACTCCTCCGTACAGATACACATCATATAGGTCAGTATTTTACAGAATATGCTGTAGATCAGATAGTCCATGGGGATGTCGGGGTTGATATCCCCCCGCGCGATGCCCTGTTTGATCAGGTCTCCGAAGAGAAATTCGGCGAAATTGCCCGCCTTGAACCCCCCCTGCAATCGTTCTTTCACCATCTGACCAAACTTGGAATTGTCCGTCACCTCATGCACGAAATGGACAAAACAATACTTCTTTTGGCTCTCCTTGTCCAGATCGTCAAAAATATAATTGACCTGTTCCCGCAGACTGCCCAGACCGGAGAGCTCCTTATACATTCCCTCCGCCAGTCTTCTCACATAATAGATGAAAGCGCCCACCAGGATTTCTTCTTTGGAATCAAAATATTCATATGCCGTGCCCTTGCCGATCCCTGCCCGCTCCGTGATGGCTAGGACGCGTATATCCTGCACGCTCTGCCCCTCTCCCACCAACTGTTGGACGGCCTCATACATCATGAGTACCTTGGGCGGGATCTCCTGCATCGGCTCTATCCCTGTTATTTTTCCCATATTTCCCCTCTATATTTCCTCGTGTCTACTCTTCTTCCACTGCCATGCGTCTCTTTTTCTTTTTATCCAAGATCAGGTAAAAACTGGGGATCAGGATCAAAGTCAGCACGGTGGAGGCCACCAGACCTCCGATGATCACCAGCGCCATGCCCTTCATCATCACCGCGTTGGCGCCGATTCCGATACCCAGAGGCAGCATGGACAAAATAGTGGTCAGCGTGGTCATGAGGATGGGGCGCAGACGAATGCATCCCGACTCCACCAGCGCGTCCTCCACGGGCATTTCCTGCCGCAGCATATTGGTGGAATCCACGAACAGGATACCATTATTTACCACGATTCCCATCAGCATCAAAAATCCCATCAGAGAGATCATGCTCAAGGTCTGTCCCGTCAGGAACAAGAGCAGGAAGGACCCGATCAGGGCGAAAGGAATACAGGTCATCACCATGATGGAAAATCTCGGCGACTCAAACTGCATGGCCATCACCAAAAACACCAGGAATACCGCGATCAGGATCGCCTTCAGGATCGCCGTGAGCTCCTCTATCATCATATCCGTCATCATACTGTCCGCGGGCGTCACGCTCTCCGGAAAAGTCATCTCGTCCACCAACGCGTTGATGGCATCCTGCGCCTCAAAGGTCTTCTCGGAATTTAAGGTGGCGGTCACACTGACATAATAGAGTCCGTTTTGTCTGGCGATGCTCTCCTGTCCCTCCACATAGTTAAGCTGCGCGATGTCACGCAGAGGAATATTGATGCCGGCGGACGTGGGCAGCATCAGATCCATCAACTGGTTGAGATCGTCATACTGACCCTCTGGATACTCCAGGCGCACCTCATACTCGGAACCGTCGTTGGTGATGGTCAGAGCCTTCACGCCGCTGAGCACATTGTTTAACGTCATACCAACGGTGATGGGGGTGAGGCCGTACTGCATGGCCTTCAGGGGATCCACGTCCACCTGCACCAGAGTGGAGATATTGGCCAGCGAATTGTCCACCTTGACCACGCCGTCTATCCTGCGCATACCGTCGGACAGCATCTCGGCCGCCACGCGCAGATCCTCCATGGAACGCCCCTGCAGATCGATCTCGAAACTTCCGGTGCTCATCATGGAGCTCATACTGCTGCCGCTGGAGGCCACCGTCACATCCACATTGGTCATGCCGGCGCCCAGTTCATTCCACTGATCCACCACCTGCGCCGTGGTCATGGAACGGCCCTTTCGCAGAGTGGCCGTCATGCTCGCGCCCGTATTGCTCACGGAGACGCTGTAGGCGGACACGTCCGGATGCTCCGCCGCAATCTGCTCCCACTCTCGGATCACCCTGTCTCTGGCCTCCAATGATGTGCCGGAGCGGAAATTCACGGTCACGGCCACCATGCCCTCATCCGCCGCGGGGATCATCTCCACATCCAGAAGGGACGCGATGAGGAACGACGCCACCAACAGCAGCACGGACACCGCCAGGACGGTCTTCTTCTTATGCAAAAGTTTCGGCATATGTCTGCGGTAGAAATCCGTCACTTTCCGCAGGATCTTATCCACGGGCAGATCCTGTTTTTCCACGGGTTTAAACACACAGAAAAACAGCGGCACCAACATCAGCGCGGCGATCAGCGAGGACAACATGGCCACCACGATGGTCATGCCCAACTGTGAAAAGAGCTGGCCCGACAGGCCCTCCATCAGCGCCAAGGGCAGGTACACCACAATGGTGGTGATGGTGGACGCGATGATGGATGCCGTCACCTCCTGCGTGCCCAGAGCCACCGCCTGACGGATGGACAGCTCGCCTTTCTGTCTTCTGAAACAACTCTCTATGACCACGATGGAGGCATCCACCATCATGCCGATGGCGATGACCAGAGAGCCCAATGTGACGATGTTCATGGAAAAGCCCATAAAGCTCATCACCAACAGCGTGAAAAACAGGGAGATGGGCATGGAAGATCCCACGATCAGGCTGGCCTTGAAGTCTCCGAAGAACAGGAACAATACCAACATGGTCAGCGCCACGCCCAACAGCAATGTCTCAAACACCGCCGTCAGGGAATCCATGATGGACTCACTGGCGTCATAAGTGATCCGAAAGTCCACCGCGGGCACACTCTCCTGAATGCGCTGCAACTTTTTCTCCACATCCCGGCACACGTTCACCGTGCCGAAACTGCTCTTATTCTGAATGCTGATGCTCAGATTGTCCAGGCCGTTATAGCGGCTTAAGGTCTCCGCCTCCTTGGTGGACATGGACACATCGGCCACATCCTGCAGGGTCAGCACCTGTCCCGTCCCGGTCATGATAGGGACGTTTCTGAGTTTCTGCACCGTATTGTATTCCATGGAAGTGGTGATGCTGATGTCCTGATTGCCCTGGCTCACGCTGCCGGCGGGATAGGAGAAGTCCACCGCCGTCAGAAACTGGGAAATATTGCTCATGGTCAGGCCGTATTGGCTCATCAGCGTGTCGTTCAGCTCGATCCGGATGTACTCCTCACTTCCGCCGTTGACCTCCACCTGAGCCACACCGGAGATGGACTCCAACTCCGGCACCACGGACTCGTTGACCACTTTCAACAGGTCCACATCGCCGACCTCCGTGGCGGAGAGGGTCATACAGGGCAGACTGTTCACGTTCATCTCAATGATAGTGGGCTCTCCTGCGTCGTCCGGCAGCGAGAGCTGCGCCACCTCAAGGGCCGCCCTCAGATCGTCATGGCATTCCGTGATGTCCACGCCATACTCGTATGTAAACAGCACCATGCCGTAGTTTTCATAGGACATGGTGGTGGTGGAATCCACGCCGCTCAGCGAGGAACCCGCATCCTCAATGACGGAGACCACAAGCTCATCCACACTCTTGGGATCCGCCCCCGGATAGGTGGCCATCACGATCAGCATGGGCATCTCGATATCGGGGATCAATTGGAGCTTAAAACCGAATATGGAGGAAATTCCGAATACCGCCAACGCCAGGATCGCCAACATACAGGATACCGGTCTTTTTAAGGCAAGTTTTGTCAGACTCATCTTCCGTCCTCCTTAGTTCTGAGCAGATTCCGGCTCTACAATGGCGGCGCTCACCTCCACACCGTCGATCAGTCTGGGAGACCATGTGGTAATCACCACATCCCCCTCCGCAAGGCCGTCCACGATCTGAATGCTGTTCTCGTCAAAAATACCCGCCGTCACATAGGTCTTTACCGCCCGACCGTCCTGCACGGTATATACATAGGAGCCGGCCGTCTCATAATAAACCGCGTCATAGGGGATGATGATCTCATCCTTGGCCGTGTATGTATCGCCGGTGATCTTGACGCTGACACCGCTGGGCAGCTCCTCCCCGGACGCGTGCACGGCCGCCTTGATCTGGAAAAGTCCCGTCTGAGCGTTGACCGCGTTGCCCACCTCCGTGATCACGCCGTCAAACTCCGCGCCGTTTCTCTCCACCCGGATCTCCTGACCCTTGTTCAGCGTGTTGCGGATGGACTCGCTCACCTGAAAAGTCACCACCATGGTATTCTCTCCCGCAATGATATAGGCGGGGGAGGACGCCGTGGCCATACCGTTTACTTCCACGCTCTTGCCGATGACCGTCCCGGAGATGGGAGTGGTCACCTGATAGTAGGACAAAGCCAGTTCCGCGGACTCCACACCCAGTTTGGCCAGTTCCAAGGAAGTGCCAAGCTGCTCTTTGGTGTCCTCCAACACTGCCCCATGGGTCAGATCCGCGGTCTGCTGCAGCATTTCCAGAGTGCGCTGCGATGCTTCGTACTGAGAGTTCACGCTCGCATAGGCCAGTTGGGCCTGATCGCGGAGTTTCTTCAGACTCGCCAGACTGGCATCCAAATATGCCCCTGCATCCGCCCCATACTTTTTCTGATCGTCCTCCGACATCGCCGCCTTCAGGCCTTCATCTATCCCGGCCAATGTCATTTGAGCCACTGCTTTTTCATCCTCACCTTTCTCCGGATCATTTAAGACGGCTTGCAATTCCCCTCTTTTATCCACCATCTCCTGCATCTGATCCACAGCGCCCTCTGCGTCCTCTTTGCTGCCCTTGGCGTTCACCCACTGGATCTGCATGGCCTCAAAGTTGAGCTGCGCGTTGCTCAGATTGGTATTCAACTGCAGATCGGTGGATTCCTGCTGCGTGGTCAGGGCGCTGTCCGCCTGTTGACTGGCATTGGAATAGGTGAGGCGGGCCTGTTCAAGCTGCAACTGCGCTGCGCTGTCGTCTATCTGAAACAGAATGTCTCCCGCCTTCACTTCATCCCCCACCTCAAAGTAGGTGGCTGTGACTTTGCCCTGGGCCATGGGGATGATATACACGGACTCCTCCGGAGAGACCGTGCCCACAAATTGATTGCTCAGCACGAGAGTTCCTCTCCCCGCCGTCTGCGCCTGTACCGGCACGGCGGACAATGTCTCCTGCTCCTGCGAAGAGCCCGCGCATCCCGCCAACAAAAGCCCCGCGCTCAGTACCAGTCCCAACATACCTTTGCTTCTGTTCATGTCTACCTCTCATTCTGCCGTGTCGCGGCAATATTGTGAACCCCGGCATTACCCGCGGGTTCCTTTATTCCATGCTCGTGCGATTTGTGTCTTATTTGGGTCATACTCATTTCTCGTCCGACCGGTCAGTCGGAAATACCTTATTGATTATATGTCCAAATATAGTTAAAGTCAATAAACAGAAAAAGGAAAAAATATTAAAAAAATATAAAAGCGCGGAGACCTTTTCCGTCCCCGCGGCTCACAGCATTTTCCTGATCTTCCCTTTCAGTCTCTGAAGGGCGTTGTCCGTTGCCTTCTCCTCACGCCCGAGCACCTTGGCGATCTGGGTGTAGCTCATGCCCGTCACATACAGGTCCAGCACCTGTTTTTCAAAATCAGAGAGCTCTTTGTCGATGGTCCTCTCCAGATAGTCCACCCGCTCCTTGTCCAGAAACAGCTCCTCCGGATTGCGCTCCGCGCAGTCCGCAAGCGAGTCTTCGAGTCCCCTGCGCTCTCCGTCCTCCTGCTCCCCCGTATCCCCGTACAGAGAGATATAGCTGTTCAGGGGAATGTGCTTTTTGCGCCGGGAGGCCTGCACCGCCGTGTACATCTGGCGGCTGATGCACAGATCCGCAAAGGTATAAAACCCCGCGTCCCGCCCGCTGTCATAGTCCCTGACCGCCTTGAACAGACCGAGCATCCCCTCCTGAATGAGATCCTCATTGTCCCCGCCCAGGATGAACATGGACTTTGCCTTGCTGCGCACCAAAGGCTTGTACTTTTCACAGATATAGTCCATGACCGCCGACTCCCCCTCCCGCAGACGGTGGATCAGTTCCTCGTCCGTGAACTGCTCATAGAGCTCCTCGTTTTTCGTCATTTAATCCCTCCGCGGACGGCCGCCTCCGCATCCCCGGCTGCGCCGCCCGACATCTCCGCATTGCCCGACATCTCGCGCCGCCCGACATCTCCGCGTCCCGCAGCGCCGGGTTCTTATCCCCGCAGCCTCTGCCGCACGATCTCATAGGCCAGTACCCCCGCCGCCACGGAGGCGTTCAGGGAGTCGATGTCCCCTCGCATGGGGATGGCCGCGACCATATCACATTTCTCTTTCACAAGACGGCTCACGCCGTCACCCTCGTTTCCGATGACCAGACCCACAGACCCTTTCAGATCCAGATCGTA
Source organism: Acetatifactor muris (assembly GCA_023663635.1). GTDB lineage: Bacteria > Bacillota > Clostridia > Lachnospirales > Lachnospiraceae > Acetatifactor > Acetatifactor muris_A. Next base: position 6,976 of record JAMPHD010000004.1, read on the forward strand.
CATAGTCGTCCCGTCCATGTCCGCGCAGACAAACCACAGTCCTTCCCGTTTCAGCTCCTCTATGGTCCTGGAGAGATTGGTCACTCTGGCAACCGGCGTATAATTCAGCGCCCCCGCGCTGGTGCGGGCCACCGTGGCAGTCAGACCTGCCGCCCGGTTCTCCGGGATGATGACCCCGTGAGCCCCCGCCAGATTGGCCGTGCGGATGATTGCCCCCAGATTGTGGGGATCCTCAATATTGTCCAAGAGGAACACAAAAGGCGCCTCGCCCTTGTCCTTCGCCGCCTGCAGTATATCCTCCACCGTGGCGTACTCATAGGCCGCCGCCCGGGCGATCACGCCCTGATGTCTTCCCGTCTCCGACATTTGATCCAGACGCTCCTTGGACGCGTAGGTGATCTTTATATCCCGCTTGGCCGCCTCCCGCTTGATCGTCATGACGGGGCCGTCCTTGCATCCGTCCAAAATATACAGCTTATCGATGGGTCTGCCGGAGCGCAGCGCCTCGATCACGGCATTCCTGCCCTCTATCGCCGACTCGTGTACCGTTTCATCCTGTATCCTGTCACTCATATGCGCTTTCCTCCCTGACATGTCACCCGCGCGCGTCCTCCTCCCTGACAAGCTCTCTGCCGCGGCGGATCAGCTCCAGCATCCGCTCATTTCTGCCCGTCAGATACAGATAGCCCATCAACGCCTCAAATCCTGTGGCCCGGTGGTAGTCTCCCATGGACGCGTTCTTGGCTTTGGTTGCGGGCTTGGCATTGCGCCCCCGCTTGTACACATCCGTCTCCTCCTCCGTGAGTTCCTCCCGCAGCAGTTCCATCATCCGGGCCTGCGCACCTGCTTTCACACAGGCGATCGTCATATTGTTCAGCTTATTGACGGGGCGGTTGCCCTGCTCCACCACCAGAGTGCGGATGACTAACTCGTACACCGCGTCCCCGATATAGGCCAACGTCAAAGGGGAGTAGGATCTCACATCCTGCCCCCTCAGCTCAAAATTTTCCATGATCAGATCCAACATATCTTGACACCCTCTCTGGTATCCTTCAGAGCGATCCCTCTCTTTAAGAGCTCATCGCGGATCTCATCCGCACGGGCAAAGTCCTTTGCCTTCTTGGCCTCCTGCCGCTCCGCGATCAGGCGCTCCACCTCCGGATCCAACTTCTCCTCCTCTTTGTCCACGAGCAGACCGCAGATATCGGCGAGCGTCACGATCCTCTCCTTCAGCCCCCGCAGGAACTCCTTGGAAGAATCCGCTCCCGCATGGGTGTTGGCAAATTTCACCAACTCAAAGATAGCCGCAATGGCATCGGCCGTGTTAAAATCATCGTCCATGGCCTCGTCAAACTGCCGCGCAAAGCTCTCCGCCTCCCGCAAAAGCTCTCTCTCGGTCTCCGAGAGCTGCTCCGCCTTGGCGTTTTGATCCAAATACTTCAGATTGTCCACGCAGGTCACGATGCGCTCATAGCCGTTCTTGGCCGCCTCCATCAGCTCCGCGCTGAAGTTCAGCGGACTTCTGTAATGGGCGGACAGCATGAAGAAACGCAAGATCTGCAGATCATATTTGGCGCTGATGTCCCGCACCGTAAAGAAATTTCCCGCGGACTTGGACATCTTCTTGTTGTCAATGTTCAGAAAGGCATTGTGCATCCAATATCTCGCAAATGTCTTGCCGTTGGCGGCCTCCGACTGCGCGATCTCATTTTCATGATGGGGAAATACCAGATCCTCTCCCCCGGCGTGGATGTCAATCTCCTCCCCCAGATACTTCTTGCTCATGACGGAACACTCGATATGCCATCCCGGACGCCCGTTGCACCAAGGGGACTCCCAGTAGGGCTCGCCGTCCTTCTTGGGTTTCCAGAGCACAAAATCCAGAGCATCTTCTTTCTGATCCTCCCCGGACACCAGAAGAGAGCGGTTTCCTCCCCGCAGGTCCTCCAGATTCTTGTGGGAGAGTTTACCGTATTCCTTAAAACTCCGGGTCCTGAAGTATACCGTGCCGTCCTTCGCCACATAGGCATGTCCCTTGTCGATCAGTGTTTGGATCATATCCAACATACCACAGATCTCCTGCGTGGCCAAAGGATGCGTGGTGGCGGGGCGCACGTTCATGGCCGCCATATCCTTTTTGCACTCGGCGATATAACGCTCGGAGATCACGGAGGCATCCACGCCCTCCTCGATGGCTTTCCTGATGATCTTGTCGTCCACATCCGTGAAATTCGAGACATAGTTCACCTCAAGCCCTTTGTGTTCCATATAGCGGCGCACCGTGTCAAACACGATCATGGGTCTCGCGTTGCCAATGTGGATCAGATTGTATACGGTGGGCCCGCAGACATACATTTTCACCTTTCCGGGCTCCAGAGGCACGAAGTCCTCCTTTTTGCCGGTCAAAGTATTGTAGATCTTCATACTCATATCCCTGTCTCCTTCTATGCCATCCCGTCTCCGGCGGCATTCTCTGCCCGCGCTCCGGCGCCATCCGTCTCCTGCACCCGGGCGGCCTCATTGCGTTGGAGCTCCCGCTGCAGCAGCCGCACCTGCTCCTCCATGGTGAGCAGACGGTTGATCAGTTCCGCGTTGGCCATCTGCAGATTGGCGATATCCTCCCGCACGGGATCCGGCAGATCCGTCTGGTTCAGTGTCTCCTGCGGAAACAGCATATTGTTGCGGCGCACCACGCGCCCCGGCACGCCCACCACCGTGGAGCCGGGCGGCACCTCGCTCAGGACCACGCTGCCCGCGCCAATCTTGGAATTATCCCCGATGGTAAAAGATCCCAACACCTTCGCCCCTGCGCTTATCATCACATTGTTGCCGACAGTGGGATGGCGCTTGCCGTGCTCCTTGCCCGTGCCGCCCAGAGTCACTCCCTGATAGAGCGTCACATTGTCGCCGATCACGGTGGTCTCGCCGATGATCACCCCATGTCCGTGGTCTATAAAGAGTCCCTTGCCGATCTGAGCTCCGGGATGGATCTCAATGCCGGTCTTCCTCGCTGCCCGCTGAGAGATATAGCGCGCCCAGAAATAATGGCCCCGCAGATACAGCTTATGCGCCAATCTGTAATGCATCATCACCTTAAATCCCGGATAGAGGAAGACCTCCATGACGGAGTGAATCGCCGGGTCTCTCTCCCGGATGATCCGGATCTCCTCCCGAATACTTTTGATCAAACCCATAATTACCTCTGTTTCCGCAAGGTCTGCGCAACCGTTCACAAATTTCCTATGTAAAGCCCGCCGGACATGCCGGTCAGATAAAATATCTCCTTATCAGAATATGCAAAAGGAGCGCGTTTGTCAACTGCTTTTGGTCGCCTGGCAGTTCGGGTGGTGACGGTTCAGGCTTTTTTCGTCCGTGCCAAGGGGACGGCTCCGGCAGACAGGAAAACAAGATCTGAACCGTCACCCCCGCCACTCAACCCTGCCGCTTACAGCCGCTGCAGCCCGCGCAGTCTCCCGCCACGGCCTGTGCCGTAAGATCCAACGGACTGGTGAGCATACAGATGGCCTGTGCGGAGATTCCCTCGCCGTTTCCCGTAAAGCCCAGTCCCTCCTCGGTGGTGGCCTTCACGTTCACCTGTCTTATATCCAGTTGCAGGGCCTCCGCGATATTGGCGCGCATGGCGTCAATGTGGGGACGCATCTTGGGCGCTTGGGCGATGATGGTGGCATCGATATTTTCCACCAGAAAGCCCTCTTCGCTCAACAGATCCCCCACCTTGCGCAGCAGCATCAGGGAGTCCGCGCCCTTGTACGCGGGATCCGTGTCCGGGAAATGCTTGCCGATGTCTCCCATGGCCGCCGCGCCCAAGAGCGCGTCCATGATGGCATGCAGCAGCACGTCCGCGTCCGAATGCCCCAGAAGTCCCCGCTCCCAGGGGATCCGTACCCCGCCGATGATCAGATCTCTGTCCTCCGCAAGTCTGTGCACATCATATCCCATTCCGATCCGCATTTCATGCCCTGCCTTTCCGCTTATTCCGTTCATTTATCCGCGCCCGCCGCCGTCTCCATCAACGTCCGTGCGGAACCATACACCAACACCGTGTAGGCATCGTCCTCATAGACCACTCTGCCCGCGGCCACGGATTCCGCGTCCGCCGCGTCCGCGATCTCCTCCGCGGTGAGCAATAAGAACACCTCACCCTTAGGATACCCCTCTTCGTAATATTTCATCGGGGAGGACCATTTAAAATATTCCAGATTCTCCGCGTCCCCCACATTGGCGATCTCCACCGCACCGTCCGTGAGCTCCGTGATGATATTGGCATTCCAATAGCTCGCGTAGCCGAAGGAATAGCCGCCCTCCTCCAGAAAGGCCGCCACTCTGCGTCTGTCCTCATTTTTGTCCGTGGAGACATAGGAGAGGACCGTCTTGCCCACGGCCAGGAGCATACATGCCCCCAACAGCACACTCACCGCCAACCTGTCCCAATACCGCTCCTCCTTTTCATAATAAAAGCAGAGCATGGGCAGTACAAAAATAAAGATCGTGATGTAGTATCTCGGCACCATGGTACTGGTGGTGAAAACGAACACGAAGAGATTCAGGCACAGAGCCGACGCGAGAAACAGGCTGACAAACAGCCTCTGTCCGCGGCTCTCCCTGCCCGCCCGGACGGCGCAATAAGCCAAAATCCCCAAGATCCCGAATGCGGCCAATGTCACCATCCCCCGCAGGGACAGGACGCTCCGCTCCGGGATATAGCCGAAGAGCATCAACAGACTGCCCAACGCGTTTTGCAGACGCTCAAAGAACACGCCCTGATATACCGCAATAAAATTGGTGCTGTCATAGGTCTGAAACACATATTCCCTGCTCACATAGAGCACATTGACGGCATAACCCGCTGCGCTCCCCGCCAGTCCCAACAGGGCATAACCGAAATATTTCATGGCCGGACAGCGCGCAAGCTCCCGCATCCGGGCCGCGCCGTTCTCCGCCGTGAGGTTCTGTCGAAACAGGTCAAACTCCGCCGATCTGAGCAGATAAAATAATCCCGCCAGCACAAGCGGACACTGCAGCGCCAGAAGATAGCGCACTCCGGACACGCCGCAGACGAGCGCCAATGCCATATAAAAGATGATCCGCACGATCCGATTACCCTTGACCACACCGGTCAGTCTCAGATACAGTCCGAAAAAGCAATAGGCGATGGCCACATGAAAGAGATAAGTGTTGCCCATGGCCATATGCGTCATCATGGTCTCCGAAAACGGTAACAGCAGGAGCGCCGAGCTCATGATCACCAATCCCCTGCGCACCTTTAAGGGTTTCATGCAATAGTAATACGCCCCGAGCACCAGCGCGTAGGACAGCAGATTCGTGACGGCGCGGATCACATGCCAATTCGCGCAGATCCGAAACAGCGGCCCCATGATCCAATGTGTATAGAGGAAACGAAACTCCGTGGAATAATACCAATCGGCCGTGGCGAAGAAATGTCCGCTCTCCGCGAGCTGCCTTGAGAAGATCATCTCCGCGGCCATATCCGAGTCCAACCAGTGATCGTGACACAAAATATTCAGGCATACCAACAACAGTATGCTCAAGCCGAGTATGATGTAGGGGCTGTATTTTGCAATCCTCGCTCTCACCGGTTACTCCTCCTGTCCGAATCCCTTGCCCTTCTTGCGCTTGGGCAGCTGATATCCGAAACCGCCGCGGCGGCCGCGGCGGTCACCTCTGTCACTCCGACTGTCGCGTCCCCTGCCGTCTCTGTCTCCGCGGCCGTAACTGTCGCGCCCTCTGCCGTCTCTGTCTCCGCGGCCGTAGCTGTCGCGCCCTCCACGACCGCCTCTGTCGTCCCGTCCGTTTCTGCGGCCGCCGCTGCTCTTTTTGTCCCTGAAGACATCCGCCTCGATCTCCGCGCCCTTGTCGCCCACCTCGTACTTGAGCATGGCGGCGGCGAGATCCATCACATCGCATCCCTCCGCGTCCATCTTGCGCTGCAGGAAACTTTTCATCAATTCAATGTCTTCATGGTCATGCAGTTCCCAAGCCTGATTGAGGTACTTGGAGGCCTTGGCCTTCAACACCTTGGCCGCGCCGGGAAGTTTTTTCTCCTCCACGGTGGTCCTGCACACCTTCTCGATCTCCCGGATCTTAAAGATCTCCCTGCCGCTGGCAAAGGTAAAGGAGCGGCCCGTCTTGCCCGCGCGACCGGTCCTGCCGATGCGGTGCACATAGTATTCCACATCCTGCGGGATGTCATAATTGATGACGGCCTCCACATTTTCCACGTCAATGCCTCTGGCCGCCACATCCGTGGCGATCAGGATGTTGGTGCTGCGGTTCCGGAAACGCCCCATGACCAGATCTCTCTGATGCTGCGCCAGATCCCCGTGCAGTCCCTCCGCCTGATAGCCGGCTTTCTTGAGCACCTCCGAGAGCTCGTCCACCTTTCTCTTGGTATTGCAGAAGATCAGGCACAGCTCCGGCTGATAATAGTCCAACAGCCTGATACAGGCGGCATCCTTGTCCTGTCTTTTGATGCGATAAAATTTCTGACTCACCAACGGGATCGTCAGCTCCTCCGCTGCCACGCGCACCATCCTGGCATCCTTCTGGAACTGCCCCGTGATCTCCAAAATGGCCTTGGGCATGGTGGCGGAGAAAAGCGCCGTCTGATGCGCATTGGGAATCTCCCCCAAAATAGTCTCCATATCCTCCCGAAAGCCCATGTTGAGCATTTCATCCGCCTCGTCCAACACCACCATATTCACATCATCCAGACGGATGGTGTGGCGGCGCATATGATCCATGACACGCCCGGGCGTGCCCACGATGATCTGTACTCCCCGGAGACCTGAGATCTGTCTGCCGATGTCCTGTCCGCCGTAGACGGGCAGCACCTTGATGCCCGTCATATACTTGGCCAGTTTGCGCAATTCCTCGGCGGCCTGAATGGCCAACTCCCTGGTGGGACAGAGGATCACCGTCTGCAGTTTCTTCAGCTCCGGATCACATTTCTGAATGACCGGAATACCGAAAGCCGCGGTCTTGCCCGTTCCCGTCTGAGCCTGTCCGATGATATCCTCTCCCTTTAACAAAAAGGGGATCGCCTGCTGCTGAATGGGGCTTAAGGTCTCAAAGCCCATCTCCCGGATCGCCCGTATGATCCGCTCATCCAACAGGGGCTCAATATCCTCTATCGCAACGGCATCAGTCGCATCGGCCATATCCTCCGCGCCGGAATCCGCTGTGTTGTCCGCAATATCTCCCGCGCCGGAATCAGCCACATCTTCCGCCTCTCTCATCTCCAAATTTTCTTCCTGCATTTTCATAACCATACCTTTCTCAGATCCAATGATCGCGACATATAAAAATGGAGAAATCACATGCTGTGGGTGATTCCTCCAGTACATCCGGCCAAATGTTACAGCACCGTATAGCCTCCGGACTCCAGACATGACTTCACTTCCATGACGTCCTCACAGTGGAACACCATGATGGGCTTGCCGGAATCACGGTTAAAGGACAGATACAGATAGTCCACACTGATATTACAGTCTATGAGCAGGGTGAGCATCTTATTCAGATTGCCGACCTCATCCTCCACCTCCACGCCGATCACCTCGGTCAGCCGGCAGATGAACCCTTCCGCCTGCAGGGCCTCGGAGGCCCGTTCCGCGTCCGATACCACCATCCGCACAATGCCGTACTCCGCGCTGTCGTTGGTGACGGACCCCAGAATATTGATCTGCTGCTTTAACAAAATCTCCGTGATCTTCTGCATGGTGCCTTTCTTGTTCTCCGCGTATATGGAAACCTGTTTCATAAATATCGCCGTACCTTTCTTGTCATTTGCCACATTGCAACCACATATTTGCCGCCGCGCCCCGCCGATCTGCATCCGGGAACACAACAAATTATATTGTAAACCGTTTCCGCGAGAAAGTCAATAAAAAGAGTGCCGCAGCGGACATCTGTCGATCCGCCGGCGCGGCACTCTCCTATATAACTCACTTCAGTTCAAGTCAAATTTCCTGATATTACTCTTCCTCTCTCCTGCGGAACGCGATGATTCCGGAACCTGCGATGATTCCTGCCGCCACAACCACCGCCACGATCACGAACGGATATATGGAGATTCCGCTGCTCTGAGGCAGAACTGCGAGCACTACCGCGTCAGCCCCGGGATTGACCTGTTGTCCGTCCTCGGCCACCTGTGCGTTCGACGGGAGCAGGGCATTCAACAGACTCTCATCATAGGTCTTGGGACTGGTCAATACTGCGGGATTGGCGGGAGCCACATCCTCATCGTCGTCCTCGCCCTCGTCCTTTACATCAGGATCCGCGGGACCCACAGGGCCTGTCGGGTCAGTTGGATCCGTCGGACCGGTAGGATCTGCGGGATCCTCCACAGCCGTCTTGGCAGCCTTGAAGATCACCGTATAGGGGCTGAAACCTTCTGCCGCGATCCGATAGCTGTCTGCCTCTTTCACCACGCTGTCTGCCGCGAGTTTCTCCGTGCCATGCAATACCACGATATCGTTTTCCCGGGTAATTCCCTCCGGGTACGCAAGCCTGATCCAGACTTTGCCGCTTGTGAGGCTCACCTCCGTCTCTTGGCCGTCAGTCACCAGATACGCAGCGATGTCAAGATAAAGCACTGTTACCTCGGTTTCCGCATCCTGCGCGATCTCCAGAGCCACAGCCGCCTTGATCTCCTCCGTCGGCTCCTGCTCCTCTGCTTTGATCACTACCTCACCGGTCACTTCCTCACCGGCCTCGTCCGTAAATACCACTTCGCCTTCCGTCGTCACGCCGGCGATGGGGCTGCCCTCCTCCGGCACCACTACCAGATCATCCTGCTCCTCATCCGGGCTGAAGGGATTCCAACTGCCGAGGAAAGTCTCTATGGTGATGGGGGAACCGTCCGCGAGGTTCGGCGTGTCAAATACCTTCGCCCAATCCGCTCTCTCGGCTGAATTGTCCACACCTGATTTCTCAATGGTGCCGTACTCCGCGGACAATGCGGATTTGCCGCCCAATGAATCTAACCAACCTGCCGGCCGGATCAGGGACTCTCCCATCGCATAAGATCCGGTATTCCAGAATCCGTCCGCCGCCTCAATGGTGGTTTTATAAAATACCGCCTCACCCGTGTTGGCCTGCCAAGGTCTTCCCAGATATCCGGGCTTGGAAGTGCGAACGGATGCCGTGTCCACTCCGGGAACGGTGGAAGTTACGGTACACTCATACAGCAGATAGCCTCTTCCGGAGGACTGCTGCGCCGCGGTGATATATCCCACATCATCCTTCTCACCCTTGGATGTCTGATCATTGGTGTTGAACACCAGGTCACAATGTTTGAACACTGCGGTCATACCGCCAAAGATATAGTCCGTTCCGCCGTAGATCGCGCAGTTCTCAAAACCTGCGGTCACGCCGGTTCCGCCGTACAGGGTATCCTGTCTGCTGACAAATTTACAGTTGTTGAAGAATACCTGACTGACATTGTTGGTGATGGCGAGAGCAGCCGCTCTCTCCACATACTCCTTCTCCTGCACCTTGGTGTCGCCCACGGTCTTCATGTTGGCGCGGGCCACGCTGCCCTCCTTGGCGCTGCTGCCCTGAGCCTCGATCGTATCCTCCACGGACTTGGCCGATACATACTGGTTAAAGGAATTCTCAAAAATGATCCCATCCGCGCTGAATCTGTCCGCGGATACCACTACCGACGCGTTCCAGTAACTGCCGTTGGTGGTGCCGCTGCCCGGATTCTTGAAACTTGCGGATCCGTTGGACTTGTTGGCCGCCAACAGATCTGCGTCATATTTACAGTCGCTGCCCATGCTGTAATAAGTATAGCCGTGACCATAGTACCAGGTCACTCTCACCGCGTTGTCGTCAATGTCCACACCCTTGTTCTTCAGTTCAATGCTCGGCGCGGCCGACGCATTCTTCAAAGTGATGTCCGGCGTATCGATCACCAACATCTCCTCATAGTTGCCGGGATCGATCATGATGGTGACTGTCTGACCCGCGGTTCTGGCCATCTTTCTCACATCCGTCAACGCGTCATTGATCGTCTTGTATTCCTTGTCGGTGCCCACATATAAAGTGTCTCTGTATTCGATCACATTGGATGCCTTCAATATCTCAATACCACAGAAATAAGTCTGCGATGCCTTGGTTCCCGTGACCGTCTCGATCACAAAGTCGCCGTCCTGCGCCACGAGCACATCCACGGAATCGATCTGACCCGTGCTGCCGGATTTCTCATCTACCGTCATATCGCCGGCTTTAAAGGAAGCCTCATAGCAATATTTGATCGTGACCTTATCGCCACTCTGCAGATTCGGAACAGTGATGGTATCTCCCGCCTTGGCCAGAAGATAAGAGTTATTGTGTTCCTTCACGCCGGCGCTCAGTACCAGTCCCGCATAGTAATTCTTTCCGTCAATGGTCTCCACATCCACAGCGGCCGCCTGCGCTTTGAAATCCCAAGCGGTAAGCCCCTCAAAAGGCACCGTTGTGGAGGCAGCCTCGCCGCTCACGTTCACATTGGGTGTGATGCCCTGCGCAACGGCGTAATTGCCGAGGCCGGTAACTTTTACCGAATAGCTGCCGTCCCGCAACTCCATTGCGCCCGACACGGGGAATGTGTATACATAGCCTTCCTCATTGATGTTGGTGAAGGTAGCGACCGCGCCGGACGCATCCTCCACTCCCGTAATGGTCAATGTAACGGGATAAACGGGTTTCTTGGTAAAAGCGATGTCTTCCGTCTTATTGTCCTGCGCGGACATTTTCACGGTATCCAACGCAAAATCGTTGACATCCTGCGCCTCGACGGTATACTCCACACCCGTCTCGACTTTCAGAGTGTATGTCCCTGCCGTTCTGTCAATCTCTATCTCGGGAACATATACCTTGTCCGCAGGAACCTTGAATTCAAATTTCACCTTCGCGAGAGCCTCCGCGGAAAGTCCGGTGATATTGCCGGAGATGCTCTTCATCGCCACCGCCTGGATCACGGGATCCAGTGTTGCGTCCGCGTCACCGAGCACAAGGCTCGCATTCTCACTGATCACAAAACCGTTGGCATCCTTCAAAGATACCTTATAGGTGTAGCCGCCGTACAGGCTGCAGGAATACGCGCCGCCCGCAACCTCTGCCACGGTTTCCTTGCCCGTGGTCTCATTGGTAAAGATCAGAGCATAGCCCGCGGGAATGTCCGCAGGGGCCGTAACAGAACCGGATACCGTGAGTTCCGGAGCATGCTTTCTCGTGATCCTCGCGCACACCAGTTTCTCATCGGAACAATACAGCTGATACCATCCCTCTGAGGCCGCGTGGAACACTGCGGTCTCCGCTTTGCTCTCTGCCGTGTAGGCAAAAGTATCATAGTTCGCGCCGCTCGGATCGCGCATGATATAAGTCGCCGCATTACCATTGGAGCCAAGCATACAGGTCAGCGTGTCTCCCTCATAGAGATAGATCTCCAACCTGGTGTCAGCCGTACTGCTACTGTTGGAATATACATAGCCGGTATAGGTGTGGCCGTCATCTCCGGCCAGACTCTTCTCATCTCTTCGGGTAATCGCCGTGTTGGTGGTTCTGATGCGATTATTGGTCTTATTTGAAACAAACTTAACCGCCTCTATGCCGTTTCCGTCCTTTGCAGAGAAAGTGCTTATATCATTGCCCGCACTCCCCGCCGTCACATTCTCCGGATAGAAACCGTTGATAACAGCCACTGTCAGATTGTTATTGGCGCCTTCCACTGTCTCCGCACCGAAATCCCATACATCCGCCTTGCTCGGATCGAGGACGGGCTTGTCGGGTGTGGTGATATATTCTACTTTAATACTGTGTATGTACATATTAGTTGCAAAGGTCAGTGTGAGCTCACCGCTCACTCCCGTCACGGTAAACACCGGCGCGTTTTGGCTTTCTTCCTCAACCACTGCCGATGTGACCGTTCCCGCTGACGCGGTCATAGTGCCGGCCGCGCCAGCTCCGTAACAACAGGTCGTCACTTCCACGTTTGCCTTCTCTTTCAAGTTCAGCTTTAAGGTCGTGTCAGCCGCCTTGGTCTGAATACCGTGGCCGTTGCCAAAAGCAAAAGTACTTCCGAGGCTCAGCCCTTCGATCGCCGCCACCTCGTCCGCCGTTTTGCCACCAAGCGCATAGGTTCCGGCGGATATGCATTTCTCCTCACCGGGTGTCTCAGAGCCCTCTCCTTCTTTCATGGGGATAACACATACATACGCGATATATGCCTTGGTGCTCGACTGTCCTTCCGCCTTCGTATATTCCGAGTCTACCTCCAAAGTAACGCTCCCGGCCGTTCCCTGATACTCATAGACGATCGTATTGCTGCCCTTCGTCTTGCAGTCGTCCAAAGTCGCGTGTCCTGCCGTAACGGTGGACTGTGAGTCTGTTACAAATGTTCCCGTTCCGCTGGTTGCCTTCAGATCCGTACAGCTATTGTTGTTGTCTCCGCCCACAACAATGTAACTGTTCCCCGCTACCTGAAAGGTCAGCTTATTGTCCGACTTAAATTCGATACCATAGGTCGTATCCTTATATGCGGCCGCATTGTAACTGCCGGCATCAAAAGAAAACAGACCTGCGCTGTGAGTGTTCGGTATGCTCGTCATTTCGGTAAAATCATAATAGTAAGACTTCCCTGCCTCCGCAGAAGTTGCCACCAATCCGTTGACGAATCCGTCACCCGCAACAGGCTCCTCCGTTCCGGGATCGGAAGGAGTTTCAGAGCTCTCTCCCTCTTTCATGGGAATGACACATACATACGCGATATATGCCTTGGTGCTCGACTGTCCTTCCGCCTTCGTATATTCCGAGTCTACCTCCAAAGTAACGCTCCCGGCCGTTCCCTGATACTCATAGACGATCGTATTGCTGCCCTTCGTCTTGCAGTCGTCCAAAGTCGCGTGTCCTGCCGTAACGGTGGACTGTGAGTCTGTTACAAATGTTCCCGTTCCGCTGGTTGCCTTCAGATCCGTACAGCTATTGTTGTTGTCTCCGCCCACAACAATGTAACTGTTCCCCGCTACCTGAAAGGTCAGCTTATTGTCCGACTTAAATTCGATACCATAGGTCGTATCCTTATATGCGGCCGCATTGTAACTGCCCGCATTAAAAGAAAACAGACCTGCACTATAGGTGTTCGGTATGTCCGTCATTTCGGTGAAATCATAATAGTATGACTTCCCTGCCTCCGCAGAGGTTGCCTCCAACCCATTGACGAACTCTTCAGTACCGACAGATTCTCCCGTGGTTTCGGAATCCGCTGCCGCCACCGGATCCAACTCTGCGGCCTTAACCTCTGTTACCCCCCCGGGAATACCCGCGGACAACAGGCTGAAGGTCATCAGAGCCGCCATCGCACTCGCTATGACTCTCCTCGTTCCTTTCCTCATGATTGGTCTCTCCTTTTCTTTTTTAGGTTTACAATTATCTTTGTTTGTGAAGATATTACACCTATTTAATCATACTTTACCAAATTTTGTGAAAGTTGTCCATATGAATCCGCAAAAAAACTCCGGCCCGGGAAATTCCCGGGCCGGAGCGTTCTCATCCGCTATGCGGATTTACATATTTAGTCTTCTTTTCTTCTGCGGTAAGCCAAGGCTCCATAGGTGATGATCCCTGCCGCGCAGGCAATGCCGATGAGCACATACAGGAGCACCGGAATGCCTCCCGCGGGAGCCGCGACAACCGTCATGACCATATCGGGCATGAGAACCGTGTCAACCGGATCTCCGGCATTATCGGAATCGCCGTCCGTCCACACATCGGGCGGGTTCTTGCCGGGTGCCACAGCCACATACTGTCCGTTGTCAAAAGTCTTGGGGCTGAACTTGTTGTTGCCGGGTTTCGGAGTTACCGGTGTGGAGTCATCGTCTCCATCATCGTTTCCTTCGTCCTTCCCTTCGTCTTTTCCGTCATCAGGAGATTCGGATTTCGCGGTATAGACCACCGCAAAAGGACTCAGGGAATCCACGACCACATGAATGCCGTTCGCCTCCATCCACGCGTCCTCTCTCTGAGGCGCGCCGTTCTTAATATGATATACCTCAAAGTCATGGGTATCCATCGCGGTGCCGTCCGGATAAGGGAATACGACCGTCAGCGTACCCTTGCTCAGCATCACACGCGTTGAGGGCTCGCTCTCCATCACCAGATACACCTCATAGAACTTCATGCCCGCATCCTGACCAAGGCCCGTATTGCCTTTGACAAACTCAGTCAGTGCGCTTACGTCCGCAGCAGCCGGCTCCTCCACCTTGAGCAGTACGTTTTTCACGACGCTGCCGTCGGCCTTGACGATCTCGGTGCTGTTCTGATCATATTCCACACTCCATGCGGGATCCGAAACATTGATGACCAACAGCTCGGGCAATCCGTCATTGGTGTAATGGGAATCATCATCGGGTTTCACCCATGTGCTGTCGTAATAAGCCGTCTTCTCCCACTGCAGGGTGGTGAGGCTCAGTTTGCCCGCGCCCGCATTCGGTTTCACGATGTCCTGCAGCTGCATTGCGTCGTACAGTACATAATCCCCATAGGGCAGGGATGCCTTAAATGCCTCTGCGTCCAGCACCTTCAGTTCCTCGCCCGCCTTGGAGGTATTCACCTTCGGAACAAGCTGATATCTGGTGCCGTCCACATAGTACACGGAGTTCTCGGCAGTGATCCAACCCGAAGGGCTGCTGCCGTTACCGCTGTTCAATGCGTTCAAAATGCCGCTGATATAGCTGTTCTCCACCAACAGTCTTCCGTCACAGGTGGAGGATGCGCCGTTGCTCACGATATGTCTTGCCACTTCCGCGTTCGCAATGCCCTTCTTGGCATCATACAGTTCCTGCGCGTCCATGATACAGTTGTAAACATGCGCGTCACCGAAACGAAGTCTCGGCATTCTGTCCATAGAGTCAAAATAGTAGTTGTTGGCCAACGTCACATGGAGATTCTCATTCGGAGTACCGTTGTCGGCCTGACCCAACAGGTGGGTCTTCTTCTGTCCGTACGCGTACCACCAGATCTGCTCCTGCGTCATACCTTCGTTGAGCAGACTCTGATAGTAGGGATAAGCGCTCGGATCAGCCGCCATCGCGTCCATCATCGCGTTGAAGAAGGTATTGTTCTCGCTGCCCGGCAGGAATTCACACCAGGACACCGTCACATCCACGGATCTGCCTTCCACGTTGGTCTTGATATCCACAATGCCGTCATAGGCCTTGTAGAAAGTGCAGTGATCGATCCAAATCTTCGTGCTGCCGTTCTGAACCGTCACATAATCCCAGTCATTTCTGTCATAGTCACCTGCGGTATACTCATCCCACTCCCAGAGCTCATCAAACACAATGTTGCGGATGATGATATTGTTGGAATTGTTGATATCCAATGCCGCGTGTTTGATGGTAGAGCCGTTCTTGGAGAAAATAGTGATACTGCTCATACCCTTTAAGTTGATCTTGGACACACCGCTCTCCAACAGGGTCGGATGCGTGAGCGGAGGATTGTAAGTGGATGCAATCGCGCTGTATTTCGCATAATCCGCGATCTCTTTATCACCCAATCCGATATCCGCGGTCACCTCGATCACACTGGGACGGCCGCCGGACTGAATCTTAAGCAGCGCGTCCAAAAACTCCTCGCCGGTGGAAACCGTGTAGTAATCCGCGTGGTTCTCCTTCAGCAGACCGCCGCCCGTAACCGCAGCGCTCTGCGCGTAACCCTCCTGATCATACCTTCCCAGATCGGTGTCGTCACCCTCATAAGCCGAATAGGTGTCTGAGGTATACTCGTTCTTCACCGTACCGTTATTGGGATCGGTGGTCTTGCTGCCTTTGTACGCATTGTGGATCTCCACAGCCCTTGCGTCGGGATCCCAACCGAGGGCAGTCGAGGAGATCATGGCATCCGCCTGAGTCCTGCTGAGCTGTCTGCGGTACGCGTTCACCATGTAGCCCGCGCCGTAAGAGCCGCACTCATAGTATCTCGTCTTGGCCAGAGCCTCCATATCCGTGGAAAACTCTTTGCCGCCCCAGGTAGCGAATCCCCATTCCTTGTTGATGACGCTGCTCATATAGCAGTCGATAAAGGTGGTCGCCGCGTACTCGCCCCAAGGACGTCCCAGATCGTAGCCCAATCCGCTGCATCCGGGCTCCGCAGTAACGCGGCAGTCCTTGAAGATCAAACCGTAGGTCTGCGTCTCGGGGTTTTTCATGGCGGTCACATGGCCGGAGTTCTTGTTGGCATTGTAGCGGAACACGATGTCGCAGTCCTCCAGAAGAGCCTGACCACTGTTGCCATAGATAAAGTCCACATTACCCGTGATATAACACTTGTAGTAATACTGAAGTCCCTGATTCGCGCACAGCGTATCCTGATAGCCCAAGATGCGCACGTTGATATAGGATGCCTGATTCGCGTCACTTCTGAGCGCGTCGGCAGACTCATTGCTGATGGATCCGTCACCGTTGTACTCCCAGTCATTTCTGATCGTGAGATTCTCCGCCGAGAAGTTCGTGGCTCCGGTATTCACGCGCACCGCGCAGCGCTTGGACATATCCCCGCCTCTCGCTCCATCGGCATCATAGTCGCCCGGATAGCAGTGGATGATCGTGCTCTCACTGTCCTCACCGATCAGGCTGACATTGGGCACATTGATATCCAGATACTCCTCATAGTCGCCGTTACGCACCAGGATCACTTTCCTGGAGGAGTTGCCGGAGCCGACGGCGTCAAGGGCTTCCTTTACGGTCTTGTACTCAGGAACGCCGTACTTGGTCGTATCTCCCGCAGTGCCCTCAAAGGCCGCGTCCACCACATAGTCATAATTGGTCAGATACACATAGTTCAAAGATTTCTTCGTGGTCTTGGAACCATTCTCATAATTCAGATACAATGTCACGTCATTTCTGCCCTGCTCCAAAGGAATGTCCGCAAAGCTGAAAGTATCGTTCGCCTGAGCGATCTGCGCGGTTCCCTTCACTTCTCCGTTGACCTGAACGGTCAGCGTGCCGGGCGCCGTAGCGACACCACTCAAAACAGCGATCTTATTTTCAAATACCGTGTCATAGGATCTCTCCGTCACCACGATCTCAGCGTCTTCATAGCTGTAAGTGCCCGTATGTCCGGAGGTGGGAAGAGTCCATTTCGCCTCCGGAGGATTGCTGGCATTATCCGCAGACTTGGCGATAATGTAGTAGTAATACGGTACTTCCGCCGTCACATCGGTATCCGTATAGCTCGTCTCCGTCAGAGTCGCGATCACCTTAGCCTCGCTCTCGTCCGCGCTTCTGCGCCACACTTCATAGGAAGTCGCGCCCGCCACGGTCGTCCAGGAAAGCTGTACCTGATCTGCGGGAGAGGTATAGGGCAATGTGAGTACCGGCGCGTCAAGTGCCGCGTCAATGGTAACCTCTCCGGACTCCACATAGGTGTTCCGGTTGTTCAGAAGCTGCTCCGCAGAGTTGCCCAATGTACCGCATACTCTGAATTTGTAGGTTCCGGACGCATCGGAGGACACGGGGTAGGAATAGGAATATCCCGTGATGGAAGTGGAGACATCCGTCCACTCGCTGCCATCCTTGCTCATCTGGAGCACGAATTTGCCGTCGCCGTAAACTTCGCTGCCCTCCCAGGAAATATCGATCTTGGTCCTGTCCGCAGCGCCCACTACCTGTACGGAACCCGCCGTCACCACAGGCGCGGCGCCCATGGGATTGTAGTAAGCGTTCTGATCGTACAGCACATTGCCGTCCTTGTCGTAATAGACCATGTTAGTCACATCACAGTCCACGCCCGCGAGCATCAGTCCGTAGTAGACGGGAGTATCTTTGCCCTGAGCCGTAACGAACATGCTGGCATCGCTGCCACTGGTACTGTCATATTTAAAGCCGGAAGAAAAAGAACCCTTGGATACATTGTCCGTATCAATATAAAATTTATCATCTGCCTTGTAGATAACAAACTTGACAGTCTCACCCGCGGTAATGGTCTGGTCAACCTGACCCGCACCATCCGAACCACTGTTTTTGGTGAGATTTCCCCGCAGTCCTGTCATGTTTCTGATACCTGCCGTGGCGAGGTTCTTGGCATCATCAAACGCACCCACCCAGACACCATAATTATTACCACTGCTGCCTGTAAGGCTGTTGACCTTCACTTCCAGTTCCAACTTATTGAAGTCAGCCACCTTGGGGAAGACATAAAAGCTCGCCGTATCCTTGCTACCCGCGGAACCGCCCGTCTGAACAAAGTTCAGGGTCTGTCCCACAGGGGTCACCGTGAGAGAAGAAGGCGCTCCGATCGTCGTCAAAATTTCCGGTTTCACAGTCACGGCACCCTCATTGGTGGTGGTCTGCTCCGCCTCGTTCTTGACGGTTATGGAGTGAATGTAGCAGGTTCCTGTTGCGTCTACCGTAAATGTCAGCTCCGTGGCCTCACCGGTATAGTCAAAGTTCACCGTATCGCCGTCAGCACTCGCTTTCATGGCAGCGCTTGCAGGGGTTATGGTTCCTGCAGACGCACTTGCGGTGAGATTGGCGCCTGCCGCGCTGTACGAACACATGGCGAATGTCACCGTGGCATTGCCGGCCACTTTTACCTTCACGGTATCGGTCGGATTGATATATATACCATGTGTACTGCCATTATAATAGGCTCCACCCGTACTGTTGCCGGTGACAGTCACCAACTTGTCCGTGGAGGACACGCTGTTTCCACTCACAATCTTGTGAGAGCCCGTATACAACTCGGAGATCACACTGCCGTCCCCGAGATTATAAGTCTTGGTCGTTCCTTTGACAGGAGTGCCCGACGCGCTGTTATCCTTCACCTGAAGGGTATAGCTCTTGGGCAGATCATCCCCCGCAAGCGCAAGGGTGATCGTGTTGCCGCTCACCTGACCGCCGGTTATGTCGCCGCCGTATGTCACATTGCTGACGGAGCCGTTGCCGGCGCCGCCGAGATTGGCCCAAACGACTGCCTTTGTGGCAGATACCACTTCCACGGAACCGTCTCCGCCGGCAGCGGTAACGGTGAAGTCATCCGCCTCGGCAGCTCCCGGAGCGATCGTGAAAGTAGTCCCACCGATGGTCACGGTGCCGGATTTACCCGCATTCCAATATACGGGAGTAAAATCCTGTCCCGTCACGGTCGCGCCCGCGTTGGCGTTCGTCAGATCCACCTTGGCATTCTGCAGTCTGTATCCCGTCACGCCGCTCAGTTCCACGGTGTAGGAGGAGCCTACGGGCAAAACCACGCTGTAGGAACCGTCCGCCCCAACAGTCGCCGTCGTGGAGGCGCTGCCCGCCTTAAAGGTAAGGGTTCCGCCTGCAACATCCGTTCCCACATTACCCGTCACGGTCACTTCCTGAGGGATTTCCTTGACCTCGTAGGATACGCCGTGGATGTAGCTTCCACCGGAGTTACCACTAACTTTCAATACCATCTTGGCCGTACTGTCCGAGGCATTTCGATATTCAAAAGCCCTTGTAGCATCAGTACCTTCTTTGGCGGGCAGAAAATCAGCCTTTTCCATTGTTTGCACAACCGTGCCGCCCACGGATAATTCCGCGCTGCACTGTCCCCATTGACAATTGGTAAAGGTAAATACCCCCATTGCGTTGGCGGGCACCATGGTCTCAAAGGTAACATCACTGGTGAAATACAGTCCGTGAGAATTACTATTGACCGAGAGTGAACTATTCCCGCCTTTGTCCAACTTTATGTAATTATTCGCCGAAAATACTGCATCAGCAGTTACACTGTCTTCGCCGAAAATCTTATTGGTACTCTTAAAATCATAGCTCTCCGCTGCCGTTCCGACAGCCATAACGGCCAGTTCTCCCTCTATTGCATAGGGCAGAGATGCTATGGCCGTATTGCCGCTGTCCACCGCAGAGCTGTAAATCTCAATGACCTTGCCGGTTGCATTGACCTTAGCGCTGTAGCCGCCCAGTGCATCTTCACTATCGGCCGTAACGGTCACATCCGAATCGGAAGGATCCGCAGCAAAAGTCAACCTCGCGGGATCAAATGTCAGATCGCCCTTCTTCTGAGCAGCATCATAGGTGCCGCTCATGGTTGAGGTCTGCGTGCCCGCGGTGACGGTAGCCTTCACGGCTGCGCCCGGAGCAGGGTATTGATACACTGTCTCGGCATCATCCCCCTCTCCCACGATTACTTCCAGACTATTGATGGTAACTGTAGAATTATTAATAAAAATAGCCGGGTACAGAGTGTCCGAGCCCAAAGTAATTCTTCCCGGGCTTGCCGACCATGTATAATCCGCATCATTGTAATTAGCCGTAGCAGACACTCCACTTGATGTAGCGGTAAAAGAAAGCAAATAATTTCCCGCAGCAACACCAGAGTCCAATTTGGTATCACCGTTCTTCACACTTCCGGCACCATAAGTATCATCGGTCTTGCAATAAATTGGCCTAATACTTCCTTTCCCTCGATAAGCCACATAACTATAACCTACCTTTGCTGTATCACTCATATCTGCGCTTTTCAATATTCCCACTGCAAATCCTGCTTCATTGGCATTTGCCGCCTCATTAACCGTCACATCACAGGATATAGTGATCTTCTTGTCAGTAGCTTCTCCGAAGGTCAAAACTGATGTGTCTGACAACAATTCCGCCTTTCCCATAGTGTTGTTGCTGCCTACATGAACTAACTGCAGACTGCCATCATCATTTGCCGTAACCGTCAGACCCTTATTACCCTGATCAGTCCATCCGGTTATGGTGTCCCCGGCTGCCTTAACCCGCAGTACCCCCCCGAACAGCTCCGAGGGCACTCCGCTGACAACCATACAGCTTGCCAGTATGACGGACAGCAGTCTTCCTTTCCATTTGCTCTTTCTTCGTTGTCGCATAATTTCCTCCTTCTCCTCCTTTTTATGCTATACTACCGTACACCGGCTTTATGTCTCCGTTTCGTCATGCCTTTCCTGTGACATCGCAACGACTCCCCCCGACATTCCGGAACATAAGAAACCGGTTAAGCATCTTATATATTAACATTTTTGTAACAAAAAAACAACTCTCGTCCTTTTTACCAAAACAATTTTATCAATTCTGCCCGGTTTTGCGCCGAATTTTTGTACATACTTTCCGGAATCGGTCTTTCCTCAAATGCCTTTTGCAGACTCTGCGCACCGTTATCCGAACCGCCGGGTTTTTCACACCGCCCCGTGAAACCAGATCACCTTGCAGTATTCGCAGTCCGGATCTTTCTTCATGGTGTGAAGAGTCCCCGCGGGGATCATGAATGCCATCCCGGGCTCCATGCGAAGCTCCTCGCCGTCGATCAGGGCCGTCCCCCGCCCCTCCAACACGAAAAATCCCTCCTGGTCCTCGTGGGCGGTAGCCTTGCCATACTCGTCAAAGGTATAGACGGATATCCCCAAGCGGCATCCGTTCACACAGCCGTGACGCTCGTCCAACAGTGTATAACCCGTCTTTTTCCCCTCCCTCTCCATCACTTCATCCCATTTCACATAAGGTATCATATCGTCCGCTCCTCCCTGCCGGCGGTTCCCGCCGGATCTGCTCCAAGTTTATCTACAATGTAACTTGCCGTGAGAATTTTGTCAACCCGCAGTGGACTTTGCCCTCCGCCTGTGCTATACTGAATCTATGCAATGGAGAAGGCGCATGAAAGGAGAGATCACATGGCGCTTACAAACGAAGATCTACAGGCAATCGCATCGTTACTTGATGCAAAACTCGATGAAAAACTTGACGAAAAGCTACGCCCCATCTATGATCGTCTGAATGCCATTGAGGCACGTCTGGACGCCCTTGAGGCTCGGATGGATGCCGTAGAGGCTCGTCTGGACCGTCTTGAGGCACGGATGGACGCCGTAGAGGCACGTCTGGATCGTCTCGAGGCTCGAGTGGACCGACTCGAATCCGAGACAGCCTCGCTGAAGGAAGGTCAATTGGAGCTGAAGAAAGAAATGCGCGAAGTCAAGGACAAGGTATCCGCCACTTACGATCTGGCCCTCGAGGCTTGGGGACAGAGCACCGAGAACAGGCGTTGGTTGGAAACCGCGGGCAAGACAGGCATCGGCTGATATGTCTGCAGATCAGACAACGGGCAACACTCTCCGCGAACTGCCCTTATGACAATCAAAAAACCGGACATCCCAATGAAATAAGGGATGTCCGGTTTTTACAGTAGCGAGAGGGGGATTTGAACCCTCGACACTACGGGTATGAACCGTATGCTCTAGCCAACTGAGCTATCTCGCCACACTGGAAGTTATAGGGCTCGAACCTATGACCCTCTGCTTGTAAGGCAGATGCTCTCCCAGCTGAGCTAAACTTCCGAAGTCGGCTGATTCACAACCGACTTTGTTAGTATACAATGCAGACCTTTTTTTGTCAATATTTTTTGGTAAAATTTCACCTACATCTTATCCGGCGCCTCGAATCCCAACACCCCGATACAGGTCTCCAACACGTCCTTGGTCAGCGTCAACAGCGCGATCAGCCCGCTCTTTCTGTCCGCGTCCTCCTCACCCAGGATCTTGGTCTCATGATAAAAATGGTTGAACGCGTTGGCCAGATCGTAGATATAGGCGCATACCCGATAGGGCGCCAACTCAGCGGCGGCGCTTTCCATCATGGCATTGAACCGGACGAGCTGCATCATCAGATCCTTCTCGGAGGCGTTCCCGGCCTCGCGCAACACAGCCTCCTCAGGACAGCCGCCCTGCGCCACGTATTTGGTCAAAATAGATTTCATGCGCACGATGGTATAGAGGATATAGGGGCCGGTGTCCCCCTCAAAGGAGGTAAAGCGCTCAATGTCAAACACATAGTCCTTGGAAGGCTGATTGGAGAGGTCTCCGTATTTCAGCGCGGAAATGGCGATCTGCTCCGCCGTCACCTCCGCCTCCTCCGGCGAGATCTCCCGATTTTCCCTGATCTTGGCGTACATTTCATCCACGGTGTCCTGCACCAGCGTCTCCAAGCGCATCACGCCTCCGTCTCTGGTCTTAAAGGGTTTGCCGTCCCTGCCGTTCATGGTGCCGAACCCGATCCACTGCAATCCGGTCTCGGGAGGCACCAGTTTGGTCTTGCGGGCACAGCGGAACACCTGTTGAAAATAAAGCTCCTGACGCTTGTCCGTCAGATAGATGATCTCATCCGGATGAATCCGGGCCATGCGATCTTGGATCGTAGCCAGATCTGTGGTGTTGTAGAGCGCCGCTCCGTCAGACTTGAGGATCATGCAGGGCGGGATCTCCTTGGTGTCCGTCTCCTCCTTCACATCCACCACAAGGGCCCCGTCGCTCAGATAGGCATAGCCCTCCCGTTTCATATAGTCCACCATGCCGGGGATCAGGTCCTGTACGTCCGACTCGCCCTTCCAGAGATCAAACTCTACCTGCAGCCTGTCGTAATTGCGTTTCAGATCCGCCACGGACACCTTCAGGATCTGCTGCCAGAGGGCGCGATACCCTCTCTCGCCGTTCTGTATCCTGAACGTACTCTCCATTGCCTTGGCCTTGTAATCCGGATCCTCCTTGGAGCGGGCGCTGGCGGCGGGATAGAGCTCCTCCAGTTCCGCTATGGTGAAAGGAGCCTCCTCGGGATACTCCCCGGTGAAATTTTCGTCAAAATACACCAGTTCGGGCTTGCGCTCCCTAAGCTCCGTGGCCACCAGTCCCATCTGTAGTCCCCAGTCGCCCAGATGCACGTCTCCGATCACCTCATGCCCGCAATAGCGCAGGATCCGCTTGATGCTCTCGCCGATCACCGCCGAGCGCAGATGTCCCACGTGGAGGGCCTTGGCGATATTGGCTCCGCCGTAATCCACCACGATCTTTTTCGGGTGTTCGGGCATGTCCAGACCGTACTTTGCATCCTTTGCCATCTCCCGCAGATAGTCCAACAGAAATTTCCCGGAGAGCCTGAGATTCAGAAATCCGGGGGCAGCCGCCACGGCCTCCCCGAAGACATCACTGCCCTGCAGCCTGTCCGCGACCTCCCCCGCGATCACCAGAGGAGCTTTTTGGTATTGTTTGGCGCAGGCCATGGCTCCGTTGCACTGATATTCACACAGATCCGGACGGTTGGAGACCGTCACCCTGCAGGGCGCTCCGGCGTAACCTGCCGCCGCGAAAGCCTCCTCCATCTTTTCCGAGAGTACATCCAATAATTTTTTCATGTCGATCCGTCCTCTTTCTCTTTTCTCATTACTATAGCCCAATTTGGCCAAATCCGCAACAACAACTTCAACAGACGGGAAACCCTCGGACGGGAAAACCGTCAGGTTTCCCGTCTGTTTTCCCGCCCGTTTTCCCGCCTGTCCCTTTCCGCCTTGGAAAAAGCGCAGCCGCAGTAGTCCTGTCTGTAAAGTCCGTATTCCGCGGACAATTCAATAGAACGCTTGTAGCCGTCTTTTTTCTTAAAGTCCGAGGGCAGCCATGCCACCCCGTACTCTTCGGCCAGTCCGGTTCCGATCCGGTTGATCTCCCAGGCATTCTTTAACGGGCTGATGGTGAGGGTAGTGCCGAAGAAGTCAAAACCTTCCGCCGCGGCCCGCCCCGCCGTCTCTCTGAGGCGCAGGTCAAAACAGCGCGCGCATCTTGCCCCGCCCTCCGGGCAGTCCTCGTACCCCCTGGCGATCTCCCCAAAGCGGGAGGGCTCGTAATCGCCCTCCACGATTCGGATCGGGTATCCCATACCCTTCTCATTGTAGGCCGCGATCAGGCGTTTCTGTTCCGCCACCCTGTGACAATACTCCGCCTCCTCCGAGATATTGGGATTAAAATAAAATACCGTAATGGCAAAATATGTACACAGATATTCCAGACAGTAACTGCTGCACGGGGCGCAGCAGCTGTGGAGCAGGAGGCGCGGCGGGAACGGGTTTGCCGGTGGCAAACCCGTTCCCGGCAAAATACCCGCGTCATTTGACCCGGCCCCGCTCAACCCGTCCAAGATCTTCTCCAATTCCTTTTGATAATTTACCTGATTCATATGACTCACTTGTCTTTCCCGCATTCGCGTTTTCCCGTGTCAGGACTCGTAACACTTGCCCACCTTGCGCCAGTGGATCAGATCAAACCATCCCTCCACATAGTCCGCGCGGCGGTTCTGATATTGCAGATAATAGGCGTGTTCCCAGACATCCACCAACAGAAGGGGCTTGTAGATCTGCAGATCCGGCACATTCTGGTTGGCGGTCTGCACAATGGAGAGAGCCCCCGCGCTGTCGGCCACAAGCCATGCCCATCCGGAGCCGAACTGCGACACCGCCTCCTGTTTCATCCGGTCCTTCCACTGTCTGTAGGAACCGAAATCCCGCACGATGGCATCGGCCAACGCGCCTGTGGGCTCCTGTCCGCAGTTGCCCTTCATCCTGTCAAAATACAGTTCATGATTGTACACACCGCCGCCGTTGTTGCGGATGGCCGTGCGCACCGCCGACGGGAGCTCCTCCGGCTTGGTCAACAGCTCCTTCAGGCTCAGTTTCTGCAACTCAGGATAATCCGCCAATATCCTGTTCAGATTATCCACATAGGTCTTGTAATGCCTGTCATGATGAAAGTGCAGCGTCTCCTCGTCCAACACCGGCATGAGGGCGTCATATTCATAGGGAAGGGGTTTCACCACAAAGGGATACAATTCAGGGGGCATTTTCATTCCTCGCTTTCTGCTCTTATGATGACAATGCAGCAAACCTGCACAACTGCCGAACTCCGACATATTTGGAATTCCTTGGTAGTATATGCAGGTTTTCCCCTTTTAATCATTTCGGACAACTTCCGGGAAGAAGTCCCTATATCTTCCCGGAAAGCGCCCCTGACCCTATCACAGAGTCGCGATGTCCACCAGGGTCAGCTCTTTCCCCGCGTTCTCCAGACTGGTCACCAGCGCCCCCGCCGTGTCCATGGCGGTGATGCAGTTGACTCCCGTCTCTATGGCCGTCCGTCTGATCAGGAAACCGTCTCTGGATTTATCCCGTCCCTGCGTGGGGGTGTCGATCACCACATCGATCTTGTGGCCCAAGATCAGATCCATCACCGTGGGGGACTCCTGCGAGATCTTGTTGACCTTTCTGGCCTTCACGCCCGCCTCGTTCAGCGCCGCCGCCGTGCTCCTGGTGGCGTAGATGGTATAGCCCAGTTTCTCGAACCGCCGTCCGATGGCGATGGCCTCTCCCTTGTCCGCGTCCTTCACGGTGATGATCATCTGCCTGTACTTGGGCAGATTGACCCCCGCGCCCAGGAAAGCCTTGTAGAGCGCCTCGTGAAAATCCTTCGCGATGCCCAGACATTCTCCCGTGGATTTCATCTCGGGCCCCAGACTGATCTCCGCCCCCCGGATCTTCTCGAAAGAAAACACCGGCATCTTCACGGCATAGTATTTGGCCTCCGGCTGCAATCCCGGCTCATAGCCCAGTTCCCGGATGGTCTTGCCGATGATGACCTGCGTGGCCAGATCCACGATGGGGATTCCCGTCACTTTACTGATATAGGGCACCGTGCGGGAGGATCGGGGATTGACCTCGATCACATACACATCCTCCCCCTGCGCGATGAATTGTATATTGATCAGGCCCTTCACATGCAGAGCCTTGGCCAGTCTCTCGGTGTAGTCCGCGATCTTGTCCTTGATGAGCTTGCCGATGGTGGGCGCGGGATACACGGAGATACTGTCTCCGGAATGCACGCCCGTCCGCTCGATATGCTCCATGATCCCGGGTATGAGGATATCCGTCCCGTCGCAGACCGCATCCACCTCGATCTCCTTGCCCTGCAGATATTTGTCCACCAGAATGGGATGATCCTGCGCGATCCGGTTGATGATGGCCATGAACTCCTCAATCTCCGCGTCGGAGATGGCGATCTGCATTCCCTGTCCGCCCAACACATAGGAAGGGCGCACCAACACGGGATATCCCAGTCTGTTGGCCACCTCCTTGGCCTCCTCGGCGGTGTATACCGTGCCGCCCGCCGCGCGGGGTATCTTGGTCTGTTCCAGGATCCGGTCGAAGAGCTCCCTGTCCTCCGCGGCGTCCACATCCTCCGCCTTGGTGCCCAGAATGGGCACTCCCATCTTCATCAGACTCTCGGTGAGCTTGATGGCCGTCTGTCCGCCGAACTGTACCACCGCTCCGTCCGGATGCTCTATGTTGACGATCGCCTCCACGTCCTCCGGCGTCAGCGGCTCGAAATACAGCTTGTCCGCAATGTCAAAATCCGTGCTCACCGTCTCCGGATTGTTGTTGATGATGATGGTCTCATAACCCGCTCTCGCAAAAGCCCATGTGGCGTGTACGGAACAATAGTCAAATTCAATGCCCTGGCCGATGCGGATGGGACCGGAGCCCAGGACCAGAACCTTCTTGCGCCCCGCAGTCTCCCCAGCCACGGTGATCCCCCCGGCCTCACACTCCCCGCCGAACACGGAATAGTAATAGGGAGTGGCTGCCGCAAACTCCGCGGCGCAGGTGTCCACCATCTTGTAGACGGCTCTGATGCCGTTGGCATGGCGCATCTCTTTGACCTCGGTCTCACTCTTCCCCACAAGCCCCGCGATCACATGGTCGGGAAACTCAAGCCGCTTGGCCTCCCTGAGCAGATCCGAGGTGAGGGGCCCTTTTCTCAAAGCCTGTTCCATCTCCACCAAGACGGCGATCTTGTCTATGAACCAGGTATCGATCATGGTGATCTCGTGGATGTCCTCATAGCTCACGCCCTTGCGGATGGCCTCCGCGATCACCCAGATCCGTTGATCGTCCACGAGTTTCAGCCGCTCCTTCAGCTCCTCCGCGGAGAGCTCCGAAAAGTCATAGCTCATCAGACTGTCCACATGCTGTTCCAGAGAGCGGATGGCTTTCATCAGAGCGCCCTCAAAATTGTCACAGATACTCATGACCTCGCCCGTGGCTTTCATCTGGGTGGTCAGCGTCCGCTTGGCGGTGATGAATTTGTCGAATGGCAGCCTTGGAATCTTCACCACGCAGTAGTCAAGCGCCGGCTCAAAGGCCGCATAGGTCTTGCGCGTGATGGCGTTTTGGATCTCATCCAGCGTGTATCCCAACGCGATCTTGGCCGCCACCTTGGCGATGGGATATCCGGTGGCCTTGCTGGCCAGCGCGGAGGAACGGCTCACACGGGGATTGACCTCGATGACACAATACTCAAATCCGGTGGGATGCAGGGCAAACTGCACATTGCATCCCCCCGTGATCTTCAACTCGTCGATGATCTTCAGTGCGGAGGTGCGCAGCATCTGGTACTCCTTGTCGCTCAGCGTCTGGGAGGGCGCCACCACGATACTGTCCCCGGTATGTACGCCCACCGGGTCGATATTTTCCATATTACATACGGTGATACAGTTGCCCGCGCTGTCCCGCATCACCTCATACTCTATCTCCTTCCAACCCGCGATACAGCGCTCCACCAGGACCTGTCCCACCCGGGAGAGACGCAGGCCGTTTTCCAGGATCTCCTCCAGTTCCACCCGGTTGTGGGCGATCCCGCCTCCGGAGCCGCCCAGAGTGTACGCCGGCCGCAGCACCACGGGATAGCCAATGGTGTCGGTGAACGCAACGCCGTCCTCCACGGACTCCACCACCTTGGAGGCGGCACAGGGCTCCCCGATGCGCTCCATCAGATCCTTGAACTCCTGACGCCCCTCCGCGTTGCGGATGGTCTCCGCCGTAGTGCCCAAGAGACGGACATTGTGGGAGGCCAGAAAACCTGACTCCTCCAACTCCATACCCAAATTCAGACCCGCCTGTCCGCCCAGAGTGGGCAGGATGCTGTCGGGCTTTTCCTTTTCAATGATCTGTTCCAACACCTTGGCGGTCAGGGGCTCGATATACACCTTGTCCGCAATATCTCTGTCCGTCATGATGGTGGCGGGGTTGGAGTTGACCAGAATGACCTCCACGCCCTCCTCCTTTAAGGAGCGGCAGGCCTGTGTGCCCGCATAATCAAACTCTGCGGCCTGACCGATCACAATGGGACCGGAGCCTATGACCATGACACGTTTCACATCGGGATTCTTAGGCATTTGCTGCACCTCCTTCGCGGATCATACTCACAAATCTGTCGAACAGATAACCCGTATCCTGCGGTCCGGAACAGGCCTCCGGATGAAACTGCACCGTGAAGATCCTCTTGCCCGTATAGGAGAGGCCCTCGTTGGTGCCGTCGTTGACATTGACGAAGGCAGGCACCGCGATCTGGGGATCCAACTTGGCCGCGTCCACCACATACCCGTGGTTTTGGGAGGAGATATAGACCCTCCCCGTGGCCAGATCCTTCACCGGATGATTGCACCCCCTGTGCCCGTATTTCATTTTGTAAGTGTCCGCCCCCGTGGCCAGCGCCATGAGCTGATGGCCCAGACAGATGGCAAAAATGGGGATCTCCGTATCGTACAGCTTGCGGATCTGTCGGATCACAAACTCACATTCCTTCGGATCCCCGGGGCCGTTGGACAGCATGATGCCGTCCGGGGCATCCGCGATGATCTCCTCCGCGGGAGTGAGCGCGGGATAGACCGTCACGTCACAGCCCCTCTCCGCAAGGGAACGGGCGATATTTCTCTTGGCGCCCAGATCCAACAGCGCCACCTTAAGCCCCGCTCCGCTTAATTCCCGCACCAGAGAGGGCCTCGGCTCCCGCACGCCCCGCGCGTAAGCCTCTTTGTCAAACCGCGCGGCGCCGGAGAGCGGACCGTTCTGCGCCAGATCCGTGGTTCCTTTGATCGTGTATTTGGCGGAGCAGGTCGCCCGCTCCACCACATTCCCCGTGGTGTAGGCCTTGAGTTTGGGCAGGATCCGTTCCAAATCGTAATTCTCATCGGTGGTGATCATGCCGTTCATGGTGCCCTTCTCCCGCAGGATCACGGTGAGCGCTCTGGTGTCAATGCCGGCGATGCCGGGCATCCCATTCTCCTCCATAAATTCTTGAATTGTCACATCACTTCTGAAATTGGATGAAATGCGGGAGAGCTCCCTCACGATCAGGCCGTCCGGCCATATTTTGGAAGATTCCATATCGTCTCTGCAGATACCGTAATTGCCGATCAGCGGGTAAGTCATACACACGGCCTGTCCCGCGTAGGACGGGTCGGTCAGGACCTCCGGGTATCCCGCCATGGACGTGTTAAACACGATCTCACTGATAATCTCTCTGTCGGCGCCGATCTGTGTCCCGGTAAACACAGTGCCGTCCTCCAAAATCAAAAATGCCTTCATACCGTATTCCTCCCCGGCTGAACCCGTTTGTGCCCAAATATCTGTCTATGCTCAAATTGTCTCATTATAACACACAACAAAAGCGGGTGCAAGTACCGATTTGCATGATTTTAGGAATGATTCAAAGTGGGGCTATGGCGGGGAAAGGTTTCCCGCCGGAGCTGGTACCGCGATAGTCCATGCTCCCTTTCCGATTCCGGTTATCATGTGAGCCTAAGAGTAAAATAAAATTAAGAAAAAGTTTCCGCACATATCTTTCCTATTCATCTTGAAGTGTATTATAATTGGCATATCTCAACAGTCATTATTTTCAGAAAAACCAAGTGCGATGAGAGCCATATGGATATGCAAATGAGCAAGGATAAAACTTGCTTTGAGAGGAAAGGCGACATAAATATGAAACGGTTCACCCATATTATGTTGAAAAAAGTGGTAATATTGCTGTTTCCGGCGTTTGCGGCGGCATCTCTCGTTCTTGGCGGATGCGGCGCAGCTGGAGAGACCGGTGTCACAACCGGGGATCCCAACGGTATAATGGAAAGCACGGAGGAAACGCGGGGATTTGAGGAGAGCATAGACACGGAGGCCGGCGCGGACATGACAGACAGTGCAGAAACCGGGGATTCCGCGAGTGAGTCTGAACGTTTGGATCTGAAATTGTCGGAAGACGATAAACCGCAAAATCAGGCCGGAGCAGATGATCTCATAATGTCAAGAAGGATGGAATGGGAATATGACGATGCGGGGAACCTGACGAAAGAAGCATCCTACAGTTCCGACATGAGCCTTTATTGGCGATACGAATATGTGTATGATGTCTTGGGGAACCTGACGAAATGGACAGACTACGATTCCGACGGGACTAAATTGGAATAGAATGAGTACGAGTATGACATCTCAGGAAACCGGACAAAATCCTCACATTACAATATTATTGGGGATATTTTGAATTGGGCGGAATATGAATACGATGAGTCGGCGAATATGACAAAGATGGTATGCTATGATTCCGATGGGTACATTCTCGATTGGACGGAGTATCTGTATGACAAGTCGGATAACAAAATAAAAGATATATCCTACCGTCCCGAGGGGACCATTAAATATTGGCACGAGTATGAATATGATATCTCAGGGAACCGGACGAAAGACATATCTTACAGTTTGGCGGGAAACATTAACTATCGGTATGAGTATGAGTATGACAGTTCGGGGCACATGGCGAAATATGAGATATACAATTCTAATGGGAAAATCGAGGGGCGTACGGAATATGAATATGACAATTTAGGAAACCGGACGAAAGAAATATTCTATCGGCCCGCCGGGGACATCGGGTATCGGTGTGAGCATGAATATGACGAGGCAGGGAACATGACGAAGGAGACATACTACGATTCCAACGGGTTTATTGGATATAGGAGCGAGTATGAATACGACGAGTCCGGGAACAAGACGGCAGAGAGCTTGTATGCAAGAATCCCTGCGATGACAACAAAATAAAACACACTTTGAAAATCAAATACAGTTGGTTTCTCCCTGTGAGTTTATAAGAAAAATGGAGGCGGATGGGTTATGATGAACACAGCGGAATTAATGGAACAGGGTATTGCCTGTCTTATTGAAAAATTGGGTGTACTTGATGCGGAGCATTTTATTTCAATGCTTAAAAGAGATGATTTTGATTATACCGTATGGCAAAGAGAATATTATGATAGAATGGGAACGGATGAATTTATGGAGAAAGCATCTGCTTATGCTGACACTCATCCGTACAAGGGTAACGCGAAAATTATTCTTTAATAATTATAGCATTACCGTTTATGGCGTTGATCCCATAATCCAAAGAAGGACAGAACATGAATGTGACAAGCCCGAAAAAGAAGTTGCAATATTGAACCGGTATGTTATAATAAACTTAATGGAAACATAGCTCAGCTGGGATGAGCGCTCGCCTGACTAGCGGGAGGCCAAGGGTTCGAGCCCCTTTGTTTCCATTTTTTATGTCTCTAAAATCTGTTTCTCCTCATTCCCCTCAAGACCACCGCCGCCACCGCGGCAGCCACCACCCCCACGGACACATTGCTGACAAGCATCACGATTCCCACGCTCTCGGCTCCGAGGGTGGTAAAACGCTGCAGTGCCCACAGCACCGGTATGCGGAAGATGAACACTCGGGAAAAGTTGATGGCCAGGGTGAGTTTGGTCTTGCCCAATCCGTAGAGCAGGGACATGACCGCGGAGTTGACTCCCAAAGTCAATGCCCCCAACGCCTCATATTGATAGACGTCCATGATCAGTTGGTGAAACTGCGGATCGCCGCCGTCAAAGAGCCCTGCCAGTTGGTCCAGGCCGAGCAGAGTCAATGTCATAAAGACTCCCCCGATGATCAGATTGAGGATCAGCACGCGCCAAAACGCGGCCACAGCCCGCTCCGGCTTGCCCGCCCCCATATTTTGGCTGATGATGGAGGCTCCGCCCTCCTGTATCCCGTTCTGCGGGTTGGTGTTGATGCCGCCCAGATTATTGGAGACGCCCAATGCTCCCACCGTCAGCTCCCCGTAGGACACGCTCATGGCGTTGACCACGGTCTTGCCGAAGGCGAAGGCCATCTTCTCCACCATCACGGGGAAGGACTGGCTCAGCATGGGGCCCACCACCTCCCGTTTCAGCGTCACCGCCTTCAGGGAGAAACCAAAGGCATTGTCCGACTCCATGAGTCCCCTCGCCACGCCGAAGATCATCAGGCACACCTGAGAGATGAGAGAGGCCCATGAGATCATCACCAGATCGCCCTCCAGTCCGTAGACGAAGAAGGCCGTGAGTCCCAGTTTCACTCCGATCACCATCAGATTCAGATACATGATCCTCCCGGAATTGCCTCTGGCCCGCTCCACGGAGATGTAGACCCCGTTAAAGACCTGCACCACCAGACACACCAGTTCCACCCGGAAATAGGCGCATCCCTCCTCGATCAGCGCGGCCGGCGTGCCCGCCAGAGCCAGAAATTCCTCCACAAAGGGGAAAATGACCGCCAGAATGACCAACCCGGTCACCACGCAGATCGCATAGAGACTGCTGACCCGTCGCTTTACCATCCGGTAGTCCCCCTCGCCGTAGGCGCGGCTGATCTTAATGCCGGATCCCACCGCCAGTCCCGCGCCGATGGAGCTTAGGAAGATACTGATCTGGGACAGATATGCCACGGCGGACACCGAGCGGCTGCTGATATGGGACGCCATCATGGTATCCAATATCTTAAAAAGCTGATTGAGACTCTGGTAAAAAGCCAAAGGCAGCCCCACGGACAGGATCACCTTCCACAGACTGCCATTCAGACTTCCCTCTCTGAAATTCGTGTCTTTGCCGGACAATTCCGCTTTTACATTTTCCATGTCATCCCGGCGGCACTCATCCGTGCCATTTATCTCATTCCTTTCCATCATCCGTGATCAGGTTCCTATACCACTCAAGCGCCTCCGTGTACACGTTCTGCACAGCATCCATGGACATATTCTGCAGAACCATCAGCCTGGACACCTCCTGCCAGTTGGCGTTCTCATACTCCAACAGGAATTCATACACCGGCGCCAGAGGCCCCTCTTTGTCCACCAGAGCCTGCTCGATATCGTCCGCCACTTTCATGATCTGCAGCGCTTCTTTCATGCTCTTCTCCAAGATCACATCCAACACGGAGAACAGTCCCATGAGGAACAGCTCTTCCTTCTTGGCGGCCAGACCAAAGCTCCCCGCGAGATTCTCCGCGAATCTGGCCCGCAGCAGCGACAGTCTGGTGACCTCACTGGGCTTATCCGCATAGAGCTCCCCCGCCACCGCCGTGTTGATCCAGCGTTTCAACTCCTTTTGGCCCAACATGGCCGCCGCGTGGCGGATGCTCGTGATCCCGGAGTTGACCGTCATACGGTTCACCATGCCGAGCAGGGAGATCGTCAGCGCGGTATCCCGCCCGATGATATCCGCCGCCTGCTGCAGGTCAAAGTCGTTTGCGTTCACCACATTCAGCAGTTGAATGTAGTTTAACTTCAAAGGCGCCACCTTGTTGTGGCCTCTGGCCACGGGCAGTCTGTAGAAATTGCCCTCGTAGAGGCTGTATCCGCCGGTCTCCTTCAGAGATTCAAAGATCTTGTTGGTGTCGATATTGCCCGCGCACAGTTTCACGGAAGGGAAGAGTTTGCCAAAATAGATCTTCGCCTTGTCGATGGCGATCTTGCGGTTGTTCAGGAACACATAGTCCATCAGAGCCAAGATCTCCCGATAGCTCTCAAACTCCGAGACAGCCAACTTGCGGATGGCTAGCTTGAATCCCTCTTCCTTGAGCTGTTTCAGCCTGTCGATATACATCTCGACAGGCGGGACCGTATTGTCGATCAGAAATACGATCTGCTCCGGAGGCGCGTCACACTGGGCCTCCAGATCCGCCAACACGGAGATATTGGTCACGGGCACGAAGATCTCCTTTCCGTCGGACAAGGTCTCGATCCCCACACTGCGGATCAGCTCCAACCCCTCCACACGGGCGGCTCCGTCGTGCTGACCCGTCCCCAACATGGCCGGGTTCAACAGATAATTGTGTTTCTGTGTGAATATGGAATACGCACTCACAGCCATATTCTCATCAAACAGTGGAATAAGAACAGCTAACATATCACTCACTCCTCTCCGTCTTTTCTTTTGAGCATCCACGTCAGATCCTGCACATCACTGATAATATTCGCGCGGGCATACAAAAGATTCTCCTTCCCCCACGCCAACTTGACGATCTCCCCAAACACCTGCGCCAATTCTTCCTCCGACAGCTCCCTGTCGTTGACAAAACCCAAAGTGCGCGAATACTGAAAGCCCTGACTTTGAAGGTAATCACTGATATCCCGCACGATATTGTACCAGTTGGCCCCCAACTCCTCTATGGCCTCCACATTCGGCGCAAAATAAATCTGTGTCTGCTTTCCGTCCATATGTACCCCCTTGACTGCTTATCGGAAATACCCCACTCCCGACTCAAAGATCTTCATGTCCTGCTCCCCGCAGATATTCATGGCCACGCCGTCACCCCGTCTCTCGGAGTGCGCCATCTTGCCGAGGCACCGCCCGTCAGGCGAAGTGATTCCCTCGATGGCCAGATAGGAGCCGTTCACATTGTACTCCTCATCCATACTCATATTGCCGTCCGGGTCCGCGTAGCGGGTAGCCACCTGCCCGTTGGCAAAGAGCCTGTCGATCCACTCCTTCGGGGCCACAAAGCGACCCTCGCCGTGGGAGGCGGGATTGCAGTAGGTGGCGCCGAGCGTCGCGCCCTGCAGCCAGGGCGACTTGTTGGATACCACATTGGTATAGACCATCTTGGAGATATGCCGGCCGATGGTGTTGAATGTCAGCGTGGGAGAATCCTCTCTCTGCCCCACGATCTCCCCGTAGGGCACCAGTCCAAGCTTGATCAGCGCCTGAAATCCGTTGCAGATGCCCAGAGCGAGACCGTCCCTCTCCTGCAAAAGTTTTGTCACGGCCTCCTTGAGTTTCTCGTTTTGAAACGCGGTGGCAAAGAACTTGGCGCTGCCGTCCGGCTCGTCGCCCGCGGAAAACCCGCCGGGGAACATGATGATCTGCGCCTTGGCGATGGATTTTTCAAACTCCTCCACGGAACTGCGGATATCCTCCGCGGTCCTGTTGCGGAAGACCTGCGTGATCACATTGGCGCCCGCTCTCTCAAAGGCCTTGGCGGAATCATATTCACAGTTGGTCCCCGGGAATACGGGAATGAACACCGTGGGTCTGGCCACCTTATTCCGGCACACATAAATGTCGGATGCCCGGTAACACTCGCCGCTCAGGGTCTCTCCTCCCTGCGCCGACTTGGTGGGGAATACTTTCTCAAGCCCCGAAGTCCACGCCTCCAGCGCCTCATCCATGGAGATCTTCACGTCTCTCAGGACAAATTCCGCCTCCCCTGTCACGGTGCCGATCACCGTCACCCGGAAATCGGATGCCGCCACCTCCTCCAATCTCTCGGGCAGGATCTCCAACACGATATCGCCCAAGGCATTGCCGAACAGCTCGCCCGCCCCCAGATCCTCAGACAGGCGGATCCCGAGCTTATTGCCGAACGCCATCTTGGAGATCGCGGCAGCCACGCCTCTCGCGTCCGCCGCGTAGGCGGACACTGCCGCCCCGTCCTCCATGAGTCCGCTGATAAAGTCATACATCTCGGAGACATCGTCATATTTGGGAACATCAAAGTCATCTTTCTCTATTTGCAAATGCACCAGTACATTTCCGGGAGTCTTTAATTCCGGCGTGATGATCCGTCCGCTCTTTGCCACATCCACCGCAAAAGACACCAGAGTGGGCGGCACATCCAGATCATTGAAGGTTCCGGACATGCTGTCCTTGCCGCCGATGGAGGGCAGTCCGAACCCGATCTGCGCGTCATAGGCGCCGAGCAGAGCCGCGAAAGGCTGGCTCCAACGGGCGGGATCGCTCGTCATCCTGCGGAAATACTCCTGAAAAGTAAAGCGGATCTTCTTATGGTCTCCCCCGGACGCCACGATCTTAGCCATGGACTCCAGCACCGCGTAGATGGCTCCGTGATAGGGGCTCCAGGAGGACAGATAGGGATCAAAGCCGTGGGCCATCATGGTCACGGTGTCCGTCTTTCCGCGCAGCACGGGAAGTTTGGCGATCATGGTCTGGGTCTCCGTCAACTGATACTTGCCGCCGTAGGGCATCACCACGCTGCCCGCGCCGATGGAGGAGTCAAACATCTCCACCAGTCCCTTCTGGGAGCAGACATTCAGATCCCGCAGCAGGGTCAGCCATGCCGCCCTGACATCGCCTTTCTCCAACTGCTCTCCCACGGCCGGAACCGCCCAACTATCAAAATAATTGTCCTCTCTTGAGGGAATGTCCACCTTCACACCGGTCTCCTGATGAGCGCCGTTGGTGTCCAAAAAGGCCCTCTTGAGGTTTACGATCTCTTTGCCCCGCCAACTGAGTCTGAGCCTGGGTTCCTCAGTGACCACGGCCACCTCCACAGCCTCCAGATTCTCCTCCGCGGCATAGCCCAGAAATTCCTCCACATCCGCCGGGGCGATCACCACGGCCATGCGCTCCTGAGACTCGGATATGGCGAGCTCCGTGCCGTCCAGTCCGGCGTATTTCTTGGGCACTTTGTCCAGATCCACCGTCAGGCCGTCCGCCAACTCGCCGATGGCGACGGACACGCCGCCCGCGCCGAAATCATTACATTTCCTGATCAGACGGCTGACCTCCGCGCGGCGGAACAGTCTCTGTATCTTTCTCTCCGTGGGGGCGTTGCCCTTCTGCACCTCGGCCCCGCAGGTCTCGATGGAGCTCTCCGTGTGTACCTTGGAGGAGCCGGTGGCTCCGCCGCAGCCGTCCCTTCCGGTGCGTCCGCCCAACAGGATGATGACATCTCCGGGATCGGAGGTCTCGCGCTTTACATTCTTGCGGGGAGCAGCGCCCATGACGGCGCCGATCTCCATTCTCTTTGCCACATAATTCGGATGATAGATCTCCTTTACAAGCCCCGTGGCCAGGCCGATCTGGTTCCCATAGGAGGAATAGCCGCTCGCCGCGCCTCTCACCAACTTTTTCTGGGAGAGTTTCCCTTTCAGGGTCTCGGACACGGGCACTCTCGGATCCGCCGCGCCGGTGACGCGCATGGCCTGATATACATAGCCGCGCCCGGACAGAGGATCGCGGATGGCGCCGCCCAGACAGGTGGCCGCGCCGCCGAAAGGCTCGATCTCCGTAGGGTGGTTGTGGGTCTCATTCTTGAAGAACACCAACCACTCCTCTGTCTCCGAATAGTCGCCGTAGTCCATCTCCACGGGCACCACCACGGAGCAGGCATTGATCTCGTCAGACTCCTCCATATCGTCCAGTTTGCCGTCTTTTTTTAATTTTCTCATGGCCATGAGCGCCAGATCCATCAGGCAGACGAATTTGTCCTCCCGGCCCGCGAAGATCTCCTCCCGGGTGTCCAGATAGCTCCTGTAGGTCGTCTCGATGGGAGCGCGATAATACCCCTCCCCAAACTCCACCTCCTTGAGCTCCGTGGAGAAAGTGGTGTGACGGCAGTGGTCGGACCAGTAGGTGTCCAACACACGGATCTCCGTCACGGAAGGATCTCTCTTCTCATCGTCATGAAAATATTTTTGAATATGTACAAAATCCCTGAAAGTCATGGCCAATCCCAGAGAGTCGTACAATCTGCGCAACTCCTCCTCGGACATGTCCGAAAAGCCCGAGAAGACAGCCACATCCGCGGGCTCCTCAAACGCCGTGATCAGCGTGTCCGGTTTCTGCAGACCTGTCTCCCTCGAATCCACGGGATTGATGCAGTAGGACTTGATATGCCGCATCTGCTCCTCACTGATCTGACCCTGTATCAGATAAGTCACCGCCGTTTTGATGACGGGCGTCTCATTCTCATCCAAAAATTGAATGCACTGCACCGCGGAGTCCGCTCTCTGGTCAAATTGTCCGGGGAGATACTCCACGGAGAACACATGTCCGTCCGCAGGTATGTCGATGCTCTCCCTATACAGATCGTCTACGGGAGGCTCCGCAAACACGGTCCTGCAGGCCCGCTCAAAGACTTCGTCCGATATATTCTCCACATCATAGCGGATGAATACGCGAACCCTGTCCGCCCGGATGCCGAGGTAATTCTTCAGTTCCTCGTGCAGCTCCTTTGCCTTCACCGCGTAGGGCTCCTTCTTCTCCACATAAATGCGTCTTACGTTTCCCATGATACAAACATTCCTCCACGATCTTGATCAGTCATCCGCTCCGATTCCTCGCAATATGTACATTAACTCCCTGTCCACCGCATCGGAAGTGATGCCCGTGGTCTGGGCGGAAATCTTGAGCCCTTCCAGCACGAACATGATATTCCGGGCCGTGCCCGCGCAGTCGTCGCAGACAAATTCCCCGTTATCGACTCCCGTCTCGATCAGTTTCTCGATCACCTTCACGGCGGAGTCGAACTGTTTCTTCAGGACATTGTCCTTCTTAGGCAGATTATGTTCAAAATAATACTCATAGATCGCCTGTGTCAGCGTATCCTTCTTGCGCAGGATCTCCTTCTTCTGCTCCTTTAGAAACAGCAGGAGAATATCCACGGCTGTGGCGTCTTCGTCAATGCTCTCGGAGAACACGTCATCCGTCTCCTCGGCCTCCAGTTTCAGGACTTCCGCAAATATCTGGCTCGTGTTCTCAAAGTAGAGATAAAGTCCTCCACGGCTGATGTCACATGCCTCCACGATGTCCTTCATGGTCACTTTCTTAAAGCCTCTCTCCATGAAAACCTTCCGCGCCGTCTCCACAATGTACTTTTTCTTCTGTACCGACTTATCTCCCATGTATACCCATGCCTTTCCCGAATCCGTATCCTCTCATTTTTACCTGCTCCCCTTGTCTTGCCCGTTCCTCTTGCCTTGCCCGTTCCTGTTGCCCGTCGCCGTCGTCATATGCCTATCGGTTTGTCCCAAAATTCGATCAGATCGCACATCTTCCTTATCACAAGGTAAAAGATCTGTTCCTTTACGCCCTCGCTCCAGAGCGTTCCCTTGGTCCTTCCCCCCAGAACATACTTAGAGAGGATCCCGCAGAGGATTCCCCAATCCTTCAGCTCCGCATTTTGTATCACTCTTCTCTCATCCTCATGGGTGACGATACGGTTGCGCGAATAGACATATCTGTAATTGCGGTCCATGAAGACGGTCTTGCCCGCCTCGCGCACAAAATTGAGCAGAGTGCCGTCATAGACCGGAAAACTCATCACCTGCGCTCCCGCCTCGGCGCTGCTGTAATTATGACTGGCGTTGGTGCCCGCGCTCTTCTCCAACCACGGCAGATAGCGCAAAAGCGGCATGAGCGCCTCCTTGTACTCCTTAAGCTGCTGACGCCGATACTCGGTTTCCTGCTCCATTCATCCTACCTCCGGACATCTTATTCCGAAAACTGACACATATGTATTTTTATTTTATCACATTTTTTGCAAAAGTACAGTAGAAAATTCATAACAGTTTGTAGTATACTATGTATATGCGCAGACGAACATGGTCACGATGCCCGTCTGCGCATGTAATCGCAATAGGAAAGGCAGGTTATAAGAATGGCCGGAATCACACTGGAAAAAGACAAGACAATCGATACATACGGGCAGCCCATAACCGCTCTGCATCTGATCGCGGACGGCAAAGTGCGGACGGACTACCCCGGAGGCTCCTATCTCCTGGG
The DNA here is from genome assembly GCA_023663635.1 of Acetatifactor muris. Taxonomy (GTDB): domain Bacteria; phylum Bacillota; class Clostridia; order Lachnospirales; family Lachnospiraceae; genus Acetatifactor; species Acetatifactor muris_A. The sequence continues at coordinate 47,515 of JAMPHD010000004.1, forward strand.
CCGTGGCGATGTAATCGGCATCTGTGAGATCTGCTCCGACATTCATTTTCTGAGCTACACGGCGGTGGAAAATACCACCATTTTGACTTACCCCTTATCGGGCGCCGACATGCTGAGCGACCTTCTGCAGAAACACGCGGACGTGGCCAGGTTCTTCCTGATCTCCGCCTGCCGCCAGATCTGCACGCTGCAAAACCGGCTGGCTCTGTCCGAGATCAACTGCAGCAGCCTGTACCGCAGCCTGAGAGACGACTATGAAAAGTACAACTCGCTCTGCGAGCGCTATCGCATCAAGGCCCTCGCCGTCAACGGCATTGACGGGCAGAACGCCTGGTTGGAGAGCGAGTCCGAGGAGCCCTGGCTGAACGGCTACTATCAGGGACTGACCCGTCTCTACGGGGGCAAGAATTTCCGGGAGTTCATCCAGGAGCGCGAGTTCTCTCTGGGTGTCTTACGGCGCGGAAGTCAGGATTTTCAGCGGGCGCGAATGGAACTGGAGGAACAGTTCCAATACCGGCAGCAGATCGCGTCCCTCTACTTCAACGAGGGCGGCAGTGATCTTTTGAACTGTTTTACTTCCCTGTATGGCAAATTGGACGACAACGCGGAGGAGAAGGCTGAACTTCAGAGTGATATCCGCCGTATGCACGAACAGTTAAAGGACGGCGCTTTGGTGCCTTCCGAACAGTTGAAGAACCGTATGCAGAAGTTCTATGACAGCGAGGATCACACCGTGCGCGCGGAGGAGACCGAGACCTCTTCCGCTTTGCCCACGGAACTGTCCGGCTCCCTCAATGTCATTTTGCAATTCGCGGATCTGAGTTCCAACGCGGAGGATACTTTCCGCAAGCATGTGTCGGACTATCGGGCGCTCTCCGAGAAAAGTTCCATGGACGATCCCGTGATCGCCCTGCGGCGCGCCCTGACCAACGAGTTCTACACCCTCTATACCGCCGTCTTCAAGCGGACTTTGGAGGAGACGGAGATCCCCCTGCCCGTGCGGATGTTTTTGTACTTCGGCTATGTGGACGAGGAGCTCGCGGGGACGAAGAACGCGGCCACTCTGTCCCGCATAGCTGCCGGCATCAAGGACAACAGTGAATTCGGTCTCTATACTTTCTACCACTGGCTGACGGCGATCTATGACGGCCGAAAGGAGCCCAGCCGCAACGAATTCGATCAGGATTACACGGAGTATATCCACAAGCAGAAGGCACAGGGCAATATCACGGAGAAAGAGCTTGCCCACATGGAGACGGACCGGATGAGCCGGGTGGAATTTGAGCTGCAGAACCTCTTCCCCTCCGCCAACAAGGTGACTTTCGGGCGCCCCTCCACATTCTGCCCGCTCTTTACGTCGGAGAGCGCGCTGAAAGATCTGGATTCCGCCTATATCACGGTGTCCGCAATGGCCAAGGCGATGGAGCAGGTGCGCAAGGTGGACTATTCCGCGTTTTACCGCTCCGGTCTGGATATGGACCATATCGATGTCATGAGCAAGACTCCCGTACACACGGAATATCTGCCCGATTTCATCCTGTTGCCCAACGCCGGGATCCGCGGCGTCATGTGGCAGGAGATCGAAGGTAAAAAGAGAAACACCAACAGCAGAATGTGCTTTTCCATCTTCCACATGGAGGATCTGAACACCACGTTCCTGCGCCTGACCGGCGAGTTCCGCTGGGAGATGTGCAAGCGCGTGCAGGGCGGCCGTTGGAACGATATCAGCGAGCGCTCCCTCACCAGTGAATACTTTGACTATGTGCAGTTCTACCGCAAGAACAGGGATCTGAGCGCCGAGGCCAAAGACCGGGTGCGCACGGCCCTCCTACAGGCCAAGAACAGTTTCAAGGAAATGTTCGTGAGAGATTATGTGCAATGGGTGTTGTTTGAGGGAAACGGCTCTCCAAGGCTCAACAAAGTGGCCCGCAGCATTTTCTTCACCTACTGCCCTTTCACCACCGGGATCTGCGATATGTTGGACAGCAATCCCCTCTATTCTGAACTGTTGGCCAAACACCGTCTGCAGAACGCGCAGAAACGCCATCAGTTGGATATGCAGATCCAGCGTCTGCGCAACTCCGGCACCCCGGTTCCGGAATCTCTGGAGCAGGAGCGGGAGTATTACAACAAATAACCCCGTCCGGACAGCCGAAACAACCGGAACAGCCGGAATCAAAACAACCGGCCGGACGCAATATACAAGAGCCCCGAAAGCGTTTCCGCTCTCGGGGCTCCTTTGTTGAGCCTTCGATCCTCTATTTTGCCTTGGCCTTCTTCGCCGCCAGAGCCTTATCCGTGGGTTTCACCATGAACAGACAGATCAAAAGTGACAGGATATAGAGCACGACAGTGGCGTACAGCACACACTGATAACCGGTGGGGTTCACCGTGATCATCTCGATGGCGCCGTCCGAGAGCACATGCTGCATCTGAACCTCCTGCCCGAATTTATTCACGATCAGATTGGCCATCTGATTGCCCGTGAGTCCCGCAATACCCCACGCGGAGAGCGTCAGGCCGTGGATGGCGCTGATATTGCCCATTCCGTAGTGATCGGACAACAGCGTGGGCACATTGGAGAATCCGCCGCCGTATCCCGCGTTGACCACAAAGATCAATGCCAATACCAGGATCATCAGAACGATGTTGCCCTCGCCGTTTTTGATGCCGCCGGTGACGATCACCAGACCCGTGAAGACGATGGACAGCACAAAGATCAATTTGTAGATCGTGTTCCTGTCCTTCATGGTGTCAGCCCAAGCGGAGAATCCCAGACGGCCGCCCGCGTTGAACACGGCGGACACCGTGGAGATGATCCCCACAAAGCTTGCCAGTCCGATACATTTCACGATCATCTTCTCCTGGGAGATCAGAGCCAGTCCGCAGGTGATGTTCAGGTAAAACATCAGCCAGATGCCGATGTAGTTGGCGATGGGCTTGGACTTGATGACCGCCATCATGCTCTGACTCTTGTCCTTCTTCTGAGGCTCATGCCAGCCGTCGGGTTTCTTCAAGAGCAGATGTCCCACGAACATCATCACGAAGTAGACGGCCGCCAGGATCACGAACATCTTGTAGATGCCGCCGTCGCCCAAGTTGTCGAGCATTGCCTGCATAATGGGGCTTGCGATCGCCTTCGCCGCGCCGAATCCCGCCACCGCGAGACCCGTGGCCAATCCCTTGCGATCCTCAAACCAGAGCATCAGCGTCTTTACCGGGGACAGATAGCCGGTCCCCAAGCCGATGCCCATGATGAAACCGTAGCACACATAGATGCCGATCAGGGCCACCATGCTGCCCTTGTGCAGTCCGCCGTAATAGATGAAAAATCCCGTTCCCGCCATACCCAGCGCGAAACAGATGGCGGCGATCAGCGAGGACTTGTGAATGTCCTTCTCCACCACGTTTCCCAGAAAAGCAGCGGACATGCCCAGAAAGAAGATTGCGAAACTGAAAGCCCACTCCGTGGCGCTCTTGCTGAAACCGATGTGCTCGGCAATCTCCTGACTGAAGATCGACCAACAATAGACCGTACCGATACTGCAGTGCAAAAGCAGTGCGGGAATGGCCGCGCGAACCCATTTATTGGTGCGCCATCCCCCTTTTTTTGTGTTGTTCTCCATAATCCATTCTTCCTTTGCTGTTTATTTTGTATCTCTTCTTTTACCTCTTTCCGTTTCTATCTCTCATATAAAGATAAATCGGCGGTATCATTATACACCCGCTAAATTCTTCTTTCAACTACAAATTTCGTTGTTTGACGGTTGTTTGGCGGATACCGCGCGCGATCGGTCTCCCTATCCCGCCACCAGCAGATAGATCACCGTGAGCAGCAGTCCCACGCAGAACAGCAACAGTCCAAAAGAAAGGCTCCTCCCGATGATGGTGCTGTCCTCATCCCACTCCTGCCAGATCAGCGCGTACTTGTGCTCGTAATCCACCGCTCTCGGTTCCTTTTTCCACAGGCTGCGGTTGCCCAGGTTCTGCCAAGCCCCGGCCACACGGGCACAGATATGAGTGAAGAGATTGCCCTCCTCCAACTCTCCCGGCAGCCTGCTGTCCCGGTAGACGGTCCCGCGCAGAAATACCACGACCGCGTCCGCCAGACTGTCCATGATCCTGCAGAGCACACCGAACACAAAGGGCAAGGCTTTTAAGAGCACGGGTCTGTAGAGACTGTCTTCCAGATCCAAGCGGGCGGGCCAACGGTTCACATAGACCTTATCTTCCCCTTTCATCAGGAAAGTCCTCACAAAGAACAGATAGATGAACGCGCCGATGGCGATGGAGATCAGAGCTCCCTTCAGATTCTCCGCGGCAAACCATGACATCGCGGCGCTCCCACTCTCGGAAAAGAGACTCTGTCCCAGATCCGCGAGTTTCCCCATGATCCGATCCGGCATCATACCAAACAGGGGCAGCAGCGTGGCGCTGCCGGCCAACACCGCCGCGCTGATCCGGTTCATATACTTGCCCTTCAACGCGTCAAATTGGCGCTGTACCTTCCCGTCCCGGTTCTTCTCTATAAAGAGGGCCACATACAGCTTGGTCATATAGGCCACCGTCAGTCCGCCGCTGATCAGGAAGGCCCACTCCACGCCCCGCATCAGGTTCGCTGAGAGATATCCGACCGCGCCGCCCGAGACGAGGGATTCCGTGTACTCCACAATGCTCTCGTGGAGCAGGGTCTTGCTCACATAGCCGTTCCAGAGCGGTATGCCGCCGATGCCCAGAGCCCCCATGAGGAAACAGTAATTCAGAAGCGGTTTCTTCCTGCCGAACCCGCGGATCTCATTCAGATTCAGCTTGCCCGGATTCATGAACACCACGCCTGCCGCCAAAAACAGCACCAGTTTGATCAAAGAATGGTTCACCATATGCAGAACAGCGCCCCGCACCGCGATCCCTCTCTCCTCCCCGAGCAGTCCCGCGAGACCGATGCCCACCAGTACAAATCCGATCTGGGACACGGAGGAGCAGGCCAGGGTTCTCTTCAAGTCCACGGAGAACAGGGCGAGCAGCGCCCCCAACACCATGGTGAGAACGCCCAGAGTCAATATCAGCGTCCCCCATGTCACATCCCAATCGGACAGGGAGGTCGTGGCAGCCGTCAGCAACAGGATGCCAAACACTCCGGTCTTGGTCAGCACGCCGGAGAGCAGCGCGGACGCCGGCGCCGGCGCCACGGGATGCGCTTTCGGCAGCCAGATATGCAGGGGAAACGCGCCCGCCTTGGCCCCGAATCCCACGAGCAGGCAGAGGCTTGCCGCGGGGAGCGCCTCGGATCCCATCCCATACATCAGAAAGACCCCCATCAACATCACCAGTCCGCCGATGACGGCCACAGCCAGATAAGTGCCCGCCGCCCGCAGGGACTCTGCGGTCTCCTCATGGGCCACCCAGGCGTAGGAGGCGAGGGACATGATCTCAAAGAAGACATAGATGGTGAAAAAGTTGCCCGCGAGGAACACGCCCTCCGTGGCTCCAAGGGTCAGCAGAAAGAAGAACCAATATCTGTTTTGATTGTGATATCGGGCAAAATATTCTCTTGAGAACAAGGTGGTCATGAGCCACATGAAAGCCGCCACGGTGCCGTAGAGCACCCGAAATCCGTCCGCCGCGAATGCCAGACCCGGGCCACAGATCCCCGGAATATATATCTTGGCGGGATATATGCCGTACAGCGCCAACACAAAGAGGAACAGGAACGCTGACAGCTCCAGACCGCATGTGATGAACACAAAGCAGTCCCTCCCAACCTTGCTCCCGCGCCCGATCAGCCAAGACGCCACCGCGCAGACCATGGGGCCGAACACCGCCGCGCAGACCAAAATATGCAGATGATCCAAAATCATTTCAGCCATTTTAACCCTCATTTCCGAACGACTTTAAAGTCTCCCGTCTAATACACGCCCTCCGCGACCTTGGCGAAAAACGCCACGATCGGAGCGGAATGCAGACCAAAATATACGATGCATACCACAAAGATCATCAGAGGCGCCAGCATTTTCCAATTGGGATCGCTGATGCCCTCCAAACTCCCGGCATCAAATTCTTTGCCCGGGAAAAACGCCCTGACCACTATGGTCAACATATAGATCGCCGTGAGCAGCGCGCTGAGCAAAAGACAGCCGACGCCCACATAGGCCAACACATCGCCGCTCTCCATGGCCGCCCGCGCCAGATTCCACTTGCTCACAAATCCGGCCAATCCGGGCACTCCCATCAGGGCGAACGCCGACACCGTGAAGATGCCGAACACCCAAGGCATCTTATAGCCCATCCCGTCCAGTTCATGCACATATTGTCTCCCTGTCCGGTGGATCACCGCCCCGGCACAGAAGAAGGAACAGATCTTCATCACCGCGTGGAATACCAGGTGAGTCAACGCTCCCACCATGCCCAAGGGAGTCATCAGCACCGCGCCGAACAAAATATAGGAGAGATTGCTGATGGTGGAATAGGCCAGCCGCCTCTTTAAATGGGTCTCCTTCACGGCCCGGCTGCAGCCATAGACAATGGTAAACAGTACGATCGCCATCAGGAATTTCTGCGCCCAGGTACCCCTCACAAAATCCGGTCCGAAACTGTAGTAGGTGAGACGTATGATGGCGAAAGCTCCGGCTTTCACCACCGCCACCGCATGGAGCAGCGCGGTCACGGGGGTGGGAGCCACGCCCGCCTGCGGCAGCCATGAGTTAAAGGGACAGATGGCCGCCTTCACGCCAAAGCCCAAAAACGCCATGACATAGACCAGAAGGAGAACGTTCGTCCTGCTGCCGATCTTGGCGAGATCCAACACACCGCCCGGCACAAAATCTATCGTGTTGCCATAGACGATCACAAAGATCAGCCCGATAAAGGCAAACGCCGCTCCCCCCAGGGAATAATAGAGATATTTGCGGCTGGCAAGGATCGCCTCCCTGCTCAGCGTGTGCATCACCAGCGGCACCGTCACCAACGTGAGCAGCTCATAGAAGAAATACATGGTCATCAGATTGCCGGCAAAGGCAATTCCCAAGGTCACGCCGTAAGTCATCGTGTAAAACAGGAAGAACACCCTCTCATGGGCCTCTTTTGTCATATACTCAAAGGCGTACAGCGTGGCAAGAGGCCACAGGACGCTGACAAGGCCCGCGAAGACCATGCTCATGCCGTCCACCCTGAAACTGATGGCCAGATCTCCCGTAAAATGCGCCAATGTAAAAATGCGGTCCTCATGGTGCAGCAACAGATACCAGACCAACACACTGTTGAGCGTCACAAGGCTCTCCAGAAAGACCTCCATATGCGCTCTCTTGCGAAAGGGGATCAGCGACACAAGCACACCGCTGATCAAAGGAATCAGAATCACTGCCATTATCATATCGCTCTCTCCTCTCTACAATCCCGCCAGTCTGACGATGCAACCGGATATATAATCCGTCACCGGCCCGGGATAAATGCCGATGATCACGGAGAGCGCCGTGAGCGCTATGATGGGCAGATTCATCCAAGGGGAGGGCTCCTCCCTCACGATCGCGTCCTGCGCCACATCCGCCCCCGGGAAGAATCCCGAGATGGCCGGCGGCAACAGATAACCCGCCGTGAGCAGCGCGCTGACCAAGAGCACCACAGGGCCGATCAGATCAAATCCCCGAATCCCGCTCCCGAGCGCTCCCATGGCCAGATGCCACTTGCTCACGAATCCGCCCATGGGCGGAATGCCGATCAGACTCAGCGACAGGATGGTATAACACCACATCAGCACCGGCATCTTCTTTCCGATACCCTTGAGCTCAGACACTCTGGTCCGCCCTGTGCAAAACAGTATGGCGCCCGCGCACAGAAACAGTCCCGCTTTCACAAAACCGTGGCACAGCACCTGCAGCATACCGCCGGTCAGACCCTCCCCGCTCATGAGCGACAATCCGAACAAAATATACGAGACCTGGCTGACCGTGGAATAGGCCAGACGTTTCTTCAGGACATCCTCTCTGTAAGCCAACATGGAGCCCATGAACACCGTGAGCAGCGTGAACGTCATCCACGCGGTCTGCACCCGGGTGCCCCGCAGGAATGAGACTCCAAAGATCTGATACACCGTGCGCACCAATGCCAGCACTCCCGCCTTCACGATCACGGCGGAGAGCACCGCGGAGGCCGGGGAAGGCGCCACGGGATGCGCCGCGGGCAGCCACGCGTGCAGGGGGAACATCCCCGCTTTCACGCCGAATCCCAACATCATCAAAAATGCCGCCGCCAACAGAAGTCCCGTGTGTTCCGCAGCCTCCGGCCCCAATACCCCGCCCGCGGTAAAGCGCAGGGTCACGCCATAGCGATCGATCACATACAACCCAAACAGAGCCATATACGCTCCGCACAGGGAGTAAAACAGGTATTTTAACCCCGCCATCACCGCCTCATGGCTCTGAGAGTGCAGCACCAGAGGCATGGAGGAGAGCGTGAGCAGCTCAAAAAACAGATAGAAGGTGATCAGATTGCCCGCAAAGCAAAGCGCGTACAGCACCCCCAACACCATCAGATAAAATCCGTAATAACGCTTTTCATGGTCCTCTTTCTTCATATACTCAAAGGAAAACATCCCCGCGCAGACAAAGACCACCGTCGCCATCAGGGCAAACAGGATCCCCGTCCCGTCGATCCGCATCTCCACGGTCAATGTCTCCGTCAGTTTAAACAGCACAAAATTCACTCCCGCACAGCGCCAAATCGCAAGGACCGCCAGCGCCGCCGAGAGCAGAAGGCTGACCCCCGCCGTGCGCAAAAGCGCTTTTCGGTGGACAAACTCCTTTCTCACCAGCAGATACAGCCCGCTGAGAATGGGAAATCCTATGGATAGCCAAATGAAAACCATACGAAAACCTCCTTATGCGAACATACCGAGCCCCTGCCCGATCATGTCCACAATGGGCTGCGAATTGACGCCCAGAAATATATTCAGCACAATAAAACCGATCAACGTGGCCACATAAAGCCTTCCGCCCGCAGGCATGTCCCTCTTCACCCCGACAGGTTCCACCGGAGTGAAGATGCGGATCACCGTCTTCATGAAATAGATGGCGTTCAACACCGTGCTGATCCCCAATACGATCAGCGCCGGCAGCATTTTACCGCTGTTTTGCACCGCGGCCTGCGCGAACAAAAGCTTGGAGATAAAGCCCGAGAACAGAGGCACGCCCACCATGGACAGAGCCCCTACGGTGAACGCGGCTCCCGCGCAGGGATTGCGGTAGGCGGCTCCCGTCAGGTCTATGAACTTCCTGCTGCCCCCGGACACATCCGTAAGCCCTATGGCCGAGATGAACAAAAGGGACTTGGTGGCCGCATGGGACAGCACATGGAACACCGCGGCCACCATGGCGATCTGCGTCCCCATGCCGATGCCCATAAAGATATATCCGATCTGCGCCACGGAAGAAAACGCGATCATACGCCGTATATCATTCTCCCGAATGGCGCTCAGAGATCCGAAGATCATGCCCATCAACCCGAACATGAACAGCACATTGACAATCTTGCTGTCATGAAACACCTCAAATCCGATGACCCTGTAGATCAGCTTGATCAACAGGAAGATATATCCCTTGGACACCAAACTTGATAGTATCGCCGCGGAAGATACCGTGGAATAGCCATAGGCGTCCGGCAGCCACGCGTGGAAAGGAAAGAGCGCGCTCTTGATGGAGAGGCCCACGGATATCAGGCCGATGGTCACAAGCAGCGGAACCCGATAGGTGGGATCCGCCGCCAGGATAGCCACCTGCTCCTGCATATTGCTCATGAGCAGATGCCCCGTCAGATCATAGAGCACACAGATGCCCAAGAGCAGCATACCGGAGCCCAGAAGACTCATGATCATATAGCGCACCGCCGCCTCTATGGTCCGCCCCGTCTCACGGATCATGATCAGACCGCAGGCGGTGATGGTGTTGATCTCCACAAACACATAGGCGGTGAAGATATCATTGGTGTACACCAACGCCAACAGCGAGCTGAGCATGAGATTGGCCAGAATATAATACAGATGCTGCTTCTCCTCCGCCACCTCCGTCTCAAGTTTGTGGCTGCCTCCCAACATGGACAAAAGCATGATGACGCAGAAAAACAGCGCCATACCCGCCTCCAGTACGCCCGCGCGGATCTCATTGCCCCAGGGCGCCGGGAAATGTCCCATCATGTAGGTGTAGCTCTCCCCTGTCCCAAGCAGGTACAAAAGCAGTACAAAAGACAGTATGCCGATGACCGTGATGACCAGACGATTCAGCCATTTGGCCGCCCGCCCCGACAGAATGGAGGAGACGATCCCCGCGAACATGGACAGCATGATGCAGAAAAAGGGAAAATTTCTGATAAAGTCCATCTATACTCCCTCCTTCTTCAAGAGGGTGGAGATCTCGTCCAGATCCAATGTGTGATATCTGCGGAAGAGGCGGATCGTCAGTGACAGCATCAGCGCGGACACCGACACCGACACCACGATGCCGGTCAGCACCAGTCCCGCGGGGATGGGGTTGATATAGGCCTCCACGGACTGTACGCCGTCCACCACAATGGGCACGCCCCGCCCGGCGATATAGCCCTTCTCCGCCAAGAACAGATAGATGGCGCTGTCCATGATATTCAATCCGATGATCTTTTTGATCAGATTCTTGTGCAATAACAGATTGGAAAAGCCTATGACAAAGAGTATCATCGCCACGGCTTCCCCGTAGTTCGCCGCCAGATTTCCCATTGAAACCCCTCCTAAAAATCTCCCTTTCGGAACATGACATAAAAGGTATACATCGTGCAGGCCACCACCATGCCCACACAGATATTCAGCACAAAGATCAGGCCGCTGCTCAAGATCGCCCCCGGCGTTCCCAGCGGAATATGGCTCTCCAGATGATTGGCTCCCGTGAAAAAGGAATAACTCTTGGCCAGACAATAGGTCAAAAGCGCCGCAAAACTCACATATTTGTAAGTCTTCTCCGTGAAGAGCCGCTCCGTCCGCTCAAATCCGAACGCGCTCAGATAGAGGATCAGCCCCGCGCCGATGATGGCTCCTCCGGAAAATCCGCCGCCCGGCGACAGATGGCCGTTCAGGATCACATAGATCCCGAAGAGAATGATGACGGGCACCAACACCGTGGCCGCAGCCCGCAAAATGGCATCCCGCTTGGGCTCCAACAGACGGTCATTGTCCGGCTCCTCCGACTGCGCGCCCTTTTTCTTCCTGTTGTGCAGCAGGATCAGCACCGTGGTGGTGGCCGCAAACAGCACATTGGACTCGCCGAAGGTGTCAAAGGCGCGATAGTCCAGTATCATGCCCGTGACGATGTTCACCGCCCCCGTCTCCTGCAGACCGCTCTCGATATAGCGCGCCGGCACTTCATTGTTCACGGGCCTGTCCGCCGTTCCCGTGGCCGGCAGCATGGCCACCATGACCAACAGGATCCCCGCCAGACTGATACAGAACACGATGGCCGTCAGCACATAGGCCCTGTGAAAAAATTCAATCTTTCGGTTGTTGTCGATATCATAGACCTTGTCCCGCACGGCCTGACTGTCATCCATCCGCTCCCGCAAGGTCATCTCCGGAGTCTCTCTCGGCGTCTGCGACTGCATCTCCACCCGGCCCACATAGGGATCCCGACTTCCGGAGAGCCATCTGAAGAAACGGAAACTCCCTGTCTTCTCATATTCTTCTCTGGGCTTTAATCTACTCACGCAGACTCACCTCCCGACCCATATCCTCCCGTTTCACGGGTTCGTCCTTCTCACGCGCCTGTCTCTCCTGCTCCCTCTTGGTGTCGATGGCCTGAATCTTCTTTAACGTGGCGAAGAACAAAAGACTGGTGATCCCCGCTCCCACCGCCGCCTCCGTGATGGCAAGATCCGGGGACTGCAGCGTCACCCACACGATGGACATCACCAGTGAAAAGGACATATAGATCAGCACCGAGTTGAGCAGATTTTTGGAAAAGCTCACCGAGATGGCGCATACAATCAAAAATCCAAACAACACATATTGAAAAACCGTCATGACTGCTCCTCCCGTTGTTCCCGCTGCTCTTGCTGTTGCTCTTGCTGTTCCCGCTGTCTGCGGGTCTCCAACTGAACCTCCAACACGCTCAGATCCTCGTATACCTGGCAGTGCTCGCCCAATTTCTTATTGGTCCCGCCCTCCAGCCTGGCCAAAAGATGGGAGGACACCGGCGAAGTCACCCACAAAAAGATCACCACCATGGCCATCTTCAGAGTCGCAAAGCGAAATCCCGACAGGATCATCAACCCCGCCATGCTGAGGCCAATCCCCAGAGTATCCCCCAGAGCCGCGCTGTGCATACGGTTCAACACATATTTAAAGTGAAACACCCCGTACATCTCTATCACAAAGATCAACAGGCCGCACAGCAGGAGTCCTCCGCCCGCGATCAGCCTGACCCATTCCCATGCGCTCACTTCGTCTCACCCTCTTTCCTCTCATTCGGATGTCGATCCTCTAAATTGTCGGCTCCCAGGCTCCCTTCTCCCGAGCTGCCGCCCTCCGGATTCCTGTCACACGGATCGCCTTCCCTCGGGTTGCTTTCTTTCGAATTGCCTTCCCTCGGGTTACTTTCCTTCGGGTTGCCGGCTCTCGAACTCCGCCCCCGCAGGTGCTGCTCCTCATAGATGCCGATATACACCTTAGCCAACAGGATCACCGCCAGGAAACTGGCCATTGCGTAGATCAGGCCGATATCCAAAAGATAGTCCTCCTGCAGATACAGAGACAATATGGCGATCATGACCATGACCATGGTGCCGATCATATTCACCGCCACCAGACGATCCGCCACCCGAGGCCCCTTCACGGCCCGCGCCAGACTCGCAAAGAACAATATGCCCAGAGCTATCAGTACCACCATAAACAGACCGTTTCGGGCCTGCAGGAACAGATCCGCGCTCTCCGTCATTTCCGCTCCACCCCTTCCACTCTCTCCAGTTTCCGCAAGAGCTCCACAAATACGGAGCGATCCAATCCCTCCGCCAGACTCTTGTCGAGACAATGCACGATATATTCCCCGTCCACCATGGAGACGGTGATGGTCCCCGGGGTCAGCGTGATGGAGTTGGCCAACATCACCCGGGCAAAGCCGGTCTGCAGATCGGTCCGAAAGGACACGATCACCGGCTCCAACTCATATTTGGAAGAGAAGATCATTCCTATGACCGCCAGATTCGCCTTGACGATCTCCTTGAGCAACACAAAGAGATAATGAAGAAAACCCGGCAGCTTTCTGCAGATCAGAAGATCCATGGCCGGCCTGTAGTTCAGGAATCTGCAGATAAACCAATACATCACCCCTGCCAATACCGCCCCAAAAGCCGCGATCTCCCATGTAAATTGCCCGTTAAACAGGATCCATAGCAGAAAGAACACCAGGTACATGACTTCTCACTCTCACTTTCCTCATATCAACAACTTATTTTACATCCGAAACCGACAAAATTAAAGTATTTTTTGCCAAAAAATCCATTTTCTTCCGTTTGTCCGGCGAAACTCCAAATCCTCAATATTCCCTGTATTTTCCCGCGAAATCCGTCCCCGTCTCCCCCTGCATCTTCCGCACATAGGGAGCGGGGTCCTGCTCCATCTGCAGCATGACGTCCAAGGCGTGCAGAAACAGTCTCTCCGGATGCCAACGGTTGACCTCCTCATGCCTGTCCAGATAAGCCTTGAAGTGGTCCACCTGCCACACCAGAATGTCCGTCAGACCGTATCCCGCCACCTTATATTCTCCCCAAAAATTGCCATAATCATGATAATAGGCCAACTCCCGCAGCACACCCTCCGATCCGCGGATGCGCTCCCACAGATCCGCGGCGTACTCCCCGCTCTCCCCGGCCTCTTTGGCCAGCCGCTGCACGAAAGTCTCCAATGTCCGCATGGCCTGCGCCAACTGCTCCTGCGCGTCTCTCTGCTCCTGTCCGTCCCTCTGTTCCCGCGTGTTCTCCTGCTCCCACGCGTCTTTCTGTTCCCGGCTGTCCATGTCCCATACCTCCCGTTTTCCGATTCTTTCCTTTTGGATGGATTTTTAATCAACCTGCACATGATCTGCATAAGATCTGCACATATAAAGAGAGCCCTAAAACATCCTCTCGTGACGTTTCAAGGCTTCTCAGAGCAGAGGAAGAGGGAATCGAACCCCCGTTAACGGTTTTGGAGACCGCCGCACTACCGCTGTACTATTCCTCTGTATCCGTCGATGAATCATCGACGAACTACATTATAACACAGGGTGAAAAGTAGCGCAAGTAGATTTTGGGGAAATTTCCGCGCGGCGTCAAAACAGCCTGTCAATGGCCTCCTGCACCGTGCTGACCCCGATGATCCGCATCCTGCCGCCCTTACTGCTCCCCCGCAGGTCGTCCTGTGCCTCCGCACGGCCGCTCTCCCGCAGGTCGTCCCGTGCCTCCGCACGGAGGCCCTCCTGTTCGCAATCCGCGGCGCATACCTGCGGCAGCACACAGATCTCAAATCCCAGTTTGCGCGCCTCCGCCACCCGCTGTTTGGCCATGCTCACGGCGCGCACCTCCCCGGAGAGACCCACCTCGCCGAAGGCGATCAGTTTGGGGTGCAAGGGCTGATTGCGGAATCCGGACAGGATCGCCAGCACGATCCCCAGATCGATGGCAGGCTCCGTGATCTTCATGCCCCCCGTGATGTTCACATAGGCGTCACAACCCGCCAACTGTATGCCGGAGCGCTTTTCAAGCACCGCCATCAGCAGATTGACGCGGTTAAAATCCGTCCCCGTGGTCTGTCTGCGCGGGATGCCGAAATTGCTGTGACAGACCAGTGCCTGAATCTCGATCAGGATCGGTCTGGTGCCCTCCATGGTACAGGCCACCACGGAACCTCCGGCGTTCTCCGGCCGTCCCGTCAGCATATATTCCGAGGGATTGGCCACCTCCACCAGTCCCTGCTCCCGCATCTCAAACACGCCGATCTCATTAGTGGAGCCAAAACGGTTCTTCACTCCCCGCAGAATGCGGTAGGAGGCATGTCTGTCCCCCTCAAAATACAGCACCGTGTCCACCATATGCTCCAACACTCTGGGGCCCGCCACCGTGCCCTCCTTGGTCACATGTCCCACAATGAACACCGCCACACCCAATCCCTTGGCCAACTGCAGCAGCACTCCCGTGGACTCCCGCACCTGAGACACACTGCCCGGAGCCGCGGAGACATTCTCGTTGAACATGGTCTGGATGGAGTCTATGATCACCACCTCCGGCTGTTCCCTGCGGATCACCTCCTCGATATCCCCCAGATTGGTCTCGCACAGAAGGAGCATCCGGTCCGTAAAACTGCCGATCCGATCCGCCCGCATTTTGATCTGTACGCGGGATTCCTCCCCCGATATGTAGAGTACCTTATGACCCGCCTGAGACAGATTGCGGCACACCTGCAGCAGGAGGGTGGATTTGCCGATGCCCGGATCTCCGCCCACCAAAGTCAGGGACCCCTGCACGATCCCGCCTCCCATCACCCGGTCCAGTTCTCCGATTCCGGTGAGGAGCTTGCTCTCCTCCCGAATGACTACCTCCGACAATACGCAGGGTTTCGGGCGCTCTCCCGTTCCTCCCGCGCTGCCGGAGCGCTTGGACACACTCCCGCTCCGGGGCTCCTCCACAAAGGTATTCCACTCCCTGCACCCGGGGCATTGCCCCATCCACTTGGCGGATTCATACCCGCAATTTTGACAGAAAAAAACGCTTGATGCCTTTCCCTTCGCCATATCTCTATCCGGTCCTATGCCTGAACCACTTTCACGGTCACTTCGCCCGCGTTCTCCAGTTCCACGCTCAGGGAGAGCTTTCCGCCCAGACCGGTCTTCATCTTTCCCACATTTCTGTCTCCCACAAAGACCTCGTACTCCTTCTCATCGGTCAGTCCTATGGTGATCTGCGCGTCCGCGTCTCCGGACACGGTGAACTCCACGCCGGAAGCCTGCTCCCTGAAGTTCAAGACGCTGGTGCCCGGAACGGACTCATACAGAAACATTCCGTTCTTCTCCAGTTTCGTGATCTCATTGTACGTCTTGACCTTGAGCAGATCACCCTCATGCTTGAAATCTTCCACTTTCGCTTTCCGATCCAATTTGTGGTTGCCAAAACTGATTGCCCCGGATGCCTCACTGCGGAGCAATTCCTCTACTACTGCCATCTCTTTCGTCCTCCTGCTTATTGTCATGGACGGACCTTTCCGCCATGTGCTTTGAGCTACTCTCAGTATAATATAAATCGCCCGATTTTACCACTCATTTTTTAACAACAAAATTCACTTTGTCATTCTTGAAACCTGCACTGACCGTATCCCCGGGCTGCACCTTCTTCATGAGGATCTCCTCCGCCAACGCGTCCTCCACCACCGACCGGATGGCGCGTTTCAGAGGCCGGGCCCCCATCTTGTTGTCAGCGTATTTTTTCACCAGATGTTCCTTCAGGGACGCGGTCATGTGCAAATGAATATTCATCTGATCCTCGCAGCGCCTGTTCAGGTTGGAGGAGAGCAGGTTCACGATGGACTTCATGTTGTCATCGTTGAGCTGATGGAACACGATGATGTCATCAATCCTGTTGACGAACTCCGGCTTGAAACTCTTCTTGACCTCCTCCATCACGGCGGACTTCATCTTCTCATAGTCCCGTTTCTCGCTGCCACCCGCGGCAAAACCCAGATTCTTGGGATCCACGATGCGCTGCGCCCCGGCGTTGGAGGTCATGATCAGGATCGTGTTCTTGAAACTGACCTTGCGCCCTTTGGAATCCGTGATATGCCCGTCGTCCAACACCTGCAGGAGGATATTGAACACATCCGGATGCGCTTTCTCGATCTCGTCGAACAGCACCACGGAATAGGGATTTCTGCGCACCTTCTCCGAGAGTTGGCCGCCCTCCTCAAAGCCCACATATCCGGGCGGCGAGCCGATCATCTTGGAGACCGAATGCCCC
This sequence comes from Acetatifactor muris, assembly GCA_023663635.1. Taxonomy (GTDB): domain Bacteria; phylum Bacillota; class Clostridia; order Lachnospirales; family Lachnospiraceae; genus Acetatifactor; species Acetatifactor muris_A. Next base: position 64,504 of record JAMPHD010000004.1, read on the forward strand.
TCCATGTACTCGGACATGTCCACACGGATCATGGCATCCTCCGAGCCGAACATGGCCTCCGCCAGAGCCTTGGACAATTCCGTCTTGCCCACGCCGGTGGGCCCCAGAAACAGGAAGGAGCCGATGGGACGGCCGGGATCCTTGAGCCCTGCCCTGCCGCGGCGCATGGCCTTGGCCACGGCGGACACCGCCTCCTCCTGTCCGATCACGCGCTTGTGCAGAATACTCTCCAGTTTCAGCAGCCGCTCGCTCTCCTTTTCCGCCAGTTTCTTCACGGGAATCTTGGTCCATGTGGACACCACATCGGCGATCTCCTCCTCGCCGATCTGATAATCCGAATTTTCGTCCCTGTTCTGACGTCTCGCCAACTGCCGCTCGTATTTTTTGACCAACTCGTCCTGATGCTGCTTGATCTCCGCAGCCTGCGTATATGCCTCCATGCGTATGGAACGCTCTATCTGCGCGTCCATCTTCTTAATCTGTTCCGCCATGTCCTTCAGCTTGTCGGGGATATCCATGGCCTTCAGTCCGGCCCCCGCCGCCGCCTCGTCGATGAGGTCGATGGCCTTGTCCGGAAGATTCCTGTCATTGATATAGCGGTTGGACAGTCTCACCGCTGCCTCCACCGCCTCCTCGCTGATCCGAACTTTGTGATGCGCCTCGTAGCGCCCCTTGATGCCCTCCAGGATACGGATGGCCTCCTGTTCCGTGGGCTCCTCCACGGTCACGGGCTGAAAACGCCGCTCCAACGCCGCGTCCTTCTCCACATACTTGCGGTATTCGGCGATGGTGGTGGCGCCGATGAGCTGCAGCTCACCTCTCGCCAGAGAGGGTTTCAGGATATTGGAGGCGTCGATGGCTCCCTCCGCGCCGCCCGCGCCGATAATGGTGTGCAGCTCATCCAGAAACAGGATCACATTGCCGTCCTCGATGACCTCCTTCACCACCTTCTTGATACGCTCCTCAAACTCTCCGCGGTATTTGCTGCCGGCCACCATGCCCGACAGATCCAATGTCAGCACCCGCTTGTTTTGCACGGTGGGCGGCACATCACCGGACACGATGCGCAACGCCAGACCCTCCACCACCGCGGTCTTGCCCACTCCGGGCTCACCGATCAGGCAGGGGTTGTTCTTGGTGCGCCGGCTCAGGATCCGGATCACCCGATGGATCTCCTCCTCCCTGCCAATGACGGGATCCAACTCTCCCTCCGCGGCCAACGCGGTCAAATCCCTGCTGTACTGGTTCAGAGTGGACGTTCTGCCCCTGCTCTGTCCCTTCTTGCCCAGATCTTCCTTGTAGAGCATACCGTCCTGTCCGATGGCCACCAGAGTGTCCACATAGACTTTCTGCACGTTGATGTTGAGGGTGTTCAGGAGTCGAACCGCCACGTTCTCCCCCTCTTTGATCAGCGCCAGCAAAATATGTTCCGTCCCCGTCCTGTTCTGTCCGAAACGGGCCGCCTGTCGGTGAGCCTCCTCCAACACTTTCTGCGCCCGGGGGGAATATCCCTCCCTCTCCTTTATGGACACGCCTTTATCAAAGGCGATCAGGTCACGGATCATGTCCTTTACCTGCTCGATATCCACGCCGTTCTCCGCGAGCACCCCGGCCGCGACGCCCGTCTGCTCCGCCATAAGTCCCACCAGAAGATGCTCCGTCCCGATATAACCCTGCTTGAGACTCCTGGCGCATTTAGCCGCGTGAGACAGCGCCGCTGTGGCTTTGTCCGTAAACTTCGACTGCATTTTTCGGTCCTCCGTCTTTCTATGATTCTTATTGCCGTCTAATTATACCCGCTGTAAATCTCATCGATCAGATCATGTATCTCAGCCACGGAAATATTTTTACAACTGCTCTTGGCAAGTATGACCGTCAATTCCCGTTTTAATTCCTCCATGGCCCGTATACGGTCCACATCCAGGGCGATCACCGCCCCCCGTCTGCGGTCCACTTTCACATAGCCCTCCTGTTTCAGCACAGTGTAGGCCTTGTTCACGGTATGCATGTTGATGCCGATGGTATCCGCAAGCCTGCGCACGCTGGGCAACGCGTCCCCCTCCCGAAACTGAGAGGTGGCGATCCCCAAAATGATCTGATTCCGCAATTGCAGATACAGAGCCTCATCGCTGTTAAAATCTATCTCGATCACCATATGACCATCCCCTTATCTGCTTTGGCGGGCGCTGCGTCCTGCGGTCCCCACACCAAAAAACACCCACATTGTTATACATATCATATAACAGAGTGGGTGTACTGTCAACATGCTTTTGCGCCTATTCGATGATCAGGCTGGCGCATTTGATATCCTCAGACAGGTCATAGACCTTGCCGGTGCGCAATCCCACCACCTTGGGCCTCAAGGGGTACTGGGGATTGTTCTTGACCACCTTGGCCTTCTCGCCATTGCTCAGAGTGACCACGCTGTCCACCGGATAAAGAATGACGATACTTAAGAAACTCCGCATAAAGGAGATGTCCAACTCATCCGTCATGGCCATGATCATCTCTATGGCATCCTGCTGGGAAAACGCCTTCTTGTAAGGCCGCTCCGTCACCAACGCGTCATAGATATCCGCCACGGAGAGGATCTTCGCGTAAGGGGAAATCTTGTCCGCGGAAAGTCCCATGGGATATCCTCTTCCATTGATCTTCTCGTGATGCTGCAGCACGCCCAACAATACCTCCGGGGGAATGTCATTTTTTTCCTTGAGGATCTTGTAGCCGAAGACCGTATGATTCTTCATGATCGCAAACTCTTCCTCCGTGAGCTTGCCGGCCTTGTTCAGCACCTCATTGGGGATCTTGGACTTTCCCACGTCATGGAGCAGTCCCGCCATACCGATCTTTTGAATCTCCGCCTCGGACATCTCGCATTTCTTGGCGATCAACATGGCCATGGTGGCCACATCCACACTGTGCTTAAATGTATATTCATCGCTGACTTTCAGCACGTCAATATTCATCGCCACCGCGTCATTCTCCATGATGGAGCTCACAAGACTGCCCGTGACATTGGCCGCCGCGCTGACCAGATTCGGGGAGTCGGTGTCGCTGTAGAGATACTTGATCCCCTCGGACACACGCTTTTTGACGCTCTCGGACAGAGTCACCTTGGCGCGATCCTGCACCTTCAGTTTCTCTATGGCCTGCTGCACCTCGGGCGCTACCTCGATATCGCCCTCCACCTCCGGATCTTCCTCGCCCTCCCTGACATAGATGGCGCCGATCCCCATCTTGCGCAGGGCATCGATCAGAAAGTCGTCCAACGCTGTTTTGCGGGCAATCAAAATACGCCCGGTCCTATCCACGATAGCCTGGTCTATTACCATCCCCGCCTGTAGCGCTCTTGTACTCACATATCTTCTCTTTACCACCGGTTTCTCCCTAATGTTGCTGTGTTATTTGTGATCTTCCTCCCAATCCAAAAACTGAAACTCAAATTCATCGTCATTGATAAAATTCTTGGACTTCCAACCGCCCTTTGCCCGGGTCTGCCCGGACGGTGTCTCCTGCGCGGAAGATTCATAGGCATCCTCCTGCCCGGATCCGGATTCCTGCATCCTCTCCTGTCGCGGCTGTACGGGTTCATAGTCGTCCGAGGGCCGGCGTCCCGACTGTCTCCGCTCGTTCCCGTTACCGGATCCCGCGGGGCGCTGTCCGTTCCCGGTTCCGCTGCCGGATCCCGCGGCTCGCTGCCCGTTCCCTCCTGCGGGGCGTTGTCCGTTCCCGTTACCGTTTCCGGATCCCGCCGGTCGCTGCCCGTTCCCGGCTCCACTGCCCGTTCCCGCCGGTCGCTGTCCCGCGGGGCGTTGTCCATTCCCGTTACTGTTTCCCGCCGGACGCTGTCCTGCGGGGCGCTGCCCGTTCCCGGTTCCACTGCCGGATCCTGCCGGGCGCTGTCCTGCAGGTCTCTGTCCGCCGGAAGTTCTCTGCCCGCCCTGCGATCTCTCCACGGGTCTGTCGGCGGTCCTCCTTCGTGTCGTCTCCCGCTCCACCTCGTTAAAGTATGCGGAGTCAGCCATATCTCTCAGCTTAAAGATCAGGAAACTGATCACGCCGGCCAGACCGATCAACAGGATGATCAGGATCACAATAATGATCTGCTGCGTCTTGTTCTTGCTGAGCATATCATTCAAGGTGTTGACATTGGTACTCACCGACTCAAAGATCTGCTCAATGTCATAACTCTTATTTTCCACATTGTCATAGAGATGCCATTTGTCACCCTCGTAAAAGGTATCCCAATCCTTCGTGTCCTCCGGTACAGTCGGCGTTTCCACATCAGGCTGCGGTTCTACCGTTGGCGTCTCTCCCGTGCCAGCGGGCGTCAGTTCGCCGCTGAGTGTCACATAATCCGCGCGGATGAATCCTTCCACCTCAGAGCTGCCGGAAGTAAATTTCACCCGACGCCATTCATTGCCGTCCGTGCCCGTGGCCGTCCCCGTCACGGTGAGGGCTGCCCCTCCCTGCGCGGTGGCAACGATCCGGCTCGTGGTGGACGCGTTCTGGCGCACGCGCACCGGGGAACTCCCGTACACGCTGGCGCTGACGGGCTCCACCTCGGTGACCGCCACCAAAACCTCATCCGGCGTGGAAGTGGTGGGGGTGGAGCCTCCCGCCGCGGGGGTGGTGGTCGTAGAGCCTCCCACGGAGGCCGGCGTGCTGCCGTCCGTGATCGTCATCAGGTCGGAGCGGATATATCCGGTCCTGCCGTCCACGCTCACCTGATACCATGTATAACCGTCCGACGCGGTAACCTGTCCCTTGACGCTCCACTCGGAATCAGCCTCCGCGCTGCCCACCGACTCACTGGTGGTGGACGCCTCCGCGCGGATCTTGGCTCCGCTGGGAGCCGTCACCCTGCCGGTGCTGTCCGCCCGACCGACAATGGACAGGGGCTCTGACAGCAATCCCGCCGTCACCATGATGAACAGCAGAAATACTCCCGCGATCACCCGCATCCTGCTCTGTAACTTGACACTCTTTTTCATAAGTCTTTCCTCTCCGTATTTCCTGTTTATATGGTTATCCTCCCGGACTGCCCGCATGACATGCCTTTTGCGCACATCACCGCGAACTCCGTCAGTCATCATCGCGCATAAACCGTCTCTGGCCGTCCTCGCTCTTTTGATTTTTGCCGTAGCCCTGCAGATTCTTGACGCGCTGCTGATGTTCCTCCGCGCTCTTGTTAAATTTCTTCTCACATTCAGGGCAAAACTTTCCATAGCGTATCCCCTTGCCGCACAGTTCGCAGTGCAGAAAGGACTGTGAGCCCTCGGCCACCTGAATGCGCGCTTCCCTGAGCATCTGGCGGATGATCTTCTGCTGTACGCCCGTGTGCTCCTCCACCTCCACGGCATTCGCGCCCGGATGCTCCTCCAGATACTGTCGGACCTTGCCATAGTCGTCATAGTCCACATAACCGCAGTCCTCGCAGTGGTACTCGCCCACGCCCTTAAAGATCATTCGTCCACCACATTCCTTACAGACTAAGGGAGTATGATAGGCATCCAACAATCCTACTTTTTCCATAGATACCCCTTTCCAAGTCCACCCCCATGGACTTACGCCTCGTCGATCGCCCTGCCAATGTCATGGCGCATATATTTATTCGCAAAATCCACCCACTCCGTAGCCGCATAGGCGTTGGCCCGGGCCGTCTTTAAGTCGTTGCCCTTGGCCGTGATGCCCAACACGCGCCCGCCGTTGGTGACGATTCCCTCCTCCGTCCGTCTCGTTCCGGCGTGGAAACAGTAATATCCGTCCGCCGTCTCAAAACGCTCCAAACCTTTGATCACAAATCCCTTTTCGTAGGACACCGGATAGCCCTCGCTCGCCAACACGACACATACCGCCGCATTGTCCTCAAACTGCAGGTCGATGCGGTCCAAGGTGCCGTCCACACAGGCCTCCATCACCTCGATGATGTCATTTTTCATGCGGGGCAGCACCACCTGCGCCTCCGGATCTCCGAATCTCGCGTTGTACTCCAACACCCTGGGGCCCTTGTCGGTCAGCATCAGCCCGAAGAAAATAACGCCCTGAAAAGGTCTGCCCTCCGCCGCCATGGCGTCCACCGTGGGCTGATAGATATATTTTTGGCAAAATGCGTCCACTTCCTCCGTATAGAAGGGACTGGGAGAAAAGGTCCCCATGCCTCCCGTGTTCAATCCCTTGTCCCCGTCCATCGCGCGCTTGTGATCCTGCGCGGAGGTCATGATCCGTATGGTCTTGCCGTCCACAAAAGAGAGCACGCTCACCTCGCGTCCTGTCATGAATTCCTCGATGACCATGCGGTTGCCGGCGTCTCCGAATTTCTTGTCTCTCATGATGGAATCCACTCCCGCAAGAGCCTCCTCCATGGTATTGCAGATGAGCACCCCCTTGCCCAAGGCCAACCCGTCCGCCTTCAGCACGATGGGATAATCGGCCTTCTCCTTCAGATAGGCCACCGCCTTCTCCGCGTCGTCAAAAGTCTCATAAGCCGCCGTGGGAATGTGGTATTTGTGCATCAGATCCTTGGAAAATGCCTTGCTGCCCTCCAAGATCGCGGCGTTTTTGCGGGGACCGAAAGCGCGGATGCCCGCAGCCTCCATCTCGTCCACCAGACCTCCCACCAAAGGATCATCCATCCCCACGATCACCAGATCAATGGCTTTCTCCCGGGCGAAGGTCACCAGTTTGTCAAATTCCATGGCGCCGATGTCCACACACTCCGCCAACAGGCCGATGCCCGCGTTTCCGGGCGCGCAGTAGATCTTGTCCACCCTTGCGCTCTTTGCCACACAGGCGGCGATGGCGTGTTCGCGCCCGCCGCTTCCCACGATCAATACTTTCATATTCCTTACCTCAATTCCTGTTTCTATATCCGATCCCATCTGACAAATCCACCCGATCCCGCGCCGTATTGGCATCCGGTCCGGATTCTCTACTCCGCCCGAGTCCGCACGACCCTGCCGTCCTCTATCCGGATCCGTCCGTTGGCAATATCGTCTATGGCCCGGGGCAGCAAGATCCATTCCGCCTGCTCCATCACTCTGCGCTGTAAGATCTCCGGCGTATCCCCGTCCTCCACGGCCACGGGTTTCTGGGCGATGATGGGTCCCTCGTCCATGCCTTCCGTCACAAAATGCACGGTGGCTCCGGTGATCTTCACACCCCGCTCCAAAGCCTTTTCATGCACCTTGAGCCCGTAATAGCCCACCCCGCAAAAGGACGGGATCAGGGAGGGATGGATATTGATGATCCTTCCCGGGTAACGCTCCACCATCCGGGGAGGGATCTTTACCAGAAATCCCGCCAACACGATCAGATCCGGCCGCATTTCGTCCACTTTTTCCAAAAGCGCGTCCTCAAAGAGCTCCCTGCTCTCATAGTCCGCGGGAGAGACGCTGACGGCGGGCACATTGGCATTCCTCGCCCGCTCCAGGCTCTTCACGGTCTTATTGTTGCTGATCACACCCACGATCCCGGTGTTGGTAATCTCGCCTTTTTGCACACCGTCCAAGATCGCCTGCAGATTGGTCCCGCCTCCGGAGACCAGAACTACCACTCTCAACATATGTCCACGCCCTTCTCTCCGGCCTGACAGCGTCCCACGATATAGGCGGTATCACCCGCCGCGGCCAAAGCCTTCAAAGTCCGGTCCGCATCCCCGGGATCCACTGCCAACACCATGCCGAGTCCCATATTGTATGTATTGTACATCATTTCATCCGCAATATCGCCCTTTTGCTGCATCAGTCGGAAGATCGCGGGCACCTCATAGCTGTCGCGTTCTATGATGGCGCGCACGCCCTCAGGCAGCATTCTGGGAATATTTTCATAGAAACCGCCGCCCGTGATATGGCTGCAGCCCTTGATCCGCACACCTGCCTCGCGGACGGATCTCAGCGCCTTCACATAGATTCTGGTGGGGGTGAGCAGCGCATCGCCCAAAGTCATCCCCAACTCCTCATAATAAGTGTCCAGACTCTCTCCCGTCATCTCAAAAATTTTACGCACCAGCGAGAACCCGTTGGAGTGTACGCCGGAGGAGGCGATGCCGATCAGCGTATCCCCCGCCCTGATGGAGGAGCCGTCAATGATATCCTTCTCATCCGCCACACCCACGGCAAAACCCGCCAGATCATACTCATCCTCGGGCATCAGTCCGGGATGCTCCGCCGTCTCTCCGCCGATCAGAGCGGCGCCGGCCTGTCTGCAGCCCTCCGCTACCCCCTTCACAATGGAGGCGATCTTCTCCGGATAATTCTTGCCGCAGGCTATGTAATCCAGGAAAAACAGCGGCTCGCCCCCCGCGCAGGCCACGTCGTTCACACACATGGCCACGCAGTCTATGCCTATGGTGTCGTGCCTGTCCAGAAGAAAGGCCAACTTGATCTTGGTACCCACCCCGTCCGTTCCGGACAGAAGGACCGGATTCTCCATCTCTTTGATCGCCTTCATGGAAAACGCTCCGGAGAAACCGCCCAATCCGCCCATCACCTCCGGGCGCATGGTCTCCTTTACATATTGTTTCATCAGTTCCACGGACCGGTAGCCGGCCTCAATGTCCACTCCCGCTTTCTTGTAATCCATCTCTGCTCCTATTCCGCCATGTATGCTTTGTAACCGATCTGCTGCAGTTTGTCGTCCTTGGCCTCCACCTGTCCTTTGAGCCTGGCGCTGTAGTCCTTCAGTTTCCGCAGCAGGGCCTCATCCGAAGTCGCCAGAATTTTGGCAGCCAAAAGTCCCGCGTTGGCCCCGCCGTTGATGGCCACCGTGGCCACGGGAATACCCGAGGGCATCTGTACGATGGAATAGAGAGAATCCCTGCCGCCCAGCGATGTGGTGTGCATGGGAATCCCGATCACGGGCATGGGAAAGATCGCGGCGCACATCCCGGGCAGATGGGCCGCCATGCCCGCCCCCGCGATGATCACCTTCAGTCCCTTCTTCTCCGCCTCCCCGGCATATTCAAAAAACACATCCGGCTCCCTGTGCGCACTGATGATCCGCATCTCATAGGAGATGCCCAATTCCTCCAAAATATCCGCCGCCTTGGCCATGACCGGCATGTCCGAGTCACTTCCCATCACAATGCCCACCAGGGGCTTTACCGTATCCGCCATGATGTCCTCCTTATGTCCTCTCAAATCGGAATCTATACCACCATATCTAGTTTACCCGAAACAGATGTTGTATGCAAGGATTATCTGAAAAATTTAATGGAAAATAAAGAAACCGTTTGGGCTTTGCCGCTCATTACTCTTGCGCAGTCCGCTCCGTCGGGTAATTATTCCTGCTCGGCACGCTCCCGCTCGGCGGAAAACGCAACGGTGCTAAACAGGAGCAATAAATTGCTCCAAAAGGACTTCGTTAAGCACCGGCGTTTTCCAACGGCCCTCGCAGAAACAATTACCTGGCGGAGCGGGTCGGTTGCGGAATGAACGGCAAAGGCCAAAGCGGTCTCACTCCTCAAACGCCCTGTTCAGCTCCTCCGTCCCGGGCAGCACGAACCTGCCCTCGCGGATGATCTCCACCCTGCTGCCGTCCGGGCGCACCGCCGTCAGCTCCCCCAACTCGTCATAGGGGATGGTGATGTCCGTGTGACAGTTAAAATAAGCCTTCTCCGGCGCCCTGTCCCGCAGCGCGGACAGTTCATTGTCCTTGGCCACGATCTCCTTTCCGTCCGGATTGTACACCCGCACATTCTCCGCGTGGGAATAACAGGTATCGCCCACCGCAAAATGCGGCCCGGTCTTCTCTGCGATCAAAATGGGAAATTTATCCTGCACCCCGTACTTTTGGGCCACCACATAGGCGGTGGTGTTGGTGCCGATGGCAAACTCGCCCATAGGCAGGGTGTCATGCCGAAACAGCACATTTTCCCAAATAAATTTCCGATTCTCTTCCTCCGCGGCAAAATTGTCGCAGCGGTAGTCCCGGACTCTGCCCTCCGCAAACTCCAACTCCAAGTTCCTGTATTCCAAGCCGTTCAGGTATACGCGGCTCACATGCAAAAGCCCCTCCGTGCCCGCCAGTACCGGTGAGGTAAACACCTCTCCCACGGGAATGTTCACATCCGCCACACAGTTTTCAAAACAGGTCTCCCTCGACGGATCGGCAAGTTTTCTCAGATTCACCCGAAGGTCGGTGCGATTGTTTCCCATTCCCTTCACCTCGCAGTGATCCGCCGTGTCCAACACATCGATCAGACACTGCTGAATGTCCCGATACAGGCGGTAATCCAACGTATTGAGCCGGATGATCTCCTCAAAGAAGGCGTGATAACACTCCATCCGGTCCCTCAGCCTCAATTTGCCCGGCAATGCCTCGTCAAAGCATTCTCTGATCTCCGGCATGGGAAAGGCGATGATCGTGAAACTCCGCTCCTCCTCCAAGATATACTTTCTCTGCAGTTCCCCCGCCAGAGTCCGATATTCCACCCAGAGCGCGTTCTGCTCCCCGCTCATCCGCAGAGCCTCAGGCTTATTTTCCGGCTCGAAATTCGGCTCCCCGAAAGTCTCCAATACCGCGGGGCCCGCGTACTCCAAAGCCTGTCGCTTATATTTCTCAAAGGCGGTGCGGGTCACCTCCAACCTGTGGTTCATATAAGCACGGTCAAAGAAGATCGCCCTGTCGTCCTTGTGGTCAAAATCGTACTGCCTGTTGGGCTCTCCGCCATAATAACCGCTCTTAAAAAGGGAGGGATTGTCCAAAATGCTCGTGGCGGCGCGATAACACACCGGCTGCAGTCCCATCTTCTCCAGATTCTCCACGACTCTTCTCATCATGCGCTCAAATCCCACCCGATAGCGGATCTCCGCCGTCCTCTTCTTGGACAGATCCTTGCCCGCCACCTCGAAGCCCTTGCGATATCCCTCCGTGAAAGTATCCGCCATCACGCGGATCCGCTCCTCGGGGAGCGCAGCCATGAAACGGGCCATTTCCAACTCATTTTCGCCGATATACTCACCGTAGGCGAACAGATACCGCACATCGGCAAGATCCGCGTTCCGGATCAGATCCACCGCAAAATTTCCCTCCGGCACCAGCATCTCCCGCAGATGCCGCTCCACCGCCGTCTCCGTGTAATCGCTGACGAACCGGTACAGAATCTGCCGGATCTCCTCCGCCTTCGGCAGCCCGGACGAGTCCTGCCGGGCACAGGCAAAGGCGCCGTACACTTCCACAAACAGCTCCAGACGGATCACCACCGCCTCCTCCTGCCCCTCATAGACAAAAGGGATCAGACTGCGCATCTCCCGATACAGAAAAGAAAGCATGGCGCCGAACTCCTCCCCGAGCCGCTCCACCGCATAGGCAGGATTCGCGTAACTGCGGCCGTAACGCGCGGGCAACACATCCTCATAGAGCGCTTCGTTTCGCGCGCGCAGCTCCTCCAAAGAGGCCGTGTTCAGGCCGCCCTCCGCCGGAAACCGCGCCTCCCTTTCCACCAACAGCACAAACTCCGCCACTGTGGCAAAATAATCCGAAAACGCGTCCCCGTCCCTTCGCTCCACCGCTATCTCACGGATCCGCTCCGGAACCGGTCCATGCCTCTCACCTAAAACGCTGCTTTCATCCCACATCCCACATCCTCCTAAAAACTCAATTGTACCAGAAACATCAGTATGATCAGCGCCACCATGTTCAAAAAGATGCCCAGCCCGGGAAACAGTTTGAAAGTATCTTTCTCACGCATGGTAAACAGCCCCATGATCAGCCCGATTAGGGAAAAGAGCGTGGCCAGAAGTCCCGTGAGTCCGTAGCTTGCGGGTACGTTGCCGCCGTTTCGATAGGACAGATACAGCACGATCCCCATGGATGCATTGCTGATCAACCCCAGGATCGTGGACATGATGGCCCGCTCGGAATGTTTCCTATTGGTAAAGATATAGTTTTTCCGTTTCATGCGATCCTACTCCCCGTTAATCAAATACCCCGCGGCATTCGTCAAGTCAACATAGTTGACTTGACTCATTGCTCGCGGGAATAAAGGCACTCCCGGTAAATCCATCCGGGAGTGCCCGCCCATCTTCCTTTTTAGAACAAAACTTTACTCTTTTCCGCCAAAAGCTTAGCCCCGCAAACGATCAGCATCACTCCCGACGCCACGCCGACCACCAACACCACGATACCCACTGCAATGTTCCACGCCCCGGTCCCACGCATGGTCTTATACACTTTTTCTTCCATTTTGCCGTCCTCCTGTCTCCCTCAGTCTCGTGCCCCATATGTCTCATAATATTGATCGATGGATGCCTTCAGCGCGTCATCTATATAAATCTGCCCCTTGTAGGGCCTGTTATACAGATGCTCCGTCACATCAGCCATGCTGACAATGGCATTGGCCTCAAAACCGTATTTGGACTTTATCTCCTCAAGCGCGCTCCTGTCGCTGTCAAGTCCCTTTTCCATGCGGTTTAGGGACACCATCAATCCCTTGATCTCCACATCGGCCTGTCCCTTCAGGATCGGGAATGTCTCCTCAATGGACTTTCCGGAGGTCGTCACATCCTCGATGATCACCACCCTGTCTCCGTCCTGCAGTTTGCTGCCCAGAAGGATTCCCACGTCACCGTGATCCTTGACCTCCTTGCGGTTGGAGCAATAGCGGATCTCCTTCCCGTAGAGCTCGCTGTAAGCGATGGTAGTCGCCACGCTCAAAGGAATCCCCTTGTACGCCGGACCGAACAACACATCGAAATCATCGCCGTAAGTGTCGTGGATGGCCTTAGCGTAATACTCGCCCAGTCTCTTGAGCTGCGCCCCCGTCACATAGGCCCCCGCGTTCATGAAGAATGGGGACTTGCGCCCGCTCTTGAGCGTGAACTCCCCGAATTTTAACACCTGACAGTCCACCATGAACTCGATGAACTCCTGCTTATACTGTTCCATTGTACCCTAAATCCTCCGGTTTGCAGAGCATTTTGCCCATATTGATTCCAAATATTTCTTTTATACTATCATAAAATATTTGAATGTTCAATCGGTTTCTACGGAAAAGATCAACCCTGCAAACTTGCGATACGCTCCTCAAACTGTTGCAGACTTTGCGCCCCGGCCGCAGCTTTGCACCAAAGACGGAGTGTCTCAAGATCCGTCTGACTTTTGATCCGCTCCGCAAGCTCCCGGGGGATCTCGCCCAACTCTCCCAGGAAATCAAGGATTGCCTCAATTTTTCCTTTCGCTTTCCAGTCCTGCTCCATTTTCCTCACTGCCTGACACATATCGTAGCCTCCTTCCGCAGAGGAGTCACCGTGTCCTCTGCCGCCGTGTGTTTTGTTGTCTTGTTTCTGATTAAATTTGGTAAAATCTGATAAAACGGCAGAAGAACCTTGCCCTGGCGGAACCGCCTGATAATAAAGTAATAAAAGAATACGGATAGATTTGAAACTCTGATTTTAAGATACCTATAATCCTAATATAAACCGAGGATTCTGTCAAGTGCGAATATTCAAAGGTTAAGATTCCAGGCGGTTTCCACGCCGTTGCCATAGCGGATATGGCTGATGCGGTTCAGCGCATCATATTGGAAGGCCTCCGCGCATCCCAACTGATCGATACGCTCGCTGACCTTGCCGAAACCGGTGTAGCGGTACTGCTCTCCAAACGCTCTCCATCCGTGTCAAGGATCCTTTCTTCCGTCCGGATAGCTCTCCCTTTCTATTATCCCTCCGCCAAGCACCCGGTCCCCCTGATACCAAACGATCGCCTGTCCCGGCGCGGCAGCCCTTACCTTCTCTTGGAAACGGCAGATCAGACGATCGGCATTCCGATATTCTACGGCGCAGGGATACTCCCTGCTCCCATATCGGATCTTTGCGGTCATATTGGGGCAATTTCTAAAATCATTGACCGCCATATAGTTGATATTGCCGCAAAGGACCCGATCCGTATAGGTCTCCTCGTCCGTCCCGAGCACAACCTCATTGGAATCCGGGCGTATCTCACACACATACATGGGCGCGCCCAAGGAAAGACGAAGTCCCTTTCTCTGTCCTATCGTGTACCTGTAAATTCCGGAATGTTTTCCCAGAACATTTCCCGCCTTATCCACAAAATTTCCCCCGCCCGGAACGTCCGCGTTTTGCGCAAGGAACGCTCCGTGATCGTGATCCGGGATAAAACAGATCTCCTGACTGTCCGGCTTGTCCGCGACAGGCAAGCCGGCTCTCTTCGCGATTTCTCTGACCTCTTCCTTATGATACGCGCCTATCGGCATAAGCGTATGGGCCAGTTGAAACTGCGTGAGGCTATACAGGGCATAGGTCTGATCCTTTTGGTCCGTCACGGATTTACATATCGCGAATCTGCCGGCGGGAAGTCTTTTCACCTGAGCGTAATGTCCCGTTGCGATGTAATCCGCTCCTATTTCCATACCGCGCGACAAGAGCGCCTCCCATTTTACATAGCGGTTGCATCGGATACAGGGATTGGGCGTATTCCCGTTCAAATATTCCGATATAAAGTCATCGATCACCGACTTTTTAAAAACATCCTTAAAATTCAAGACATAATACGGTATCTCCAAAAGCGCGGCCACCCGCCTCGCGTCCTCTGCCGCCTTTAATCCGCAGCATCCTCCGTTATCGCCTGTCGCGCACGCATCCTCATCCTGCCAAACCCGCATTGTCACGCCGATCACGTCATATCCCTGCTCCTTTAGCAGATACGCGGCTACGGATGAATCCACACCTCCGGACATGCCGACAACGACTTTTTGCTTTGACATGCTCATTCACCCGACTTTTCATAAATCTTTTCCGAAAGATCCTCTCTTTCTTCTATGTCATCTACCGGGGCTTTTAACCCTTCGATCTGCAGATTGTTTTTGACGGCATAATCCCATAATGCCGCCCGTACGGCCTCCTCCGCCAAAAGGGAACAATGCACCTTGACGGGCGGAAGTCCTCCCAACGCGTCCTGCACGGCCTTATTGGTGAGCTTTAGCGCCTCCTCCACCGATCTGCCCTTGATCAGCTCCGTCGCCATGCTGCCGGTCGCCACCGCGGCGCCGCAGCCGAATGTCTTAAATTTACAGTCCCGGATGATCCGGTCTTCGTCAATGTCAAGATAAATCCTCATGAGTATCGTATCTTTTCTGATCGCCGCTTTTAATTCATCCAACTTTATGCTTCCGTTTTCATCCACTCCCACATAAGTGATCTCAAAGCCGAGCTTTTCCAGATACTCACAGGTATGCAGGACCGCGTGATGCTCGATCGCGGAGGTGATGATATGTTTCCCCTTTTCACGTCTCGCGAACGCCACCGCTTTCAGCGCCCAGTTGTCCGACTCGCTGCCGCCCCCGGTAAAATAGATCTCCTCCGGGTTGGCATTCAGGAAATCCGCCACCACGGCTCTCGAATCCTCGATCGCCTTCCTGCTCTCCCCCGCAAAGCGGTAAATACTTGACGTGTTTCCGTACAATTCTTTGAAATACGGCTGCATTGCCTCGTACACTTCATCCTTTACCCTTGTCGTCGCCGCATTATCCAAATAGATCAATCCGCTCATTTTAATAACCATGCCTTTCCGCAACCGAAATGTCACTGCCTATACATATTCGTCGAGAGATATTTAAAGGCGTTATCCGCCATGATGACCACAATATTCTTCCCCGCCGCCTCCGGTCTCCTTGCGATCTGCGTAGCAGCCCACAGCGCGCCGCCCGCCGAGTGTCCCACAAAGAACCCCTCCGTCCGGACCAGTCTGCGCCCCGTGGCATAGGCATCCTCCGCCGTCACCTCGATACACTCATCATAGACCGTATGATTCTGTTTAAAGAGTGACGGGATCTTGTCGTCCGGCACGCCGTCAAACGCCAGCACGCCGTCTATGGTGTCTTTCTCCGGATGCGCCGGATCCTTTAAAGATTCCTTTGCCGGTTGGACCCCGATGATCTTCACGGCAGGATTTTTGTCCCGAAGATATTTCTCCAACCCGGCCAATGTCCCGCCGGTTCCGACTAACTGCACCACATAATCCACCCTGCCGTCCGTATCCTCCCAGATCTCCGGCCCCGTCGTCCTGATATGCGCCTCCGGATTGGCGGGATTGGCGCACTGGTTGATGTAAAACCAGCCCTTTGATTCGGCAAACTGTGTCATGAATGTGTTTAATCCCTCCTGAGACAGCCCCGTCCTGATTACATCGGCAAAGCCGGGCACCTCCATGGCCGGCAACAGCCCTGCCCCCAATGCCTTTAAGATCTGCGAGCGCTCTTCCGACACATTGGGCTGCAGGATCGCAACATATTTATAACCCTTGGCATTCGCGAAAGTGGCTGTGCCGATGCCGGTATTGCCGCTCGTGTAATCCACAATGGTCATCCCGGGTTTCAGTATTCCGTCCTCCTCCGCCTGTAGGATCATATTGAGCGCCGCCCGATCCTTTACGCTCCCGGAGGGATTAAAGTATTCAAATTTCCCCAAGATATTTCCCTCTGCGCCCTCCGCCTCCTCGTATCGGTGCAATCTGACAAGCGGTGTCCCTCCCACCAATTCAGTGATGGAATCATAAATCTTGCCCATAACGGTTTCCTCCTAAAAATAATTGTACTCAACAATTTGAACATATTCCCGGCCTTTTTCCAAAGCCGCCAACGACAAGAGACTCCACGCGTTTCCCGTCGATCCGATATAGAGCCCCGTGTAGCTGTGTACATCCTTTGGAATGGTCCGCCACCAGTTTCCGAGCCACCTTCTCGTGTTTTGCAGCCTGTAGATATTCTTCGCGTCGTCCTCCACATAGGATTCGCCGATCACCGTGCGCGCCGCGCGTTTCGCATATTGCAGAAATTCCTCCTCCCCGGTCAGCCGATAGACGGAGATAAAATGCTCCAACAGCCCGGGCGTACCGCAGCAGAGCGCCTGGCTCTTCCAATACCCCCGCGAGTAATGTTCCGGCGCCCCTGCGGCTATGATACCGCGGGACAACTTCTTAACCCACTCCAGATATTCCGCCTGCCCCGTGATCAGATAGAGTTCCTGAAACAAAAGGGAAGTGCCCGCAGGGCCGTGGCAGGTACTCAGATAGTAAAATTCCGTGGACGGACCTCTCTCCAGGCTGTCCAGATACGGGATCAAAACCGCCTCATCATCGCCCACTGCCAACCCTTCAATATACTTTGCCGCCTCCACCGCCGCGTCCAGATATTTCTGTTCTTTTACCGCTTTGTACAAAATGGTGAATACCCATCCCACGCCGGAAGTTCCATGCGCCAGATTCACCCAAAACACATCTTTCGGGAAATCAATGATCGTCAGATCCACCACGTTCCAATAACTCCCGCCCTTAGGGGCCTTCCTGCCCTTGCTCAAAAGGAAATCCCCCAAAGATTTGGCGGCATTTATGTATTTATCATCTCCCGAGAGATTCCAAACGGATACCAGATAAGTGATGAATCCGGCATCCCCGCACAGGTCATTCTGCTCACTCCACCGGATGCCCGCCTCGGACTCCTTCGCCGCGGCCAGAAGATCATCCGCCACCTTCAGCACATAATCCTTATATATTTCCTTCTCTGTCACCTCGTATAATTTGAGGATAAAATACGCCGTCCCGGTAGGCCCGTTGTAGTATCCGATCTTCCATCCCGGCATATTTTTGACATGCACCAGTTTGTCCGCAGTCGCGCTGTCAGCGCTCAACGCCTTTTCATAAAACGCGACTCCTTCATCGGTGGCAATGATATCCGCCGCTGCCTCCTCCGCCTCCGCCAAATATGCCTCTTTGCCGGTTGCCTGATACAGTCTCAAATAAAACAGACCTATTCCGGCAGAACCTCCGTATAAGGCCTTCTCCGTCAGCATCGGATAATCCGTGAAATCCTCCGTTGAATCCGGGCTCTGTGTCCATCGTTTCCCGTACTTTGTTTTCTTCTCCGTTGTCCTGACCCATTCCGCGGTCTGCTCGGCCATTTCAATATAATCATCCGCCGAATAATTTTTAAACAGTATGTTAGCCGCCATGCCTCCGCTCCTTTCCCATTATTCCCATCAATTAGCTAGGATATGTGAATATAATACCCCCGTTTTTCTTTTTTGTACACTCCCTATTTTCTATATCCGGTTATAGGTTTTATTTATAACGCATTCTTTAACTGCTCCAACGCTTTTGTCAATATCGCTCTCGGACAGGCCACGTTAAATCTCTCAAATCCCTCCCCCGCCTTTCCGAATATCGCTCCCGGATCCAGCCATAGATTCGCCTTTCGCACGATCAGTTCTTCCAATTCCGGCTCGGATAAGCCAAGCCCTCTGAAATCCACCCAGACAAGATAGGTCCCCTCGGGCTCCGTCATGGTCAGCTGCGGCAGTTCCTTTTCCAGATATGCCTTCATATATCGGATGTTGCCTTCCACATACTCCATCATTGCCTCATACCAGTCATCCCCGTCGCGATAGGCCGCCTCGCAGGCCGTCAGCCCCAAGGTGTTCAACTGGCTGTACCCCGCCGCCGCGATCTGTCTTTGGAACCGGCTGCGGAGTTCTCCGTTGGGGATAAAAATATTGGACACCTGCAACCCCGCAAGATTGAATGTCTTGGCGGGAGAGGTACAGGTGACGGATATATCCTCAAACTCTTTGCTCAAGTTCGCGAAAACGATATGCCTTGCGTCTCCCCATACAAAATCCTCGTGAATCTCATCGCTCACGACAGGCACATGATGTCTCAGGCATATTTCTCCCATCCGGATCAGTTCTTCCTCCGTCCACACCCGTCCCACCGGATTGTGCGGACTGCACAGCAGAAAGAGCGTTACATTCTCCTCCACTATCTTTTTTTCAAAGTCTTCAAAATCAATATGGTATTTGCCGTCCTCTCCCAAGACCAGATCACTGCTGACTGCTTTTCTGCCATTATCCTCTATCACTTCCGTAAAGGGATAGTACACCGGCTGTTGGATCAATACCCCTTCTCCCGCTTTGGTGCAGGCTCTCACCGCCATGGCCAGGGCAAATACCACACCCGGCGTTTGGACAAGCCAGTCTTCCTTTACTTCCCAACCATGTCTTCTGCTCATCCATCCCGCCACGGCGTCAAAACAGCCGGCACCGCTCTCGGTATAGCCAAAGATACCATGCTCTGTTCTCTTGCGGATGGCATCCAATATTTTCTCCGATGTCTTAAAATCCATATCCGCCACCCAGAGGGGCAGGATTCCCTCCGGCTTTCCCCGCCGCGCGGCAAGATCATATTTCAGGCAGTCGGTGCCTCTTCTCTCGATCACTGTGTCAAAATCTCTTGCACCGGGATTCAGCCTGTCAACATCCAATTTCGCGTCCCGCATACCAACACCTCCTCTTTACTCAAACGATTCCATTGCCTGCCTCAAATCCGCGATCAGGTCGTTCTTGTCCTCAATACCCGCGGAGAGCCGCAGTATCCTGTCCGTGAGCCCGTTCTTGATCCGTACTTCTTCCGGCACATCCGCATGGGTCTGGGTGGACGGATAGGTAAGGAGCGTCTCCGTGCCTCCCAGGCTCTCCGCAAAGGGGATCAGTTTCGTGGATTTTAAGATATGGAGCGCCAATTCCCTGCTCTCCACCTCAAAGGTCAGCATACTGCCAAATCCGCTCGCCTGACTTTTGCAGATCTCATATCCTTTGCTGCCCGGTATCCCCGGATAGTATACCTTTTTGACTCTCGGTTCACTCATGAGATATTCCGCCAGAGCCTTCGCGTTCTCCTGCGCCTTCTCCATGCGGATCGGCAGCGTCTTGATGCCACGGATGATCAGCCAACTGTCAAAGGGTGAAAGTCCCGAGCCCACGGTCTTTATGAGAAACCTGAGTCTGTCCGATATCTCCCGTGAATTTGTCACGATAAAACCCGCCAGAGTATCATTGTGCCCGCCCAGAAACTTCGTGCCGCTGTGAATGATGATGTCCGCGCCAAGTTCAAAGGGCTTTTGAAAATAAGGTGACATAAAGGTATTGTCCACGATCAGGAGAAGTCCGTGTTCCCTTGCGATCTTTGAAACCTTGCGGATATCCGTCACATTCATCATGGGATTTGTGGGCGTTTCGATGAAGATCGCCCTGGTATTCTCCCGTATGTAGTCCTCCGCGTTCTCCGTGGAACAGTCGATATGGCTGAACAGGATACCGTTCTTTTGGCTCACATTGTCGAACAGACGGATGCTGCCGCCGTACAGATCCGCGTCCGTGATCAGATGATCCCCCGGCCGGAACAACTCCATCATCGCGGTGATCGCCGCCATTCCGGTGGAAAAGGCCAACGCGTCGAGCCCTCCCTCCAGAGCGGCCACTATCTTCTCCGCCTGCTGCCTCGTGGGATTCTGCAGTCTGCTGTAATCAAACCCCGTGCTCTGCCCCACTTCCGGGTGCGCGTAGGTGGCCGTCTGATAAATCGGAAAGCTGATGGCTCCCGTTTTGTCCTTGTCATAATCTCTTCCATTTCCGTAAATACATTTGGTCGCAAAACCGCAATCCATTGTTCTCCCTCCGTCATGAAACCGTCTCATATTTCTTTAATATCTGTATGTATTCCTGCCCTATGACGCTCAAGGGCATGTTCTTTCTCCTGACATATCCGATCGTCATGTGATCCGAAGTGTCAAAGGGCACGGAGACAAAATTTCCTCCGTTCAAGTCCCCGCAGATAATGCCGGAACACAGCGTATACCCGTTCAGCCCCACCATCAGGTTCAGCATCGTGGCTCTGTCATTGGCCTTGATGATCTGCTTATAATTCAATGTGCTGAGTACCTCTTCGGCAAAATAAAAGGCATTCTTATCACCCTGCTCAAAAGAAAGGCACGGATAGGGTTCCAATTCCTCAAAACGGATCTTGGCCCTGTCCGCCAACGGGTGTTTCTTGGAGAGGTATACGGAGATGCCACAGTCAAACAATGGGACAAACTCCAACCCGTTGTCCGCAATGATCTTGTTTAACGCCTTCCCGTTAAAATCATTCAGATACAGCACCCCTATCTCGCTGCGGCCGTCCCTGACATTCCCGATCACTTCATAAGTCCTCGTCTCATACACTGCCAGTTCAAATTCATTCATGGAAAACTTTTGGCCGAGCTCTATAAATGCCTCCACCGCAAAAGAATAGTGCTGCATGGACACGGAGAACTTTTTCTTCCGGCTTTTATCCTCCGTATAGCGTTCGCCGATCATTTGGCTGATCTCAACGATCTGCCTCGCGTAACTCAGAAATTCCTCCCCTTCCGCCGTTATCGCGATCCCTTTATTGGAGCGGCCAAAGATCTGCGTGTGCAATTCATTCTCCAAATCCCTGATCGCGCCGGATAGGGCGGGCTGAGATACGAACAACTCTGCTGCCGCCTTGTTCATGGACTTTTGTTCCGCGACCGTTACCGCATAGACCAACTGTGACAAAGTCATGTCTGCGCTCCTTTTCTCTACTATTTCCATCGTTTTAGTAGGTTTTGTATGCTGATGTCTTATCAGCCAAAGCTTTGACATCACCTCTTTGACACCCATTTTATACCTTATTTTCTTTTTTGTACAATACATATATCTTGCAAGCTGTTATAAGCAAAAGTTATAACTGCTCCGCTTTTATTGCCTGTCCTGTCGCTCTATCAGTTTTATGACCGCCGTATTGGCATAGGTCAGGGGTTCATTGTGTACAAAAAACGCGACCCTGTCGAAAGGCGCGTAAAGCGTCTCAAGGATATCTCCTTCATACGGGTCCAGGATATTTGCCAACGGCTGCCCGGTCCCGACTTCCTCCCCCACCTTTACCATGGGCTCAAAAATACCTGATTTCGCAGTCTTTATCAGGATCATGTCCTCATCCCGCACGATCTTGGAATGCAGCTTGTCCGGTATACTGTATTTTAACATTCCCTGCGCGGACAGGAAATTCATGACCGCCAGAACCGCCTGTCCCGCACTGTTTCTGTCGATCCTGGAGGTAGTGGAAGTATATAGGGAGAAAGCCTGCGTATCCCATACCTGCCAGTTGTAGTTCAGCGTCGCGGTATCATAGGGTCTCACCCTGCGAACGATGACATAGGGAAGGCCAAACAACTTTGCCGTCTCCGGATCGCTGAAACCCTCGTCCATCAGCCTCACATGGGGTACAAAATCCCCCGGCATATAAAAAGAGGTGAACTGGATCCCGAACCGATATTCCGAAATTTCCCTGAAAACTCCGTCCGCGATCCTCTGAGTGGTCTCCCCCAGATCATATCCCGGGAACATTCTGTTGATATCCGTGTTATCCGTTGACCAGAACCTCTTTTGGATGTTCATGGAGTAGGGGTTGATCGAGGGGATGATCAGGATCTTATGTCCCTCCGCGATCCTTCCCTCATTCTCCAACTGTTTCATCTTCTTCACCAATTGGGAGCAGCAGTAGATCTGCTGCACTTCATTTCCCCGGGAACTTCCCACGATGCAGACGGATCTCTCCCCGTCTCCGAACTCATAGCCCGTCACGCGGAAAGTATCCCTGTATATCCCCTTGAGTTCATAAATGATCCTTTTATTCATAACCGCACACTTCCTTCTTGAGCAGACGTCCCATCAGAGAGCCCTCGACCACCACGGGATAGTCCCTGATGGTAAACAGCATACCGTCCTCAGGGGCCCGCACCTCATCCAACACTTTCCCGCACAGCGGATCTACGATCCGCCCTATGATCCCGTCCTTTTGAAGTCTCGCGCCATGCTGTACATCCGGAATGAATACTCCGCCCACACCGGCGTTTAAATAGCAGACATCCTCCGGATCGGTTGACAGGATCGGTTTCCTCACCGGCTCTGTCTCACCGGTCCAGATGCCCATCTTTTTCATCAGATGAAAGATCCCGTCCACCAACTGATCCCCGTATCTGCGCGTAATGCGCATTCCCACGCCCATCTCCACCACCAGGACCGGCGTCCCGATGCGGTTTAAGCTGTACGCGAATGTTGATTCCAACACCGTTGCGGCTCCATGCACCCATATCAGATCCACATTGGTCTCCTGCGCCATCGGCACAAGGGTATCCCGATGCAGCTCATTGATGCGTATCTGGGGTATCTCCGTCAGATAAATGTTACTGGCATGGATATCCAGCACACAGTCGGCCCCTTCCACATCCTCGATGATCCTGGCGACCACATACTCTATCATGCTGCCGTCCACATCTCCGGGAAACGTGCGGTTCATATCCAGATCAAAGGCCGGGATCCCCCTGGTGATGGAGTCGATCCCCAACGGGTTCATTGCAGGATAGATATCCACGATCCCGGACAGGCATTCCTTATTCTGTTCTATACGGCGCTGCAGCTCAAAACAGACATACTGCCCCTCCAACTCATCCCCGTGGATGCCCGTGACGATGCTGATTCGTTTCATATTGTCCGCGGGCGACTCCGGCAGGATGCGATTCCTCCTGATCTCCAGCACCTCATCCACCGGCAGCCCCACCGCCGCGATTGTCTTTATCATGTCAACCACCATACCTTTCCCTATGGTTTTGCGATCTTTTCCACCAGAACGGTTATCTTCTGCGACTGTGCCCCGCCATTCCACATGAGTCCTCTGTTGATCGCGCAGTCAGCCGCATCTCTGCCATGGCCAAGCTTGATATGCAGATCCGACACCGGGCAGTCGTTCGTGGGATCAAAAGCCACCCATCTGCCTTCACAGAGCGCCTCCGCCCACGCGTGGCTGGCGCCTTCCCCGACGATCATCCCGCACACATAGCGGGCGGGAATCCCGGCCATGCGCAGTAAGGTGACATAGATATGCGCATAGTCCTGACAGACGCCCTTTCCCATATTCCATGCCTCTTCCGCCGTGGTGTGAACCCCGGTGACCCCCGGCATATAGGAAAAGTCCCTGTGCAGTCTGTGCATCCATGCCTCGCATATTTCATAAGGGCTTTTACGGCCCGCAGAGTCATAAGACCGGTAATATTCCGAAAGCCCCGACCCCGGTATGCATTTGCCATGGGGTATCCTGTAAAGTCCCGTCATCCCGTCCCCCGGATCCTCATAGTCCGTCTGAAGGATCTCCACATCTCCGGCCGCCCGGAATACAAACCGGTCATGATCCCAAGTCTCACAGCCATAAATCTGCCTGTTCCCAAAGGAATCCGTTCCCTCGGAATACTCTGTCTCAGGCAATACGGAGAGTGTTATCCCCAACAGATGCTGCCTTGCGTCTTCTCTCGGGATACACTTGATCGTAAAATAACATCTTCCGACGCATTTTTCATATTTTATTTCCATCCTGTACTCAAAGCGAAGTACCGCCACAAGATCACTCCCATCCTGTCTGCTATAGGATCGCCTCAACATCCGATACAATCTTATAGTAATCCAAATTGGGACTTTCCACAAGGCTTTTTAACGATTCGACTTTGGCTCTATCATAAGCCAGACCGCTTCTCTCCACCCGCGGGATCATGCGATGCACTTCCCTTGTCAGTTCCCGTCTCGATACTTTCAGTCTGGCGTACATATCAATGCGCTCGATCCTCTTTCCCGCCTTGATCATGTTCCGCACCTGCTCGGAATCGATCTGATCGTCCGCAATGCCCCAGAACGAAAGGATATGATCTATCAGGTACTGCAGTTCTATCAGCGGTGCCCTGCTCACTGCCGCCTTTTTCATGTCATAGACAGCCAATTGAATGTAGGAAAAGGTGTCCGAACCGATGCTTTCCCTGAGTACAATGGCATTGTCATACGCCCGGTTGAGATTGCTGATGATGGAGTCTGGATTCTTCTCATCAAAGGGATATCGTCTCAGGAAATCCTCTTTTGACGTATAGATATTCGGAATGTCAATGGACTCACAGAATGCCTGATAGCTGTCCACCGCCTCATCGATCATATTGTCATATTTCGGAAAATAAAAACGAAGGGTTGTGTAGACGCGCTCCGTGTATCTCCCGAGCCAATATAAATGATCCGCCTGTTCTACTGATATAATACCCATGTATCTTTAAACCCTCCTCCCTGTGATGAGTTCACAATGAACGAATCCGGATTCCTGGAAAATCTGGTCAGCCCGCTCTTCCAGACCAGAGGCTCCTCTGCCATCAACACAAATGCGCGAAGATCTGCTTTCCTCGGCACGATCTCTCCGTCATCCACAATGTCCAGATCCTGAAAGTCAATGACTTCCTGCGCGATGAACCGCCTCGGCTCTCTCTTTAACAGGGTGATAAAATCCTGTTTCTGTTGTTTCGTCATGGAGCTGCCGAACACAACGCCATATCCGCCGGCCTCCGCCACATCCTTTAACACCAGATCGTCAAAATGCTCCAGGACATATTGCATGTCCTCCTCATAAAACGGCAGATAGGTGGGAGCATTGTCAAGGATCGGTTCCTCATTCAGATAATACCGGATCATTTTAGGGACAAAATAGTAAATTCCCTTATCGTCCGCCACACCGTTGCCCGGCGCGTTGAGCAATGCCACATTGCCCTTTCGGAACACCTCATAGATATGCGGGATGCCGATCAGTGATTCCGGGTTAAAATTCATCGGATCCAGATATTCGTCCGAGATCCTGCGGTATACGGCTCCCACCCTTTCCCGCGTTCCGTTGGAGGAAATATAGTACAGCATATCCTTTTCCACGACCAGTTCCGAACCCGTCGCCAAATGCGCTCCCGTCTTTTCCGCCAGATAGGAATGCTCGAAATAAGCCGCGTTGTATCTGCCCGGTGTCAATATCACCGTATGCCCGCCCGGATTCACATGATCCATGGTCTTGCGCAGCAGATCCGCGTAGTTTCGATTGTCCTCCAATCTGTAGCAGTGAAAGGTGTCCGGGGAACTCCTCCTGCACAGATCCCTTGCGATCATGGGATAGGAGGCACCGGACGGCACTCTCAGATTGTCCTCCAGTATGTACCATTTGTCATCCTTGCCCTTCACAAGATCGATCCCCGATATATGGGAGTAGATCCCCTTTGGAGGCATCACCCCTTCACATTCCGCCATATAACCGCTCGATGCATAGATGAAATCCTCCGGGACGATCCCGTCCCGCACGATCTGTTTCTTCCCGTAAATATCTTTCAGGAACAGATTCAAGGCCATGACGCGCTGTTTCAGCCCTTTTTCCAAAAAGATGAACTCGTCACGCTCAATGATCCTCGGTATGGAATCAAAGGGAAACAACTGCTCTTTGAATTCGTTGTTCTTGTAGATGCCAAATTTCACGCCATAACGTGCCAGCAGTTCATTGATCTTGTCTGTGTGTTGCAATAACTCCGGATGTTGCATGAAGACTCCTCCTCTAAGTGCTTTATGAAACTGTTCAAAGACATTCCGATCATCCTGTTATGCCTTTTGCCTGCAACGCGGATCTTATGGCTCTCGCCGCTCCTTCTATACCAAAACTGCCACTGTCTATGGCCAGATCCTTGCCTGTCAGTTCGTCCTGATAGCCCTTACAATAGCGCTTATGATATTGTATCCTTGATTTATCCACATTTTTTATCATTTTCTCCGCCACAGACGGTGTCATACCCAATCTCCGGATACAATTATCATAGCGTACACTATAGGGAGCATAGATAAAAACGCTGAGGCGCCGGGGATGATCCGCTAAAATGCTGTCGCTGCATCGTCCCACGAAAATACAGGATCCCTGTTGTGCCAGATCGCGAATGATATTCTGTTGGATCATGTAGATTTCATCCTGCATGCTCTGTATCCCCATCCCCAACGGATACTGTCGCCTGAAATAAATGGAACGGGCATTCTCCTCCTCCTGACTGATCGTAGATACGGGCAGTCCCATCCTTTTAGCCGTCTGCTCCACGATATCCCTGTCGTAGAATGGGATTCCCAATTCCTCAGACAGATTCTGCGCGATGCATCGGCCCATACCGGCAAACTGTCTGGATATGGTGATCACATATTTCTCCATTATTCCATCCCCCAACTTCTATACTCCGGCTGTCTGCGCTGCCGGGCGTTTATTCCGTTTCTGCAGAGACCGTACAATACAGGACAACGTAAAGTTTATGGCAAAGTAGATCAAAGCGGCAAAGCCAAATAATACAAAGACATCCGAAACATTCGTGGTGCCCAAGCCATTGTATTGATAAGCGCCGTTCATGATCTGCCTCACTCTTGCCATCAGCTCGATGACCGCCACATTGGCCAGATAGGAAGAATCTTTCACCGTAGTCACCACCTGACTCAGCAATGTGGGCACAATATTTCTGTACGCCTGGGGCAGAACAATGTATAGCATGATCTGCACCATATGAAAGCCTTGGGAACGCCCTGCCTCAAACTGTCCCTGCGCCACGGAGTTCAATCCGCCCCGGATGATCTCCGCAAGGACAGACGATGTAAACAATATCAAAGCCACCGCGGCCTTGAACAGCATCCGCACCTCCACCGTGGAGATTCCAAACATTTTATGGTCCAAAAAACCGGGGCAGGGGCAGAATACCACACAGACAAAGATCCATAGGAGCAGTGGTGTGTTCCGAAATACTTCTATGTAGACGATCGCCATCCATTTGAAGATCCGACTGATCCTGCCATTACAGTAATTTCTGGCCAGTGCCAATACCGACCCGATGAAAATCCCCAATATCACCGCCGTCACCGCAATGACCAACGTAAAAGCGATACCTTTACAGATATACAGCAACACTCCCGTATTTGATATGATTTTCAGGCTTCCCTCTAACTCTCTCATATGCCATTCTCCATCCTTATACTTTCGCCGCAATATCAACCTTGGCATCCCGCTTTTTCAAAGAGTTTTCCCATGTGCCGGCCAATGTGGACAGCGGAAAGCACACGATGAAAAACAATAACGCGCTGATCAGATAAGCGGGCGCGTATGCCCCGCCGGTATTCACTCCCGTCACAAAGTTATATGTCACGGAGATCAGATCCGTACCTCCCACAATATACAGACAGGAAGTATTTTTGATCAGGTTCACCACCTGATTGACCATGGGCGGCAGGATGATCTTGATACTCTGGGGAAAGATAATGTAGTACATCCGCTGAATATATCCGAACCCCTGGGCCTGAGCCGCCTCAAATTGTCCCTTTGGAACGGATTCTATACCGGCCCTGATCACCTCCGCCATATAAGCTCCCGTATAAATCCCCAAGGCCAGGATGCCCGTAGGGATAATGCCGATGCTGTGTCCCGAAAAAGCCAACGCATAATATAAAAAACACATCTGCAGCAATATCGGCGTATTTTGGATAAATTCCACATAAATCCGGGCCAAAACCACCGGTATCTTCTTCCCGCAGGTCGCCATCAGTCCAACGACGATCCCCAGAAACAATGCAAGGAGCAGCGCAAAAAATGAAGTCTTCACCGTATTTCCCAATCCATGCAGGAATGTGCTGCGAAAAACCCAAACTTTTTGCCATGCGTCCGCCGAAAAAAGACCTGCCATACCTATCCCTATCCCTTTCCGGTGTCCCGCCTGACGGCGGGACACCTCCGGAAGTTCACATAAATTCTATTCCAGACCATAATCATCTACAAACCCGCTGATCGTACCATCGTTCAGCCATGTATTCACCAATTCATCGCACAGCGCGGAGAAATCGGAACCCTTTTTGGTGGCAATACCATATTCCTGGGGCGAGAATTTCTCTTCAATATAAGAGCGACCCTCTGTCTTGTATATAGCCAGAATGGATTTGTCAACACAGAACGCATCCACTTCTCCCGCGCTCAATGCCGTGGAGATTGCCGGATAATCCTCATACTGCTGATAAGAAATGCCGGTGGTCCAAACTGCCGTGTCGAACGTCTCCGGATTAAAGTTTGCTCCATCGATCAGACCCGCCTCCACCATAGCGGCTGTCAGCGCTCTTGCAGACGTGGAGCCGGAAGAAACACCCACTTTCTTATCCACGAGACCTTCAAGAGACGTTATTCCGGATGCGTCCTCCACTAACACCGTCACCGCATCCGTATAGTAAGGTGTGGAGAAATCCCAGCTTTCCTTTCTCTCGTCCGTGATAGTAAAAGTGGCAAGCACACAGTCGATATCTCCGGAATCCAACAGCTCCGTGCGGGTTGCCGCCGTCACGGTGGTAAACTCCACTTCCACCCCCAGATAATCTGCCAACTTGGTCGCAATATCAATCTCCATGCCGGAATACTCCCCTGTCAGAGTATCCTGAAGTCCAAATCCGGGCACCGCGTTCTTCACCCCTACGCGCAGTACGCCTCTGTCGATGATGGCCTGAGTATCCGCTCCAAAGGAACTCTTCGATCCTTCCTCCGACTGCCCGGTCGCTCCTCCCGCACCGTTTCCTCCGGAGGTTCCCGCGCCTGCCGCGGGTTCCTGACCTTTACCACAGCCCGCGAGCATTGTCACAGACATCAGACACGCCAATAGCAACGCCAGTTTCTTTCTCATAATCTCTCCTCTTTTCTGCCTGCTTATTTGGTGTTACCCGGACAAATGTAAGCAGGGCGCCCACCTGCCGGATTTATCCCAAAACATGGGACAGAAGAATATGTTTCATGTAAAAAGCTGCCTCCATGTCTCAAGCAAAATAAAATACTCAACGGATGATCTTCCCCAAAAACTGTTTCACGCGCTCGTTCTCCGGATTATTAAAGAAATGTTCGGGCGTTCCCTCCTCCACGATCTGTCCATCCGCCATAAAGACGATCCTGTCAGCTACCTGGCGCGCAAATCCCATCTCATGCGTGACCACTACCATGGTTATGTTTTCTTTGGCAAGCCTTATCATCACATCCAACACTTCCTGTATGGTCTCCGGATCCAATGCCGAAGTGGGTTCATCAAACAGAATGATCTTGGTTTGAGCACATAAGGCTCTGGCAATGGCGATACGCTGCTGTTGTCCGCCGGACAATGTTGTGGGATAGACATGAGCCTTATCCCTCAATCCCACTACATCCAGATAATGATAGGCCAATTCCTCTGCCTCCGCCTTACTCTTATGATAAAGTTTTGTGGGGGCCAGTGTCAGATTCCGCAATACCGTCATATGAGGATACAGATTAAACTGTTGAAATACCATGGAGGTGGTCTCACGGACCAGATGCACTTTATTCTTATGATTCAGTTCCCTATCGTCCAACCAGACTTTTCCGGAGGATGGCTCCTCCAAAAAATTCATGCAACGCACCGTAGTGGATTTGCCGGATCCGGAGGGACCGATAATGACCAATTTTTCACCTTCTGCCACCTCAAGGTTTACATCTTTCAATACATGTAAATCTCCAAAATATTTATTAACATGCTCCAGTTTGATCATTGCCATTGCCGTTTCCTCCTGTCACAAATTCTTAGGCCGTCCTTTAGCACAACAAAACGGGGCTGATGCTCAGCGATCAGCCCCGTTGCCTGTCTAAAATATCTATATTTTCTCAATTTGCGTTTCCTCTATATCCGAGATTGTATACTATGATACAATGTTTGTCAACAGGAAATTTTCGATTTTCTTTGCAAATGCCCAAAAGTTGTGATAGGATATCTGTTGAGAATGTTTGTGACAATGAGGTCCATGGCGAAAGCCGTGGACCTCTGTCTTTAAAGGAGATCACCCATGAAAAAAATATACTTTCCTAAAATAGGCGCGAGGATCCTAAAATCCGGTGCAGCCGTCCTTCTCTGTTTTCTGATCTACCGGATCAGTGACCGTCGCGGCATCCTTTTTTATATGGCGTTGGCCGCGCTGCAATGTATGCAGCCGGATCACACCGGCAGCAGATCCATGGCAAAACAACGAATCTGCGGTACCCTCATTGGCGCTCTGTATGGCTTACTTACCATTTTACTGCAATACGGATTATTGTCGCCACTGCAACTGCCTTATATCTGCTATTGCGCCGTTGTCACGATATGGTCATGATCTCTCTGTATACGGCTGTCGTATTGAAAATGCGAAACGCGGCCTATTTCTCCTGTGTGGTGTACCTCAGCATCACCATGGTACATATCGGGGACGAGAATCCCTGCCTGTTTGTAGTAAATCGCGTGGCGGATACTCTGTTAGGAGTCGGCATCGGCATGTTGGTCAACAGTTTTCAACTGCCGCGCCGCAAACAAAAAGATACCCTTTTTGTGGCAGGGCTGGATGATGTGCTTCTGTCACAGGGCTCCCGTTTATCGGATTTCAGCCGTATAGAGCTGAACAGAATGTTAGAAGAGGGACTTCCTTTCACCATTATGACCATCCGAACGCCTGCCTCCTTTTTGGAGGCCACACAGGGCATTCGTTTAAAACTGCCCGCCATTTTGATGGATGGAGCCGTCATTTATGATCCTTTGGAGAACAGTTATCCCTACAAATGTGAAATGTCCTATGAACAGGCATCGGAAATTGTGCGAATACTGCAGTCTATGGGGGTGGAAAGCTTTCAGAATGTGGTGGATAACGATAATGTATTCATTTATTTTCAACAGATTAACAATCCGGGAGCCTCCCGGATTTATGAGGAACTGCGGCGCTCTCCTTATCGAAATTATATCCGGCATCCCCTTCCGGAAGGAGAACCCGTAACCTATATCATGGCCATGGATCTGACGGCAAAGACAGAAAACGCATATCGGATGTTGACAGAACACGAAAATGCCGCGCAGTATAGATTTCTGTGCTATCCCTCCCAAGAGTATCCCGGCTATTCTTACCTTAAAATTTATCGAAAGGACGCAACGAAACAAAAGGCTTTAGAGCATTTAAAGGCCTTAACAGGTTTCAACAAAACTTACACTTTTGGCACCATCCCCGGTATGTATGATGAATCAGTGGAGCGGATTCCGGCGGACGATGTTGTAAAACTGTTGAAGAAACGCTATGAACCCCTGATCTGGCAGCAGCATATTTAGATCGTCATGTAAAGGATCAACCTCTCCCGGCAAGAGCCTGCGCGATATCCTCTCTCATGTCCAGGACCGCGGCCCGCGCCGCGTCCGCATAGCCCTCCCCGCCGTATCGGGCATATTTTTCCTGCCGGTACGCCGCAATGATGCCCCGAGAGGAATTGACGATGGCTCCCAGTCCGTCCTCGTTGAAGAAATGCACCAGATCGGCGCCCTTTCCGCCCTGCGCGCCATAACCCGGCACCAGGATAAAGCATCGGGGCATGATCTTGCGCAGGATTCTTCCCTGCTCCGGATAGGTGGCGCCCACCACGGCTCCGATATAGCTGTATCTGCCCTCAGGCGGCATGCACTCCGCAGCCCAATCGGACACCCGCTCTCCCACCAGTTCATAGAGATGTCTCCCGCCGACCGATTGATCCTGCAACTCACCGCTTGAAGGGTTGGAAGTCTTCACCAGAACAAAAATACCCTTGTTCTCCTCCCTGCACACCTTCGCGAAAGGCTTGACGCCGTCACTGCCCAAATAGGGATTCACGGTGACAAAATCCTCATCAAATCCGGCATAGGACTTGCCGCCCACGGTCACGCGGCCCAGATGTCCCACCGCATAGGCTTCCGCCGTGGAACCGATGTCACCCCGTTTCACATCGCCGATCACGATCAGGCCCTTGGACTTACAGTAATCCACAGTCTTCTTGTAGGCGATCATGCCGGGAATCCCGAACTGTTCATACATGGCCACCTGCGGTTTCACCGCGGGTACCAGATCGCAGATGGCATCCACGATGCCCTTATTGTACTGCAGGATAGCCTCTCCGGCTCCCTCCAATGTCTCGCCACAGTCCCGGAAAGCCTGTTTTTGAATGTGCTCCGGCACAAATTTCATCATGGGATCCAATCCCACCACAATGGGAGCATTTGTCTTCTGAATTCCCGCGATCAGCTCATTTATCATAGAAATACTCCTCACGCCAACACTTCCTGCAGTTGGTCCGCATATTTTTTGATATTCGAGGCATTGACATATTTCTTGTGTTTGTCCCCGTTCACCACCACCAGTGTCGGAGCCTGCATCACGCCGTAGCGGTTGGCCAGCTCAATATTTTCCTCGGCGTCGATGGGCACATAGCTCACATCCTCCAGGTACTCCTTGGCCAGTCTGCAGTTGGGGCAGGTCTTCGTGGTGAACAGATACTTCACATCCCTGGGCTCCTCCACGGACACTTCCACATCCTCCGCAAAATTGCTGAGTTTGACCACACTGGTCACCGGGCGTTTCAGCACGGACTCCGCAATATTGTACTCCTTGCGGTTCTCATATTCCTGCAGCTTTCCGTCATTCCAGTTCTGCACCGGTCTGTAATATCCCGTGATGCGGCTGTAGATTTCCGTCTTCGCGCCGCAGTGAGGACACTGATTTACCTCTCCCGCCAGATATCCGTGCTCCTTACAGATGGAATAGGTGGGAGACAATGTATAATAAGGAAGTCTGTAATTGGTCGCAATCTTTCTCACCAACTCCGCCGCCGCCTTCCAGTCGGGCAGTTTCTCACCCAGGAAAGCGTGGAACACGGTTCCCGAAGTGTAGAGGGTCTGCAGCTCATCCTGCACATCCAGCGCGTCAAAGATATCCTCGCTGTAATCCACGGGCAGATGAGAGGAATTGGTGTAATAAGGGGTATCCCCCGGCTTTCCCGCGGTCTTGATGGCGGGCCAGCGCTTTCTGTCATGCTTGGCCAGACGGTAGGTGGTACTCTCCGCGGGCGTTGCCTCCAGATTATAGAGATCCCCGTACTGCTCCTGATAATCGGAGAGACGGCTGCGCATGTGATTGAGCACTTCTTTGGTGAATTCCTGCGTCTTTGCGCTCCCCATGTCCTCTCTCAGCCAGTTGGCGTTGAGTCCCACCTCATTCATGCCGATGAGGCCGATGGTGGAGAAATGATTTTCAAAGGTGCCCAGATACCGCTTGGTATAGGGATACAGACCCTCATCCAACAGTCTGGTGATCACGCCGCGCTTGATCTTCAGGCTGCGGGCCGCAATATCCATCATATGGTTCAGTCTCGAGTAAAATTCATCCTTGTTGGCGGACAGATAGGCGATGCGGGGCATATTGATCGTCACCACGCCCACGCTGCCGGTGCTCTCGCCCGAGCCGAAGAATCCGCCCGTCTTCTTGCGCAGTTCCCTCAGATCCAGACGCAGTCTGCAACACATGCTGCGCACATCGGAGGGCTGCATGTCGGAATTGATATAATTGGAAAAATACGGTGTGCCGTACTTGGCCGTCATCTCAAACAAGAGACGATTGTTCTCCGTATCGGACCAGTCAAAATCCTTGGTGATGGAATAGGTAGGGATCGGATACTGGAAACCGCGCCCATTGGAATCGCCCTCGATCATGGTCTCGATGAAGGCTTTGTTCACCATATCCATCTCTTTCTTACAGTCTTTATACTTAAAGTCCATCTCCCTGCCGCCCACGATGGCGGGAAGTTCCGCCAGATCATCCGGCACGGTCCAGTCCAATGTGATATTGGAGAAAGGAGCCTGTGTGCCCCAACGGCTGGGGGTGTTCACACCGTAGATAAACGCCTCAATGCATTTCTTCACCTCGGGATAGCTCAGATTGTCCGCTTTCACAAAGGGAGCCAGATAAGTGTCAAAGGAGGAAAATGCCTGCGCGCCCGCCCACTCGTTCTGCATGATGCCCAGGAAGTTCACCATCTGGTTGCAGAGCACGCCCAGATGCTTGGCCGGAGCGGAGGTGATCTTGCCCGTGATGCCACCGAGCCCTTCCTGAATCAACTGCTTGAGGGACCAACCGGCACAGTAGCCGGTCAGCATGGACAGATCATGGATATGGATATCCGCGTTGCGGTGCGCCTCCGCGATCTCCTGGTCATAGATCTCGGAGAGCCAATAGTTGGCAGTCACGGCGCCGGAGTTGGACAGGATCAGTCCGCCCACGGAATAGGTGACGGTGGAATTCTCCTTCACACGCCAATCCTCCACCTTCACATAGCTGTTCACCACATCCTTATAGTCCAGGATCGTGGACTTCATGGTGCGCATCTTCTCGCGCTGCTTGCGGTACAGGATGTAGGCCTTCGCCACTTCCTCGTAGCCCGCCTGTCCCAAGACCCGCTCCACGCTGTCCTGAATCTCCTCCACATGGATGGAATCATTCTTTACTTTATTCTGAAAATCCGCCGTCACTCTCAACGCCAACAGATCTATGATATCATTATTATAGCTCATCTGCGTGGCCGTGAACGCTTTCATGACGGCGTCATTGATCTTAGTCAATGTAAAATCCGTTGTGCCGCCGTCCCGCTTTATTACCTGTAACATCCCTGTCCCTCCTGAAATGATCTGACGTAAGTATTATGGAACCCCGGAAGTTCCGCGGGGCACTTTTAACTATAACATTTCCCGACATCAAAGTCAATGACTTAAAAGCATTAAAATACAAGATATTGTGGTTTTTATGCGACACATCTGTCATATGTGGTACATATTGTGTTGACTGACTCAGTCGATATAATAGCGTCAAAAAACCCAAAATATGAACTTTATTCATACTTTGGGTCTCCCCTTACCTTCCCGATAGGAATTGCTGTTCTCTGACGGCCTGCGCGTCATCCGGGTAGCTCTTCAGATAATTTTCCACCAGGACCAACGCCTTCTGATATTCCTCCAGATATTCGTAGGCGACGATCTCATTGAAAGACAGAGTCTGCATCAGGGAATTGTTCTCCACCTGCATGCCGCTCCGGAAGGCCTCCAACGCGCGGGCATAATTGCCCATGACCATCTCACACAGCCCCAACTGATTGTAGATGGCCGCGCTGCCCGTATCCTTCGCGATCCACGCGTTGTAGACGCTGGCCGCGTAATTGTAATCTCCCGTGGCCTCATAGGCCTTGCCCAGATAGAGATAGCTGTCCGCACCTCCCTTTTCGCGGGATTTCTCCAACGCGACGCAGGCCTGCTGATAATTGCCCAGATAATAGTGGATCCGCCCGCTGTCATAGTCATTCATCTTATCGCCCGCGTCCCGCATGGCGCTCTCCAGATAGGCGCGGCCCACATCGCCGTAGCCATAGTGTTCCAAAGCCTGATAGATCTCGATGATGCGGTCATAATTGGCGGCATCCATGGATATGACTTTGTCAAAATCAGCCTTTGCCCCCTCATAGTTGTCGCGGCTAAGGCGCACGTTCCCGCGCAGGAAATAGGCATCCTCCTCTTCACTCCGCAGGGCCAGGATCGCGTCATAGATCCCCTCCGCCTCCTCCGGCTGACCGTTCTTGATGTAGGCGGCGGCGAGATAATAGTTCAGATCATAGTCGATGGGCTGCACAAAGCCGTCACTGCCGCGCAGAGCCTCCTCAAACCGGACGATGGCGTTCTCATAATCCGCCATCCCCATATAGGCGATCCCTCTGCCTCTGGCGATCAGTCTGGCGTTCTCTCCCTCCGTCTCCGCCTCGTCAAATCCCGCCAAAGCATCCGTGTAATTCAGTCCCTGCAACAGTTGCATGGCCTCCGTGGTCTTTGGATTGGCATCGTCACAGCCGCAGAGCAGCAGGACCGCAAGCAGCGCTCCCGGAACCAATATTTTCTTTTTTACGATCCGTAAAATATTCATATTGTCCTTATCCTTTGCTCCGAGAGATATCGGTGTCTCACTCCTCCAATTGGGACGTGCAGTGAGGACATCTGGTGGCGTCTATGGCGATCTCACTCTTGCAGTAAGGGCATTTCTTGGTGGTGGGAGCCGCAGGCGCCGGTTTCTTCGTGAGTTTGTCATTGATGGTGTTCACCAGTTTCACCAGACAGAAGATCACAAACGCCGTGATCAGGAAATTGATGACCGCGGTGATGAAATTGCCGTAATAAAGCACCGGCGCATTCTCCCCGCTGCCCAGTTTCAGCACGAGACTGCTGAAATCCGTGCCGCCGAAGATCCCCAGTATGGGGGTCAGAAGATCCTCATTTAAAGAGGTCACGATGGCGGTAAACGCGCCGCCGATAATGACACCCACTGCCATGTCCATCACATTTCCCCGCAGGATAAATTTCTTGAATTCGCTGATAAAGCCTTTGTCCTTCGCCATTTTTTGCCTCCCGTTTCCGGATGGTTGTGTCATCCGTATTGTTTTGCATTTTCAACTATTTTAATAGTAGCATAAGCGAAGTCCAATCTCAATAGTGCAAAAAAACTTTTTCCGGGTTATAATAAATAAGAGCAGTTTATGGGGGAGCTGTAAATGCAGAACATTCAAAATGACATCAAACAGAACCGATTCAAGAGAGCCTATCTTCTCTATGGAGAGGAGCGCTACCTGAAAAAACAATACACGGATCGTCTGCGCCGGGCCATGTGCGCCGAGGGAGATCAGATGAACACGCACTTCTACAGCGGGAAGGACGTGCCCTCCGGCGAGATCATCGACCTGGCGGAGACCATGCCCTTTTTGGCAGAAAGACGGGTGATCTTCATCTCCGACAGCGGCCTGTTCAAATCCGGAGGGGAGAAACTGGCGGAATACCTCTCCGCTCCCTCCGAGAGTGCTTTCTTTGTCTTCACGGAGAGCGATGTGGACAAGCGCAGCAAACTCTATAAGGCCGTGCAGTCCGCCGGCTATGTGGCGGAGTTCACCCCGCGGGACGAGGAGACCCTGAAACGCTGGATCGCCCAAACTCTGGGCAGGGAGGGCAAGAAGATCACGGAGAACACCGCACGTCTCTTTTTGCAAAAGACCGGGACGGACATGGAAAATATCGAGATGGAGTTGGAGAAACTGATCTGCTACTGTCTGGACAGAGAGGTCGTCACGTCCGAGGACGTGGAGGCCGTCTGCACCACCCGCATCAGCAATCACATCTTCGACATGATCAACGCCATCGCCGCCGGCAGGACCAGGGAGGCCCTGCAGCTCTACTATGATCTGTTGGCGCTAAAGGAACCGCCCCTGCGCATTCTCGCCCTTATTGCACGACAGTGCAATCTCATGTTGCAGGTGAAGGAGCTCCGCGCCCAAGGCTTTGACGT
The DNA here is from genome assembly GCA_023663635.1 of Acetatifactor muris. Taxonomy (GTDB): domain Bacteria; phylum Bacillota; class Clostridia; order Lachnospirales; family Lachnospiraceae; genus Acetatifactor; species Acetatifactor muris_A. Next base: position 102,378 of record JAMPHD010000004.1, read on the forward strand.
CAAGGCCATCGCCCCGAAGATCGGTGTAGCGCCCTTTATCGCCGGCAAATATGTGAGCCAGGCCGGGCGCTTTAAGACCGCCGTGCTCAGAAACGCCGTGGAACAATGCGTCCGGACGGAGGAAGCCGTCAAGAGCGGCCGCATGAACGACAGGATGAGCGTGGAAGTGCTGCTCTTGACCGTGTGGAACGGGGAGAGCGCCTGAATCGTCAAAACGCCGGCTTACAACCAGAAAGCGATCAGTCGCATAGCCTTGTAATACAGATCCGGACGGGTGTCGATCAGAGAGTTTCCCGTGTCCAAAAAGAATGACATACCTTGAAACAGCACTTCCGCGACCAAACAGAGCAGCAATAGAGCGGCGATGCGGTTTCGCGCGGGAGAAACCAGTACTTTGGGCGTACAGACTGTGACCCACACGGAGAGCAGCGCCGCCAACATGATAAACAGTGAAAAATCATTGTAATAACGCCACAGAATACCTGACATCTCCGTATCCGCCATAAGGATCGCCAAAGCGGAGACCATGCTGCCCATGGCCAGAATACAGGGAAGTTTGTGGTCGCGGTCAAGGTGTTTTCTCAGGAAAAACACGGAAAACATCAACCATGGAAACAAATGTGTCGCGAATATGCCTCCCGGAGTATATTCCCGTATGGTGACACCCATATACTGTGAGGATGTGTACAATATCTCCATAAAAGGAAATTCGGTGACCAACTTTATGGGTTGGAACAGATAGACAAAAACGCCAAGGGGAATCCGCCCCCATATCCAACTGCGGTAGCGCATATCATTGGTAGTCAGATTGTAAGAAGATCCAAAGTCAAATACAGATCCAAAACGGACATAATTGTAATACATGAGGAAGGCGGCTACGGCCAGAATTGGAACAGTTGCAGCAAGGACAGCCCGCCTCCCTTCTCTTGTCTTATAAAATTCCACGGAAAAGAGATATCTGCCAAAAAGGATCACGGGAAAGACCATGAACAGCAGCAACTGCGGTCTGCAGCCCGCTGTCAGAGCGGTCAGAAAAGAGCCCGCGGCCAGATATTTCAGGGAGATATGCTCCTTTCCATCTGCCCGCAGGAAACACCACAATCCCAACATCCCTACGGCAAGCCCCGTGACAATGGGAAGATGATACAGATCCGGCCGTTTCGCCATGTAGATCAGATTGCTCCCCATCACCAAAAGTTCCATGGTCAGAAACCATACGCCTATGGAAAGACCGGGAAACCATTTTTGGATCAATTCGCGCAGAACGCCCATGATGCCCAACATTAACAGCGCCAACGCCAAAAACACCGCAATATGATTGGGAAGGGCGCCGCCTGTCAGCACACGATAGGGGAGATAGAACAAACAGACGGGCACTACGCCGAAGTAGACATAGTATTTTCCCTCAAAATAAGCGGTATCCCAGAGGTATGTGGCATTGTCCCTGCTCAGGACGTCCTCCCTGTGATCCTGATCATAGGGATTGATCATATCGTCAAAAGCTGCCGCCGGTTCCTCCAACAGCGCCGCGGATCCCTCCAAAAAGGCTTCCGCAAGTTTCTGATACTGCCTGTGGTGTTCCGGTATATTCCAAGTGTAGTCGGGATTCAATCCCGCCAGTTGCCGGAACACAGCCACATGCACCAAAAACAGCGCAGCCGACAGAACCACTCTGCGGGAAACGGGAATTTGGAGATAAGGAATTTCATAGACCGGAGAAGTCGGGCGAAAAAGGTACAGAAAGCACAGTATCGCAAACAGACCCATCATTCGCAAAATAGAAAACGCCAGCGGAATAACGGGATTTAACCGGATATCTATGGCAACTCCGTCGCAGGACGGCAGGTTCGGAAGAAACCTGATACCGGTGCAATTTCCATACAGATGATAGCAAAAATAACCGCTCTCGGGCCGGTCAGACCATATCTGCTTTACGGGAAGCTCATACTCAAAACAGTGCCCTGCATCCGTGACATACTGCCAAACAGAGAAAACCGCGGGCAAATCAGAGTCCGTACCATAAACGGTAACATTAAAATATACGGATTCCAACTCCAGATCAAGATCCGAAACGATAATGGAATGGTCGCCCCCCCAAGCAAATATATATTATCCTCAGTGGGAATATACGCGTCACCCAATGTGATCTGTTCCGGAACGACCTCCCGGTTCCCCAGAGTCTGCCAATGTTTATAATTGAATACCAAAAGTTCCGCCAGAAAGCTGACGGTCAAAAAGATCATATAGGGGATCAGCCGTTTCTTATCATTCACAACAAGTTCCCGCCTTCCTTCAGGATTTATGGATTTATGGATCAATAGACTCCTGCGATATATTGTAAACTCCTTTAGGCCAAAAAACAAGATTTATCGGAAAGATGTCTTTCTCCAGGCGATCGATCAAACGACTCCTCACTCCCCTGCCCCAAAAGCCCTCACCCGCACGCCCCGATCCTCTCGCAGTTCCACCGTGACGGCCCCATTGCCCGGGGTGTCAAGGATCATCGTTTCCGAGTTCTCCAACCGCTCCAACAATTCCGCATGGGGATGTCCGTAGCGATTGTTCCTGCCGCAGGATATGACTGACAGGACCGGCCTCACCTGCCCCAGAAGTCTCTCCGAGGTACTGTTCTTAGAGCCGTGATGGGGCACTTTGAACACTGTCACGTCCCGGATGCCGCGCTCCGTCAGTTCCGAGAGCAGACTGCTCTCCCCTGCTCCCTCCACATCTCCGGTGAGGAGCAGCGAAAGAGTCTGATCCCCTTCCCTGAGTTCTATGTAAAAGCATTCCGATCCCTCATTTCCTCCCTTTCCCCTGCCGTCCGAGGCGGGATGCAGACAAAGAAAATCATCCTCCCCCGACGACCATGCCATCCCGGAGCGTATGACGGTCACGGGTATGGAATCTTTGGCAAGCCCTTCCGCCGCGGCCCAAATCTCCCCGAACTCCTCCTGCCATAAATCTCTCTCAATGCCGGGCAGCACGATCTGCCCGATCTCCACGGACCTATCCTCCATGGCCAACAATTCCAAGATGCCGTTCACATGATCCGCGTCCCCGTGGGAGAGGAAAATCGCGTCTATTTTATGGATGCCGTTATATTTCAGGAAGGGAATCAGCACCCGCTCCCCGATCCGGCTCCGACTGCTGCTGCCGCAGTCGAACAGATACACCTCCCCGGAGGCAAGCTGCACACAGACACAGTCCCCCTGTCCCACATCCGGAAAGGTCACTCTGTCGCCCCGGTATCCCCGCATACCGATACACAGGACCGCCATCGCAAGCAGCGCAAACTGCCCGATGCGCCAAAGCGCGGGATGTTTTGTCGTGCGAATCATCAGCTGCTCCCGTTTCCGATATCGTCTCACAACCGCGCCGATCCCCACGGCAGCCGCCCACAGCAGATAGTACAGCAGGATCTGCCACGATTCCGGGCGGCCCGGGTTCCACATGGTATGGGGCAGCCGCTCAAAGAGTTCGCAGATTTTCTCATATCCCGCCAGAATGACCACATCCGCCGTGCCCGCGATCCCCATGCCGGGGATCAGCATGGCCGCCAGACCGGCCGCCACCAACACACCCATAAAGGGCAGGATGAGCATATTCAGCAGCACGGAATACACAGGAATCTCATAGGTAAACCACAGCTGCACGGGCAGCGTGGTGAGCGTAATGGAAAGTCCCGCCGCAAAGCTCTGCCACAGTCCGGTCCGAAAACGTTTGCCGAGCTCCATAAAGCGCCTTCGCCGCTTTCCCTCCACATAGCGCGGAAGTTCGACCGGTTTCTCCGACTCTGCGGTGAGGGCGGGCAGAAGCGCGCCCACCCCCAGGATAGAGCCAAAGGACAGGCAAAATCCCATATGCTCCAGCGGCCGGACACAGAGCATGACCGCCGCCATCACCCCGAGCGCCGTGAGCATATCGTAGGTGCGCCCCCACAACTGCGCCAACATGCGCAGCAGATACATGCCCATGGCGCGACAGGCGGACACGCCGAGACCCGTCATGATCCCATACAGCAGCACGAACAGACCGCCGCTCACCGCCGCGAACCAAACCGGCGCCCCCAGTCTTCGCAACAGCCTGTAGAACCCCATGCCGATCAGCGTGATGTGGAGTCCCGAGATACTGAGAATGTGAATGATGCCGTTTCGCTGATAGAGGGCCTTCACATCCTCATCCAACTCCTCCTTGTCCCCCAGAAGGACGGCTGTCATCACGGAGGCCTCTTTCTCCGGGAAGATCCGATACAGCCTCTCCTTCCAATAACATCGCAGTCTGTAGAGCGCCTCTCTGATCCCCGGTCCCCGCTCGCTCTCCTCAAGGATCCTGACATTCCTGAGCCTCCCCGCGCAACCCATGGTGCGGTAATAGCGGGCATAGTCAAACTCTCCGGGATTGGTGGCGCGGGAAAAGGCGTAAAATTCCCCCCGCACAGTCACCGCCGACCCGATGTCCGGTTCCTGTGCCGCGTCGTACTCACAGAGTATCCCATCCGGGGATTTCATATGTTCATACAGCTTTGTATACAGTTGTTGCAACAGGGAATTATGAATGAGATCATCCTGCCGCGGAGTGGCGGCATCATCAGATAATACAGAAATCTCGGGTATATCGCCCCGAATTTGAATCACAAACGCGGTTCCGTCCTTTTGTATGACCTGTCCGGTCAGCGTCACCGTCGTCCCGTCAGGCGGGCTTTTCCCCGCCCAAATGTCTCCCGCGCTGCCCCCGCCCGGATCGGGCAGGGCATGATACACCGCGGCCAGGAGTATGACCAGACAGACCGCGCAAAAGAACAGAGGTCTCCGCATTCCTGCGAATATGCTGTTTTGTTTTGTCATTTTATTTCTCCAGAGTAGTCACATAGTCCAGATTGCGCTCAAAGACCGAGCTGCCGAAACTCGCCGGCACCTCGCCGTTGATCAGGATCTGCACCCGGTTTACATTGCTCAATTCCGCGAGAGAGTTCACAATGGCATAGATGGAGACTTCCGTGGACACATTATTCACCACCGTCAGGAAACCCGCGTCCAGGTTCACATAACAGACTCCGTCCTGCGTGGTGACGCTGATGATCTTCACCTCCGGATTCACCGACGGATACAGTCCCTCCACCTTGCCGCTGGGTCCCGCGATCAGCTCCTCCACCACAAAGCGCTCCTTGGGTATGTTGGTGGAATAATATTTTTCCCGATAGGCCCCGATGAGCTTATCTCCATCCGAATTGGCAAAATAGAGTTTGACTCTGGCCGACTCGTAGGTATTGATCTCATTGCCGTCATTGTCGATGAAAAGGTCCGCGCTCATCAGCCCCACCACTTCTCCGGCATTGTCAAAGAGCTCATGGCCGTTGACCGTGATCCCCACGTAGCGCACACAGGAGAGCTGCGTCAGCGTCCGCACCACCGCCGCCCGCACCAACACCTCCGTGGTAGCCGGCAGATTCAGATAGGATTCCCCCACATCTATGGCTAATTTTCCATCCGTGAGATTCATGGACAACACTTCAAATCCCATGGCCAGAGGCGCCTTGTACTCCAATTTGTCGGGTTGGACGGACAGACACTCCACCAACTCCTCCAACATGGCCTCATCCCCTGTGGCCTCCATGACGTGGGCATGGCTCTCCACCTTGGTCTCGGAATTGCTCACCACATAAATCTGACAGATCTTCGCGTCGGACGGCTGCTCCGACCGACAGGCGGCCAATCCCACCATGAGCAGAAGACATCCCAACGCTCTCAAGCATTTTTTCATATAAAATACTCCCATGCGGCTCCGTATCCGCCGCCAAACTTTTTCACATTCCGCTATGACACGATATAGTTCAGAGGAATCTTCACCGTAAAACAGGTACCCTCCCCTTCCACGCTGTCCACCATGAGGGTTCCTTTGTGTAACAGCACGGCGCTCTTGCTGATGGCCAGACCCAGACCCGTGCCGCCAATCTCTCTGGAATGGGATTTGTCCACGCGGTAAAAACGCTCCCAGATATGGGCCAAAGCCTCCTCCGGTATACCGATTCCCGAGTCGCTGACCTTGAAGGTAAAGAACTGGTGGTCCGCGTCCAACTCTACCTTCACCCAACCGTGCTCTTTATTATATTTGATGGCGTTTTCCACGAGATTGGTCATGATGAGCGTCATCTTGACCTCATCCACCTCCGCCGTCACGGGGCGCATACTCTCAAACACCACCTCCACATCCTTCTTGCGGGCGATGGGCCGGAGACGTTTCAGGATCAGTTCCACCAACTCGTTGATATTGATGGCGGCAATGTTCATACCCTGCACCTTTTTGTCCATCTTCACCAATGCCAACAGATCCGTGATGATGCGGTTTTCCCTGTCTATCTCGGACACGATATCTTCCATAAATTCCCGGTACAGCTCCGCCGGCGCGTTCTGCTCCGCGAGCAGGGAGTCCGCCAAAACCTTGACGGAAGTCATGGGAGTCTTGAGCTCATGGGACACATTGGCCACAAATTCCTGTCTGGACTCGTCCAACGCTCTCATACGCCCGAGCAGTTGGTTGAAAGCGTCCACGATATGTACGGTCTCGGCGTAATCAGACACGGAGATCTGCTCGTTGTCATATCCCGAATTGACACGTTCAATGGCCTGTGTGATGCGGTTGAAGGGTCTGGTCATCGCCACGGCGAAAACGATCGCCAAAGTCACGATGCCAATCGCCAACAGCGTCTCTATGATCACCACGCGGCGGTTCAGCATCTCCATCATCGCCACAATACTGCTGTTGGAAATACTGGTGAGCATGACTCCCGCCACCTCACCCTCCCCGCCGGCATTGGCGGTGGTGTCCGTGATCGGCGTGGTCATCTCGATGTAGCCGTGTTCCGGATCATAGTGGGACAGCGTCTCTCCCCGAAAACATTTGATGACCTCCTCGGAGATCATGACCTTGCCCTCACTGATGCCATAGGTATCCTTCACGACCTTAAAATTGTTGTTGATGATCATTACCCGGCCCTCGTAGAGATTGGCCAACATCTCCAACTCCGCGTTGACCACATCCCTGGACGCCCGATAGATCTGCTCCTCCGAGCGGTAATTATCCATATAATCGTTACTGAGCAAATGGTTCGCCACGATCTTCAACTGGTTCTGCACCGTCGCGATGCGATGCTCCACGGCACGGTCCTCATAATTCTGCACGATCCCCACGCCTACCACGATGCCGGGGACGATCCCCATCACCAGCAAGACGGCAAAGATCTGCAGACGCAGACTCCTAAGCGGCATTTTCTGCCGTATCAGTTCAATTATTTTCCGTATCGTCTTCATCCCCGGTCCCACTAATCATTCAAATAATAATACCCCACGCCCCATTTGGTGTGAACATATTTGGGCTCACTGGGATTGTCCTCGATCTTTTCGCGCAGTCTTCGGATATGTACGTCCACGGTGCGCACGTCACCCGGATAGTCCGCCCCCCATACCAGTTTCAGAAGGGCCTCTCTCCCGTACACCTTATTGGGATTGAGCATCAAAAGTTCCAACACTTCAAATTCCTTGGCCGTGAGACTGATCTCCCGGCTGCCGATGTAGACCCGCCGCCCCTCGCAGTCCAGACGCATATCCCCGTCCTCCACAAAGCGGCGACTCTCCGTCACTGCGGCCTTGGGCTCCACGCGCCGCATGATGGCCTTGATGCGGGCCTTTACCTCCAGGATATTAAAAGGTTTGGTGATGTAATCATCCGCGCCGTACTCAAGCCCCAGGATCTTATCCATATCATCCCCTTTGGCCGTGAGCATGATGATCGGCACATTGGAAAATTCCCTGATCTGCTGACACACCTCAAAGCCCGTGAGCTTGGGCAGCATCACATCCAGAAGAATGATATCGTACTTGTTGTTCCTGGCGTATTCCAAGGCCTCCTCGCCGTCATACGCGCAGTCCACCTGCAAATCGTCCTGTTCCAGACTGAAACGGATGCCTTTCACAATCAGTTTCTCATCGTCCACCACCAACACTCTCTTCTCCGCCATCTTGTTCCCCTCTTCTCTCATCTCACGGTGATCAGCTCTTTGATCCTGCCGTAAGCGTTCTCCTTGATTCCGGGCACATTCATGATGTCCTGTGCCTGCTCGAACACACCGTTCTCCTCCCTGTAAGCCACGATGGCCTTCGCCTTGGCCTCACCAATCCCCGGCAGCTCACACAGAAGTCCCTCGTCCGCGGTATTGATATTGATCAGCCCCGAGGTCTCATCCTCCCGCGAAACGACTCCCGCATTCGCCTCCTCCCGGGTGGGAAAATACAGTTTCGTGCCGTCCGCCAAAGTCGCCGCCAGATTCACCGCCTCGGCGGCTCCGTCCTCCGTCAGTCCCCCCGCGGCCTCCAACGCGTCCTGCACGCGGCTGCCCTCCGGAAGGCACACAACCCCCGGACTGTTCACGGCCCCGCAGACATGAATATAAATGAGCGTTTCCGCATCGGACCGGATTGATCCGCCGGATGCCGTTTCCGCACCGGGCATCGCCCCCTGCGCAGAGCCGGATCCTCCGCCATCCCCCGCTCTGTCCGCGTCCGTCTCCATCGTCACAGGCTCACCCAACGGCAGAGTCAGCGCCCTGTCGGCCCGGCCGCATCCCGCCATAAATAAACCAAACAGACACAGCAAAATACCGGCAGACCACAGGAACCTTCCGACGGCTTTCAGCCCGGCTCTCTGCCCTGCCTTCAGCCCGGTTCTCTGCCGGGCTTTCTGCCGGGCCTTCCGCCCGTTTTCCCGCCCTGTCCCTTTAACTTTTCCATCCATATTCCTCTCCTCTCCGCCCCCCGCGGGGACTTTGGAAGAAAGGAATCGCCTTTTGCATTTGCTGACAATTTCTATTGTAAAATAAACCCCTTGGATTATCAAGCGGGGATTCCTCAATTTATAAATTTTTAAGTATCGACTCCGGCCCCCTCTATTTCCACTTGAATACAATGATCCCCGCGATCGCCACCGCCATGCCGATGGCCTTGCGCCACTCCCAGGGCTGTTTCTCCACACCGAACCACCCCATCAGTTCGATGACATAGGCCAGGGCGAGCTGCGCCACAACGATCAGCATCACCGCCTTCGCGGGGCCCAACATATCCATGCTGCGGATGACCGTGTATGTGATAAAAGCGCCGATGACGCCTCCCAAGAGCATGTATTTGGGCTGCACGGAGAACACCTGCAGCAAAGATCCCCGCTCCGTCACGAACCACGCCCCCAGACAGACGACCAACGCCGAGAGCTGCACAAAGGCGCTGGCGCTCCAAATGCCCGACGCCTTTGTGACTTGCGTGTTGAACACGCCCTGCACACTCATCAATGCCCCGGATATCAATGCGATCAAAAAACCAACCATATTCAGATACTCCCTTCCCGACGGTCTGTTCCGCCATGCGAGTATCTTTCCCTATGGTTGGTCTTCTTATTCAAACCGTTTTAAACCGATTCAGGCTCTTTCCGTCACTCCGATATCACCTGGGTGGCGATCTGTCCTGCCAGTTCCGATACCAGAGTCTCCACGTCAGCGCCGCCCCAGACCTTGGAGAACAGTACTTCCATCTGCAGTCGGAAATTACCCGTCTCCATCAGCTTGGGCAGGGATACGCTGTCCGCGTACTCCAATTTAAAGATCTGCGCCGGCCCGTTATCCGCGTCCGTGTCGATCAGCGCGGGCAGTTTGCCCGTCCTCTCATACAACTCCTCCGCCCGGTCCTGCACCAGCCATGCGGCAAATTCATTGGCCAGTTCCCGATGTTCGGAATAACCGTTCACCACCACCGCCCCCGTCACGGACAAAGACGCGCTGTCCAGTCTGCCGCTTATCTCAGGAACCGCCACGATACCCGACTCGTCACTGATATCGGGCATGGTGGCAATACCGTATTCATGGACAAAAGTACCGTCCCGTTTTGCCGTCTCCAGACGCCTGATGACATCCGTGGAGGCCACCGTAAACATAATTCTTCCGTCTATAAAATCCTGTATCACGGAGTCATAGGAGATGGTGTCCGACTCCATGGAAAAGAACTGGTTCAGCGCCTGATAGACTTTCAGGCACTCCACGGTGTGTTCATTATCGATATCGATCAGGGTCTTATCGTCTCCGCTTGCGCCTCCCACGATGAGATACCGCCCCACGATCCAATAATTGTAGGTGAGGTCAGACACATCCCACTTCATGATCTCCACACCCTCCGGCACATCAAAGGTGTCCGCGATATTTAAGAGCTGATCCAAGGTCTCCGGAACAGCGCTCATCAGTATTTCCTGAGCGCGGGCCGTCTCCTCGTCCGAGTATTCCTGCCCTTCCTCCACGGCACTCTCCGCATCCTCCGCGGCATCCTCCGCCAACTCCCTTCGGGCCTGCTGCAGAGCCCACTCCGTCAGATAAGTCTCATTGTAGACCAGAGCGGTTGTCTCAAAATATAGAGGGTAAGCTATATTTTTCCCGTGATAGCTCACGGCGTTTAAGGCCACCCGGGGAAAATTGTCCGTATTGCACACGCTGCCGCCATCCGAGGTCTCCACGGCCAGTCCGGCCAGATAAGCTTTCTCCAACGAGTCGTTTCCCATCAGATACAGATCCGGTATGCGCTCCGTGTGCAGGGATGCCTGATTCACGGCCTCCAGATATTCGCTCTCGGAGGTCAAAACGGGAATCACCCGCACATCCCGCTCCTCACCAAAGTCCACCGCGGCGCTATTGATAAAACCGGTCATACTCTCATCCGTATACCAGAAATAGATCGTCTCCCTGTCGGCGCCGCCGAACCAAGTGTTCCTCTCCTCGTCCTCCAAAGGCCGCAGTTCCCCCGCCGCGCCGAAACAGATCGCCGCGGTGCCCAGAAGGAGCGCCGCCACCGACAAAATCCTATTTTTAAATTGCATGAATCTCTCTCCGTCCCAATCTACAGCGATCCGACACAGCTCTCCAGAATCGCGATCATCTCGTCAATATGCTTTTCGGTGATGATGAGCGGCGGCACAAAGCGGATGATATCCGGTCCCGCGTTGATCAGCAACAGCCCCTTGTCCAGGGCTTTTGTGATCACATCACCCACGGGGCGGTCGAACCTCAGTCCCTGCATCAGTCCCGTGCCCCGGTGTTCCAAAATACAGTCGTAACGGCCGGCCAACTCCTTCAGGCATTTTTCCAGATAGGGAGCCACCTCACGCACATGTTCCACGATATGATCCCTCTCATAAATGTCCAACACTTTCCCCACTGCCGCAGCCGCCAACGGATTGCCTCCGTAGGTGGTGCCGTGGTCCCCTGCCGCCAGGGAATTTTGCGCCACCCGCTCCGTCATCAGGAACGCTCCCACGGGTACACCGCAGCCCAGAGCCTTGGCGCTCGTCATGATATCCGGCTTGATGCCGTAGCGCTGCCACGCGTACATCCAACCGGTCCTTCCCATACCGCACTGCACTTCATCGAAAATGAGCAGAATATCCCTCTCGTCACAGAGCGCGCGCGCATTTTTCAGAAAATCCTCCGTGGCGGGATTTAGTCCGCCCTCGCCCTGCACCGGCTCCAGAATGATCGCGCAGGTCTTGTCCGTCACATGGCGTTCCACGCTCTCAAAATCGTTGAGTTCGGCAAATTGCACCGTCCCGATCAGGGGCTCAAAGGGCTCCCTGTACTTGGGATTGCCCGTCACGGCCAGAGCGCCCATGGTCCTCCCGTGGAATGAATGGTTCATGGCGATCAGTTCGTGATCCTTGGCGCCGTCCTTCAGCCACGCGTATTTCTTGGCCGCCTTGATGGCCCCCTCCAAGGCCTCCGTCCCGGAATTGGTAAAGAACACCCGATCCATCCCTGACGCCTTCTTTACCTTGCGGGCCGCCTCCACGGCGGGCACATTGTAATAATAGTTGGAGGTATGGATCAGCTTGTCGATCTGTCCCTTCAGCGCCTCGTCATACCCGGGATAATGATACCCCAAAGCGAACACGGCTATACCCGCCACAAAATCCAGATACCGCTTGCCGTCCGCGTCATATAAATATACGCCCTCGCCCCGATCCAACACGATCTGATAGCGATTGTAAGTGTGGAGCAGATCCCGCTCCGCCTGCTCAATATATTCCTTCATATCCATGAGTCGATCCCTCTCCTATTTGTCCTCGTCCGCAATGATAGCCGTCCCCACGCCCTCGTTGGTAAAGATCTCCAAAAGCAGACAATGAGGTATCCTGCCGTCCAGAATATGTACCTTGTTCACGCCGTTTCGAACCGCCGAGGTACAGTTGGCCAGCTTGGGCAGCATTCCGCCCCCGATATAACCGCCCTCTATGAGTTCGTCCGCCTCACTGACATGCAGTCTGGAGATAAAGGAGGACTTGTCCTCCACATCCCGATAAAGCCCCTCGATATCCGTGAGGAACACCAGTTTATCCGCCCCCACTGCCTTGGCGATGGCACAGGCCGCGTCGTCCGCGTTGATATTATAGGTTTGAAAATCATCGTCCAATCCGATGGGCGCCACGATGGGCAGAAAATCTTTCTCCAAAAGATCATATAATACCTTGGGATCCACTCCCGTGATATCACCCACAAATCCGATATCCTCGCCGCCGGCGTATTTCTTCCGGACCTTCAAAAGGCCGCCGTCCTTGCCGCTGATCCCCACGGCCTTCACGCCGAGCTCCTGCACCATGGACACCAGACTCTTGTTCACCTTGCCAAGCACCATCTCCGCGATCTCCATGGTCTCCTCGTCCGTGACGCGCAGACCGTTCACGAATTTGGGCTCCTTGCCCACCTTGCCCACCCAACGGCTGATCTCCTTGCCGCCGCCGTGGACGATGATCGGCTTGAATCCCACCAGCTTTAAGAGCGTCACGTCCTTGATCACATTTTTTTGCAGTTCCTCGTTGCTCATGGCGCTGCCGCCATATTTTACCACAATGATCTTGCGGTTAAACTTTTGAATATAGGGCAGGGCCTCGATGAGCACCTCCGCCTTCTTTAACACTTCCTGCATGTCCTTCTTCATATTTCGCACACCTTTCCGTACTGACCTTTAAGAGCGATAGTCCGCATTGATCTTCACATAGTCATAGCTCAAGTCGCAGCCCCACGCCACGGCCTCCCCGGAGCCCATGTGCATGTCACAGGTCACCGTCACCTCCGGAGCGGAGAGGATCTTGGTGGCCGCCTCCTCGCTGTAGTCACAGGCGATACCCTTGTGGCACACATGGATCCGCCCATCAGAACTCTCAAAGTAAATATCCACATTCTCGGGATCAAACTGCGTCCCCGAGTATCCCAACGCGCAGAGGATCCGTCCCCAGTTGGCGTCATGTCCGAAGATCGCCGCCTTGGTCAGGGAAGAACCGATGACGGACTTCGCCAACGTGCGGGCTGCCGCCTTGTCTTCGGCTCCGATCACATGACATTCCAGAAGAGCCGTCGCGCCCTCCCCGTCTCCGGCCATCCTGCGGGCCAGATATGTGGTCACCCTGCGCAAAGCCTCACAAAAGGCATCGTAATCCTCTCCCTCCGCCGTGATCTCGGCATTGCCCGCCAACCCGTTGGCCAACAAAAGCAGCGTGTCATTGGTGGACGTGTCCCCGTCCACGCTGATCATATTAAAGGAATCCGTCACATCGGCGCTCAGCGCTTTCTGCAGCATCTCCTTGGAGATATTCGCATCCGTGGTGACAAAGCCCAACATGGTACACATATTGGGATGGATCATGCCGGAACCCTTGCACATACCGCCCAGAGTGATGGTCCTTCCGCCAATCTCCACCTGCACCGCGATCTGCTTGTGCACCGTGTCTGTGGTCATGATGGCCTTGGCCGCGTCCTCCCCCGCCTGCGGGCCGGCCGCCTTGGCTTTTGCCAGTTTCTCAATGCCCGCCGCGAGACGGTCCGTAGGAAGCTGCGCTGCGATAACACCCGTGGAACACACCAGTACGGCTGACGCGGGCAGTCCCAATACCTTGCCCGCATGCTCCGCCACAAATCGGCAATTCTTCCTGCCCTGCTCCCCGGTCCCCGCGTTGGCGATGCCGGTGTTGACCACCACCGCCTGCGCGAACTCGGACCTCTCCACGATCTCCTTATCCCACAGCACGGGAGCCGCTTTCACCACATTGCTCGTGAAAGTCCCCGCCACCCGACAGGGCGCCGTGCTGTATACCAAAGCCATATCTTTTCTGTCGGGATATTTGACCGCGGCCTCCACACCCGCTGCCAAAAATCCCTCCGGAGCGGTGATGCCGCCCTCGATCTGTCTCACCTGCGCACTCATTCTCCATCCTCCCGTCTTCCCGTTCTCCAACTCCCCGCCGTCCGGCCGCAGCCTGTCCCTGCAGGAAATTTATTGATTAAAGGCCGTGATATTGTCCTCATTCAGCGTGAAATCATAATAGTTCAGATCTTCTCTCTTCGTCCAACCGATGCAGTTCCAGAAAGCGTTTCCCACGTCATTTTTGGTAAAGGCGATCAGGCTCACCTTATTGATCTGCTCCGCCTTCAGCGCGTTCATACAGTATACCACCATGGCCTTGCCGATGCCAAGCCTTCTGTGATCCTCCCGCACGCACACATGGTACAGACAGCCCCGTCTGCCGTCATGCCCGCAGAGAATGCCGCCCACGATGGAGCCGTCCTCCGCCACCGCCACCACACTGGTGCCGGGATTGCGCCTCAGGAAACGCTCCACCCCCGCCTCAGAATCATCAATGCTGCGGATGCCGAATCCTTTAATGGTCATCCAGAGCGCCTTGAGACCCGTGTAGTCCTCACGGGTCATAGCGCGTATGGTATAAGTCTTATCACTCATGTCTCTCTCCCGTATCTTCCATATGATTTATCAGGGGAAACAGGGCACCAGCTCCAGCCCCTCCTCCTCCGGCAGCCCGAACAGCAGATTCATGTTCTGCACCGCCTGTCCCGCCGCGCCCTTCACCAGATTGTCGATGGCGCCCATCATGATGACGCGGCCGGTCCTCTCATCGATGACAAAATTGATATCCATGTAATTGCTCCCCTCCACCCACTTGGTCTCGGGGCAGACACCCTTCTCCAACACGCGCACAAACTTCTCGTCCGCGTAGTATTTGTCATAGACGGCTTTGATCTCCTCATATGAGGGGAGACTTCCGTCGGCTTTCCGCCTGAGGGTCGCGTACTCCGTGGCCAGAATACCGCGGTTCATGGGCACCAGATGGGGCGTAAAATTGATTGTCACAGGGCAGTTGCCCGCATAGCCGAGCTGCTCCTCAATCTCCGGCGTGTGGCGGTGACTCGCCACCCCGTATGCCTTCATATTTTCATTGACCTCACAGAACAGATTGGGCAACTTGGCTCCCCGCCCCGCCCCGGAGGTTCCGGACTTGGCATCCACGATCAGCGTGTCCACATCGATCAGCCCCTCCTTCACCATGGGATAGGCCGTCAGGATGGAACAGGTGGTATAACATCCGGGATTGGCCACCAGACGGGTCTTGTCTGTGATCTGCCCCCGATTGATCTCGCAGAGTCCGTACACCGCCTCCGGGATAAACTGCGGAGACTTGTGCTCTATTCCATACCACTGCTCATAGATCTTCACGTCCTTGATGCGGTAATCCGCGGACAGATCCACGATCTTTACTTTCCGGAGGATCTCCTCCGTGAGCGCTCCCGCCAGAAATCCCTGAGGAGTGGCGGTAAAGATCACATCCACCTGATCCGCCAGTTCCGCCAGATTGTCGTCCCTGCACACGTCCTCCACGATTTGGAACATGTTTTGGTAGACCTCGCTGTACCTTTTATCTATGTAGCTTCTGGAACCGTACCAGACAATCCGCGCGTCTTTGTGATTCATCAAAATACGGACCAACTCTCCGCCCGCGTATCCCGTGGCTCCGATAATGCCTACTCTGACCATAGTCTCTCTATTTCCTCCCAATGCATTTTAGTGTCTTTTGTTATCATACCACTTTCTGCATAAATGTCCACCACTTTTTGAATTTTATGCATAAATATTTATTATTTTTCGTTTTATGCATTATTTTTGCATAAAATCGAATAATTTCACGCCAAATATTGCATTTCATTCCGGAATGTTGTATAGTAGGATTCAGATTGCCGCAGAAGCGGCAGAATGGGAGGCAATCATTATGAAAGAAAAAGTTGTGTTGGCTTATTCCGGCGGCTTGGACACCACCGCCATCATCCCCTGGCTCAAGGAGAATTTTGACTACGAAGTGATCTGCGTCTGCGTGGACTGCGGACAGGCGGAGGAGCTTGACGGTCTGGAAGAGAGAGCGAAGTTCTGCGGCGCTTCCAAATTATACATCGAAAATGTGGTGGACGAGTTCTGCGATGAGTACATCGTCCCCTGTGTGCAGGCCAATGCCGTCTATGAGAACAAATATCTGCTCGGCACCTCCATGGCGCGCCCCCTGATCGCCAAGAAACTGGTGGAGATCGCAAGAAAAGAGGGCGCTACCGCCATCTGCCACGGGGCCACCGGCAAGGGCAATGACCAGATCCGTTTTGAGCTCGGTATCAAGGCGCTGGCTCCCGACATCCGCATCATCGCGGCCTGGAGAAATGACAAATGGACCATGGACTCCCGCGAGTCCGAGATCGCGTACTGCAAGGAGCATGGCATCGATCTGCCCTTCTCCGCCGATTCCTCCTACAGCCGTGACCGCAATATCTGGCACATCAGCCATGAGGGACTGGAGTTGGAGGATCCCGCCAACGAGCCCAACTATGACCATCTGTTGGTGTTGGGCACCACTCCCAAGAAGGCTCCCGATGAGGGCGAATATGTGACCATGACCTTCGAGAAAGGCGTTCCCACTTCCGTGAACGGTCAAAAGATGAAAGTCTCCGAGATCATCTCCACCCTGAACGCGTTGGGCGGCAAGCATGGCATCGGCATCATCGACATCGTGGAAAACCGCGTGGTGGGCATGAAATCCCGCGGCGTGTACGAGACGCCCGGCGGAACCATTCTAATGGAGGCGCATCAGCAGCTTGAGGAGCTGATCCTGGACCGCGATACATACGCTCTGAAGAAAGAGATGGGCAGCCGTTTCGCAAGTCTGGTATACGAGGGCAAGTGGTTCACGCCCCTGCGTCAGGCGGAACAGGCTTTTATAGAAGAGACACAGAAATATGTCACCGGCGAGGTGAAATTCAAGCTCTACAAGGGCAATATCATCAAGGCGGGAACCACTTCCCCCTACACGCTCTACAATGAGGCCATCGCCTCCTTCACCACCGGCGATCTCTATGACCACCATGACGCGGAGGGCTTTATCAACCTCTTCGGCCTCTCCTGCAAGGTACGCGCCATGAAGATGCAGGAACAGGGCGTGGATCTGCTGTGAGCATGAACATCCTGATCCTTTTGTACCTGACAGGCATCAATGTGACTGCCTTTGCCCTGATGGGCATGGATAAGCGCCGCGCAAGACAACATGCGTGGCGCATTTCCGAGAAAACACTATTCTTATCTGCAATCTTGGGCGGAAGTGTCGGCGCATACCTGGGTATGCGCCTCTTCCGCCACAAGACAAGGCATTGGTATTTTGTGTACGGCATACCCGCCATCTTCCTGATACAGGCGGGGCTCGGGGTATTTTGGTATATGCATGTTCATTGAGTCCGGGCCCGGGCGGTCACTTCCGACCGTTTGGACCCGGGCAGCCGTTTCCGGGCGACCGGTGTGGCCGTCTAGGCCGTGACGATCACGCCGCCGTCATTGGCGTACATGCTGCTGACTCCCCGGGTATCCATGATGATGCACTCCCTGAAAGCGGCTTTCTCCATGACCATATTCTTTACCATCTCCGCCCGCTCGGGGGCATTGCAGTGGGTGATCATCAGACGGCGATTCGGCGCGTCCGGCGTCTGCGCCGCCATCTCCGCCATCCGTCCCAAAGCCTTCTTGATGCCGATGCTCTGGCCTTTCTGTACGATCACGCCTTTATCTCCCGCCATGATCGGTTTGATGCTCAGAGTGGACGCCACCATGGCTTTCACCTTAGAGAGACGGCCGTTCTTGCGCAGCGTCTCCAGATTGTCCAACACAAACCATGTCTCCATCCGGTCTCGGAAATTCTCCGCCTGCTCCACCACCTGCTCAAAGGAAAGTCCCTGCTCCTCCAACTCCATGATCTTTAAAGCGATCTGCGTCTCCCCGCAACTGGCGGATTGGGAATCCACCACATGGATCTGTTGCCCGCCATATTTTTCCAAATAGAGATTCTTCGCGAGACAGGCGCTGTTGTGACTGCCGCTCAACTGCGCGGACAGAGTGATCACATAGACTCGCTCCGCCTCACAGGCATAGGCATCCATATACCGCTCCGGAGACGGACAGGAGGATCTGGGGCACAGGGGACATTCCGCCACTTTCCGCAGAAACTCAGCCTGATCAAAATCTTTATCGTCCCATACGCAATAATCCCCCACTTCCAGTCCCAGAGGCACGGACTCAAATCTGTCGTCTCCCTCGTATTCTTTGGGGATTTCTCCGCAACTGTCCAACACAATTTTATAGCTCATGTTTTTCCAAACCCTTCCACATAGTTTTTAATACTACTTATGATAGCACAGTTTTCTATGAATGTAAAGTATTTGTATATTGAACCCGTTTGCGGTATACTGAATCAGGGTTCGGACGCATACCGCCCCACGATCCAGCGATATTTCATTTTATATATAACGGAGGTATACATGCTCGCATTAGAGATTTCTTCCATGAAACAGTTTATGACCCGGCTGCTCTCCGCCGATACCTTTGACGGTTTCCTGTTGGAGGAGGCGACTATCCGCACCGCCACCGGCTACCGCATCGACGGGCGGATGAATCCGGAGTTCTTTCCCCCCGAGGAGCGGGACCGGACCATGATCCCCTATGATTTCTGCCCCTGGAGTGAGATGCGGGGCCTTTGCTTTGACCTGATCAAGGGAAAATACACGCCCCTGCACTTTAAGTTTGTACTGCAATTAAAGCCCGAGCTCGCCGAACGTCTGCTGCGGGAGCATATGGAGGATATCTCCGGGGTCAAAGCCCTGATCCTCACCATCCGCTATGACGGCGGACGAGCCGTTCTCACCACCGGCGCCTCCCATCACACCTTCGTGCCGGACAGGGAGGCGGAGAGAATCTGGGACAACGCTCTCTGCAAATATCTGGAGGAGAAAGGAATCGGGTATGAGAAACTCTGAAATTTCTCATACCCGTTCAAACATACTCATTCTGAATCCGCATCCTGCGCTCAGGCCTTCATCTTGGGCTTAAAGATCAGGCTCACGAGATAGCCGAAGATCAAAGCGGCCGCGGTTCCCACGGCACCGGCCTTGAATCCTCCGGAGAACAGCCCCAGAAATCCCTGCTCACCGACAGCCTCCTTGACACCCTTCATCAGCACATTTCCAAAACCGAGCAGCGGCACACTCGCCCCCGCTCCGGCAAATTCCTGAAAAGGCTCATACAGGCCGAACAGACTGATCACCGCGCCGGTCACCACCAACAATACCATGATGCGCCCCGGCATCAGTTTGGTCTTCTCCATGAGGATCTGCACCGCCACACAGATCAATCCGCCCACCCAGAATGCATTTACATAATCCATCCGACACACTCCTCCCTCCCGTCCGCCGTTTCACCGCGGACCGGTCGGGCGTTAAACCGCCCTCTGCGGGAGAGTATTGCCCGAACAGCGCCCGATTATACCTCAGCGATCACTTCCACCTCGCACAGCACATTCTTGGGCAGAGTCTTGACCGCCACACAGCTGCGCGCCGGTCTCTCCGTAAAGTACTTCGCGTAGACCTCATTGAAGGTGGCAAAGTCATTCATATCTGCCAGAAAACAGGTGGTTTTGATCACCTTATCATAAGAAGTTCCCGCCTCGGCCAAGATGGCCCCGAGATTCTTCATCACCTGCTCCGTCTGCTCCACGATACCCTCTGCCTCGATCGCTCCTGTTGCAGGATTTATTGCAATCTGTCCCGATGAAAATAACAGGTTGCCCGAAATGATTCCCTGTGAATAAGGGCCGATTGCGGCCGGTGCTTTTTCTGTTGCAACTTTCTTTAACATAACACATGTCCTCCTACGTTGTTTTCTCCGGGTCCGGCTCATCAAACTCCACCGTCACATAAAATCCCCGGGCATTCTCCACAATGTCCGCCACCACGCCCTGTCTGCTCACCAGTCGCCTGTTGAACGGGATATTGGCCGACATGGCGAGCGCGGGATCGATGGTATAGTAATAGTTGCTGGGGAGCAGCCCCTCCGTGATCGTGATCTTCTGTCCGACCTCCAACAGGCCCTGCCGCTCCATTTTGAATTCCATTCTGCGCATACTGCCTCCTTACGGGCCGCCCGTCACAGCCCCAAGGACATTTTAGCAGTATCCCGGCCGGATTGCAAGGGGGGAGGGAATGCGGGGGCAGCCCCAGGAGAGAATGCGGCTCATCCTTTTTTTCATAACAGTACCTGACTCCTGCTCCGGTGGGGCAATCATTTCTACTCGGACACGCTTCCGCTCGGCGAAAAACGCAGCGGTGCTAAACTCGAAAATACCTCGTTAAGCACCGGCGTTTTTCAACGGTCCTCGTAAAAACGACTGCCCCGCCGGAGTTCGATTTCGGTAAACGGCTATGAATAATAAGGGACTGCTCCCCGCGTTCTGAGCATATCATTCCTACAGACAGCTCTCCAGTACCAGTGCGTGGGCGATCCCGGGCACACTCTTGCCCTCATTGAAACTGGTCTTGGACAGCAGTGCCCCGGTGGGCATGAACAGCACCTTTTTCCAGTTTCCCTCCTCCAACTGCTTTAAAATGTAGGCGGACAAGGTCACGGCGCTGCAGCCGCAGCCGCTTCCGCCGGCGTGGGTGTCCTGGGTCTGCGCGTCAAAGATCTCCAGTCCGCAGTCCATATGGCGTGAGGCGATGTCATATCCCTTCTCATTCATCAGATCGATCAGGGCGCGCTGTCCCACACTGCCTAGATCTCCTGTGATGATCTTATCGTAATCCTCCGGTTGACTATTAAAGTCAAGAAAATGTTGTTCCAAAGTCGAAGCTGACGCGGGTGCCATACATGCCCCCATATTCATGGAATCCTTCAAGCCGTAATCCGTGATTTTTCCCACAGTTATGCCGCTTATCAGGGCTCGCGCCCCTTTTGACACCTGTGTTTTATTTGTACCTGACACCTCTGTCGAACCGCAACAACGCCTGTTATCTTTTCCGTCCGGCACAGCGCCCAACACAAAGGCCCCGCTCCCCGTCACAGTCCATGTGGCAGACAGAGGGCGCTGATTGCCATACTCTAAGGGAAAGCGAAATTCCTTCTCCGCGCTGGCAAAATGACTGGAGGTGACACAGACCACCTTGTCCGCAAAATTGCCGGCGACGGCCAGAGCCCCCAGAGCCAATGCCTCCCCACAGGTGGAGCAGGCCCCATAGAGCCCGAACAGCGGGATCTGATAGTTTGAGATGCCGAAGGAGGTGGCGATGGACTGTCCCAGAAGATCCCCCGCAAACAGAAAATCCACATCCTGCGCTCTCACCCCGGCCTTCTCCAAGGCCAGATAGACCGCGTCTTTTTGCAGATTGCTCTCCGCCTCCTCCCAAGTCTCACAGCCGAACAGATCATCCTCCCCGACCATATCAAAAAGAAGCCCCAGCGGGCCCTCTCCTTCTTTCTTGCCCACCACGCCGGCGCTTCCCGTGATATAGACCGGTTTCTCCAACCGGATACTTGATCTTCCCAAATGCTGACCCATATGACCGCTCCCTCCCAATTCTTTTTGGTAGCTATCATATCCGGTCAGCCCTGACTTTATACACCTCTTTGCGATCCGCTCAATATGTCAGTGTGTCTGACGGATGCAGAACACAAAGTATCCTCTCCCCGTGTCAAACAACAGGCTGAAACGCGGGTATTCTCTCTCAAATGCCATCAACATCTGACTGTAAGTCAACATATTATTTTTCTCAAGCTTATACAGATCCGCCGCGGTAAAATGCGTTCCAACCCGGTCCGCGATCACCTGAGAGATCTGCATCATGGCATACATCACCGTCTGATCCATCTTGAGAAGCTGTTTCTGCAGCATCTCCCCCAACGTTTGGAGCACCAGACGCTCCTCATATCCCAGAAAGATCTGCAGTTTCTCACTTTCCTTCGTGAGGAAATTCAAGCGGTAAAAAATGCTCTTGCCGATATCTTCTCCCCCGTAATGCGCGCTGACGAGCTTGGTCTTGAGCCCGAACACCTCCTGCATACTCTGGCTCACGGCCTGCTGCAGATCACTGCTCTCATCCGCCGTGAGGCTATGTACCCATTTATTGGAAACCCGCCCCACGATGGCGCGATCCTCGATCATGATATGACCGTTGAGCCAACCGATACAGATGCCCAGAAAATGCTGCACGGACTCCGGAGAGTAATCCGACTCCTCCATCTCCTGCTCCAACGCGGGCAAAGTCAGATCCCGCAGATTGTCATGCAGCTGCTTGTGCATCTCATAACCGTCATAATTGGTATATTTCATGTACATCTCTTCCGACGCGAAATGCTTGATGGCGTAGCTCTTAAAGAACTTGATCCCCTCTTGGCATACCCACTTTCGGTTCTTCTCGTCCTCGTTGAGACGGATGATCTTGCCCACAATTCCAAACAGCCTTTTGTGCGCACTGTCCACTTCATCAACGCCGATCTTGAACCGATCATCCCATGCCACTTCCTTCGCCATATGCAAGCCCCCCGTTTCCGCAGCATCTGTGCCATCGCCCGGCAATCCCTGCTCCGACTGTATTATCCAAGTTCTATAATAGAATCAAGGGCAGATTCTATTATCCAGGTTCTATAATAGAATCAAGGGCAGATTCTATTATCCAAGTTCTATTATAAAATTATTCCGAAGTTTTGTCCATGCAAAATCATCAATCAAAATCCTCATGAAAATCCTCAATAGTGATACCTCCGCCGCATGAGCATCAGAAAGACCACCGAAACCGCGCAGGCCATCACCTCCGCCACCACGATGGACACCCAGATCCCGTCAAGCTGCCACCACAGCGGCAATATCATCACCGCCGCGATCTGAAAGACCAGCGTGCGCAGGAAAGCGATCAGCGCGGAGATCAGGCCGTTGCTCAGCGCCGTGAAAAAGGAGGAGGCAAAGATACAGACCCCCGCGAACAAAAATGAGAACGAGAAGATCCGAAAGCCCCGCTCCGTCATTGCCAGAAGTCCCGGATCATATCCCACAAAGATTCGGGAGAGCGGCGCTCCCAGTCCCTCCGCCAGGGCCAACATGCCGAGCGATGATATCCCGATGATCACCAGACTCTTGCGCAAAAGACTCTTTAACTCCCCGTGATTGCCCGCGCCGTAGTGATAGCCGATCACCGGCGCGGTGCCGATGGCATATCCGATAAAGATCGCCAAAAAGATCATATTCACATACATCAGCACCCCATAGGCCGCCACGCCGTCCTCCCCCGCATAGCGGATCAACTGTATATTGTAGAGCATTCCCACCAACGACATGGACACATTGCTCATCAGCTCCGAGGAACCGTTGGTGCAGGTCTTAAGCAGCGCGCCGCCGTCCCATTTCGTCCTGCCCAGACGCAACAGACTGCTGTTGGGGCGGGCAAAATACAATATCGGCGCCACGCCTCCCACCGTCTGGCTGATGGCGGTGGCCAGAGCCGCTCCCTCCAAGCCCCATTGAAACACCCCCATGAAGAGCGCGTCCAACGCCATATTGGCCACTCCGGAGGCCACCGTGACCGCCAGACCCAATTTGGGTTTCTCCGCCGTCACCATAAAACTCTGAAAGCACATCTGCAGGACATATGCCGGCAGGGCAATGATAATGATCCTCCCATAGACCACGCAGTTCTCCAACATTTCGCCCTTCGCCCCCAACAGAGCGGCCACGGGGCGCAATATCACCAATGACAGACAGGCAATGACGATTCCCAGCGCCAACGCAATGTAGATCAGCAGAGAAAATAACTCATTGGCCTTCTCCTTTTTCCCCTCCCCCAAAGTCTTGGAGATCAGGGCACTGCCGCCGGTGCCCACCATGAAACCCACGGTGCCCAAAATGATCAGAAAGGGCATGATGAAATTTACCGCCGCAAAGGGAGTCTTTCCCACAAAATTGGACACGAACAGACCGTCCACCACGCCATAGATGGATGTAAAGATCATCATGACGATGGACGGCAGGGTGAAACGGATGATCTTGCCATAATCAAAATGATCTGAAAGTTGAATCGCCATAAAATTTTCTCCTGCAGACTAAACTTACCGATAAAAGGGCATAAAAATGGCTGTCGCCCGCCCCGAACCTGTCGGGTTGACCGGACGGCAGCCATACGCATCCGATATTCGGACCCGTTTAAGGTCTGAGACCCATGCCGCCCTCTAATGTGAGCGTCTCGCCATTCATATATTTGAAATCGGGAGATGCCAACTGTACGCACACTCTGCCGATCTCCAACTCCACATCGCCGTAATGTCCGGCGGGAGGCATCTTGACATTCGCCTTGAACGCCTCGGGATACGCTTTTTCAAAATTCTCCAACTGCGCGGTCCATGCCAAAGGACAGATGACATTCACATTGATGCCGTCCTTGCCCCACTCCGTGGCCGCCACTCTGGACAACCCGCGGATACCTTCCTTGGCCGCCGCATAGGCGCACTGTCCGTAATTGCCGAAAAGTCCCGCTCCGGAGGCAAAATTGATCACGGCTCCCTTGGTCTCCTTCAGATGAGGATAGCATGCCTTCATATAGTAAAACGCAGCGTACAGACCCGAGTACAGCGCCAGATCGAACTGCTCCGTGGTGTGATCCACCAGAGTCACTCCCGACGCGGAAGCCTGCGCGTTGTTGATCAGCACGTCAATGCGTCCGAACGCGTCCATGGCCTGTTTCACCACATCCGCGGCAATCGTCTCATTGTCCGCTCCCGCGCTGATGTCCGCCGCCACCGGCAGCACCTTGATCCCGTACAGCTCCTCCAGTTCCTTCTTGGCGTCCTCCAGTTTCTGCTTATTTCGTCCGGTGATCACCAGATTAGCGCCCTCCTTGGCATAAGCGGTGGCTATGCCGTAACCGATGGAACCGCATCTGCCGTCGCTGAGCGTGGCTCTTCCTCCTCCCGTGATGATCGCCGTCTTTCCTGTTAAAAATCCCATAGTTCTTCTCCTTTCCTTCGACCGACATCCGTTGCCGGTCGCTGCTCATTCTACTATTTCTCCAACATTGCGGCGCATTTTTGCAAATGCTCCATGACCGTCAAATGTTGGGGACATGCTTTTTCACATTGCCCGCAATTCACGCAGGCCAACGCGCCGGAACCCTCGCCCACCGCTTTGCGGTAATCCGCGACGGCTTCCTCAGTCTGCCCGTTGCCGAGCTGCTTATTCATGGCCGCAAAGATCTCCGGTATGGGAATCTTCTTCGGGCAGCCCTCCGTACAGTAATGACACGCGGTGCAGGGAATCGTGGAAGACTTGCCCAAAATGCGCTGCACCTGCTGAATGATCTTCTGTTCTTCCCCGTTCAGCGGTTTGAAATCTTTCATGTAAGACAGATTATCCCGCATCTGCTCCACATTGGACATGCCGGAAAGCACGGTGAGCACCCCGTCCAACGAGGCCGCAAAACGAATGGCCCAGGACGCGAAAGACATGTCCGGGTGATACTCCCTGAACAGTTTGCGGGCCTCCGCGGGCGGATCCGCCAACATCCCACCCTTCACGGGCTCCATGATGATGATGGATTTGCCATGTCTGCGGGCTACCTCATAGTTTGCCCGGGATGCCACGGAAGGATTCTCCCAATCCGCGTAATTGATCTGTAACTGTACAAAATCCACCTCCGGATGCAGTGTGAGCAACTCGTCCAAGAGCTGCGGATCCGCGTGAAAAGAAAAGCCCACATTCCGGATCAGCCCTTTCTCCTTTTGTTCCTTCACAAAATCCCAGAGATGAAACTTATCATATCTCGTGTAATTGCCCTGCATCAGCGCGTGCAGCAGATAATAGTCGAAATACCCCGCGCCCGTGCGCTCCAGACTGGTGGCAAACTGCTTTCGGGCCGCCTTTTCATTTGCGGCCACAAGCGCGTTGAGCTTGGTGGCCAACAGATAAGACTCCCGCGGATATCGGTCCACGAGCGCCTTCTTCGTACTCGCCTCGGATCCCGGGTACAAAAATGCCGTGTCAAAATATCTGAATCCGGCCTCCATGTAGAGATCCACCATCTGCTTTACCTGCTCCACATCCATGAACAGACCCTTGCGGGGCAGACGCATCAGTCCAAAACCCAGTTTCGGAATCTCTCCCTTAAAAGTATCCAACATTCCCACCTCCATACTGCGACTTGTATTTGAAGTGACTGTTGGAACCGGTTTTGGCGCAGCGCAAACCCTTATGAACAGAGTACCATAAAATGGAAGGAAAGACAACTTTTTTCGGTGGGGAGACGCGAAAAGATATGGCCCCATATCATCATAAAAATCCCCATTCAACCCTAAATCCGGGAAGAATGGGGATTGGAATATTTATACCTGCGGCTTATGAAATTTTGGATTTCAGTTCCCGCACATCAGTCTCCAACATTCTGACTTTAATTGCCAACATTTCAATCTCATTGTTGGGTTTCATGACTTCGTGCATATTTCGGGAGAGATCAAGATGTCCTTCCGCCACACGTTGAATATTGACGCGAATTTCGTTTTCAAGCGTGAGATCTATCTTGGTAACTTTTGTCTTCACATCCTCAAGATCCGTCTTCACACCTGCAAGATCTGTCTTCACGTCCTCAAGATCCGTCTTCACGTCCTCAAGATCTGTCTTCACGTCCTCAAGATCTGTCTTCACACCTGCAAGATCCGCCTTTACATCTGCAATATCCGTCTTCACGTCCTCAAGATCCGCCTTTACATCTGCAATATCCGTCTTCATTCCCTGCATCTCCGTCAACAGAAGATCCAATTTCTCGCTATCCGTCATGTCGCCACACCTCCTCTCCTCTTGAGTATAACACAGCCGCAGAGCAAAGTCCAAAGATTTTATTGCATCAATTCCGCCTCACGCCGCATTTACTCCTCAACCTGCTCCCGCATCTGCCACAGTCTGTCTTCCTCCTCAGGCGTGAATCCGATCCGCGTAGGGTAGCGCTCTCTCAGTCCCATCTGAACGTCACGCAGGATTCTGTCCAGACAGTAGTCGGTCTTGTGCTCCATGTCGATCAGCCACAAAAGCTCTCCGTCGGTGAGTTCCCTGTCGGTCAGATAATAATTGGCGTCCTCCACGCAGATGGCCACCGTGTCTCCCGTGTACTCTTCCGGCATCTGAATGACCACGGGCTCTCCTTCCGCCCAGACCCCCTCATCCTCATATTGCCTGACCAGCTCCTCATACCGCGCGCTCTCCGTCTCCGTCAGCGAACGGCTGTAACCGCCGCCGGTGGGATTAAGGGTGCTGCATGTGATGGCATAAATGCGATCCACTTCCTCATCGCTCATCTCCGCCATGCGTTTCTCCCAACCGTCGTCGCTTAAGATCTTCGCCTCGTTCACCTCGCGGATGCTGTAGGCCATCTTGTGGTGATAGTCGATGATCTCCAAGAGATCCTCATCGCTGAGCGTCCCTTCCGGCAGATACAGCAGGGCAGTGTCCGTCTCCAACGCCACTCCCTCCCCCGTGTACTCCATAGCAGTCCCAATTTGGGTGATGGGTTTCTCCGGAAAAAGACCGTCCTTTTCATACCGGCTGCTCAGCTCCTCATACCGCGCCTGTTCCTCCGCCGTATACAGTCTGCTCATGCCGCCTGTCTCCTGCATCTCGGCCAGTTCATACCAGGACTGCGCCTCCTCCGGCGTCATCTCCTCCATCCGCTGCCTGTACAGACTGACGGCTCCCACGGCGCAGACCGTCACCCCTGACAGGAGCAGACATACCATACAGGCCGCCGCTGCCCCAGACAGTCGAAACCCTTTTCCACTATGCCCGATCCACCCCCCCCGTGGTCGAATTTTTGCATCTCACCTCACCGCGCTCAATAGAATCCAGCGCTCCCAATACCGCATCATGCACCACTTCCGGCACCTCTCCAAACATTCTCTTATCCATTCGCTCTCCTCTCTCCTTCCAATCTTTTACGCAATACCGCCTTCCCTCGAAACAGACGGTTCCTGACATTGGTCTCCGATAAACCCATCATCTTCCCGATCTCCCTTGCGGAATATCCCTCTATCTCATGGAGCACGATGGGCAGTCTGTACTTGTCCTCCAACTGCATCAACTCCGCCATCACGGGGGACTCTCCCGGTTCGGCATCCGCGGCCGCCGCGTCCCATCCCGGGTACTCCTCCAGAGGTACATACCGCTTGGTCTGTCGGATGATCCCGTAGCATTCGTTGATCACGATCCGCGTCAGCCATGTCCTGAAATACCGCTCCTCCCGCAGAGTATTCAGATTCTCATATGCCTTTAAAATGGCATTCTGAATGGCATCCGCGCAGTCCTCATCGCTGTGCAGTATGGACTTCGCCACGCGGTAGAGAGAACTCTCGGCCTCCATGACCAGTTCTCCAAAGCACTGTCGATCCATCTTGTCTTATGTTCTCCTTTCCGGGGTATGGTTTCCACCCCATGATCCTCGGCCGATCTTTTCCGGAATTTAATGATTAGACGCGCAAAGGCCGCAAAATGTCTCACACGGGCCGCAAAATATCCCATTTTGACCTTGTAATTTCTATTTTTCGGTGTATGATAAAGTATTGGAAATATGGAAAATCATTTAAAAGAAAATCCGGGAAATGTAAAAAAGACTATAAAAGATGGGAAGGTAACAGACCTAAACGGTAACAGATCATGAAAAGTTATGAGATGGATCTATGCAGCGGCTCCCTGTGGAAGAAAATCCTGTTCTTCAGCGTGCCCCTGATGTTTTCCAATATATTGCAGGTGGTGTTCAATCTGTCCGATGTGGCCGTGGTGGGCAAATTCGCGGGCCCCGTGGCGCTCGGCGCGGTGGGCTCCACGAGCGTTCTGATCACACTGTTTACGGGTGTGCTGATCGGCCTGGCCGGAGGCGTAAACGCCCTGACCGCGCTCTTTATCGGCTCCAAGAACAAAGATTCCCTCCGGGAGACCGTACATACCGCCGCCATTCTCTGTCTCGGCGCCGGCATTCTGCTCTCGGTATTCGGCATCCTCTTTTCCCGCGGGATCCTGAATATCCTCCACACCAAGGCGGAGCTGATCGGGGATGCCGTACTCTATCTGCGCATCTATCTGCTCGGCATGCCCGCTCTGGCGCTCTACAACTTCGGCAACGCCGTGCTGAGCGCCGCCGGAGATACCCGCCACCCGCTCTACTATCTGAGCCTTGCCGGCGTTCTCAACGTGGCACTGAACCTGTTTTTTGTGATCGGCTGCCACATGGGGGTGGAGGGCGTGGCCATCGCCAGCATCCTCTCACAATATCTGTCCGCCATCCTGATCCTGCGCCTGCTGTTGGGCGCGCAGGAAGACTTCTGTCTGCGCCCGCGATATCTGCGCCTCACTCCGGATAAGGCCGTGCGAATCCTGCAGATCGGACTGCCCTGCGCCCTTCAAAACGCGATCTTTGCCATCGCCAACCTCTTCGTCCAGACCGGCGTCAACTCCTTTGACCATGTGGTGGTGGAGGGCAACTCCGCGGCAGCCAACGCGGATCCGCTGGTGTATGACATGATGGCGGCCTTCTACACGGCCTGCACCGGGTTCATCGCGCAGAACTTTGGCGCCAACCAAAAAGACCGCATCCTGAAAAGCTATCTGATCTGTATGCTCTACTCCTTCGCGGTGGGAATCCTGTTGGGAGTGGGCCTGTATCTCTTCCGACTGCCCTTCCTCTCCCTGTTCACCAATGAGCGGGACGTGATCGCCGCCGGCGCCACCAGACTGTCCGTGATGGCCCTCTCCTACGGAGTGTCAGCCTTTATGGACTGCACCATCGCCGCCTCCAGGGGCTTGGGCAAGACCATCCTGCCCATGGTCATGGTCATTCTGGGCTCCTGCGTGTTTCGGATCGTGTGGGTCTATACCGTCTTCGCCCGCTTTCACACCATCGAGTCCCTGTACCTGCTCTACGTCTGCTCCTGGGCGCTGACGGCCGTGGCGGAAATCCTCTATTTTCTCCACATATACCGACAACTCCAAAGACGATCCGGGACAGTGTCCTAACGGAAACCGCCTCTCGCATTATTGCCCTTTACATCATTGCCCCTCGTACTTCTCACTCTGGGCGCGGATCAACTCCTCATCCTCAAAATAATTGATCTTCATGGCGGATTTCACCTCCGCCAATGTCCGGGCCGCCGTCTCCCTCGCCACATCACTTCCCTGACGCAGCACCTCGTACACCGCGGGAATATCCTTTTCCAACTCTTTTCTGCGGTTGCGGATTGGCTCTAGGGCCTCCTGCATCACATTGTTCAGGAACTTCTTGACCTTCACGTCCCCCAGACCACCCCGTTGATAATGTGCTTTCAACTCATCCAGATTGGCGTAATCAGGCAGATAACGCTCAAAATGCTCTTCCCTGCAAAACGCGTCCAGATAAGTGAACACCGTATTGCCCTCCAGATGCCCCGGATCGCTCACCTGCAGATGCAGCGGATCCGTATACATACTCATGATCTTGGCGCGGACCTCATCGGCGGAGTCCGCCAGATAAATGCAGTTTCCAAGGGACTTGCTCATCTTGGCCTTGCCGTCAATGCCCGGCAGTCGCTGACAGGCTTCGTTCTCGGGCAGGAGCGCCTTGGGCTCCACCAGTACCGGCGCGTACACCGTGTTGAACTTGTGCACGATCTCTCTGGTCTGCTCGATCATGGGCAGCTGATCCCCGCCCACGGGCACCGTGGTGGCCTTAAACGCCGTGATGTCCGATGCCTGGCTGATGGGATAGGTGAAAAATCCCACCGGAATACTGGCCTCAAAATTCCGCATCTGAATCTCGCTCTTGACCGTGGGGTTGCGCTGCAGCCTCGCCACCGTCACCAGATCCATATAGTAAAAAGTCAGCTCACACAGCTCTGATATCTGCGACTGAATAAACAACGTGGACTTGGCCGGATCCAGCCCGCAGGACATATAGTCAAGCGCCACCTCTATGATGTTCTGCCGCACCTTCTCCGGATTCTCAATATTATCCGTGAGCGCCTGCGCGTCCGCGATCATGATAAAAGTCTTGCTGTATTCCCCGGAATTCTGCAGCTCCACGCGTCTGCGCAGAGAACCCACATAATGCCCCACATGCAGCCTTCCGGTGGGTCTGTCTCCCGTCAAAATGATCTTATCCATCTCAATCCGCTCCCATCTGCCCGTCCGTCGGGCCCTGCGATCCGCGATACCGTATGTTCCTATACGGTCTGCAGATCTTTCTCCAATATTTCCAACTGTTGGATCGTCAAATCCGTGTATAGGGCAATCTCCTCCTTAGACAGTTGATTCTTTTGTAACATCCTGAGCGCCATCTGCCGCTTGCTCTGTTCCATGCCCTGTTGTATTCCCTGCTCCAAACCCTGCTGTATTCCCTGTTCTAAGCCCTGCTGTATTCCCTGTTCTAAGCCCTGCTGTATTCCCTGCTCCAAACCCTGCTCTAATTTTTCCTGATATTTCATCTGCAATGTCATATAATCCAACCTCCATTTCTCATTTTTCCTGACGGATTCTATCTCCTCCGCCAACGCTATGGTATAATCATCCGATGCCGCCCTGCCGTCAATGAAATCAAGCACTTTCTTCATCTCCGGCGTGATGTCGTCTATGATTCCCTTTGTGTTCAAAAAGATTTTGACGGCATCATCGCCCAGCCTCAAGTTCGGGTGCTGCGCACAGCGGTTTTCAAAGGTATAAATATGTCTCCCCTCGCCGAAGGGATCAAAAGTACATACAAAAATGATAAAGCTCCGTTTCAGATCCCTGTAATTTTCTCCCTTTTCCAAAATGCCAAGATCTATCATCCCCTGATAGTATCTCGTTCTCTTCGGCAGGTTCCCATTCTCCGTGGTCTGCATTTCAATATTATACACCGAATGGTCGCCATCTTCCACATAAATATCAAGTCTCACACTCTTGGCATCGGCCGCAAGATCTATGGTGTCCTGTGCCCTAGGGTATTCGATTCGGGAAATTTTTATGCCGAGCACTCTCTCCAAGAAAGGCTTGCAAAACTTCGGATTCCTCATGACAACGCTGAACATAAAATCATCTTTCAACTGTAATTCTTCAAAGGCTTTCCCCATAAAAATCCTCTCTTTCATTATAATCTATGCCTGTGCCGTTGGCAAGCGCTGTAATTTTGCGATCTTGGATATTTGCGGAGAAGAACTTCCCCGATCATGAATTAATTGAGCTTTTAAACAAAAATTTTTAAGACAAATCAGAAAAATAAAGAGTCATTGGAATTAGTATATTTCAAAACAGACCAAAAAAGCAACCTTTTTAATTCGGAATTACATGATATTTCATATGATTTGCTTTAAACCAACAGTACCCCGCATCGATCCGGTCCACACTCATATCTGTTTCATCCACAAAATAAATGAAGTCATCCTGAATGATCACGGTAGAACCATACCAATACGGATCATCGTATTCAGGATCTCTGCTTGAAATGTCATACTCAACATTTCCCCAAAACCAAACTTCTATTTTGCATCCCCATGTGCCGTCAAATTTTACATACAGCATACCGTTTTCCAATTGTCTGCACTCTTCGATATAAGCATCATGAAAGCCGCCGGAAACCCATTCAAGATTTTTGATATCTTTTTCCGTTTTGATTTCCGGTTCCGGATCATAAACATATCCTGCATCCATCGCTTTACATCTGCTGTATATTTCATCAGGCACTATCCGGTTTTCAATAATCTCATCTGCCAATTCTCTCGGCAAGAAATCAACCCCGCCAACACCCTCCTCATCTGTGATCCAATTATCCCCGTCAGCGTCCACAATAAGTATCTGCGGGATCAGATATTTGATATTGGGCTGCATTTCAAGACACTTAACCAAATATTTTCCCTCTTCATCCCACACAACATAATAAGGCGTATGGACGCTCTCAAGATAACGTTGATAATCATCCTCCGATTTAACGTCATTATAATATCCAAACACCGGTGATATATAATATTTTCCGTTTCCCTGTCTTACGATCGCATGCATCAAATATCACTCCCCTATCTATTTCACTTTTCTGGTCGAATAATTGTCCAAATGCTCGCCACAATGGCCGACAATGACTTTTTTCAATTTGACCGAATAACCAAAATGAATACTCTGCTTGTGTTTCGAATAGGTAATATGCGCCTCAATATCAATCATCTCACCGTCAAATTCCGTCTGAAACTGACGCATCAGATTTTTATCTTTTCTAGTCATAGTTCCCTCGCCGCGCACCGCGTCAATTTGGGTCGCCCGGCGAAACTCGGCAAAAATATCCCCATTCGCTTTCCGATAGAGATCACACATGGTATTGGACAACGCAAAGAAAACCTTCCACAATTCGTCCAATTCCAGTCTGCACTTCTTAGCGGATTTCCTGGCATCCTCCGAAAACGCAATTCTATCCGCAAAAGTACAGTTAAAATAATCCATCACTTTCTCAACGCTGTCAGGCAGAGCCGCGATTTCCAGTCTGGCATCCTGCGCGCGACGCAGTCCGCTGTTTTCCTCGGCTGCGGAACGAAACTGCTCTACCTGAGCCTCCAGATTGAACGT
This sequence comes from Acetatifactor muris, assembly GCA_023663635.1. Lineage (GTDB taxonomy): Bacteria > Bacillota > Clostridia > Lachnospirales > Lachnospiraceae > Acetatifactor > Acetatifactor muris_A. The sequence goes on from JAMPHD010000004.1 coordinate 136,176, forward strand.
CTTGGCTTTCTCCGCCTCCAACTGTTCCTGCATATCAGCCAGATCCGCCTCCACCTTCAGGCGCTTGTCTTCTTCCTCTATCAGCTCCTGCAGATGTTCGTTCTCCATCTGCGTGAGTCCGGCCCGATGATCCGTCAACAATTTCTCCCTTCGCTGTTCCCTGATTGCAGCCTCCTTTTTCCTTTTGCACTCCTCCAGACAGAAGAATGAATCGTAAAAATGGACATTTTGCGAGAATGCACGGAGCAAATAATCGATTACTTGTTCCCCGCCAAAAGTCTGAATGTCATTAGCGCTCAAATATCTGTGCCTTGTCGGATCCTGACGGTCGGGCTGATATACCCGAATTCCTCCGCCAAAACAGGCATAGTCCGCATTCATATAGCTCATTTCGCGTGAAAATTCGGGATTATCCGCATAAAAGACAAGGGCATTCCCCAATATTTTCTCTGCCAATACATCCGGATTTACCAAACATCTGGTTTCCTGAGTTTCGTAATTGATAATCTGCGGACTGATAAAGATATAGGGAAACTTTCGGTTTTCATCGATAATCCTCTGAAAAAAGTCAGGCCACTCTCCCGCTTTCAGTTTCTGCGGAACCCGCAGAAGTTCATCCGGCCCGCAAAAAGAATGTATACTCTGATCATCCACAATATTCAGAATCAAATTCGGAATGCTAGGGGTCGGTACATCCATGTACGGCCCGATAAATCCCGCACGATCGCTATAGGAAACCACACAGGACAGGACAGCGTGATTGGCATGATCCTGTTCATAACCGAGCTCCGTGATCCACTGCTGGTTTGCGTACCTTGGTTCATGTCTGAAATTCTCCTGCACACGGCAGGCCCAATACTGCGCATCAGAATCCTCCGGAGCGAAAAACACCGACTCAAACCATACACTGTTATCCTCAGCGTTCAACTTGCCTCCCCATTTCAAATGGGTCCACTCCTGAGGATCCGAGGGCAGGGTAACATGGCGCTTGCGGCATTTCCTCGTCTGCCAGTTTTTGATATGCATCACAATTTTCCATAAAAGATCATCCTCCGGCTTGACCGGCGCAATGGAAAATTTAACTTTGTAAAACATGGTCGCATAGTTGTGCATAATTGTTTCCTCCTTGGTGAAAATGCGGGGAGCTAGATTTCCCCCGCATACCTTCTCCGATAATACTCCATGGTGCGGTATTCCAGTATATCCCGCATCTGACGCCTGAAGGCCTCATTCCCGATGACCCCCGCCAAATCGTCCCTGATCGCCAGAGCATAACCTTCCCTGTCGATAAAGAAACCTTTGCCGGATGCCTTCAAAAACTTAATGGGCATACTCTTCGCCTTGCTCAGATGCTGCCTGTTCGTCATGGCCCTGTAATCCGCATAAGAGATACCCTCCGCGAAATCCTTCCAGTTCGTTCCGTTGTCAAAGAAACGTTTCCATGCCGTCAGGACATCCTCATCCGTAACCGCCAAACGTATCCTGCCGTCATTATAAAAACCGTACAAGATCGGCATCTTGTAGACTTTTTGCATATCCGTGGTCTCGATCAGCGATAAAAACTCTCTCCCGATTCCGGAATATACGATCTCCTCATCCGCCGACAGCTCACCCATTTCATGCAGGAAATCCATATATCCGCGGAACGGATTTTCCTTGGCATGGCTGACACAATATCGGTACAGATCGTCTTCCATGCGGGTAAACAATTCCATTCGTGTGGGAACCTTTCCGTCCAACAATTCCTTCACCCGATAAAATTCCTTCCGGATCCTCTCCCTGACGGACAGCGATCTGTTGTCCAAGTTCTTAAACAGATCGATCAGGCGCATGTCAAAATCCACGATGCAATCATCCGGATATTCCATGTCGCCATAATCGCCGCCCTGTCTCTCTCCGGAAACTTGTCCGTCGGCTTGTCCGGCAGCCTGCCCGCCGCTCAAAAGCCACGGCGCCCGTCCCGCTTTTTCATAATTCCCGATAAAGTCCAAGACATTGAGATATTCTTTCCCCCTGCAGGTGCGCAGCCCGCGCCCTAATTGCTGCAAAAAAACGATTGGCGACTCCGTGGGCCGCAGGAACATGACCATATCCAGAGAGGCGATATCCACGCCCTCATTAAACATATCCACCGAGAAGATCACCCGGATCTCCCGATTCTTCAGCTTGGCGATCGCTATGTTCCTGTCTTCCGAGAACTCACCGTCCGCCCCGCTGTATACCGCTACCGCCGGAACGCCCCTTTGGCAGAAATCCCTCGCCATGTCCTCGGCATGCTGCTTGGAACAGCAGAAACCAAGCGCTCTCTTAGAGCGATATTTCCTGTAATATTTATAGATCAGCTCATATCGTTTTGCATTATCGGTATAAGCCCTCGTCAATTCTCCTTCATTATAACGGCCTTTTACAAGGCGCAGGGATGAATAATCCGTCTCGTCAAATATGCCGTAATAGTGAAACGGCACCAATATCCCTTTATTGATCGCCTCTTTTAGAGAGATCTCATAGGGCACATTATAATCACAGATCTCATAAATATTTTTGCCGTCCATCCGCTCAGGCGTGGCGGTAAGCCCCAGTAGAAACCGCGGCTTAAAATAGTTGACGATCCTGCGATATTGATCGTTGACGGCATGGTGAAATTCATCAATGACCAGATAATCAAAATAGTCCGGCGCAAAGAAAGCATCCGTCAGATACTCACTTCTCCCCAAAGTCGCGACAGACGCAAAGATCACCGCCTTGTCCGTATCTTTGCGATCACCTGTGAAAAATCCGTAATCATCCGAATTCCTCACGTTTTGAAAAGATCGGGCCGCCTGTTGCAGGATCTCCTCCCGATGCGCCACAAACAACACACGCTCATAGGGCGCCGAATCAAAAGCGGCCAGATAGGTCTTGCCCACTCCGGTGGCCGCCTGTACCAATCCCTTGGTCGCGCCCTCTGCCCTGCTGTCCTCCAAGGCATACAAAGCCTCTATCTGCGCGCCCCTCGGTTGGAATAAAACCTCCACCCCCGCGTCCGCCGTTTCCTCCGCGTCGTCATATTTTGCAAGGTCTTTGGCGACAGCGGGTTTGTGCCAGTTTTTGGAATACGCAAGCAGCTCCTCGTCATTGATCGCGATGGAATGATTTTCAAACAGATCCATAAAAGTCTCGTAAAACAGATCAAAATTCTTCCTGTCGTTGAGACTGCTGAACCGATAATTCCACTCGATTCCCGAGGTCAGGGCGCTCCTTGAAATATTGGAAGATCCGATGTATATCTCCCCCACATCTCCACAGTGAAATATGTAAGATTTCGGGTGAAAGGAACGCTCCTTATCATTGTAAAATCTGAGGTCCACCCGATCGCCCAATTCCCTTTTGATCAGATATAAGGCCGAGGGCTGCGTGATCCCAAGATAATTCCCCGTGAGAATGCGTACCTGCACCCCACGGTCCAGAGCGGCCTTCAGATCCTTCAGTATCATTCTCACCCCGGATTCCATCAAAAACGAGACGATCATGTCAATCTTATCCGCCTTAAGCATGCTCGCGCTTAATTGATAATACAAAAAGCGGCTCCTATCCCTGCCGCCGGTTATCACGTCCGTGGGTTCTATCCGTAGTTCCCCGGACTCTACCTTTTCCGCAAAATCAGATTGAGCCACTTTTCCTCACCTCTTCCCGGCCGTACATCCGCAGTCACCCATTGTTCTTCCACGGTCAGAGACTTCGTTTCTTTTAAAAACTCCGCAAAAGTCTCCTCCGTCATGTCCGTGAAGTAACGCCCGTTCCTCTCCCCCGCAAAAGTGCCGTATTTGAAGGACGTATAAATAATGCCGGCATCCTTTAAAGCCGTTGCCATTTTCCCCATGACATCCCCGAGTTCATCCGCCGGCAGATGCAATATGGAAGAACAGGCCCAAATACCGTCATATCTGCCGACCTCCGCCAGTTCCCCAAAAAGCATGTTGCGCACTTCAATTCCCGTGTATTCTGCCGCCAGTCTGCACAATTCCATGGAACCGTCCGTCGCGTCAACCCGACAGCCCCGCTCCAGAAAATACTTCGTATCCCGCCCGGAACCGCAGCCAAAATCCAGTATATAAGCGGAATCCGGCAGTTTGCGCAGGAACCGGTCTTGGATTTCCGAGAAGTCCACATGCAGAGTGGTGGTGGAGAAGTTCTGCGCGTGGGTGTTGTAGTAAGATAGGGTAGGGTTGTTTTGCATGGGATACCTCTGTATGTAGGTACGTTATTTTAATCTACTGTTTCAAAAACTTTTGATTAATGCTATGATGCTGACCACACAACTGATCAATGCAATAAAACTTGCTGAGAATGCATATATCTGGTTACTGTCAGTTTCCTTATCAAACGCTTGACCCGCTAATGCAAAAATGCTTCCAAACGTAAGAACACATATTACCACAGAAAAGAAAAATAATATCTCAATCCCTATCAACCCCTTACTTATTTGAATTATCTGATATATGATTGCCCAAATGCCATATATCCATATCACAAAACCACTAATTTTTAATGCCCCGGAAACAATAAGTACAAGCATATTTTCATATATCCGATGCCGTACTTTAAACTTCTTGTTAATTTTCCATGGCCAAAAAATTACATTCAAAAAGAACAAAAGCTTTAAATACCATTTTCCTTTTTTCTCATCCCCAGATTCATCCTGGTTCACTCTACTTGTTTCACTCTCTATTTTTTTAAGTGCTTTATAAAAAGCCTCCGCTTGAATCTCAATCATGTCATCCCGTGATAGGGTATTTTCATATCTTATGATTTTTTCTTCTTTCTTCCGACTCTTTGTGTTCTTTCTTTTACTCATATCCTCTACTGCCACCCTCAATAACTAGCGCGCAATAAAAATAGTATCAAAAGATTCCTTAAATACCGTATTTCTGTTGTACTGCCCCCACAATCGCTTTATTACATCTTCATAGTAGCTGATATCTGTTTTGAGATAGTTCGAGGGAATCAAATCACCTTGAGCACGATAACGCGCATTATAGAAACATTCACCAAGCACCTCAACTCCTATAACAGAGAAAATCTGAAAAATTAATTCCTTTTCATTATCCACGTTATTATGTATGAGCCTCTCAAGTCCATCTGTCTTCCGCAGTTCCAACTTAAGTTCATCTTGGCTGTTCATCAAGCAGGAAATATGCCCGTATTCAAATACACCACTTTGCACTTTACATAAAAACACTATACACGCTAATTGAAATGTCCTACCATTTCTAAACATCGGCAACTCTGTTGTCTCATCATATCCTTTATCCTTTATTTCACTCTTCAGAAACTGAGTATAATAGTAATCCAATTTTAAAAGATCTGCATATATTCGAGCGTTCACTGCAGAACCATAAATTGAATAATAATATTCATTTTGAAACATGCGCGCGGGATTACTTCTTGCCGATCCCGGCATCTGAAGAACTGCAGCCAGTCCCAACTTACCAATAGTGGCCATTGTAGCAGATTCATATGGTTCGCAAAATTGCTTAGCAGGAACTTTATCCCCACGCTTAGTGACATAATACACATGCTGTCCCGCCAACCGTTCCCGCAAACTGAGTTGTTCCGGAGTATTAGCTTTCATGTCGGCAGTATCTATCTTTTTTTGTGAATTTGTTGCTTCCGCAATGCTTAAAATGAAATCATCTTTTTCCGTAGAATTTTCGCCAATGGCTTTGACAACTTTACATTGCAGAAAAAAATCTGTGTTTATATCCGCATGTCCGATTCGATTTGTAGTTTGCCCACCATTGACGATAGAAAATTGCCACAGTTTAAGTTCTATCCCGTCAACATCAAAATCTTCACAGACAATCAGAATGCCATTATTTTTATACCAAAAATTATTGGGATCTTTTTTAATTGATTTTTCTATCCCACTATCGACATCCTTTTTGCGAATGTAATATCTAAGATTCATTCCTAACAAACCGTTCCTGCGACGCGCAGACAAATCCTGTAGAGAACGGGCAGAAATATTACAAATAATAGAATCCTCATATTCTAAATAATTATCCGGCTTATCAATGAACAAACGATCATAGTCCACAAACTTGCGTCCGTTTTCAACCAGTTCAATTTGATCCTCAATATCCTGCCTAAAAACAAATTCGAGATCATAATTTTTAAAATTTGACCGTACAAATTTTTCAATTTTATTTCGTGCACGCCTATCTTTCGGGCTAAAAGAAGTAAAGAAAATAATCTTAATATCACCATCATCAGACATAGAACTTCTGGCATTTCTGTATGCGGTGACCATGCTTGAACTGTAATTAGCAAGTTTACAATTATCAAGATCCCGCAACGTGGAAGAAATTTGAATCAATTCAGCCGTAATATCTTTATCACTTAAGGGTGAATTTTCATAAAATTTACTTTGAACAATAATTACATCATTATTTTCACTCGTGGGATCATTAAATACGGCATCTATCCCACCATCATTTTTCCCATCGGTAATATATTCCTGTAAAAACAGTTCCGGATCAAATGCAACACCCGGATCACTGAAATAAAAATACTTTAAGCAGAGCAGTATAAACAAATGATAATCCTGATAATTTCTCAATCCAGGATATTTCTTCTTCAATGCGTCAATTCTGGAAAAAAGAAAATTTGTGTCTTCCATATGGTAACTTCCTCTCTCGTACATTATAAATATTGCACATTATTTTCCGGTTCGTCACTTTCATATTATCAATGACGCTGCACAAGCTCTAATGCCAAGCTTTTCTCCATACAATTTAGGGCTCATGCATATTTCTTCAACAAAAGTATGGATTTGATCTTTATTATAATCTATTACCGACATAAATACAATTATTTCTTAAAAACTAATCGACCATAGTTTCCATCAAGAAAGGCATAAGGAAATATAAGACAAGAAAATATAGGAATGATATTAAATTTTAGTTGCCGAATCATTACTTTTATAATTATATTTTGCTCCACAAATAACTTGCCTATAATAACGAATTGTGTTATTATCAAATAAATAGATTCTCTTGGAGGTAAACATGACAACACAAAAAGCATCTATTGTTCCAGAGTATGAAGGAATTACATCATTCCAAAAGGGACAGGCCGCCAGACTGTTCAAGAGAGTTGTAGACGAAGATCAAGTGCTTATTGTGAACAAACAAAACAAACCGCAAAATGTCATCATTTCTTATGATAGATACCTTCGATTGAAAAACCAAGGGATCGACATATGTACTGTTGCAGGAGGTCGTGAAGAATGATGTCATTGAATGGTTACGGTGTAGTGTATACACCTAAAACATTGGCGAATTTTACCGCAAAGTTATTACTTAGCGAAACAACTTCTGATATTTTGAACCCTATTCAGCCTATAACGGTTTTAGATCCCGCTTGCGGTGAAGGAATTTTGCTAAGCGAATTTTCTCATGAATATAATCTTCATCACAAACAATCTATTCATTATATAGGAGTGGATATTGAGAGCGACGTAGTTGATTATAATAAAAAGCGATTCAATGATAAGTCATATCAATTTATATGTAAAAACGCCCTTATTCCTTCAGAAAAAATAACCGCTATAAATTATTGGCGGCATAAAGCAAAAGATCTTACCTTTGTAATTGCCAATCCTCCGTGGAGCTCAGAGAAAGTTTTTTTAAAATCCGATCTTTCTCAAGCTGGATATGAATTTTATACGGGACAATATGATAGTTATGTACTATTTATTGAATTGTGCCTAAAATTGGTCAAAAAAAGTGGCATGCTAGCATTTATTATCCCTGATTCACTTTTTTCGAGCGAGAACAAAAAATTGAGAGAACATTTGGTGAAACATACTCAAATCAAAGTAATTGCACGTTTGGGAGAAAAACTTTTTCCTAATATAAATAGAGCAACAAGTATTATTGTTCTAAAAAACAGTGTTCCTGCACCAGATAGTACTACAAAGTGCTATAGACTTGATACAATGGATAGAAAAGGTTTCTTGTTAGGTACACTTGATATATTTAATTCATATATTCAAAAAAGTCATACTGTACTGCAAAAGAGATTTGAGGATAATCAAAATTATATTTTTGATATAGATGTTCGCATGGAAGAAGAAACTTTGTTAAAAAAAATAGAAACTAATCACATTGAATGGAAATCAGTGTTTCACTTTGGAAGAGGTGTGGAAATTTCCAAGTCCGGAAGTGTGGTTAAATGTGAACATTGCAAATCTGTTCAAGGATATTCTAAAAAGCATTTGAAATTAAGTAGCAAAGTATGCCAATTTTGTGGTAAAAGCACACCCATAAACGATTCCAACATCTTTGAAATTATCTCATCGACTAATAAAGCCGGATATGTTCCAGTGTATGTTGGCGAAAATTTACATCGGTATAGTTTTGATGGCATAAGATATATACTCCCAAATGTCAAGGGTATTAATTACAAAAATGCGGAACTATACTATCCTCCAAAGATATTAATAAGGAAAACCGGATTAGGAATATATGCTTGCATCGACTATGAAAGCACTTATATCAGTCAAACAATTTATTCTTGTAACTACATCCAAAAAAATAACTTTGTACCCCTTGAATACTATTTAGGTGTATTGAATTCAAGGGTTGTGTATTACTATTATCTTAAAAAGTATGGTGAAAACGAATGGAAGTCACATCCTTATTTAACAAAGGATATTATTTTTTCACTTCCAATTAAACAAGTTAATAATTCAAATTTAGACATATGTCAAGAAATTGCACAATTAGTACGAGAAATTCAAAATAACTATTCCCGTAAGCTTGATTTGGAAATAGAAAAGCTTGTTTTGAAATTGTATGAAATAAGCCGAGAAGAATTTAATTTCATTATGAATGAACTTAACAATCTTCCTGATTTGAACGCAGTTAATCAAATGAAAATATCAATTGGAGAACTATATGTATAGATATATTGGAAATAAAACAAAATTGCTACCAATTTTGTTAGAAACTATTGCTGAAGAGGCTCCTTCAAATGCAACCGTTGTTGATTTAATGTCTGGTACAGGAAGTGTTGCAGTTGCGTTGAGAAAACAGGGATACCATGTGATTGCTTCTGATATGATGACATATTCTAAACATCACTTAGTAACGCAATTGTTATTGAATTCACCCCCTTCTTTCCAAAAAGTTGTTGCCCATTTAAATATTGGAACTACCGAATTATCAGGATATGAGGCAGTATTGAGGCATTTGAATTCCTTGCCCGAAAAGGAAAGCTATTTTTTCAATGAATTTTCTCCAGATGGTACGCCCAGCAACGGTTCTCCTAGTAGAAAATATTTCACGTCCCAAAATGCCAAAAAGATTGATGCAATTAGAGAACAAATTAATGCATGGATTGAAAATGATTTAATCACATCAGAAGAAGAATCTGTCTTAAAGCACACGTTGATTATGGCGGTTAATGATGTAGCAAATATTTCTGGAACGTATGGTTATTTCTTATCCAAATTTAATGCAAATTCATTAGAACCAATTGCATTAAAACCAATTCAATTTGTATGCGAAGGAAACACACAAAATACAGTTATTCAAGGTTTTGCCGAAAATATTGCTTCTGGTATAGTTGCAGATGTGTGTTATATTGATCCACCCTACATGAAACGTCAATACGCTGCCAATTATCATATTTTAGAAACTATTGCGCGGGGAGATTTTCCTGAAACAATAGGAAAGAGCGGGTTGCGAAATTGGTGGGATCAACATTCAAAATTTTGTACGAAAACCAAAATCCGAGAATCTTTTTCTAAAGTAATCACTGAGATGAGCTGTAACAAATTTATAATCAGTTATAGCGAAGATGGATTGCTTTCATTGGATGAATTGATAGAACTGTTTTCTATGTTTGGTACGGTAACATACAAAAATATTGAATATTCAAGATTTAGAAGTAACAATAGCAATCTCTCGAAAAAATTTAATGAATACATCATAATTCTGGCGAAGAGAGAAAGCGTGGTATGACTCGCTCACGCTTTCTCTTTTTTAACCTGAGTGTGTGAACAAAAGTCTGTAAATACAGATCTTCCGTGATAATGATTGGGCTG
>JAMPHD010000005.1 GCA_023663635.1 Acetatifactor muris
GGCGGGGCTGCCCGACGGGACGAGGCGGGGCTCTGCCCGACGAACGCGGCGTGGCTGCCCGACGGGATGCGGCGGCTCTGCCCGACGGATGCAGTTTATCAACAGACGCGCACCATGCGCAGGTAGGGGTTCATTATGAGAATTTACAGAGAGACTTTGGATCATTTCAAAATAGCATATCCCTTGGAAAAGCAGGCGCCTCCGGAGAGCACGCTCTTTCTGGATATCGAAACGACGGGGTTTGCCGTCCGCTCTTCCTGCCTGTATATGATCGGCTGCGCCTACTATAGGGACGGCCGTTGGCACACCATACAATGGCTCGCGGAAAATTATGAACAGGAGGGCGACATCCTGCAGGCTTTTCTGGAATTTGCCGCCATGTACCGCTATCTGGTGCATTTCAACGGCAACAATTTCGACCTCCCTTTTCTCATGCAAAAATGCGAGCAACTGGAGATTCCCCATTGCCTGGATGCCTTTGAGGGGATCGATCTCTACCGGCGTATCTCCCCCTGCAAAGCGCTGCTCAAGCTGCCCAACTGCAAGCAGAAGACCTTGGAGCAGTTTCTGGGGATCGACCGGGAGGACGTGTTCTCCGGCGGGGAACTGATCGGCATCTATCACGATTATGTAAAATCTCCCAATGAATTTGCGGAGAAATCTCTTCTCCTGCACAATTCCGATGACCTCAAGGGGATGTTGGACATTCTCCCCATGTTGGCATACAGCGATCTCTTCGGCAGCATGGAGCCGATCCGCGCCCGGAAAGTACAGGCCAATTCTTACAGGGATCTTCAGGGCAACAGCCGCAGGGAACTCTTGATCACGGTCACTCTCCCCACTCCTCTTCCCAGAGCGGTCTCCGCCGCGGCGGAGGGATGCTATTTCAGAGGCGAGGGCAAAGAAGCCGTCATCAAAGTCCCCATCTTTGACGGCGAATTGAAATATTTTTACGCCAACTACAAGGATTATTACTATCTTCCCTCCGAAGATATCGCATTGCATAAATCCGTGGCCGGTTTCGTGGACAAGGAACACCGCATTCAAGCCTCTGCCGCCAACTGTTATACCCGAAAGATATCCGGATATCTGCCCCAGTGGGACGGTACTTTCGAGCCCTACTTCAAACAGGATTACAGGAGCAGCGCTCTCTTTTTTGAGCTCACCGATGAGATCAAGCGGGATCGCGAGACTTTCAATTCCTACGCGAATCAGGTCTTTCAGATGATCGCCGCGTCCTGCTGACGGTAGGATACGCAACACCGACAACGGGCAGCGCGCTCCGCGAACTGTCCCTGTTAATACAGGGCCGCATGCGGCCCCAAATCTAAAGGAGAAAAAAATGGCAAAAACCGATTTGGAACTCATGGTGGGCGCGACCGAGAATATTCTCTGGAAGGGCAGACCCAACAAAAAATGCTTTATTCTGGAGAGCATCTTTAATCCTCTCCTGCCCTTTGCCCTGATATGGGGATTGGTGGATATGGGCATGCTGACAATGACCGCTTTTGGCATTTCAGGCACTGCAGGCGGTACGCCCATGTTTGCCTTTGTCCTGTTATTCCTCCTCATCCACATGATGCCCGTATGGATCTATCTCGGGGGCGTGTTCCTGTCTTTCCGCAAATACCGGAATACGGAATATATCATCACGGACAGGGGCATCTATGTCTCCGGCGGCGCTTTCTCCTATACATACGAGATGAAACCGTTTACGGATCTGTCACACATCAATCTCCACCGCGGTATCCTCGACCAGTGGTTGGGCGTGGGCGATGTCGTATCCGTGTGCAACCACACGAGCTCCACCAATCACGGGTCAAGCCACTCTCACTCCAACGGCGTGAATATCTGCGATATCGCGGATTACCAAAAAGTGTTCGCCCTGATCAAGGATCTGCAGACCAGTGTCTATTCCGACACCATGTATCCCAATGATTTGAGGCCGGGTGAAAATCACGGATACCGGACTCAATATATCCCGGAGGACAAAAGATACTAACCGAATATCATCGGGGAGATCAGAACATGTTAAAGGGAAATTTTCCGCTGATCTCCCTGATCTTTTCCACCGCGTCATTCAGGTTTTCCAAACCTTCACTTAATTCCTCCGTATTCAGCCCTTCCATGGCCGCGTTGAAGGACTCCACATCAAACTCTCCCAACACATTCGACACCCGTTCCCAATCCACATCCTCCAATGTCTGACTGACTTGGTTCAAAGTCGCATTAAAGCTCTCCACATCCACCCCCGCCAGTTGCTCCACCACGGGTCGGCACAACTCCTCCAGTTTCTGCACCCGACTGAACAAAACGGCGCCTCCCGCCAAGAGAAACAATGTCAATGCGGAGGAGATCATGCAAATGATCCGCGTAAAGCGCAGTTCCTTAAGCAGCCGTCTCTCCATATCCAATGTCGGGGCATTCTCCGTTTCGCTGCCTGTCCCGCTTTGTATTTGATTCTGCATTCCATTCTGCAATCCGCTCTCCATCTTTCGGCTCACCCTCCATTCAATTCCTGTATTGTATGTTTTCGACTCATCGGCCCTGCCAACTCATAATAAAACATATATTGTTGCAGCACTCCCCTGCAATCCCGGTAGCGCTCCATAGGAAAACCCTGTCCATAATGTGCCTGTAATGCCTGTCTGATATGCGTATCTATGGGAAATGCCTCCCGGTGATGCAGGGCGAAGAGACAGATGCAGTCCGCCACCTTCTCCCCCACACCGTAGAGTTGCAGGAGTTCCTCCCGCGCCCTCTCATAGGGCATCCGGCGGAGAGCCTCCAAATCGCATTCACCGCTCACCACACTCCGGGCCGTCCGCACCACATACTTGCTGCGATATCCCAGATTGCATTCCATCAGGGCATCCGGCGCAAGTCCCGCCAAAGCCTCCGGTGTGGGAAAGGCGTGATAAACCTCTCTCCCGGCATTCACCATCCTCTCCCCGTAGCGCTCACAGATATTTTCGATGCATCTGCGGATCCGTGTGATATTATTTTGCTGAGAGATGAGAAAGGAGACGATCATCTCCCACAGATCCTGCCGCAGGATCCGTATCCCGCTGCCGAATTCCGCGGCCGTCCGCAAATAGGTATCCTCGGGATCGATCAGGGCCGTATAGGCGGCATAATCCGTCTCCAGATCAAAATATGCCGCCCAAAAGCGCTGAAATTCCTCCTCTTCACAGTCAAAAGCACATTCCCCGTCCCGCTGTTCCAACTCCAGATAACGACTTCCCGCGATCACCCGGTAGCGCTCCTCCTCAATATGTCGCATACGAAAACACTGCCCCGATTCACAGATCTGCGCCAAGCCAAAATGTTCTGTCCTCAGCTTTATCATATCTCCATTCCCATCCTGTTAAAAAAGCCGGGAATATTTTCCCGGCTTTTGCATCCTGTAGCTGATACGGTCATGATTTCACATAAAAGAAAGAATTTCTTCTGTCATAACCGATCTGTTTGTAATTGATGATCTGTTCCGTGCTGCCCACAAACAGCAGTCCCCCCGGCGCCAATGACGTACAAAACTTGCGATACACCTCCGTCTTGGCCTCCTCCGTGAAATAGATGAGTACATTGCGGCACACGATCAGATTGCAGTCCTTTAAGTATAAATCCTTCAGCAGATTATGTTCCTGAAACTCCACCCTGGACTTGATCTCATCGGAAATCTTGTAGGAAGGTCCCACCTTGGTGAAATACCTGCGTTTCAGATCATCCGGGACGGCCGCGATACTCTTCTCGGTATAGAGCCCGACCTTCGCCTTGGCGATCACCTGTTTATCCAGATCCGTGGCATTGATCTTGATCTGATTCAAAGGAATATGTTTGGACAATGCCATCACCAACGAGTAGGGCTCATCTCCCGTGGAACAGGCTGCGCTCCACACCTTCAGATTCTTTCCGAATTTGTCGATCAGCTCCGGGATCACTACACTATCCAAGATCTTCCACTGTTCGGGATTGCGATAAAACTCTGAGACATTGATCGTAATGTAGTTGACGAACTCTTCAAAATACGTTCTGTCGTCCCTCAACGCCTTGACGTACTGATCGTAACCATTGATCCCATGTTTGGAGATCAGGGTGTCAATGCGACGTTTCATCTGTTTCTCTTTGTAGCTGTTCAGGTCAATCGTGGTAAGCGCCAAAATTTCCCGTTTAAAATACTCATAATCGAATGCCATGGTCGCATCATCCTCTACACTATTCTATTGATATCATGCAAATCTTATTCCTCGGATTCAGCCGCGATCACCGCGTCAATATCCACGGATACCACATCCGCGTCCTCATCCTCCCCGGTCTCCTCTGCGGGGTCGGGAGCGAGCAACGCCTTGATGCTGAGGGAGATCTTTCTGTCCTCTCCGTTAAAGTCAACAACCTTGGCGGTAACTTCCTGACCGATGCTCAAAACATCCGAAGGTTTCTCCACATGCTCCTTGGCGATCTGGGATACATGGAGAAGGGCATCCATACCTGCCTCCAGTTCCACGAACGCACCAAAATCCGTCATTCTGGCGACCTTGCCGGTCACGACGCTGCCCACGGAATACTTGCTCGCCGCGTCCTTCCAAGGATTGGCGTCGTCAAATTTCAGGGAGAGCGCGATCTTGTTGCCGGTAATCTCTTTGATCAGCACGTTCAGCTTGTCTCCCACCTTGAAGACCTTCTTGGGATGTTCCACCCTGCCCCAGCTCATCTCAGAGATATGAAGCAGACCGTCCGCGCCGCCCAAGTCTATAAACGCGCCAAAATCGGTGACGTTCTTCACAACGCCCTCCACGATATCGCCCTCTTTGATCCGCGCGAAAAGTTCCTTCTGCATCTCGGCCTTTCTGGCCACGAGCAACTGTCTGCGGTCTCCGATGTATCTTCTTCTCTTGGGATTGTACTCGCTGATCACGAACTCAATCTCTTGCCCCGCGTACTTGGTCAGATCCTTCTCATAGCTGTCGGACACCAGACTGGCGGGAATGAAGATCCTCACTTCCTCCACGATCACGCTCAGACCGCCGTCCAAAACCTGTGTGACGGTCGCCTTGAGTACCTCCCTGTTGTTGAAGGCCTCCTCAATTCTCTTATTGCCTCTGTCCGCAGCCAGACGCTTATACGTCAGGAGCACCTGACCCTCTCCGTCGTTGACTTTCAGAATCTTTACTTCCATGGTGTCGCCCACTTTGGCCACCGTGGTGAGATCCACGCCGGAATCATTGGTATATTCGTTTCTGGTCAAAATACCGTCTGACTTGTAACCGATGTTCAGAACCATCTCGTCCGGCTTTACATCGATAACTGTTCCGGTGACTACCTCTCCTGCATGTATTGTTTTGAAAGATTCTTCCAACATTTGTTCAAAAGTTAATTCTGACATAATTTTGAACCTCCTCGATTAAATTGTTTGGGGTGGAAGCCCCCGCAGTAATACCCACCAGTCGAACAGCCTTAGGTAGTTCTAAATGCAAGTCATCCAGTGTCTGTATAAAATAAGTATGCGCACACTCCCTGCTGCAGATTTCGTACAGTTTTCTTGAATTGGAACTGTGCTTACCGCCGATCACGATCATCACGTCCGCTTCCGCCGCAAGTTCCCGCGCGGAGCGCTGTCTCTCCTCTGTCGCATTGCAGATAGTGTTCACGATATTATCATTGTAACCTTTTTTACAAAAAATTTCAACTATAGATTGAAATTTATTGTAGTTAAATGTCGTTTGGGCGATCAGACACACCTTTCGGCCGTCATCAGGTTGAAATTTTCGGGCCTCTTCCTCCGTCTCCAACACCGTCACAGGGCCGTTACACCATCCTTTAATGCCCTCCACCTCGGGATGGCCGGGATTGCCCGCGATGACCACATGCTGCCCCTCCCTGCCCGCCTTCTCCACGATCCTGTGGATCCGTTTCACAAAGGGACAGGTGGCGTCTATACACTCAAGTCCGCTCTGCTCCATGAGTTCCTGCGTCTCCCGGGGCACCCCGTGGGCGCGGATGATCACCGTGCCGTCCCCCCGGACGGCGCGCAACTCCTCTCTGCCCTCTATCACGCGCACCCCCTGCTGCTCCAGTCTGTTCACGACTTCCTCGTTATGGACGATGGGCCCGTAAGTATAGATCGTCTTCCCCGTCCCGATCTGTTCATGCACCGTGTCAATGGCGCGTTTCACGCCAAAGCAGAACCCCGCGCATTTGGCAAGTTTCACTTCCATACCGTCACCCCTCCCGGTTGCGTCGGCACAACACCCTGTCCCGTCCGACACGCCGTAACGCCCGGCCGTCAATGCCACCGTCCGGCACGCCGCAACCCCCGGCCGTCAATGTCCGCACAGTTCCAAAATACGGGCGATCACTTCCTCCACCGTCATTCGGGAACTGTCCACGAGCACGGCATCCTCCGCCCTGCGAAGGGGCGAATGTTCCCGGTGCATGTCCCGGTCATCCCTCTCCTCTATATCCTGTTGAATCTTCTGCAGATCACAGGGAATACCCTTGGCGACAAGCTCGTCATATCGGCGTTTGGCGCGCACCGCGCTGTCTGCCGTGAGATAGATCTTCACCTGCGCGTTCGGCAGCACACAGGTGCCTATGTCGCGCCCGTCCATGATACAGTCCGTCCCTTTCGCCAATGCCTGCTGCAGTTCCACCAGTTTGGCGCGCACCGCGGGCTGCACACTGATGGCGGAGGCCATGTTGCCCACCTCCTCGGTGCGCAGATAAGGATTCACATTCTCCCCGTTCAGATAGACCACCTGTTCCCCGTTTTCATAGGCGATGGTGATGTCCGCCTCTCTGCACTTTTGTCCCACAGTCTCCACATCGGCAGGATCCGTGCCCTCCCTGAGCATAAAGAGCCCCATGGCCCGGTACATGGCTCCCGTGTCCACATATACGATCCGCAATTTGGCAGCCACCGCCTTGGCGATGGTGCTCTTTCCCGCTCCGGCGGGTCCGTCCACAGCTATGTTGTAACTCATAAACATCCTCTTTTCATGTAACTTCCGTTATTATAACATGCTTTGCCCGATCTGCAAAGCCCGGGCGGCGCTCTCCCCCGCCAGTCGGCCCGTGGACCAGGCTATCTGGAGATTATAGCCCCCCGTGCGGGCGTCCAGATCCAACACCTCCCCCGCAAAGTACAGTCCCGAGATCCGCTTGGACTCCATAGTTCCGGGGGAGATCTCTTTGACGGATACGCCTCCCCGGGTGATGATGGCCTCCGCAAAGGATCTTGTTCCCGTGACGGTGAGGGGCACATGCTTGATCAGGCGGGCAAAGGCCCTTCTCTCCTCTCTGGTGATCTCATTCACTTTCCTATCCCCGTCGATTCCCGAGAGCATGACCATCACCGGGATCAGACGGGTCGGAAACAGGCCTCCAAGCGCGTTCTTAAAGCATTTGTTCCGCTGTTCCTCCATATCCCTCAAAAGCCGTTTGTCCAGACGCTCCTCGGAGAGCGCGGGTTTTAAGTCCAGAGACAGGCGCGCCGTCCCCGGCTCCGGCTTTATCAAAGCCGAGCCCCCGTCTGACGGTTTCCGTGCCCGTTTCCCCGATGCTCCGTCCCGCCTCAGATAACAGCTCGCGGTGAGGACCAGAGGACCGCTGACCCCAAAGTGGGTAAAGAGCATCTCGCCCTGCTCTCTGTATAGCTCCCTGTCCCCGAGATACAGGCTCAATTCCACATTCTTTAAAGACAATCCCATCAGATCCCTGCACCAGTCCTCCGCCGTCTCCAGAGGCACCAGAGAGGGACTGCACTCCACAAGATCATGTCCGGTCTCCCCGGCAAAGCGCATCCCGTCCCCCGTGGATCCGGTGGACGCATAGGACAGGCCGCCCGTGCAGACGATCACCGCGTCCGCGGGAAACGTGCCCCCGCCCTGCAGACACACGCCGCGGATCCTGCCCGCCGGCGTATGGCCCTCTTTCTTTGAATGCTTTGCATCCGATGCGATCTCCTCCCACCACAGACCGCTCACTTCCGCGCGCAGCCTGACCTCCACTCCGGTTCTGTCCAAGAGTCTCTTCAGCGCGGCTATCACATCCGACGAGTGATCCGATACGGGAAAGACCCTCCCGCCCCGCTCCGTCTTCAGCGGACATCCCGCCCCCTCGATCAGCTCCATCACGGCCCGGTTGTCAAAGCCGTAAAAAGCGCTGTAGAGAAACTTGGGATTGGTGCAGACATTGGCAAAAAGCTCTTCCGGATCCGCGGCATTGGTCACATTGCATCGCCCCTTTCCCGTGATGAAGAGTTTCTTTCCCAATTTTTCATTTTTTTCCAATAAAATAACGTGGTGCCCGGAACCTGACGCGGCGATCGCCGCCATCATGCCCGCCGCACCACCGCCGACTACGATTATCTCTGCCATTTTGTGTTTCCCCGTCAGCCGCCCCGGTTCAGACGGCTAGTCCTCCCGCCGCAACGAATAATTGAGCATCGGCTCATCGTCGATAAAATTGATCTCATCGTTTAAGTAAACCTGATAATTGTTCCAGGTCTCCTCCAACATCTCCAGATTCTGCTTGACCTCCTGAGGCCGTTTGAGACACATGGCCACCACCAACGCGTTGATGACGCTCAGGGGAGCCACCAGAGAGTCCACGATGGAGACCATATCGCTGCGTGCCAACAGATTGCAGGAGGAGTACAGATTCATGGGAGAATGGATGCTGTCGGTGATGGCGATCACCTTGGCATTCCGGTCATTCGCAAATTCCATGGCCTTCAGCGTCCTCATGGAATATCGCGGGAAACTGATGCCGATAAAGCAATCCTTCTCACTGATGTGGATCATCTGCTCAAAGGTCTCGCTGACGCTGGTGGTGTTCAAAAGCACCACATTGCCCCGGATCATGTTCAGATAAAACTGCAGAAAACCGGCCAAGGGCTCATTGCTCCGAAGTCCCATGACATATACCGTCTCCGCCTCCAGGATCGTGGTGACGGCGCTCTCAAAGGCCGCCGCGTCCAGATTCTCTATGGTGTGCTGCAGTTTCTCCATATCCGCGTTCATCACGGAGGTGAGTATCTCCGACTGGGAGCTCTTGCCGTATTTGGCATCCATGCGCTGCACACTGTTGAGTTTGCCCTTCACGCAGTCCTCCAATGCCCTCTGCAGCTGCGGGTAACCGTCATAGCCGATGCCCGCCGCAAAACGCACCACCGTGGACTCGCTGATACCCAAAGTCTCGCCCAATCTGGCCGCCGTCATGAACACGGCCTGATCGTAATGCTCAGAGATATATTTTGCGATCGCCTTGTGGCTCTTGCTCATCTTGTCGTATTTTTCGCTGATCCTGCTCAGCACGTCATATTGTTGAATCATATTTATACCCCTGGCGTGCTTCAGCACGCATACCGGTCAATATTTGAAAGTTTACTTTCAAACTTATACCCCTGCAAATGCATTGTAGCAGTTGCCCAAAAGATCCAAGGTCTCCCTGTCGGAGAGATCATAATCGCCCGTGAGACTCATACACGCGGCGCCGTGAATGAAGATCCACATCTTCATGAACAGATCCCCCGGCGACATACAGCCCGCCTCCTGCGCCTGACTGATCTCAAAGACCACATTGCCCTGAGCGCCGTTTAAGAGTTCATACATGCTCTTTCTTGAGACAACACTGCTCTCCGCATCGTTTCCCCCGCTCACAAAGAGCAGTTCAAACAGATGTCTCTCCTCTCTGGCAAAGGCGATATACGCCATCCCCAGATTGGAAAAGGGGGTCCTCCCCACCCTGGGATAGAGACTGTAGTAATCTTGGAAAAATTCTGCGGCCCGCTCATAGACGGCATTCCAGAGCTCTTCCATGTTTTTGTATACCCTGAAAATAGGTTGGGTGGAACATCCGGCCTTCGCCGCCACCTTTCGGGCCGTCACATTGTCAAAGCCCTCCTGTCTGGTCATCTCGAAAGCGGTGTCTAAGATCATTTGAACTGTGATGGATTCCTTGCGAGCCATATTTTCCGTCGTCTCTCTTCCTGTCTTTGCGGTGTGCAGGGACATAATTTTCGATTCTACAAGAACACTTGTTATTTTACCTTCCGGGAAAGAACATTGTCAAGTACAACATCTAGTGGTGAGGTTCCTTCCGCCGTCAACTCCGCTCCGGATCGGTATGTCCGGCCCAAGGGCCTAATGCGTAAGGCGGCGCCGGAATGCCCGAAATCGCGGCGGACATCCGCGGATGCCGGGACGCAAAAAGCCGCGGCAGCCACCAATCGGCGCCGCCACGGCTTTTCACCATTTTCTCATTTCATTTACAACTTCATTTACACGGGATAGGCGCCGTTCTTCGTGTCGGCCTGTGTCATGTCAACCTTCTCCTGCTGTGCCTGACGATATTTGAAGAAATCGGTGGCAACCTGAGGGAACAGCGCATAGGACAGCACATCCTCATCCTGCTGTTTCCACTCTGCCATCTCACCCTCGAGCTTATCCAACTCGTTCTCGATCAGATCGGCGTAACGGCAGGTGATCCTCTTCTCTCCGGGAATGACTTTGTCGATGACTTCCTGATTCATGGGTTTTACGGTCTGACCGTACTCGCCGCGCAAAACGGCCTTGGTCTCTTTGGTGGCCATCTTGTAGCGCTCGCCCATCAGCACGTTGAACACGGCCTGCGTGCCCACGATCTGAGAGGAAGGCGTAACGAGAGGGGGCTCGCCCAGATCTTTGCGGACCTGAGGGATCTCCTTGAGCACATCGTAGTATCTGTCCTCCGCGTTCTGCTCCTTGAGCTGGCTCACCATGTTGGAGAGCATACCGCCGGGAACCTGATACAGAAGGGTCTTAATATCCACGCCCATCACCTTGGGATTGAGCAGACCGCTCGCCAGGCACTCATCCCTGTAAGGGCGGAAATAGTCCGCGATCTCGGCCAACAGATTCTGGTCAAAGCCGGTGTCGTATTCTGTGCCCTTAAAGGTCTCCACCATCACTTCCGTCGCGGGCTGGGACGTACCCATGGCGAAGGGGCTCATGGCGGTGTCGATCACGTCCACGCCGGCCTCCACGGCCTTCAGATAGGTCATGCTCGCCACACCGGAGGTATAATGGGTGTGCAGCTGGATCGGCAGCTTGGTAGCGCTCTTCATGGCGGAGATCATCTCGGTGGCCTTGTAGGGCACCAACAGACCCGCCATATCCTTGATACAGATGGAATCGGCTCCCATCTCCTCGATCTTCTTGGCCATGCCGGTCCAATACTCCAGAGTATACGCGTCGCCCAAGGTGTAGGACAGGGCAACCTGCGCGTGTCCGCGGCCTTCCTGCGCCTTGAACTTATTGGTGGCGTCCACGGCCGCCTGCAGATTGCGCAGATCGTTCAGACAGTCAAAGATACGGATCACGTCGATGCCGTTGGAGATGGATTTCTGTACGAAATACTCCACCACATCGTCCGCGTAGGGTCTGTAACCCAGAATATTCTGCCCGCGGAACAGCATCTGCAGCTTGGTCTTCTTGAAACCGTCGCGCAGTTTTCTGAGTCTGTCCCAGGGATCTTCCTTCAGGAAACGCAGGGACGCGTCAAAAGTAGCGCCGCCCCAACACTCCACGGAATGATAGCCGACCCGGTCCATCTTCTCCACGATGGGGAGCATCAGATCGGTGGGCATTCTGGTGGCGATCAGAGACTGATGGGCATCACGCAATATGGTTTCCGTAATTTTAATCGGTTTCTTAGCTTGTTCTGACATTTACGAAATTCCTCCTGTCTAAATATGTTGATTGGATCACTCAAAACACGTTGAAGATTGCCATGAAAGTTCCGGCCGCCACAGCGGTGCCGATCACGCCGGCCACATTGGGTCCCATGGCATGCATCAGCAGGAAGTTGGTGGGATCCGCCTCCGCGCCTACTTTCTGTGACACGCGGGCCGCCATGGGCACTGCGGACACGCCGGCAGATCCGATCAAAGGATTGATCTTGCCCTTGGTCACCTTGCACATGATATTGCCGAAGACGACTCCCGCCGCGGTGCCGAACATGAACGCGATCAGACCCAAAAACACGATCTTCAGGGTGTCCAAATTCAGGAACGCCTCCGCGCTGGTGGTGGCTCCCACGGAAGTGCCCAACAGGATCACCACGATGTACATGAGCGCGTTGGATGCTGTTTCCTGCAGCTGTCTCACCACTCCGGACTCCCTGAACAGATTGCCCAACATAAGCATGCCGACCAAGGGCACGGTGGTGGGAAGGATCAGGCCTACCACGATGGTGACCACAACAGGGAACAGGATCTTCTCCAGTTTGGACACCGGGCGGAGCTGTCCCATCTTGATCTTGCGGGTCTCCTCCGTGGTGAGGAGTTTCATGATGGGCGGCTGAATGATGGGCACCAGTGACATATAAGAGTACGCTGCCACCGCGATAGGTCCCATGATCGCCGTCTGTCCAAGCTTACTTGCCAGGAAGATGGAGGTAGGGCCGTCCGCGCCTCCGATGATGGAGATGGCTGCTGCCGCCATGTCGTTAAAGCCCATGGCGATGGCACCGAAGTACGCGGCAAAGATACCGAACTGTGCCGCCGCGCCCAACAGGAAACTCTTGGGATTGGCGATCAGCGGTCCGAAGTCCGTCATGGCGCCGACGCCCATAAAGATCAGGGAGGGCAGGATCGCCCACTCATCCAATAAGTAAAAGTAATGCAGTAAGCCGCCGACTCCGTTCGCCGCATCCTCGGGAGCTATCATGATGTCAGGATAGATGTTCACGAGAAGCATACCGAACGCGATGGGAGTCAAAAGCAGAGGCTCAAACTCGTGTCGGATGGCTAAATAAAGGAAAAAGCACGCTATTGCAATCATGATATAGTTTCCGACGGTAAGATTAAAAAACGCCGTCTGATGTATCAGATTGTTGAGCGTATTTGCTACGTAATCCATTTGTTGACCTCCTGTTGTTCCCGCATTGCCCGGAAATTCCGGGACAATGCCGTCTGATATTTTCGGGCGATTAGTTCATGGTTGCCAGAAGCGCTCCGGCCTCAACCGCGTCGCCAACCGCCACATCAATACTCGCAACAGTGCCGTCCTGAGGAGCCACAACGGGAATCTCCATCTTCATCGCCTCGAGGATCACCACGGCGTCACCTGCCTTTACGGCCTGTCCCACGCTCGCCTCAAGCTTGAACACCTTGCCGGCGGCGCCTGCCTCGATCTTCACGCTGCCCGCTCCGCCCGCTGCCTTGGGTGCTGCCGCAGGTGCCGCCTTGGGAGCCGCCTTAGGCGCCGCGGGAGCCTTTGCCGCCACGGGTGCGCCTGTGGACGCGCCCTCCTCCACTACTACATCATATACGTTGCCATTTACGGTAATGGTATAATTTTTCATCTTTCTATTCCTCCATTTTCGGTTTAATAAGCTCTGCGTCTCTTGATGGAGCGCACCACGAATCCGTCCGTGGAAACCGCGCCCTCGCTTGCCGCTATGGCCGCCGCGATGACAGCCACCAGTTCCAGGTCATCGGTCTCTTCCGCAGTCTCCTGCGCGCCGGCCGCCACCACCGTTGCGGCGGTCGTCTCTTTCACATTCTTCTTTCCCGACAGTTTCTCCTGAATCTTGGGAATGAAGTTAAAGCAGGAAATGATCAGTGAGATCAGAATCAGCACCGCGAACACGGAAACCATTCCCAACAGGGTGTTCTGGGCCGCCTTGATCATGGAATCTCCCATGGTGCTCACCTTGCTCAAAGACGCCGACTCCACCTCAAAGAAAAAGTCGTTGGAGAATATGATCTCCGCCTGCGCATCCTGATCCGGTCCCGCGACGTCCACGCGGACAATGATCTGCTTGCCGCTGATCTCCGCCTCGGACCCGGTGATCTCACCGTATCCGCCGATATCCTCATAGGCGGCGGCAAAGGAATCCACCGCGGACAGGAACGCATTGCCGTCCATCGTCAGCTCGTAGTTCTCCCACACGCGGTATTCCACTTCCTCCGCGGTATATTCTCTGAGTATGGCAGCCGAGGGAGTTTCCAACACGTCCTGAACGGCGGGTATCACCCGGTTCTGTGCCAGGATCACTGCCGTCTCCACTTTCTTCTGCTCATACTCAGTGAGCTGCTCATCGCCTCCGCATGCCGTCAACCCGAGGATACAGGCGATCATACATGTCAAAGTCCAAAATTTCTTCTTCATACAATCACCCTTTCTAAACGGTGCCATGTTTCTTTGCCGGCCCGTCTTCGCACTTTGTGAACAGCATCTCAAACGCGCCGATCACATACTTTCTGGTATCGGCGGGATTCACGATCTGATCCACATATCCTCTTCTGGCAGCATGATTGACGTTTAACGTCATCTTCTCATACTCAGCGGCCTTCGCGTTGATCACCTCCGCGCCCTGACCGTCATACATGATCTTGGCGGCAAGCTTGCCGTCCATGGAGCCGACCTGCGCCTCCGGCCATGCCATGGTGATATCCGCTCCCACGGCCTTGGAGTTCATGGCCACATACGCGGTGCCGAACGCCTTGTCCAAGATCACGTTCACCTTGGGAACAGTCGCATTGGCAAAGGCATATGTAAGCCTTGCCGCAGCCTTGGCGATACCTTTCTCGGCGCTCACGCTGGCCTCATAGCCCTTCACATTGGTCAGGCTCAGCACGGGAATGTCGAAAGCGTCACAGAAATTCACAAAATCAGCCGCCTTCTCACAGCCGTTCACGGTGAGCACGGCATCCATCTTCTCCGTCACCTTGCCGTTCTCATCACAGATCTCGCAGCGGTTGGCCACCGCGCCGACGGTCCTGCCGTTCAGACGCATGAAACCTGTCACCATCTGTTTGCCGTACTCCGCCTTCACCTCAAAGAAACGGTTGTCGTCGGCCAGAATGGACAGGGCGATGGAGGTATCTCCCGCGCAGCCCGCGATCTCGGGATTGACGCGGTTCAGATCGTCATTGCACTCACCGTCGTCGGAGAGGAATCCGATCAGCTCACGGATTCCGGCGAGGATCTTTGCCTCGTCCGCCACCACATCCACGATGCCGCTCTCTCCGGCCTGGAACGCGGCGGAGGAGGAATCACATTTGGTGATGACATTGCCGTCCAACGCATTGGGCGCGTTTACGAACAGCTTGGCATTCTTCTCCTCCATAAAAGTAAAGTCCGTCAGCGTGGGAAACAGAGCCAGTCCGCCGCCGCAGGATCCGAGCACGGCAGTGATCTGAGGGATCACGCCGCTGGCGGCCGTCTGCTTTGCATATATGCTGCCGAATGCCGCAAGCGCATCCGTTCCCTCCTGCAGTCTCACGCCCGCGCAGTCGATCAGTCCGATGACGGGTGTTTCCGTCTTCATGGCCAGATCATAGAGATTCGCGATCTTTTTGGCATGCATCTCACCGATGGTTCCGTTCATCACCGAGACATCCTGACTGTAGACATACACAAGATTCCCTTCGATCACCCCGTAGCCGGTAATACAACCGTCAGAAGGAGTTTCCGTCGGTTTCATATTGAAATCGGTAGCCCTTGCAGTGACAAGCCCGCCGATCTCAACGAAACTGTTGTCGTCGAGTAAAGCCGTAATTCTTTGACTCGCTTTTGAAGTAGTGCTCATGCTTTCTGCCCTCCATTTATAATGATAAATATGAAAACAAACTGATACGGGGACAGGTCCCCCTATTTTTGTCCATGATAGTATAACATAAAAAATGCAACTCGCCTAGAACGAATTGCATTTTTTTAACAAAATTTTCATGCCGTCAAAATCCGGACTTTCCAAACGCCTCCCCGCACCTCCGCCGTCGCCGACGGCACTCATTTTCTGCTGTCCAACCCCAAGAAATAATCCGCCGTCACCTTATACAGTTTGCACAGCGATATGGCCTTCTCTATGGGAAGCGCGTTTCTCCCCGTCTCATAGCGGGAATACACACGCTGGTCTATATTCAGATAAGCTGCCACTTCCTTTTGTCTCAAGTCATGGTCCTCCCGCAGCTCCCTCATCATCATCACATAGTCTTTCCTCATACGCTCCATGCCTCTTCCGTCCGGATTCCATCCCGCGGGAGCCGGACCCTCACCGAAAGTTCCTCACCGCGGTCTCATCTTTTCCCGCCTCCAACTCCAATGCCCTGCTCAGATGTTCCCCCGTGATCACACCGCCCGGGTCACAGTCCGCCAACATTCCCGCGACACGGGCCGCGGCCCGGATCCGCGCGGGACTCAGATCCGCCGCCCTCGCCAGACTGCTCAGCGATACCTCCTTCGAGAGAGGTCCCTCCGCCGCCAGCGCCTTTGTCCACAGCCGCTCTCTCCTCTCCTCATCCGGATTACGGAATTTGATGACAAAGCGCACCCTCCGCACAAATGCCTCGTCAAAATGGCTCAACAGATTAGTGGCCAGGATCAGCATGCCGTCATACTCCTCGATCCGCTGTAACAGATAGGAGGTGGACACATTGGCGTATTTGTCGCGGGCATCCTGAACGCCGGTCCTCTTGGAGAACAACGCGTCCGCCTCGTCAAAAAACAGCAGATAGCGATTGCTCTGCGCGATCCCGAAGATCTCATCCATATGTTTCTCCGTCTCCCCGATGTACTTGTCGAACACCCGGGACAGATCCACCTTAAAGAGCGGCATACGCAGCCTCTTGGCAAGAATGGAGGCCGCCATGGTCTTGCCGGTGCCGGAACTGCCGTGAAACAGGATATGGAGCCCCTGTCGGCCGCTCCATCTCTCCGCCAACTGCGCCACGGTCTCCAGCCGGCTCTCGCAATCCGCGGGCAGGATCAGCTCCTCCCCTGAGTCAGGCTCCTCCACCACTCTTCCCAATGCGGATGACACTTTCCGCCCCCGCAGTCCCGCCTCCCATGCGGCGGGATCCGTCAATGGAATATGTTCCGCCTCCGCCCGGTCCCTGATCGCTCTCTGCCTGACTTTCCACTCCCTGATATTCAGCCTGTATCTGTTCAGAAGACGGATCTGCCACGGCTGTCTCTCCTCCGCGGACAGCCATGCGTCCAAAGCCATCTCTTGTTCCTCCGGAGTCAGCCGCCGGGCCGGCTCCAGACGCATCTGCGCCAACCGCTCCACCGACCGCGCCTCTGTCTGCGTCTTTGTCATAAAGACCACCGGCGCCCCGGCCAGACTCTCCTCCAACAGGAACCCGATCTGTGCCGTCCGCTCCTCCCCGTCCGATACCTCATCCCCAAATCCCTCCCCGGGTTCCAACACGACCACGGGTGAGAACAATCGACAGATCAGCCGCAGGGTATGCCTGTTTCGATTCCGTGTCTCCCTGTCATCGCCCAACACTCCCTCCGCCCGGATAAAGAGCAGATTGACGGATTGGAGAAGACATGCCCTTCGCAGCAGCGTATGTCTGCCGCAGCCCTGTTCTCCGTGCAGCAAAATTCTGAAAGGCCGCCCCGTGCCGATCTCATGGCGCAGGATTTGGATCTCCCTCCCATGAAGAGGCAACATCTCCTCCCCAAGGGCCGCCCCCGGATCCTCCGGTCGAAAGATCCGAAACCAGTTCTCCTCCCGCGGTCTTCCCGTCAGCAAAAAGTGAAATGCCGCAGGGCTCAGTGTCAGCGGGCGGGCCAGAAATCCGTCCTCATCAGAGCGCTCGGCGGGCAGGGCCAGAAGATCGTCCACGGCTCCGTTTTCCTCCCTAAGTCTCGCGATCTGCGCAAAGTCCACCGGCAGAACCCGTGAGAGACACTGCAGGGCATAGTGGAGATCGGGCCGGCCCTCCCGGCATCTCTGCCAAAAATCCGAGCAGATACTCCCCTCCAACTCACGGCAAAAGGCGAACATCACCAGATAATATTCCGTGTCCGTGAGTTTACAGCGGTCCCTGAGGCATTCCGCGTAAGACGGCACGTCTCCCGCCCGCTCTCTCTCCCCGATGCGGGCGCGTATGCTCTCAAACTCCTCCCGCGGATCCCCCTCATCCGGTTGATTTAAGGTTCCGAAGAGTTCTATGTAATCCTGTATCTGTTCCTCTATGGAGCCGTATCCTTCCATCCGATCATCTCCCACACTATAGCAATTCCATATTATCAACACATACCCCGCCTCCGCTCAGCCCGGATTCACGGTCTGACAGATAAGAAGTCTCATCCAAAATATAGTTTCCGCCCAATTCCGATTTATCCGCCCCCCGCTCAAATACAAAGTCCATCCGAACGCCTATGGGGGCATTCCTCTCAAACCAATCCGCGATATCCCGCCAGCCTTTCCGTGGGGCGCCCGGGACATAGACGGTGACTCTCCTTCCCTCCCGGTCCTCCCAAAGCTGCACCTTCGGATGCAAAAGAATCTCTGCCAGCCTGACATAATACTGCCGGGTGCCCTTTCGGCCCGCCAGCCGGACACCTTCCCGCAGGAGCTGACGCTGTCCGGCCTTTGAGGTGAGGGACAGGAGCTCATCCCAACCCATCATGCCCGCCAACCGGGCAATCCCGTTATCATTGCAATACTCATAGTCCAACTGCCGCGGCAGGGAGCCGATCCACTCTTCCTGCTCCAAATAAATGCCCTGATGCACCGCCAGAAAGCGTTCCAAAGAAAGATCATCCCGATAGATCGACGGGAGATAATCCGCAAAACTCTCCTTCGGGAAGGACAGTGAATAACCTGTGAAATTCACATGCTCTTCCCCGTCCTTTGCCAACATCTCCACGGCGAATTTGGCGTATCTGCCCCGACTGCCCTGACTGCTCTGACCACCGAACAACAACATTCCGCGGTAATGTGAGTGATAGCAGGATCTCTTCTGCACATATAGAAACCGCTCCCCGATATCCTCTATGGCATCCGCCTCATCCCCCTCGCTCTTTTCATCAAAGAGCCATACATAAACCGATATCATAGCCTTCCGGCCGATGCGCAGCACAATGCGGCTCCACTGCGTCTGTCGCTCCCCGCTGTCATAGGTCATGCTGACAAAAAGCCCTTTCTCCCCGTTGCCGGGAAGGAACAGACTGCCGCTCCGGTCTTGCTCAAACCCGCTCTGCCCCCCGCATCGCCACATGTATTTAGCAGAAAGACACTGTTTTCCCATCAGCTCCGGCCTAATCCTCTCCGGCGATCACCACCGCCAATCTGCTGCCCATGATGCGATACGGTTCCAGATGATCCGCCACGGCTTTGCGATATTTTTCCCGACAATACGCGCTCTGTAGCGGCTCCATCGGAACGATCTCCACCACAACGGTTCCATTCTTTCGATATGCCTTGACTTCCTCAATGAGCAGCCCCGGAGTCTCCTTGGCGAGAAACAGAATATCCTCCTCTGTCACGAGACGGTTTGGGCGGCTCAGCATCTCCCCCGCCGCGGCAAACTGCTGCGAGGGTTTCTTGGCGTCTCTGCCGCCGCAACCCGCCAACAGGTTCCGCAGTGTGATGTCTCCAAACAGTTCGGGCTGTTCCCATTCTTTGATCTTGTTGATGGCCACATTTCCTTCCGCGCCTCCCGACAGGACCAGGGATGTCAACAGCAGACCGTCATGAGCCTCATTTGGAATAACGCCATGCCTGCCGTCCCCCAAAACGATCCCTTCCCGGCTCTCCAATCTGTGCCAGATATATGCGCCGCAACTCTCAATATCCGCCAGGTGATATTCCCTGTAAAGGTTTCCACCTGTCCTCTGTCTCAGCATCAGTCTCAGCCGGTCATACCGGATCCCCGTCCACGGCAGGGTGATCTGTTGGGAACTCACCCCCGTGATATGACAAGGGCGATATTCTTCCAAGGCTTTGCGGGCGCTGCTCACCACCTTCACGGAGACGTTTTCCCCGGACAGCAGCCGCGCGGGCAGACGCACATGCCTTTCAAGTCTCTCAGCCGTTATGGGCGGATCGATCCCGCATTCCGGCGTGATCTCCTCCCACTCGCCTCTCCCCCGCCCGAGAAACACCGCTACTTCCCCCGTTCGGGCCAAATAACTTCCCAAGGCAACCGCAGACTGCTCCCGGGACATCTTAAACTTTTCCTCATCGCACAGAGTCTCTCTCTGAACCGCCTTTCCGACATTCAAAAATATCTTATACAGCACCGGCATCCTGTCATAAGCGCCCTCCCGGACACGGCATCGAACCCCATAGCCTTTTCCGTCCGACAGCATCTTCTCGCGCATATACAGCCGGATGCGGCCGCTGTAGAGCAGTCCTTTGGTCTCATCCTCCCGGATCTCGGCCTCCCGCCATCCCCCGTATGACAGATATTCCCACGAAAGATATGCCATTCTAAAGTCCTCCCCCGAAGGATTGCGCGGTTTCTGCTCATCCAGCAGGATGAACAGATCAAGTTCCCGCCCCTGCTCCACCGCCTTCTCCAATGTCAGGGCAAACAGCGGCGTCTGCTCCTTTAAGGCAAAACTGGTCTTTCGCCGCATGCGCATGGTCCCGATCCTGTTTTGATCCGGTTCGGGATAAAACCCGGTCAGCGTGTTGGCGCAAAGCCGGATTTCCTCCTCCGGTTCAAACACCATATTGCCCGCCAGAAACTTAGTCCCCTTGGGCAGGACGCAGTCTCTGTCCACTTTATCAAAAAAGATCCGGGCGACGGCGCACTCTCCCTCATCCCGGGCGATCCCCAACAGTTTCAGATACTTGCGATAGTGTTCCTCTCCGATCCGATCCGCGTAAAAATTCTGCATGTCCGCCAGAAGAGCCCATGTCTCCAAAAACGTGATCCCCGGGTCTGACACTTCCCGGTGTGTCCACCGGGGCGCCTGTGCGGACACCCGCTCCAATGCCCTGTCATAGATCTCCTGATAGCCGCCCTCATCCGATGATCTGTCCTCCGTCATCTGCTCTCTCCTCCCTTCAGCGCTCCCCACTGTCCGCTCTCAGCGTGCAGCGCACAAAACAGTCCTTCATCCACAGCGCCCCCATGCGCCGCATTGCCGCCTCCAACCATTCACGGATCTCGGGCAGCAGGATCTGCGCCGTCTCTCTCTCCGCGTTCTCCGCCACATCCAGAAACAGTCGAAGTTCTCCCGCGTCCGCCGCGTAATCGCAGGAACACAGCCGGACGGCCGGATAGCTCTTGCGCAATAATAGTCCGATATCCGCCACAGACACCAAACGCCCATAATGCGCAAAATATCCCTCACGCCACCATTCCTCGTCCCATATGACCGCTCTGCCGCCGTCATATCGCGCATCTGACACGGATATGGCGTCCGCAACTCCCTGCCCTGCCGTCTCCACATGAAACATTGTCCCCGCAGGGAGGCGCAATGTATCCGGGAGAGATCCCATGTTCTCTTCAAAAGTTTCCGGCACCTGCGCTATCTCTACATAATTTGCGCGCAGGGTCTCGAGCGTCCCGTCTTCCGATTCCTCCCATCTCACCCAACAGGCCTCCCTGTCGAATCTCACGCCGCGCCCCAAAATCTGCTCCCCGGTAAAACAGACAGCCTTCTCTCCCGTATACCAGCGGTTCTCACAGGTTACATCCCTGTCAAAGCCAAGGTATAGCGCCGTGTCCGCCGCGTCCAAATCCGGCAGATCGCAACTCTCAGGCGCCAGCCTGCGCCCGCCCGCCTCAAACCGGATATGCTCCAACACGGGGATCGTCTTGCGATACCTTGCCGCATACGCGTTATCCACCCGCACTGCCCGCAGTCTCAGATAAAAATGCTCCTCCCCCTGCACGACACAGGGCTGCATATCCGCAGGCATCTTCCACTTGCGGATCTGCTCTCCCGAAGATCCCATCCCGCATCCCATCTCCCGTTTTCCACTGCCGGAAAGGGGTCTCCACAGATTCCCGTCAAAATATTCCCACAAGGTCTCCGCTACTTTCCATTCCTCCACCGCCTCACTCATCTTGAGCCACGGATATTTTCTGTACAGCCTGGCATATCTCGCGGATGTCCTGTCGGACATTTGTCCGGATACATCCGCCAAATTTCTCTCCTCCGTCTCATAACTTATCGTGAATTTCAGGCAGATCTCTTCCGGGCGCCCCGCAAGCGCGCCGTCACAGGCGACATAACAGCATGACGCGGTCTCAGGCGCGTCCGTAAAGGGCAAAACTCTCTCCCCGTCACAGGCCGCCGTCTCCGTCAGACAAAGCTGCGGCGCCCGGCTCTCCCGCTCTTCTCTCAGCGCAAATTCACCGCACGGTTTCCCCGCCCACGGTTCCATCGTTTTCTCCCAAAACGTCGGATCCGGGCGCAGTTCATACAGGGTATCGCTCAGATTGGCCGCAAAATCCGGCGTATCCCCATATAGTTCCGATCGCTCTCCCGCGCGCAGTTCCAAGGGATAACTATGGATTCCGTCACTGATCTGCCAGCATTCGGGCAGCCCCGGTTCCCCCGCGTCGTCTCCTTCCCTCCCGGAATTCCCATCCCTATCCGTGCCAAACTCCGGGAAGAACCGGACGGCGGATCTTCCGTTACATAAATTCCGAAAACGAAGGACGAAGGTGGGACGGCAAATCTCCGTTCCCTCCTCCGAACACGGGGAAATGTCCGAGGCATTCCACGATTTGTCCCCCTCACTGACAAGCCATGCGCGGAGACCTCTCTGCCGGACCGCATAGAGGAGTTTGGCGGCGGTGAGTCGCACTTCTCTCTCTGTGACAAAGCGCAGGAGTGTTCCCCCGTCCGGTATGGTATACACTACCGTTCCCCGCCCGATCCGTTTCCCGTGGTCCGCCTCCGCCGCCCTCACACAGACACCCGCCTTTAATCCCCGTATTTCCTTTTGAGAGCACGGCACTGCGGACCTGAACTCTTTTGCATGTCTCTCGAACGCCCCCTCACAGTGTCTGCGGTTCTCCTCCACCATGTCCAGAAACGCGTCTGTCAACACACTGCCTGCCTCTGAGCTCCCCGGCATATACTCCCAACCTGTAGAATACGTGTATGCCATTTTTTTGACTTTGATCTCAAGCCGGTTTCTTTCATTCCGGTTTTTCTCATTCTCCATATCCGCTCTCCCTGTCGCGCAACTGTTTTCAAGTTTTACCGCCCGCTCCCTACCGTGACCTCCACCCGGTCATACTCCGCGGTATCCGCGATCCTGTAGCTCACCGTCAGCCTGAGCACACCCTGCCGCCCCTCCTCAGGCCCGGCGCTCACCTCCACATCCTCTATGCGTCTCTCCCACATGCGCAGGGAATTCCGGACCTCTCTTTGAATGGTCTCCACGGTGCGGTCGTCTATATTTTCAAACAGGAACTGTCGCAATCCCGTCCCAAACTCGGGATGCAAAAGTCTCTCTCCGGGTTCCGTCAGAAGAATGATCTCCACCGACTCCCGGATATTTTCTCTCGCATCGCTTAGTTCCACCCTTCCATGTCTCGCCGATATGGTAAAGGGAAATTTCCATCCCGTGGACATCCCGCGTCCCTCCCCATCAGTTCAGATTGATCATTGCGCCCGATAACTTTAAGCTGCCTTTGCTCTCCAACTTCATCTGCGCCCCGGATTTGACCTGCAGACCGGTGCTGCCCTCCAAAGTGATCTCCTGTCCCTTGATCTGCACTTTGCCCTTTCCCTGCACTTGGACGGTCTTAGCCTCCAGAGTCAGTTTCTCCGCGCTCAGGACAATGGTGCCGTCCTCCTGCATCTTCAGGCTGCTCTTTCCGCATTTGAATAAAATTTCCTTATGGGCCGTGACGGTGACTCTCCCGTCCTTACCGTCCACCCGGATATCATTCCGCGCGTCCAGGTCTCCGAATCCAATCTGTTGACGCTCCTGATCCAACTCCCACAGCATATGATCCGCATCGCCGATCTCTATCCTGCCCTTGCCCTTCTCCCCGGTAAAATCCATAAAACTGCCGTTGGGCATCCGCCAGGCCCTGTGCGTCTTCTCTCCGTCGCACATGGCTTGGACAAGGTCGCTGTCGGCGGGATAACGACAGCCCGTTACCACGGGATGCCTGAAATCTCCCCCCGGAAAGCTC
Source organism: Acetatifactor muris (assembly GCA_023663635.1). Classification (GTDB taxonomy): domain Bacteria; phylum Bacillota; class Clostridia; order Lachnospirales; family Lachnospiraceae; genus Acetatifactor; species Acetatifactor muris_A. The sequence goes on from JAMPHD010000005.1 coordinate 23,897, forward strand.
AACCGGACCACATCACCCTCCTCGGGCAGACACCAAAATCCATGTGTTCCGCCCCCGTAGGGAGTGAGTACCGGCACATCGTCAAAGCAATCGCCGTTCTCCTGCATATTTCCGACTCTGACCCGCACACTCCCCTTCCCCGTGCGGTCCGTGGGAGCCTCCACCACACCCCAGAGGTCACCGGTGGGACATATACACTCCGTCTCCCCGATCCCGGGCATCCCGTTTTGATCCATATGGAGCATACTCATCCGCCTCCCGTTGTCCGCCTTCCCCACACCGCCGTCCTGTAACCGCCTTCGTCCAAAAGATGCACCGTCCGGTCCACATAGACGACGCCTCTCAGACTTGAGTCCGTCTCCTCCTCAAAGGACACGCTCACTCCCGGGCGCAGCTCCGGTATGCCTATGTGGATGGCATCCATGCGCAGACATTGCTCCGCCGTCCTCTCCATGAGCGTCCTCGCCCTGTGATCCGCCTGCGCTCCCGTCTCAATCTCCGGGTCCCTCAACACATATCCGCAATCCGCCAGACGGCTGTCCGTCTTCTTCCAAAAAGGCGCCGTGACCCGGGGTCTCTTTGCCTCCCCGGCTATTTTCTCGTCTCTCCTGTTATATCCCACTATGCGTATGCTGCCCGTCTGTCCCGCCAGCGTGGCCGACAGTCTCACCTGCAACAGACCGTATTCCCTTGACAGTCCGTATCGCTCCCCCGCCGTCTTCGGCGGTTTGCGGAACAAAAGCTCCCCTCTGTCGCAGAAGAACTCAAACCCCAATTCATCCGCCAGGCGGCACAGTATGTCATAGTGAGTCTCCCCCCTGAGGACGCAATCCCGATTCAGGTTCTCAGGGGGCGCGTCCACGGTGTATTTTTCGATCAGCCTCCCGTAGGCATTCTCATGAAGGATCTCATCCAACACCTGACGAATCTTCTTCGCCCCCGATGTCCGAAAGGAATTGTTCTTCTTCATGATCCCCAACACATCCAGACAGATCAGGGTGTATTCCCGCAGATTTTGCCCGCGGTCCGTCACCTGCACCTCATGCAGATATCCCAGAAATATCCTTGACAGCTCCCCGTCATATCCCGCCAGGATCTCCATCTTCGCCCCCGGATCGATCCTCTCCTCCAAATCTCTGCTGCCCTGCTTTGTCCCTGTCAGGTACACCAAAACCGCCATATCCGGATCCGCCGCCAATGTGGAGAGTATCTCCGCGCTCTGCAGCATACACTCCTCCCCCACACTGATCTTGTGCCCTTCTGCCATCACTTCCATGCGGGGATTTACAAAATCATTGTATTTGCCGGCCAATTTCTTTCCGTCCGCTCCGCCCGCCAATCGTCATTCCCTCCGTCCTATCAACAGCCTGGGATTTCCGGAGCCCGTGTAGTATTTTCTCCACTTGTCCCATCCCTCTTTGGTGATCCGGTCGATCTCCTTCGTCTCCGACCGGGCGCCCCCGCTCTTTGGAATCCCGCCGGGCGAGCGCCCCTCCTTCTCACCGTAGTATTCGCCTTCAATGGAAATTTCCGCCTGCGCCCTCACCGGGATCCCCTCCGGGGAAAACATGGTATAGTGAACACCGAGCCGCGTCAATATGCCCGCCACGCTGATGGAACCCCATTCGAAACAAATTTGTTGAGGTTTCCTGTTCCCGCCGATGTCCCTGTTGTCGTAGTAGTACAGTTTCCTGATATAGTTCCGCACATCCTCATAAGAACTTTGATCCAAACCGGTCAGCGTGTTGAAAAAGAGCGTCATGGAGAGAGTGACCCTGTTTTTCCTCCTGCGCCCAAGGCTGCCCTCCACAGGCTGCTGCCAGCCGATGGGCATTCCCGACATCCTCTTTCGGACCCGGTCTCCATAGTCTTCCCCTGTCGAATCCGTAAGCCCCACGGCCTCCTCCAACATCAGCTCCGAGGGATTAAAGGGCACATGAAAGGCATGGGCGTCCTCCCGCTGCGGGCACAGTCCGTTGTAGGGGCAGATAAAAGCTTTATGTAACATGGCTGCCTCCCCGGGCGATCATCGGCCCTTTCTCACGGATTCCAGACGCATGCGCTCCTCCACCCGCTCATACACCCGCAGGGCAATGCCGGGCACAAGGGCGCTCTCCATATGATCTACTCCAAATACCTGTTCCATATACTTTGCCGCCATGGAAGGGCGGGATCTGTAATAGGCCCTCTCCTCCCTGAGCAGTTTCCGCACGCTCTCCCGCACAAACGGGAGCAGCGATTCCTTCAGTTTCTCCCGCTCCCTCCCCCAATTCGGGCTCTCCATCCTGCCCGCGCCTCCTCCCGGCCGCGCGTATTCCAAGACAGGGAGCCGGTTATCCAAAACCACCTGTCTGACCTTCGTTTCGATCATCATCCGTCACCCCACCATCCTGAAATCTTCATAGAGCACCTCAAATCTGTCGATGAGAATGCCGTTTTGTTCCGCGCTCATCTCTCCGATCTCCCAACTCTTTACGATCAGCCCGGAGAACAGATATATCTTGGCCGGAACGCCCTGATGGTCCGTGACCATGACGCTCAGGACCCCCGGGATCCTGCAGCCCACCGGATACAGGGGATTTTCCTGTCCCGCATAGATTCCCTTCTCCAGACATAACACCTGTCCGTCCCCGCAGAACTTGGGGAAGATATGTACCGTGGAGTTCATACCGCCCTCCCGGTAGGTCTCCGTCTCCGCCTGCATCCCGATGCCCGTGATCTTCTGAAATCCCATGAGCAGACTGTTTAGAGACACGATAAAGCGATACCCCGGCAGGGGATCCGTATAGTAGGGGAATGCCTGCTGTGCCATATATCCTCCTCTCCCTGCGGCCTATGGCCTGAACAGATCATTTTCACCGTTGACTTTTTTGTTGATCCTGTTGATCTCCTCGCAGTATCTGCGCCTCTCCGGATGGGACAATCCCAAGATCTTTTCCTCCGACCAGTGAAAATAATACCCGATGAACGCGATCTCCCGGGCCAGTTCGTCCCGGCCGATGACAGTCATTCCCCCTGCGCAAAATTTAATGTGTCGTTAAAAGTCTTTCCGCAGTGCGGGCATTGCACGCGGATCACCGGATCCTCCGCCCGGTTGACCGTCTCATACAGATTCTGGAGATAGGCAAAATCCGTCGCGGTCAGTTTCCCGATCAGATCCGCGGACACCTCCACACCCTCTATTCTGACTACCTTTGACAGCAGTACCACGGCCAAAAACTCCCCGTTCTCCCGCGTTCCGGGGTGTCTTCCCGCCTCGATCTCATCCAGAGCCGTGGCACACCGCATGACTCCCCTGCGGTGCGCCCTGCCCCTCGCATCCACATATCCCTTGGGCAGTATAAACTCATATTCCGTCTGAATCAGCATGCCTCTCCCTTCCGCGCCCATATTTCCGCGCTCATATTTTCACGCCGTTTTGCTCTCATCCGGCCGTCTATTTGTCTCTCGTCACGCCCTCGTGCGCCAACTCCAAAGTCTCCACCGCCACCTCATTGCCCGTGGCATTGAAATCCGGAGCGGTGTACTTGGTCGGCCACGCCGAGATCACCGTCCACTTGGCGATCTCCGCCTGCTTGTCATCGTGCAGACTGATCACCACCGTCTTGCGGGTGATGGTGCCGCCCTCCACCTCCTTCATCCAATTGTACAGCTCCATGGAAGAAGTCATACCCCACTTTAACGTGATGTTGCCATACCGAATGATGCCCGGCTGCTTTCCCACCGTATTGACCGCAAAATTGCCCTCCCGATACTCAATGGGGTCGGAGGAGACATCCGGCGCGCTGACCTCCGAGAACCCGCCCACCACCTTTCCGTCGATCGTAACCTCATAATTGTATTTCTTAAAGGGATATACCATTGCCATCTGCTACTCCTCCTCACTGTGCGCTTTCCATTTTCTGGGTGATGCGGAACACCACAAATTCCGCGGGACGTACCGGAGCCACGCCAATGACGCAGATCAGTCTCCCGTTCAGAATGTCATCTTCCGTCATGGTGCTCTTGCCGATGTTGATGAAAAAGGCCTCTTCCGCCGTGGATCCCGCCAGAGCCCCGTTCCTCCACTGCGTGGTCAGAAATACCCGGATGGTCCCCTCCACTCTGGACCAGAGGATCTCATCATTGGGCTCAAATACCGCCCAGTTGGTGTTGACCCGGATGGACTCCTCGATGAAGATGAAGAGTCTCCTCACATTCACATATTTCCAATTACCGTCGCTTGAACAGGTTCGTGCGCCCCACACGCGGATACCCTGCCCGGGCAGCCGTCGGATCAGGTTGATCCCCTTGGGATTCAGTTTGGCCTGTTCCGCGTCATTGTATTTGACGGAAAGCCCCGTACAGTTCCTCACGATCTCATTGGCCGGAGCCTTGTGCACACCCCTTGCGGCATCCGTGCGCCCATAGATCCCTGCCACGGATCCGGAGGGCGGCAGATAGACGTTCCGATTGTCCAGAGGATCATAGCACTGCAGCCAGGGATGATACATGGCCGCATAACTCGAATCCACGTTTTCCCTGAATTCCTGCAGTTCGCCCACGTCCTTAAGATCCGCCGGCATGTCCAAAACGGCGAAGCGGTTGCCCATGCTCTCACAGTGGCTCACCAAGGCGCTCTGCACCGACTCATCGGTGATGCCGGGGATCGCCATGATGCTCACATCGCTCACCGTCTTAAAGGCCATAAGCCCCGTTCTTTGGTCGGGAGAGCCGTCATCTCCCAGATACATCCCGGCCCGCTCTTCGGCTTTCTCACTGATCACACCGTCCGTTCCTCCTTCAAACGAGAGGGATATCACGGGTTCCTCGGCGTCCCCCAAAAGCTTTGTCAGGACATCCGCCTTCACTTCCTCCGCATTGACCCCCATGGTGATCAGTTGGGATTTCTCCAACATATGCTCCGCGTAATTGCTGCGGGCGGGATTCAGGGATACGCTCTCATACTGCTCGGCGGCGGTGTCATCTCCCACTGCCGCGTTCCACTCCGTCAGATACATAAAGTACGATGTTTTCTCATCCAAAGACAGCGCGTCCTCCGGCTCGATCAGTTTGTCCTCCACCGCTTTGATCCGGGTATAGAAACATTTATTCTGCGAGTCATCATCCTGCTGCTTATCAGTCTTGATGACCCGGACGCAGATCAGGTCTCCCTCCCGATAGGCCGACGCGTCTCCGTCCGCGATCTGCAATTTTCCCTCGGCGGTCACGGTGACCTGCAGCCTGTTCTTAAAAACTGCTGTCAGATCGACATGGAGGCTGTTGCCCCACTCTCCCGGATCCGCGGCCTCCGCCTCGATGATATGACAATCTTCCATGCGCTCACCCGAGCTGTCCGTCATGAAACTCTTAGCTTTTTGGGCCGCGTTTTTCTCATCTCCTCCCGCGCACACCCGCATCACATAGCAGGAAGATCCCCCGTTGTTAAAAAACTGCTCCACCGCATAGGACAGAAAACGCATATTCCCATAGGTGCGCTCCGACAGATATCCTCCAAAGCGGCGTTTGTAATCCGCCATGCCGGTGATCAATACCGGCATCCCCCGCACCGGCCCCTTTTGGGCCAGCCCTACAAATCCCGCGGTGCCGGTGCCCACACCCTCCATCGCTTTTACTCCCGCGTCAAATTCCTCCACATACACACCGGGTGACAAATACTCTGCCATCTCTGACTCCTTTCCGCCGCCCCCGCGGCACAATCATCACATATTTACGTTTTCCGATCTTCCCGATATCTTCACAAAAGGACCGTGGGACATATGGGCGCCGTGACCCCGATCTCTCCTCCATACAGGCAGCGCAGTTTGGAATCCATGTTAAGGACCTCTTTTCCCTGTACCTTGATCCGACCGCATGCCCCGGTCCAATCCGAGGCGGTGCAGGGTATGCAGGGCATGGGTGTCAAAACGCCCAAAGCTGCGGCGGTGGCAGCAGCCACCATGGGATTGGCGGGGTTGGAACACATGCCGAAGGGCAGGATATTCACCAGGGGCACATGATCCGTCTTGACCGCTATGGGCATCATCGCCTTGGCCTTTCTGCCCGGCAACAGCATGAGGGGCATGGGCGCATTCCCAAAACTGCATTTTAACAAAGATCCCTGAACCACCACAGGTTTCATGGCTCCTCCCTCCCGCGCACTCCATATTCTCTCGTCTCCACCTTATGGGCCTCGCGCATCCTGCGGGAGGCGATCGTCACCGGCGCTGCCTTCACATACACGGCCGGGCTGAGGGGCTTTTGAAAACTCTCCCACAGCTGCATCTTAAAATCCATGCTCTCCTGCAGAAAAGAGAAACCCACGCTCCCCCCGTCCGCTCTCTCGGATGTGGGGTTGTCATAGACGGCCCGAAGGATCTCATTCAAGATCCCGTGGACTCTCTCCCTCTGCAGACCGCCGAAACCATGTCTCGGATTACAGAAGATCATATAAGAGAGCTCCGTGGCCTTGGGCGGAAATGTCCTGTGCGTCTCATCAAGCCACGCTCCCTCCACCGCCATGGGAGAATGATCCTGTATGTCATACAGCCAGATCCCCACCCTGTAATCCTCCTCGTCCCAAGGGGAGGTAAAGAGAATGCCATCCTCATCCCGCACATACTCCGGACACAGATACTGCCTCAGGATCTCTTGGAGACATTTTCCCGTCTGCAGGATCTCTCCGTCCGACCAATCCTGAATACCATCCACGAGATCACAACCTCCCTGTTCCAATACCTTCTGTATTTCCTGCGGCCGCCCGACAATGTCAGCGCGATCCGAAAAGTTCCCCGCTCCACATCCTGGCGCAGAGCCTGTCTCGCGATGTCCCAACCCGCGTTACCGTCGCCGCCCCACCTGTCCTCAAACAGGCTCTGATCCCCCCGGATCACCGCGTACCGGTCCTTTCCCGTATCCCTGAACAGAAGACCCGGCTGTCTGTACATGACGCCCCACCGGATCCATACCTCCTCCCCGGGAAATCCGTGGGAGATCTCCTCCGACAACAGCACCTGTCCCCTTTTGTAGTGTTCGGGAATGGGGATGGTCAGAATCCCGGTCCGGACGCAGCGCGTCTGTTTCTCCCAAATTTTCCCGGGATGCCCGGATGCCGTCTCCTCCCGCAGGGTTTCGGGCTGCGCAGTCTCCTCCTGCGAAGGCGCCCGCCCGCCCCGGGGGAGGGATTCCGGTATCCGTTCTCTCTGCGCATAAGAGCGAATGTCTCTGTCGTCCGCTTTGGAAAATACATACCCCTCCCTCGTCTTGGACCGCTCTGCCCGCAGACACGCCAGAGGGATCCAATCCGCCTGTCTCCCGTCCGCGTCCCGCCCGAAACGCCATTCCCCCGGCGGATAGGCGCCCAAGGCAAAGGTCTCCTCTATCCTCGCCGTCCGATAAGATATCCCGCCCCCGTCCTCGCGGACCTGTTCCTGCTCCACCGGCCGCTCCGCGTATCGGATGCCCAACACAAACTCCCGCCCTGCCTGCCGCTCCGGCCCGGCGATATCGTCCAACCCCCACACCGTATCCCGGGGGGCGAGCAGAATGCGGCCCCGGGGATCTATGGCGCTGCCCGCGGTGAGTTCCAGTCTTCCGTCCGATCTGACGCGGACCTCCAAACCCTCTATAATGCCGCAGCCGTGAAACATTCGGTTTATAAACTCCAACTTGCAATTTCCGTATTCCTGCTCATTGATCAAATCTCCCGCATGCAGCAGTTTGCCGGGATAATAATGCGTCCTGACAAAGGGACTCTCCCGAATGACTCCGTGTGTCTCCATGACAATCCTCCCGTCCCGGCGTTCCCGGTGCCGTTCGCCTGAACTTTTTCTACATGATACCACAGATTTCGACAGTCACATTATTGTACTACTAAAGTGTAGTAAAATAACACGGCATCCCCAAATCTCCGCGGACTGCCCTTATGTTAAAATGTAAAAAAGCCGGAACCCTGAATCTCTCAGAGTTCCGGCTTTTGCCGTCCGATATTTGATCTCACGCGGTCTCGCGATCCGCCCTACTCCCGGGCATATTCCTTATAGAGCGCCACATGGTCATAAATACAGCGCCACGGGCGGGGCGCTCCCGCCGTGACACATACATATTCTCTGCCGCTTAAGTCCCTGCCATAGCTGACGGCGCAGCTCTTGGACTGCACCACATATCCCGTCTTGGCGCAGATCACTTCCCCTCCGGTGTCCTTGTCCTCGATCCTGCGCAGAAACCAGTTGGAGAGCGCAATGCCCTCGGGATGCGCGTCCGTGGCCGTGGTGGTATAAGTGTGCGCGTTCAGCACCGTCCTGCACCACTCATTGTCCATGGCCGCCTCCATGAGCATGGCCATGTCATAGACCGTGCAATGGTGATCCTCGTCATAGAGTCCCACACAGTTGGTAAAATGAGCCGTTCCGGAGAGACCGAGTTCCTCCGCCTTGGCGTTCATCATCTCCACAAAATCCTCATGGCTGCCCGCCACATAGACGGCCAGAGCCAGAGCCGCGTCAGCGCCCGAGGGAAGGATCGTCCCGTAAAACAGATCCCGCACCGTCACGGTCTCCCCTATGGCAAATCCCGCGCTGCTGCAGTCGTTGACATAACTGTAATCCGTGATGTCCACCGTTATGGTAAAGGTGTCATCCAAATCCGTCACATGCTCCGCCGCCACAAGCACCGTCAGCACCTTGGTCATGGACGCGGGACTGATCACATCCCGATATCCCCGCTGCGCCAGAATGTCGCCTGTCTCCAAATCCAAAAAGATCACATTCGGACTCTCCACCTCCGCCGGTGGTCCCGATGTATCGTCCGTGATGTGGGCGGAGTATATCGTGGCGAGGCCGGAAGATGCCGTGATGTTCCCCGGTGCAACTCCCCCCGCGCCCTCTCCCGTGATATCCTGAGCCGCATAGGTCGCTCCCGTCATGCCGCGCCCTGACGCCTCATCCGGCGCCGCCTGACTCCCCGCAAGGATCTTTTTCACGATCGCGCCGGACTCCGTCTGCTTTCGCTCCGTCTCTCTCTGTCCTACGGTCTCAGAAGGCTCCGTCCCTGTTTGTCCGGATATCTCCCCTTCCTCCGTCCCTCTCGCCACAACGCCATGCAGACAGATCAGTATACCCAAGAGCAGGATACAGCCGGCCGCCGGCGCCGCCCTCTTCACCAGAGTCTGCAGCCTGAGCCGCCGTTCCTTCTCACGTCTCATCCGTTCTATGCGCTCTCTGTGCCGGCGCACATGCTCCAGTTCCTCCCGGTCGCTCATCCGAGCTGTCCCGCCAACACTTTGGCCGCCTCCGCGATGGCGTCCGGAATGCCCGCGGGATTCTTGCCGCCCGCCTGAGCCATATTGGGACGTCCGCCGCCGCCGCCGCCCACCAGGGCCGCGATCCCCTTGATGAGATTGCCGGCATGGGCTCCCGCCTTCACGGCTCCGTCCGTGGCCATGGCGATCAGGTTCACCCTGCCCTCCTGCTCGGAGAGGAGCACCACAACGCCCTCGCCCATTTTTTCCTTCAGTTGATCGCCCAGATCCCTGAGCCCGTTCATATCCACGCCGCTCACGTCAGTGGCGAGAAGTTTCACTCCCTTCACTTCCACCACGCGGTCGGTCACATCGCCCAAGGCATCTTTGGCCGCCCTGCTCTTTAAAGATTCATTCTCGGAGGCCAGAGCCTTCATCTCCGCCATGAGATGCCCGCAGCGCTCCACCAACGCATTGGGAGTTGTCTTCAATGCCTTTGCCGCGCTCTCCAAGGTCTGCTCCAGATTCCGATAATAGGCAAACACGCCGTTTCCGGTCAGCGCCTCAATACGCCTCACCCCCGCGGCCACGCCGTTCTCGGAGAGGATCTTGAATGCCGTGATGGCGGAAGTGTTGGCCACATGGGTTCCGCCGCAGAACTCCACCGAGAAGTCTCCCATGCGCACCACTCGCACCGTCTCGCCGTATTTTTCGCCAAACAGCTGCATGGCCCCGGTCTTCCTTGCATCCTCTATATTCATCACATCCGTCACCACCGGGATGGCCTCGGCGATCTTCTCGTTCACAAGCCGCTCCACCTTGGCCAGTTCCTCCTCCGTCATAGCCTGGAAATGGCTGAAGTCAAAGCGCAGTCTCTCGCCGTCCACATAGGAGCCGTTCTGCTCCACATGGCTGCCCAACACCTCCCGCAAGGCCCTCTGCAGCAGATGGGTCGCGGAATGGTTTTTGCAGGTGTCGGCGCGTTTATTCCCGTCCACGGTCAGAGTGGCCGCATCGCCCACCTTGAGCATACCGCGCGTCACCACGCCGATATGGCCCACTTTGCCGCCCAGAAGCCTGACGGTATCCTTCACCTCGAAACTGCCGTCCGCCGTGGTGATCACGCCGGTATCCGCATTCTGTCCGCCCATGGTGGCATAGAAGGGAGTCTCCTCCACGATGACCGTTCCCACCTGTCCGTCGGTGAGCGCCTCCGTCAGCTCCGTCTCCGTGGTGAGCACGGTGATCTTGGAATTGTGCTGCAATCTGTCATATCCCACAAAGGCGGTGGTGATGGCGGGATCGATGGACTCGTACACCGTCACGTCCGCTCCCATGTAGTTGGTCACCTTGCGCGCCTTTCTCGCCTTGGTCTTCTGCTCCTCCATGCACAGGGCAAAACCCGCGTGGTCGATGGTATATCCCTTCTCGCCCAGAATCTCCTCCGTCAGGTCCATGGGGAAACCATAGGTGTCATAGAGCTTGAAGGCATTCTCCCCGGAGAGCTCTTTCGTGCCGTTTTGATCCATCTCGGCCTCCAGATCCGCCAGTATATGCAGACCCTGATCGATGGTCCGGTCGAATTTATTTTCCTCCTGCGTGAGCACGGTGAGGATAAAGTCCTTCTTGTCCTCCAACTCGGGATATCCGTCCTTACACTCGTCTATGACCGTCCGGCTAAGCTCCGCCAAAAACTTCCCGTCGATGCCAAGCAGCCTTCCGTGTCTGGCGGCACGGCGGATCAGACGGCGCAGCACATAGCCCATCCCCTCGTTGGAGGGCATGATGCCGTCGCTGATCATGAAGGTTGCGGAGCGGATGTGGTCCGTAATAAGACGAACGGAGACATCCTTTACCTCCTCTTTCAGGTATTCCACTCCCGCGATCTCGCAGATGCGGTCGCGGATGGCTTTCATGGTGTCAATGTCAAACACGGAGTCCACGTCCTGCACCACCACGGCCAGTCTCTCCAAGCCCATGCCGGTGTCGATGTTCTTCTGAGTCAGCTCCGTGTAATTGCCTTTGCCGTCGCTCTCAAACTGGGTGAACACATTGTTCCAGACCTCCATAAAGCGGTCGCAGTCACAGCCCACCTTGCAGTCCGGCTTGCCGCAGCCATACTTCTCTCCCCTGTCGTAATAGATCTCCGAGCAGGGGCCGCAGGGGCCCGCGCCGTGCTCCCAGAAATTGTCACAGGCGCCGGTCTCGTCCCGATAGAAACGGGTGACCTTCTCCGCGGGCACGCCGATCTCCTTCGTCCAGATGTCGAAGGCCTCGTCATCCTCACAGTAGATGGAGGGGTAGAGTCTCTCGGGTTCCATGCCCACATGCTCAGTCAGAAACTCCCAGCTCCAACGGATCGCCTCATGCTTGAAGTAATCCCCGAAAGAAAAGTTGCCCAACATCTCAAAGAAAGTCAGATGTCTCGCGGTCTTTCCCACATTCTCGATATCGCCGGTGCGCACACATTTCTGGCAGGTGGTCACACGGCGGCGGGGCGGAATCTCCTGTCCCGTGAAATAAGGTTTCAGGGGCGCCATGCCGGAATTGATGAGCAGCAAGCTGTTGTCATTGTGCGGCACCAGTGAGAAACTCTTCATCTTCAGATGATCCTTGCTCTCAAAAAAATCAAGATACATTCTTCTCAGTTCATTTACGCCACGTTTTTGCATTGGTTTATCCTCCTCAGTCATCCTCGTCATCCAAGATCTCATTCAGTTCCTCCCTGGCATCGCGGATCTCATCGTGATCCCCGCGTTTCAGGGCGGCCTCAAAGGCCGTGATATAGTGATCCAGTTTCTGTCTGCGGTCTCCGAGCGATTCCTCATACATGCGTTCCGCCCGCAGAAGCACCAACCGGTTCTCCTCAAAATCTCTGGGCTGCACTTTCAGATAAGAGAGCTCCTCCATTCGCTTTTGGACTTCCTCATCGGTCATCTGATTGTCCTGTCCCTTGATGATCATCTTGCGGGAAAGCCCCGTGGACACCACCTTCACCTCCACCTCCAGAAGAGAGTTGATGTCGTAAGTATAGGTCACATCCACCGACTGACTGCCCCTGGGCCCCTTGGGCACCTCGATCTCCAACTCGCCCAGATAGAGGTTGTTGGCCGCGAAACGGCTCTCCCCCTGCAGGACGCGGACCCGGACTGCCTCCTGATTGTCCCGGACCGTGTAGAGCCTCTCCGTGTGGCTGGCGGGGATCACGGTGTTCCGCTCGATGATGGGACAAAATCTTCCGTCCTCAAACTTGCCCTCATCGTACTCCACCACCACCTCGGTGCCCAGCGTGAAGGAGCACACATCGGTGAGGACGACCTCCTTCACCTCCTCGCGCCTCTCCTTCATGGCCGCCTGCACCGCGGCTCCAAGAGCCACCGTCTCATCCGGATTCAACTTGGTGTCCGGGAATTTTCTGAACAGCCGGATCAGGAAATCCCGCACGATGGAGAGCTTGGTGGCGCCGCCGATCAGGATCACCTCATCGATATCGGACAGTTTGAGACCCGCGTCCGACAGACTCCGTTTCACAGGCTCTCTGATCTTCATGAGCAGTTCCTCGCAGGCCTCCTCATACTCCCTGGCGGTGATCGCCGCCTCCTTGGATTCCTCTCCGCGCAGGAAACTCATGGTGACCGTAGGTTCATCGCTGATGGCGCGCTTAGCCTTCTCGGCCGACCGCATCAGGCGCACCTGCTCCTTCTCGGAGAGCTCCGAGAGCTGCATCCTGGTCTTTTGCAGGAAGAGTTTCGCCATCTCCTGCGTGAAATCCTCTCCTCCCAGATAGTTGTCGCCGGCCACGGCCCGCACCTCCAGGATATTGTGATACAGTTCCAGAATGGACACGTCAAAGGTCCCGCCTCCCAGATCGAACACCAGAAAACGGGTATCCTGATTTTTGTCATACAGACCGTAAGCCACCGCGGCCGCGGTGGGCTCGGAGATCATGCGCTCCACCTTAAGCCCCGCCAGTTCCCCGGCGCGCTTGGTGGCCTTCCTGCGCTTGTCGTCAAAATAGGCCGGCACACTGATGACCGCCTCCGTCACTTCCTCGCCCAGATAAACCTCCGCATCCTCCTTTAAGGAGCGCAGCACCATACTTGAGAGTTCTTCCGGCTTAAAGAGATGCCCGCTCAAGTTGTAGGTGCGCTCCGTTCCCATGCTGCGCTTAAAGGTCTGCGCCACGGACGAGGGATAGAGGCTCATGCGCTCTCCGGCCGTCTCTCCCACATAGACATTGCCCTCCTCGTCCACACTCACCACGGAGGGCGTCAGATTTTTGCCCAGTCTGTTGGGGATGATCTTCGGCCCCTCCTCCGTAAAATAAGCCACCAGACTGTTGGTGGTACCCAAATCGATTCCAACTATCATTGCCGTTTCCTTACATCCTTTTCCATTATCCCAATACCGGCCGCAGGGCCTTCATGTATTCATCATAGGGTTGAATCTCCAGATTGCGCTCCATGCGCGCCTTCGCCTCCTCTCGTTTTCCCTGACGCAGTAAGAGCAGGATCCGCGCGCCCTCCAACTCCTGACAGACAGGCATCAGGCAGAAAGGACAGTTGGCGCAATCTTTCTCTTGATCCAAGATCTCCTGCAGCCGCTCGTCCGTGGCCGTGTAGTAATCCGCCAAAAACTTCTGCAGCAGTCTCGCCTTGGGGCGATTGTAATAGTCATCCACGGCTCTGTATGAAGCCTTGACAATGCATTTCTTTAACTTGGCGGCGTACTTTTTCCCCAAAGTCTCCTCCCCCGTGAGGATAGCCGCGAACACCAGATCCTCCAAGGCCTCCTCAGGGTTTGGGGCATCCTGCAGTTCGCTCAAGAGCGCCTGTTTTTCAAAGAGTCCCAAAGCTCTCTTGCCGTCTCCCGCAAACAGCGCGTTCCACGCTGCTTTGTTGTAGTAATCGGCGGTGTCCTCCATCAGATTCTTTTGGCGCAGGACCTTGGGCAAAAGCGGCGAGAACAGCAGATTGTCCTTGGGCTGTCTGCGTCCCCATGCCTCCATGTGCCCGCGCAATTCCTCCTCTTTTCCCGCCACGGAATAAACACCCGCCAGACTGCGATAATATCTGTAGTCAAAGCTGCCGTCCTCCCTGCGGTAATACCGGGCCAGCCGTTTGGCGGCCTCTTCCGCCCTTCCCAGACGGGCGAGACAGTCCGCCATATCCCTGAGATACCCGCTTTCCCCGCAGTTATGCTCCTCGCAATACCGAAACCACACATAGGCCTGTTCATTGTCCCCGAGCTGCATGTAGAGCCCCGCCATGCGGCTGTAGAGATTGGCCGACCATTCGCTCTCCCCGTATAGGATCGCCTTTTTCAGGCTGACCAACGCCTGTTCATAGTCTCCCGTCAGGGCGTAAACGCGGCTCATGCTGTCGTGGATATAGGGATTCCCCGGCTCATCGACCAACGCCTTCTCATAATCCTCCAAAGCCTTCTCAAACTGCAGCCCCGCCATATGAAAAGCGGCGCGTTTGCGCAGCATATAAGGTCCCGGATACCAGTAGAGATACTTGTTGATGGCGGGCAGCCCCAACTCGTAAAAAGTCGCCTGTCCCTCCTCCAGTTTGCTTTGGACATCCCTCTTAAATTCCTCCAGACGCAGATTCAGCACATCCGTCCCGGGCGGCGTGTGTTTCATCTGAAAGCGATACGCCTCCAGATAGGGACTCTCTATCCCCTGTTTGCCGGCGTCCTCCAAAAGCTGTTCCAGAGCCTCCGTCTCCTTTAAGTCCAGATACACTTTGGCCAGATGCTCATAGGCCCGGACAAAACCGGGCACAGCCTGAATGCAGAGTTTGGCATTCTGTATCACGCCCCGCGCGTCCCACTGTTTGCGGAAATTTTCCATGGCGATGGCCGCGGCCGCATAGACCTGATATTCCGCGATGAGGCGGTTTGTGATGTCCAGACTCCTGTCATATTCCTCCATCTCCGTGTAGATTTGCGCCTTCTCCAACCAAAGCCCAATGTCCTTGGGCATTCCGCTCTCCACGGCCTCGATCTCGGCGATGGCCTTGGTAAAATTCTCTCTGTTCTTGTCTCCCGCGTCATATCCCAGACATCTGTAACACTGCATACGGATCATATGCGCCTGGCGGATACGGTCCTCGTCCTTGTGTCTCTCCTCCTCGTCCTCATCCGTCAGGATCTTCTGCTCCAAAAGTTTCTGCCACTCGTCCGCCATGCGGATGGCGTCCTCGTACTCCGCCTCCTCGATGAAGAGTTTGGCCAACAGTCCCGTGTACTCCGCCTCTTTCTCCTTGGATATCCGTTTCTCCAAAGCCACCGCGAGTCTGATGCCGCGGGCCGTCTTGCCGTCCTGCAGATAACACCACGCCAGTTCCAGTCCCGCTTCCCAGTCATCGTCTCTCTTCCATCGCAGCACCAGATCCCGTTCCAACTCGGCATTGATCTTGGTCAGGGTCTCCATAAAGCCGTCGCCCGCTCCGGAGGACAGCACATTCTCCGCGCATTTCTTCGCCTCCGCGTACTCTCCCCGCTCATAGTGCCAATCCGCAAGGCGCATATTGGCCATATAATGTTTCTCGGTGTCCTCCTTGATCTGCAGGAAGATCTTGGCGGCGTCATCCTTATCCCCGTTCTTCCACAGCATCTCCGCAGTGTTGTAGCTCACCATGATCTCATGGGGATACCGCGTCTGCAGGGCCTTCATGAATTCCATGGCCCGCTCTTTCTCATCCTCACTCTCTGTTCTCGAAAATTGCAGGATACCACGGCATACCTCCATGGCGGGATGACGGATCTCAAGCCGGTCCGCCTCGTCCAGAAGTCTCGCCGCCTCGTCCCATTTCTCGTCCCGCAACATCTGCCAACAACTGTCATACCGGCTTAGGAAGAGATCGTAGGCTGCGTCCTCCGCGCCCTCAAAGAGAGTAAAATCAATGTCCTCCCCCTGCTCGCATCGCCCCACCACATAATTGATGAAGTCCACGGGAAAAGATTCCCTGAGTCTGCCCGCGTCCTTCACCAGACTCAATTTCTCATCCAACAGTTTCCAGATCGCCGAGGGCAGCCTGAAACTTTCCATCAGAAAGCGCAACAGTTTCTCCCTGCAGTTCTCCTCTTCCTCCAGAGACTGAAAGATCTCATCCCGGAAGAGTTCCCTCCAGGCGTCCTCGTCCTGTCTGGTCCGGAGGTTCGCGTAGATTTTCTCCGCTCTCTCCACCCAGAGGCCGGAGGGACTCATATCCCGCTCCTCCTGTTCATCCTCCGACTGTCTCGCGTAGGCACAGGCCGCCTCATAGGCACCGCGCAGACGTTTAAAACCCTCCGGATCATCCTCCGGATTGGTCACGGCCAGTCGCTCTCTGTATGCATTTTTGATCAGACGCTCATCCTTTGTGGGTTCCATCCCAAGAATGAGAAAACTCTCCGCCCTGTCCATAAATTCATCCGCTCCCATCCCGGTTTGTCACGACCGGATCAAAGTCGAAAAGAGAGCAGAAGAATCCCCTGCTCTCCGATCTTCCGTTAAAATACAAACTTGTCGGCAAAATAAGCGTCCAGATCCGCAATGGCGATTCTCTCCTGCTCCATGGAATCCCTAAAGCGCACCGTCACGCAATTATCCGTCTCGGAGTCAAAATCATAGGTCACGCAGAACGGCGTTCCGATCTCGTCCTGTCTGCGGTATCTCTTACCGATATTTCCCCTGTCGTCAAACTCACAGTTGTACTTCTTGGACAACTCCGCGAAGATCTTCTCCGCGCCCTCGTTCAATTTCTTGGACAGGGGCAGCACGCCGATCTTCACCGGGGCGATCGCGGGATGGAATCGCAGCACGGTCCTCATGTCGCCACCCTCCAACTCCTCCTCGTCATACGCGGAGCAGAGGAAAGCGAGCACTACCCTGTCCGCGCCCAGAGAGGGCTCGATCACATACGGGATATATTTCTCGCCCGTCTCATCGTCAAAATAACTCATATCCTCACCGGAGGTGTTGGCATGCTGCGTCAGATCGTAATCCGTTCTGTCCGCAATGCCCCATAATTCACCCCAGTCAAAAGGAAACTTAAACTCAATATCCGTGGTGCCCTTGCTGTAGAAACAGAGCTCCTCGGGGGAATGATCCCGGAGACGGATCTCCTCCTCCCGAATGCCCAGAGACAGAAGCCAGTCGCGGCAGAAACCTCTCCAGTATTGGAACCACTCCATATCCGTGCCGGGCTTGCAGAAGAATTCCAACTCCATCTGCTCAAACTCTCTGGTCCGGAATGTGAAGTTCCCGGGGCTGATCTCATTTCTAAAAGACTTGCCGATCTGCCCGATTCCGAAGGGGAGTTTCTTCCTGGAGGTCCGCTGCACATTCTTGAAATTCACAAAAATTCCCTGCGCGGTCTCGGGGCGCAGGTAGATCGTGCTCTTGGCGTCCTCGGTCACGCCCTGAAAAGTCTTGAACATCAGATTGAACTGGCGAATATCCGTAAAATTATGTTTGCCGCAGGTAGGGCAGGGAATCTGCTTTTCCTTAATGAATTCCGTCATCTGCTCCTGCGTCCAACCGTCCACGCTGCCCTCGAGCGTGATATCCTTCTCCAGACAGTAGTCCTCGATCAGCTTGTCGGCGCGGAAACGCTCATGGCATTCCTTACAGTCCATCAGCGGATCGGAAAAGCCGCCGAGATGCCCGCTGGCCACCCAGGTCTGCGGGTTCATCAAAATCGCGCAGTCCACGCCCACATTGTGAGGATTCTCCTGCACGAATTTCTGCCACCAGGCCTTCTTCACATTATTCTTGAGCTCCACGCCCAGATTGCCGTAATCCCAAGTGTTGGCAAGACCGCCGTAGATCTCGGAACCGGGGTACACAAACCCTCTGGCCTTCGCCAATGCCACTATTTTGTCCAATGTCTTCTCCATCATCCGCCCTCCTATTTGTTCAATACGATGACCACGGGATGTCTCTCGGAAACAGTCCCTGCGGCCCCTGCCGTTTCGCCGTCATTTGCCGTCCCGCCGGCGCTCACGCTGCCGTCAGACAAAATCTCCGCATTCCCGCTGATATACGCGACCTTGTAGGGACAATAGATCCTGGTGCCGGATCTCTGTCCGGACTCTTGTCCTGCTGCCTCCGCATCCGGAACGGAATCCTCCGCCCATATGACCACATGTCTGCCGGCCATCTCGGTGGAAGTCAGCTCCGTCGCCCCGATACTCTTTTTCTTCCCGCTGTCATAGAGTTTCTCGCCCAGTGTCGCAAAATCGTAGCCCGCCGCCTTTGCCTCCGCTATGGTGCCGTAGAACAGCGTGTTGCCCGTGTAATCCGCATAGACATCCGCCCCGTTAAAGGCGAAACTCACGATCACGGAGCCGTCACCCCGCTCAAGCTCCGCCACCTGCTCAAGCATCGCGGGCGCGACACTTCCGGTCTGATTGGCGGTGTTGTAGGCGGCAAGCTCCTCCTGCGCCATCTTCCGAAGATTGGCGGGATCATAATATTCCCGGTCCAGAACATCCACAAAATGAGCCGTGACAATGCCGTTTTTATCAATGACGAGACTGGTCTCCTCCACCACATCCGGCACTTTCGCCGCGCCGCATCCGGCGAGCAGTAATGCTCCCATCGCCAATCCCATACAAATGATACGATTATGTATTTTCATTCTGCGATATCTCCTTACCGTCAATCTGCCTTTTCACAGACCATATCAAATTCTAACACAGAGTTTTGAGTATTTCAAGACTTTTGAAATCATGATTCAGAAACCGCCGTCCGTAATCCGCCGCTATCTGCTCAAGCTGTGCCAAGACCTCCTCCGTCACGGCGAAAGTATAGAGTCTCTCCACCGGGCTCTCCGCTATGTACCGCAGGGCATAGGCCGTGGATTCCAAAAGATCCCTGTCCGCGGGGACTCCCGGGAATTCTCCGTTCACGGCGATGGCCTTCAGTTCAAACACGCATTTCACAAGGGGATTCGGCAGAGAGGCGGCGCACAGCGCCCGAAGGGACTGATACAAAAGTTTCAGCATCTCCCGCTCGTCATTGTTCTCCCGGGTGTAATAATCCGCCACCTCCAGAAAATACATTCCGTAATAGGCGCCCACATAGTCCGTCATCAGCTCCTCAAAATAATTGGCGATCTCCGCCTCCGTCACCGTGTAGGAATTTTTACCCTCATACAGCTTGAAAGTGCCGAAGGCAAAGAGATTGGAGGCGGCCGCCAGTCGGCTCCCCGGCTTTCTCGCCCCTCTGGCGAAGGCGGAGATCTTCCCCCTCTCGCGGGTGAGAATGCTCACCCGCCTGTCATATTCCCCTATGGGGGATTGTTTTAACACCACGCCTGTCACCTGAACGAATCCCTGCATATATCTCCATCCATTCTCTCCGTGTACGCGCCTTCCCCCGGCGCGTCCGCGGACACATCCGCCACATCGCATCCCAATGTTTCCCGATAATCGGACTTGCAGCCGGCAGACCCCGTCCCGGACTGCCGGCTGTAACTTGCTCTGTATGATAAATAATCTTCGATCTTACCCGTACTCTCGAATTGCTGCCAGTAATTTTGTGTCTGCATTTACGCTTCCCCCTATCTGTGTTGTATGTTGGATAGGGTCTGCAATAGGAGTGTTTTTTATTCCCCGGCGATGCCCTCCTTGGGGTCATATCCAAAATTTCTCAGCAGGAAATCGCTGTCCCGCCAATCCTTCTTCACCTTCACCCAAAGTTTCAGATTGACCTGCATTTCCATCAGATCCTCTATGTCCCTCCGGGCATCCGTGCCAATCTTCTTGAGCATCCGTCCTCCCTTGCCGATGATGATGCCCTTGTGGGAATCCCGCTCGCACACGATGGTGGCCTCGATATGGCAGATTTTGCCTTCCTCCTTCATGCTCTCGATGCTGACGGCGATGCCGTGGGGGATCTCCTCCTCCAGAAGTCTCAGCGCCTTCTCCCGGATCAGCTCCGCCACGATCTGCCGCACGGGCTGGTCAGTGACGGTGTCCTCGTCATAAAAGGGCTCCCCATAGGGAAGATATTGCACGATACACTTCACCAGTTCCTCCGTGTTATCGCCCTTTAGGGCGGACACCGGCACGATCTCCCCAAAGTCCAGTTCTCCCCGATAGGCGTCGATAAATTTGAGGATCTGCTCCTTCGGGATCGTGTCAGTCTTGTTGATCACCAGGATCACCGGCGTCCGCGTCCGCTTGAGCTGTTGGATGATATGGCGCTCCCCCGCGCCGATGAAGGTGCTCGGCTCCACCAGCCAGAGGATCACGTCCACGTCCCTGAGCGTCCCCTCCGCCACATTCACCATATAGTCTCCCAGTTTGTTCTTCGCCTTGTGGATGCCCGGCGTGTCCAGAAACACGATCTGGGCCTCTTCGGTGGTCAGCACGGTGCGTATGCGGTTTCTGGTGGTCTGGGGCTTTCGGGAGGTGATGGCGATCTTCTGTCCGATCAGCCGGTTCATCAAAGTGGACTTCCCCACATTGGGTCTCCCGATCAGCGCCACGAACCCCGATCTGTATGCAGCATTCTCACTCATAATGTTCTCACTTTTCCGTTTTGATGCCCTCCGGGGCAATTTGTGTATCCGCGGATGTCATCTTCCGCAATTTGGCCTCTTTCTTCCTGCGGCCGCGCCGTATGAGCAGTCTGACCGTCACCACGATCGCGCAGATGACCGCCGCCCAGATCAGCAGATAGGGCACATGCACCACGATCCAAACGCAGAAGTTCACAAATCCGTCCTTCACATTCTCCACACTGTCCATGAAACCGCCCGCCATCCGATCCCAGGCGCTCTCCTCCTCCACGGGGGTCAGCTCCCGAACCTCGCGGATGTCCATATACACCGTGGAGAACTCCACCTGATTGTCATAGGTGCGAAGCTGCGAACCCATGCTCTCCAACTGATAGCGCACGGTGGACATTCTGTCCTCGATGATGAGGATATCTTCCATGCTCTCCGCCCGGGACAGGAGTTCCTGCAGGCGCTCCTGCTCCGTCTCCAGAGACTCCTTCCTGCTCTCCAGATCCACATAGGTCAGCGTCACATCCTGCACGTTCTCGGAGCGCCTGATGATATTGCCGGCCTCCGACACCATATAGAGGAAATCGTTGAGCTTATCCTTGGGGATACGCGCGGTGAGGGAGGAATTCCTGTTGCCGCCGCCATAGGAATACCTGCTGCCGTTGTAGGTGTTCATGTTCTCTATGTATCCGCCCAACAGATTCACCTGCTCCTCCACGGCGGCGAGCATGGAATCAAACTCCTTGGTCTCCACCTCCAGATCCACCGTCCGGATCAGTTTGCGCGAGTCAAAATACGCGGAGTTGTCCACTGCCGGAGCCCCTCCGCTCATGCCCGCGGAGTCCGAGACGGCCCCAAAACCGTTCTCCGTCACCGCCTCCGCCGTGTAATACTCGTCATACGCGCCCGCCGCAGATGCCGCGTCATAGCTTGCGCTTGCGCTCCCGTTGCTGACGGCCATGGGAACTCCCGTCATTTCCATGAGTCCGCTGTCCTTCAAGGCGTTTCCGCACGCGGTCAGGCCGAGCAGCATGACCACGGCCATGGCCACCGATATCCGTCTCATGATCGCTTTTTCCGGATTGGTTTTGTTCGCATTAGCCTTGTTCGCGCTGTCTTTGTTCATACTGATCTTTTTCATCATCCCTTTTTTCATAATCCGCCTCCTCTTTCCGAGCGCCCTGTGTTGTCGCTTCATGATAAAAGACGCGGATCACGCGAAAAGGTTCTCCAATTTCAGGAAAAGTTTCTCCTCGGATTTAAGATGCCCCGCGTTGCCCACCACGCAGAGGAAATCATCCGCCATAAAGGCGCTGATATGCCCGGCAAGCCCACGGATGGTCTCCGCGTCAGCGGAGAGGATCTCATCCCGCTCCCTCTGCAGAAACTCTCCGTCCAATCCCGTCATATAGGCGCTCAGGCCGAACAATCCCTTCGCCGCGGGATTCATGGGCATATCGAGATCGCTGATGGCCCCGATGATATATCGGGTCATGGTGCGCTCGTCCGCCTCGTAACGCGCGATGGTCTCCGCCGCCTTCTCATAGACCTTCAGAGTGCCCGCAAGATTCGGATCCCTGTAGGAGACAAAATAGCTCTCCCCGGTCCTCCCGAAACTGCACATGCAGCCGTAGGCGCCGCCCTTCACGCGCACATTGCTCCACAGATATTCATATCCCATCATCACCTTCAGCACTTTCAGCGCGCCGGTGTATGGCAGTCCCTTCCTCCTGAAATTGCCCGCGCGGCACACATACTGAATCTGTCCCGCCGTCATGAAACCCTCATTGCCGCGCACGGGATCGGGCCTGTAGGCGGCTTTCTCCACGGGATCCGTATACAGCGCCGCCTTAAGCCGCGCCACCGGCTCCGCCAGACTCTCCGCAACCTTCCCGTCCCCCACGAAATCCACCATGAGATTCTCCGGGCGGAAGATCATTTTGGACAAAGTCCGCAGTTTCTCCGTCAGCTCCGCTTTTTTCTCCTCGAAATGCTCGTCCAGATCCGCCACCAGACGATAGAAGGGAACCCCCGAGAGCATCTCACTCAGGCATCCCGACACGCTGCCGTAGGACAGAGCCCGCCCGGCAGCCACGCTATGCCCCGCCGAGAGCATCTGCGCCTGCATACGGGACTTGCCCTCCGCCAAGATTTCCTTTAAGCGCTTTCCGTCGGTGAGATCGCTCGTGAGCATGATCTCCCGCATCAGCTCCAGAGCGGCCTCCAGTCTGTCCTCAAAAGCCTTGGTCTTTAACTCCAGCGTGACCGTACACCGGTCCGGATCCTCTACGCGGCTGTAGGCGTTGTTCACCGCGGCCATGCCTCCCGTGACCAGATTGATCTCGTTGAACAGATCTCCATAGCCGTAATGCTCCGTGTTGAGCATGCCCAGACATCCCTTTAAGATGCCGACATAGGGAAAATATTCCCCCGGGATCTCATCCAATGTAAAGATCAGCCGCAGATAGCCGATGCCGTTGGTGGGAATATCGTGATAAATGAGCGTGGTATCCCCAAGCTTTCGCTCCTCAACCACCGGGCGGGCTGCCTCCTTCTTCAGATCCTCCCTCGCGAGAGTCGGGATCTTCGCCAGATCCTCCGGGGAATCCTCCGTCTCCTGAAACAGGCGCAGCCGCTCCTGTTTATCCAGAACCTCTTTGATCTCCTCCTCGGACATGGCTGCCTTCTTCGCCGCCAGTTCGGCCGCAAGCCCGCTCTCTCTCTGCTCCAAGAGCCCTTCCACGGGCTTTAGGATCACCATGCTGCGGTGCCTGTTCTCCAACAGATACCTGCGCACCAAACCCTCAAAATATCCTTTGTCCGCCTTCTCCCGAAGGGACTTGAACACCTCCAAAAGTTCCACATAGGCGAAAGGCCGCCTCTCGTCATAGAGCCAGGAGTCCATCATCTGCAGCCCGTACATCAAGCCCTTGGGATAGGAACCGAAATCCGCCTCCCTGTACTTGAACTCATAATAGTTCAGAGCCGCCTGCAGAGCCTTCCCGTCAAATCCCTCCCCGGCGATCCGCTCCAACACCTCGCGGACCGTGTCCGTAAACTCCTGCTGTTTCTCCATGGAGACGCCCTTGGCGATCACGCTGAAATACGGCTGTCTGATGCCGCCCTCCCAGATGCTGTACACGTCCCTGCCGATCCCCCGGTCCACCAGAGTCTGTTTCAGGGGCGCTCCGGGCGCGGAACACAGCGCGTAATCCAAAATCTCAAATGCCGTGGACAACTCACTGTCCGTGCTCTCTCCCACGGAAAAGTTGAGGGAAAAATAGGTGTTCTCCTCCGGATCCTCCCCCTCATTCAAGGGATACTCTTTGACGATGGCATCAGGCGCAGGATTCTCCTCAGGCTCCTTTCCGATCCCGGAGGAGACTTTCAGAGCCTCAAAGCGAGAGAGATACCGTTCATCCATAAAGCGAAGTCTCTCCTCCATGTCCATATCTCCATAGAGATAGATATAGCTGTTGGAGGGATGGTAGTATTTGCCGTGAAAATCCAAAAACTCCTCATATTTAAGCTCAGGGATCACCTTGGGGTCGCCGCCGGACTCCACGCCATAGGCGGTATGCGGATAGAGGGAATTCATGATGGACGTCTCCAACACATCGTCCGGAGAGGAATACGCCCCCTTCATCTCGTTGTAGACCACGCCGTTGATACTCAGTTCTCCGTCCTCGTCCTCCAATTCATAGTGCCAACCCTCCTGGCGGAAGATCTCCTCTCTGTCATAGATATTGGGATAAAAGACCGCGTCCAGATACACATGCATCAGATTCTTAAAATCTTTGTCATTACAGCCGGCCACGGGATAGAGTGTCTTGTCCGGATAGGTCATGGCGTTCAGAAAAGTGTTCAGGGAACCCTTCACCAGTTCCACAAAGGGATCCTTCACCGGAAAATCCTTCGAGCCGCAGAGCACGGAATGCTCCAGAATATGCGCCACTCCCGTGGAATCCTCCGGCGGCGTGCGAAATCCGATGTAGAACACCTTGTTCTCATCGTCATTGGAGAGCAATACCACCCTTGCCCCCGTCTTCTTGTGCCTGAGCAGCATACCCATGCTGTCAATATCTTTGAGTTCTCTTTGCTCCACGATCTCGTAGGCCTCCGGAATGTCCCTGACCTCAACCCTGCGGCGTACCTGATTTCCCATGTTCAATCTCCTCACTCTCTCCTGCCGTCCCCGGCTCTTCCTCCGTCAAAATCCCATCATGGCCAGTTTGCTCACGATCAGCTCCTGCACCACCAACCCCATCTCTTCCTTGCGGTCGGCGGACAGTCCCGCCAACTGCTCCACGGGCCAGACACGGGTGACATATTCCTTCTTTACTTTGCCCGACAGACTCCTCTTGCTCTCGATCACATTGACCTTCACGCGGGCCTTCAACTGTCTGTATATTTTCACCAAAAAACTCTCTGCCTTCAGATAATACAGGTGCGTCTCCAGGGTGTCCTCCAAATCCGCCTCCGGCAACAGATAGCGTTCCACGATCAGCTGAAATTTAAACGGAATGCTCTCCGTCTCCAACATCTCCCCGAAAGTATATTTGCTGCCGATATACACGGAGGACACGTCCTGAATGCAATATTTGTAGTCTTCATATATGGTATTATTCATCCGTCAGATCTCCGATCATAAAACCGCTGATGCGCATGGCCTCCCGGATCCTGCTCTCACTCATGCCCGTCTCCCTCGCAAGCTCTTCCACCGTCACCTTTCGGCGAAGTTCCTCCGCCAGGGCGCCCGCCTGTTTGGCCACTTTATTCACCCGGTCCTCAGCCTTCTTATCCGCCTCCCTGTTCTTCGCCGTCTCGGCAATGATATCCTCCATGGCGTTCATCATCATCCGGCCCAACATTCCCTGCGCCTCATCCGGGCTCTCCAGACTGCCCAACAGCCCGACACCCGCCACCAACGCCGCGTTGCCCTCGCCGATCAGATCCTCCGTGCAGACTCCCTGACCCGCATAGAGTTTGGCGACCTCCACCACATCTTTCAGATAAATCTCCGCCAAGCGGCCCTGCGCGCCCGCATCCCCCGCCATGGCGGATATGGTGTATGCCTCCACCTGTCCGGGCGTGTATTCGGGCAGAGCGGACAGCTCATCCAGATAATTTTGCAGATAGTCCCGCTCCGCCTCCGTCAGATACTCGTCCGGATCCGCCGGGCGGTCGATGCCTACATGATGTTTGTCCAGATAGTCATATATTAACTTAAGCCTGTCCTCATCCAATTCAAACTGCGCAAAAGCCTCCTCCACCTGCCGACGGCTCACGCAGTTCCCCTGTTCCTTGGCCAGACTGCGCACCTCCTCCAGAGTCCGCGCGAATAACAGTTCCCTGTTTGTCTCCATCTTCTCACTCTCCCCGCCCTACAGGCTCACACTTTGTGCTCATGGGTGAACAGATGCTGCTGACAATACTCATAGTTGCCCGCGCACTTGGAACAATAACGAAATTCCAGCGTGGGATCATCCGCGTCCGTCCTGCCGCAGATACAGCATCTGTGTCCGGACTGTTTTACGCCGTCCCGCACCTGCTGTTGAAAATGCACCTTGCGCCTGATCTGTTTGGGATTCAGGTGAGACCATCTGCGGTTCCTCATCCAGAAAATCAGGAAGTTGACTAAAGACGCCCCGATGGCCACCATGCCAAACCAGAAGATCGGAAGATAAAAGCCGAACATGAAATACCGGACCATATCGATCAACAGCATCACACCGTAGATGATGCCGAGCCATTTTACCTTCACGGGGATCACGAACATCAGCAGCACCTGCATCTCGGGCCAAGTGGCCGCAAAGGCCAGAAAGATGGACATGTTGATATAGTAGGTGCTGAACATCAGCGCCCCGCCCTCAAAGAAACCGGCGACTCCGCCGGGGTACCCTTCAAACCATGCGCCGGGCAGCAGCCAGCACACACCCATGCACAGGATAGCCGCGATGACCGTGATCAGTATTCCGCCGAAAATATAGACATTGTAGCGGTAAGTCCCCCAGGTGCGCTCCAGCGTGGTGCCGATGCTGTAGTAGAAAAAGAGCATGATCAGCGTGAAAATGCTCAGCTCCGAGGGCGGACTGATGACCCAGGTGAATATGCGCCAGATCTCCCCGTGCAGGATCCGATAGGGGTTCAGATTCAGGTAACTCATAAAATTGCCGTTGACCAGAGTGATGACATAACCCGCCACATAACACATCACCAAAATGAGTGACAGGTTGGGAATGGCATATCTGCCGAACCTCTGCTCGAAACTGCCGGATTTTTTCTTTTTTGCCATGCGCTTTCACATCCTTTATCATTTTTCACAAAAATGCAAATATGCATTCATTTTAACATGAGCTTTTACATAAGTAAACTAAGCAAATTTATTTTTGAACGATTTTTAGAAAGATTTTATTTTCCCGTCCGAATTCTTTCACATTTTGTTCGTTGCAATTTGCCTTTTATTATCGTATAATGACTTGGAATGTCGATTTGAGCAATTTGAATCCGGGCAACCGGAGTTTAAGCAATTTAGGAAGGATGATTTGTCATGAACTGTCCCCAAAACCATGCCACTCTCGGTATTGACATCGGTTCCACCACGGTCAAGATCGCGATTCTGGATCATGCGCACAATATATTGTTTTCCGATTATAGACGCCACTACGCCAACATCAGGGAGACTTTGTCAGCCCTCTTGCAGCAGGCCTACGAAGAATTGGGCAATCTGACCCTGTATCCCATGATCACGGGCTCCGGCGGACTGACGCTGGCCAATCATCTGGGCGTCCCCTTCACCCAGGAGGTGATCGCCGTGGCCACCTCTCTGAAAGAGTTGGCACCCAAGACGGATGTGGCCATCGAGTTGGGCGGCGAGGATGCCAAGATCATCTATTTTGAGGGAGGTAATGTGGAGCAGCGCATGAACGGGATCTGCGCCGGCGGCACGGGCTCCTTCATCGACCAGATGGCGTCCCTGATCCAAACGGATGCCGCCGGGCTGAACGAATATGCCCAAAATTACCAATCCCTCTACACCATCGCCGCGCGCTGCGGCGTGTTTGCCAAGACGGATATTCAGCCCCTGATCAACGAGGGGGCCACCAAGGAGGATCTCGCCGCCTCCATCTTTCAGGCGGTGGTCAACCAGACCATATCGGGACTTGCCTGCGGCAAGCCCATCCGCGGACATGTGGCCTTTCTGGGCGGTCCTCTGCACTTTCTGGACCAGTTGAAAGCCGCCTTTATCCGCACGTTAAACCTGGATGAGGAACACATCATCGACACGGACAACTCTCATCTCTTTGCCGCCATCGGCTCCGCCTTAAACGCCAAAGAGGATGTCAGCTACACCATGGAGGAGATGGTTCGCAAGCTCTCCGTGGATATTCACATGGAATTTGAAGTGGAGCGCATGGAACCGCTGTTTGCGGACGAGTCCGCTTATAAAGAGTTTCAGGCCCGCCACGGGGCGCATCGCGTGACCACCGGAGATTTGGCCTCCTACAGGGGCAACGCGTTTCTGGGCATCGATGCCGGCTCCACCACCACCAAGATCGCGCTGGTGGGCGAGGAGGGTCAGATCCTCTACTCTTTCTACTCCAACAATGACGGCAGCCCTCTGCACACCGCCATCCGCGCCCTGAAAGAGATCTATTCCCAACTGCCCGAGGGCGTGCGGATCGTCCGCTCCTGCTCCACCGGATACGGCGAGGCGCTGATGAAGGCCGCCTTTCTTCTGGACGACGGCGAGGTGGAGACCGTGGCGCACTACAATGCCGCCGCTTTCTTCAACCCCGAGGTGGACTGCATTCTGGACATCGGCGGGCAGGACATGAAATGCATTAAGATCAAGAACCGGACCGTGGACAGCGTACAGCTCAACGAGGCATGTTCCTCGGGCTGCGGCTCCTTTATCGAGACTTTTGCCAAATCCCTGAATTACAGCGTGGAAGATTTCGCCAAGGCAGCCCTCTTCGCCGAGCATCCCATTGATCTGGGCACCCGCTGCACGGTATTCATGAACTCAAAAGTAAAACAGGCCCAGAAGGAAGGGGCATCCGTGGCGGACATCTCCGCCGGACTTGCCTACTCGGTCATCAAGAACGCCCTGTTCAAGGTCATCAAGGTGTCCGACGCCTCGGAGCTTGGCCGCAATATCGTGGTGCAGGGCGGCACCTTCTACAATGACGCCGTGCTGAGGAGCTTTGAGAAGATCGCGGACTGTGAGGCCATCCGCCCGGATATCGCGGGCATCATGGGCGCTTTCGGCGCCGCTCTCATCGCCAGAGACAAGTACACGGACGGATACGAGACCACCATGCTCTCCTACGAGAAGATCTGCAGTCTGCAGTTTGAGACGAGCATGGCCAAGTGTAAGGGCTGCACCAACAACTGTCGTCTCACCATCAACAAATTCTCCGGCGGCCGCCAATATATCTCCGGCAACCGCTGCGAGCGGGGCATCGGCGGCAGGAAAAACGCGGGCAACGTGCCCAATCTGTTTGAATATAAACTGGACCGGATGTTCTCCTACGCCTCCCTGGAGGCGGACCAGGCGCCCCGGGGCGTGGTGGGCATTCCCAGAGTGCTGAATATGTATGAGAACTATCCTTTCTGGCACACCTTTTTCACCGAGTTGGGATACCGTGTGGTGCTGTCCCCCAACTCCAACCGCAAGATCTATGAGTTGGGCATTGAGTCCATCCCCAGTGAGTCCGAGTGCTATCCCGCCAAGCTGGCCCACGGGCATGTGACCTGGCTGATCCGACAGGGCGTGAAGTTTATCTTTTATCCTGCCCTGTTCTATGAGCGCAACGAGTTTGAGGAGGCCAACAATCACTATAATTGTCCCATCGTCACCTCCTACTCCGAAAATATCAAGAACAATGTGGAGGAGATCGGCAACGGGCAGATCACTTTCCGCAATCCCTTTATGTCCTTCCGCGATGTGCATACCGTCACCGACGCGCTGGTCAAAGAGTTCAAAGAATTGCCGAAGAAGGAGATCGTCTCGGCCTGCAGGAAGGCTTGGGATGAGTTAAATAACGCTCGTTTGGATATCCAAAAGAAGGGCGAGGAGACCCTGCAGTATCTGAAAGAGACCGGCAAGCGGGGCATCGTCCTCGCGGGACGCCCCTACCATATCGACCCAGAGATCAATCACGGTATCCCGGAGCTCATCACTTCCTACGACACCGCAGTGCTCACCGAAGACTCCATCTCCCATCTGGGATGCCCGGAGCGGCCGCTCATCGTCTCCGACCAGTGGATGTACCACTCCAGACTCTACGCGGCGGCAAGCTATGTCAAGACCGTGGACAATCTGGATCTGATACAGCTCAATTCCTTCGGCTGCGGCCTGGATGCCGTGACCACCGATCAGGTGAATGACATCCTCTCCGGATCCGACAAGATCTACACCTGCCTCAAGATCGACGAGGTGAACAATCTGGGCGCAGCCAGGATCCGCATCCGCTCCCTGTTCTCCGCCATCGAGGTGCGGGAGAAGATGAACAGACAGAGACAGCTCCACTCCTCCGCCATCGTGAAAGTGCCTTTCACGGAGGAGATGCGCAAAAACTACACCATCCTCTGTCCCCAGATGTCGCCCATCCACTTTGAGATCCTGCAGCCCGCGTTCAACGCCTGCGGCTACAATTTTGAAGTCTTGGACAATGACAACAAGCATTCCGTGGACATGGGGCTGAAATATGTAAATAATGACGCATGTTATCCTTCCCTTCTGGTGGTGGGACAGATCATGGAGGCCCTGCTCTCGGGCAAATACGACCTGAACAAGACCGCCATCATCATGACGCAGACCGGAGGCGGCTGCCGCGCCACCAACTATGTGGGATTTATCCGCCGCGCGCTGCAGAAGGCCGACATGGCGCAGATTCCCGTGATCTCGCTGAATCTGGGCGGCATTGAGACCAATCCCGGCTTTAAGCTGAGCGCGGACCTGCTCCTTAGAGCCGCCGTGGGCGCTCACTTCGGAGATATCTTCATGCGCTGCGTCTACCGCATGAGACCCTATGAGGCGACCCCCGGAAGCGTGGACGCGCTGCACCAAAAATGGCTTAAAATAACACAGGATTTTGTATCCGCAAAGCATATAAAGCTCACCAAATTCCACAAGATGTGCCGACAGATCATCCGGGAATTCGACGCCATCCCCCTGCGGGATATCACCAAGCCCCGAGTGGGCATCGTGGGAGAGATTCTGGTGAAGTTCTCCCCCGCCGGCAACAACCATCTGGTGGAACTTCTGGAGAGCGAGGGCGCGGAGGCGGTGGTGCCCGATCTCATAGACTTCATGCTCTACTGTTTCTACAATCAGGTCTACAAGGCGGAGCATCTGGGCACGAGCAAAAAGGCCGCCCGCGTGTCCGCATTGGGCATCTGGGCCATCGAGCATCTGCTGCGCGGCGCCTCCGCGGATGAGTTCAAAAAGAGCAGACATTTCACCCCGCCCACCCCCATCCGGGAGATCGTAAAGTTTGCCGAACCGCTCGTGTCCATCGGCAATCAGACGGGCGAGGGATGGTTCCTCACGGGCGAGATGGTGGAGCTGATCCACGACGATGTGCCCAATATCGTCTGCACGCAGCCCTTCGGCTGTCTGCCCAACCATGTGGTGGGCAAGGGCGTTATCAAGGCGCTGCGGAAGGCCTATCCGGAGTCCAACATCGTGGCGATAGACTATGATCCCGGAGCCAGCGAGGTCAATCAATTAAACCGTATCAAGCTGATGCTCTCCACTGCCCGGACCAATCTGGAGGAGGAGACGGAGACCGTACTCGGCAAGACGAGCTGATATGTCCCGCAATTTATTTTATATTTGACAACAAAAAGCTCCCGCGGAAATATTCTCTCCGCCGGAGCTTTTTATTAAAAACAACGGGCAGTTCGCAGGACGTGCTGCCCGTTGTTTTAGGAAGCCTCCTCCCTATTGTCCAGAAAATTCTGCAGCGCCTGTGCCACCTCCTCGGGAGCCAACCCGTAATCGCTTATCATGTCGCTCACGGCCTCCAACTCCTTGCGCCTCTTTTCATCCATCAGTTCCGCCAACTCTCTCTTCTCCGACTCCACTCTCGTGAGCAGTGCATCGATCAGGTCCTGCTTGGCCTGAATCTTCTCGTCTATGGTCTTGCGCTGTCCTCTTGCCATATACCTGCCTCCTTCCGTAATTGGAATATGTTCGTACGGTCCCACGGACATGGTGAGACCGCCTCTATCTAAGTATATGGACAAGACCGGAAAAATATTCCTATTTTACGATTATTTCCTAGCGCTTATGTCTGCCGTATTTGATATACTCGGGCAATATCCCGCTCGTATGAAAGCTGTTGGGATCAGCCTTGTCCTGATACAGGAAACAGACCAGGGGATCCGTGTTGGAAAAATATTTCAGCGCATGGGCGAGCATCTCGTCCTCCTCCGTCCTGCGAGCCTTGGACGAGAGATTCACCAGCGCGTAGTTGATCAATAACGCCACCGTCAACGCCAGGAGCGCATTACAGATATACTTCATCGACCGCATGGAATACCAGTTGTCCAACAGTTCCTGCGCCTGTTCAAAAGCCCGGGAGCCGCATGTGTAATACTCTCCCCGCAGCGTGTATATATAGGTGTTGTCCGTGATCTCCTGCGCCCCCTCGTCCCTTACGATCTTATGGACGGTGCCCTCGCTGTAAATCCCGAGCCCGCTGTTGTCCATATCGATCAGAAACACCATCCCACTCTCCCCCTCAAAGAGGTTCGTGTAAAAATATTTCGCGTAGCTGCCCGTGCCCAACCCGTTGCGGGAGACGGATTTAAAGACCGCGTTGCCAAATTCGGTGACTGCCTGCATCTGCCCGCCCAAGGCGATGCGCTCCTCCTCCGAAAGCAGTCCCGCGTCGTCCTCGAGCCACACCACAAATCCCGTTTCCGGATTGCGATACAGCTCGCCCCGAGTCTCCTCCCCTGTCTCTCCCCGGATCTCTCCTTGGGACCCGCCCGTTTGCTCTTCCGCCGCGACGACAGGCAATGGCGCGACGGTAAAGACAAGGATCATGCAACCAAAGACCACACAGGCCGCGCCGATCGCAACTCTTGAGAGCCCATATATGACGCTATTCGCCGTCCTCCTATCTGCTATCGTCCTGCCTGCTGTCACCCTATCTGCTGCCATCCTCGCTGCCTCCTCTCCTGTCAAACTGCGGTAATTCCACGGTGGCCAACAGATTATATCTGTCGATGAGTTCCAGAATATTTAAGACCATCATCCCCATGGCGACCAAGGCCGCGCCGTAACAGATCCAATCGGAGGGATGTAATAAGATCGCCGCCAGGGAGATCAGTATACCAAGTACGGGTTTCGTCAGCGTCTCGACCAATTCCTGTCCGGAGATGCCGTAGCGTCTGTGTTTTCTCCTGCGCCCCATGGTCTTCTGCTGCAACAGGCCCGCCAATAGCAACATGCCCATCATCGCCAAGGTGATCACCACCTGTGGAGCCCCGTTCCATGTCAACCATGCGGCGATGAGCATCGCGGCGCACACAGACAGCACGTTGACGGTGTTCTCCGGCAGCCCGATCCGGATACCTCCGGGCTCCTCCACCTTGAGGTTACCCCATCTGCCCTTGTCGTCCGTCCCGAGCCTTCGGGCACGGAGCAGTTTGGCCTGTCCCACAGAGAACACCCCGCAGATCAGAGAAAATATTGCCGTCAGGATCAACAGCACGGAGGGCCGCATGGTGAGAAACAGATTCAACAAAAGGAAAATGGGAACCGCCAACAGAACGGACCACATGAGATATTTTCTCTTGTCCACGGGGATGTCTCCCGCCGCCTTCCCGGTCTGCCCGTTTATCACCACATAGTTCACGCGGTCTCTCTTGCGCCAAGTCAGAAACCACAGCGGAAACATGGCTTTCTCCCGCTTTGTCGTCTCCGGTCTCATGGCCGAGGCCAGATCGTCCCCCAGATCATATTGCGCGCATGTGGGATCCTTCTTCATCTCGCGGCACATATCGTCCGTCACGATCTGACGGGCATCCTCCTCATAAATCTCCGCTCCCACATCTCCCGCGTCCGCGTAAAATCCGCTCAAAAACGCCGGGGTAAAAGGCCGCGCCTCCCGCCACTCGAAAGGTGCCACGGCATTGCTCAGATTGTCGGAAAAGGAGGCGGAGGCATCAAAGGTGATTCCCTTGTATCCCGCCTGTATGTCGCTCTCCAACCTGAAAAACTGCGTGATCGTCTGATCGTTCTGCTCTCTGGTCTGACTCCCCACGAAGGACGCGTGCCCGTCCTTTTGGAACTGATACACCCAATAGGGCATATAGATGCTGCGGAAACGCTTGATATACTCCTTATCTTTAAGCTCCGACGGGGCAAAGATCGCACCCTTCATCATCTCGGCATAGATCTCCCGACAATCCTCCGCGGTCTTCTGAAAGGGGATGATATAGTCGGGGCGTTTCTCATGGCTGATCCGGCTGTCCAAGATCGTGGAGCCGCCGCAGAAACTGCAGAATGTGGCCGCCGTGTTGTCATTGCTGATCAACTCGCCCCCGCACTGCGGGCAGGTGAACACTGTCACCTCATATTCATCCTCCCCGAGGGAGGTCTCCATGGCGTCCTGCTCCTTTTGATAATCATAGGGATTCATGGTAGTGCCGCAGTAGTCGCATTTGAGCGCCTGCGTGGCGATGTCAAACTTTAAATTTCCCGTGCAGTTGGGGCATTCGTACATTAGGTTGTCCTCCTCCGTGTCGGCATAGTTCGTCCGTTTTGATCATGCCCCCCGTACCGGCATGGGTTTTCTGTTCTCACCACTCATAGGGCGTAGTCTGGTATACGTAGTAATTGAGCCAATTACTGTAGAGATTGTTGCTGTGGCTCCTCCATTGCAAGAGCGGCTTTCTCTCCGGATCATCCTCCGGAAAATAGTTATAAGGTATCTGAATGTCCAATCCCTTGTTCAGATCACGAAAATATTCATTTCTGAGCGTATATCTGTCATACTCCGGATGTCCGGTCACAAAGATCTTCTTTCCCTCCTCGGCCATGGCCAGAAACACACCCGCCACCGGGGATTCCGCCAGAACGGTGAGCGCGCCGCAGGCGTGGATCGCCTCCGCCGGGGTCTCCGTATGTCTGCTGTGGGGCGCCAGAAAAATATCGTCAAATCCTCTCACCAGAGGGATCTTGCGGTTCTGCACCTCATGCTCATATATGCCAAAGAGCTTGCGGGGAAGCAGCCGCTTGTTGATGCCGTAATAGTGATACAGCCCGGCCTGTGCCGCCCAACAGATATGCAGCGTGGAGGTCACATGCGACTCCGCCCAGTCCAGGATCTCGCAGGTCTCCTCCCAATAGTCCACCTCCTCGAAGGAAATGTCCTCCACCGGAGCCCCGGTGACGATCATCCCGTCAAAATTGCGGTCTCTGATCTCATCCAACGAAGAATAGAACTTGTTCAGATGGCTGGCGGGCGTATTTTGCGAGATATGGCTCTTCACGTTCATGAAGGTCACATCCACCTGCAGCGGCGTGTTGGAGAGCACCCGCAAAAGCTGTAGCTCCGTGTCCTGCTTGACGGGCATATTGTTCAGTATCAAAAGCTGCAGGGGACGGATATCCTGATGCGTCGCCCTGCTCTCATCCATCACAAATATATTTTCATTCTCCAAGATCTCCCTGGCCGGAAGATCCCGCTGTGTCTTAATAGGCATATCAATTCCCTGCTTTCTTCAGATTTTCAGATATCTCTCATGGAAATCGTCCTCGGACAAGATCTCCACTCCCAATTCCTTGGCCTTCTTATTCTTGGAGGACCCGGAATTGACATCATTGTTGATGAGACATGTGGTCTTGCCCGTGACGCTGCCGGTCACCTTGCCGCCCCTCGCCTCGATGATGTCCTTCAGTTCATTGCGGTTCTCATACCGGTTCAGACTGCCCGTGATGACAAAGTTCAAGCCGCTCAAGGTCTGACTCTGCTCATCGGTCCCGGGCTGCTCCAAAGTGACCTTTTCAAGCAATCTGTCCAGTTTGCCCGCATTGTCCTCATCCCGCATATACTGCGCGATGGCGTCCGCCAGCACTTCGCCCACGCCCTCGATCTCGCTCAGACTCTCCTCGTCCGCCGTCCGGATGCGGGAGATATCGTGGTCAAAATGTCTGCACAAAAGCTTGGCGTTGGCCAGACCCACCCCCGCTATGCCCAGACCGTAGATCAGCCTCGGCAGCGTGGTATTTCTCGCGCTCTCAATGCCGTCCAGAAGGTTTTTGCAGGATTTCTCGCCAAATCCCTCCATCTTTGCGATCTCTTCCCTATACCTCTCCAGTTCAAATAGATCCGCAAACTCATGGATAAAGCCCCGATCGATCAGTTTCTCCAGAGTGGCCTCGGAGAGACCGTCCATATTCAGGGCATCCCTGCTCACAAACAGTGTGAAGGCCTTAATCTGTCTGGCCGCGCATTTCTCATTTGTGCAATACAGGGACTGCACATCGTTCATCTGCCGGATTCGCGTGGGATGCCCACAGACGGGACAGGTCTCGGGAATCTCAAGCGTGTCGCTCTTTGTCAGATTCTCCGCGATCTGAGGAATGATCATGTTGGCCTTAAAGACCGTGATCCTGTCCCCGATCCCCAGTTTCAGCCCCTTCACGATACTCACATTGTGTACGGATGCACGGCTCACGGTGGTGCCCTCCAACTCCACCGGCTCAAAAATGGCCACCGGATTGATCAGTCCCGTCCGGCTTGCGCTCCACTCCATCTCGAGCAGAGTGGTCTCCCGCATCTCATCCGCCCACTTGAAAGCGATGGAATCTCTCGGGAACTTGGAGGTCCTGCCCAGAGACTGCCCGTAGGCGATGTCCTCATAGGTCAGCACCAGACCGTCCGAGGGGATGTCATGGCCCGCAATCTTCTCCTCAAAAAATCCGACGCGCTCCAAAATATCCTCCGGCGTCACCATATAGCGCTCCACCACCTGAAAACCCTGCTCTTCCAGAAAATCAAACTGCTCCGCGCGGGAATTATGAAAATCCATGCCCTCCGCCCGCACCAGAGAAAACGCGTAAAACTGCACGTTTCTGGCAGCCGTGACCTCATTGTTCAACTGGCGCACGGAACCGCTGCAGAGATTGCGGGGATTCTTGTATCTGGCATCCTCCTCATCGATCTCCCGATTGATCTTCTCAAAATCCGAATAGCTGATCACAGCCTCCCCCCGCAGGATCAACTCTCCCTGAAAGGCGATCTGCAGCGGCAGATTTTTGAAAGTCCTTGCATTGGGAGTGATGACTTCCCCGATTTCTCCATTGCCTCTCGTGACGGCTTTTGCAAGTTTTCCTTCACGATATGTCAAAACAACGGTCAGACCGTCCAATTTCCAACTCAAAATTGCAGGTTTCCCCTGCAGCCAACTTTTCAGCTCCTCGCGGTCTTTGGTCTTGCCCAGAGACAGCATGGGTGTCTCATGTCTCTCCTTGGGCAGCTCCTCCACCGCCTCGTATCCCACGTTCACGGTGGGGCTGTTGGCCAACACCATCCCCGTCTTCTCCTCCAGAGACACCAGCTCATCATAGAGCGTGTCGTACTCCAGATTGCTCATGATCTCCCTGTCTTCGGCATAATAAGCCTTGGAGGCCCGATTCAGGGTCTCCACCAGATATTTGATCCTCTCGATATCATTTTCCCGTATCTTGTGGTCTTGCATGAGAAAGTCCTGCCCTTTCATATAATTCCGCGCACTCCTGCGCCGTCAGTTCCCGGTACTCCCCGGGCTTTAATTCGCCCAACCAAATGTTCATCACCCGGACGCGCCGGATATATTGAGCTCGGTATCCAAGTTCCCTGCACATGCGGCGGATCTGCCGGTTCAACCCCTGGGTCAATATGATGCGGAAAGTATATTCCCCGATCTGCCTGACCTTGCAGGGCCTCGTTGTGGTCTCAAGATCCGGCAAAAACACGCCCTTCGCCATATCCGATATAAAAACATCTGTTATCTTTTTGTTCACCCGCACCGTGTACTCTTTTTCATGGCCGTTCGCGCCCCGCATGATGGCATCCGTCAGATCCCCGTCATTGGTCAGCAGCAAAAGTCCCTCCGACTCCTTGTCCAATCTGCCCGCGTAGGTGACGCGCAGAGGATATTTGATAACATCTGATATTTTGGTCTCCGCATGGGCATCCCGCTCCGTGCAGACCACCCCCGCCGGCTTGTTGAAGGCCAGAACTACCTTTCGCACCGTCTCCGCCTGTACAATACGGCCGTCCACAAGGACTTCGTCCCCGTCGCGCACGCTCTGTCCCGTCTCGGCCGTCACGCCGTTTACGGCCACCCTTCCCGCGGCGATCAGCCCGTCCGCGTCCCGCCTGGAACAGATGCCGCATCGCGCCAGATATTTGTTGAGCCGCACGCCCTCTTTGCTCTCTTTGCTTCCGTCACTCATCGGCATAACGCTCCAATTCCTCCAGACGCGTGATCTTGGGAATGCCGTTGCCCTCAGTCAGTCCCCTTTTCGCCGTCCGGTCCGCCAGTTCATTATATTTGACATTGCTGTGGGCCGCCACCTTGGTAAAGAAAATCCGGATACTCTGCCCCCATTCCCGCATGGAATGCGCATATTTCTGCGTCAGTTCCGTCTTGCTGCGCCAGGCGCCGGTGACCCACTTCTCGAGCCCCTCATAGTCATAGCAGATCTCCACCTCCGCATAGCCGCTCATCATGGCCGTGCGGACCGCGTACATGGCCCCCAACATCTCCCCCGTCACATTGCGGTGTTTGAGGGACTGCGGATTGTCGCCATTGCCGTATGCCAGACGGATCTCCCCGTCTTCGGGCAAAAACACGCAGCCGAAGGCATACTTCTTCAGGCGGTCGTCATAACTTCCGTCCACATAGATCGACAACCGCCCCGAAGGGGGCATTTTATTGGCCTTGTCCTGAAATCCCTGCTCCTCCATCCGCCGTTTCTCTCCTCCATCCGCTCGCTCTGCATCTGCCGTTTTCGCTCTCAATCCTGCCAAGAAAGCTCCCGCAGACATGATCTGTCTGCGGAAGCTCCGTATCCTCTGTCGACTCTCAAGGTTCACATCAATGACGCAACCCTCAACTAATAATTTACCATTGATTCAGAACCTTGTAAACCTATTTATGTACTTTTTGCGGCCGGCTTTTTCCTGTTGACTTTTGACGACCGACTTTCCCCGCTTATTCCTTCTTGGAGGAGTGCAGCAGTGATGTGATCAGCCGAACCACGCCCGCCACGGCGGCCCACAAAACGCCCGCCACAGGCCAGATGATCCAAGTGGTGTGCCATGTCCGGGTCACAAAGGACCACAGCAGATAAGCCGCCACCACCAGACTCCAGTAAATACCTGCGATGATACTCAACCGGCTCTCCTTCCGCATCTTTTTCTTCTCCACCGAGTAATCATCGGTCTGGAGCAGCTTGTCGAAACTATCGTGAATGATGCCCGCCCGCACGAACAGATACACGGCCACGGCCACCGTCACGAGAAAGATGCCCACGCCCCACATTTCCATCTCCTCCCCGGCAGCCCCCATACTACCAATGACACACAATGGGATCACGGATAAAATGCAAAGCCCCACTCCCACGGCAATGCAGACCCCAAAGGTGCTCACATAATTTTCCTTCCGCTTGGAGACCATTCCCTCCACTCCGTACTCCGGCGCCAGAATCTCCCGCTCCAGCCAGTCAAACTTGTCATAATGAATGCCCTGTAAAATAAAGATGATCACGGCGATGGCCACCATTCCCAAAAGCACCATCACGCCGATCCCCTCCGCCAGATCCGACGACGCGCGTGTCAGTCCCAACTCCGCCGAGCCTCCCCAGACGATCAAAACAATGGGGGAACAGATACAGAGCGCCACGCCAAGCCCTATCATATGGGCAAATTCCTTTGTCCTGTCCAGAAAATTTTCCGCCTCCTCCAAAGAGATCCTTCTGCGGGGACTCTCCGGTGTCTCATCCGAAGACAGGCCCTCGCCCTGCGGGATCTCCTCGATCTCTTCCTTAAGTAAATAGTCCGTGCTCACCCCGAACAGGCCGCTCATTTTGATGATCTTATCCAAATCCGGAATGGACGAACCGCTCTCCCACTTGGACACGGACTGTCTGGAAATATCCAGTTTGTCCGCAAGCTCCTCCTGTGACCAACCGTTTCTCTTGCGCAACATGATGATCTTGTCTGCCAGTATCATTTTGCCTCACACTCTCTTTCTTAATATTTTGTCATGACTTATCTGTAATTACCTGCTCATCATAACAAAACATCCCGCTCCCCTCCACCAATCGGAGTGTATTTTTTGTCAACCGGCGGTTGCATTCTCCCTATATTGAAGTTTGCGCAGACTCCCCTCCCCAAATACATACTCCGGCGTCTGAAACGGATAACTCACTTCCTCCTCATAATACCAAGGATCCTCCTCGTGCAGGGGATTTTTCAGCACATGAAACTCCTGAGCCGGCATATAGCCCTGTCCCAGAAGAAACGCTTTCCTTCCCTCCTCATTCTCACAGATGTCCACCACCATCACCACATGGCCAGGGCTGCCTCCCTTTAAGAACACATCCCCCACCTGCAGCTCGGACAGGGTGGTCTCGCCGCTCTCCGCCTCCATGGAGAGCGTCCCCGCGTAGCAGAACACCATTCGCAGATATTTCTGAAAACATTCATAGGAATCGTCATATTCGGCGGACTGCACCCAACTCACCCGATCTCCCTCCACCGCGATGCGGCCGCCGTCCCGCCACCTGATATACTCCGCGAGAAATCCGTTGGTAAAATGAAAGGCGATCCTCTCCGGCTGTCCCGACCGGTAAAAATATTCCGCGTAGACGCGCATGACGGAATCCGCGCACTGCTGCAGATCCTCCGCCTCCATGGGCAGCGCGAACACGGCCTGATGCGCGGACTGGTTGTTCTTCTCGCGGCCGTTATAGAGCAATACCGGACTTTGGTCCTCCTTCATGGCATACCCGCGCATAAACTCCGCAAGACTCCCCTCCGGCTCGTCGGTCCGCGCATAGCCCTCCGGCGGGAGAACGCGGGTCTCAAGGGTGTCGCCTGCGGCGTTGATCAGGGATTTCTCTTTCGCAGCCTGCTCTGGCTCGCCCTCACCCGACCCGCCTTTGTCCGATTTATCTTCTCCTATGGTCGTGCCCGTTGCATTCCCTTCGGATATGCCGGTTTCTACGGCAGTCTGCCCCGCCTGTCTGGACAGTGTTTCCGATGTCCCCGGCACATTCTCTTTGCCGCAGCCGGAGAGCAGGAAGACTACTGTCGGTATAACAGCCATAATTCTTATGAATTCTGTCTTTGTTTTCATTTGCGACACCTACTCATTAGCAGTTGGTTGTGCTACCTTGGGTGGTAAAATCAAGGGCTGTTGCCCGGATGATGATGTAATTTGCGCAATCAGAAGTGTTATTCTGCTCATCAGATGGTCCGTTACAAAATCGCCATTATCTCTAAATTCTTCCGCCAAGTTAATCTCATCCCAATCATATTCACCTGTTTTCTGCGGATCAAACTTCAAATTGGCTCCAAAAGCCACCGACAACCGAAACATCTCCTCCGGGTCAAAATATAAAGATCTGGTGACGATTATTTTGACATTATTGTTATTACTCATCTCCACGCTCACATTGTCCGCACTGTTCAGAGTGACCATTTCCTCTGATGTAACACTGTCCAATTTCTCATAAGAAATTTTATACAAATAGAATTCCTGCTCAGGCAAAAAGTACTCAAATAAATTCTTTATCATCTAATTCGACCTCGATTCCTGATATATCATATTAACACGGTGAAACTTATCTCCGGTAAACGGAATAATTTCTGACTCTGTCATCATGCGTTCGGGGCAGTTTTTATCATAAATTCTCCGCGTTTCCAATTCCATTGATAAAATTCGAATGGTTTGCCGTAATTCCGTGTTAGTTATGATATTTCCATCAACATATGCCCATATTGCCTTTTCAATCGTACTATTTAACGATTCTCCATTTTTTAAAGCTATAAGCGCAACCTTTTTGTGCAGGTCGGGATGTATCCTAATATTAAAAGATCCTTTATATTCTTTATCCGGATTCTTCCCCACTTCTTGACAAAACTCCAAATAATCATCAACAGCCGCATGAAATTCCTGCTCTATGGATTCAGGGTTTTGACTCTCAAAATTCACAAAATCATTGATTCCTTCTATTTTCCCCCGTAATTTAAATGTATCGGCATCAAACTCAATTATTGTATGGTATCCCTTATATTCCAAAATATTATTCCTCTTATTCATAATTCACCTATATCCTTTAAAAATTCGACCAGATCGCTTACTGCGCCACTATCAAGTACATCTCCCGGATGCGGTTTATGCAACATGATTGTTCGCCCATCCGTTTCTCTGTAAAAGCAAACTCTTGACCCCGATGTCTTTCCCTTATTATATTCCTTAAATCCCATTTTTCCCAATAAATAACTTGTTTCCGTATAAGTGTAATCCTTAGGTTTTAGCAATATTCTTTCTTTAGCTTTCTCAAATCTGCTCATTCTCTATAGCGCTCACCTCCTTGCAACTGATTTATAGTTGCATCTTATACTTTTTTTCAATATTTGTCAATGCTTGCGTTTGGAAATTGCATACAAAAGGAACCGCCACCCACTCGGTGTGCGGTTCCTCTTTTATCCGATTTCCGGAACATCCTCGGAACACTTTTTAATAATATTACCCGTTATTTTACACGATTCCCTGTGCGGTCATGGCCTCAGCCACCTTCAGGAATCCTGCGATATTGGCGCCTGCCACATAATTGCCCTCCATGCCATACTTCTTGGCTGCATCGTCCAGATTGTGGAAGATGTTCACCATGATGTTCTTCAACTTGGAATCCACTTCCTCAAAGGTCCAGGAGAGTCTCTCGCTGTTCTGGCTCATCTCCAGAGCGGAGGTTGCCACGCCGCCCGCATTGGCAGCCTTGCCGGGGCAGAACAGAACGCCGTTCTTCTGCAGATACTCGGTGGCGTCCATGGTGGTGGGCATGTTGGCGCCCTCTGCCACGGCGATGCATCCGTTGGCCACCAGAGCCTTTGCGTCCTCCAGATTCAACTCGTTCTGGGTTGCGCAGGGAAGAGCCACATCACAT
Organism: Acetatifactor muris; assembly: GCA_023663635.1. Lineage (GTDB taxonomy): Bacteria > Bacillota > Clostridia > Lachnospirales > Lachnospiraceae > Acetatifactor > Acetatifactor muris_A. The sequence continues at coordinate 66,807 of JAMPHD010000005.1, forward strand.
TTTACGCTCCATACTCCCTTGCCCTCATGATACTGAGCGGAAGGTCTTGCAGCCGCGTACTCGGTCAGTCTCGCGCGTTTTACCTCCTTTATCTCCTTCAAAAGCGCCACATCAATTCCCTCGGGATCATAGATCCAACCGGTGGAATCGGAGCAGGTCACAGGCTTAGCGCCCAACTGCTGAGCTTTCTGTATCGCATAGATAGCCACATTCCCGGCGCCGGACACGGCAACCGTCATTCCGGAGATATTCTTGCCGTTGCACTTGAGCATCTCCTCCGTCAGATAGAGCAGGCCATAGCCGGTAGCCTCCGTTCTTGCAAGGGATCCGCCATAGGAAAGGCCTTTGCCGGTCAGCACGCCCTCATACAGTCCCGTCAGTCTCTTGTACTGGCCGTACATATAACCGATCTCTCTTGCGCCGGTACCGATGTCACCTGCGGGTACATCCGTGTCAGCGCCGATGTATTTGTGCAGTTCCGTGATAAAGCTCTGGCAGAAAGCCATGACCTCTCTGTCGGATTTGCCCTTGGGGTCAAAATCGGAGCCGCCCTTGCCGCCGCCGATGGGAAGGCCCGTCAGAGAATTCTTAAAGATCTGCTCAAAGCCCAGGAATTTGATGATACCCAGATTTACGGAGGGATGCAGTCTCAATCCTCCCTTATAAGGTCCGATGGCAGAGTTGAACTGTACGCGGAATCCGTTGTTCACCTGCACCTGCCCCTTGTCGTCCACCCAGGGAACGCGGAACAAAAGCTGTCTCTCGGGAGTCACCAGTCTCTCCAACAGGGCATCCTTGCGATATGCCTCCTCGTTTGCCTCGATCACAACTCTCAAAGACTCCAACACCTCTTTCACCGCCTGATGGAACTCGGGCTGTGCGGGATTCTTTGCTACCACCAAATCAAAGACCTCATCAACATATGACATTTCTTATGTCCTCCTTCTAAATGATTGTGAATAAGTTACAGGCGTTATAATAAATGTTTCTCCTTCCACAAGAAACACCGCCGCCGATGGAACAGGTGCATAAACAGCTAAAGGACATAGTTGTCCCCTAGTTTAGACACCTTTGTCCTTCGAGACTCATTATATACCCTTTTGGAGGATAACACAAGCCGCTTTATTCTTCTAAATTGTAAAAGTTTTCCATCGCTTTTCATGCATTTTGCACAAAAAGGCATACATGTATACAATCACAGATAGTCCTTGAGAGTACTGATGCTCTTTTGGTCAAAATCCATCAATTCCCTCGCCAGAGTTCGGGGTTTCTCCCCTGCCTCCTCATTGTGTTTCAAGACCTTCTCCATCTCCAGCACACCATTATTGCGCTCCCTGATCATCAGCTCCGCGATATGCTCCGTGCTTGTATTAAGCAATGTATTATAATTGATCCCCGTCCTCTGCACCATATCCGCCAACTGACTGGCCCGGTAAGGTTCCGCCTTGGCATCGAGCAGCGCCTCCACCGCCCTGCCCCTCAGATTGGCATATTGCAGTGACTGTCTGGAGATCTGCGCGGACAACTCCTCGTCATACACTTTGTCGGAGAGCGTATCCAAAGCCTTGATCGCCGACTCCGCGTTGCGCTGGATCTCACGGTATACGACCACTTCCTGTGATTTCATATTGCATCCTCCCATCAACAGCGGCAGCGCACTCTGCGAACCGCCCTTATGTCAAAAAACTCCCTGCGCCGGTCCCATATGGGATCGACACAGGAAGTTTTTCCGTTTTCGTAGGTTTTATGCAATATTTTGATAAAATGTCTCACTCCTGCTCCACATACTCGGCTTTCACATAAGCCGTGCGGCCGCTGTACTTGATCTTGCACCACTCGCCCTCCACCGCGATCAGCTCTGCGGTATCGCCCTCGGCCAATGCCCCGAGTCTGGTGCCGTTCTGATCCGCCGTGGCGCGGACATTGACTGTGGTCTTCGCCCTCACGGTGCCCACAGTCGTCGCGGAATCGGCGCTCTCTTCCAATGAAAGATACTCGGATTTGATGAAACCGTCCTTACCCTCATACACCACCTGCGACCAACCGTTCACGCGCTGTTCCTTCACCTCTAACCGGGTGCCCTGCGTCACCTTGCCCAATCTGTCGGCCTGCTCGCTGTCCGAACTTCTCACATTGACCGTTGTGGTGGCCGTGGCATACAAAGGCCCTGCCTCCGCCGGCTCCTGCGCATCTCCCGGCTCTCCCGCGGGCTGACCCGATTCATCGGGCTGCCCCTCCGGCGCGTCTTCACCCGCCGCGGCGGCCTGCAGCTCCGACCATTTCACGCCCACGGTCATATTGACCTGCGCCATGACCTCCTCGGGGTAATTCGCCAATTCCGGATGCGTTTCCTTAAACGCGTCATACTCCGCGATCACGCGGTTGTTGAACTCTATGACATCCTCCTGCGCGCACACTCTGCCGGTGTACTCGTTCAATTCATCGCTGAAATTATTGCGCTTGATATAGAGCGAACCGTCCTCCGCCGTACACACATAATGAGACGTATATCCCGGGAATTCCTCCTCGTGATTGGCAAAAGTCATCTTATAATACACATATACGATGGTCTCGCCCGCGTTCATTCCCTTTTTAGTATAAATCTCCAACGCGGGATAGGACTCTATATATTTGGCCTTCTCCTCAAAGGACAACAGATCCAGATCGGAGATCTCGTCACACATGGACTGCAGCGTCTCCAGATCCCCCAATGCCTGCGCGTTGTAATACTTCAGCATCAGTTCCTTTATCGCCTCATCCTCATTGCTGATCAAAGGCACATCTTCCTCAACATCCGTGCCGTCGGTTCCCTGCGTTTCCCCTGAACCGGTCTCCGGAACGATGTCCTCCACCCTCCTGTTGCCGGCCGCTCCCAGAGCAATAGAGACTGTAACCGCCACCACGGCGACTGCGAGTACGGGAAAAGCAATTTTACTGTGTTTCAGCAGATAATTGCTTATCGATCGTAATTTATCTCTCCACATAAATAATCCTTTCAAAAAAATCAGGGTGATGTAAAATGCATCCGACAGGAATCGAACCTGCATTAAAGGCGTCGGAGGCCTTCGTTCTATCCGTTAGACTACGGATGCAAAATTGTTACAATTTTGTTACATCACCCTGATTATAATATCACAAAAAAACCGTTCTGTCTACCTTGTTTTTACAAAAATCACAGGAAAAATAAAGAAATCTTCTGATAAAGAAAATCTATTGCGAAGAAGACCCGTCCCCGATCACCTCCACGCGATTAGCCGAACGGTCATAGAAATAAAGATTGTCTGACAATACCTCTTCGGGCGCCACCTGTGTCCTGTTGACTTCCCGCACCATGGCCAAGAGCTGCCCCGTATCTTCCGTGCCGCCCGCAGGCAGCAGAAGCACCTCATGAATGGAGCTCGGCAAAATATAGAGATCATCCTCCCACTGCTCCGCCACCTGCCGCAATACTCTCGGATAGATCATACAGGCGGCTCCCACACTTCTCTGTTCGTTGCACAGGACATGCAGGAAACCCTGCGGTTCCGCAGACGTCGCGGAAGACCGGTCCCGCGTCTCCGTCCGGCTCTCGGATTGTTTCTCATGTTTCGGACGGCTCTCGGATCGCGTCTGTGCCTCCCCGCATGCCATAAACTCCGAAAGCAACTCCTCCATATCATACAGTTTCCACGGAAAGATGCGCGGGGTATTCTCCTGCGCCAATTTAAGCAGCGTCTCCGTGGAACATCCCCATATGTCCATGTGATCGTTATGGATCAGTATGGAGCCTGAACCCACCGTCTCATCCCGCCACGCATAGAAGAAACAGATACAAAGATCCAGAAATTCAATATGGGGAATCCTCTCCAACAATGCTCTGTTGCGCTCCCGATTGACCAATTTATAGCAGATCTGCGGACTCACCGCCTCAAAGTTTCGGAAGAAACTCATATCGATCCCCGTCTTGGGAGTCTCCTCCTCATAGATCTTCAAAATGACCTGCACAATGTGATCCAGAGACGTCCCCGACCGATACATCTCCAAAAAGTAGTTCAGATAGATCGTGGGCGACAGGTTTTGATCCTCCGCCAATATCACCATTCCCTGCAGGACCACTCCATTATTTTTGATGACCTCCTGCAGTTTCACCTGACAGCGCTCGCCGAGCCGCTCCGACACCGCCCTGCTCACCATCTCCGCGAAATCCCTGATATCCGGGCAGATCGCATCCGAATTTATTGATTTTTTTGAATTTACCATATTTTTATTTCCTTTCCTTTTTGTTTGTTATTAGGACTGTTGATTTGATCGTTGTTCAGACTGATATTTTGATTTGAAAAAAGCGCACAAAAAAGACAACGGACGCTCTCCAAACACCGGGCAACGCGCTCCGCGAACTGCCCTTATGTCAAAGAAAGCCTGTCCATTGTCTTACATGCATCTCGACAGAAATCAAAAGCCCGATGAACCTCAGACGCGGGAGAGATACTCTCCGGTCCTGGTGTCGATTTTGATCTTGTCCCCTTGGTCTACGAACAAAGGCACATACACCACAGCCCCGGTCTCCACCGTGGCGGGTTTGGTCGCGCCTGTCGCCGTATCACCCTTGAAACCGGGCTCCGTGTCCGTGATATCGAGCTCCACGAACAGGGGCGGCTCCACGGAAAATACATTGCCGTTGTGGGAGCAGACCTTGCACATCTCATTCTCTTTCACGAACTTTAAAGCGTCACCCACCGTCTCGGCATTGAGCGCGATCTGGTCGTAACTCTCGGTATCCATGAAATAATAGAGATCGCCGTCGGCATACAGATATTGCATATCTTTTCTATCAATACGCGCCTGGGGGCATTTCTCGGTGGGGCGGAAAGTTTTCTCCACAACGCCTCCACTCTTGATGTTTTTCAGCTTCGTGCGGACAAAAGCTGCGCCCTTCCCAGGTTTTACATGCTGGAATTCAATGATCTGATACACGTTATTGTCATACTCAATCGTGATACCATTTCTGAAATCACCTGCAGAAATCATAATATGTTCCTCCTAAAATTTTCACGATATAATTCTTTACCATTTTAATATAAATACATACTCATTTCAACTGTTTTTTGGAAAAAGTTGCAAAATGTGGTCGATGGCCTGCAGATAACCGTCCAACCCTTTTCCGTAAATCTGCATGTCACAGGCGTCCTTCGTGACGGAAACCTTTCTAAACTCCTCCCGCTTGGTGATGTCCGAGATATGGATCTCCACCTTGGGCAGAGATATGCTCGCCAACGCGTCCCGAATGGCGTAGCTGTAATGCGTGTAGGCCCCCGGATTGATCACGATCCCCTCCGTCCCGTCAAAATAAGCCTCCTGAATGCGGTCGATGATCGCGCCCTCGTGATTGGACTGAAATACCTCGATATCATTGCCGCTCTCCTGCGCCTTTCTCTCTATCATATCCAACAGATACTTATAGTCCTGCACCCCATAGATACTCTTCTCCCGAATCCCCAGAAAATTAATGTTCGGGCCGTTGATCACCAGAATCTTCATTCCGCCATCCCTGCCTTTCCCATGATTTCAGTCAAAATTGTCTCCGCGGAGACATCATCCACATCTATGATGAAATCCGCGCAGGACTCGTAGGCCTCCCTGCGCTCTTCGAGCAGCCCCCGTATGCGCTCCTCGGGGTCCTCGCACTGCAACAGCGGCCTTGTGGTATCGCCTTTCAGTCTCCCATAAATGGTCTCAGGCCTCGCCCGCAGATACACCACCGTCCCGCATCTTTGGAGCAGCTCCCTGTTCTCCTGCCGCATAGGTGTGCCGCCTCCCACCGAATAGATGCGCTCGCTCTCCGAGTCCGCCAGTTCCCGCAGCAGATCGGTCTCCATGCGCCGGAAAGCCTCCTCGCCCTCCCGCTCAAAGATCTCGCTGATGCTCATGCCCTGCCGTCTCTCGATCATCTTGTCCGTGTCCTCCACCGGTCTGCGCAGCCTGTAGGAGAGTTTGATGCCCAATGTGGTCTTCCCGCTGCCCATGAAACCGATGAGGATGATATTTTTCCTCTTTGCGCTCATCCCCCGGCCTCCTCCATGGCGCGCAGCACGCGCCGGGCCTGCTCATCGGATACCTCCGCACCCGTCCAGAGTTCATAGGCGATGATCCCCTGATAGAGCAGCATCTTGGAACCGTTGAAGGCTCTGCCTCCCCGGCTCTCCACCAACTGCATAAAGCGTGTCTTGGGCGGATTGAAGATCAGATCGTATCCGGTGTGTATCCTGTCATAAAAATCCTCATCCTCAACCACCACATCCCCGTCATGGGGGTGCATTCCCACACTGGTGGCCTGTATCGCCAGATATCGCTCCCCTGCCGAAAGCTGTCCCTGATCCTCATATCGCAGGGCGCGGGCCAAATTTTTTCCCGCGATCCCGTTCACTTCCTCCGCGACGCGCTGCGCCTTCTCCAACGTGCGGTTCAACAGAATGATCTCCGCCGCCCCCTTCTCCGCCAACAGCACCGCCACCGCTCTGGCCACACCGCCGGCTCCCAAGATCAGAGCCTTCCCGCCCTCAATCCTGACGCCGTCCGCGCACATGGCCCTATAGAGCCCCGGCATGTCCGTATTATAGCCCTTAAAGCCGCCCTCCGTCCGCACCAGTGTGTTCACGGCGCCGATCCGGGCCGCCAGAGGATCCGTCTCCTTTAGAAAAGGGATCACCTCGCTCTTGTAGGGAACCGTCACATTGACCCCCAGCAGATTCAAGGCATAGGCCCCCTTCACCGCGTCCTCCAAACGCCCCTTCTCCACCTTGAGCGGCACATAACACAGTTTCCGGTCCGTGAGTTCGGCCAGTGTATTGTGGATCACCGGCGAGAGCGTGTGCTCCACCGGATTACCTACGAGCCCGCAGGTGCGGGTATATCCGTCAATCTCTCTCATTCTGCGCGCCTCTCTCTCCGATGATAAAAATACAACACGATTTTTTCAAGGAATCGTTTCAATACAATTTGAATCTCCTCTTTGGGATGAATGGGTTTCACCAGAATCGTGAGCATTCCCACCCGCTTGGCTCCCCACACGTCCGTGAAAAGCTGATCTCCTATGAAGACCGTGTTCTCCGCCGTGGTGTGCATCCGCTCCATGGCGCGCATATAACCTGCCCGCCCCGGCTTGCCCGCCCTGAAGATATAGGCGCTCCCCACAGCGTCCGCAAAGGATTTCACGCGGGGTTCCTTATTGTTGGACAACAGGACGGTACTAAAGCCCATCCGCCTGAGTCCCTCAAAAAATTCCGCCACCTGCGGCGGCGCGGGCGCTCCGTGGGGCACCAGAGTGTTGTCTATATCATACACGATCCCTCTGTACCCCTCCCGATAGAGCGCGGCGTAATCTATGAAACGGTAGGCGTTCTCGGCCTCCCTGTCAGGATAAAATCTCTCCAACATGTCCTCATTTTCTCCCGTCCGCAGTCTCTACAGAAATCTGCAAACTCCCCAAAATCCGCAATCTCTACGGAAGTCCGCAAACTCCCCCAAATCCCCGGTCTCTACAGAAGTCCGCATTCCGATATGGCGCGGTAATATGTAGCCAGAGGGATCATACTCTGGGCAAAATTCTTGCTGCTGACGCTCCCGACGACCACGGCGTCCTGCACGTTTTTCTTGCCGCCCACGGCCCCCGGCAGAGGATCCGCCACCGTCTTTCGGAAGGTCTCAAGGCCGGGCTTTAAATATTGCACATCCCCCGTCAGCTCATAGGCAATGACCAGAGCCTCCAACAGCAGCGTATTATAGCCGGGTCTGTCCAGACTGGGCAATTCCTTATAGTAAAAGATCCCCCACTCCTCCACATAGCAGTTTTCGATCAGATCGTCCACCGCCCTGAGCATCATATCCTTCCACTGCGGATCGGGGAACTCCCGATAATAGCGCATCACGCTGCCGATGGCCACGGAGATCATGAATCCCACGCGGATGACCGTGTTGTCGGTATAGGGAGCCAGCCAGTTGCCGTACTGCTCCTCCCAAGCCTTGAAATCCTGCAGGATGCGGCTGCAAGGGGACAGCCATTTCTCATCCCGCGTCTCCACATAGAGGGCCGTCATTGTCCTGAGCGCCCATCCGGTCTCTCTGGCGTTGGCCTCTCCCACCTTGGCGTACATGGAACTGCCCAGAAGACGCATCACGTTGTCTCCGATCCCAAGCGCCGTCTCCAATCCTCTCTCGTCTCCGGTGAGATGATAATAGTCCAAAAGACCCTCCACCCACTCGTGGGAGCAGACCATCACACCGTTGACGCAGTGGCCTCCCGTGTGTTCCCACTGTCCGCCGATATAATTGGGATTCGGGTGATAATGGCACACATCCACATCCATCCAATGGCTGCAGGAGGCGATATTGTAGTCCAGAAATCTCCTGATACCCGTGCGCACATACTGCAGCGCGCAGGCATGAGGATAGTCGTACTCATTGTTGCACCAGACCAGATTGCCGCCCCCGCGTCCCTGATCCGTGTATCCCGCGTCGTAGGAATCCCCAAAATTCAACATACCATAGGCGCGACAGTGTCCGTCCGCCCTGCCGGCCAGACATCTCTCCACCGCCATATCCCTTTTCTCCACGAACACATCCGGCCAGACGCCGGAATCCCTGTGCGTCTCGGGATCGAGATAAGGTCGGTCCGGCATCTGATAGATCAGACTGCGATTGTCGATCTCAGCCAGACTCTCCTCCGCGTCGTGAAAATGCAGCAGAAAGCGCTGCTCTCTGGACATGCCCGTCTGCATGACCACCTTCTCCACATTCTCCGGCACCAACATCACCGACAGACCGTTTGCGTCCGCCTGTATCGCCTTGGGGTAATTCTGCTGCGCCTGAAAGATCGTGGCGCACACGCCGCCCTCACTGTCCGTGCAATCCGCAAAGAAGGTTCCGTACAGCACCTCCGCAAAATGCTCGTTGGCCTCCCGCAACAGCAGTTTGGCATCCACGACCCGGTTCACGGCCGCGCCGTCCCGTCCCAGATAGAAATCCGTCTTGTAGTTGGAACTGCCCGCACAGGTGCGCACCTTCTCCACAGGCACACGATCCATTACCTGTTCCAACTCTCCGATCCCTCTGGCATGAAAGACGGGACCGTCTCCAAAATCAGGCGCGTCCACCAAATCTCCGCAGCCGGTGGAGTCCAATTTGCCCCCCGTCACCATGGGCACAAAGCCCTCCTCAAAAGCGGCGTTCGCAGAATCCGCCGTCCGCAACAGCCGAAACACTAATGATGCCACATGAAACGGCTCATCCGTGGTGTTGATGATCCGATAGGAGACCTCCACCCAAGGTTTTCCCGCCCATGCGGTCAGCTTGATCTCAAAGTCGATCTTCGGATCATCCGCTCCGTCCCCGACATTGCTGCCCCGAGCCTTCAGTATGGCGCAGACGGGCCCCTGCTCCACGATCCGCCAACTGCCGATCCGCATCCGGTATTTCCTGCCTGATCCGTCCTTCAGAAAAGGCCCCTCAAACTGCTCCCGCCCGTACCGGCGTCCCATGGCGTTCAACTGTTCAAAGATGCCCGAACCGTCATGCTCTACCCGAAACGAAAACGGCCGGTCCGTCCCGTCACAGACGGTGGACACCTCAATGCCGCTCTCATCTTCACTGACCGTCACGAGAGCAAAGCCGTCTTTCCACAGCGTTTCAAGTCCCGATCCATCCTCCGCCCCGTTTAAGTCACACTGCAGCGCCGCGGCTTTATTGCCGGGCAGATCCACCGGAAAACGCAGGAACAGAAAGCGCACGGATCCGTCTTTATGCCTGGAGGTCACCTTCGTCTGAAGGGGCAGCCTTCTCCCCTCATGGTACAGACAGACTTTCCCCGGATCCCTCAATTCTCCCTCCCGCACCGGAATACCGATATAGCAGGGCTCCGCAATCCTGTCATACCGATACAGCTTGTCGAAATAAATATTTATCATCCGCGACACCTCCTATGATTTTTATATATTTCCCGGCTTTTCTTTTATGGTTTACAGCCGAAATACCACGCCGACCGCCGCGCCCGCGAGAAACCAGAGCGCCGGATGTAACTTCTGCGTCCGCTTGAGCTGCAGCAGGCCGAATACGACCACCGCCACGACCATGGAACCCACCGCAGGCACCACAACACTTTCCGTCTCTATAAAGAGAGACACGCTGCACAGTCTAAAGACCGCCGCACCGATCAGAGCCGTCACAGCGGGGCGGATTCCCCGAAAAGCCGCCTTCACATAAGAATTTTCACTGAAATTCTCCAGAAATTTGGCTATGAGCATGATAATGACCACACTGGGCAACACCAGACCGAAGGACGCGACAAGTCCGCCCCACACGCCCATGGCCTGAAATCCCGCATAGGTTGACATATTCAGCCCCAACGGTCCCGGCGTGGACTCGCTGATGGCGATCATATCCGTCAACTGCTCCATGCCATACCAAGGTTTCCGCTCCGCCAAGTCCATCAAAAAAGGCAATGTGGCCGGTCCCCCTCCCACGGCAAAGGCCCCTATCTTAAAAAACTCCAGGAAGAGCTCCAAGACCGTCTCCATCATGCCCCGCCTCCCTTCCGGCGTCCTCTGATCCGCTCAGAGAGAATGCCGACTACGGCAGCAGTCACCACGATCAAAATGGTTGGCACATTCGTCAACAGACAAAGGAGCAACACCACCGCGCAGATGATACAGGTAAACCGATCCACCAGACTCTTCCGCGCCAGATTGATGACCGTATTGCACATCAGCGCGCAGACAATCCCCCTCACCCCCATCAGAGCATGCTGCAACCATACATTATCCATAAACTGCTCCAGACAGGCCGCCACCAGAGTGATGATCACCAGAGAGGGCGTCACCATTCCCAATGTGGAGAAAATTCCTCCCGCCACGCCTTTCCTGCGATATCCCACAAATGTGGCCGTGTTCACCGCGATGATCCCCGGAGTACACTGCCCGATGGCGTAGCAGTCCAAAAGTTCCTCCTCCGATATCCAATTTTTCTTCTCCACCAACTCATATTTCAACATGGGCAGCATGGACAGTCCGCCCCCGAAAGTCAGGCCGCCGATGCGAAAGAATGCCAGATAAAGCTGCCAAAGAATCTTCAGGTTCTCCATACCGGATTCTCCTCGGAAATTATTTTTCTTCCCGCCTTCTGCCACCATGTGTAGTTTCTCATTCAAGTGGAAAAAGGCACAAACGCCATGGCGGAACCGCCCAAGAAAACTTGAATTAAAAGATAGCTTTAGTTTAAACCACAGTGATAAGGCTGTCAAGCATTCGTTTTCATTTCCCCTGCCCGCACCGCTCCACTGCCTCCCACATCCATTGGGAGCGCGCCATTGTCAGGACTTTGATGTTATTCAGCATTTCCCGCATTATCACTCATCCGCCGCATCCTCCGGCTCCTGCAGGAGAGGCGCGTTCACATCCGTCAACTCCTCCACGCCTCGCAGAGTGCGGTTGATCGCCTTTGTGCGTCTGCCGACGATCTCGGTGAGCGTTTTATCGGCAGTCTGGAGCTGCTTTTGCGCTTTGTCAAGCATATCTCCAAACTTGATAAATTCTGACTTTACGGCGCGCAAAGTGTCCCACACCTCTTGGGACCGCTGCTCGATGGCAAGCGTCTTAAAGCCCATCTGCAGGGACGCGAGAAACGCGGAGAGCGTCGTCGCGCCGACCGCCGTGATCTTGTACTTATCGCGGAGCTCTTCAAACAGAGCCGCATTCTGAACCACCTCCGCGTACAATCCCTCCGTGGGCAGAAACATCAGCGCAAAATCCGTGGTCTTGGGCGGAACTATGTATTTGTCGTGAATATCTTTTGCAAAAGCGCGGATCTTGGCAGTAAGCGAACGTCTCGCCTCATCGATCGCCTGCTTGTCCTCCGCGTCGAGCAGCCTGTTGTAATCCTCAATCGGAAACTTGCTGTCGATCGGCAAAAGCAGCGGCACATCGCCATTTCCGGGGAGTTTTACGGCAAATTCCACCCGTTTACCGTTTGCGATCTCCACATTCATTTCATATTGGTTGGGAGCGAGGATATCAGAGAGCAATTTTTCAAGACGAACCTCGCCATAGGTGCCGCGTTGCTTTACATTTGTGAGCGCGTTTTTCAGGGACTTCGCGTCGGCGGCGAGAGCTTTCATCTCCCCCAGCCCCTGCCCCACGCTCTCAAGCTGCTTGCTGACCAATTCAAAAGACTGCGAGAGACGGGTTTCGAGCGTCTTTTGCAATTTTTCATCCACCACACCCTGCATCTGCTCAAGCCGCTTTTCGTTACTCTCCTGCAATTCCTTCATTTTATTTTCAAGGGTTGTGTTGATCTTTTCGATATTCTCGGCGTTGACACGCTGCATGGAAGAAAGACGTCCCTCAACCTGCTCTCCAAATGTATGCAACTGATTGTTCTGCTCTTCACGGCTCTTCTGCAGAGCGGTCCTGACAGTATTGCCGATCTGCTCGTTTCCTTCAGCGCCGGTCTTCTGAATTTCCGTCAGTTTGGTCTCCATTTGCCGCTGAAATTCACCAAGCTGCCGATTGACCTCATTTCGGTTCATGGATAATGTATCCTGCACACTCTTCTGGATAAACCCGAAACGCTCAAATTGTTCCGTCGTACCTCTTGCAATCTGCTTTTGCACGGCATCGCGCTGTTCTTCAGCGTTATGTCTCAGCAGAGACATGATCTCGCCCGAGTCAGACTTTTTACGTCCCGCGATCTGCAATATAAGGACTGCCAAAAGCAGAATAATGATTATAAGCCCCAAAATTTCCGATAATCCCATCTTTGTGTCTTCTCCTTATTTTAATTTCTCCTTCAGTAATCCGGTCATGCAAGTACTACTTGTTCAACAGCCAGTCAACTATATCTATAATCTTGATTCCATCATGTTGATATTCGTCATGGCGTGTTCTTGCAATGATGACTTTAGGATATGCGTCTTTAATTTTCATTAATGATGAAATTTCACGTTCAAATGTTTTTTCATCACTTATATTGTCCGAAACCTGTATATATATTTTTTCGCTGCGTTTAATGGCAACAAAATCTATTTCTGTCTTATACAATACACCGGCATAAACTTCATATCCCCTGCGCAAAAGTTCAATCGCGACTATATTTTCGATCATTCTTCCGTAGTCCATGTTTTTTGTGCCAAGTTTCGCATAACGGAACGCATGATCACACAGGTAATATTTGTCATTACTTGAAAGATATTTTTTCCCTTTTATGTCATATCGGCGAATTTTATAAAAAGCGAAAGCATTGCATAAATATTGTATATAAGAACTGACAGTTGTATGATGTATTTTTTCGTCTGCTCCACCTACTGCGTTTGTAATATTTCTGGCAGAAGACAGATTTGATATATTATCCATCAGGAAATCCGAGATCCTATCTATAAGCTGTGTATTGCGGATTTTATATTTTTGCCGAATATCCCTTACGATCAGTGTATTAAAAACATCGGAAATGTAATCATATTTTGCTTCCTGATCCTTATATAAATAGGAACCGGACATTCCGCCCTCAAGTACGTATTTGTCAAAAGATACCTGTGGATCCTCATAGTTAAAGTACTGCATATATTCTCGAAAGGAAAAAGGGTATACTTTTATTTCAAAAGTCCTTCCCGTAAAAAGGGTAACAAGGTCGGAACTAAGCAAAAACGCGTTTGAACCGGTGATATATATATCATATTTTTCCGTTGCATGTAATCCATTGATTGCCTTTTCAAAGCCTTTACACATTTGAACTTCATCTATAAAAATGAAGTTTTCCATCCCTGCCCTGTATTTGCCATTAATATAATCATAAAGCGTATGATATTCCTGCAGATTTTCATATTCAGGCAGATTAAAATTGATGTGAACAATATTACCATTCGTTATATTTTCAGCCACATAGTCTTTGAAAGCTTCCAAGAGTTTTGATTTTCCGCTGCGGCGAACACCTGTGATTACTTTTATGTCCGGGGTTCCGATAACATTTATTATCTTATTAAGATATTCCTTGCGTTGTATCAATCTCATAGCAATCACCCCCTGCAAATACTATATCACGTCTATTAGCCAAAATCAACATAATATTAAAAATGGCTAATAAATCAGCATGGAGATCGGCAGCGGTTGTATTTTATAGAGCCTCTTGATTTTTGTTTAAACATATGGCATATTTTGATTATACAGAACAAGGAAGATGGTTTATGGATAAGACAAGAATGACAAAGACGGGGGTTATCCGAGCGGGGATTGAGCTAGTTTATGATAAGACAGTGGGGAGGTAGCGGTATGATTTGCGAACATTGTGGATATAGAATGAGCGATGGATTAAGACTTTGCCCAAAGTGCATGAAACCAACAAAAAATTTTAAACCAGCGATAAATTATACCCATAAAGAGAAAAAAGAGAGGGGATTTTCAGACGAAGAAATCCTTGCGCTTGGTCTGCATCCAGACGATGAAGGATATAAAATGAGTTTGATTTCATGGATTTTAGGCGGAAAGTGAGAAATTTATATGGACAATTTTAAAATCATATATAGACCTCCCCGAGAGTTGGAGAAAAACATGAGGAATTAGAATTTCTCCGTGGGAGAGGTCTGTCGGGAGCATTACCCTCTGACAACACTTTGTTTTCCGATGGCTCTTTGCTTTCCGATGGCTCTTTCTTTTCCGGCGGCATCCCCTGTTGTTCCTTAAATTCCTCAAGCTGTCCTATAATGGATGGTTTCTGCTATTTATCACGTTTCGCTTTCAGGGAGGCAAGTATTTCATTCACATTGGACTGTGTGGTGACATTTGGATACTTTTCCCCAAACTGAACCAGCATATCCTTTGAATTCTTTTCTTCCTCCCTGACTGCCGCATAAACAGCTTCATAACTGCCCTTCTCCATCGCATTGTTGATAAAAGAAACAGAATCCTCCGGGAACCCCTCCCAGTTTCCATAAAGGCTGCATACCGCCATATCAATTTTATCTTTGGAAATGGGATTCCCTCTGCTCTCATGCTCCGCCAGAATCCCAATAATATCCGATAGGTCATTTTTATATTTTCTTCCAGAGCGCAGCTTCATGGCTATGAGATATTCCGCTGACACAGTGCGAACCTGAAGGACATTTGAAAAAGTCTTGTAGTAAACTGAAAACTGCTCCAGCTTCGGTGAATAGGAATCCGTGCGCATAAAATCAGAATTCAGCCATCCATGGGGAAGGTTATATTTGTCGCCGACCCTGCCTGCCGCCTCCTTCATGGCTGAGGAAGCATGGATCACCGCATCTACATCCATTGTCATTTCACGGAATCCATAACCCGCGAGAACTGCCGCCCCGCCGATTAGGATGATCTCCGCCGAGACCGCAGTGCCATTCCGCCTCTTAAATTCCTTTGCCAGTTCTTTCAGCATGGTATCAAGATTCTCTTTTGTGAATACGCCTGTTCCCTCAAACGACATTACGCACCTCGCTCTCCACAATATTAAACCTCAAAAATTCAGGAATCGCCTCCTGTAGCGCTTTTGTTTTTGGTGCATCAGTGCCGGAGACGAAAGCCGCCGTTAATATGCCGGAGGGATAAAGCGTCTCCTTTAATTTACAACAGCGCAGGTCGTCATAACTTGTACAGACCGGGACACTGTTCACCCGGCTGATATAGTCCAACATTGCCAACAGATACAGACATTCCCGATACCACCCCCGCTGATAGTACATCCTGATATCATCCTGTTCCAGCGTGTCTATGATAAAGTCAATGTCCCCCATTTCCTTTACACGATGGCACACGCTGCTTTTATAAAGTTCAAAATTGCCCCGCCTTTCAGATGTAAAATCCAACAGGGATTCCATGGACACCCCTAACGCTTCCGCAATTTTATAGACTGTCTTTACGGAACAGTTTTCAATCTTTGTCTTCCCATTACATATATCGCAAACTGTGGTATATGGTACGCCACTGTTTTGGGAAAGCCAATATTTTGTGACAGCCTTCTGCCCCATCAGTTCATTCACATCCATGCCACCCACCCGCTTTACTAAAAATTTCCACAGAAAGTTCTAATCATTTTTAGTATAACGGTCTGCCGTGGCAAAGTCAACCAAAAGAATTTTTCAGGCAGTATTATAGGGAACAAATGTTTGTTTTACTGATGGAACAGATATATCAAAATGTACTTCTATTCAAGTGCAACATAAATTCAATAAAAACACTGCTAATCAACATTACTTAACAACTTTGTTTCTATTCTAATTTTTCCTTAAGTAACCCGGTCATGCAAAGATCATAAATCTTGTCTCCCTTCGCCACACCGTTCATTCGGGTCCCCTCATACTCAAATCCCACCTTCTCCAAAACCCGCCCTGACGCGGCATTAGGCTCATAGTACACGCCGGTAATGCGGATAATATCAAGCTCTTCAAACGCAATCCTGCAGATCCGTCTTGCCGCCTCAGTCATAATCCCCTTTGACCAATACTCTGTCAAAAGAAAATAACCTATTTCCCCATCCTTGTGATATACATCCTGTTTCTGCTCAACGGATATGTTTCCAACTAACTTTCCATCAACGTATATCACCCGCCAAACACCGGTCTTTCCATCGTTCTCCGTGACCATATTAATCCACCATTCGGCGGATTCGTCCGTGTAGGGATACGGAATCCTGTCAGACAGATATCTTCTGTCAACTGCATTACAGACAATCTCTAAGCCCTCTTTATCTTCCAGGGTCGGTATCTTAAGTTCGATTTTCATATGGCTTCCTCCGTGATATCATATCTTTTCGTATAAAAATTTTTCAGAAAATCAGTCAGCCTATTCAAACCCGGAAAATTACAAATATTTCCAATCAAAATAAGTATAAACCTTTATGTCATTTCTTTGCACCTCATCATCTCCATTCGTGCAACGGGCGTTGCACATTTTATTTATTATTCCAATTCTTTTTCTATTTCTTCGATAGATGGCAAGCTACTTTGCAACTCTTCAGGTAAAGATTGTCTCATATCCGCATATATGCGCCAAAATATTTCCGATTCAGGCAATGATTTATTCATCGTCATTTAAAGCCTCATTTAAGGCCTCACTTAAGGCCTCACTTAAAGCCTCACTTGAGGCTTTATTTCTGTGAGTGATTCTCCCCTCTTTTATAAATTTGTTGCTTTCCACTCAATACAAAATGGCCTCCTTTGCGCTTAATCGCTTTCACCATCATACGGTGAGGCATCCGTTGCAACCATCATCAGATCCCGCCGCGGCTCAAAATCATATGTCGCTGCCTTATGTCCATCTTCCTCAAAATCAGCATGATCCGTCCACAGTTCACACTGCGTCATAACGGTTTGAACCGCATCGTCCATGCCCTCCGGCGGATACTTATGTTTTTTGAGAAGTTTCTTTATCAGCATACGCATTTTCGCTCTGGCGGAATCGCGTCTTTGCCAGTCAATCGTGCGGTTTTTGCGGAGCGTATCAGCCAGTTCTTTCGTAATGGCGATCAGTTCCTCGTTTTCATAAAAATCTTTAATAGCCTGTGGCTTTGTGAGCGCGTCATAAAATGCCAACTCGTCCGCTGTCAGACCAAGTGCCTTGCCTTCTTCCTGTGCTGCCGCTATTTGCTTGGCGAGGTTGAGCATTTCTTGGATGACTTCTTCATTTGTGAGCATACCGTTCAAGTAACGATTCATGGCACTCCGGATGATTTCAGAGAATTTCTCAGACTTCACCACATTCGTCCTGCGGTAAATCTGCACCTGCTCCGCGATGAGTTTCTTCAGCAGCTCGACAGCAAGGTTCTTCTCTTTCATTTTGGCTATCTCTTCCAAAAACTTTGAATCAAATAACGAAAAATCCTCGTTGACATCGGAAAACAGGTTTAAAACACCATCGCTCTTGATGCTTGCCTTAAGCAACGCATTGATTCTGGCATTCATCTCCGGCAGGGATATCTTTTTTCCGCCACCCTGATTAATAAAGCGCATCACAATGACTCTGACAGATTCAAAGAAAGCCGCCTCAATGCGCAATTCCTCCTCCGCAAGCGAGGAGCAGAGAGACAGCGCATTTTTCAACAAAACCGCTTCCTTTGCGAAATCATCCCGCTTATCTTGTCTTTCGACGGCCAGAATAAAGTTTGCGGCACCCGTGATCGTTTTACTGCGGTCAAGGTCTGTTCCCGTCATGAATTTGCCGTAATCGTATCCGTGGAACAGATCGCGGCAGACAGACAGCTTTTCGAGGAACTTTGGATAAGCGACCTTCGCAATATCCGTAACCAAACATCTTAGTTACGATGAAATACTTCACAATTTCCGCTATCATAGAACTGCGACACATTTCATGCACATCCGACAGTCTGCATTTGAACTTGATTACTGACGGCGTCCCCAAAATCCAGAGTCGCTTGTACGGCTCCTGCTTGTATAGAGCATGTCCCATCGCCTCAATCGACCATCTGAGGATTTCGCCGCCAAGACTTATCGCAAAATTATTCAGCTGGTCATCCTCATAAATCAGACTCTTTTCTATGAAAAAATGCACTGATTCGGTACGCTGTTCCTTGTCACGATTCCAGTAGTAGTAAGCGTGGCTGATAACTTCAGCTACTTTCTGTGGCGGAAGGTCAATCATTTCCAAGAGTCCTCTGATCCGCTGTTCCTCTTCCGAGTTTTGCCCTCCGCTCGTAACCATGCCATTGTTCCAGTATGCGGCTTCATCGAGAATCCTCGTGCAATGACAAACAGCCACTTCAACATCCGCATTATCCCTTAAAAAGTTCTGAACAATGGGCATTTCACCAATATGTAAGTCTTGAAACTGATGCTTAATTTCCCACCATTCTTTGACACCATCAAGACTGATGGATTCCCGCACCATCTGCTCAAAGGCCATATCCCATTCTCCTAAACTGGCAGGGAATGTAGATGGATCATCATAATCAATCAGCACGGCCTGCCTCCTTTACAGCCCTTCCATGATATCCAGCAGGTGCTGATAGCTGTCCACATCGTGGTAGACCACATCTTCTGTGGAGAGTTCATTGAACAGTTTCTTCGCACAGCTGATTTTAGCCTGCTCGATAGGCCGCAGGTTCAGCGTCTCCATCGTGCCTTTCGTCTCGTCAATGAAGAAGATATGCTTTACGGTACCTTTGTTAAATGCAATCGCCCAGTCCGGCGAGTAATTGCCGACAGGCGTAGGGATGGAGAAACCTTTCGGCAGCTTGGCGTATACACATACCTCGTCTGCCAAATCCATATTCTCTGCAAAGCGGCGCTCCACGCTCTTTTCTGCGCTGCCATCCGCAAAGACATAGTCCTGCACATTCTTCTTCGCTCTGTATGCCCGCGAGAAGTCGGTATTCTTTTCTGCGGTAAAGATCGTGCTGTCGTATGTACCCTCCGTGCGATTGTAGGTTATCTGCTCAACAATCATCGTCGCCTTTTGCTCGTTAATAAGCCGGATAGCCTTTGTGATGAACTCCTCCGGGTTATTCTTAAACATAGCAAAGGTGTACGGGCGAATGCCTCCAAGTATCCTTGCAACGGTGCGTCGGGTCAGCTTTGCACCTTCCGTAATCTTACCGACAAGGTCATACTTGACCAGGCTGCCCTCGGAACGCTCCAGCGTATAGGTCTTGCTTTCCTCGGCAACAAATCCGGCACCGCTTTTCAGCTTTTCGGAATCCCAATCCTTGCCCTGTTCGCCGGTCGTGACGGTATACTGCAGCTTTGCCACAAACATCTTCTCGTCAATGTGAGCGATGGCTTTGCGGATCAGTTCCTCACTGTCAAATTCTACCGTATAAGCATACTTGTGGTTAATGTAGTTCCAGAGCGTCTGAAACTCCTTCTTGTAGAAGTTATCGTTCAGAGCGTTTTCCTGAATCTTCGTATCGTGACCGTTCTTAATCATGTCATCCAGGGCGTGTTCGTCAAATACGCTCTGAACGAGGGCATGGACGCCTTCGGCAATCTCCGTGCAGCTTTCCGGAACAGGTGCAAGCACACCGTTTTCGAGATCAGCACGGTATTTGTCGGTGACATGATCGTCCTCATCAATGTAGTCATTCTTGATAAGATAGCGGTAAATATCGCGTCCCTGCTTATCGGAAACTGTTACATCATTGCCGTTCAGGACAATCGTCTTACCGATAAAGTAATCTGCCGTAGCCTTGGTAGGACGGTCATAAAGGTCATCACGGATACCGCGTTGCAGGTCTGCTACAAAGTCCTTATAGCCATCGCCGGCTATGACGGTAAGCTGATTAATTTGCTGTACCTGACTTCCAAGCGTGTCAACATCCATGCGCTCACCGTTCTGATTAACGCAAAGGCGCAGCCCTCGTCCAACCTCCTGACGTTTTTGCGTAGGAGAGCTACCTCCATGCTTCAAAGTGCAAATCTGGAATACATTAGGATTATCCCAGCCCTCACGCAGAGCGGAGTGTGAGAAAATAAAGCGAACGGGATTATCGAAGGAAAGAAGACGCTCCTTATCTTTCAAAATCAAGTCGTATGCGGAAATATCATCGCTCTCATCGCTGCCACGTTTCGTGGTACTGTCCACCTTGCGGCCCTTCTTGTCGATGGAGAAATATCCTGCATGAGTGCTGTGTGCATCAATGCCACGGAGATACTGCTCATAAGACGTATTGAACAGCGTTAGATATTCGTTGAGAATATCCGTATATTCCTGCTCAAAAATCTCGCCGTACTCGGAGTTAATCTCATTTCCATCGTCATCGTACTTTCTATATTTTGCGACCGCATCAATAAAGAAGAGGGAGAGAACCTTGATACCTCTGTCGAAAAGTTCCTTCTCTTTTTCAAAGTGAGAGCGGATGGTTTCCCTGATCTGCACACGGCGCAGGTCTGCCTCGGATACATCACCGACCGTTTCACCGACATGGAGGATTTCCCCATTTGTAAAGGTGACAATCCTACGGATAGGGTCTATCTCATTGACACGGTAACCTTTGTACTGCTCCATGTTTTTGGAAAGGGCAAAGAGGTCATCGTCCACGCTGACCAGGCGGGTCTCGCGGTTAATGGACTTGTTATATCCGATTTCAAACTCGATCCTTGCCGTCGGTGGTTTCTTCGGTGAGATTACGATCTGCTCCAGGAACAGATAGCTATCCGTGCCGCGCAGATTCTTGATATCAAACCCCTTGACCTCGATCCGCTTTACGAGTTTCTTATTGTAGGCATCAAGCGCATCCAGCACATACACAAGGTCGTGGTGCTGCTTGTGGGTGGCCGAATAGTTCAGGCAGAAAAGCGGATTAAATTCCTTCAGACTTTCCTGCGTAGCGGCTCCGCCCATTTTCTGCGGCTCGTCCAAAATGACAATAGGACGATTTGCCTTAATGACGTCAATCGGCTTTCTGCTGCCGAAATCGTCCAGTTCCGTGCGGATACGACGGGCATCCTTTCCACGGGCATTGAATGCCTGGATATTGATGATCATGACGTTGATATCTGCGCTTTGGCTGAAGTTATCAATTTCCGCCAGGTTCTTGGAGTCGTACACGAAGAAACGAGCCTTCTTTCCGTAATATTCCATAAAGTGTTCCTGCATGGTTTCAAAGCTCTTGCGGACGCCCTCACGGATAGCAATGCTCGGCACAACAACGATGAACTTGCTCCAGCCGTACTGCTTATTGAGTTCAAACATTGTCTTTATATACACATAGGTCTTACCCGTGCCAGTTTCCATTTCTACGTCAAGGGAGCAGGAACCCATTCCGCCGGAAGTAATGGAATCCGACAGCTTGATGTTGTTCCTAGTCTGCATCTTACGGATGTTCTCAAGAAGCTGAGAATAATCCAGCGCAACACGCGCATTGGCAAAGCCCATGCAAAGTTCTTCATCGGAGAGCATATAGTTTGTGATGTCGCGCTTGATCTCTACGTCCCTGCGATAGGTGAAACGGTCGTTGAATGGCTGTCCGGCAAAGACGCTCACAACACTCTCCACAGCCTCGGTCTGGTAAGGCTGTATGGTAAATTTAAATTTCATATCACTCATTGCCATCGCCCTCCAACTTTTCAAAATCTTCTAACTTGAGTTCACGCTTGAGTTCCTCAACCGTAGGCATATATGGCATATATTTTGCTGCGTAAATCTGCGTATTTCCTTCCGGTAAAGTATACTGCACAAGCGTATCGCTTTTATCTGCGCAGAGCAGAATACCAATAGGTGGATTATCTCCCTTGTTCATCAGTTTACGGGTATAATAATTCACATACATCTGCATCTGTCCAATGTCCTGATGTGTCAAATCGTCCGTTTTCAGATCAATCAGTACAAAGCATTTCAGAATGTAATTGTAAAAAACGAGGTCGATATAAAAATGCCTGCCGTCAAAGCTGATGTGCTTCTGTCTTGCCACGAACGAAAATCCTCGCCCAAGTTCCAACAGGAATTTTTGCAAATGGTCAATCAAGGCCTGCTCCAAGTCAGATTCATAGTAGTGCTCGTTTGCCGGCAAATCCAAAAACTCCAACACATAAGGGTCTTTGACAATATTCTCATATTCCAGCTTCGGGACAGTAGTTTGTATCTCCGAAGCAACTGATGTTTTATCTCTGCTTGCAAGAATCCGATTATAGTACATCGTGTTAATCTGCCGTTCAAGCTGGCGGACACTCCATGCGGACTTGGCAGTTTCTTCTGCGTAAAAGGAACGTGCGTCTTCATCAGAAACTCTCATCAAAAGGCGATAATGCGACCAGCTCAAATCGCTCCACAGCGTGGAGCGATTTTGAAATGTCAAATAAAACTGGCGCATATTACGCAGTCCTTGCACACTGTAACCCTTGCCAAATTCCGCTGTCAGCCTTTCGGAAATGTATTGAAGCACCTGTTTACCGTAAGCAGCACGGTCGTTTTCTCCGCAGATTTCGTAGATTTCCTTGCCGATATTCCAATAGGTCTCGACCATAGCCGCATTGACAGCCGTGTACACTCGCTGCTTTGCGTCAATCACATAACTTCGAATTGTTTTATAGGCGTCCTCCTGTCCGTTCTTCTCAGGAAGATTGTTTGTATTTGTCATGCTATCCATTACAATACCTTCCTTTGTGTTTTCGGACTGTAGGTTTCAAAAATCTGCTCGAAGTTGGTCATCACGCTGTCGGAAGCCATGCCGCTGTCACGGAATACAGCATAGAAAGGATGCCGCTTGGCGATTTCCTTCACGGTCTCCTCGGTCACATTGGAATCAAAGCAGGCGATTAGATATCCGTCCGCGACGGAAAACACCTTCTTGCCGACAATCTCCGTTTCCTCGATTTTGGAAGAGAGAAGAACACCAAGGTCAAGCATCACCTGGAACAACAAGTCTTCCGGTGTGCGGTCTGCCTTTATGTTGTCGGCAAACAACTCCATCTGTCCCTGGTTATAGTCGGCGGGCTTGTAGTAAACGTCCTCCATGTTCGTGGTGTCGACCTTGAAAACACGAAAACCGTAATCAAAGTATTCGGGGTGCTTCGATTCCTGTCTGATTTTATCACCAGCTTTACGAATACGTTCTTCACCAATTTGAGGTATAATGTAAAATCCAGCCTTTCTTGATTCACTATCTTTAACGATAACAGGAAATCCAGTCACAGAATCAATCACATAACGCTCTTTTTCTTCCCCGTTTTCTCCCACATAGGACTCCTTCTTTCCTGTGTAAGTTATGTCGGGAACCTGTACCAAAATGAATTTTCTGTTACCGCCATCAGTTTCATTCAATTCCATAACAGCATGAGCTGTCGTGGCTGAGCCAGAAAAGAAATCAAGTATAATTGCATCCTTATCGTCTTTTGTACCTGCATAAAGAGAGTCATATACTGTCCACAGGCTTTTGGGAAAAGTAAAACCATTATGTGGAACCAATTCACTAATAAGGCGAGTCCCATATTCGTTAGCGTCATGTTTTTTGTCGTTCCATACAGTTTTTACAATCCCAAAGGTTTTCCCTATCTCAACCTCGTATCCGGTAGCGGTTTTCCGAGCTCGTAGCATTGATGATATATCATCAACAGACTGCCGTGCATATCTCCACTTCCTCTCAATCCCATTTCTATCAATGGGATACACATAGAACAATTCATCTATTTTTACGGTCTGAGTTTCAGGATGATATGTTTCAGGCGATACGTCACCAAAGCCGACAATCTGACCATTTGCATCAACTATTACAGGGTAAAAACAATTTCTGGCATCTGTACGTTCAGACTCGCTACCCCAATTTCTAAATTGGGACCAGTCTACTTCATCATCAGGAATCAATCGATCAGCGATAGCTTTGATCCCTGCAGGATATACAAAGATTGCATACTCATTAGTGTGGGAAAAATTGTTGCCTTGTTGACCACGCGGATTATGCACAACCGTCACAATGGCATATTCATGATTTGTGCCAAAGATATTCTTAAGAACAATTGAAAGAAGCGTGTCAACCTCATTTTCATCAATGGCACAGACAAGTATACCATCATCGGAGAGCAAATCCTTGGCAATTTTCAACCTTGGAAACATCATATTTAACCAATCAGTATGGAACCTACCATTAGTAGTAAGATTCTGAACCAAGTTGTTTCCGTCTTCATCAAATTGACCACTGTTAGCAAGATACTCAGTCATCGATTGACTGTAATCATTCTTGTAAATCAAATTGCTGCCCGTGTTATACGGAGGGTCGATATAGATCATCTTTACCTTCTTGAGGTAGGTCTCTCTCAAAATTTTTAACGCTTCGAGATTATCTCCCTCAATATAGATATTCTCTGTATCAATGTTACCCCTAGTTCCGTCCTTGCCAACGCTCAACTCTCTCTGTAGGCGAAGAGTTTTAGATGTCGGAGAGTTGGCAAGAAGAATAGACTTCTTTTTGTCTGGCCAAGTGAACTGATAGCGTTCCTGCGGACCTTCGACCACGGCGGCGGAGATTTCCTGACGCAGAACATCCGCATCAATGGCACGCACAACTTCTCCATTCTCGTTTAAGGTTTCGGTTACCGCATTCGGAAACAGCTCCGCCAGCTTTTTGAAGTTTTCGTCCGCCAAATCGGGCGTATGCATCTTAAGCTTGTCCATTTTTCAGTTCCTCCAATTTCTGTTTATAGGACTGCAGACGTGAATAAATTTCAAACCGCTTTTTCGGTTGCTGCTCTTTCCAAGCTGCGTCCTCTGTCTTTTTAATTTGTTTCTCCAGTTTGACAATCTGTTCCTGCAGGGCAAGTCTGTCATCAATAGAGAGTTCTGCCGCCACGCTTGCCCGCTCATCATAAAGAGCGATGCGTTCAATCAGATGTTCCCATATCTCATCCAGAGAGAAACCCTCGGCTTTCAGTGTCATCTCGTCCTCATCCATCCAGGGCGAGCGGTAGAGCCTGCCGTGATATATCGCAAGCTGGCGGCTGCCTTCAAAGCAAAGGTAGAATACAAGCTTGTGCGGATTCTGCCTTGCGATTGCCTCTATGATCTTGGCGTCAAATTCCTGTTTCTTAAGTTTTATCGACAAAAACAGGATTTCCTTTATCTCCGAATCGGCTGTCAGATTCAGATTTTCTTTTGTCAGGCTGTTTTCTACAACAATCCTGTCCACATCGGATACGAATTTATCCTTCAGCACTTTCGTCAGCGGCAGGTGCTTGTAGAACGCCTCCTTCGGCATTCGACGGTGAACAGCCGTGCTTTTTGGAAAATCAATCATTTAAATCACCACCATAAAGCATATCAGCTCAAAATCATCCAGTCCCGAAAAGCCGCCGGAGAGGAACGTGGTCTGCCCACCGGAGAAGAAACTGTCAATATCTCCTTCGTCCTTGGCATCAATGATAGAGCCGACGGCATCCTCCAACAGTTTCGATACCTTGCCCATGTTTCGACCGTTGTTTGTAGCCTTATTGAACACATCGCAGCTCGCCTTGTCGGGAGCGGACTTGCCTCGTGACAGATGCCTCATGATATCGAGCGTGTCCTTCGGCTGCAGATGGTTCGTCACAACCTCGCCTTCCATGCTCACATACACCATATAGAAGGGGTGCAGTCGATTCCGGTTTTCTATGTTGATATGCTCGTTTACATTTTTCAATACAAATATCACGCCGGGCTTTTCGCCTTTGACAACTGCGTGGATTCCAAACGGCGTGTGGTCAATATCTCTATGCTCTTTCATGTACGCCAGCAAGTCCATACGAAACTCGTTAAGCCCTAAATCCATGATGGAAATGCCTGATGACATATCCTCAAGGTCAACGACCTCCTCTTGGAGCTTTTTCAGCTGGGCACGTCTGTATTCCAGGTCGCCTTTCTCTTCCTGGTTGATGAGATCGTCATCGCCGGTCGAGGTCATGACGGATATGCGCATCCTTGTCTCCACACGAGCCTTCAGATTGATATACTCGTCCAAATCCAGATCGGGCCAGAAGTTCACAAGCTGAATTACTGCGTTCCTGCTGCCGATACGGTCAATTCTTCCGAAACGCTGTATAATGCGGACGGGATTCCAATGGATGTCGTAATTGATGCAGAAATCGCAGTCCTGCAAATTCTGACCCTCGGAAATACAGTCGGTGGCAATGAGGATATCGATGTCCGTCTTATCCTTCGGGTACAGAACATCACGATCCTTTGACTTCGGCGAGAAACAGGCAAGGACGTGGTTCATATCCGCTTTAAACTTCGGTATCGTGGTTCTTCCGTCCACGGAGCCAGTCACGAGCGCCGTATGAAGTCCCATCTCCCTCTGCGCCATCTCGGCGATATTCTCATACAGATAATCCGCCGTATCCGAGAACGCAGTAAAGATAAGAATCTTCTTGTTCCCCTCGTTGATGGGATTTGCCGCTTTCTCCCTGATAACACGGATCAGTTCATTCAGCTTGAAGTCGTACTCTGGCGTGATGTCCTCGATCATCATGATGAGCAGCTGGAGCGTTTCAAGGTCTTCATCGATATCCCGTTTCCACGAAATATAGTCCATGTCCTGGAGATCGATCTTTACCTTTTTGCCGACGCTGAAAAAGTCGGTGTTCTGATCGTCATCATCGAAATCAGCCGCCGCGCCGGATAGATCGCGCATCTCATCTAAGGCACCGGAGCCACCAGACATAAACGTTTCGATGGTCTGCGAGGTGTCATAAAGGTAGTCGTAAATCCTACGCACCGTCAGCAGGAAGGAATGCACGGAACTTTCCATACGCTTTAAGAGGTTGATGCTCATCAAACGCTGAATACCGATTTCACGGCCTTTTCTGAAGTTCTCGGTTTCCTTCTCATCCAGATACTTACTGAGTTTGCTGGCATGGATATAAATTGTCGGTGTGTATATCGTCAGCTTCAATTTGGAGAGGCACTCATACACTTCCTTATAGTTGATGGCATTCTTTAAATCGGTTAGTTTCGGACGCAGAGAAATCGGTTTAAGCCTTTCGGGAAATGTTCCAATATCTGTTACATCGTAATAATTCTGTATATGCTTTCTGGAGCGGGCAATCGTTACGCTGTCCAGCACTTCAAAGAAATCGAAGTCCAGGCGTGAAAGCAGATTCGCCGTAGTGCGTTCTTCCTCCGGCAGCTTGCACCATGCATTGTAAACACCCTGCGCCTGACGGAATATGGTGTCTATGTCGGATTTGATATTCAGCTTCTCATTGAACTCGGAAGGGTCACCTTCGTAGGCAAGCGCCAACTGATTTCTTAAATCATAAAAGCGGTTATTGACCGGTGTGGCGGAAAGCATCAGCACCTTCGTTTTTACACCCGGCTTGATAACACGGCTCATCAGACGCATATAGCGGTTTTCTTTCTCTCCACCGCGGCTGTTCGTGCCGTTGCCGTTTCTAAAGTTGTGGCTCTCATCAATCACGACAAGGTCATAGTTTCCCCAGTTGATGCGGTCAATCGGTAGTCCGATTACCGTATTGCCGCTGTCCTTGGAAAGATCTGTATGGTAAAGGATGTCATAACGCAGTCGGTCTCCGGCAAGAGGGTTATTGATCAGATTGCCACGATAGGTCATCCAGTTTTCGCATAATTTTTTCGGGCAGAGAACCAGGACATTCTTGTTCCGCCCTTCGTAATATTTGATGACGGCAAGCGCCGTGAAGGTCTTACCAAGACCGACGCTGTCCGCAAGGATGCAGCCGTTGTACTGCTCCAGTTTATTTATGATCGCAAGAGCGGCATCCTTCTGAAAGTTGAACAGCTTGTTCCAAATGATGCTGTCCTTAAAGCCCGTTGCCTCGTTTGGAAGAACATCCTCGGAGATGTCCTCCAGAAACTCGCTGAATATGTTATACAGCGTCATAAAATAAATCAGTTCCGGGGAGTTCTCCTGATAGACCGTAGAAATCATATCAATTACTTCCTCGGTCACATCCTTCAGTTTCTCTTCATCATTCCACACGACATCAAACATACGAAGGAACTCTGCACTTGCCGGATTCTCAAAACGGGTCACCATATTCGTGAGGTTATTCCCGCGTTCACAGCCAAGGTCAACGGTAGTAAAACTGTTCATAGGTGAATATGTATAAGCCTCGTCCTCATCAGAAACAAGCATGAAATTGTTCATGCCGTCGCGGGTTGTATTGGACTTGAACCGTACCTTGCGGCGCATCCAGTCGGCGCACTCCTTTGCTATGGCCTTCTGTTTCAGTTCGTTACGGAGGCGCACTTCAAACTCGGTACCGTAGAGGCTTTTCTCCCTCTGCAGACGGGGAATATAAAACTCCCTGCGCTCCTTCGGAGTTTTCTCGGCAACAAAGGTGGGCGATGTAAAAATAAAGCGCAGTTCATCACAGGTTTCAAGTTGCTGCTGCAGCTCTTGGTACGCATATATTGAAAAGCAGGCTGCAGCAATAGAAACTTTGCTGCCTGGCTGTATCACTTTCGTAAGGTCATCTTTTACCACCTTCGTGGTGTTGTTGAATATTTCCATCATTCAAGGCTCCTTCGTTATTCTTGCATTTCCTCATCTTTCTTAAATTCCATAATGTCCCCGGCATCACAGTTCAGGACATTGCATATTCGGAGCAATATATCAGTATTCCCTCGTCTTGGTAATTCATAAAATAACGGTAGTGTCCGGCTCTCATGCTGTCAGGCATTTTGTCATCCGCTCCATCACCAAAATCGTGGAGAGGCGTATCAATAATAAAAATGTGCGGGGCAAACTTTGCAGGATTTCTTCCTTGTCCAGAATCAGGATTGCGAACTTGTTTCGCAATTACCTAATACTAAGACTACACTCTTCCCAACACACACACCACCTCCACTCCCCCCGTCCAAGGGAACTGGTCCACTGCCACGGCCCGCTCCACCCGGTATCCCGCGGAGAGGAAAGTCTCCAGGTCCCGCACCAGACTGGTGGGTTTGCAGGAGATGTAGACGATGCGCTCCACGCCGTAGGCGAGGATCTTCGGCAGGGCCTTGGGATGAATGCCGTCCCGCGGCGGATCCAGGATGATGGCATCCGGGCGCTCCTCCAATGTATCCAACACTTTCAGCACATCCCCCGCGATAAACTCACAGTTGGAGAGGCCGTTCTCCGCGGCGCTCCGCCTTGCGGCCTCCACCGCCTCCTCCACGATCTCCACGCCGATCACTCTGCCCGCCACCGGCGCCATCAGCTGTGCAATGGTGCCCGTGCCGCTGTAGAGGTCAAAGACCGTCTTGTCCCGCGCGCCCAAATCTCCCACATAGCCGCGGGCCGTCTCATAGAGCACCTCCGCGCTGTGGGAATTGGTCTGAAAAAAAGAAAACACCGAGATCTTAAAGCGCAATCCCAGCAGTTCCTCATAAAAATAATCCTGTCCATAGAGAATGTCCGTGCGGTCGCTCTGCACCACATCCGCCACGGAATCATTGACAATGTGCAGGATGCCGGCAAATTTCCCCGACAGTCTGCCATCCCGCTGCACCTTGAGCAATGTCTCCGCAAAGCCCTGCAGCAGTGCCGCATCGTCCTGCGTCTTCCGAGAGGGATCATCGTCTCCCGGAAGTTGGGAACTCGTCACCAACGCCACGAGGATCTCCCCCGTGCGGGACGCCTTTCTCACCAACAGATGGCGCAGATATCCCTCATGGGTCATCCTGTGAAAGAAACTGACCTGCCTCGCGGCAAAATATTCCCGCACCGTCTTCAAGATCAGGCGGTAATCCCCGTCCACAATACGGCAGTCCTCCACCGTCACCAGATCATAAAAACTTCCCCGCCTGTGCATTCCCAGCGCAAGCGGTCCGCCCTTATATTCATCCCCAAAGGAAAACTCCATCTTGTTGCGATATTCATAGGCCACGGGACTGCCCTTGATGCCCTCATAGACCCATTCATCCTGTCTGCCCGTGAGCACGCCGTCCAAGAGCCTTTTTACCTGAGCCTCCTTGATCTTCAGCTGCTCCGGATAGGGCAAAGACAGATATGTACAACCTCCGCACAACCCAAAATGGGAACACGGCTCTCTGGTTTCCAGAGGCGATGTCTCCAACACCTCCAAAAGCCTTCCTTCCGCCTTCCCTTTTCGAATTTTATTGACAGAAAAACGAATCCTTTGACCGGGCAGGCACATCTTTACAACGGCTGTCTCCTCTCCCACGCGCACAATGCCTTTGCCGGGAAAATCGACCCGTTCCACGATTCCCTCATATACCTGACCTTTCTTCATCGGTTCAGTTCACTCCCTCGTCTTCGAAGAAGTCCTCATCATCCTCAAAATCGTCCTCAAAGTCATCGTCAAAATCCTCCAGATAATCCGGATGGAAATAACGATATACGGCATATCCGATGGCGGCGGCCGCAGCCACGGCTCCTATGATCGCCAGGATCCAGAGGATCGCGTTGCTCTTTTTCTTCTTTGCCTCTTCCTCTTTCTTCTTGCCAAGCAGCTCATTGAGCTTGAATTCGTTTGCCATCTCCAGAGCCTTTTCCAACTTATCCATGTCAATACCTTCCTTTCTCCTTAGGTGGTCCTTTTATAGCATATCACATTTGCTTGGAAAATACTACAAGCAATTTCAACATCTTTTTGTTTTTAATTTCTTTTTGATCTGCAACATCATTCTTCAACACCTTTTCAGCTTTGCGAAGGAGGCGTACATGATCTTGCGTCCCGCCGTGTCGAAGTCCACCGTGACCTTGTAGTCTCTCGGCTCCCGCGCCACATCCGCCACGGTGCCCTCTCCGTATTTGATATGCCGCACCCGGTCTCCCACGCCGTAATCCAAATCCCCGGGGGCCTCCTGCTGCCCTTTCTGAATCCCGGCAACCCGGTTCAGGCTGCCGATGCCGCGGGCGATAAAGGGTTTGTCCGTGTTGGGCGTGATCCTCGGCCTGACAATGGCGCGCTGCCTTCCCGCAGTCTCAGATGAACGCTCTGCTCCCGACGCGCGTCCGGTCTCCGACAAGCACTCCGTCCCTGACACATGTCCGCCTCCCGACAGGCGCTCTGTCCCTGATGCGTTTCCGCCTCCCAATAAGCGCTCTACCTCCGAGGCGCGGCCGCCCCCCGGTATGGTATTGTCCATCAATGTCATGGGGATCTCGCGCACGAATCTGCTGATGGGATTGTACTGCGTCTCCCCCCGCACCATGCGCATACGGGCGTAGGTGAGCGTCAGATCCCGCTTGGCCCTGGTGATGCCCACATAGGCCAGTCTCCGCTCCTCCTCCATGTCCTCCGGCTGATCCGTCTTGATGGTCATATATCCCGGGAACAGGCCGTCCTCCATGCCGGCGAGATACACGGACGAAAATTCCAAGCCCTTCGCCGCGTGCAGCGTCATCAAAAGGACTCTGTTGTCCCCGCTCTCCACATTGTCGATATCCGCCACCAACGCGATCTCCTCCAGAAACTCCGATAAACTGATCTCCTCATGAGTCTCCTCATAAGTCACCGCCTTGGTGATCAGCTCGTCCAGATTGGAGAGTCTGTCCTCCGCCGATTCATCGTCCTGAGCGCGCAGATACTCCGCGTAGTCCGTGTGCTCAATGACGGCTTGGATCAGCCCCGAGATCCCGTAGGACTCCCTGCCGCTTCGCAGCACTTGGATCATATTGACAAAACCCCGAATTTTGGCGGCCGCCTTGCCCAATCCCGGCACGTCATCCGCCATGCACATGGCGTCATAGAGACCGATATCCCGTATTCCGGCATAATCCGCCAGTTTCTCAACGGTGACGGCGCCTATGCTGCGCTTGGGGACATTGATGATGCGGCGCAAGGCCACCTCGTCCCTGCCGTTGTCGATGGTCTTTAAGTAGGCCAGAATATCCTTGATCTCGGCTCTCGCGTAGAAATTGACTCCCCCCACCACGCTGTAGGGAATGCCTTCCACCACCATGCGCTCCTCCAACAGTCGCGCCTGCGCGTTGGTGCGATAGAGCACGGCACAGTCCCGATAATCCTCCTCGCCGTCCCGCACCTTGTGGCGGATGTCGTCAGCGATATACTCCGCCTCCTCAAAGGCATTGTCAAACTGTCTCAAGTGAATCCTGCTGCCCGCGCCTTTATCCGTCCAAAGGGCCTTGTCCTTACGCCCCACGTTATTGCCGATGACCGCGTTGGCCGCGTCCAGAATATTCTGGGTGGAGCGATAATTCTGCTCCAATTTGATGACTCTCGCCTCCGGATAATGCAGCTCAAAATCCAGGATATTGCGGATATTTGCCCCCCTGAAACGATAGATGGACTGATCGTCGTCCCCCACCACACAGAGATTGCGATATTTGTCCGCCAACAGGCGCACCAGTTCAAATTGGGCCAGATTGGTGTCCTGATACTCGTCCACCATGATATAGCGGAAACGCTCCTGATAGGACTCCAACACCTCCGGACAGCTCTTGAAAAGCTCCACGGTCTTGACGATGATGTCGTCAAAATCCAAAGCATTATTTTTCCTGAGCGTCTCCTGATACTCCCTGTAGGCCCGGGCCGTCACCTGTCTGTGGTAATCCCCCACGGCTTGGATCTCGTATTCCCGCACATCCACGAGATCGTCCTTGGCGGAGGAGATGGCATTCAAAAGATTCCTCTCCCGATACACCTTCGTATCGATGTTCAGACGCTTGCACACACCCTTCATCACAGTCTTTTGATCGTCCGTGTCATAGATGCTGAAGTCATTGTCAAACCCTATGCGGTCAATATATCTGCGCAAAATGCGCACACAGGCGGAGTGAAAGGTGCTGACCCAGATCTGATCCGCCCCGAAACCCACGATATCATTCACTCTCTCCCGCATCTCCCCGGCCGCTTTGTTGGTAAAAGTGATGGCCAGGATATTCCAGGGTTTCACACCCATCTCGCCGATCAGCCAGGCGATCCGGTGGGTCAGCGTCCTGGTCTTGCCGCTGCCGGCTCCGGCCAATAAAAGAAGGGGCCCGTCCGTATGTCGGACCGCCTCCTTCTGCTCCTCGTTCAGTGTATCATAAATGCTCATATATCCTTTATCCCTTCTCCACGCTTTGGGGCATGGCGTTAAAGTTTTTGAGGAACACTCTGAAATCCGCGATGCTCATGGGTCTTGCGTAATAGAACCCCTGCACGAGATCGCAGTCCGCCATCCTCATCCAATTCAACTGTTCCTCCGTCTCCACGCCCTCCGCCAACACGGTAAAGCCCAAGCGCTTGAGCATCTTGGTGAGATATTGGATCACCGTCAGTCCGCGCTCGTCTTTGTTGGCATTGTTGAGAAAAAGTCTGTCCAGCTTGATGGTGTCCGCGGAGACCTTCGCCAACATATTCAGGGAGGAATAGCCGCTGCCGAAGTCGTCCACCGACACTTCCACTCCCTGTCTGCGCAGCCAATTCATGTTGTTTTCCACCGCGCTCAGATCCGACATGAAGACGGATTCCGTCACCTCGGCCTCCAGAAGACGGCTCGGAATGTGATACTGCTCCAGTTTTTTCAGGATATCGGGGACAAAATCCTCGTTCTCATTGTTCCTTCTGGAGAAGTTGACGGAGATCGGAACCACTTCTTCCCCCGCGTCCACCGCCTCTTCCAGATAGGCGAGCACCTGTTCCAACACCGCGAAGTCGATCTTGGACACATATCCCGTCTTCTCCGCAATCTCTATGAACTCGTCCGGCATCACTCTGCTGCCGTCCGACCTGATCCACCTCACCAATGCCTCAGCGCCCTCGATCCTTCCGGTGCGCAGACTGACCTTGGGCTGAAGATAGGCCTGGAACTCTCCTTTTTTGAGCCCGGTCAGTATCCCGGAGTTGATGGTCCTCATCCTCTCCTGCTCCTGCCTGAGACTCTCCGTGTAGGCCCTGACCATGGTCTCCACTTTCTGTTCCTTGCATTTCTTGCGGGCCACATTGGCGTTGTCCACCATGGCTCCCACGCTGACATCCTGCGGTTGCACCTCGTAGATGCCGGAACTCAACACCAGATTGGTCAGCGGATACTTTCGGTTGCACTCCTCCGTAAAATGTACGGTGAACTCCCGGTAATCCTCCACGGCGTCCTGCAATGTCATCCCGCGCACCAGACCCACGAAATGATCCGAACTGATCCGGGCAAACAATCCGCAACAGCCGTATCTCTCCGTCAGGGCATCGGCGAATTTTTTCAAAATGTCGTCCCCGGTCGCGTAGCCATAGGTTTCATTAAAATATCGAAACTCCGAGAAATCCGTACAGATACAGCACAGCCCGGCATTCCCGTAATGGTCCAGATATTCCCTCGCGCTGTTGATAAATCTGTTGTACACAGGCAGTCCCGTCAGCCCGTCATAGTTGAGTTTGAGATCCATGGCGCGCTGATGCTCCTCCGCCCTCTGCAGCATGCGCAATCTGTAGAAGACCTGATTGGCGATACGCACCAGGATATTCTTCGCGGACTCCCAGTCCCTGTCGCCGCGCCGGTCCACGAAGACTATGCTTCCGCTGTAATCCCGCACGGAGGTGGACAACACCAGGAGCACGGATCTCGCCTCTCCCACATCCGGATTGCCCATGCGGTCGGCGCTGTAGAAGACGCATCCGTCCGGGTCGGTAAGACGGCTCAGACTGCGCCATTCATATACGCCCTCCTCGCACATCCTCTGGGCAAAACGCGCGGTCTCCACCTCGCTCCACTGGCTGAGGATACGGTTTCCGCCCGCCCCATGTTCCACACAGACCATATCGTCCAGATGAAAGACATTACATATCTTCTCGCTGATCATCCTGAGCGCCAGTCCGATATCCGGAGCATTCTCCAATATTTCCATGCTGAAGAGTACCTGCTGCTCTTCCTCCGTACCGGCCGCGCGTTCCTCCCCGGCCACATATCCGCCGCCCTCCTCGTTTCGGGACAGATACCCGTCGTCGGGAAGAGCCATGTCTTCGGGCACCTCCAATATCAGAAATGTTCCTTTATGTCCGTTCTTTACGCGATAGAGCGCGCAATCCGCCCATTGGAACGCCGTGTGATAGTCATTTCGCCCCGCGCTCACCATGGCCGCCCCGACGCTGCAGGATACGGAATGCCCGATCCCGCCTATGCCGAAACGATCCGCCATAAAATGCGTGATGCCGTTCAAACTCTGTTCCAACTCCTGCCTGTCCGGGTTCTCCACATACAGCAGGAACTCATCCTCGCCGATCCGCCCTTTCAGCGCCCCGGGCATCCTGCGCTCCAATTCCTCCGCCAGAGATCCCATCAACGCGTTGCCGAAGAAACGGCCGTTGATGCTGTTGATCCGCTCAAAATCATCCAAGTCACAGACGATCAGGCAGGCATTTTGTCCCGCGGAAAGCCCGCCCATTTTCTCCTCCACACGTTTCTGTATGGTCTCCTCCACTGTCTCACTCATAATCCCCTTGTCATACCTCTCTTACCGAACTGAAATTCCACACGCGGATGTTGAATTCTACCACCGGCGTGTCGCAGTAGAGACATTTCTTGGCGCCGAGCCCCGGCAGCGGCGCGCCGCAGTTGGGGCAGTTCAGTCCCAGGCCGGAATCTCCCAGATTCTCCACCGTATCACGATCCTGAATATAGACTACTTCCACATTATATCTTTTCTGTTCCTTTAAATCCTTGCGGCCCTCCGTGATCTTGCCGTCACGCTCCACATAATGGATATATTCCACGGCCGACTGCATCACCACGCTGCAGCGACCTTTTAATTTCCGATATTGGTTGATCTCCGTTCTATGTACATTGATCCTCTGAAAATGTTCCCTGCTGTCCCGATTCTGTAGCATCTGTATCCGCATGCCCAGATTCTCCCTCAGCTCCTCCATTCCCTCCGTCAAAAGCGAGGCGTTCATGCCGTCCACACTGCGCAGATAGGAGACCAACACATTCTCCGCCCTGGTCTTCATCTCATCGTAATGAAATTCCGGAAAATCCTTCATGATCCGGGGCAGATAAAGGCTAGTGGCGGAGGCCACGGATTTGGGCCTGTTGGCGTTCTCCATCTCCGACTTTTTGATGCCCTCCACGGGATTCTCCGTGCCGAAGAGCAGCTTGGAATAAGTCCCCACCGTGTTGTGGATCTTGCGATACAACAGATAACCGGTGAGCCCCACTCCCGCAAACAGCACCAGTATGATGACCAATATGATGATAATTCCGATGATTCCCGCACTCATTGGACGCAACCGATCCTTCCCGGTCTCTCGGCCGTATTTCGAGCAGACGGGAGAACCCGTCTGCTCTCTTTATGCATCTTATGTCTGCCGTCCGTCACTGTCTGTCATTCTCGTCAAAAATATCTCCGCACTCGGGGCAGAACTTGGGCGGATTGGTGGGATCCTCGGGCTCCCATCCGCATTTGTCGCATTTATACATCGGCGCGCCTTCCGGTCTCTTAGAGCCGCACTCCGAGCAGAACTTGCCCTGATTGACCGCGCCGCAGCTGCAGGTCCATCCCGCGTCGGCGGGTTTGGGGCTGCCGCACTCCGAACAGAATTTGCTGCGATTGTCCGTCTTGCCGCAGCTGCAGGTCCATCCGGGTACCGGCGCCTGTACCTGCCCGGGCGCCTGCATCTGCGGATTGCCTCCGGGCTGAGCGCCCTGCATGGACATCTGTCCCACCATGCCCGGCTGCCCGGGCATACCCTGCTGCCCCGGCATTCCCTGCTGCATATTCCCGGCCATACCCTGCTGACCGGCATTCATCTGATATAGGGCGTTGGCATTCATGCCGCCCACCATATTGGCCATATTCATACCCGCAAAGGCCATCATGGGCCCCGTGGACTCGTTGGCTGCCGCCGACTTCATCGCCTCGGCCTGAGCCGCGGTGAGGGTGGCTGCCGCCATGCCCGGATTGGTCAGCACCGCGGTCTTCTGCAGCTCGTTGATGAGCTTTCTGTCCTCCTCCGGAATGGACGGGGCGTTCATGGTCATACTCACAACCTGAATACCGCGCAGACTGGTCCACTTCTCGGACAGCTCCTCATCCAAGAACTCCGTCAGCTGCTCCACATGTCCCGGAATCTCGCTGGGCCGCACACCCATAGCGCTGATCTTGGCCAACGCGGGCTGCAGCGCCGTCAAAAGCTCGGCCTTCATCAGCCCGGTGAGCTCGGAGCGATTAAATTCCTCCGCCTTGTTGCCCGCCACATTCTTGTAGAACAACAGGGGATCCACCAGTTTATAGGAATACTCACCGTTACAGCGCAGCACGGTGTCGATATCCAATCCGATCTTCATATCCACCACACGGAAGGGAATGGGAGTCGCCGTGCCGTAGAGATTCCCCTTGATCTCCTTGATGTTGAAGAAGTACACTCTCTGATCCTTCAGCGTATCGCCCGCGCCGGTGAAACGTTTCGCCATCACCTTAAAGCTGTTGACCACGCTGTTGCCCAGATTGCCCGCAAAGATGCTGGGCTCCGAGGAGGTGTCAAAGACAAATTCTCCGGGATCCGCGCAGAACTCCACGATGCCGCCCTGATCCACGATGATCATACATTGCCCCTCGTTGACGGCTATGATGGATCCGTTGGAGATAATGTTGTCCGTACCCTTGTTGTTGCCGGTGGCTCTCTTCTGCCCCTTGACCATCAATACGTTGTCAGAGAGAGAGTCGCAGTAGAAATACTCCCGCCATTGATCTGCCATCATAGTGCTGATCGCATCTTTTGCCGCCTTAATCAATCCCATTTCGCATTTCCTCCGTTATGTTTGATTTCAGAACATATAATACTATTATTCTAGCAAATTTTTGCGTTTTCCACAACTGTTTTCGCAATATTTTATATCCGGTTTCACACATTTCACAATAACAGGCAACGGGCAGTACGCTCCACGAACCACCCCCATGTAAAAAAAGCAGGGCCTCCCGAGAAAGGAAGGTCCCGCCTTGATGCTTTATGGTATTTTATTGAGAAATATTGTTCTCATAATTATAACGGTCGATCTGCGTCGTCACAAGTTTGTTCTGCAATGTGTCAAGATCCTCATATCCCCTCATGGTATAGGTATACCCGAACCATCCTCCGGGATAAGTCTTGCTGAACGAATTGTTTGTCATGCTGCCCCGGGACAGGTCAATACTGCAGGTACCGTCCGGCAGCAGGATCGGATTGGTGTAAGTGACTGCCGTGTAATAAATGAACGTATCCAAAATCTCTCTGTCCGGATTGTCTATGGTAGCCTGAATCTCCCAGACCAGGATCATGCTGCTCTGATCCCCGTAATTTTCGGGATTCTTTGTCGTCAGGAAATAATTCCCAATATAGTTGCAGCTGTCCATGCGGGCCTCCGCGGACCAGTTGTTCGCTACATAGGCATTGATGACGTCATTCCCCTGCGCTTTCATCTTTTCCAAGGTGTCCTCGGGAATCTCAGCCGCGGACTGCGCGTAGCTTCCCAGTCCGTCCACCGTAAACTGTTTCTCCGTCGCGGTGGGAACCGCGTCAAACGCGTTGATAAAGTACTGTGTGGGGTTCTGAGAGCCCCCGTCGTAAACTGTCACCGTCACCACATCCCCATTGGACAGTCCGTTATAGACATCCATCCGGAAGGAAAGGTTGCGCGCGTAAGGAGCGGTGGAATTGTTCTTCAGCTCCGCGCTGCCGTTGGGCGCAATCCCAGTGTAGACCAGTTCCACACCCTCAAACGGGTCAAATGTGGCGACTTCCTCCAGTCCTTCCACGGTCAGCACAAGGTCTTTGCATTTTACTTTGTATCCGAAGATCTCTTTGATCTCCTCCTCATCGCAATCCCATGTGTATACGATCTTATCTCCGTTGGAGATCTGCGACTTTTTGTCAAAATCTCCGCCCACAAACTCCCCGATCAGACAATCGGCCGGGGTGGAATAGAACACTGACAGGAGTGTCACTTCGTCTCCCTTGCGGTTCTTATACTTGATCTTGTCGCCGTAATCCTCCTCGAACCGGTCATAGTCAAAGTCGATCTTCGCCGTGCCCAAAGTGTCATAACCCGTCACGGTAATGGTCGCGTATTTGTTCAGATTGATCGTCTTGCCTGCATTTACCAGAACAACGATCAGCACCACCATCAGAAGGATCAACGCGACGGCTGCCGCTCCCGCTCCCGCCACTATCATGGGGAGTTTTGATTTCTCCTTGTTCTCCGCGGGTTTGGCGTTTTCCGCGGGTTTAGCGTTTTCCGCGGGCTTTGCGCTCTCCGCCTGTGTCGCGCCTTCTGCCGGCTTTGCGCTCTCAGCCTGTGTCACACCCTCTGCCGGCTCAGCGTTCACCGCTCCGGTCTGCATCTGTTCATTCGTGTCTCCCATATTTCCCCTCATTTCCGCCGTTTTCACGGCATTTTCATTTGCAGAACAACTCCTTGCATCTTATCTCATTTGCTCTCCCTTGTCAAGCGGTTGTTGGTTTAAAACCATTTCCCCGTGTAGGTTGAAAGTTATTTTCCTGCCGCTTCCTTCGCAAAGTCCGTGTTGACCAGATCGGTATAAGGGACCTTCGCGTCCAAGACCTTGAATTCGATCAGGATATTCTGCAACAGATCAAAGCTCTCTTCCTCAAAGATCAGATCCTTCTTCCAGGTGTCCTGCTCGTGATATCTCTCCACGATCCTGGTGAGAGTCTCCATGTCCGTCTCCGCGAACTGAGGCGCGATCACCTTGGCGATCTCCTCCGGCGTGTGCTCATTGACATAGTCCATTCCCTTCTGAAGCGCCTCGGTAAATGCCCTGACCGTGTCCGGATGCTCTTCTATATAGCTCTTCTTGGCGGAGAAAGAAGTGTAGGGCACATAGCCCGATGCCTCTCCCAGAGACGCCACCACATAGCCGTCCCCCTTTTGTTCAAGTAAAGTCCCGTGGGGCTCGAACTCCACCGTAAAATCTCCCTGCCCGCCGGAGAAGGCTGCCGCCGTCGAGCCGAAGTCAATGCTCTGATCTATCTCCAGATCCGTGGCGGGGTCGATATTGTTTTTCAGAAGGATAAACTCAAACACCATCTCCGGCATACCGCCGGCTCTTCCGCCCAACACCTTATGCCCCTTTAACATCTCCCAGTCAAAGTCCTCGATGGGTTCCCTGGACACCAGAAAATTGCCCGCCCGTTGGGTCAGTTGGGCAAAATTCACCACATAGTCCTCCGTTCCGCCCGCATAGGTGTATACGCTGCTCTCGCATCCCATGAAACCGATGTCGGCGGCATCCGTCAGCACGGCGGTCATGGTCTTGTCTGCTCCGAATCCCGTCACCAGCTCCAGATCGATCCCGTTCTCCTCAAAATAGCCTTCCTCAATGGCCACATACATGGGCGCGTAAAAGATAGAGTGCGCCACCTCGTTGAGCACCACTTTAGTCTTCCCCCCGGTCTCCTGCTTTTTGGCGCCACAGCCCGCAAGCGATGTCACCGCTATGAGTATGGCGAGGCAGATCAGGGGCAGTCTCCTGCACTTTTTCATAACATACATTCCTCCATATGACTTTGTCTCTATGGATTATGTTATGTCTGCGCAAAAATAAGGTGCCTGTACCATGACAGACACCCCGCTTGTTCTTCCTAGAGATTGGCCTTGATCTTCTCTATCATCTCCGCGTATTCCGCATCGCTCAAATAAGTCTTGCCCGGATTCATCTGAAACGTGCCGCCCCACTCGTCTTGGTCTTTATACTTGGGGCAGAGATGCATGTGCAGATGGCAGCCCGTGTCGCCGTACGCGCCGTAGTTGAGCTTGTCGGGCCGGAACGCCGCGTGGATGGCCTTGGCGGCGCGGTTCACATCCGCAAAGAAACGGTTGCGCTCCTCCTCGCTGATATCCACGATCTCGCTCACATGATCCTTGTAGGCCACGATACATCTGCCCGGTTTCGACTGCTCCTTGAACAGGATCAAAGTGGACACATCCAGTTCACAGATAAAGATCCCGAACTTCTCCAGAAGTTCCCCTCTCATACAGTATCCGCAATTTGCGTCTTTCATTGTACTCCCTCCTATACGTCTTTTTATTAACAACAGGCCGCGGAACGTGCTGTCCGTTGTTTATCTCCGTCAGACATTCACGAGCCGTCCGATGCTCTCCGGATCGGCGTTGAGGACCAGTTCCTCCGGGAAATCCGCCTCCCGCAAGATCTCCAGCGCCTCCTCAAAATGCCCGATGCCGTAACAGACATGGCTGTCCGTCCCCATGATGACGGGCGCGTCATACATCTTACAGTACCGCAGCAGCGTGAAAACATTCTTCCTGCCGTTCTGCCGCACACTCCCCGGTCTCAGTGATGAATTGTTCAGCTCCAACGCCACATTCCCGGCCTTGGCGGCCTTCACAAGCTCCTCATAGTCGAGCGGATATCGGGAGTCGTCCGGGTGCCCCAAAATCTTCACATGAGGATTGCGCATGGCCTGAATGGAGGCCCGGGTGTTCTCCTCCCTGCTGCCGGGTTTTACACAGGCCACATGCATGGAGGCGATCACATAATCCATCTTCGCCAACAGGCGCTCCTCCAGATCCAATTCGCCGTCGTAATTCATGATATTGGCCTCCGCTCCGCAGAACAGGCGCAAATCGCCGTACTGCCTCGGCAGACATTTGTAGTTGGAAAAGAACATGGTGGTGGGACCTCCCGTGATGGCGGGGCCGTGTTCGCTCAATCCCAGAAAGGACAGTCCCATCTCGCGGGCGGCATCAATATTTTCTTTCAATGTGCTGTACCCGTGCCCGCAGGCGAGGGTGTGGGTGTGCAGATCCATGTATATCTTCATGCCTTAGGCATCTCCTCACCCAAGCCGTCTATCAT
Organism: Acetatifactor muris; assembly: GCA_023663635.1. GTDB lineage: Bacteria > Bacillota > Clostridia > Lachnospirales > Lachnospiraceae > Acetatifactor > Acetatifactor muris_A. The sequence goes on from JAMPHD010000005.1 coordinate 108,987, forward strand.
CTTCTCGATGATCTGTTTCTTTACATAGACATCATAACTCAACAGGCAGATAAAGGAAAATTTGCGCAGAAACTCCCGGTTCTCCTCCGGAATGTCCGCAAATGTCTCCCCCGCCATCTTAAACTTCTCCGTGACGTCTTTCTTCAGGAACTCTATCTGGTCCTTCTCCATACTGAATACCTCTTCATAGATGGTCTCCAGATTGAAGTCCTGCCCGTTTTGGAAATATCGCTCCGTGATGGGCCGCAGCAGCGTCTGAATATCGCTGATGGACATGATCCCCTTGTAATAATAGATAAAGATCAAAAGAAGGACATGTTCCTTGGAATATTTCTTTTTGACGGGCGGCGGCAGCAGATCATTCTTGGCGTAATTGTTGATCATGGTCTTCGTGAGAATCTTGTCGTCCCCCGGATTGCGCACTCCGGACCGCAGTCTGCTGTCCATGAAAGTGGTCACCTGATCCATGTAGAGATCTATGTTCGGTATATCCGCGGGTTTGATATACTCCATGCGGTCCAATCCGTCCAATATGCTGTTCAACAGGTCTTCCGTGTTAATGGTCAATTTTAAACTCTCCTCCACTTCTGTTCCTCTGTCTCCGTTTCGTACCGCGCTTACTTCCGGGCATATACCTCACATATGACATTCCCATAGGAGTCAAATGAATCCGTCAGCTCATAATTTTCTCTTATCCACTGCCAGTCCTCATTGGTATACATATAGGCATAAGTGGTGTTCACGATCACATAGTCCGCGTCCCGCCACTCCTCCGCAAGCGAAAGGATCTGTTGGTCTCTCCGTGAAAGGACATTCCAATTTCCCTCAAGTCCCCATCGGGTAGGCGTATTCAGGGCTCCCACCGAAACCGGTTGCTCCCCCGTCCGCTTTAACACGGATTCATACGCCTGTCTCACGGACAGATCCCAATAATCCAATTCGTAGCGCTCCAACACATCTCCTCCGGCCAACAAATTGTAAAAACTGTGTTCCTGCGGGTAATTCAGGGCGATGCCCGCCGCCAGCGCGACCAAATACAGGACAGCCGGCGCCTTGGCCCAAATCTCCCTGCCGTGTCTCTTCGCGAGCTCCCATATTTTAAAAGCCCCATATCCCGCAGCGACGATCATGGACGGATATACAAAATAAAAATGTCTCCAGCCGTTGTAGAGCGGCGTCGCCGCCAGGACGGCATAGGCAAGCGGCACTGCCCCGATCAGGATCATCATCAGCACATAGCCTGTATCTTCCCAACATTTTCCCTTCTTTTTCACCAAATCCGCCACGGCCGTAACGCCGCCCGACAAAGTCAGGAGCAAAATACCCACCGGTACGGTCAGGCCTATCATGGTGAGAAGATATTTCTTGGGCATTCCCGTGTAATCTCTGTGGATCATTTTACCGTTGAAGAGCACATAGTCGTGCCACAGGTCATAATCCACCGCGTTAAAGAAAAAGTATTTAAAATACCCGACCATATCCGGCCAACAGGCAGGAGTCAACAGGATAAACGCAGCCACCCATATCAGAACGCAGCCCACGGTCTTAGCCAGGAGCTTTCTGTCAAACTGTTTCGTGACAATAAAGTAAACCAGGATATACAGCCCCAACGCCCCGAATATCCATATTCCCACTATCTTCAGATTGGCGGCGAGCGCGCCCACCACGGCGAAGACGCTCAAATTCCCGACCGACGGTTTCTTCATCATCCTTCTGCCCCAATAAAACAGGGTAAAGACCAGAGATAAGAGTATCATGTCCTTGTCGTTATAATGACTCTCCGCGAACATGCGGGGCGTTAGAAAGAACAACAGGACGATAAAGGCGGAAAGTTTTTCGCCGTGAAACAGATCCCTGCAGAGCAAAAACAGCGAACACATTCCCCAAAACACCAACAGGAATGTGTATGTATGCCAGAAAAGGTTTCCCGCGTACCCGGAAATTTGGCTGATATACCACACGGGAAAAGCGAGGTAATAAGTCGCCATACCGTGATCCCTGTCCTCATGGACGGAAATCTTCTGCACCCCGTACTCCTCAATCTCCCGACACAGTGAGGGAGTCTCCCCCGGCAGATGCAGCAGATACTCTTCCATATTGGCATACAGGATCTTCTGCTCACTGATCTGATCCAAATGGGCTCCATAAGGCCATAATGTGAGCAATCCCACCAAAAACAGTACCGCTAAAAATATGATCCCCGCCTTTTGTTTCATCGCGTCTTCCAACTCCTTATACTCTTCAAAATACAGTATATAGTATTCAAAACTACATATCAAGTGTTTTTTGTGTTTGCTATTTACTTTAGGAATTTAGTGTGATAAAATGTCCATGTAAATTTGCGGTCAGATTCCAACCGGCCGACCGCTTTGTAAACCGGAAAAAAAGCGGGAACATGTCCCGCTTTGTCATTCAGAAAGGTAAGATTATGAACAAAAAGATCAAAACCGAAACCGTTGACTCCCTGTTTGACGCCATTTTGAGCCTTGAGACCCGAGAGGAGTGCTACCGTTTCTTTGAAGATTTATGTACGGTCAACGAACTGCTCTCGCTCTCCCAACGCTTTAAGGTCGCCGCTATGCTGAGAGACCACAAGACCTATCTGGAGATTGCCGAGAAGACAGGGGTTTCCACCGCCACCATCAGCCGTGTCAACCGCTCTCTCAATGACGAGAACGGCGGCTATGAATTGGTGTTCAACAGGCTGAAAAACTGATTGGCCTGTCACTTAAACATTCTGCGCGCCGCCCGTCCCGCTCTCCGTCTGCGCGGTATTCTCCTGCTCCGCTCCCGACTCCTGCCGCTCGCGGTTCTCCGCCTCCTGCACTTCCCTCAAAGCCTCTGCCAACGCGGCTTTTGCGGACTTTTTGCTCTCCTTGACCGCCTTGGCGTTTCTGGCTTTCGCCTTCCTGTCAGGCACAGTCTGGTTCATATTGCATTTTCCCTGAAAGACCGCGTTTTCATCGATGACGATGACGGAAGTGGTGATATCTCCCAACAGCTTGGCGGTGCCTGTGAGTTCCGCGCGCTTTGTCGCCTCCACATTTCCTACGATCTCTCCGCCCATGATCATGGTGTCCGCGGTCACGTCACCCGTGATCACCCCTGTCGATCCCACGATCAGAGTGCCCGCCACAAACACATTGCCATTCACTTTGCCGTCGATCCTGACGGAACCCGGAGCGGAAAAGTCTCCGTCCAACTCCACGCCGTCACCGATCATGGTTGTGATCCGAATCTCCGTATCTTTTCTGCTCAACATACATTCCTCCTTTTAACCGCTGATATCCAACATTTCCGTGGGACTGATATATTCCCCGTCCTTCATCATATGATAACCAAGCTTTCCGTGATCCTTTTCTATCACAAAGAGCGTTGTTCCTCCCACCACGGACTCTCCGAGTTTGACCTGCGGTTCCCCGCCGTTTCTGTAGATCGTCACATAGCCGTTGCCGTGATCGATCCATACATTGTGACCATACTCCACGTCGTCATTGACAGCCGTGACCGTCCCGTTGGCGGCGGCCACCACAGTGACTCCCACGGAGGCGGTGAACACACATATGGGTTGTCCCTCATCCGACTCCTCCATGGCCGCGGACCCGTTCAGCGGCAGCCTCACGGGCATGCTCTGCTGCTCCAACTTCTCCATCAGCTCACTCTCGCTCTGCGTCTTCAAACTGACCGTCTCGCTCAATATCTGCACAGTCTCATTCAGACCGTCGATCTCCGTGCCCAGACTGAGATTCTCGGTCGTCAAAAGGGCATTGGCCTCTTCCAATTCCCTGATCTTCTCCTGTTGTACATCGCTCCTGTCCATCACCGCCTGCCAAATTCTCTCCTCATAGGCAATATAACCCAACAGGGCACCAATGATGATACAGAGTGCCACAACAATCACCCACAGACCTCCGGAGCCAATATGGAACTGCCTTATGCCGGCATCAGTTGCGTTGGACGTGACAAGCACAACATGCTTTATCTTGCGCTTATGTTTGTCACGCAGCATAAAATGTCACCTCCGCTAAACCTCATCATTGTACCACAGACCACTTTTTTCATCAACATTTTCTTAATATTTTTGTAATAATTACCCAATTATTTCTTCATTTTTATGTATAAAATGTGGTTTTGGCCGTTCGGTTTTTGTGGAATATGTACATATTTCAGTCATTTTGAGTCGCATCGCAAAAGGCCCGCACATCTTCCCAACGCATTCCGCCCCCGAAGAGATCCAAGGCGCTTCCGATGGTCACATGCAGCCGTCCCCGACCCAATTCTCTCAGAAGTCTCAGATCTTCCATATTGTGTACGCCCCCCGCATAGGTGACGGGGATACCGTCCCATTCCCCCAACATTTCGACGAGCTCCCGCTCTATCCCCTCACATTTCCCCTCCACGTCCACCGCGTGGATCAAAAATTCATCACAGTACGCCGAGAGCCCGTCCAGAAGAGACATATTCACCTTCTCCTCTGTCATTTTCTGCCAGCGGTCCGTCACGATCACATACGCGTCCTTCGCCCGTCTGCAGCTCAAGTCCAACACCAGATGCTCCCTCCCGACAGCCCGGGTCATCTCGCGCAATCTCTCATACCGGATGCGGCCGTCACTGAAAACATAGGAGGTCACGATCACATGGCTCGCCCCTGCCTCCAGATAGGCTCCGGCGGTGGCGGGCGTGATCCCTCCGCCGACCTGAAGGCCTCCGGGGTAGGCGGCCAGAGCCTCCAACGCCTGCCCGCGGGTGGCGGCATAATATTCGCTTTCCTTACTGTTCAGAAGAATGATATGTCCGCCCTTCAGGCCGGCTCTCCTGTAGAGATCGGCAAAATACGCCGCGTCCTGACAGGCCACAAAGTTCTCTCCGGCCACATCTCCGGCATCCCGCAGACTGCCTCCCACGATCTGTTTTACTTTTCCGTTGTGAATGTCAATACAAGGTCGAAATTCCATCTTGATGTTTCCTCTGTCGCTTATTGTGATCTGATCCTTTTGACTCTATATTTTGTTTCAAAATTAAATTCAACATTCCGGTCCGGTTATCTCATTGTAATACTTTCGGGGACAAAACACAATTCCCATATACCGGAATTTCTGCATAATATAGCGAATTTCATTGGTTTTATGCTCGTACAGACACCGGCCCAAAGTCAACTATATTGACTTGACTCATTGCCCGCGGGAATAAAAATCCCGCGCGCGTGCATACTAAGCGTGAGCCCCGCGATTTTGAGATTTCAGGAGGCGAGAATGGAGGATATTATGAAGAAAAAAATTTTAGCTCTGGGACTTATGCTTGCCTTCCTCTGTACGGCAGTGGCATGTTCCAATGACAACAAGGGCAACAATTCCGGCAGCATGGCCGGAAATGATGCCGGAAACCAATCTTCCACCCAAAACGGCGGTGGAAATAACAGTACCGCAAACAACGGTACGAATAATAATATTGCCGGCAACGATGCCGGAACCACTGGCGGCTCAGGCAGCGAGAGCAGCGCAGGTATCACGGACGGCGCAGCCGGCGGGAACAATACGGGAACCGCAGGAGACACGACTAACGGCAACAACACTGGCACAAACGGCGCAGCCGGCGGAAACAATTCCAACGGCGGCAGCATGGACGGTGTGATTACCGGCATGGGCGGCGCGAACGGCACCGACAATGACTCTCTCTTGGATGACGCAGGTAACGCCGTGAGCGATATGATCCACGATGCCGTGGACGGAGTGTCCAATCTGATGAACGGCAGCGGAAATACGGGCGGCAGCACCGCAAACGGCAGCACAGGCGCGGGCGGCACTACCGTGGGATCCGCGCGGTAAACTCCGATGCCGCAGCAGGTAATAATACCCTGATGCCAAGCCATATGACAAGGAGCTGCGCGCCGTTTACCCGGTGTGGCAGCTCCTTGTTCTTAACATAAGGCAATCCGCAGAGCGCGCTGCCCTTCTGTTTATTCCTCCATGATCAGGCCTTCCCGATAGGCCTCCAACAGTTCCTCCAGATATCGGATGTTCTCCCGCAGATCCGCTCCCACATCCGTGTCGGCCACACGCTTTCTGCTGCGAAAAGTCTCCACCTCTATGGTGTCCGAAATGATATCGGACTCGTTGACGATAGCCGCCTCCATGGACTCAAAGGGCTCATGGGCCACAAGGCGCAATCCATGGGAATTGCACACCAGAGTATACCCGGCTATGCCGGTCTTTTTCTGGTATGCCTTGGAGAATCCGCCGTCGATGACGAGCAGTTTGCCACCGCATTTGATGGGAGACTCCCCGTGGATCTGCTCCACGGGCACATGACCGTTCACGATATGGGCTCCCTCCGGATCGAGACCGAATTCCTCCAGTATCCTACCCACGACCTCCTCCTGCTCATAGAGCCTGTAATAACTGTTCTTGCGCTCCTCATGGGTCTTGGGATCCTCAATGAAATATCGCTCGAAAGTGGCCATCTTTTCCTTGCCGTACACGGGGGAACCCGCCCCGGTCCAGATATACCAGATGATGTCCTGTCCCGCCATGCGCTCCCTCGCGTCCTTTGCGTAGTAGCCCTTTCTGGCATAATATTCCAAGACATCATACAATGCTTTCCCACTGTATTCCCGGTCAAAGATCCTCACCTTCCGGAAACTGCCGTCCTCGTTTAAGGGCACACATCCGTGATAGAGAAGATTCCCATTATATATCTTATACATGCCTCCCTTGGAATACAGAAAGCGCACATGTTTCTGCAGTTTCTCACAGTGCATGAAAGCCTGCTGCAGACGGACCATCAGCCGCGTCTCCTCCTCGGAGAGCTCATAGGGATTCTCAGGATCCACCGTGGGGAAATTCACGTCCCGCATGGCATATTCCTCATCCCCAAGGCACACGGTCTTTTTTTCATAATCTATCTTGTCCAAGAGCAGCCTGTCCTCCATGCCAAACTCCGGATGGCGCAGGATGAACAGTCCCTCCAACTTGAACTGAATAATGGTCATGGCCTTGTGCATCTTGGTGTCCAACCGCAGATCCTTGGTATTGTAGTCCGTGTTGTACCGGATGGCGAACACGTCACAGTTTGTGTCCTTATAGGTCTCCAACACAAAGGTGGCCAGAGGCACCAGATTGATCCCGTATCCCTCCTCCAACACGGAGAGATTGCCGTACCGCGCGGCCAGACGGATCACATTGGCAATGCAGAGCATACTGCCCGAGGCGGCTCCCATCCACACAATGTCATGGTTGCCCCACTGCACGTCCACCGAGTGATAGTCGCAGAGCGTGTCCATGATGATATGCGGCCCCGGCCCCCTGTCGTAGATATCTCCCACAATGTGGAGACGGTCTATGACAAGGCGCTGGATCAGTCTGCTCAGCGCGGTGATAAACTGCGGCGCTCTGCCGATCCTGATGATCGTGTGGATGATTTCGTTATAATAGGCCTCTTTGTCCTGGATCTCCTCCTTCTCCGTGATCAGCTCCTCGATCACATAGGCAAAATCCGCGGGCAGGGCCTTCCTGACCTTGGAGCGGGTGTACTTGGAAGAGACGCGCTTGATCATGCGCACCAGTCTGTGCAGGGAGATCCGATACCACTCCTCCGGGTCCTCCTCTTCCTTCTCCGCGATCTCCAGTCTCTCCTCGGGATAATAGATCAGCGTGGCAAGACTCCTCTTGTCACGATTGCTGATCGTGTTGCCGAATTCCTCATCGATCTTGTGGCGCACGGAGCCCGATCCGTTCTTGAGCACATGGGTGAACTGTTCATATTCCCCGTGGATATCCGTCAGGAAATGTTCCGTGCCCTTGGGCAGATTCAATATGGACTGAAGATTGATGATCTCCGTGGATGCCGCCGCCACATTCTTATATTGGCGGGACAGGGTCTTTAAAAATTTCAAGTCCTTCTGCTCCATACACATTCTCCCGACTTTTGATCTCTGCCTAACCGATCACATCGGCCATGTCATACATTCCTGCTGGCTTGCCCGCGAGGAATTTGGCCGCCTGTACGGCGCCCTTCGCAAATACGGCCTTGGAGTAGGCGCGGTGTGAGAAAGTGATCACCTCATCGTCCCCCGCGAAGATCACATCATGGTCTCCCACGATGGTGCCGCCCCTCACGGCGCTGATGCCGATCTCTTTCTGCGGGCGTCTCTCCCTGCGGGAACTTCTGTCATACACATATTCATATTCGCCGTCCAACTCCTCATTGATGGAATCCGCCAGTGCCAGAGCGGTGCCGCTGGGCGCGTCCAGTTTCAGATTGTGGTGTTTTTCCACGATCTCTATGTCAAAGCCCGCGGGAGCCAATGTCCCCGCAGCCTCCTTCAGCATTTTTAACAACAGATTGATGCCCAGGGACATGTTGGCGGATTTTAAGATCGCAACCTTCTCTGAGGTCTCCTTCACCCTTTTAAGCTGCGCCTCGCCAAGCCCCGTGGTGCAGAGGACACAGGGGATCTTCCGATCCGAACAGTAGTCCAACAGCGCGTCCGCCGCTGCCGCCGTGGAAAAATCAATGATACAGTCCGCCTCCACATCACAGTCTCTGATGTCCGTGAACACGGGATAGGGATTGTGGCCGTCGTCTCTCACGTCGATCCCCGCCACCAGTTCCATCTCCGGATCCCTGGCAACCATGGCGCTGATGGTCTGCCCCATCTTGCCGTTACAGCCGTTCATGATCACTCTCGTCATATATGATAACCATACCTTTCTCAAAGAATACCGTAATCCCGCATCGCTTTTTCCAGACGCGCCACATTTTTCTCCTCCATCTCGGACAGAGGCATGCGCAGCGCGCCCGCCTCCATGCCCATGAGGTTCAGCGCCGTCTTCACGGGAATGGGATTGACCTCGCAGAACAGGGCGTCGCACAGGTCGAGAGCCTGCAGCTGCATCCTGCGGCTGCCCTCCACGTCGCCGTCCAAAAATTTCCGGCAGATCTCATGGGTCTGCGCCGGCGCCACATTGGAGAGAACAGAGATCACGCCCACGCCGCCCAACGCCATGATGGGCACGATCTGGTCGTCATTTCCGGAATAGATGTCCACACAACCGTGGGAGATTGCCGCCAGATGAGCGATCTGGCTGATATTGCCGCTGGCCTCCTTGACGCCCAGAATGTTATCCACATCCTTGCACAGGCGCACCACCGTCTCCGGCAGGATATTGCAGCCCGTGCGGCTCGGCACATTGTAGAGAATGACGGGAATCTTCACGGACTCCGCCACCGCCTTGAAATGGGCATAGAGGCCGTTCTGTGTGGCCTTGTTGTAATAAGGCGTCACCACCAACAGTCCGTCCGCGCCGTATTTCTCCGCCTCAACAGACAGATAGATCGCAGTCTCCGTGCAGTTGGAGCCCGTTCCCGCCACCACCGGGATCCGGCCCGCCACCTTGTCGATGCAGTAGCGGATGGTCTCCAGATGCTCCTCATGGGTGAGGGTGGACGCCTCTCCCGTGGTGCCGCAGACGATGATCGCGTCCGTGCCGTTCTCGATCTGGAACTCGATGAGCTCCCCAAACCTCTCATAATTGACTTTGCCGTCAGCATGCATGGGCGTTACGATCGCCACGCCTGCCCCTGTAAAAATTGCCATGTCCTCTCCTCCTTATGGGTAAACGATTGAAACAACGGGCAGAGTGCCTCGGGAACTGCCCTTAAGTTAATAAAAAAGCCGGCGACTGATGCGCCGGCAAATTTCTCAATTTATCCTTTGATAGCGCACCATCCGGAAAGGATGACAGTCATACGGCTCTTAACCGCATGCCCAAGACTCAACGCGCAGGCCGTCTCCTCTTTCGGCGCATTCCCCTTTCCATCTTTCTCGTCTGTGCCTGCCACATCGAAAGATCTACTCATGAAACGCGCAACCTCTATCTCTATGATCCTTTTCTACTTAGTCCATCATAGCATTCCGCTCTGCCGCTGTCAATGCTTTTCTGCCGGCCTGTCAGCCGTCCTCTCGGCCAATCTGTTGACCGGCCTTAAACTTCACGGTCTCTATTCTGGAGACCTCGTCCCCGAGCCGGCACACCTCGTCACTCAATCTGATACCGGTGAGGATCACATCCGTTGCGCCTCGGCACTCCAAGAGATTTTTCAGATCCTCCGCCTGCAGGATCCCCTTCTCCTCAAGTCCCAAGACCTCATCGAGGATCAGCAGGTCGCACTCGCCCGTGCCCAAGACCTTCTTGGCGAAACTGATGCCGTTTCGGATATTGCCGATCTCCTCCTGTTTGCGCTCCTCCGACAATTCCTCAAAATTTTCATCAGATTTCTCAAACCGAAACAGCTTGATCTCCGGCTCAAGTCTGCGCAGGAACTCGGAGTCCTCCAGACCTCTCCCCTTCAGGAACTGGATCAGTACCACACGGCCGCCCGCCACCGCGGTCTGCACCGCCCTGCCGATGGCCGCGGGGGATTTGCCCCTTCCGTCACCGGCATAAATATATACATTTCCTCTTTCCATGTCCTGCCTCCATATCCAAAATCCGGTCATTACACCGTCTGCAGCGCCACCGGCCTGAATCGGTCTCAGTATAACACAGATTTTAAGAATTGGCAAATTTTGTCAGGCCTCGCCGGGACAGAGAGGGCCTTCCGTCAAAAAGGCATCCTCCTTCTCTTCCTCCCCCACCAGTTCCAATTTGCTCACGGACACTTCAAAGGCCACGCGTTTCTCCACATGCTCCTCGTCCAATTTTTTCATATATTCCCTACTCTGGATACGCCCCCAGATGGCGCAGCGCTCTCCCACCTTGAAGTGGTTGGCATAGCGCGCGTTCCTGCCCCAACAGATACAGGGTATGTAGTCCGACTTGCCGTAGGGACGGTTGACCGCCAGAAGCAGATCCGCGATCTCTCTCCCGAGCGGCGTCTTTCTGTAGATGGGCTCCTTGCAGATGTATCCGTCCAGATAGATCTGATTGGTCTTGGAGCTCTCCTCCACCTCCGACACAAACTCCACCTCTCTGGCAAACACGGACAGCACCAACCGGTTCTTCCTCTCCTCGTGCCGATTGTAGGAGCGGAACTGTCCGTTTACACAGATCAGCATTCCGCTGTAGTCCTCGTTCACGTCCAACAGTCTCTCAGACACCATAACGGGGATCACGTCGAAACTCTCGCTGAGCCTCTGCACCTTCACATCCACCATGTAGAATCCCTCTCCGAAGATCTCATGGCTGTAGGAAAATCTGCTGATGACCTCTCCCATCACCGTCACCTGATTGTTTTCAATTACCTTATCCGTCATATTGGTTCTCCCTTCTTACACCTTTGTAACGTATTTATCATGACACTATATTTATACTATAAAGAACTCGGAAATAACACAAAATCTCATCGCACATATTGCCGCGAAACACATATTTTCACCATTTTTTGTAACAATACTCCATGTGACACCTCCAAATACATCCGCACAGAAAAGCTTTTTTCTTGCATCCCCGCCAAAATAGTGCTATACTGTAACAGTTTGGTCTGAAACAAAATTTCATCGGTACAAATCGACAACATAAGACATATGGATCAGAGGAAAAAGTTATGAAACAAAAACGAGAAGATGTAAGAAATATCGCGATCATCGCACATGTGGATCACGGCAAGACCACTCTGGTGGACGAACTTTTAAAACAGAGCGGCGTATTCCGGGAAAATCAGGAGGTTGCCGAGCGTGTCATGGACTCCAATGACATCGAGCGCGAGCGCGGTATCACCATCCTTTCCAAAAATACCGCCATCAAGTACAAGGGCACCAAGATCAACATCATCGACACCCCGGGCCATGCGGATTTCGGCGGGGAGGTGGAGCGCGTCCTGAAGATGGTGAACGGCGTGATCCTTGTGGTGGACGCCTTTGAGGGCGCCATGCCCCAGACCAAGTTCGTGTTGCGCAAGGCTCTGGAACTGAAACTTCCCGTCATCGTCTGCATCAACAAGATCGACCGCCCCGAGGCAAGGCCGGACGAGGTGGTGGACGAGGTTCTGGAACTGTTCCTGGAGCTTGACGCAGATGACTCTCAACTGGACTGCCCCTTCGTCTTCGCCTCCGCCAAATCGGGGATCGCGTCCCTGGAGGCGGATGAGACCGGCACCGATATGGAGCCGCTGTTTGAGACCATCGTCAACTATATCCCCGCCCCCGAGGGCGATCCCGACGCGGGCACCCAGGTGCTCATAAGCACCATCGACTACAATGAATACGTGGGGCGCATCGGCGTGGGCAAGGTGGACAACGGAACCATCCGCGTCAATCAGGAGGTAGTCATCACCAATCACCACGAACCCGACAAACAGGTCCGGGTGAAAGTCAGCAAGCTCTACGAGTTTGACGGCCTGAATAAAGTCGAGGTGAAGGAGGCCTCCATCGGCTCCATCGTCGCCATCTCCGGGATCGCGGACCTGCACATCGGGGACACGCTCTGCTCCCCCGACAATGTGAGCCCCATTCCCTTCCAGAAGATCAGTGAACCCACCATCGCCATGCAGTTCATGGTCAATGACTCCCCTCTCGCGGGTCAGGAGGGCAAATTCGTCACCAGCCGCCATCTGCGGGACAGGCTGTTCCGCGAGTTGAACACGGATGTATCCCTGCGGGTGGAAGACACGGATCAGACCGATGTCTTCAAGGTCTCCGGGCGCGGTGAGCTGCATCTGTCCGTGCTGATCGAGAACATGCGCAGAGAGGGCTTTGAGTTTGCCGTGAGCAAGGCGGAAGTTCTGTACCGCGAAGACGAAAAAGGCCATAAACTGGAGCCCATGGAACTGGCCTACATCGATGTTCCCAACGAGTACACCGGCGCCGTCATCGAGAAACTGGGACAGAGAAAGGGCGAGCTGCGCAATATGGGCAGCATATCAGGCGGCGCCTACACGCGCCTGGAGTTCTCCATCCCCGCCAGAGGACTCATCGGCTACCGCGGAGAATTTCTCACGGACACCAAGGGAAACGGCATTCTGAACACCGTGTTTGACGGCTATGCCCCCTATAAGGGAGATATTCAGTACCGCCGTCTCGGCTCGCTGATCGCTTTCGAGGCGGGAGAGGCCATCACCTACGGTCTCTACAATGCGCAGGAGCGCGGCATCCTCTTCATCGGCCCCGGAGAAAAGGTATACTCCGGCATGGTGGTGGGACAGACCGGACGAAACGAGGACATCGAGATCAATGTCTGCAAGAAAAAGCAACTGACCAACACCCGCTCCTCCTCCGCCGATGAGGCGCTGAAACTCACGCCGCCCAAGATCCTGTCACTGGAACAGGCGCTGGACTTCATCGACACGGACGAGCTGTTGGAGGTGACCCCGGAGAGTCTGCGCATCCGCAAGAAGATCCTGGATCCCACTCTGAGAAAGCGCGCGGCTATCAGAAAATAACAGCGCGAACCATGGCGTGTATGCGGGAAGGGAGGATGTCTCACAGGGCATTCTCCCTTTTCAGCCCTTCGCCCTCCGCAGAAAGGCCGTAAACTCCTCCACGGGCAGCGGTTTGGAATAGTAGAATCCCTGTATGTAATCACAGCCCATCTCGGAGAAGACCCCAGCCTGCTCTGCCGTCTCTATGCCCTCCACCACGATCTTCATGCCCATCTCTTTGACCATCCGCACCGTGTTGCGCGCGGCTGCCTCCAACTTGGGATTACCGTCCGGATTCGTGAAGGACTTGTCCAGTTTCACGATGCTGAGGGGCATGGAAGTCATGCGCCGGATATTGGAGTAGCCCGTGCCGAAATCATCCAGTGAAAAGGGGATGCCTCTCTCCGCCAGAATGCGGATATTCTCCGTCATCGTGTTCTGGGAATAGACCGCCGCCGTCTCCGTGATCTCCAGATTGATCTGCTCCGGTCTCACCCCGTAGCGATCCATGATCTCCAACAGTTCCGCCGCCAGATTGCTGCGCATACACTGCGTCACCGACAGATTGACCTCTATATACTCCAGCCCCAGTTCCCCGAACTGCTCTCCCGCGATAAACCTGCACACTTCCTCAAACACCATGCTGCCGATCTTGTGAATGACACCGTTCTTCTCCGCAACGGGAATAAACAGTTCCGGAGAGATATGTCCATATTCCTCATCATCCAACCGGATCAGCGCCTCCGCCGACACACAACGACCCTCCGCAACGGAATAGATCGGCTGATAACACAGGGACAGTCCCTCGTTGGTCATGGCGTTGTCGATGATATTCTCAATGTCTTTGATGATGTAGCGTCCGTCCTTTAAGATCTCCTCCGCATACAGCACCTTCCCCGTCCTCTCATGCTCCTCAAACTCATTGCTGAAGGCAAACACTCCCTGAAAATCACTCATGTCCTCGGGGCAGCGGACAATACACAGGTTCGCCTGCAGATTGATGCGCATATCCTGCATGAAGATATCTTCCTTCAAGAGCTCATTCAGCTCCTCCACCGCGCCCTCCGCCTTGGACAGGCTCTCCCTGCTCACCACCAGACAAAATCTCCCGCCCTCCAGATAATAGGGATCCGCCTTGGGGAGTCTCGCCTTGCAGTGCGCCATGATCTTCTCCGCCACCCTGCCCGTCAGCTCCTGCATATCAGCATAATTCAAAAATTCCCGCAACACTTTATAATTCACGATATTGATCAAAATGATCCGGATGGATTTGCGGTTGCAGACAGCCTGTTCAATGTCCGCCGCGTAGGCCGTGGACTTTCCAAATCCCGTGGTGATGTCCATCCGCTCCATGGGCCTCTGCACCATGAGCAACAGAAACAGCACGACTATGGCATGCGCGAACATCTCCACCCGCTGATCCGGATGCACCCACTGCACATAAAAGACCGCCAACATCACGGGGAAGACCGCCAACATGGACAAAAGCCGCCCCTTCGTGAACAGCTTGCGGCAGCGCAGCGCATAGACCACGCCTATGGCCACATAGAATGCAGCCACCACATACAGCAGCCCATACCATTCGCCGGTCCGGTAGCGGTTGTCGCCGTCCAGGTAAAATATGGTGTGAGTGACCGGAGAGCTGAGGATCATCACCACCAGACAGGCAAAGGGAACCGCCAAAAGCAACTGCACCAATATGGTCTCTTTGATGCGGTTCATATTGTCCGTGAGGCAGGCCAGATAGATGACATAGACCGGCACGGTGAAACTGTTTAAGAGCAGGAACCCGGCGTGAGCCACATATTTTTCCAATATATTGGCCCCGGTCCCACAGTCCAGGTTCACCGCCAGAATATCAAAAATCACGCCGCACAGCACCACCAACAGCAGATTCCAAAAATATCTGTTCCTTCTGCCGTGCAGCATGCGACGTGACAGGATCACCACCGTCAGGACCGCCAGTATGATCAGCGCGCAGTAATTAAACGCATTGTAAATGTTAAAATAACCCGGTCCGCCCATGTTCTGCCTCCATACCATGCCATCCGCCTTAAGGGTCCGACGCCTATATGGACATTATGACATATTTTGACTGAAATGACAATAAGCGGAATGTAAATCCGGATTTTAACTAACGTAAAATCCGCGTTTTGTCCGGATCTGTGCCCTGTCCGGATCTGCGCCTCGCATATCTCACCGCGGGACAGCCGATCAAAAAGCCCAACCCGGCGATCACGCTCACCGCCTCCGCCACATGCCAATACCACATTCCCGCGTAGCGGACGCGGATCTTCCCCTCAAATCCGTCCGGCAGGAGCACCCTGACGTCATAATTGTCGCCCGGCGCCGTTCCAAGACTCTCCCCCGTCTCCACAACACGAGCCTGATATCCCTTGTAGTACAGCAGAGGAAACTCCACATATCCCTCCCCCTGCGCCGTCACATAGGCCGACACGTCCAGACCGTCCTTTAGGTAGTCCGTCACGGTCACCTGCCCGGACGATACGGGACCATGATATTTCATATGCCCGATATCCGCCCCTTTGGGGAGATATTCCGCGCCGAGCACCGCCGTGGTGCCCACATTCTGCGGTGTGTACAGCCGGAGAAATCCGTCGCGGGTCAACAGGATGTCATTGACCTGATAGTTGCCAAACACCACGGACACCGCCGCGATCAGCAATAAAACCACCTTGCCCGGCAGAAAATCCACACCGTCTGCGAGCAGCATACTTCCCGCCACGCATGCGATAAATACAGCCAGGATCGTCACTATGGCCGTGATCCTCGTGGGAAACTGCAGAGAGCCGCAGAGGGTGGCCAACAGCCTGTTTTGTCTGCTCAGAAAATCCCAAGGGAAATACCGGGTGCTCATGAACAATGCCACGCAGGTCAGAATCCATGTGATATCTCCCGCCCTTTGCTCCGCTCTTTTGCGCCCGGAGGGTATGATCCTGCCCGCCTGTCTCGCGCGCAGCAGAAGCCACAATAACATACACAAAAGCAGGGCCGCTCCCATACCCACCGGCTCCGTATCCATCATGCCGTTCTCCACATAGCGGGAGGAGCCGCCGGCGGCCTGCAATGTATAAAAGATCTGCGCCGGGAAGATGCCTCTGCTCTGTATGAGCATGTCGGCATTGCCCCCGAAAGCATATCGATCCGCCGCCATCAGATCAAAACAGGGCACCAGAAACCACGCGTTGACCAATACGGTCATTATCACCGTGCTGCACAGAACGGCGAAAGTGCGCCCGCGAAAGGTTCTCTTCCACAGGATCAGGCAGAGCAGGATCACAAAAAATCCCGTCATCTCGCAGGTCAACAGATGAGACTGTATGATCCCGGAAAACCCGACAACGGGTATGACCCAATTCCACAGATATCCCTTTTCCTTCGGGTCTTCCGTATAGATCCGATAGAATCCCCACGCCAACAGCGGCAAAAAGATCATTGCCGTAAACTCGCCCACCGCGGCGCGATTATACATGTTGTAAAGGCGATAGGGGGCCAATGTGTACAGAACACAGCCGAACATCCCGATCATGCGGCTCTTAAAACATTTGCCAAAACTGATATAGGCGATCAGCGCCGTGGCAAAGTTGACCGCTATGAGGAACAGACGATAGGCGCCATCCATGCTGAAACCCAGGATCCTCAGAAGGGCCGGTACGATCAGCCAGGTGTCCCCGTAAAAAAAGGAATTGGCATAGCCGTGCCCCGCCATCCACATGGATTCCATGCGCACGGGCAGCTCTCCCCGGCAAATACTGTCCGTCAGAGCCTCTATCCGCATCATATGGAACACCAGATCCGCCCCGATGATATGATAATCCACCAAAACGGGCAGAGAGGCGATCAGAGTCAGCGCGGGGATCCCGAAGATCGCGAGCAGCTTATCTTTAGAAATCGGGTGTTTTGCATGATACATGGAAAGCACGATCACACTGTCCAAGAGCAGGGAGATCAGTATCACCCAAAACAGATATACTCTGCGGCTCCCCGGATCGGAAATCAGCTCCAGTCCCAGAATTTGGACATCCTCCGTCATCTCCTCCATCCGGGCCGTGAGATGTTCCACCCCATGGCGCAGATAAAAACAGCATTCGATCTCGCCGATCCCGTTGCGCAGGCGCACCGGATTGACGGACAGGTCGCCAAAACCCGCGTCCTCCGCGATCACGTTCAAAAGGCCCGTCCCGCTCTCCCCCGCGTCGTAATACAGTCTCAGCCGCCACACGCCCGCGGGAAGGGACACTCCCTCCTCCCACAGTCTGTCGGAATCCTCCCGTTCCACAACGGTCTTCGAGCCGCCGAACAGCCCGACGATCCCTATCAGCAGAAGGATCAGCTCCACCCCGACCAGTATTCTGAATTTCGTGTTCTTCAAGGCCTCAGATTCTCTTAACATCTTTCCGCCTCCTTATCATCCATATAGCCGCGCACACGCACAGAGCCGCCAAAGACAGCGCCTCGCTGCAGCGCCAGAGCAGGGATTCCTGCGCCACCACCGGCAAAGACAGCGCGGCCATGCTCTCCAATTCCGCTCCCCGCGCAAACGCCCCGTTCTTCAGGATGTTACCCAACTGAAACTGGACTGTCCCGAAAGAGATCGCCGCCATGCCCAATATGCCGATCTTTCGTCTGTTAGGCCGCCAATCCTCCGTGAGACCGGCCAGGAACCGACAGCAGACCAAAATGAGCCCCGCGTCAGCGACTATGCCCAGTTTGGCCGGCGTATACACCAAAGCAAGAATCACGGAAAACAACATATTCTTATTCTGCAAAAGATCCCACGGGAAGAGATTGGAACTCAAAAACATCAGTATCCCGCACAGGATGAGCAGTCTCCCGATCAAAGCCGTCTCATCGCTCTTTTTGCGCTGCCCGGTAAACCACAGCCACAGCATGACCGCCACAGAGAGGATGACCGCTATGCCCGGCCCCATCGCGGGCGCGCCCTGCATACCGTTCTCCACCGGATCTGGGATGGCGCCTCCCCATGCATAGATGCTCAGGTACTGCGCAAGGTACATGCCCCGGGCGCGTATATCCCGGGGGATCAGAATGCCCACCGCGGACGCGTCCCGGAGTCTCAAAAGCATCGGTATCAAAAACCACGCGTTGACCATCAGAACGATGCCCGCCGCCAATCCGAGATTCATCCAAACTCTGCGCCGCAGGGTCCTTCTCCCCATGACCGCCAACCACAGCAGGGTCATCACCAGAGCCCCCGTCAGCACCACCGTGGAGGAGAGCGCCAACAGGCTGTAGCCCCAGGCGAGAACCGCCGCGGGACTGCTCTCCCGCCCGTCCTCCTCATACAGAAGGCTCAGTCCCCATATCACCACGGGCAGAAAAGTCCATGCCACCGTCTCGCCGTAGCTGCCCGTCAGATACATGGCGCTGCAGCGATAGGGACACCAAGTGTAGAGCATGGCGGCCATCAGACCGATATCCCGTCTTTTTAAGCATTTTTGAAAGCACAGCGCAGCCATCCCCGCCGTGCTGAGATTACAGAAAAACAATGCCCATTTATAGGCGTTTCCCACTCCCATGCCCAATCGGCAGAGCAGGGCGGGCAACAGATACCACACATTCGCCTGAAAGGATGCCGCCTCATATCCGTAGTCCAAAGACCCCCATGTGCCGATGCGCATCGGAAAATGTCCGGTCATCTCCCTGCCGATCACCTCAATGTGGCTCAGCGTGGACGCGAGATCCTCCGCCTTCAGGACATAATCCGTCATCAGGGGGATTGACGCCACGATGGCAATGGCCAAAATGTACCAAATTCCGCTCTTTGTCATTTTATTCATAAACTTAGCCGCAATCTTTTCCGTCCTCATATCGTCCGCCCCCGTCCGGCCGCCGTCAGGGCCTCTCTGCGCTTACCGATCCCCCAATACAGACATATCGCCACAAGGGCGACCACCGTGACTGCCTCTCCCGCTCTCCAGTACCACGGGCTCACAAATCGGATCTCCACTTCCCCGTCAAAACCCTCCGGGATATCCACCGTCACCTCGAAATTATTCCCCGCGTGACAATACAGCTCTTCGTTTTCGGCAAATGCGCGGTATCCCTTATAGTACAACAGCGGGAACGCCACGCTCCCCGGCTCGGATCCCGGATTAAAGAATCTCCCCCGGGCTCCCGCCGGCAGTTTTTGGTACTCCCGAACCTCCAGATGGCCCGTACACACGGGATCGTGATACAGAAAACGTGTCGCGTCGGCTCCATAGGGCAGATATTCCGCTCCCGCAATATTGCCGGTCCCCATTCCCTCACTGTTGTATATCCGAAGCGGCGCCCACCCGTTCATCGCGTGTTCCGTCAGATACAGACTGCCGGTAGCCGTCAGGAATAAGGCTCCCCCCACACAGCAGATCGTCAGCGCGTAATTTTTCCTCTGAAATACCCACTTGGCCACTACCCCCGCCACCACGGTCAGCCCCACGTTGGCGATGGTCAGAAACCTGTTGGGAAACTGAATGCTCGACACCAATGTGGCAGTGACGGCATTCCACGATTGGATCCGATCCCAGGGAAACAGGCTCAGGCTCATCAGCATGGCCATCACCGAGAAGAGCGCCGCGATCTTGCCCAAACCTCTGTCCTCCGGAGACAGGTCTTTTGCCTTGCCCGTCCAAAACAAGACCCCCAACAGGATCAACGCGGCGACGGGCAGGATGCCGACCCCCACGGCCGCGCTGTCATACATCCCCACCTCTTCAAAAAATACATTGGCGCCGTTGATGAACCATGTGAACAGAAGATGCGCCGGATACAGTCCCCGATACTGTATGGTACGCCCGGACACATGCTGAATGACAAAATCTCCGGTGAGCATATAATCCGCCAAGGGCACAAGAAACCACGCGCTGAGCAGGATGCTGCAGATCGCCGCCTTGGCCAGCGCGAGAAAAGTCTGCGGGCGAAACACCCTTTTCCAACAGATCACGCACAGCAATATGATAAAAAATCCCGCCATCTCCCCCGTCAGCAGATGAGACTGCACCAACAGGCTCAATCCCACGGCAAGCGGTATAAAGCTCCTCTTATAGCTCTTCTCCCCGACATCCCCGGTCAAAATCCGGTGAAATCCATAGACGACCAACGGCAGCAGCAGGATTCCGAAACACTCCCCCCAGGAACCGCAGCAGTAAGTCTTGTAGATGCGATAGACGGAGAGCGTGTAGACCATGCTGCAGAATACGCCGATATAGGGCTCCCCAAACATTTTGCGAAAACAGTTGTAGGCGAGCAGCACGGTCGCCACCACGATCCCGAACATGAACAGACGACAGGAGGTCGTCACACTGAAACCGATCAGACGAAACAGCGCCGCAGGATACAGCAAAGTCTCCCCGTAAAAGATGGGCGAGGCATACCCGTATCCCTGTTGCCACTCGGGGGAGATCCGTCCGGGGAACTGCCCGTTCAGCAGATTGTCCCGTATCCCCTCCACCCGCATGAGGTGATAGACCAGATCTCCGCCCCCCGGAAGATAGTCCGGAGTCATCGGCAGGGATGCCGCCAAAATGACCAGTCCAAGACAGAAAGCAACGGTCTTGCTCCTGACTGAAATCGAGTAGATCCTGTCATACTTTACATAAACGTACAACACATTCACCGCCGTGATCAGAACAAAACACACGAACAATAAGATCCGGTTCATGGCATTCGTCCTGCATATGGTCAGACCCTGCACGGCCAATGTACCTGTTCCGCAGTAGACGGCATGTACCACCGTATCCGCGCTGTCCCTGAGCAGCCACATCTCAAAATCCGTACTCCCCAATCCCGCAAACAGCATGGTGCCGTTGGTGCGAATCTGCTGCCGTCCGACCGAATCATTCGTGACCTCACAGGTGTTGAGCATATCCGTGTCGGTACTATAGCGCAGCTGCACACGATAAGTACCCGCAGGCAGCGTGATTCCCTCAAAGGTCACCAGATCTCCCCTCGTGCCGGCCACTGCCGCCGCGACGCCTCCCTGCTCCTCCGAGTACGCACCGAGCTGCGGCCTCATGGCCTCCACTCCATACTCATATATGTCATCCTTGCCGAACAGCCCGATGATCCCCAGTCCCAACAGGACAAGTTCCACCGCCAACAGCACACGAAATGCCCTGTCTTTTCCGACACGCAATTCTCTTATCTTACTCCACACACCCATGGTCGCCTCTCATCCTTTTGCGCCGCGCGATATGCCCGCGCTCCTTCGTAAATGCGTAAAATACAAAACCGGTAAAACAATGAACCGGTAAAATGGTAAAATGCGGCACGAGTACAGCTCCTGCCGCATTAAATCCTATATTCCGAGTCTCATGCCCGGAGTATGCCGGATCGTTTCAGAATTAGTTTATATTTATCTATCATATACATTTTTTCATTATACAATACCCTGCCGTAAATTACCAGAAAAATCTCTCCGCACGGATATTCTGTTTTCAAATCAGGGTGTAGCAGACACGGATTTCATAAATAGCCTTGATGGCTTCTGCCTCATAAAGAATAAAATGATTCTCGCGATTGGTTTTCTATTTTTTTGAAAAAGGTTGTGTTATGAATTGCTATATTTTTGTGTGACGGTGCTTTTCCCTTAGCGTTTCGAATCCATCGGCATCCGCATAGACGCGTTCTGCCTTTTCCCTGTCCAACCTTTTACCGCCGCGGACAAAATAGATGTAATGTGCGTATAGTTTGCCACAGTCGTGAACATCCACTGTTTTGTACTCGAATTTCGGCTCTCTTTCGGTGGAATCCGGACACTCTACCCATATCACGGCCTTATATTTTTTCGTTTGACGCTTATCATAAACGATATAGGTCTCGCCGTGATACTCAACAAAGAAGTCGAGCTGATACAGGTCGTATATATCTCCGTCATTAATGTTTCTTGCGTAAAGCCGAGGTTCTTTGGAATATTCATAAAACGTATCGTCCGTTTTTTCTTTAAAAGCGGTCACAAAACAGTTCTCACCGAACGTTATCAAATATATGTTGTCCTTGTAGAAAACGTATCTCATAGCCGCCTCCTGATGCAAGATGTTCAGACTCTTAAATTCCTGTTTCTAAAATTATTAGTCATATGCCAATCGGTTGAGGTGAAATTCTCGTCAAGCTCGTCATAAGCCCCGCAGACCGACTTTGCCCCCAGTCGTCGCTACAACCTCTTTGCCGCGGTTTCATCCTCGTAGAAGTCGTACACCGCCACCAAAAACTCGTCGAGCAAATCCTCAAGCGGAACCTGCGGGGAGTGAAGAAATCAAAGAACGCCTGTCAAAGTTTCAATTCTCGTCCCCGCACAGGGGGCATTAGGCGTGGAGTTTGAGGTATTATAAAGCCTCACAGTTTCAATTCTCGCCCCCGCACAGGGGGCATCGCTTTATTTGTTGTATGCTTTACTCGACAATAGAGTTTCAATTCTCGCCCCCGCACGGGGGGGCATCGCACAGCTGACAACGCAAAATCTCAACAATGTGCTGTTTCAATTCTCGCCCCCGCACAGGGGGCATCTGTTATGTTGTGTTGCCTTGGACATCTTCAGGATGTTTCAATTCTCGCCCTCGCACAGGGGGCATCCAAGGATAGTACCTTTCAGAACGATTTGTCAAGGACATAATGGAAAATAATAAAAAATGCCCGAAAATCCAATGTTTTCAAGCACTCCCGCAACACAAATATTCAGTTCTTTTTTATGCCCTGCATATCGTTTTCTATCAGTCGGATAATTTTGTCGTTCATGCTTTCCCTGCTCTGTCGGCTGTAATGGAATGATACGTCATAGGTGGTGTTGCCGATTTTCTTGGTAAAGCCTTTACGCTTTTCCTGCGTCCTTTTGGTGGTGTCTGCTTTCCTCATTCTCTGCTCCTCCTAATATATAAGTGTAAGGTTTCAGTCCCCAACAGCCAGTTGGGACTTAATCCTCTCATTGTTTAAGCTGTATAATGATTAGGCATTGGTGTGACGTTTGCTCCTCCTAATATATAAGTGTAAGGTTTCAGTCCCCAACAGCCAGTTGGGACT
>JAMPHD010000006.1 GCA_023663635.1 Acetatifactor muris
GCCCAATCATTATCACGGAAGATCTGTATTTACAGACTTTTGTTCACACACTCGCATTTTGATAAAGAGATGGTGAATCCAAATATTCCAAGAACCATACGGTTTACGCAGCCTTTGTATGATTGGCTGATGCAGGTAAAAGAAAGAGAGAATCTGTCATTTAATCAGGTGGTTTTGCAATGCTGTAAGAACTCATAAAAATCCCCCGATTTACTTTTGAACCCCGATGTGCTATACTGACAATGTTCAGCTCGCTGAACCGTTGGCCTTAAGGCGCTTTTTATATGCAAATGCGCATCATGCATGTTACATGACAGAAAATTCAAAGGAGATCGGTATAAAATGAAACTGGGCATCGTCGGGCTCCCAAATGTGGGAAAAAGCACACTTTTTAATTCACTGACAAAGGCGGGGGCGGAGTCCGCCAATTATCCGTTCTGTACCATAGACCCTAATGTGGGCGTGGTGGCGGTGCCGGATGAGCGGCTGAAACTGTTGGGAGATATGTATCATTCCAAGAAGGTGACTCCGGCGGTGATCGAGTTCGTGGACATTGCGGGATTGGTGAAGGGCGCCTCCAAGGGGGAGGGGCTGGGCAATCAGTTTCTCAGCAATATCCGTGAGGTGGATGCCATCGTGCATGTGGTGCGCTGTTTTGAGGATACCAATGTGGTGCATGTGGACGGCAGCGTCAACCCTCTTCGGGACATCGAGACCATTAATCTGGAGTTGATCTTCTCGGATCTGGAGATTTTGGAGAGAAGGATATCCAAGGTGACCAAGGCGGCCCGCATGGACAAGACTCTGGCCAAGGAGGAGGCTCTGTTGGGGCGCGTAAAAGAGCATCTGGAGAGCGGCCGGCCGGCCAAGAGTCTGGTGACGGAGGATGAGGACGAGTTGGAGCTGCTGCGGTCCTATAATCTTTTGACCTATAAACCCGTGATCTATGCCGCCAATGTGGCGGAGGAGGATCTGGCGGATGACGGCGCGGGCAACGCGATGGTGGCGGATGTGCGTCGTCTGGCGGAGGGTGAGAACAGTGAGGTGTTTGTCATCTGCGCGCAGATCGAGCAGGAGATCGCGGAGCTGGACGAGGACGAGAAGGCGATGTTTCTGGAGGATTTGGGGATATCGCGCTCCGGTCTCGACAAGCTGATCGCTGCGAGCTATCGTCTGTTGGGGCTGATGAGTTTCCTCACCGCCGGGGAGGATGAGACCCGGGCGTGGACCATCAAGGTGGGCACCAAGGCGCCACAGGCTGCGGGCAAGATCCACTCCGACTTCGAGCGGGGATTTATCAAGGCCGAGGTGGTGAACTATCGGGATCTGCTGGAGCAGGGGTCTCTGGCCGCCGCAAGGGAGAAAGGTCTCGTGGGAATGGAAGGCAAGGACTATGTAGTTCGGGACGGAGACGTGATCCTGTTCCGATTTAATGTGTAAAACTTAAGAATTTATGAAAAAAATTTAGATTTTTTTAAAATTTTTTGAAAAACAGATGTGGTATGGGCGAATCTCCCGCCACACCACATCTTGTGCTTTTTGGCGAAAAGCCCTCTGAAAACCCCATTCAGAGGGCTTTTTTTGCGCCTTTTGCTCAAAAAAAGTTGCTTGATTTCGCTTGCATTGTTGTGTATTTTATATTAAAATCAATACAAAAGTGGGTGGAAGTGGTGCAAAGTGTCACAAAGTGGGGAATTTGGTGGCAGACCCGTGAGGACACCGCGACTTCCGTGGCAGACCCGACTTTGAGGTGGTGATTGTCATGTTCATGAGCGAATACAATCATACAGTTGATGCGAAGGGCAGGCTGATCATTCCGTCCAAATTCCGTGAAGTTCTTGGCGAGGAGTTTGTGATCTCCAAGGGAATGGACGGTTGCCTGTTTGTATACGCCAATGCGGATTGGGATGCCTTTGAACAGAAATTGACTGCGCTGCCGATGACAAACAAAGAGGCGAGAAAGTTCACCAGATTCTTTCTGGCGGGCGCCGCTCAGGTGGAACTGGACAAACAGGGCAGAATACTTTTGCCGGCGACGTTAAGGGAGTTCGCCGGATTGGATAAAGACGTGGTATTGGTAGGTGTGGGAAGTCGCATCGAGATCTGGGACAAGGACAGATATGAGACTGCCGGTGAGGATATGGATATGGACAGCATCACATCGGCCATGGAGGAGTTGGGACTGAGCATCTGACGGTGATGATCCGAAATCCGGCTCCGGGGGGAGCGTATGGAATTTAATCATTACTCCGTGTTGCTTTCGGAGACCGTGGAACAACTGCATATCCGACCGGACGGCATTTATGTGGACGGCACTCTGGGGGGCGGCGGACATGCCTTTGAAGTGTGCGGCAGACTTGCGGACGGCAAACTCTACGGATTTGATCAGGACGATGCCGCCATCGGGGCTGCGGGAAAGCGTCTCGCTCTTTTCGGGGAAAGGGTCACGATCATCCGGGACAATTATCGGAACGCGGTGAGCGTGCTGCGCGGTATGGGCGTGGAAGGTGTGGACGGCATCGTGCTCGATCTGGGCGTATCTTCCTATCAGTTGGACACGGAGGAGAGAGGTTTTTCCTATCGCTATGACGCGCCGCTTGACATGCGGATGGACCGCAGGCAGAGTCTCACGGCAAGGGAGATCGTAAACACTTACTCCGAGTCGGAACTGTATTATATGATTCGGGATTACGGCGAGGATCCCTTCGCCAAGAATATAGCAAAGCATATTGTGCGGACGAGAGCGGACAAGCCTGTTGAGACCACTTTTGAGTTAAACGAGATCATTCGGGCGGCCATACCCGCCAAAATGCGGCAAAACGGCCATCCGTCCAAGCAGACTTTCCAGGCGATCCGCATTGAGTGCAACGGAGAGTTGGAGGCGCTGAAGAGCTCGTTGGAGGATTTTATCGGACTGTTGAATCCGGGCGGGAGGTTTTGCATCATCACCTTCCATTCGTTGGAGGACAGGTTGGTCAAAAACGCGTTCAGGCAGGCGGAAAATCCCTGCACCTGTCCGCCGGACTTTCCGGTGTGTGTGTGCGGGAAGAAACCTCTGGGCAGGAACGTGACGCGAAAGCCGATCCTGCCGTCGGAGGAGGAACAGGCTGTGAACAGTCGCTCCAAGAGCGCGAAACTTCGTGTATTTGAGAAATATGGATCGGAAAATAAGATATAGGAGCATTTGGGATTATGGCACAGACAAGAAGGCGGAGATCATCCCGCGGCGCGGCGAATCGCGCGAGGGATATCTCGAGAGGAAATCTTTATATTTATGACAACACAGCCCGTGATTTGGATGTGCGCAGGCAGTTGGAGGAGGAGCCCCGCAGACAGCTCAGCAACGGGACCAGAAAGAACCGTGACAAGGCGCTTCATATGAACCTCGGCTATGTGTTCTTCCTGATGGGGGCGCTGTGCGTGTGCGCGGTGGTATTGATCAATTACCTGCAGCTGCAGTCGGATATCACCGCCAAGGCGAAGAATATCTCCCGCCTGGAGCGTGAGTTGAACACCATACAGTTGGCGAATGAGGAGGATTACAACCGGATCGTCAGCAATGTGGACTTAGAGGAGATCCGCAGGATCGCCATCGTGGAACTGGGCATGACTTACGCAACGGAGGGACAGATCATCACATATGAGAGCACGGGATATGATTACATGCGCCGGGTGAGTGAGTAGAAAGGCAGATGGCACAGATGAAAGAACAGGGTACAAAGAAATTTACATCCAAAATGCAGATAAAGCTGCTGATATTGTTTGCGTTTGTACTGTTGGCCTTTGGCATTCTGTGCGTCAATCTGTTCACTCTGGTGCGCGACAATGAGACCACATATCAAAAACAGGTGTTATCTCAGCAGATCACGGATTCCAAGACCCTTCCCTACAGGAGAGGGGACATCGTGGACGCCAAGGGAACTATTTTGGCCACCAGTGAGAAGGTCTATAATCTGCAGATCGATGCCTATATCATGCAGGAGAGGAGCGCGTATCTGGAGCCCACCCTGAAAGCCCTGGGGGAAAATTTCCCGCAGCTTGACATGAGCGAGATCCGCTCCTATGTGATCACGCATCCGGAATCCCGCTATTATATCGCGCTGCGTCAACTGACATACGACGAGATCAGAGGATTTCAGGAGGCGCAGTCGGCGGACAAGTCCGGCAACATTCAGGGGGTCTATTTTGAGGAGGAGTACAAGCGGGTGTATCCCAACGGTTCTCTGGCGGCCCATGTCATTGGATTTACCCGGTCGGACAATGAGGGGCAGTACGGCTTGGAGGAATACTACAACGATATGCTCAACGGCACTCCCGGGCGGGAGTACGGCTATCTGAACGAGAGCGATGAGGTGGAGCGGACCGTGAAACCGGCGATCAACGGTTATACGCTGCACTCCACCATAGATCAAAACATACAGAGCATTGTGGAAAAATGTCTGTTGGAGTTCAACGAAGAACATAAGGACGCGGTGCGGGAGGGAAACGGCGCCGAGAATCTGGGCTGTGTCATCATGAAGGTCAATACCGGTGAGATTCTGGCCATGGCGAGTTATCCCACCTTTGACCTGAATGACACAAGGGATGAGAGCGCGCTGTTGGGCAGCCCGATGATCGAGCAGTATATCAATGAAAACGGCTACACCATTTACAGGAACACCCATACCACCATCACGCAGGAGGTATTGGATTC
This sequence comes from Acetatifactor muris, assembly GCA_023663635.1. GTDB lineage: Bacteria > Bacillota > Clostridia > Lachnospirales > Lachnospiraceae > Acetatifactor > Acetatifactor muris_A. Next base: position 4,694 of record JAMPHD010000006.1, read on the forward strand.
CATGGACGAAGAACAGGTGTTATTAAATCTGAATAATCTCTGGAAAAATTTCTGTATCGCCAACACCTATGAGCCCGGATCCACGGCGAAACCTTTCACGGTGGCTGCGGCTCTGGAGACGGGCGCCATCTCCCCCACGGATACTTTTGAGTGTACCGGATCGCTGGAGGTGGGAGGACATACCATCAAATGTCACAGCTACAAGAGTGGGGGAGAGGGTACCGTGAGTGTGCAGGATTCCGTGGCATGGTCCTGCAATGTGGCGCTGATGAAGATAGGCGCGAAATTGGGCAAACAGGAATTTGCGGAGTTTCAGAACATATTTAATTTTGGTTTAAAGACCAATGTGGATCTGGCGGGGGAGGCCAGGACGGTAAATCTCCTCTTCCCCGTAGCGGATATGGGGGCCGCGGATCTGGCCACCAACAGTTTCGGGCAGAATTTTAATGTGACTATGATCCAGATGATCGCGGGATATTGCTCGCTGATCAACGGCGGTTATTACTATGAGCCTCACATGGTGAACAAGATCACCAACTCCAACGGGGCGGTGGTGCAGAATATCGAACCCCGCGTGTTAAAACAGACGGTCTCCGCGTCCACATCGGAGCTGATCCGGCAGTATTGTCGCGCGGTGGTGATGGATGAGGGCGGCTACAGACGGACCGGCAAGACGGCCAGACCGGCGGGATACGCCATCGGAGGCAAAACGGGAACAGCGGAGACTCTTCCCCGCAAGAACAATCAGTATGTGGTGTCTTTTATGGGCTATGCCCCTGCGGACGACCCACAGATCGCCATCTATGTGGTGGTGGACAGGCCCAATGCCGCCTCGCAGGACGACGCGAAATATGCCACGGGGATCGTGCGGGACATTTTGACGGAAGTACTCCCTTATCTGAATATTTTCATGACGGAGGAATTGTCCGACACGGAGCGGAAGGAACTGGAGGACAGGCAGTTGGCGGTGACTACCATGTACGCGGCTCAACTGGAGGAGGAAAAGAGGGCGCAGTTGGAGGCGGCGAAGGCCGACATGGCGCTCAGGGATCAGGGTCTGGATCCCAACCTGGGGGACGATCCCGGGGAGGGAGAACTGTTGGGAGACAGCCCGGTCAATCCGAGTCTGTCGGGGGACGATCAGTTACAGGAGCCCTCGGGGAGCGGTCCCTGATATTTTGGGGCAGTCATAACCGACCAAAAACGGGAATAAAGTATACCAATCCTGTATTATGAGGCATGGTATGGAGCATAACCGCATTTTTCATCGCAGGAAGATATTGACGTTGTTTCTGATATTGACGGCGGTTTTCGCAGTGTTATTCGGCAGACTGGTGTATCTGATGGTATGGCGGGCGGAGCATTATTCGGAGATGGCCACACAGCTCCACGAGAGGGAGCGCAGCATAAAGGCGGCCAGAGGGCGGATCCTTGACAGAAACGGCACGGTCTTAGCGGACAACAAGACGGTCTGCACCGTGTCCGTGATCTACAATCAGATAGAGGATCCGGAAGGAGTCATCTCGGCGCTCTCCCGGGAGTTAAATCTGTCTGAGGAGACGGTCCGCGCCAGAGTGGAGAAGTATTCCGCCATGGAGCGGGTGAAGAGCAATGTGGATAAGGAGATCGGAGACCGGATCCGGGAGTTGGATCTGCCGGGGGTGAAGGTAGACGAGGACTATAAGAGATATTACCCTTATGGGGAACTGGCGGCCAAGGTTCTGGGTTTCACGGGAGCGGACAATCAGGGGATTGTGGGCTTGGAGGTCGTATATGACCCATATCTGCAGGGCGAGTCAGGGACCATTCTCACGGTGACCGACGCCGCCGGCATTGAGGTGGAGCGCATGGGTGAGCGGCGCATTGAGCCCGTGGCCGGAAAGGATCTGCGCGTCAGTCTGGACAGAAACATTCAGGCCTATGCCACACAGTTGGCCTATCAGGCCATGGAGACCAAGGAGGCGGAGGGCGTCAGCATTCTGGTGATGAATCCTCAAAACGGTGAGATCTATGCCATGGTAGATGTGCCGGAATTCGACTTAAACGCCCCGTATGAACTGCCGGAGGGGACACCTGCGGACATCTCTTCCGAGGAAAAACAGGATCTTTTGAACAATATCTGGAGAAACGGCTGCATCAATGATACATATGAGCCGGGATCCACCTTCAAGATCGTCACCGCCGCGGCGGGACTGGAGGGCGGCGTGGTGACTACAGAGAGCACCTTTTCCTGCCCCGGTTTCATCGTGGTGGACGACAGGAAGATCCGATGTCACAAGGTGGCGGGGCACGGCAGCGAGGACTTTGTGCACGCTACCATGAATTCCTGTAACCCGGTGTGTATGAAAATTACTTGCCTTTCGAAGAGCAACGTGATATAATCACGTTGTTTGTTTTTTTATATATGGCGGTTCGCGGAGCGTATCGCCCGTTGTTTTATGGAGGGAGAAAGCATTATGAAGAAAAGAATTGTAGCATTGATCATGACGACATTTATGGCATTGAGCCTGGCTGCCTGTGGCGGCAAGTCCACGGGCGGGGATGGGGCCGGATCCGGATCCGCAGCGAAAGGATCTGCCGGTCAGGAGGCCGATAAGCAGAGTTCTTCCAATGAGAGTTCCGCTCTCGCCGACTGGTACGCGGGCAAGGACCGCGGCGATCTGGAAGATATCATCAACAACACTTTCAGCGATCAGGGTCTGACCTTCTTTATCACCATCGAGGAGCCGGATACCATCATTTACAACTATCAGTACACCGAACCCTTGGATTTGGACAGCATGACGCAGGAACAGATCAACGCGTATTTTGACTCTTCCCTGGGATCCGCAGCGCCCACCATTCAGTCCGACATCAAGAATTATCAGGATATTTATGATATTCCGCTGACCACCATCCGCATGGTGTATCTGAACACAGACGGCTCTGAGATCTATTCCATGGACATTACGGAAGATTGGGTGCCCACAGAGGGCGGCACTGTCATTGATCCGGGTGCAAGCTACGCCAACCTGGAGGAGTGGCTTGAGTCCGATGAGGCCGCGCTGACCGTTCAGGCTACCAATGCGGCGTTGGAGTCCACCGGAATGACCGTGGACTTTGGGGCGGACGGAACCGTCTTTATCTATGAGTATACCGTATCGGATGATCTGGGTCTGTCCAGCCTTTCCAAGGATGATATCAAGACCGCGTTTGACTCTACGGTGGAGTCTAACCGCGCGTCCGTCTCTTCCGTGTTCAGCGATTTTGAGAGCATGGGCATTGAGGTGAGCGCCGTGCGCTTTGCTTTCTACGCAGAGGACGGAACAGAGCTCTATTCCGCGGATGTGGCAAAAGAATGAGAAATCTGTAAAGCATGAAAATTTATGGAACATGAAAACTCATAAAATAGGACAAGTTTGACATGTCGGGCCCCGGAGGGAAACTTCCGGGGTCTTTTAACATAATCCCCCGCCGCGCGGAATAGTATGGAGAAAAATATGACAGGTCAGGTGCAGGATGAACAGGGAAAATGCGATCGGGACACGGAGGGATGAGCGTGTGAGGAGGGAGCTTGCGGATCATATCTTTGAGGAGTTGGCCGCCCGGGGGCTCATAACGTCCGAGGAGAAAAATGCGCTGAAGAACCGAAATAACGAGAAAAGGCAAAAGTGTTCTTAAATCGGAGGACAACGTATGGAGAGAGTGGGAATCTACAACAGATGTTCTACGGAGGAGGAGGCCCAGGTCAACGCCTTGGCAGGACAGGCGGAGGAGAGCAGGGAGATCGCGGAACGGATGGGGTGGATCGTCACGGCGCAGTATATTGAGAGCGAATCGGGCACTTCTACCGGAAAGCGGACAGAGTACAGGCGGATGTTGGAGGATATGGAGACGGATCTCTTTGACATCGTCATGATAAAGTCCATTGACAGGCTGATGCGCTCCACCGGGGAATGGTATCGGTTCCTGGACCGGTTGGTACAGAATCAAAAGAGGCTTTACATCTACATAGACCGCAAATTCTATACGGCGGAGGACAGTCTGATCACCGGGATCAAAGCCATTCTGGCGGAGGATTTCAGCCGAGAGCTCTCCAAGAAGATCAAAAACGCCCATCACAGAAGGCAGGAGAGGAGGACGGGACTCAATATTTCCGTGCCCATGTTCGGGTGGGACAGGATATCCGCGAATGAGTTTGTCATCAATGAGAGGGAGGCGGAGAGGTACAGGGAGGCGTTCAGGATGGCCGGGGAGGGCGTGGGTTTTTACACGATCTCCAATTATATGTATGACCGGGGCGTCCGGGGGAAGAACGATGGGAAAATATCCGCCTCCCAGTGGCGCAATATGCTCTATACGCCCAGAGCTCACGGCACGGTGGTGATGCACAGAGAGGAATATGATTTCGACACCAAGAGAAAGATACCGGTCCCTCCCGAGGAGTGGATCTATTGTGAAAATGCCCTGCCGGCCATAGTGTCCAAGGCATATCAGGAGGAAGTATTGGAGATTTTGACCCGACGAAAAGTTAAATGCGGATTTGATAATTACACCCGTGATATGTCCAAAACAGGGCTGTATGAACTGTCGGGAAAGCTGATCTGCGGAGATTGCGGCCGTGTATATTACAGGATTCCCGTCTCCACCACCCGGGGCACATTGATCGAGTGGAAATGTTCCGGAGCGCTGCAAAACGGTCGGCTTGCATCAAATCATAACGGGTGTGATAATATTAATTTGGTGGAGGAAGAGGTATTCCGGCTGATGGGAAAAGTCTTCACGGAACGGTATGGCGGAGCAGCCGATGCGGCTCATAACGCGTCTGATGCCGGACCGGCCGGTCCGCCGCGCGGTGCATTCCGTGCCATATCGGAGGAGGCGTTTGCTCTCATAGAGGAGGAATTGGGCGAAAGTCACGACGGTCGGGCAAAGCGGGAGCTGCAAAGGGAATACGACAGACTGCGCGGGAAAAAGGAGCTGCTGTTTCAAAAACTGCTTGCGGGCACGATCGAAGACGCGGATTTCAAACGGTATCACGCGGCGCTGTCTGAGCGGATGGAGGTCTTGTTCGGGGAGATCCGGGACATAGAGGAACGGGAAACCACATATAATAACGATGGGGAGAGATTACGGCAGATTCGGGAGGCGCTCAGGGGGGAGCCGGCCTCGGAGGAGGCGACCGCCCGGCCAATCGGTGTGAGCGGGGGCGTCCCGGAGGAATCCGCCGCGGACAGGACGATCGCGACTGGCGCGGTGGAGAGGGCATTGTCCGCCCGAGTCCGTCGGATCACGGTACATCATGATGGCATGTTGGAATTGGATTTTGACAGGGCAGGGCTTGAGGAGCTGATCGGGGTCCTCGGCTGCGGAGATCCGAAACTTGGCGGGATTTCAGGCCGCAGACCGGCGGAGTTTTTGGAGACGGGCGGAGTAACGGCGGACGAGGCGGAGAAATCCGACTCAAACGGTATCGAGAGATCCGTAGTGTTATGGGCCCGGTATATACATAAGACCAACACTACAAAGCGCAGGGAGGCAGTCAACCAAAGGATTTTGGAGCTTTTAAAGGAGAATCCCGAACTGAGACTTAGAGACGTGGCGGAGCGCACGGGGCGGAAACTGTCCTATGTGCAGCAGTCCGTGAGTCGGTTGAAGGCGGAGGGCAGACTGCGATATGCGCGGGGCGGCAAAGGAGCGGATGGCGGAAAGGCGGATGACGGACGGGCGGGCAGATGGATCGTCACGGCGCCGGGCGGGACACCGAATAGGATGCCGGACACGGCGCTGGATGCGGGAGTTGACTTTTACTGATGTTTCGCCATTACCTGTAACCCGGTATTCATCACCGTGGGACTCAGGCTCGGGGTGGAGAGATACTATGCGTATTTTGAGCAATTCGGCCTGAAACAAAAGACCGGCGTGGATCTCCCCGGGGAGGCCGGCACCATCATGCACAAGATGGAGGATATGGGAAATGTGGAGTTGGCCACGGTCTCCTTTGGGCAGTCCTTTCAGATCACGCCGATCCAACTGCTCACCACCGCCTCCTCCATCATCAACGGCGGCAGACGCATCACCCCGCATCTGGGCATTGAGGCTCTCGACGGGGAGGGGAATGTGGTGGAGACCTTTGAATATCCCGTGACTGAAGGAATCGTATCGGAGAAGACCTCCGAGACCATGCGGGAGATATTGGAGTTGGTGGTCAGCGAGGGCGGCGGAAAGAACGGTCAGGTGGAGGGATACCGCGTGGGCGGAAAGACGGCCACCAGTCAGACACTGCCCCGCGGAAGCGGCCGCTATATCGCGTCCTTTATCGGGTTTGCGCCGGCGGATGACCCGCAGGTCATAGCCCTTGCGATCGTGCACAATCCGCAGGGGGTCTACTACGGAGGTCAGGTGTCCGCTCCGATCGTTCGTCAGCTTTTTGAAAATATTCTTCCGTATTTGGGAATAATGGAGTATAATCAATGAGAGAGAATATTTTGAACCTTGCGGGAGCCGTTTTGGCGGCATTTCTCATCACGGCGGCGGGAGGCCCCGTGGTGATCCCTTTCCTGAGACGATTAAAATGCGGACAGACGGTGAGGGATGACGGACCCATGAGCCATTTGCAGAAGGACGGCACGCCCACCATGGGCGGCATCCTCATTCTCTTCAGTGTGGTGCTCGTGTCCATGTACTTTGTGGACGGCAATCCGGGCGTGATGCCGGTGATCTTTCTGACATTGGGTTTCGGCATGGTGGGGTTCATAGACGATTACATCAAGGTGGTGTGCAGACGTTCTCTGGGACTGCGCGCATGGCAGAAACTGGCGCTGCAGATGATCGTGACGGGAATATTCGCCTATTATCTGATTCATTATACGGATGTCACGCTGGCCATGGAGTTCCCGGGCATTCCCGGGCTGTGGCTGGACTTCGGGGGATGGAACCTGTTCTTTTTGTTTTTTATCGTGTTGGGCACGGTGAACGGGATCAATCTCACGGACGGCTTGGACGGTCTGGCGGGCAGCGTCACCGTGATCGTGGCGGTATTTTTCTCGGTGGTGGCTCTGGCGCGGCACAGCGACATTGCTCCGGTCACCTGCGCGGTGGTGGGGGCGCTGATGGGATTTTTGCTGTTTAACGCCCATCCGGCGGCGGTGTTTATGGGGGATACGGGCTCTCTGGCCTTGGGCGGTTTTGTGGCCGCCTGCGGCTATCTGATGCAGATGCCCCTGTATATAGCCATTGTGGGGTTGGTCTATCTGGTGGAGACGGGCAGCGTGATCCTGCAGGTGGTCTGCTTTAAGATGACGGGGGGCAGGAGGCTGTTTCGGATGGCCCCGCTGCATCATCATTTTGAGCTCTGCGGGTGGTCGGAGACGGCCATCGTGGCGCTGTTTTCCATAGTGACGGCGATCATGTGCCTGGCGGCATTTATGTGTCTGACTTGACAGACGGGATGAGAGGTAACGGATGGAATTTGGGAATGTGAAGACACTTGTGATAGGTTCCGGCATCAGCGGACTGGGGGCGGTGGGCCTTCTGGAGCGCTTTGGCGCGGATATCATTCTGTATGACGCAAACGATAAGATAACGGCGGAGGAACTGCGGCGCAAACTGGAACAGAGACCGGGGCGCGGTCAGGACGCGGTATCCGGGACAGCCGCAGTACATAATGACAAAACCATACGCTGTATCGCAGGCGCGCTGCCGCCCGAGACGGAGGAGGAGACCGAAATTCTGGTCCTGAGCCCCGGCGTGCCCACGGATCTGCCCTTGGTCAACAGGCTCCGCGACAGGGGAGTGCCGGTCCTCGGGGAGATCGAGCTGGCATTTATGGCGGAGAAAGGCCGTGTGGCGGCGATCACGGGCACCAACGGCAAGACCACGACCACCACTCTGGTGGGAGAGATCATGAAGGCCGCCTTGGGGTCTGAGAATGTATTTGTGGTGGGCAATATCGGCAATCCCTACACGGTGGAGGTGACGGGGAGTTCGGCGGACACGGTGACGGTGGGGGAGATCAGCTCCTTTCAACTGGAGACCATACATAGTTTTCACCCTCATGTCTCGGCGATCCTGAATATCACGCCGGACCATCTGAACAGGCATCACACCATGGAGGCCTATGTGGCGGCCAAGGAGGCGGTGGCCCGCAATCAGGGCAAAGAGGATATCTGCGTGCTCAACGCGGAGAATCCCTACACGGCGGATTTTGCGGCGAGATGCCCCGCAAGGCCGGTCCTGTTTTCCTCCAAGAGAGAACTCCGAGACGGATATTATCTCGACGGGGACAATATCGTGAAGAGTGTGGATGGCCATAGGGAAGTCCTTTTAGATATTCATCGCGACATGAATCTGGTGGGGATCTGCAATGTGGAGAATGTGATGGCGGCCATCGCCGTGGCGGAGGGCATGGGTGTGCCCATGGAGACGATCCTGCGGGTGATCGGGGAGTTCCATGCGGTGGAACATCGCATTGAGTTCGTGGCCACCAAGGACGGCGTGGATTACTACAATGACTCCAAGGCCACCAATCCGGACGCGGCCATTCAGGGCATTCAGGCCATGAGCAAACCCACCGTCCTGATCGGCGGGGGTTATGACAAGGAGAGCGAGTATGACGAGTGGATCGAGAGCTTTGGAGACAAGGTGAAATATCTGGTGCTCATCGGACAGACGAGGGATAAGATCGCGGACTGCGCGCGCAGACACGGGTTCGCGGAGGAGAAGATCCGTTTCGCGGACACCTATGAGGAATGTCTGTCGCTCTGTACCGGGCTTGCGGAGGAGGGGGATGCGGTGCTTCTGTCCCCGGCCTGCGCCAGTTGGGGAATGTTCCCCAACTATGAGGTGAGAGGACAACAGTTTAAGGAGTATGTCAATGGCAGGTAAGACGCGCAGAAAGAAAAGAGAACAAACCGAATACTTCTTTGACTACAGCCTTTTATTCATCGTGCTCTTTCTGTTGGGATTCGGTCTGGTGATGATCTACTCCGCCAGCTCCTACACTGCGTTTCAGGACTATGACGGGGATTCCGGACACTTTATGAAACGTCAGCTCTTAGCCATCATCATAGGTCTTGTGATGATGATCGTGGTGGCCAATCTCGACTATCATTTCTGGGAGCGTTTCTATATGTTGGCATACATTGTGGCGGCCGGATCCATCCCGGTGGTGCTGACGCCTTTGGGCATTGAGTCCCACAAGGCGAGGAGATGGTTCAGGATTCCCGGCATCGGGCTGCAGGTGCAGCCGGCGGAGATCGCCAAGATCTGTATGATCGTGTTTCTGGCGGTGATGGTGTGCAAGATGGGTAAAAAAGTGCGCACCATGAAGGGATTTATCACCATGATGGCGATGCCCCTTCCCGTAGCGCTGGAGATCTATATCATCACCAGGAACCTGAGCTCGGCGCTGATCGTCATGGCGATCGCATTTGTGATGGTGTTTGTGGCCAGTCCCGACTACAAGAAATTTGTGATAATGGCGGTGGTGGGCGTGGCGGCGGTGGCGCTGTTGGTCCTTGTGATCGTGAACACCGGCGGTGAGGGCGGCACTTTCAGAAGCGGCAGGATCATCGCATGGCTGGATCCCGAGAGTCAGGCGCAGGATACGGGCTTTCAGACCATACAGGGTCTGTATGCCATCGGCAGCGGCGGCATCTGGGGCAAGGGACTGGGACAGAGTATGCAGAAACTCAAGTTCCTGCCGGAGTCCCAGAACGACATGATCTTTTCTATTATATGTGAGGAGCTCGGACTGTTTGGCGCGATCGCCATCATCGTCATGTTCATCATGCTGATCTGGCGGATGATGATCATTGCCAATAACGCCCCGGATCTGTTTGGCGCCATGTTGGTGGTGGGAGTCATCGGGCATATCGCCGTGCAGGCCATCCTGAATATAGCCGTTGTGACCAACACCATCCCCAACACGGGTATTTCTCTGCCGTTTATCAGTTACGGGGGATCCTCGGTCATGTTCCTTCTGATAGAGATCGGTCTGGTCCTGAGCGTGGCCAAGCGCATACAGCTGCGGGAGATATAGGCACATTTTGCCCGACGGGCACATACAATACAGAAGTCCCTTAAATATGAGAAACCGGGTGGTATTGTATGACGACACTTCATGTTCACGGCGGCATTCCCCTACAGGGAAAGGTACGTATTCAGGGATCAAAGAATGCGGCGCTGCCCATACTGGCGGCAACGCTGTTGACGGGAGAGACCTCCCGTATCCGCAACTGCCCCAAAATTGCGGACGTGCAGCACATGGTCAGTCTGTTGCGCAGTCTGGGATGTCGGGTGAGCCGGACGGAGGAGGGTTATCTGATAGACAGCGCCGGGGCGGGCGCGTGTAATATGTCCGGGGAGGCCATCACGGGTATGCGGTCCTCCCTGTGTATGTTGGGAGCCATGTTGGGGCGTTTCGGGGAGGTGACCATGGAGCATCCGGGCGGGTGCGTCATCGGCAAGCGGCCCATTGATCTGCATCTGCAGGGCTTGGAGCAGATGGGAGTCTCTTTCTCGGAGGAGGAGGGACGGCTGACCGGAAGGATTCCGAAGGAGCTGCACGGGGCGCAGATCCGTCTTTTGGTCTCCAGTGTGGGAGCCACGGAAAATATTTTGTTGGCCGCGGTACAGGCTGTGGGAGATACCGTGATCACGGGGGCCGCCATGGAGCCGGAGGTACAGGCGTTGTGCCGCTATCTCATGGCATGCGGCGCAAGGATCGAGGGCGTGGGCAGTTCCGTTCTCCGCATCAGGGGAGGCGGCGGGTTGCACGGGGCGGATTTCGCCATCCCGGCGGACCGTATTGTGGCGGGAACCTATCTGTTCGCCTGTGTGGGCTGCGGGGGCAGCGTGTTCCTGGAAAATGCCCCCTGCGATGAATTGGAGTCCGTGGTGCAGGTGGCGGAACTCATGGGCGCCAAATGTCAGCCGGACTGTGAGGCCGGGCTGTACGGCGCGGATTACGGCCATGAGCGGGGATTGTATGTGCAGAGCAGCAAAAGGCCCAAGGCCATGGCGAGGCTGCGCACGGCGGTGTACCCCGGGTTTCCCACGGATCTGCAGTCCATGGCGCTGACGGTGCTGACGAAAGCCGACGGCAGAAGCTCCGTGGAGGAGACGATCTTTGAGAACCGTTTTCGGGTGGTGGAGTCTCTGCGCCGCATGGGGGCTGACATTGAACTTCAAAACCCCAATGTTGCGTTTGTGCGGGGAGTGCCCAAGCTGTACGGAGCCAAAGTGGAGGCATGTGAGCTGCGCGGCGGCGCGGCGCTGGTGCTGGCGGGTCTCATGGCGGAGGGCGAGACAACGGTCACGGGATGCGCCTATATAGAGCGCGGCTATGAAAATATCGGAAAAGACTTGAGAGATTTGGGAGCGCGTATTGTCAGTGTATAGATTGCGAAGAGGAAAAACGGCGATCGCCGTCATAACGGTTGCGTTGATGCTTACAGTGGCGCTGGGCGGGATCGGGTGGTATGTGTGGGATACGCATACCGTCCGAACCGTGTTCGTGGAGGGCAATGTGCACTATTCCGAGGAGGAGATCAAGGCGTTGGTGATGGACGGGGTCTTCGGCAACAACTCCCTGTATCTCTCCATGAAGTACAAGAATCGCGGAATTGAGGACGTGCCTTTTCTGGACGCGATGGACGTGAACATCCTGTCCCCCGACACCATCAGGATCACGGTGTACGAGAAAGCGTTGGCGGGCTATGTGAAATGCATGGGGACTTATGTGTACTTTGACAAGGACGGATACGCGGTGGAGAGTTCCACCATCCGCACGGCCGGAGTGCCTCAGGTGACGGGACTTGACTTTGACCATATGGTCCTGGGACAACCCCTCCCCGTGGAGGAGGAGTACCGGGAGGTCTTCGGCACCATTTTGGACATCACCAAACTGTTGAACAAATATGAACTTACGGCGGACAGGATCTTCTTTCACTCCGACTCCGAGATCACGGTTTATTTCGGCGAGGTGAAAGTGGCTCTGGGAGATGAGACCGACAGACTCGAGGACAAGATCGTGCGTCTGTCAAGGATGCTGCCGGGTCTGAGCGGCCGAAAGGGCACCCTGCAGATGGAGACATATAATGAGAAAGGGGATTACACTTTTAAGCCCGAGTGAGACATCCGCTCTCCCGGAAAGGCATCAAATTTGCATAAGATGAAATTTTCTCAAAAAATAGGTTGATTAATTTCCAAAATAATTATATGATAGTCTATATGGAGTCTTTAGAATGACGTGATATATGGATCCCTATGAAAAGGAGGACCTACCATTGCTGGAGATTAAGACGAACGACGCGGAATCCGCGGCCAAGATCATCGTGGTCGGTGTGGGCGGCGCGGGTAATAACGCTGTAAATAGAATGATAGAGGAACAGATAGACGGTGTGGATTTTATCGGCGTGAACACTGATAAACAGGCTTTGCAGCTCTGCAAGGCGCCCAGACTCTTACAGATCGGAGAGAAACTCACCAAGGGATTGGGAGCGGGCGCAAAGCCCGAGATCGGCGAGAAAGCCGCAGAGGAGAGTGTGGAGGAGATCGAGAATGCGTTAAAGGGAGCGGATATGGTGTTTGTCACCTGCGGAATGGGTGGTGGCACGGGTACGGGCGCGGCTCCCGTGGTGGCGAAGATAGCGAAAGATATGGGAATCCTCACGGTGGGAGTCGTGACCAAACCCTTCCGTTTTGAGGCGCAGGCGCGCATGAACAATGCATTAGGCGGCATTGAGCGCATCAAGGAGAATGTGGACACGCTGATCGTGATCCCCAACGATAAGCTTTTGGAGATAGTGGACAGGCGTACCACCATGCCCGAGGCGCTCAAGAAAGCGGATGAAGTTTTGCAGCAGTCCGTGCAGGGCATCACGGATCTGATCAATGTGCCCTCGGTGATCAATCTGGATTTCGCGGATGTGCAGACCGTCATGAAGGATAAAGGGATCGCGCACATCGGCATCGGAGAGGGCAAGGGTGACGACAAGGCGCTTGAGGCCGTGAAGATGGCAGTGGAAAGTCCCCTTCTGGAGACGACCATCTCCGGGGCAAGCCATGTGATCCTCAATGTCTCCGGCGACATCACTCTGGCGGACGCGGCGGACGCGGCGGATTATGTCCGCAATCTGACGGGAGAGAATGTCAACGTGATCTTTGGCGCCATGTACGACGCCGGCAAGACAGATGCCTGTACCATCACGGTGATCGCCACGGGCCTCGAGGAGGTTCAGGACAATACCGTTACGGGCAGAAAGGGCGCGGGAGCCGCGTACAGACAGCCCACGCCGCATATCACCCCCAATTCCTTAAAGGGCTTTAATCTGCAGCCCGGGGGCACTCAGACCACCGTCCCCAAGCCCGGCAACATACAGCCTCTTCCCGGACTTCAGAAACCGACTGATATCCGCAGCTCCGTGAAGGATCAGACGTTAAAGATTCCCGATTTTCTCCAGAAGAAGTGATCGGAAAACGGCAGGGCGACATAAACTGAACACATGAAATATGGTACATAAGGCACATATCCTCGGATGTGTGCTTTTTTTGTCGGCATTGTTTTGTCTGTCACGTCTTCCTGTCGAATAAAAAAAGTTTTCCGAGTACGGTTTTTGACAAATTCCACAGATCATGCCCCTTATAATGATTGTGAAAAGAGGCATGATATGGTTTATGAACTTTATGTAGACAGTCTGTTTGTGGTGAACACCGTGATGAACCTGTATCTGTTGATGTTGGTGAACCGCGGCGCCCTGCGTACTGCCACGCGCAAGGGTATGGTTCTGGGAGCCTGTGCGGGAGGGCTCATCTATTTTATCCCCTTTCTGATCGATCTGCCGGCATGGTTTAAGTGGCCGGCGACTCTGTTGGCGGGAATGGTGTTGATGCCCGTCATCGCCTTTCGGCCGGGGAACCTCCGCACGCTTCTTCGTTTGATCGGACGGCTGTTTTTATACTCTTTTCTCATGGGAGGTCTGCTTCTGTTTGCGGGCAGGAGCTTTCCCTTTCTGCGGCAATTCGCGGGGGAGGTCTTCGGAGTTTTGGGGATTGGCGCTCTGGGATATCTGCTGATGAGCCGACTGCAGGAGAGAGAGCAGGCGAGACGCCGCAATCCTGTCTGCAGGGCGGTTCTGGTCAATGGGACCGCGAGTGTGACCGTGTCCGCGCTGATGGATTCCGGAAACAGTCTGCGGGAGCCTGTCAGCGGCAAACCCGTGTCCGTCATCAGCGCCAAACTGTATCGGGCGCTGTGGGGGGAGGAGAGGATCCCCTTTCGGGCCATACCCTATCACAGCATCGGCAGATCCCACGGCATCATGCGGGGTTATCTTCTGCCGCAGCTTAAGTTGGAGGAGGGCGGGATCGACAGATGTCTGTGCGATGTGTATGTGGCCGTCTCCGAGGAGGAGACCGGGGCGGACCTGATCCTGAATCCGGCAGTGTTGGAAGAGACTTCACAAAGGTTATGAAAAAACAGGAAATGGGGAATGAAAATGATTCTGAAAGTGGCAATGCCGGGCAGACGGCAATTTAAAATGATCTGCAGGGAGAAATTTTTCCTGCACAGGCAGGGAGAAATACATTATATCGGCGGGGCGGAGGTGCTGCCTGCGCCCTTGGACGCGGTGCGTGAGAACGAGGTCATAGGCGATCTGGGGACGGAGTATGAGGACCGGGCCAAGGCCATTCTGATCGAGCATAATCTGAGATTAGTGGTCTATATCGCCAAGAAATTCGACAATACCAATGTGGGGGTGGAGGATCTGATCTCCATAGGGACCATCGGACTCATCAAATCCATCAATACATTCAAGCCGGATAAAAATATCAAGCTGGCCACCTATGCGTCCCGCTGCATTGAGAATGAGATCCTGATGTATCTGCGGCGCAACAATAAGACCCGCATGGAGGTGTCCATTGACGAACCGCTGAACGTGGACTGGGACGGCAATGAGCTGTTGCTGTCCGATATCCTGGGGACGGATGAGGACGTGATCTACAAGGGGATCGAGAATGAGGTGGAAAAGGGGCTGCTGATGCAGGCGGTGGAGAAACTCTCCGACCGGGAGAGGACCATCATCAATCTGCGTTTCGGCCTGGGCAGAGCGGACGGGGAGGAGATGACCCAGAAGGAAGTGGCCACGCGACTGGGCATTTCCCAATCCTACATATCCAGATTGGAGAAGAAGATCATGCGCCGCTTAAAGCGCGAGATGAGCAGTTGACGGGAACAAAATCTTGCCGAAACGGCGGAAAGGATGTATACTGGGGAGCAGAGGATAAAGTTTTGGGACCTTTGCGGAGGATGAGAGTATATGATACGCAGAGAGGACATTCTGTCCATGGAATATCTGAAAATGACGGAGTTTACCGGAAGTTATCGGGGGATGCGGTACAGACTGGAAGGCGTGAGCGGCGGGGACGGAAAGCAGCTCAAGGCCACCGTCTGGCCGGAACCCTTTAACTTTTTCTCCACGCCGGAGGAGCAGAAGACCTGCGCGACATTCACTTTCGATGAGGACGGCGTGACGGACGCGGTGGCCTGGATGAATGACCGGTATTTTGAGGAGCGGGAGCGCTTTGAACGGTCGCCGCGCAACTGGGACGCGGACGCCGTGGCATACAGAGGAGGATATTTGGGATGAGCCTGCTACAAGGATTGCTGATAAAGGGTGCGGTGGATATGGCGCAGGAGCATCCTGAAGAATTTAAGAAGAGGGTCATACCGGCGGTGCTGATCCCCCTCTTGGGGTTGATATTGGCGCTGTTGGGGATGTTATACAGTCTGACACCCTCGACTTTGGAAGGTTTTCTGGAGGGAGCGGATTCGCCCTATGCGGTGATAGCGGCCTATGTCAAGTGGTACGATCTGATGGGAGTGATCTGTATAGCCGGCATGGCGCTCATGGTGGTCTGCGGCGTGGCCGCGGTGATCATCGGGAGAAAGTCCGCGGTTGCGGTGGTGTGTGCCGTGTGTCTCGCCGCTATCGGGATACCGCTGTGCGGCCTGATGTATTTCAGCGAGGAGGTTCCGGCGCTTCGCAGGGAGGCGTTGGAGGACATGGCGCAGATCGAGTCCGGACGCATGGAGACGGCGGAGATCAGTTTTCGTAAGAACGAGGGCCCGTCAGGACTGCCGGGTCCCTATACGGAGGGGCAGCCGGCCATGTTTGCGGAATACCGCGGGATAGGGGATACCACCGGGGGATGGAGAAGTTTTTACATCTGGGAGGATCTGGATTTTGATCCCGATCGGGACCGCATGTACAATGAAAATCAGAGCGTGGATTGGAATGATGAGCATGCCTGTCTGTATGAGGTCACTTACACTTCCAATTTTCATGTGGTGACGGATATAGAAGTCTTGAACTGAGATATCGGGTCATGCGCCGAATATACATTGCCGGGCGGACGGAATTGTGGTCTCTGCGTACACTCTATGCCGTCAGATAGGCCCGCATGACGCGCAGGGCGTTTTTCTCCAGACGGGAGACCTGAGCCTGGGAGATGCCGATGAGGTCAGCCACCTCCATCTGGGTCTTCCCCTCAAAAAAGCGCAGGGTGATGATCTCGTGCTCGCGCTCACTCAAATGTTTCATGGCATCGCTCAGGGAGAGATGCTCCAACCAGGTCTCCTCCTTGTTCTTCTTGTCGGAGATCTGGTCCATCACATAGAGAGTGTCGCCGCCGTCGGTAAAGACCGGCTCATAGAGGCTCATGGGATTTTGGATGGCATCCATGGCGTAGACGATGTCTTCCTTGGAGATTCCCACCTCCGTGGCAATCTCCTCCAAGGTCGGCTCCTTCAGATTCTTGCGGGTCAGGGTCTCTCTGGCGTAGATGGCCTTGTAGGCGGTGTCCTTTAGGGAGCGCGACACCCGGATGGAGCTGGAATTGTCCCGCAGGAACCGGCGGATCTCGCCCACGATCATTGGCACCGCGTAGGTGGAAAACTTCACATTCAGGCTGGTGTCAAAATTGTCTATGGCCTTGATCAGGCCGATACATCCTATCTGAAACAGATCGTCCACATTCTCATTACTGGAGGAAAAGCGCTTGATGACGCTTAAGACCAGACGGAGATTGCCCTCTATATAGGCCTCTCTGGCCTCGGAGTCCCCGTTTTGGATCCGCTCAAACAGAGCGTCCTTCTCGCTGTTTTTGAGAAGCGGCAGCTTGGATGTGTTCACGCCGCAGATTTCAACTCTCCCCTGTGCCATTTTCATTTCCTCCCGCATATCAGCTCTTGCCGATTTGGTATTAACAAGTATGTACCGGGAGTCGGCACAATATTCTTGGTAAAATCTGAAAATCCTTTCCGGCGATCCGTCCCGGACAAAATCATTTTTTGGGCTGCCGCATATAATAAAATGATAACCGATATCATGAGGGATGAGAGAAGAATATGCTTTTTTCTGAGCTGCGGAACAAAGATGTCATCAATGTGAAAGACTGCAGGAAACTGGGGCGGGTATGCGATCTGGAGTTTGACGAGTGCAAGGGCTGCATCTGTAAGATCATGGTACCCGGATGCAACAAAGTGCTCAGTTTCCTGCGCTGCGAGCCGGATATCGAGATTCCGTACAGGAACATCTGTCAGATCGGTCCGGAAGTAATTTTGGTTGACATCAAAGACTGCAATCGGTATAATGATAAATAACACATGCTTTTAAATTGGAGGTAAACAGATGAAGTGTCCTTTTTGCAGTCACGAAAATACCAGAGTCATTGATTCCAGACCTGCGGAGGATAATAATTCCATCCGCCGTCGCCGGGTGTGCGACGAGTGCAGTAAGAGATTTACGACCTATGAAAAGATCGAGACCATTCCTCTGATCATCATCAAGAAGGACAATAATCGGGAGACCTATGACAGATCCAAGATCGAGGCCGGGGTGCTGAGAGCCTGTCACAAGCGGCCGGTCAGTGTTCAGCAGATCACCGCCCTCGTGGATGAGGTGGAGACGGAAGTCTTCAATATGGAGGAGCATGAGATACCCAGTGAGATCATCGGAGAACTGGTGATGAACAAGCTGAAATCTCTGGACGCGGTGGCATATGTCCGCTTTGCCTCCGTCTATCGGGAATTCAAGGATGTCAACACTTTCATGGACGAGCTGAAGAAAGTATTGAATTAGGAAAAGGCCGGGCAGGAAACCGGATCAAAAGGTCCGGACCGGATCGGCGGTAAACGGTTTCCTTGGGAGGAGATGGGACAATGGGTATGGGTATAAACGGAGTGTCTGTTTTTAACAATCTGTATGGCGCGCAAATTTTGAGAAAAGATATGGGTTCTCTCAATATGGATGTCACGGATGCCGCGGATGCCGCGCCGGGCGCTGAGGAGAAGATCGGGCGCGCGGATGAGTTTTTGGCGAGGCATGATGCCCTGTATGCCGAGCAGACGGCAGCGGTGATGAATACGATCGGCGATGGTATGCAGGTGGCGCAGGAAATCTACAGACGCATGGCAAGCGGAGCCAAAGTGTCCCAGGCGGACGAGCAGAGTCTGATGCAGTATGATCCCAAGATGTATATGGCCGCGAAGAATGCGCAGATGATGGCCCAAAGGCATAAGGACATGTCCCAAGAGTCCCTGGCAGAGAAGTTTGAGGAAAGACATGCAGATGACCGGAAGGATTGGACGTCGGAAATCACTTCGATCCCCGGACAAGCGCGGCATCCGTATGTCTGCGCAGGAACCGGCGCAGACACAGCAGATACAGCAGACTCAGCACGATCTGTCCTGTCAGGATGCCCCACAGATAACCCGTGATGCCGAAACGTGGTATGGCTCCAAAGACGAAGGCCAGGCGTAGCAGGAGAGAGATCACGTTCATGACAAAGATGGTGCCGACTTTGCCCAGACCCTGCAGTATACTGGACAGGGTGGCATCCAGATAGAGGAAGGGGCACAGGAAACTGAGTGTGGTGATGAAATGTCCGGCCAGAGCGCTGTCAAACAATGTGCTGCCTATGTAGTCGCCCAACAGGAAGAAGGAGGACATGCAGAAAAGGCCCAACACGGCACAGAATTTTATCGTTCGTAAAATTGCGGATTTCACAGCCCGCATATCTCCCATGGCATAATTTTCCGAGATCAGGGGCAGCAGCAGCACGGACACGGAGTTGGTCAGGGCGTTGGGAAAGAAGATCAGAGGCATCGCCATGCCGGTGAGAACGCCATAGACGCTGAGGGCGGTGGCGTTGTCATAGCCGTACAGCCGCAGCCTCGCCGGAATGGACACGGATTCCACACTTTGTAAAACATTCAGCACGATGCGGTTCAAAGTGAGGGGGAGCGCCATTCCCAACACGCTGCGGAACATGACAAGATTGCCCGAGTTGCCGAGACGGCCGGGGGAGAGCATATGCCGCTCTCTCGCGGGGGTGTCATACAATACGCGGAATATAGCCACCAGAGCCACTGACATGGACACAAATTCTCCCACGGCGAGACCGAATACCGCCACATTGATGGAAGGCGTCCGGCCGGCGGCGATGGCGGAGGCGGATACCAGACCGACGCAGCCCACGCGGGCCAACTGTTCCAAGAGTTGAGCCAACGCCGGCGGCCCGGTTTTTTTTACGCCATAGAAATAGCCGTTGATACAGGCATGGATGCTGCTGAAAGGAATGGAGAAGGCCAGGATGCGCAGCATGGACTCGGTGCGGGGTTCCAGGAGCAGTCTGACCGCGATAAACTCCGCCTGTGTGCAGATGAGAGCGCAGCACAGCAATGACAGCGGCACGGAGATCATAAGCCCCACGGTCAAAGGCTGAAAGCGCTTGTTTCGTCTGCCGGCATACTCCGCCACAAATTTGGAGATCGCGGTCTGATAAGCCGCGGCGCACAGGGAGAAAGACAGGGCAACAACAGGGCTGAGCAGCTGATAGATCCCCATGCCCTCCTCGCCGAAGAGTCGGGAGAGGTAGATCCGATAGAAGAAACCGATGGTGCGGGTGATGAGCCCCGTGGCGGTGAGGATAAAAGTGCCCACGATCAGAGGTCTGCCCCTGAATGATATTTTACGAAAAGTAGAATCTGCGGAATGAGTGCGGGATCTTTTCATGTGACACCTGACCTTGTGGCATAGCTCATATCTATTATATTTCGCGGCTGCGGACGAAAGACCGGCAGTTCGCGGGATTTCAGGGAGGCGTATGGATTTTGGAGGACCGAGGCTTTCTTAACCTTGCGCCGCATAGCTGCCATATGCTAAAATGATCAAAAAGAATGAATGATTTTGGCAATGACATAGGGAGTGTGACATGGGACAGAAGGTGGTGACGGGCCTGTCCGGAGGAGTGGATTCCTCCGTGGCGGCTTTTCTTTTAAAAAAAGCGGGATATGATGTGATCGGCGTCCACATGCGAATGTGGCAGGAACGGCCGGACCGGGAACGGACCAGGGGAGTCGGACCGGGGGAGTCGGACCGGGAACGGATTGGTCAGGCCGGACCAGGGGAGTCAGACCGGACAGGAGGCATGTGCGGCAGCCCGTCGGCGGCGGAGGACGCGGAGCGTGTGGCCAAAGCATTGGGGATTCCCTTTCATGTCTTGGATTTTAGCGAGGAATTCAAAAGACATGTCACGGACTATTTTACGGCGGAGTATCTGCGGGGGCGTACGCCCAACCCCTGCATTGCCTGCAATCGCCATGTGAAATGGGAGGCGCTTTTGCGGGCAGGGCAGGAATTGGGAGCGGATTATCTGGCCACGGGACATTATGCCCGTGTGGACAGGCTCTCAAACGGCCGCATGGCTCTCAGAAATTCTGCGACCGCAGGCAAGGATCAGACCTATGCCCTGTATGATCTCACACAGGAACAGCTCTCCCACACACTATTTCCCGTGGGCGCCTACACGAAAGGGGAAATTCGGAATATGGCGCAGGAGGCGGGCATTCCCGTGGCGGACAAGGCGGACAGTCAGGAGATCTGTTTCGTGCCGGACGGGGATTACGCGGGTTTTATTTTGCGGGAGACCGGGAGAGCGTGTGAGCCCGGCAATTTTGTCACCTCGGATGGGGAGGTGTTGGGCCGGCATGAAGGCATCATCCGGTACACGGTGGGGCAGCGCAGGGGATTGAACCTGCCCATGGGAAAGAGGATGTTTGTGACGGCCATCCGCCCTGAGACCAATGAGGTGGTGGTGGGGGACAATGCGGATACTTTTACCGATGAGGTGCGCTGCGACAGGCTGAATTTTATGGCCATAGAGAGCCTGAACGGCCCCATGCGCGTATTGGCCAAGATCCGTTACAACCATCCGGGGGAGTTCGGCGTGATAGAGCCGTTGTCCGACGGCAGTGTGATCTGTCGGTTTGAACGACCGGTGCGGGCGGCCACGCCCGGACAGGCCATGGTATTTTATGAGGGGGAGTATGTGCTGGGAGGCGGAGTCATTTTGTGAGCGGGAGGGTTTTTCTTGGGAGGCGGAGTCATTTTGTGATGGGAGGGTTTTTCGTGAGCGGAGGGATTTTTGCGAGAGAAGGAGCCCTTTTGCCGGTCGGAGAGACTTTTCGCGCGCGGAGGCTCAAGCGGAGCAAAGACATACGCAGTACATAGAATACATAAAATAAAAAGATGACATATGCCGGATGTGACAGGCGGAAGTGAGAGGATCAAACAGATGGATTACGGACGCGGAATGAATGAGGATCGGAGAGGGCCGGGCGGTATGCCGCCCTGTGAGAGATGTACCTTTGCAGGGGTGAGAGGCGTGATCGTGGACATCGCGCCGGCGAGAGCGGGGGAAGGGCGCTCGGACAGTTGTATTTTATATTTTACGGTGGAGGATGAGAACGGCAATATCGTGACCTTCATGGTGACGCCCTATACTTTTGTGTTGGACGGAGAGCCTCTGCTGATGGGGACGGAGAGCATCTTCTGGTATCGGACGGACGCGCCCACGGTGCTGATCTATCCGCCGCAGTACACTGCGGTGGTGGCGGCTCCCGTGAAGGCGGGGCGGATGTTGGATGTGAGTTTCTATGACGACGCGTTGGTCAACGAGGAACACAGTCTGCAGTTGAATCTGGACCGCTCTGTGAGACTGCGGGCCACCAACGGACAGTATTTTATGGGCAATCCCGCCAATCACAATCTGGTGGTATCCTACACCACTTCCACCCGCAGCATCCCCGCTCAGACCACGCCCCGGGAGGTTGTGGTGCTGTGCGACGAGCTGCGGGAGGAATAGGATAAGATCAGATAAAATCGGATCGTACCGGTATCAGTCCGCCGCGAGTACCGACCGCAGCGTCTCGTCCTCCATGACCAGTTGTTTGGCGGCCTCACGGTATCGCTCCTCGTGGAGATATGTATATCTGTGAGGCTTGATGGAGGGCGCCAGATCTATGGCGCGCAGGAAATCGCTCTGTCTCATTTGGAGGGTCCTCACATAGTCCCAGAAGTGAGTCTCTCTCAGGACGGTGTCCACGCGCACATAGCGGTGATCCTGCACCTTTGCCATGATATAGGTGGCCACGCCCACCTGAATGCCATGCAGTTGGGGCGTCTCCAAAATTTTGTCCAGCGCGTGGGAGATCAGATGCTCGCTGCCGCTGGTGGGGGCGCTGCTCCCGGCGATCTCGTTGGCGATGCCGCTCATGGACAGGGAATCCAACAATTCTTTCAAAAACAGCTCATCCTGAATGCTCTCATAGGGTGTACGCACGAAACTATTCACCGCCTTTTTGGCGATCATCACGGCAAAGTCATTCAATGTGCCCACTCCGTGCTCCGCCTCAAAGAGCCAGTCGTAGAGGGCTGTGATCTTGGAGACCATATCCCCGATGCCGGAGTAGATGAACTTTTCCGGCGCGGTGCGGATGACTTCCGTGTCCACCAGAATGCCATAGGCCAATTTGGCGGGGACGGAGGTGCGTCTGCCGTCCACGATCAGGGACGCGCTGGCGCTGGAGAATCCGTCGCTGGAGCTTGAGGTGGGGACGCTGATGAAGGGCAGATCCTTTAGGAAAGCGGCATATTTGCCCGCGTCGATCACCTTGCCGCCTCCTATGGCCACCACGGCCTTGGTCTTGTTGGACAGGGAAAAGGCGCGGGTGATGATATCGTCGATGTCCACCGTGTCCAATTCCATATATTCCAATACATTGACGCCCGCGGTCTTCAAGGATTCCATGACGCCCGCGCCAAACAGGTCGATCAGCCCGTTGCCGAACCAGATCACCACATCGGTGAGCCCCTCCTCCTTCAGGCAGGAGCCGATGCCCTGTAGGGCGCCCTTGCCCACCTTTAATATCACGGGAATGGAAATGCTGTCATTTTTGTTCATGTCTCCTCCTGTCCGGCCGCGTGGGCGGCCCGTTTACGTGTGGTTTGATATACTTTACGTTCCGGCATACTTTATGATTCGGCATATTTTATGATCCGGTATACTCTATAACCGGATATACTCCGGAAGTCTCTTCTCAAAGACGGTGTAGTATTTAAAGCCGCATTCCTGCAGGACCTCCGCGGCTCGCCCGAATCCCGAGCCTATGTCCTGCGCTCTGTGGGCGTCGCTGCCCACGGTGATGATCTCGCCTCCCAGCTCGCGGTAGCGTTTCAGCACGTCTTTGCAGGGATTGAAGTCTTTCATGCCGTTTCGCAGGGCGCCGGTGTTCAGCTCGATGCCCTTTTCTTTCTCCAAGAGCGTTTCCAGAATGGTGTCCAGGATATCTTTGTATTTGTCATAGCTGTACCCGCTGTCCCGGGCGGCCCCGTAGCGCACCACATAGTCCAGATGGCCGTACACGTCAAAATTGGAGAATTTCCGGATATTCTCCAATTCGGATTCAAAATATTCCCGATAGGCCTCCTCATCGCTCCTTCCCTCAAAGAAGGCGGGATAGTAGGGATCTTTGCCGTGACAGATATGGGAGGAGCCGATGATGAAATCGTACTCATGGGAGCGGGCGAAGACGGCGTTCTCCCGAAAGACCTGCGGCTGCAGTCCGAGCTCTAAGCCAAACAGCAGCTTGATCCGGTCGGCGTACTTTTCCTTCAGACCGAGCAGCTCATAGAGATAGGAATCCGCGTTCAGCTCAAACAGATCCGCGGGTTCCCCGGGGGCGGGAGGATAATCAAAGTCATTGTGTTCCGTAAAACACATGGCCTTCAAGCCCGATTCGATTCCTTTCAGCACCATTTCCTCCATGGGGGCATCCGAGTCCCCGGAGTGGTGTGAGTGCAGATGACAGTCCGCCAAAACAGACATAAAATACACCTCTTTTCGATTAAAATTTTGAATGTGCCGTTTACCGCCCGGACACGCCTTTTTATCGCCCGGCTGTCGGCTCTTTACCGCCCGGCCAACCGCATCACGAGCAGCGTGATGCCGTACAGGACGGGCTGGTGGAGCAGATAGACCGGAAGGGACCTGCGCCCTATGGCCGCCGCGGGGGCAAGACGTGTTCTGCGCAGGAAGTTCTTCTCCAATACGCCGGAGCGGCTGCATATCCCGTGGACCAGATACCCCGTCAAAAACAGGAAGAACCAGGGCAGCATGGGAAAGTAGTCGGTGGAGTAAAAGCCGGTCTTGGGGAAACCGAGCCATGTGAGGAACAGGCCCGATCGGATCCCGGGGAGTCTGCGGGGCATATACAGGTGCAGACAGATAAATGTGTTGAATGCCGCCCCTGCAAGCCCGATGAGCGCGTCACGCCGTCTGACACGGCCGAGTGCCCTGTCGAGGGGGATCATGAGCAGCATACAGGAGCCGAGCAGCGTCAGCACGCCGAAGACCACCCTGTCCTGGGGCAGAAAGACTAAAGTGACGAGAGTCACGAGTCCCCCCGAGAGCCATACGGTGAGTCCCCGCCGAAGATGTCTTCTGCCCAGAGGAAAACAGAATCCGGACAGAAAGATAAAGGTCCAACAGATGCTCTGCTGCCAGACATAAGCGCCCCGGCCGTGATACCATGTCAGGGGGAACCCTGCGATATTGACCAGATCCCATATGAAATGATAGAGTATCATGCTGATCAGAGTCAGGCCTCTGATCTCGTCCAAAAGGACAAGCCTCCCGGACGGACGGGCCGCGGTATCTTGTGACGGTTTCATGCGAAAAGTCTCCCAAAGCGCGTGGATTTCGGCGCGCGTCATGGCGCGCCGGCTGATACCAGTATATCAAATTCCGCGGAAAAAGACAGCAAAATGATAAATTTTTCCTGTTTTGGAAAATATTTTTCATTTACATCTTGAATTATAGGAGGGAATCAGTTAAAATATAGCCGTGACAAAATTTTGACAATCGGACAGGCCGGAGGATATTCTTTCGGTTCCGGTGTCAGAATAATATAAAATCTATATATAGGAGGAATTTAAAATGTCAGTAAGAGTAGCAATCAATGGTTTTGGCCGTATTGGCCGTCTCGCGTTCAGACAGATGTTCGATGCGGAGGGATACGAGGTAGTGGCCATCAACGATCTGACCAGCCCCGATATGCTGGCACATCTGCTCAAGTACGACACCGCGCAGGGCAGATACAAATATGCCGACAAAGTGGTGGCGGGAGAAGATTCCATCACCGTCAACGGCAAGAAGATCACCATCTACAAAGAGGCGGATGCCTCCAAGCTTCCCTGGGGTGAGCTGAAGGTGGACGTGGTTCTGGAGTGTACCGGTTTCTACACCTCTAAGGAGAAATCCATGGCTCACATCAATGCGGGCGCCCGCAAGGTAGTGATCTCCGCTCCTGCAGGCAATGATCTTCCCACCATTGTATACAATGTAAATCACAATATTCTGAAACCCGAGGACACCGTGATCTCCGCGGCTTCCTGCACCACCAACTGCCTGGCTCCCATGGCTAAGGCTCTGAATGATCTGGCTCCCATCCAGTCCGGTATCATGACCACCGTTCACGCTTATACCGGCGACCAGATGATCTTGGACGGCCCTCAGAGAAAGGGTGACAAGAGAAGAAGCCGTGCGGGCGCGCAGAACATCGTTCCCAACTCCACCGGCGCGGCAAAGGCGATCGGCCTGGTGATCCCCGAGCTCAACGGCAAGCTCATCGGTTCCGCTCAGCGTGTGCCCACCCCTACCGGTTCCACCACGATCCTGGTGGCAGTGGTAAAGGGTCAGGTGACCAAGGAGCAGATCAACGATGCCATGAAGGCTGCGCAGACCGAGTCCTACGGTTACAACACGGATGAGATCGTATCCTCCGATGTGATCGGTATGACCTACGGCTCCCTGTTCGACGCAACCCAGACCATGGTTGCTCCCATGGAGGACGGCAATACCCAGGTACAGGTTGTGTCCTGGTATGACAATGAGAACAGCTACACTTCTCAGATGGTTCGCACCATCAAATACTTCAGCGAGTTGGGCTGATCGATCCGACAGTGAAGGTTTGGGGTCTGGTCTTCGGACCGGACCCCTGTTTGTCATAAGGGCAGTTCGCGGAGCGCGCTGCCCGTTGTTTAATAAGTAAAACGGAGGTTTATCAAAATGGGTTTGAACAAGAAATCTGTGGACGACATCAACGCGAAGGGCAAACGCGTCCTGGTGAGATGTGACTTTAACGTGCCCTTGAAGAACGGCGAGATCACCGATGAGACCCGTATCGTGGCCGCGCTGCCCACCATTCAAAAACTGATCAAAGACGGCGGCAAGGTGATTCTCTGCTCCCATCTGGGCAAGGTGAAGGACGGCCCCAACGAGGGCGAGTCTCTGGCTCCCGTGGCCAAGAGACTTTCCGAGAAACTGGGCAAGGAGGTCGTGTTCGTCAGCGATTACAATGTGACCGGCGAGGCTGCCACCAAGGCTGTGGAGGCAATGAAGGAGGGAGATGTGGTACTGCTTCAGAATACCCGTTTCCGCGGCAAGGAGGAGACCAAGAACGGCGAGGAGTTCTCCAAGGAACTGGCCGATCTGGCGGATCTGTATGTGTGCGATGCCTTCGGTTCCTCCCACAGGGCTCACGCGTCCGTCGAGGGCGTGACCAAGTGTATCACCGCAAAGGGCGGGGAGAATGTGGTAGGCTATCTGATGCAGAAGGAGATCAATTTCCTCGGCAACGCGGTGGAGAACCCGGTCCGTCCTTTCGTGGCCATTCTGGGCGGTGCGAAGGTTGCTGACAAGCTGAACGTGATCTCCAATCTGTTGGAGAAATGCGACACGCTGATCATCGGCGGCGGCATGGCATATACTTTCCTGAAGGCGCAGGGCTATGAGATCGGCAGATCTCTGGTTGACGATGAGAAGTTGGACTACTGCAAAGAGATGATGGAGAAGGCCGGGAAACTGGGCAAGAAACTTCTGCTCCCCGTGGACTCCGTGACGGTGGCCGCGTTCCCCAATCCCATTGACGCGGATGTGGAGGTACAGGTCTATGACGTGAAGGATATGCCCGCTGACAGAGAGGGCTGTGATATCGGACCCGAGACTGCGCGGATGTACGCCGATGCCGTGAAGAATGCCAAGACCGTGGTGTGGAACGGCCCCATGGGCGTGTTTGAGAATCCCACTCTGGCGGCGGGCACCATCGCCGTTGCGAAGGCTCTGGCAGAGACGGATGCCACCACCATCATCGGCGGCGGCGATTCCGCTGCTGCGGTCAACCAGTTGGGATTTGGCGACAAGATGAGCCATATCTCCACCGGCGGCGGCGCTTCTCTGGAGTTTCTGGAGGGCAAGGAACTGCCCGGCGTGGCTGCGGCGGACGACAAATAGGTTCCGGTGATCATGGATCGGTAGCTTTAAAGAGAAAATATGGGATCATGCCGTTCTTTCGAGCGGCGGAATGGAGGAAATCATGGCAAGAAAGAAAATTATTGCCGGCAACTGGAAGATGAATATGACTCCGAGCGAGGCCGTGGATTTGGTGAATACCTTGAAACCCCTGGTGCAGAACGATGAGGTGGACGTGGTGTTCTGTGTGCCCGCCATCGACATCATTCCCGCCATGGAGGCGGCCAAGGGAACCAATATCTGCATCGGCGCCGAGAATATGTATTTTGAGGAGAAGGGCGCCTATACGGGCGAGATCTCTCCCAACATGCTGACGGACGCAGGCGTGAAATATGTGATCATCGGTCACTCCGAGAGACGCGAGTATTTTGCGGAGACGGACGAGACCGTGAATAAGAAAGTGCTGAAGGCCTTTGAACACGACCTCACTCCCATCATCTGCTGCGGAGAGTCCCTGACCCAGAGAGAGCAGGGCATCACCATTGATTGGATCCGTCAGCAGATCAAGATTGCGTTCTTGAATGTGACGGCGGCACAGGCGGCACAGGCGGTGATCGCCTACGAGCCCATCTGGGCCATCGGCACCGGCAAGGTAGCCACCACCGAACAGGCACAGGAGGTCTGCAAGGCCATCCGCGACTGTATCGCTGAGGTGTATGACGATGCCACGGCGGCGGCCATCCGTATCCAGTACGGTGGTTCCGTGTCCGCGTCCAGCGCTCCGGAGCTGTTCGCACAGCCGGATATCGACGGCGGTCTGGTGGGCGGCGCGTCCCTCAAGCCGGATTTCGGGCAGATCGTGAACTACAATAAGCAGTAGATTTTGTGGAATCAGCACAGTCAAACAAGCCAAAACAGTGTGAAAAACGGGTTCAATTTGGTGTTTATCTTATTGAATCCGTTTTTTGTCACGTTTTATTCTATTGAAACATCTCCTTTAACGGGAAAACTGAACACTAAACTAAAAGGAAAAGATAATTGAAATAAAAGGGGAATCATGGTACAATATCTTTTGAAGAGCAAGGCGGGGGGACGACTGCGGGCACCGGCCCGGATCAAAGAGCATGACAATATCATGCCCGATGTTTGTTCAGAGAATTGAGAGGGTTTCATGGCAGAGTATTGCGATGGAATCCTCTAATATGTATTTTATTTTTACATTGGGAATAGGGAGGGGCGAAGGATGAGGAAGGCGAGGTTGATCGTTTCGGTATTGGCGTTGGCCATGTTGGCGGGGCTTTGCGGATGCGGCAGGAAGGAGCAGGTGAAACTGACGGTCTGGGGGTCTGAGGCCAGTCAGGAGATGCTCAGGGAGATGGCGGATGAGTTCATTGAACTGCATGCTAAAGAGGCGGACATTGAGATCGTGCTCAGGGTGGAGGATGAGGACACCGTGGCGGACAACGCGGTGAACAATCCGGAGCGGTTGGCGGATGTGTTCTCCTTTGCGGGGGATCAGCTGCCCAGACTCACCAACGCGGGAATTCTGTTGCCCATAGAGCAGGGAGCGGAAGAGGTCATAGAGGCCAACGGCGGCGCGGACAGCGCTGCCATACAGGAGGCGTCCAGAGACGGTGTCCTGTACGCTTATCCGCTGACGGCCAGCAACGGCTACTTCATGTATTACAATGCGGAATATTTTGACGAGTCCGATGTGGAGACTCTGGACGGGATGCTGCGCGCGGCGGAGAAAGCGGGCAAATCCGTGGCCATGGACTGGACCAGCGGATGGTACATCTATTCTTTCTTCGGCGGCGCGGGGATGCAGATCTCTCTGGCGGAGGACGGCAAGAGCAATATCTGCGACTGGAACAGGACGGACGGCGAGTATCACGGCACGGACGTGGCCGAGGCCATGCTCTCCATCGCGTCGAGCAGCGCCTTTTTGAACACGAATGACGAGGGATTCAGGGAAGGCATCGAGAGCGGTCAGGTGATCGCGGGGGTGAACGGACCGTGGAATGTGGAATTTGTGCGGAAACAATGGGGAGACCAATATCGGGCGGTCAAGCTCCCCACCTATACCCTGAAGGGGAAACAGGTGCAGATGGGCAGTTTCGCGGGATATAAGCTCATGGGCGTCAAAGCCGCGTCAGAGTATCCCGAATGGGCCTCCGAGTTTGCGGCGTACATCACCAACGAGGAGAATCAGCTCAAGCGCTTTCATGTCACGGGAGAGTGTCCTTCCAACGTAAAGGCTGCGCAGTCCGAGCAGGTACAGGCCTCCCCGGCGGTGATGGCTCTGGGCAGTCAGGCGGCCTATTCCACCAGACAGTCCATCGCGGGTTCTTTCTGGACACCGGCCACTGTTTTTGGTACAATAATGGCATCGGGTAATCCGGACGGACGGGATCTGCAGGAGCTCTTGGACGAATTGGCGGAGGCGGCGCGGATGCCGGAGGAGTAAGGCAGTCCCACATGTGGCTGCGGGAGGTTTGGGTATGCGGAAGATGACCCTTCACATACTGATCTCGGTGTTGGTCGCGTCGGGAGCGTGTATCTTGGGAATACTGCTCTTAATGCACAATATCAACATCGTATCGGTCCAATATGAGGAAAATATCAGTGAGTCCGTGCGGAACCGTCAGACCATGGCTGACATCAGTCAGGACATTTACCGCACGGAGTCGCTGGTATGGCAGCATATTGTCAATGTGGAGGAATCCGAGTATGACAGATACGAGGAGCAGATTGGAGAGCTGTTGGATTCCATATCGGATCTTTTCGCGCAGTTGGAGACGAATCTGGCCGATGACGCGGAGGGGGAGATGCTGCACACAGTGGTGAAACAGTATGTGGGTTTCAAGTCCAACACGCAGGTGGTGTTGGAGCTGAGCCGGGACGGCTCCAAGCAGTCCGCGCAATATTATGTGGGCATGAAACTGAACCCGTATTTTGATACCGTCAACGACACCATGGCCGAGATCAACGGCAATATGGAGGAGAGAGGTCTGGCCGCCGCGGGACAGATGGAGGAGAGCATCCGCACGGCGCGTCTGGCGGCGTTTCTGTGTCTGGTCGTGGTGGTGTTCATCATCGTGGTCTGTCTCATCGTGGTGTCCCGCCATGGCAGGCGGATCGTGAACCAACAGGAAGAGGAGCTTAAGAATCATCAGCAGCGCGTGATGGAACTGCAGTACAATACCATCGTGGGCATGGCCAATCTCATCGAAGGACGGGACGGAGACACGGGGGAGCATGTCAAGCGCACGGGTTGGTTTGTGGATAAACTGGCGCGGAAACTGGCGGCGGAGAGTATCTACTCGGACCGGATCGATGAGACATTTTTGGAGAATCTGTGGAAGGCGGCGCCCCTCCATGACATCGGTAAGATCAAGGTGCCGGACGCCATTTTGCAGAAACCCGGCAGGCTGACAAAGGAAGAGTTTGAGATCATGAAAGGCCACGCCGCGGAAGGCGGGGAGATCATCTATGACACCATGGGCGGCATAGAGGAGCGGGATTACATTGAGATGGCCCATGACGTGGCCAAGTATCACCACGAGAAATGGGACGGCTCCGGCTATCCGGAGGGGCGTTCGGGGGAGGATATACCCCTTTGCGCCAGGATCATGGCGGTGGCAGATGTCTTTGACGCGCTCACCTCCAAGAGATGCTACAAGGCGGCGATGTCGGTGGACGAGGCTTATAAGATCATCGAGGATTCCATAGGTTCCCATTTTGACCCGGTGGTGGCGAAGGCTTTTATTGAGCTGCGCCCCGAGGTGGTGGAATATCTGCGGGAGCTCAGGGAGAAGACCGCGTAGCCCGGATGGGCGGCGGCCCGGGGGAGCGGGTCGGAGGAATTGAGGAGATATGACAAGTCTTTCTTGTATGTCTCCTTTTTTTATGTTAAAATAGAGTCAGCGTAAGCAAAACTCATCGTCATGAGAGAAGGAGGTATTTATGTTAGGAAATGTAATTGTGGGGCAGTCCGGCGGGCCCACCGCCGTAATCAATTCCTCTCTGGCAGGTGTCTACAAGACTGCCAAGGATCTGGGCGCAGGAAAGGTGTACGGTATGCGTCACGGCATTCACGGTTTCCTGGAGGAGAAGATCGTGGATATGGACGAGAAGATCAAATCCGATCTGGATTTGGAACTCTTGAAGAGGACCCCCTCCGCATTCTTGGGCTCCTGCCGTTTCAAGCTGCCCGAGATCGATGCTGACAAGGCATTGTACGAGAAGATCTTTGAACTGTTGGGGAAATACGAGATCTCCGCGTTTTTCTACATCGGCGGAAATGATTCCATGGATACCATCAAGAAACTGTCCGATTACGCGGCCATGATAGACAGCCCGATCCGTTTTATCGGCGTGCCCAAGACCATTGACAACGATCTGGAAGTGACGGATCACACGCCCGGTTTCGGCAGCGCGGCCAAGTATATCGCCTCCGTGACCAAGGAGATCATCAGAGACGGTCTGGTATACGATATCAAGAACGTGACCATCATCGAGATCATGGGACGCAACGCGGGATGGCTGACCGGCGCCGCGGCATTGGCGACCTGTGAGGACTGCGAGGGTGTGGACGGCATCTATCTGCCCGAGGTGGCGTTTGACATCGATAAATTTGTGGATAAAGTAGGCAAACTTCTGGAGACCAAGGACGCCATCGTGGTGGCTGTCTCCGAGGGCATCAAGACCGCGGACGGCAAGTATGTGTTCGAGCACGGCGACCACAATGAGTATGTGGACGCTTTCGGCCACAAACAGTTGTCCGGCACCGCCAAGTATCTGGCGGATCTGGTGAGTGAGAAGTTCGGCTGCAAGTCCAGAGCCATTGAGCTCTCCACCATGCAGCGCTGCGCAGGACATCTCACCTCCCGCGTGGACATCACGGAGGCATATCAGGTGGGCGGTTCCGCGGTGAAGGCCGCGTCTGAAGGCGAGACGGGCATGATGGTGACGCTGATCAGAGAGTCGAGCGATCCCTACATCTGCACCACGGGTCTCTATGACGTACATAAGATCGCGAACGTGGAGAAGAAGGTTCCCATGGAGTGGATCACCGAGGACGGCACTTTCGTGTCCCAGAAGATGGTCAACTACATCAAACCTCTGATCCAGGCGGAGCTGACGCCGATCATGATCACCGGCCAGCCCAGACATATTGTGATCGATATGCAGTAAGAGATGATAAACGACCGGAGAAGTGCGGACGTACTTCTCCGGTCATTTTCCTGTCAGGGAATTTTGCGTATGACGGTTTCCGCGTCTGTTCGGACGGCGCCGCGGGAACCGTGGAAATGGGGATAAAATGATATATAAATGTCAAAATTGTGGCGGAAACGTGGTATACAGCCCGGAAAAACTGAAAATGTTCTGCCCCTATTGTGAGAGCGAGGAGAGCCAGGAGCTGCAGCGGGGCAGTGAATCCATCGATCTGTGCCCCAACTGTGGCGGACAGGTGCCGGTGAAGGAGTTCACCAGCGCCACACAATGCCCGTACTGCAGCAGCTATCTGATCCTGGACGAGCGGGTAAACGGGGAATATCTTCCCAAGATGCTGATTCCCTTTAAATTGGGCAAGGAGACCTGCAAGAAGACGCTGCGGGATAAATTCGAGAAGAGCGTCTTCATTCCCACGGACTTTCTCTCCGAGGTGCGCCTGAACAGCATGGAGGGGGACTATGTGCCCTTCTGGTTCTATGACTATGACGTGAACGCGGATTTCCAGGGGGAGGGGACCAAGTCCAGAAGTTGGACTTCCGGCAACATCGCCTATACGGAGACCTCCTACTATGACGTGCGGCGCAATATGGATGTGTCCTTTCGGGGGATTCCCGTGGACGCCTCCACGGATATGCCGGACGATGTGATGGATCTGATGGAGCCTTATGATTATAAAGGGCTGATCGACTTTGAGCCCAAGTATATGTCCGGTTTTCGCGCCGAGAGATATAATATGAGCGCTGCGGCGCTGGCGCCCAGAGCCGGTCAGAAGATGAAAGATGATACCAACGGACTGATGCAGGAACAGATTAGGAGCTATATGACCATGCGCCAACTGCACAATGACATTCGGGTGCAGGATGAGCGGCAAAACTACGGCCTTCTCCCCGTGTGGAGATATCTGTACAGCTATAAGGGACAGGACTATCCCTTCTATGTCAACGGGCAGACCGGCAAGATCGTGGGCACGGCGCCGATCTCCCTGACTAAGATATGGGTTTACGCGGGTACATTGTGCGGCTGTCTCTCGATCATTGTCGGCTGTCTGACGGCTCTGTTTAATATCTTGGGATAAGGGGGAGCGGGACAGTGGATAAAGAGATCAGAAAATTGGCTCTGCGGCAATACTTCAAATATTTTAAAATATGGTTCATCGCGGTGGGCATCCTGTTGGCGTTCACCCTGATTATGGGCATCGGACATCTTATCCTTCAAAACCGCCCCAGAGGCAATTCTCAGGCGGATACGGAGCGCGTTTACGATTACGCGGATGTCCTCACCGACGCGGAGGAGGAAGAATTGCGCCAACATATCGCCAAATATGAGCAGAAATCTCATGTGGACATGGTTATTGTGACCATCAATCAGGCGGTGGGGGTAACGGACTCCGAATGGGAGGATGCCATGATGAATATCTCCGATGATTTTTATGACGAGGGGAAATTCGGATGGAACAAGGCGCACGGAGACGGCGCGCTGCTCTTGGACAACTGGTATGAGGACGAGAACGGCTCCCAGAAGGGGACGTGGCTCTCCACCAGCGGCAAGATGGAGGACATTGTGGGGTGGAAGGAAGAGAATGATATCTTGGACAACATGTACGAATACATAGACCGGGATGTCCTGAAGGCCTACAAAGCGGCCGTGGTGTCGATGGCGCACTACGGGGCGTTGGATGACGACTATAACGGGACGATCTCATATATAGAGGCATATCCCGCGGCGTTTTATGGCATTCTGGAAGTGTTTGTGTTCATCGTGGCGTTGATCTACGGTTTCAGCAATATGGCGCAGTCCAAGGCGAGGGACACCACCATGGCGAGTACCTATGTGGAGAGCGGCAGACCCGTTCTGCGCAATTCCTCCGATACGTTTATCCGCAAGACCGTGACGCAGCGGCGTATTGAGTCAAGCAGCAGCGGCGGCAGCGGCGGGCACAGCAGTCACAGCGGCGGCGGCAGCCACGGCCACCACACCAGCAGCGGCGGCCACAGCCACGGCGGGGGCGGAAGACGCCGCTAGAAGACACCAAAAAAGCACCTACATGACGGTATAGGTGCTTTTTGAATGTCTGCTTTTCAGTCTATCTATGTTCGCCCGGGTGCTTACGCCATCTTGTTGACGGCTTTGCTCACGCGGGAAACCTTGTGGGCAACGTTGTTCTTGTGATAAACGCCCTTGCTGCCGGCCATCTCGATGGTCTTGGTCGCGGCTCTCAGCTCTGCCTGAGCGGCAGCCTTGTCACCGGACTCCACAGCGGCATATACCTTCTTGATGGCGGTCTTTACGCCGGAACGGATTGCCTTATTCTTCTCCGCGTTTGCGCGGGAAACCAGGATTCTCTTCTTTGCGGATTTAATGTTAGCCAAGTTGTACACCTCCATTTGTATACAAAATAATTTTTACAATTCAATCGCCCCGGTCAGACACGGAAAACCAAGGCAAACATACTATTGTAGTGTATAAAATTCCCGAGACTTTGTCAATACATATTTTCTTGAATTTTGCAAAAAATATAAAATAATTTGAGAAAAAGTTTTGCGGGAGAAACATTGGCATGGAGAGTTTTCAGGTCAGAACGGATTTGGCGCTTGAGGCCAGAGAGAGTATCGCCGAGGCGGAGACGGAGCTGCGCGGAGTGCGCGTGGAGGAATATTATTTGGAGGATGAGGACATTCAGGTCACCCGCGTGATGATCGATACCAAGAATGCCGCCAAGGCCATGGGGAAGGCCGTGGGCACCTATGTCACCATGGAGGCTCCTGCGCTGGTGGAGCCGGATGAGGGATATCACCGGGAGATATCGGATTGTCTGGCAAAGGAGCTTCTGCAGATGATCCCGGACGGGGACAGGGAGTTGTCCGTTCTGGTGGTGGGACTGGGCAACAGAGAGGTGACGGCGGACGCGTTGGGGCCCCATGTGGTGGATAATCTCTTCATCACCAGACATGTGGTGAAGGAATATGGCAAGATGGCATATAACTGCAGCAGGATGAATCTGGTGAGCGGCATGGAGCCCGGGGTGATGGCCAAGACGGGAATGGAGACCGCGGAGATCGTGAAGGGTGTGGTGTTGGAGACGGAACCGGATCTTTTGATCGTCATAGACGCTCTGGCGGCCCGGAGCATCAGGCGCTTAAACCGCACCATACAGATCACCAACACGGGTATTCAGCCGGGATCCGGCGTGGGCAATCACAGAAACGCGCTGACGCAGGAGGAGTTGGGCATCCCGGTGATCGCCGTGGGTGTGCCCACCGTGGTGGATGCGGCCACCATCGTGGGGGATGCCCTGACCAGATGGCTGGGAGAGGACGCGGATCAGCTCTTTGACGGCAGACTGGCCTTTGCGGAGCTGAACAATATGTATATGACGGGCAAGGATATCGACGCGGTGATCAAGCGGGTGAGCTTTACTTTATCCGAGGGGATCAATATCGCCATGGAGAAAAATAATATAGTCTGTGGCGGGTGATTTTCTCATATACTGAATGGAGAGGTCAGTCAGAGGGACTATTTTGCATGCGGCTAATGACGGCATACACGATGCATGGAAAAGGGCATGGGAAGACGAAAAAGGGCAGACTCGGCAAGCGGCTGGCGGGATTGGCCCTTTTCTTTTTGATATGGACGATGGGACAAAGCGATACCGCGCGGGAGCGCACACCGATGTCCGAGGCGTTTAAGCAGGAGCTTGCGGAGGGATTGGCGGAGACGCTCTACGACTGTTTCCTGCCGGGGGCGATTCTCTCCCCCGATGCGGGCTATGGCGAGTGGATGATGTACACTCAGGTGGAGACCATACTGCCGCTGTACGGCATGGCCGGACGGGAGAGCGGGCAGGAGCGGATCGTGTGGGAGGATGACGGACATTCCCGCACGGTGACTTATGAGGAGATCACGGGCGAGGGCGATACGGGCAGTCCGGTTCCGCAGGAGGCGAAAGCATGGGAGGATTCCGGCGCGGATCAGACAGGAGGCGGGTACAACGGAGGCGGATACAGCGGAACCTATCCGGCCGCGGGCGAATCGGAGGAGGACCTTTGGGCTTTGCTGCAGGAGGAGAACAGGGCGGCGCTTAAGGCCGCAGCCGCCTTTGTGCCCCACGAGCAGAGAATGCAGGTGGATTTGGAGGAGCTTGCGAACTATGAGATTTTGGTGAAGACCTTTTATACAATAGATGCCAACACCATGGCCGGAACGGGGCAGTTGAACGTGGAGGCGCTGACGGGGCGGGACATGACCCTGACCGAAAAGGGGGACGGGCCGCAGATCCTGATTTATCACACCCACTCTCAGGAGGCCTTTGCGGACTCCATCCCCGGAGATGAGAGCGCCACCATCGTGGGGGTGGGGGATCATCTGGCGGAGATCTTAAGAGACCGCTACGGCTACAATGTGCTGCACCACAAGGGGCAGTACGACGCGGATACCAGAGATGACGCCTACGGCAAAGCTCTGCCGGCGCTGGAGGAGATATTGGCGGAAAATCCCTCCATTCAGGTGGTGATCGATCTGCACCGGGATGAGATGCCGGAGGAGACCAGATTGGTGATGGACCTGGACGGGAGGCCCACGGCGCGCTTTATGTTCTTTAACGGATTGTCGCGCACCCGCAAATCGGGGGATATCGACTATCTGCAGAATGACAATGTCGCGGGCAATCTGGCATTTTCCTTTCAGATGAAATTAAAATGCGAGGAATACTATCCCGGACTGACCAGAAAGATCTATCTCAAGGGATACCGATACAACCTGCATCTTAAGGAGCGGAGCCTTCTGGTGGAGCTCGGGGCGCAGAACAACACGGTGGAAGAGGCCATGAATGCCTGCGATCCGCTGGCCCACGCGCTACATATGGTGCTCTCGGGGGAATAAATCCGAAAGTCCGCCCCCCGGCAGGGATTTGCTAAGTTGGATTGACGAAACGCGATATTTTCCTTATAATGAATTAGAAATCCGAAAGTACGGGCATGAGGCCCGGAGCGCTCGGAGGAAAGATGAGGAAAATTATGGCATCGGTGGATCAGAGCAAAATCCGCAATTTCTGTATTGTGGCACATATAGATCACGGAAAATCCACTCTGGCGGACAGGATCATAGAGAGGACGGGGCTCCTCACCGACCGCGAGATGCAGGCGCAGGTGTTGGACAACATGGAGCTTGAGCGGGAGAGAGGGATCACCATCAAAGCGCAGGCCGTGAGGACGGTGTATCGGGCCAAGGATGGTGAGGAATATATCTTTAATCTGATCGATACCCCGGGACATGTGGATTTTAACTATGAGGTCAGCCGTTCCCTGGCGGCCTGTGACGGCGCCATTCTGGTGGTGGACGCGGCGCAGGGGATCGAGGCGCAGACGTTGGCCAATGTCTATCTGGCGTTGGACCATGATCTGGACGTGTTCCCCGTCATCAACAAGATCGATCTGCCGAGCGCGGAACCGGAGCGGGTGGTTGAGGAGATCGAGGACGTGATCGGTATCGAGGCGCAGGACGCGCCGCGGATCTCCGCCAAGAACGGTCTGAACATTGAGGATGTGTTGGAACAGATCGTGACGAAGATCCCCGCGCCCAAGGGGGATCCTGACAATCCGCTGCAGGCCTTGATCTTTGACTCGCTCTACGATGCCTACAAGGGCGTTATCATTTTTTGCCGCGTCATGGAGGGCACGGTCCGCAAGGGCACGGTCATTCGGATGATGGCCACCGGCGCCGTGGAGGAAGTGGTGGAGGTGGGATATTTCGGCGCGGGCCGCTTTATTCCCTGCGAGGAGCTGTCCGCGGGGATGGTGGGCTATATCACTGCCTCCATCAAGAATGTGAAGGACACGGCCGTGGGCGACACGGTGACGGACAACGCCAATCCCTGCGCGGCGCCCCTGCCCGGCTATAAGAAGGTGCAGTCCATGGTGTACTGCGGCATGTATCCGGCGGACGGGGCCAAATATCCGGATCTTAGGGACGCGCTGGAAAAATTGCAGCTCAACGACGCCTCCCTGAACTATGAGCCGGAGACCTCCGTTGCGCTGGGATTCGGATATCGCTGCGGTTTCCTGGGACTTCTTCATCTGGAGATCATTCAGGAGCGTCTGGAGAGAGAGTACAATCTGGATCTGGTGACCACCGCCCCGGGCGTGGTCTACAGGGTACACAAGACCAACGGTGAGGTCATTGAGCTGACCAATCCCTCCAATCTGCCCGATCCCTCGGAGATCGAGATGATGGAGGAGCCCATCGTCAGCGCGGAGATCATGGTGACCTCCGAGTTTATCGGCTCCATCATGGAGCTCTGTCAGGAGAGAAGGGGCAGATATCTGGGCATGGAGTATATCGAGGGGACCAGAGCGCTGTTAAAGTATGAGTTGCCTTTAAATGAGATCATTTACGACTTTTTTGACGCGCTGAAATCCCGTTCGAGGGGATACGCGTCCTTCGACTATGACATCAAGGGGTACGAGGAGTCCAAATTGGTGAAACTGGACATTCTGATCAACCGCGAGGAGGTGGATGCCCTGTCCTTTATCGTCCACGCGGATTCCGCCTATGAGCGGGGCCGCAAGATGTGCGAGAAACTAAAGGATGAAATCCCCAGGCATCTCTTCGAGATTCCGATCCAGGCCGCGGTGGGCGGCAAGATCATCGCTAGGGAGACCGTTAAAGCCATGCGAAAGGACGTGTTGGCCAAGTGTTATGGCGGCGACATCACCCGCAAGAAGAAACTTTTGGAAAAACAGAAAGAAGGTAAGAAACGCATGCGCCAGATCGGCAATGTGGAGATCCCGCAGAAGGCGTTCATGAGCGTTTTGAAATTGGATGACCAAAAATAGGGATGAGCGGGATCTGGAATTGTATGTCCACATCCCCTTTTGCGCACAAAAATGTAATTACTGCGATTTCCTGTCTGCACCTGCCACAAAGCAGGTGCAGAACGCATATATGGAGGCGGTGTGCTCGGAGATCCGGGCCGTGGCAGGGCGGCTGAGAAATGTGGTGGACAGTGTGTTCATCGGCGGCGGCACCCCCTCCGCGGTGGAGGCCCGTTGGATCATGCGGCTGATGAAAACGATACGGGCCGGATTTGAGTTGTCCGAAGACGCGGAGATCAGCATGGAGATGAATCCGGGGACGGCGGATGAGGAGAGCCTCGCGATCTGGCGGGAGGCGGGCGTCAACAGGCTGAGCATCGGCTGTCAGTCCGCCGTGGACGAAGAATTGCGGCTCTTGGGGCGGATTCATGACTATAAACAGTTTGCGGACACCTATGAGAGAGCGGTGCGGGCAGGTTTTGACAATATCAATGTGGATCTGATGAGCGGGCTGCCCGGGCAGACCATGGCGGACTGGGAGTACACGCTTAGGAGTGTGTTGGCCCTAAAACCCGCGCCGCGGCATATCTCGGCCTATGGCCTGATGGTGGAGGAGGGCACGCCCTTTGGTGAAATGGCTCGGAGAGGGGAGTTGGATCTGCCTGACGAGGAGACGGAGAGGGAGATGTATTGGCGCGCCGCCCGGATCCTGGGGGATGCCGGCTATGAGCATTATGAGATATCCAACTACGCGAGAGAGGGATACCGGTGCAGACATAACTGCGGCTATTGGCTGCGCAGGGACTATCTGGGATTTGGCCTCGGCGCGGCCTCGCTGTTTGAAGATAAAAGATTTCGGAATACGGATTCCTTAAAGAGGTATCTGGCGGCTCCCGCGGACTGCCGCGAGGACCTGCAGGAGCTCGGCGCGCGGGAGCGCATGGAGGAGACCCTGTTTCTGGGTCTGCGCATGGCGGACGGAGTGGATACACGGAAATTCAGGGCGCAGTTCGGCGCGGAGATTGAAGAGATCTACGGAGAGGCCATCAGACGAAATGAGCGGGACGGCCTGTTGGAGAGGCGGGGGGACTGCCTTGTCCTCACGAAAAGGGGCGTGGATGTGAGCAATTATGTGATGGCGCAGTTTTTGATATAATTTTGTGTGCCATGCACTGTCGGTGTCCCGGTCACATAAACTATTGTGAAGGAACATCCACGGAGGCACGCCTTTGCAAACCTTTCAAAAACCCCTGACCCCGGCCGAGGAGGCCTACTATGTACGTCTGTTGCGGGAGGGCAGCAGGGAGGAGGCCGGGCAGGCAAAGGAAGTTCTGATAGAGCGAAATCTCAGGTTGGTGGCCCATGTGGCCAAGAAATATCAAAATGTGGATGAGGACATGGAAGATCTGATCTCCATCGGTTGTATCGGATTGATCAAGGCGGTGGATACCTTTGACGCCGGGAAGGGCAGGCTTGCCACCTATGCCTGCAGATGTATAGACAATGAACTTTTGATGCTGCTTCGCGCCAAGAAAAAAACTTCCGGGGAGGTCTCGCTTTTTGAACCCATCGGCCGGGACAAAGAAGGAAATGAGATCCGACTGGTGGATGTCATAGAACAACAGCAGGTTGACACGGTGGAATGCATGGAGCTGCAGAACAACATTCGCAGACTCTTTGTTTTTTTGGAGGAATGTCTGACGGAAAGAGAGCGGGAGATCATCCTGATGCGGTACGGGCTCTACGGGCGAAAGGCCGTGACCCAGAGCGAGATCGGCGCGGCCCTCGGAATCTCCAGGAGTTATGTGAGCCGGATCGAGAAGAGGGCGCTTGGGAAACTCAGGCAGAGGTTTGAGGGATGAGATCGGACGGCGGATGAGACGAAGGGGCGAATTTTTTGTCGATTTCCTTGTGTATCGTGTATAAAAAATGTATAATATGTCTAAATACATTTTTTATTGACATATGGGCAAGCCGCAAAGCGCGCTGCCCGTTGTTGAATGCGGGAAGGGGATAATCGGTTGCTGTTCAACTCATATATATTCATCCTCTTCTTCCTGCCGTTGGCTTTGGCGCTGTATTTCGGCCTGAACGGATTGGGAAGGGAGACCGGCGCCAAATGGGCGCTGATCGGCATGTCGCTGTGGTTTTACGCCTATTTTCATATCTCCTATCTGCCGCTGATCCTCGGGAGTCTGCTCTTCAATTTTCCCTTATCCCGGCTCATAGGCGGACGGAGCGGGCAAAGGTCGGGTAAGATCCTCTTGGCGACAGGGATCGCGGCCAATCTGGGTATTATTTTCTATTATAAATATTTCAATTTCTTTTTGGAGAGTTCCAACGCGTGGTTCGGAACCGATTTTGCGATGCGCAAAATATTGATGCCGCTCGGCATCAGCTTTTTTACGTTTCAGCAAATATCCTGGCTGGTGGATTCCTACCGGATGGAGACGGCGGACTGTCGGCCGGTGGATTATGCTCTCTACATCACCTTTTTCCCACAGTTGGTGGCGGGGCCCATCGTATTGCACGATGAGATGATCCCGCAGTTTGGGGACAAGTCTCTCAAGAGGCTCGACCAAGACAGGTTGGCCGCCGGGATCCGTCTCTTTGCCATCGGACTGTTTAAAAAAGTATTGATCGCGGACACACTGGGACGGGGGGCGGACTGGGGATTTGCCAATCCGCAGGTGTTGACGGCCCCCGACGTGGCGGTGGTGTCGATCCTATATACTCTGCAGCTCTATTTTGACTTCAGCGGATATTGCGACATGGCCTGCGGCATCGCCGGGATGTTCGGATTTGAGCTGCCGCTCAATTTTAATTCCCCCTATAAGGCCGTCTCCATACAGGACTTCTGGAAGAGATGGCATATGACGCTCACACGGTTTCTGCGCAAATATCTCTATTTCCCTTTGGGAGGCAGCAGAAAGGGGACGGTCCGCACATGGATCAATATACTGATCGTCTTTACGGTCAGCGGCATCTGGCACGGGGCGGGGTGGACCTTTATCCTGTGGGGGCTGATCCACGGTATTGCAAGTGTCTTATACAGAATCTTCAAATGTGTGTGGGACAGGCTCCCGCGGTCGGTCGGTTGGCTTGCGACATTTGTGTTTGTCGATCTGACTTGGATCCTGTTTCGGGCCGATTCCTTGGAAAGCGCGGCCGTTCTCTACGGAAAGCTGCTCGCCCCGTGGGATTGGAGCTTAAACGGCGCGCTGCTGTCACAGTTTGATCTATTGGAGTTTACCTATGTGGAAGAGCATGTGGCGGCGCTCGGGGCCTTGGCGGCGCGGTTGCCCTTTATGCATATGGCGCTCATTTTGGCCGTTGCGCTGTCGGTGGCGCTGATCCCGAGAAACTGCCATGAGAAGAAATTCGTACCCGGCGCAGTGAACGCGGTGGGCAGTATTGTCATGTTGGTGTGGTCCATCATGTCCCTCTCAGGGTTGACCACATTCCTGTATTTTAATTTTTGACGGAAACGGATGGGAAGGTGCAAACGTGCAGGGAAAAAAGTGGAATTTGACCGTGATCGGCGCGACATTGGCTATACTGGTGATCCTGGCAGGGGTGACGATGTGGGTCGATCCCTTCCTGCATTATCACATAGAGCAGGCTTGGCTGGAGTATCCCCTGCGGGACGAACGTTACCAGAATGACGGTATCGCCAGATATTATGAGTATGACAGCATCATCACGGGGACCAGCATGTGCCAGAACTTCAAGTGCAGCGAGTTTGACGGGCTGTGGGGGGCCAGATCCATCAAGATCGCCAACTCGGGGGCGAGTTTTCACGAATCCTGTGAGAATATCAACAGGGCGTTTTCCCACAATGCCGATATTCGGAATGTATTGTGCAGTCTGGACGGGAACCGCCTGAACTATCCGGCCTCTGAGGATGAGTATGAGGGCTATCCGGCGTATTTATATGACCGCAATCCCTTTAATGACGTGAACTATCTGTTGAACAAAGAGGTGGTGCCCAAGACCATCGCCGTGCTGAACTATACCCGGTCGGGGCAGAAGACCACGACCCCGGATGAATACGGCAATTGGAGCCAATACAAATCCTTTGGGAAGGAGAGCGTTCTCGCGTCCTTTGTCCCGTTGGAGGAGGCGGAGGAAGAGTGGTATCTGACGGAGGAGGACATCCGGCAGATCAGCGAGAACGTGAGTGAAAATTTTGTGAAGACGGCCCGACAGCATCCGGACGCGACTTTCTATCTGTTCTTTCCGCCCTACAGCGTCTGCTATTGGGAGGCGCTTGTCACGACCAAACAATTGGACGCGCAGTTGGCGGCCCAGGAGATGAGCGCGGAACTGCTGTTGGAGGCGGACAATGTAAGGGTTTTTGACTTCAGCTACAGGATCGATATTATTGAAGATCTGGACAATTACACGGACACCCTGCACTATGGAGAATGGATCAACTCGGAGATCCTGCGGATGATGTCCGAGGGCGAGGGAGAGCTGAGCCGGGAGGATCTGAGGGAATATTATGGCTCCGTCCGGACGCTGTACCAAAACTATGACTATTCCTCGTATTGATCCTTACACGCGGGATCTGATTGAGCTTATGACAAAGGAATACAGAAAGGAGTTTTCTTTTCCCGACCGGTTTTGGTGTTGACGGAAATGTGCGCGAACAAAAACAGGCCGGTGGGATTTATGTTTACCTTGCCAAAATATT
Organism: Acetatifactor muris; assembly: GCA_023663635.1. GTDB lineage: Bacteria > Bacillota > Clostridia > Lachnospirales > Lachnospiraceae > Acetatifactor > Acetatifactor muris_A. The sequence goes on from JAMPHD010000006.1 coordinate 49,073, forward strand.
GCCGTTATAGTATAATAAAGATAATATCGAAATATGCAGAAACAGGAGAGCCAAGACGTGAAATTTGTGAAAATGGAAAATCTGAAGACCGGTATGCGTCTGGCGCGTCCCATCTACAGCAAGGAGGGCGTGTTCCTGTTTGACAGAGACACAAGACTGACTCAGCAGAACATCGACGGCATCAAGAACTTCGGACTGTTGGGGATTTATATTCTGGAGCCCGCGGAACCTCTTCCGCCCATGTCTGACGAGGATCTGGAGTTTGAGCGGTATCAGACCATGGCGGTCGCCTCCATTCAGGAGGAGTTGTCGAGGATCCTGACCACGAAGAAACAGAGCAAGATGCAGAGTATTTCCGATATGGTCCTGCGCAATTACGGGCGTCTGAACGAGAAGATCAATTTCTACCAGAATCTGCGGAGCCGTGATGACTTTGTGCATCGTCATTCCCTGAATGTGGCTATTTTGTGCGCCATGATCACACATATTATGAATATCAGGCGGGAAGAGCAGCGGCAGATCATCTACGCCGCGATCACACATGATATCGGCAAGTTGAACCTGAAAGGGGATTTCGTATACAGCAACGACATGACGGATGAGGAGATGATGCAGGTGTATACCGCGCAGCTCCGGTCCGGAGACATTGTGGAGGAGGCATTTGGAGACGGGGTTGCCATCAAGCGCATCTGCAATCAGGCGGTGGCGGCGCAGATGGACGCGTTTAAGGACGAGCCTACCTACAGCAATATCAAGATGGTGCCGGGGGCCAAGATCCTGTTGGTGGCCAACCGATACGATGAGCTCACGGGCATGACATTGGATGGAACCGCCATGTCCGAGGTCAAGGCCATCAGAGAGCTTTACGGCAATGAGAAAGTCTATGACCCCGAGGTGGTGGCGGCATTGGTGCAGTCCATCAATATTTTGTTCCCGGGAGTCAGCGTGGAGCTGAACACGGGAGAGAAGGCTCTGGTGTTGGTGGAGAATCCCGTGAATATTCTGCGGCCTACGGTCCTGAGCTTTAAGGACAATTCCATCATCGACCTGTCGCTGCCGGTCAATGAGGACTTTGAGATCTTGGATGTTATGAAAACATTGGACAACCGCTGCATCATGGATACGGAGGCATTACATCGGGCAGGATTTTAAAAATGTTTTCTTAATGCAATAATAAACCGGAAAAGAGGGACTGAGTATGTCGTACATTGAACAGGTTTTGGAAAGAGGAAACGCAATTGGAGCCAGCGACGTGCATCTGACGGTGGGACTGCCGCCCAAGATGCGTGTAAACGGTAATCTTCTCACATCGGATTTCCCCACGTTGACACCTGCGGACACGTTGGACGTGTTGGTCACCATCATGAATGAGAGACAGAGAGCGGTGTTTGAGGAGCGCGGAGAGTTCGATATGTCTTTCTCCGTTCCGGGACTCGGACGTTACCGTGTCAATGCTTTCAAGCAGAGAGGTTCCATATCACTGGCATTCCGTGTGGTGGGTACCAATGTACCTTCCCCTGAAGTGTTGGGCGTGCCGGAATCCGTGATCGACCTGTACCAGAGAAAGAGAGGACTGATTCTGGTGACGGGGCCTACGGGAAGCGGTAAGTCCACCACCCTCGCGGCGATCATCGACAAGATCAACAGTTGTCGTGACGCCCATATCATCACGTTGGAGGATCCCATCGAGTATCTGCATCCGCACAAGCTCTCCATGGTCAATCAGCGTGAGATCGGTATCGACTCCCAGAGCTATGCCAGCGCGCTTCGCGCGGCGCTTCGTGAGGACCCGGATGTGATCCTTGTGGGAGAGATGCGTGACTTCGAGACGATCAGCGTTGCGATCACGGCGGCGGAGACAGGCCATCTGGTGCTCTCCACCTTACATACCAACTCGGCGGCAAGTACCGTGGATCGTGTCATCGATGTATTCCCGCCCCATCAGCAGCAGCAGATCCGCATTCAGTTCGCCAATGTGCTGGAGGCCGTGATCTCTCAGCAGTTGATCCCCACCGTGGACGGCGCGGGACGTGTGGCTGCCTTTGAGGTTATGCATGCCAATCATGCCGTGAGAAACCTGGTCCGTGAATCCAAATCCCATCAGTTGGACAGCGTGATGCAGACCAACCGCAAGATGGGCATGATGACCATGGACGAGGCCATCGGCCAACTGTATATGAACGGCAAGATCGATCGTGAGCAGGCAATTCACTTCGCTCATGATCCCGATAAGATGGCTTCCAAGATCTAGTATATGTGCCGCGCGGCTGCGGGGATCCGCCCGTGGCCGTGGGCATTTCATATTTCCATTCTTTTTGTCTATGAAACGATCAGGTCTTTGTCTTTTGGTTTTCGTAAACAGTATCCATATTTAATATTCAAATATCAGGAGGTAATCGAATGTTTTGCAGAATATTGTCCGGGGGCGTAGTGGGCGTGGAGGCCGACTTTGTCCGGGTGGAGGTGGACATCGACAGAGGTCTGCCCTCCTTTGTCATGGTGGGATCTCTCGGGAGCGAGGTGCGGGAGTCCAGAGAACGGGTGAGTGTCGCGCTGAAAAACGCGGGCTTTGCCATACCCGCAGCGCATATTACGATCAATCTGGCCCCCGCTGACCGCAGAAAAGAAGGGACGGCATTTGACCTGCCCATAGCGGTGGGCATCCTGCAGTCCATGTCCTTTTTTTCGGAGACGGCAACGCGGGATATTCTTTTTCTGGGAGAGTTGGGTCTGAACGGAGAGTTAAAAAAGGTGAAGGGTGTCCTGCCCATCGTGCGCGCGGCTGCGGCTGCAGGGATCGCCCAGTGCATCGTGCCGGCGGCCAACGCGGGGGAGGGAGCCGTCATCCCCGGAATCACGGTGCGTGGGGCGGAGAATATCCTTCAGGTCAACGCCTTCCTGCGGGAGCCGGACGGACATGCGCGTGAGGAAATCCTGCCCGCGGCGCGGACGGATGTGGAGGAACTGCTGCATTCCGCCTCCTACAGCGGAGAGGATTTTGCCCAAGTCAGCGGGCAAAAACAGGCCAAGAGGGCGGCGGAGATCGCCGCCGCGGGGTTTCACAGTCTGTTGATGACGGGGCCGCCCGGGGCGGGCAAATCCATGATCGCCAGGCGGATACCGGGGATCCTGCCGCCGCTCACCCGAGAGGAAAGCCTGGAGATCACGGGAATCTACAGCGTGGCGGGACTGTTGGAGGAGGGACAGGCTCTGGTGGTGAACAGGCCTTTTCAGAGTCCCCATCACACCATCTCCCGCTCCGCCCTGATCGGGGGCAGTTTCCACCCGAGGCCCGGCCTGATCTCCCTGTCTCATCGGGGCGTCCTCTTTATGGACGAATTGCCGGAGTTCGGGCGGGAGGTGATCGACAGCATGAGACAGCCCCTGGAGGAACATCGGGTGCAGATCGCCAGATTGGGCGGCAATCTGGTATACCCTGCGGATTTCATGTTGGTGGGCGCGATGAATCTCTGTCCCTGTGGTTATTTTCCGGACAGGAACCGTTGTAAATGCACGGAGACGCAGCTGCGCAAATATCAGGGCAGGATCTCCGGACCGATCGTGGATCGCATAGACCTGTGGGTGGAGCTGCAGCCGGTGGAGCTTTCCGGGCTGCAGACAACCGGGGATGAGGAGACCACACAGCGGATACGGGGGCGCGTGGAGAACGCCCGAGCGCGCCAACAGGAGAGGTTTGCGGGCGGCAGTTATCGATTCAATGCGGATATTCAGGCGGCGGATATGGATCGGTTCTGCTCTTTGGGTTCAAAAGAAAAACGGATCATGGAGCAGCTCTATGACGGATTGCGGTTGGGAGCCAGGGCATATCACCGCATCCTGAGGGTGGCGCGCACCATCGCGGATCTGGCGGGAGCGGATGAGATCCGGGAGGAGGATCTGTTGGAGGCCGCCGTCTATCGGCCGGGAGGAGGGGCATAATGGAACAGGGCAATGGGATGGAACAGCGCAAAGGGACGGAGCCGCGTATTATGGATGAACAGCGCAAATATGCCTGTTGGTTTTACGGTGTCCCGGGCATCGGCAGCCGCACGATGGAGAAGATCATGGGAGTATGTCCCGATCTCAGAGAATTTTATAGGGCGGGGGAGAAACTGTGGAGACGGATCCTCAATGAAAGACAGTTTGAACAGCTGCGGCAGTATGCGGGAGAGATCTCTCCCGAGCGTTCGTATGAGCATATGGCGGAGTTGGGCATCCGCTTTGTGACGCGGTCGGACGCGGATTATCCGGAGAGGTTGCGGGAGATTCCGGATCCGCCCTATGCGCTGTTTGTCAAGGGACGACTGCCCGACGAGGAGGTTCCGGCGGTGGCCGTGGTGGGAGCCAGAGACGGATCGGAGTACGGACGTTTCGTGGCATCCGGCATCGGTCGGGCATTGGGGGAGAGCGGGATACAGGTCGTCAGCGGCATGGCGCGGGGGATTGACGGGATCAGCCAGATGGCGGCGCTGGAGGCGGGAGGATCTTCCTTCGGTGTGTTGGGCTGCGGCCCGGACATCTGTTATCCGGCGTCTAATCAAAGACTCTATGACAGATTGTGCGGGCAGGGAGGAATTTTGTCCCCGTACCCGCCGGGGACACAGGCCGGCCCCGGGCACTTTCCCCCTCGCAACAGGATTGTCAGCGGACTGTCAGACGCGCTGATCGTGGTGGAGGCGAGGAACAAAAGCGGCACGCTCATCACGGTGGATATGGCTCTGGAGCAGGGCAGGGATGTGTACGCGGTGCCGGGGCGGGTGACGGACCGCTTGAGCGACGGCTGCAACAATCTCATCAAACAGGGGGCGGGGGTCTTTTTGGAACCCGCGGAATTCATACGGGAGCTGTTGGAGAGCAGGAGGATACAAGGCGGGCGGATCCGGGGCGGACAGGCGCAGGACTGTCGGACGCAGGGCGAACAAGCGCAGGGCAGCCGTGGAGGAGCAGCACTGCAGAAAGGCGGCAATTCCGCGGATCCCGGACTCGAGAAACTGCGCAGGGTCTTGGACTTCTCCCCGCAGTCCGTGGAGGAGATCGGCAGAAGGTTGGACGAATCGGCGGATATGAGGCCGGATATGCAGACATTGGGAGTCATGCTGATGAGACTTTGTCTGACGGGGGAGGCGGTGCAGGTGAGCCCCGGGCATTTCCGGCTGGGGAGAAGTGGATAGAATTTTGTTAGCAATTTGCAAGGGGTTATGTTATAATTTAGTAGAAAGAAGGAACGTGGTATGGAAGTAGATATCCTGATAGACGGATTGACGGATTGTCTGGTGGAAAGAAAGACCGGAGAGCAGGTGGAAACAGAGTATCGGTTACGTTTAACACCAATTAAGCCGAAGGACTATGCAGGTTGGAAATTTGATTGGAGCAGAACGGAGAAAAACGGTTATGATATCTATGAATTGTTTTTGGCGGATGATGATGCGGTACAGGGGAGAATTTCGTTGAGGACAGATGGTGGAGTTGCGGATGTAGATATTGTTGAAACAGCGCCCCATAACTATGGTCACACCGGACAATATCAAGGCGTGGGCGGTCATTTATTTGCGATTGCGTGTCAAGTCAGTATAGAGTCGGGGTGCGACGGATATGTGGCATTTACGGCAAAGAGCAATTTGATTACATATTACCAAAAGGTTCTGAATGCACGGGTGGCGAGCGGACAGCGTATGTATATAGATGAACCGGCGGCGGACATACTTATAAAGAAATATATTAGAAAGTAGGTGGGTGGTGTGTTGGCGATGGAAAGAAAGAGCAGCGGTCTGTTTGAGGATGTTGCGGACTATGCAAAAGACGGCAGGCTGACGGAACCGTCAGATGGCGAACGTTATGAATGGCGCAAAATGATTGATGCCGTGAAGATGTTGGGAAGGCCTCTCACGGACGAGGAGGCCGAGCAGTACCGGGTGAAATAAAAATTGCCTGACAAGGTGGAAACTGTAACAGATCGGAAAGAAAGCAGACGGGAGAAGATCATGCGGGAGCATATATTGACACAAAAGAATGAGATTCCTTTTCGGGAGCGCACCAGGGAGGTGCGGATCGGGGACAGAGTGATCGGCGGGGGCAATCCCGTGCTCATACAGTCCATGACCAATACAAAGACAGAGGATGTGGAGGCCACGGTGGAGCAGATCCTCAAACTGGAGAGGGCGGGCTGCGAGATCATTCGCTGTACCGTGCCGACTCCGGAGGCTGCGGCCGCCATTCGCGAGATCAAGAGCAGGATACATATTCCGTTGGTGGCGGATATCCATTTCGACTACCGCATGGCTATCGCGGCCATGGAAAACGGCGCGGACAAGATCCGCATCAATCCGGGCAATATCGGCGGCGCGGACAGGGTCAGGGCCGTGGTGGCCGTGGCGAAGGAGAGAAATATCCCGATCCGCGTGGGAGTGAACAGCGGTTCTCTGGAAAAGGAGCTGTTGGAAAAATACGGCGGCGTGACGGCGGCGGGCATCGTGGAGAGCGCTCTGGACAAAGTGCGTCTCATCGAGGATATGGGATATGACAATCTGGTCATCAGCATCAAGTCCTCCGACGTGCTCATGTGCGTGGAGGCCCATGAATGTCTGGCGCAGGCATTGCTAAAGGAGAAATGCGCCTATCCGCTCCATGTGGGCATCACGGAATCCGGCACGGTTTGGAGCGGCAATATCAAATCTGCCATGGGCTTGGGGATGATACTGGGACAGGGGATCGGAGATACCATCCGTGTATCCCTCACGGGGGATCCCGTGGAGGAGATCAAGTCCGCGAGGCTGATCCTGCGCACACTGGGGCTCAGAGAGGGAGGCATTGAGGTGGTTTCCTGTCCCACCTGCGGCAGGACGCAGATCGATCTGATCGGTCTGGCCGGAAAGGTGGAGAAACTGGTGGAGGACTACCCGCTGAATATCAAGGTGGCAGTCATGGGATGCGTGGTGAACGGACCCGGTGAGGCAAGAGAGGCCGATCTGGGCATCGCCGGAGGCATCGGAGAGGGACTGTTGATCAAGCATGGAGAAATCGTGCGCAAGGTGCCGGAGGACGGTTTGCTTGCCGCGTTGAAGGAAGAATTGGATAATTGGCATGAATAAACCGTTTTTTGAGGTGTTTCCCACATTGCAACTGAATCAGGCTCTCCGTGATACCATGGAGGGCACGGAGGTGGAGAAGATCGCCACCACCCGCAGCAAAGAATATCTTCGGATCTATCTGTTCAGCCCCCGCCTGATCGCCAAGCAGGACATTCGGGCGGTGGAGCGTGAGATTTTGGGACAGTTGTTCCCAGGGTCAGATCTTCAGGTCAGAATCTATGAGCATTTCGCCCTCTCCTCACAGTATGATCCCGAGAAGTTTCTGGACATTTATCGGGACAGTATTCTTCTGGAGTTAAAGGACTACAATCACATTGTGTACAATACATTCAAAAATGGTACACTTTCCTATCCGGAGGAGCATATGGTGCTCCTGACCATGGATGATACTGTCCCCGCGCGCAGCAAGGAGGCAGAGATCCTGCGTATTCTGGAGAAGATCCTGGTGGAGCGGGGCGGGTTTGACGTGGCGGTCCGGGCCGATTACCGTGAGGTGAAGACCGGAAAATATGAGAAGGAGGACGAGATCCGACTGAAACTCCGGGTGCAGGAGATCGAGGGACGCTTGAGAGGCGCGAGGGAAGATCTTTCAGGGGAGCAGTTTGTGGATGTGGGTGACGGCGCGCAGTCGGAGAGCGGCACAAGTGCGGGAGACAGCACAGGCACGAAGGACAGTGCCGGCATGAAGGACAGTGCAGGCACGAAGGACAGTGCCGGCGCGAAAGCCGGAGCAGGAGCCGGAAACAACGCAAGCGCGGGGACCGGCACAGGCGCGAAGGGCAGCGCCGGCGCGAAAGCCGGAGCGGAAACCGGAAACGGCGCAAGCGCGAAAGCCGGCGCCGGAAAGACCTCTCAATATGGCGGCGCGCGGGAGAGAGGCCGAAACGGTTTCGGAAAAGGCGAATTCAGACGGGATGGCGGATTCAATCGCGGCGTTCGGCGCAGCGACAATCCGGACGTGCTCTACGGGCGGGACTTTGAGGAGGAGGCCATGCCTATCGAGGAGCTCATCGAGGAGATGGGCGAGGTGGTGATCCGCGGGAAGATCCTGAATTTGACCAAGCGGGACATCAAGAATGAGAAGGCGATCCTGATCTTTGACCTGACGGATTTTACGGATACCATTTCCGTCAAAATGTTTCTTCGGGAGGATCAGGTGGGAGAGGTCATGGAGAGCGTCAAGCCGGGAGCCTTTATCAAGGTGAAGGGGCTGAGCATGATCGACAAATTTGACCACGAGCTGACCGTAGGCTCTGTGGTCGGCATCAAAAAGATCCCGGATTTTACCGTGCGGCGCATGGACACATCGCCCTACAAGAGGGTGGAACTGCACTGCCACACCAAGATGAGTGACATGGACGGGGTCTCGGAGGCCAAGGATATCGTGAAACAGGCCTATAAATGGGGGCATCGGGCCATTGCCATCACGGATCACGGCGTGGTGCAGGGATTCACCGATGCCAATCATGTGTGGGAGGATCTGTGGAAGGAAGAGAAGAAAAAGCGCAAGGAGGCGGGGGAGGACAACCCCGACAAGCAGGATTTCTTTAAGATACTGTACGGCGTGGAGGCCTATCTGGTGGACGATCTGAGGGAGATCGTGACTGGGGATAAGGGGCAGACGCTGCAGGATGATTTTGTGGTGTTTGATATCGAGACCACGGGACTTTCCCCGGTGAACAACAGGATCATTGAGATCGGCGCGGTGAAGGTGAGCGGCGGAGAGATCGCGGACAGATATTCCACCTTTGTCAATCCGGACGTGCCCATTCCCTTTGAGATCGAGAAATTGACCGGCATCCGGGACGAGATGGTCATGGATTCCCCGCAAATTGATGCGATTCTGCCGCAGTTTCTGGACTTTTGTGAGGGCTGTGTCATGGTAGCCCACAACGCCGATTTTGATATGAGCTTTATCATGGAAAATTGCAGGAGGCTGGGTTATCCCGCGGAGTTCACCTATGTGGACACCATGAACGCGGCCAGAGTCCTTCTGCCCCATCAGGCGAAACACACCTTGGACGCGGTGGCGAAGACTCTGGGCGTCTCACTGGACAACCATCACCGCGCGGTGGACGACGCGGAGTGTACCGCGCATATTTTTGTCAGATTTGTGAAACTCCTGCGGGAGGAACACGGTGTGACCGATCTGGCGCAACTCAATGAGTTGGGGACGGACAGCGGGGATCTGATACGCAGACTGCGCACTTATCATGTGATCATTTTGGCCAAAAATGACTTGGGGCGCATTCATCTGTATCATTTGATCAGTGACTCTCATCTGAAGTATTATAACCGCCATCCCAGAGTGCCCAAGAGTCTGGTGGAGCGATACAGGGACGGTCTGATCGTGGGCAGCGCCTGTGAGGCGGGGGAACTGTATCAGGCCCTGTTGGAGGGGCAGTCCGACATGCAGATCGCGAGACTTGTGAATTTTTACGACTATCTGGAGATTCAGCCTGTGGGCAACAACCTGTTCATGATCGAGTCGGAACGTTTTCGGGATATTCATTCGGAGGAAGATATCCGCGACATCAACCGCCGCATCGTGGCATTGGGAGAGCAGTTCCACAAGCCGGTGGTGGCCACCTGTGACGTGCATTTTCTGCATCCGGAGGACGAGGTCTATCGCCGCATCATCATGGCCGGATGGGGGTACGGAGACGCGGAGAATCAGGCGCCGCTCTATCTGCATACCACGGAGGAGATGTTGGAGGAGTTCGCCTACTTGGGGAGCGATAAGGCGCGGGAGGTGGTCGTCACCAACACCAATCGGATCGCGGACATGATAGAGACTCTGTCCCCGGTGCGCCCGGACAAATGTCCCCCGGTGATCCCGGACAGTGACACGAAACTGCGGGAGATCTGTTATGACAAGGCCCATGAGATCTATGGGCCCGACCTTCCCAAGATCGTGGAGGACAGACTGGAGCGGGAGCTTGGATCCATCATCGGCAACGGGTTTGCGGTGATGTATATCATCGCCCAGAAACTGGTGTGGAAATCCGTGGAGGACGGCTATCTGGTGGGATCGAGAGGTTCCGTGGGGAGTTCCTTCGTGGCCACCATGGCGGGCATCACGGAGGTGAACCCCTTAAGCCCCCATTATTACTGCAGCAAATGCCATTATGTGGATTTTGAGGAGGAGGACGTAAAAGCCTATGCGGGCAAGGCCGGGATCGACATGCCGGACAAGAACTGCCCCGTCTGCGGCGAACCGTTACATAAGGAGGGCTTTGACATCCCCTTCGAGACTTTCCTCGGTTTCAACGGAGACAAGGAGCCGGATATCGACCTGAATTTCTCGGGCGAGTATCAGTCCAAGGCTCATAAGTATACGGAGGTGATCTTTGGCGCGGGGCAGACCTATCGCGCCGGCACGATCTCCACCATGGCGGACAAGACGGCTTTCGGATATGTGAAAAATTATTTTGAGGAGCGGGGGCAGCACAAGCGCGTCAGCGAGATCAACCGTCTCACGGCAGGCTGCACCGGCGTCAGACGCAGCACGGGGCAGCACCCGGGCGGTATTGTGGTGCTTCCCATCGGGCAGGACATCAATTCCTTCACCCCGGTGCAGCATCCCGCAAACGATATGACCACCAGCACGGTGACCACACATTTTGACTATCACTCCATCGACCACAATCTGCTGAAACTGGATATTCTGGGGCATGATGATCCCACCATGATCCGTATGCTGCAGGATATGACGGGGGTGGATCCCACCGCGATCCCCCTGGACGGCAAGGATGTCATGAGCCTGTTTCAAAATACGGACGCTCTGGGCATCACCCCGGATCAGATCGGCGGGACTCCTCTGGGGGTGTTGGGCATCCCGGAGTTTGGGACGGATTTTGCCATGCAGATGGTGATCGAGGCCGCGCCCACCTCCTTCTCCGATCTGGTGCGCATCTCGGGATTGGCCCACGGGACGGATGTGTGGGTGGGCAATGCCCAGGATCTGATCCGCAGCGGCACGGCCACCATCTCCACCGCCGTCTGCACCCGAGATGATATCATGACTTATCTGATCAGCAAGGGCGTGGAGCCGGAAAAGTCCTTCAAGATCATGGAGGCCGTGCGAAAGGGCACGGTGGCCAAGGGAAAATGTGCCCAGTGGGACGACTGGAAAGAGGATATGTTGCAGCATGACGTGCCGGACTGGTATGTGGGCTCCTGTGAGAAGATCATGTATATGTTCCCCAAGGCCCACGCGGCGGCCTATGTCATGATGGCGTGGCGCATCGCCTACTGTAAGATCCACTATCCGTTGGCATATTACGGAGCGTATTTCAGCATCCGCGCCAAATCTTTCTCCTACGAGATGATGTGTCAGGGGCAAAAATATCTGGAGAGCCTGATGGAGGATTACAGGAAACGCAAAGACAGCCTGAGCAACCGCGAGAAAGACGCCTATTCCGACATGCGGATCGTGCAGGAGATGTACGCGAGGGGATTTGAGTTTGAACCCCTCGATATCTTCAGGGCCAAGTCCAGAGATTTTCAGATCGTGGACGGCAAGTTGATGCCGTCCCTAAACAGTATTGAGGGATTGGGAGAGAAGGCCGCGGACGCCATCGTGGAGGCGGTCAAAGACGGGGCGTTCCTGTCCAAGGACGACTTCAGGGAGAGGACCAAGGTCTCCAAGACCATCACGGATCTGATGGACCGGCTGGGACTGTTGGGGAGTCTGCCGGAGTCCAATCAGATCAGTCTGTTTGATTTTACCTAGAATAATATGTTATTGAGATATATTTTTACGGGGAGAAGAATGATATGAATAAGTTGGGTGACGGGTTGTGTAAGGCATTTTACGCGTTTTGGACCCTGATGTTTGGGATTTTGTGTGTGGTTGCCATATTCGGATACTGTAACCATGCGTTCCTGCATTTTTATCTGGCTGCAGGTATTTGGACGATACTCCTTCTGGCGGTGGTCTTTCACCGCGACCGGATCAACGCATGGTCCGATCGAAAGGTTTATCTGTTGCTGACGGTCACAACGCTCATTATGTTCCTTCTCACACTGTGGGCGGGTATTTCCATGACCGTACCGCCCTTTAACGATACCGCCACGATTTATTATTCCGCCGTGGAGGTCATCTGGGACGGATCCATATCGAGAGAGGTCAATGAATATACCGCCTGTTATTGGGCTACCGGTACCTCCAATCATGATTACTTTTTGGTCTGCCCCAACAATCACAACCTTTTTCTGGTCCTCTACTATGTGTGGTATTACAAATTTCTGCTGCTGTTTCTGCCCCTTGATCTCTACGGATTTTCAGGATACGCGGCGGTTGTCGTGTTGAATGCCCTTTCCATTGTGGGCACGTCTGTCTTCGGTTTTCTGGCCGCAAAGAAAGGAAAGGACAATACCACGGCATTTCTCTTTCTGGCATTGTCCGGCCTGTTCGTGCCCTATTATCTGCACGCGTACAAGGCATACGCGGACACGCTTTCCCTACCCTATGTCACCATGGCGCTGTATTTTTATGTGAGTGCCGCAAAGGAGCAGGCCAAAACCGGAAAAGCGGTGATCTTTTACATTTTGACTGGGCTGTCTCTGGCGGTGGGGGCTCTGGTCAAGGGCAGCGTACTGATCCTCATGGTGGCCATGATCATCTATACACTGGTCAATCGCGAGCGCCTGTGGAAGAAACTGTGCGCGCCGGTCATTCTCCTGCTCGTATGTGTCCTTGTCTCGCAGACATGGACATATTATAAGGATCACTGCTCTTGGATTGACACCTCGGAGTCAGACCGTTTCGAGCTGCCGACCGCTCATTTTCTGATGATGGCCGCAAAAGGCGGCGGCGACTACAAATGGGAGGATGTTCAGTATTCTCTCAGCTTTCCCACCTATGAGGAGCGCAAACAGGCGGATACAGAGGAGTTTATCCGCCGCGTCAAGTCTCATGGCTCGGCGGGGGGATATCTGTCCTATCAGATCTGCAAGGTGGCCGAAGTGTTGGCCGACGGCAACTATGCGCAATACGTACATCTGGAGTTTACTTTTGAAGCGGCGCCGGCTCTAAAGGAATGGGTGAGTAGTTCGGGAAAGTATTATCCTTTGTATTACGGGTGGATCACGATCTATATCACGCTGTTCTACATCTCCGTGTTTGTGTCCGCCTATAGAGGGATCAGAGCCGGGGGCTCACTCAATACCCTGTTGCACATCTGCCTGTGCGGCGCGCTATTGTTCTTCTCGTTCTGGGAGTTCAAGTCGCGTTATCTCTTGAACTTTGTGCCGCTGTTCATGCTCTGTACCGTGTTTACATTGTCAGAGTTCGCGGATCTGTATGTGAGCCGCGGACTGCATAAGAGAGAGGAGGTGTGCGACTGACATGAAGAAAATACAGTTTTGTGAAGAATATCGGGACAAATATTTTTATATTTCTTTGGCGATACTGGCATGTCTGATGGGAGTGTTCTATTCCGAGTACATTGGATATGGCGATATACCGGAGCATACCGTTATAGCCAAAGCGCTGTTGTTTGAAGATGTGGGATTTGATGCGGATCAGTTGCGTGTGGGAGGGGTAGCGTTTCCTCTGTATCACTATACGCAGAAAATGATTCATCTGGTCGGGAAGATCAGTTATGAAAGCGCCGCCGCGTTGTGTCTGCCGCTCTCGATCCTTGTCTCCGTTCTGTTGTACAGGAAACTGTTCTCCATGCTGATCGCGGAGGATACGGTGCGGAACAGGTATTTTGCTGATTTTGCGGCTCTGGGCGCAACGCTGTTTGGAATGGCCAGAGGACCGTGGAATGACTGGAATTACTACAAATTATGTGGTTCTCCGAACCCGTTTCATTCTCCGACTCTGCTGTTTGTCCGCCCCTTTGGGATAGCCTGCTTTATTTATTTTATCCGTTTTGTCAGGGAGTATCGAAAGGACGGCAGTATAAAATCAGCCCTTCTTTTCGGAGGCTTAAGTCTGCTCAGCATAGCCGCCAAACCCAGCTACGCGGTGGTCTTTCTGCCCGCAATGGGGCTGTATACGCTATATTAATGTGTCGAAATAAGGATATAAAATTCGGACTTGTGGCGCTTTTATGTGTCATTCCGTCTTTGGAACTGTTGCTTATCCAGAACCAATTTGTCTCGTCAAAGACGGAACTGTTGGATGTCAGCATTCAATTCGGGTCCTATATGGGATTGGATCTGCTGCAGGTCATTACCGCGTCACTGATGGCTTTTCCCGTTGTCATACTGTGTTTTCGCGCCTCCGCGTTAAGAGATGATCCGGCTTATTTCATTGCCATTGCCGCCCTGGTCATAGGGTGGATCCAAATGTTCTTTGTAAAAGATGAGCATGGAAATTTTTCGTGGGGATATGATCTGGCCGTTCAGTTTGCCGTTTTGGTGACCTTGGCCGTGAGCAGAAGGGACGTAAATCCGGGGCGGAGAAAGTATATAAATTATGCGGCGTATGGTATATTTGCATGGCAGATCGTCACGGGCCTCAGCTATCTGCATGATATGTATACCACAACATCTTATAAGTTATGAATATCGATCATGTCTCATCAAACCATCATGATGAAAACGGGGAAGTGGAGCGGTATAAGGTATTCCACGTTTCTATGCTGATAAGGCATGATGCAGAGGGGAAATGTATCTTTATGATGTTATGGACATAAAAAAGAAACGAGCAACCCTTTCGAATCATAAGATTTTACTTGGCAAAAACCCATTTCTTTTTATAAAGTATAGGGTATGTGGCGTTAGGTGTCAAGCATAATTTTTTGTTGGTTTCCGTTCAAATACAAAAACATTCTTATCGTTAAAATTTGCACCCAAACTCACGCTTGGGTGCATTGTATCAATGTGGTACGCAAACCAGGTGTAATCTCCCAATTAAGGAGGTTTGATGAGACATGTAACGGTATCAGTATAATTCCAACACATAGAACAGTACACCCTGTACATTCAGACCGCACACGATGCGGTATTCGCAGCCGCCGTTCAGAGATTGGATGATGGGGGTGCAGTCATTTTTGAGGGTTATGGTGGTCTCATCGTTGATGGAAAAGTATTCAGGCAATGCCTCGGCGAGACGAGCCAGTTCCGTTTCGGACAAATCATCCGCAATGCCCAAAAAATTTGCCATATTATAGGACTGTTGGCTGTAGGCGTAGGATTCCGCCAATAATGTTTTGGCTGGATCAGAGTTTTCTTCATTAACCTGTAGGGAAGTCAGTTGGATCAGGACATAATCGATTCTTTCTTCTCCGCTTATGAGATCATCGGTTTGATAGGGTAAAAGGTCGGCGGAGGTGATATAGACACGATTGCAGTCACAGAGGTAGGGAGCAAGACAGTGAGTTGAGGTGAACAAATTTTCAAAGGCGGAAGCAATAACTGCAACATTTTTGCCGGTTAGCTTTTCCGTATAATCTTGAGTTTCTCCAAAGTTGGGCATCAAAAAGGGAGAGGCTGTGTGTGCATGCGAGGAGGTCAAAGCGGCAACCACAGCCGGAATGAGCAGTATTTTCCCTAATTTATCCATGCGGGGAAGGCGGATCAAGACGGCGTGGACGATCAGCACGGCCGCCATACACAGCAGGGGAAAAGAGGGGAAGAGATAACGCACCACAAAATTCCCCATCTTAGGTATATTGGTGGCATAACCGGTGACGGGATACAGGGATAATGCCGCCGGCAGTATGAACAGCAGAGGAGATTTGGCATTTTTAACGGTCTGCAACATACGCCCGGGCAGGGCTTTGATCCGGGCGATCAGGTTCTGACACCAGATCTCATCGCGAAACGGGATCAGTAACATTCCGAAAGCAAACAGACCGAAAGCGATCAAAGGCAGAGCGATCCGCCAGAAGGGTGACGGCAATACCCGAATGGAGAATCCGAGACAGTATCTGCAAAAATAACGTAACAGCATCTTAACCTGGGTCCAATGGGAGAAGAACAATGTGCCTCCCGAGTCATAACTGCCGGTCTGATATTGGAGATAAGGCCAGAGCACAAGAAAGAGAAGAAATGTGCAGAGCATGGCGCCTCCAAACAGAAACATTTTCCGAATGCGTTTGTGACACAGTAAATACAGGCAATACAGCGCCGTGAGACAGCCGATGTAAGCGACGGCGGAGTAATGGGTGAAGAAAGCAGCCAGAGCCATGAGTGCCGCACAGACCAGATCCGGCAGCCAGGCCTTGCAGGAGTCTTCTGAGGGACGGGAGATCATCCGAACGGCAAAATAGGTATAGCCCATGCAGAGCATGGTCTCCAAAGCGTATTGGCGCAGGAAGAGGAATGTGCTGAGAGCGCCGGCACCGGCGCCGTACAAAAGGCAGACCAACAGAGCGACTGCGTCAGATTTGGACAGTCTGCGGGCAGTCAGAAAGAGAAAGATCTGCGTGCCGACCAGACAGAACAGATTGATCACGAAAGCATACCAGAGGGAAAATCGGCCGGGGAAAAAGGAACAGATCGTGTGCAGCAGGAGATAGTACAGGGGCGGATGCACGTCCAAACGTTGATTATAGAGGACGGAATCATAGGCAAAGCGCTCCCCGGGGTTCACGGTCAGATAGTCGGAGAACACAGATCCGTCCGTCCAGGTAAAGCAGTTGATCATGTCACATTGGGAGAGATCCAACTCATAGGTCTCTGTCTCAGCGTCATAATTCAGCGTAATGGTTCCCAGATCATTCAGGGATCCGGGGGCGAGTACAAAAGGCTGATAATAGCTGTTGGAAAGTCCGTAAGAGTACGCTTCATCCGAGTGCAGCCCTTCTTTTTGAAAGCCGAACACACAGGAGGTGTAAACCGCCTGTGCCAGAATCAGCACAAATAGAACGGGTAAAGTGAATCTTTTGAGATCGGGCTGCTTTTGTGTCTCCATGTCGCCGTTATACCTCCGCATTGTGTTAAAGTAAATTATGTATATTTATCCATGTATATATGCATAGTTTACACGATACTTTGCGAGAAAGCAATAGACATCGTTGAATATATTTTAGTGGTATTTTCCGATGGACAAGTGTATAATAAAATCTGATAAAGACATAAGAGGAATGGAGAGAACAAATGTCGACCATGATTTTGACTGTTTGCGCGACAGGTGCCTTATCCGTGCTGTTCGGTTGGGGCGTCCAAAAGATCGAAAAGAAAGAAACCGGGATATTCCGCAGCTGTGTGCCCCATTTGGCTGCATGGATCGGCACATGGGTTTTAGCCTGCGTGTTGTACGGCGGTCCCGGTATCGCTGCGGGATTTGGATTATTTCGGGCGTTGACGTTGTGCGCGGTGGTGGTCTGGTTGAATCTGTGCCTTTTGCTGATACGGCTCAGACAGAGCGTTTTTCTCTTAATCCTGTTTGTGGCCATGGGCTGTGAGGTCTTTGTGTTTAACAGCTCTTTTTTTACCACGCATGAGTATGAGCCGCAGAGACTCTCGCCTTATCTGAGTGAGGAGGCTGTCAGTGGGGAGTGGGGCATCCTGATGGATGAGGAGCACAATACCCTTTTGTTTGAGGGACTTGACATACCCGTTTGGAATCTGTGGTTGGAGGAATTGACTTATGGATATCTGATGCCTTATCAGGCGGAGGCGAACCCGTATCTGGCCATCACCGTGGCGGGCTCGGATGAGGCGAACAGTCTGCCGTTCAATTTGGGGGAATGGGAGGTAGCGTTGCAGTCAGAGCGGAGTCATTATAGAAACGTGCATCTCTCCGGAAACGCGGACAGCCTGATTCTGGTTGGAAATGTGCCGGCAGTTGCAATCTATGCGCCTCAATATCCGTTTTCCTATACGATAAAGGAAGTCTGGGCTAATGTGCCGAAACCCTTTGCGTTTTCGTTGGTGCGCTTTGTGATCCTGACGGTGTTATTGTTGGCTGCATATGGTCTTCGGCCGGGGAGCATACTTTGGCAGCAGGATTATCTCACGCACAGGCAGCAGTATGGTCCGCTTTTGGCGGCATGTGTGGGTGTGGCGGTCGTCACGGCAGCGGTGACGCCCTTTTTGTCGGAGACAGCGGCGGGGATTGCCACCATCACCCACAATGTATTGCAATGGGAAGGAGATAAGACTTATAATTTCACCTATACCATGGAGGGCGAGGAGGGAGTCAGGACTTTTAATTTCCAATACGGAGCGTTGGCTCATGCCCTGTTGAACGGAAAGCTGTATCTGGATAAGGTGGAGCCTTCTGAAGGACTGCTCGGGATGGAGAATCCCTATGACGCGTATCTGAGAGAACAAGTGGCCCCTGATGCCGTGTGGGATGTGGCGTTTTATGACGGAAAATACTATAGCTATTTTGGAATTATCCCCTGTCTGCTGTTCCAACTTCCCTATGAGGCGATCACCGGGACGGAGAATCTGCCCCCGAGCATTCCCATGATCCTTATGGCCGCGGTATATATTCTGTCGGTGTTTGGCCTGTGGGAGGAGATGCTGAAACGGTGGTTTCCAAAGGCCTCCGTGGCGGCTTATTTTCTGATATGCATGGCTATGATCGGCGGAAGTCAGTTGTATGTGTTGTTGGTGCGGCCCTGGGTCTATGAATATGCAATCCTCTGTGGCATCGCGTTTATCCTGTTGGGGCTTTGGCAGTGGATGGCTGCGGTGAACACGGCGGAGGAGAAACAGGGCAAACGGATCGCGCATCTGATCGTGGGGAGTCTCTGTGTGGCTCTGGCAGCGGGGTGCAGACCTCAGGTGGAACTTTTTGCGTTTCTGTGTTTGCCCATCTTTGCGGGCCTGTATCTGCGCAGGAAGAGATTGCTCACCGGGCGCGGGATCGGGGAGGCGGTGGCCTTTATCACTCCTGTCCTGTTGGTGGCGGCGGGACTGATGTGGTACAATTACGCCAGATTCGGCTCGGTGTTGGATTTTGGCGCTACTTATAATCTGACCACCAATGATATGACCCGCAGAGGCTTTGACGTCGGCAGGATCGGTCCGGCTCTGTTTTATTACATATGCAAGCCCCTCTCCCTAAAAGCGGCTTTTCCCTATATCTGTACGGGAGCGGTGGAGATCAATTACTTAGGGCTGACGACTTGGGAATATTTCAACGGCGGCATTTTGGCCACGGCGCCTTTTGTGGCAGTATTGTTCCTGATTCCCGTATTGCGTCGGGGGACCGGGACAAAGAAAGGCGCGTGGGGCATTATTGGCATGGGGATTATCGGTTCTCTGCTCATGATCATTCTGGATGCGGAGATGGCGGGCATCCTGTACCGCTATATGATGGATTTTTCGCCTGTTTTACTGATGTGCGCGGGTATGGCGTGGCTGTTTTTGGAGGACAGATTGCGGGAGAAAGAAGAGATGGGACAGTACGGGGAAATCCGGAGAGTCTTCAGAATTGTCCTGCCCGTATTGGTCTTGGCGGGCATCGTGATCAGCTTTCTGCAGGTATTTACCGTAGAGCCGTGGCTGAATACGAGTAATCCTGCATTGTATCAGGATGTGAGCAGGATGATACAGTTCTGGATGTAAGCGTGGAACAGGATAAGCATAATATGGATATTTTGCGGCAATGACGGGTTGGAGTCTAATGCTTTTCTCCCATGGGAACGATCTGCAAGGTATACCCCAACGGTGTCAGGATCTTCAAAAGGCTGTCGATCCGGGGCGAATGGGCGGCAGACTCCAGACGCGCAATGACAGGTTGACTGACATTGCAGATTTCAGCCAATTGTGACTGGGTAAGTCCCTTTTCTTCACGGATGGCTATCATTGCGCGGAGCAGATCTTTCTCCAATTCTATAGCATTTTGAGTTTCCGGGGTTATGGATAAATTCTTTTTCAGCTCTGTCCAAGTGGTCATTCTACTCATTCCTTTCTTGAGAAATTATAACAAATATGCTATAAAAGCGCAATAAGAAATTGCTTGCTTTTTACATGGAATAATAAAAATGAAAACAGTTGGAATGTTTGACCCGGACAGATGCGCGGAATATGGAAATAGGATGGAGATATTTCTGCATGAAAGTGATTGATGATCGGTAAAAACAAAATGAGTTCCCGTTAAACGGGGACTCATTCTATTCCGTGACAGCAGCTGATAGGGGAATCGAACCCCTGTTTCCGCCGTGAGAGGGCGGCGTCTTAACCGCTTGACCAATCAGCCGTCTCGTGTTCACCGCAATGTCATAACCGCGGTACTTGTCTACTATACTACATCCAATCACAAAATGCAAGCATTTTTTTGAAAATTACGAAAACATGTTTTGAAAATTGACAGAATGCAGGTGTTATACTACAATGAGAGTGCTTTATAATGAGAGTGCTCTATTGGGAAAGTCTCAGACAGGGGAATGCCATGCTTAAGATCACGAGGGACAACAAAATACCGGAGGAGCGGAAGAAGTGGTTCTATGTAATCGGGCTCGCGGGGGCGATACTGTTGTATGCTTACTATGTCCCGTTCCTGTTGGACTATTATGTTCTGAGGCCTGAGGAGTCATTTTTGGATTTTTGGCAGGTCAATCTTTTGGATCCCGTCTATGAATTCGAGAGCATTGTGATCTGCCTGTGTCTGTGCATTTTGTATTGTATTATCATGAATGGCGGGGTGAATGCCCTGATCTTGTCCTGCGCGCTGTTTGCGCTGTCTTATGGAGGCTATATCAAATACCTGAACCGAAGGGAACTGTTGCGTTTGGATGATCTGAGACTGACGGAAACGGCGGGCATGGCAATGGGATTGGCGCAGGTTGAATACGGCGGATATCTGTTGCTTTTGGTGGTCGGACTGCTATTGCTGACGGCGCCGGGATTTGTGGTGGAGCGGTTACGCGACAGAGCACCCGACAAGGGACGCGGGAACAGGTGGGTCAAACTGTTGATCCGATGCGGGGCAGGAGTGGCGCTATGTGTGATATTTTGCGTGTATTCCCGTTGGTTCTTTGGTCTGCAAATGGATAAGGAGACGGTGGAGCAGACGGATTTCGTGAAGGTGGAGACAGACAGGTATGTGCTGTATCAATTTTTGTTCAACGAAAATCTGACCTCCATCAGCCCTGAAAACATAGAGGCGAGTTATGCCCGGCTTTTCAAGGCAACGGAAACCGGGGAAACGGTTGACGAAACGTTTGACGGGAGCGTCCGCCCCAACGTGATCGTCATTCTGAACGAGTCCTGGTGGAATACGGACAATATTTTATCCGATAAGGTGACCTTTTCACAGGATCCCATGGGCCCTTATAAGGAACTGTCCGGGAAGTGTGTCACGGGATATCTGACTTCCAATGTGTATGGAGGCGGTACCGTGAGTTCGGAGGCGGAATTTCTGACGGGGCTGAATACCAAATACTGTCCGTCGGCATCGACGGTTTACGCGACCACGTTGGACCGCAGACTGCCCTCGGTGGTGGACTATTTTAACGCGCTGGACTATGAGACGGTGGCGATCCATCCATATTACGGTTGGTTTTACGATAGAGATATTGTGTATCAAAATTATGGATTTGGAAAAACGGTGTTTGACGAAGACATGACTTATCGGGAGCTGTACAGCCGCTATATCTCGGACGAGTCCCTGGCAAAACAGATCATCATGGAATATGAGGAGGCTGAGGGGCCGCGATTTATATGGGCAATATCCGTCGCCAATCATTGGAGGATCATGGACTACCATGAAGAATCCGTAGAAGACTATTCCTATCCCATAACCGTGAATGTGGAAGGCGTTATATCCGATAAAGATTATGACATTTTGGTCAATTACGTGAACGGCATTTATCTGGCCAATCTGGCCTATGAAGAGTTGGTGGAATATTTTGAACAGACGGAAGAACCCACGGTGGTGGTCATGTACGGGGATCATATCCCTGATTTTTCGGCAGAGGCTTTGAAGGTATTGGGCTTGAATCCGGATGATAACTCGGAGGAGCCGGTGGAACGATTGTACTCAGTGCCCGTGGCTCTGTGGAGTAACTGCTCGGAAGAGGAAATCGCTTTTACGGGCAAGAGTATATGGTATCTGCCATGGATGGTGTTGGAGTATGCGGGACTCCCGGATTCCCGTATGACCCGACTGCTGGCATACGAGAGAAATTTCTTTAAAGCCGATTCCAGAGAGATCGTGACGGATGCGGAGGGAAACGCGATAGACAGGTACTCTGCGGAGCAGTTGGAGGTCATGCGGCATTTTCAGGCAGTCACCTATGATATTTTGTATGGCAAGGAACTCTACCCGGATCTCTGGAAACCGTTGTATGGGACGGTGGAAAGATAATAAGGCACAAAACGGGGAGAGCCCGGAACCGTAAAAGGTGCCTTCAAAGAGAATTGCCGGGAAATTGTGCTTTTTCATTGACATTACGGGATTATTGGAGTAAAATTTATACAAGATGAACAAACTGACAACAGATTGAGGCGTGGGTTATGGATTTTGGCAGAAGAAAAATTCGATTGGGTGAGATTCTTGTAAACAGTAGGCTGATCACGGAGGAACAGCTCACGACGGCCTTGGGAGAACACCGTAAAGCCGGCAAAAAACTGGGCGAGTATCTGATCGAGCAGGGTACCGTATCCGAGGACGATCTGGTGTCGGCCTTAAGCCGGCAGCTTCAATTGGATACCGTGGATCTGCAGAATATCACGGTGGAAGATGCCGTTCTGGAATTGGTGCCCATAGATGTGATGAAGAAATATGTGGTCTTCCCGTATTCCTTCCGGGAGGACAACCTGAGTGTACTGCGTGTGGCCATGGCGGATCCCTTGGACTACAACGCGCAGGACGATATCAACCTGATCACCAACTATCAGGTGGAGCCGGTGGTGGCCAGCAGCAGGAACATCCTCATGGCCATCGACAAGTTCTTTGGGCAGAAACAGATGAGTTCCGCTCTGGAGGCCTACGCCAAGGAGAAGAAACTGGACGCCGCGGTGGACGAGGCCGAGGAGGAGAGCCTGAACAGTTCCCCCATCGTGACCCTGGTCAAAGAGATGATCGAGAAGGCGGCCAGACAGAGAGCCTCCGATATACATATCGAGCCCATGGAGACCTATATCCGTGTGCGCTACCGTATCGACGGCGCGCTCTATGAGCGCATGCGCTACAGCACCAGTGTCCTGTCCTCCATCATCGCCCGTATCAAGATCATAGGCGGTATGGATATCTCCGAGAAGAGGAAACCGCAGGACGGCCGTATCACCCAGTTGGTGGATCGCGTGGAATACGATATCCGTGTATCCATCCTGCCCACGGTGTACGGCGAGAAAGTGGTTATGCGTCTCGCCATGAAGACAGCCCTGAACCGCGACAAGAGCCAGTTGGGTCTCAAGGGCTATGAGATGGAACAGTTTGAGTACATATTGAAGAATCCCCACGGCATCATGTTGGTTACGGGACCCACCGGTTCCGGTAAATCCACGACTCTGTACACGGCTCTCAGCGAGCTGAATCAGGAGGACGTGAACATCATCACGGTGGAGGACCCCGTGGAGGCCAATATCGACGGCATCAATCAGGTGCAGACCAACAACAAAGCGGATCTGACATTCGCCTCGGCGCTGCGCTCCATCCTGCGTCAGGATCCGGACATCATCATGATCGGTGAGATCCGTGACCAGGAGACCGCGTCCATCGCCGTACAGGCGTCCATCACGGGTCATATGGTGGTGAGTACGCTGCATACCAACTCCACGGCCAGCACCATCACCCGTCTGGAGGATATGGGATTGGAGTCCTATCTGATCGCGGACTCCGTGGTGGGCATCATCGCCCAGCGTCTGGTGAGACGGCTCTGCCCCGCCTGTAAGAAACCCAAACAGGCCACGGCGGAGGAGAAGAAGATCATGAACGTCCCGGAGACACAGGAAGTCACCATTTACGAGCCTTGTGGCTGTCCCCAGTGCGCGGAGACGGGATTCAAGGGACGAATCGGCGTCTATGAGATCATGAAAATGACACCCGCGTTAAAGCGCATCATCAGCAAGAGAGAGGGCGCGGAGAAACTGAAGGAACAGGCGATGCAGGAGGGTATGCGCACCCTGCGCATGAGCGCCACGGAGTATGTGTTGGACGGCACCACGGCCTATGGAGAGATGTTAAGGGTTTCCTTTGACGAATAAAGTACGAAGCCGCGAAAGCGGCGGAATGAGAGGTAGAGATGGCGACATTTAGTTATACTGCCGTCGATAAGACGGGCAAGGAAGTAAAAGGAAACATTGAGGCGGACAATATCGAACAGGCCAGACAGGAGGCCAGACGGAAGGAAATGACGCTGCTCAGCATCAAGGAGCAGGGCATCCTCAATAAGGACATAAGCATCGACATCGGCGGAAAGCCCAAGCCCAGAGATCTGGGCGTGATGTGCCGTCAGTTCGTCAGTATGGCGAGAGCCGGCGTGACCATGATCGAGACGCTGAAAATGCTGTCGGAGCAGACGGAGAACAAGAAGTTAAAGGCGGCGCTCGGCGAGGTGCGTCTCTCCGTGGAGAAGGGTGAGGGATTGGCTGTTTCCATGAGGGAGCATCCCAAGATCTTCCCGGAACTGATGATCAACATGGTGGCGGCAGGCGAGGCCTCCGGCAATCTGGACACGGCTCTGGAGCGCGCCTCCGATCAGTTGGAGCGAAGCGCCAAGACTCAGTCCATGGTCAAGAAAGCCATGATCTACCCCATCGCGGTGTGCGTGGTGGCATTGATCGTGGCGGTCGTGATGTTGGTGGTGGTGCTGCCTTCCTATGCGGACATGTTTGAGGATCTGGGCACGGAGCTGCCCGGGATCACCAAGGCCTATATCGCCATGAGTAATGTGCTGATCGACTACTGGTACATCATCGTGCCGGTCGTGATCATACTGATCGTGGCAGTGAAGATTTTTTCCGGCACGGATCAGGGCAAGCATGTGTTCGGCAAGTTGGCGCTGAAGATTCCCGTGATCAACAATATGACCATTAAATCCGCCTCTTCCATGACGGCCAGAACCCTGAGTACCCTGTTGGGATCCGGCGTACCACTGATCGAGGCGGTGGATATCGTGTCCGGGGTGGTGACCAATGTGTATTTCCAGGAGGCTTTGCAGCACGCAAAGGATGAGATCACCATCGGCATGCCGCTCTCGAGACCCTTGGAGGAATGCGGACTGTTCCCGCCCATGGTGTACCATATGATCCGCATCGGCGAGGAGGCAGGCAACTCGGAGGAGATGTTGGACAAGTTGGCGGATTACTATGACGAGGAAGTGGAGATGGCGGTACAGTCTCTGATGGCGGCCATGGAGCCCATGATCATCGTGGTGTTGGCCATCGTGGTAGGCGGTCTGGTGGCCGCGTGTATGGCGCCCATGCTGTCCATGTACTCCGCTTTGGACAATCTGTAATCGAAGGAGACGGCGCGGAATTCAGTTGAATTATACTCCCTTGTGTAGGGACGGGGGGGCATAAGATAAATGTAACAAACAAATTTCATTAGTAAAGGAGAAATGTGTTATGAAAAAGATGAATAACAAGGGCTTCTCTCTGGTAGAGCTGATCATCGTTATCGCCATCATGGCTGTGTTGGTGGGCGTGTTGGCTCCTCAGTTCCTGAAATACGTTGAGAGCTCCAGAGTACAGAAGGACGAGTCCGCCGTTGCGGAAGTACAGAACGCGGTTATGATCGCATGCTCCGTAGAGAAGGTTTACAACAGCCTTCCTGCAAGCGGTACTAGTGTAACCGTTGCTACTACCAGTATTACCGGTGGCACCTCTGATTTGTTGAGTGAGTTAAACATGGTAGTTCCTGCGTCTGATATTACTTTCTCTTCCAAAGCGCACACAGGCGGCAGCTATGTAATCAATATTGCTATTGACGCATCCACCGGCATGGTTTCCGTGGGCGGACATTGGTAAGGCGCAGCCTGAACCTGACTTGAGATAATATGCAGTTGACCTGCGTTTGAAAGGACACACCCTACATGCTTCCTGAGATACTTCTCTACATAGTTATATTCCTTTATGGGATCGTGATCGGCAGTTTCCTGAATGTGATCATTTACAGAGTGCCGAACAAAGAGAATATCGCCACCACCCGTTCTCATTGCATGAGCTGCGGGTATCAGCTGAAATGGTATGATCTGTTGCCGCTCTTCAGTTGGTTGGCCTTGGGGGGCAAGTGTCGCAAGTGCAAGGCTAAAATCTCCGTTCAGTACCCTCTCATCGAGGGGCTGAACGGGGTGCTGTATCTGGTGGTCTTTGCCAGGTGCGGTTGGAGCATAGATTCCCTACTCTATTGCTTACTGTTCAGCGCGCTCCTCGCTTTGAGCGTGATTGACTTCAGAACATATGAAATCCATCCGGGTTTCGATTACTTCATACTGACGCTGGGACTGATTCGCGTTGTGACTGACCTGCATAATTGGCTTGAATACGCGATCGGTCTCGTAGCCGTCAGTGCAGTGTTATTTGTGCTTTATCAGTTGTCCAAGGGAGCCGCCATCGGCGGGGGTGATGTGACCCTCATGGCTGCCACGGGACTGCTCTTGGGATGGAAACGGAATCTTCTGGCCTTTGTGCTCGGATGTATTCTGGGCTCCGTGATCCATCTGATCCGCATGAAGGTCTCCAGGGAGGGGCATGTGCTTGCCATGGGACCTTATCTGTCCATGGGAGTGGCGATCGCCGCCCTGTGGGGAAATGAGATGATCGAGTGGTATTTGGGAATGCTCGGATTCTGAGAAGTGAGTGTTATATAGAGAAATATTAGAAATTTGAGAGTGGAAATTATTTTGTTTTTATTTTTCAAACAAAATGAAGATAAATCAAGACCTTAAAATACTTTTATGGAGGGTATATATCAATGGCAAAAATACTGAGTATTGAGCTTGGACACTCTGTGATCAAGCTGTGCGAGATGGACTACAAGGTGAAGAAACCTAAGATCTATCAGTGCCAGGAGGCGATCACCCCTGCCGGAGCCGTCAATGACGGTTATATCACGGAGGAGAAAATGTCTGATCTGGCCTATGCCATCAAGGAGACCATCGCCCGAAACGGTATCAAGACCAAGAGGGTGATCTTTACCGTGGCTTCCGCCAAGATCATCAATCGTGAGGTCACCGTGCCCGCCGTAAAAGAGAATCAGATCGGTTCCGTGGTCCAGGCCAACCTGAGTGAATATTTCCCGGTAAGTCTGGCGGATTATGAAGTAACGCAGTCCCTGATCCGCACCATCGCGGACGGACCGGACGCCGGAAAGCACAGGGTGTTGGTGTTCGCCGCCGAGAAGGGGATGTTGAATTCTTATAAGAGATTGGCTGCGGCATGCGGACTGGATATCGTGAATGTCTGCTGTAGCGGAGCGAGCATCATCGAGGCCGCCAGAGGCCAGAAGGCGGAAGGTTGTCAGGCGATCATCAAGATGGAGGAAAAGTATTCCATCATCAGCGTGTTGCAGGACGGTGTGCTGATGCTGCAGAGAAGCATCAACTACGGTGTGGGAGACGCCATGAGCGTGGTGGCCACCCAACCCGGATTTGCGGCGCCCGACACATTGGCCGTGTGGCGTCTGATCACCAGACAGAACTGTACAAGTGAGGCGGTACCCAATGTGAAGGAGGCGGGACGCCCCGAGGCGAGAGCCATGGTGACGGATGCCCTGAATCCTCTGTTGAGCGGCATCATGAGAGTGTTTGACTATTTTACTTCGCATTTTGACGGGGTCGAGATTGAGAATGTCTCCATCATCGGTCTGGGTGCGCAGTTTATCGGTGTGCCCGAAATTTTGGGTGAGGCTCTCGGCATTGTCTGCCGCAAGGCCGGCATGTTCCAGGATGTGGACGCCTATGACTCGGATGTGAAACAGAAGAGTGATGCGTACTTCTCCTGTATCGGAGCGGGATTTGCCGCAGAGGGTTTCCTGCACGAGGATCCCAAGGCGGGCATCAGCAAACAGACCAATTATGTGGGAGCTGCCGTGTTGGTGGGCATATTCTGCGCGGTAGTTGCCGTGGCATTGGCTGTCATGGCCATCCTGCCCTACAAACAGGAACAGGAGACGGAGCAGAACTTACAGTCGCTCTACACTACCTATGAACAGGGGTTGGTGGCCTACAATAAGTATCAGGCTACCCGGACGCTGTACGAGCAGGTGGCGTTGGGGCAGAGCATGTCTCAGCACGCCAATGACAATCTCCTGGTATTCTTAGGAGAGTTGGAGGAGAAAATGCCCTATGACGTGGTGATCGAGGAATTCGGTTCCGACGACAGCCAGTGTGTCATCAATATGACCGTGGCCGACAAGGGCACCGCGGCCAAAGTGATCGATACCATGAGAACGTTTGACAGCGTGATGTATGTATATGTAGAGGAAATCAACGAAGTGGAATACATACCGGAAGATTTTGAGATTCCCGAGGAGACGGAGGGAGTTCTGATGCCTGAGATCACGGTCATAAATTTCACGGTGAACTGTGTCTATTATCCGATTGAACCCGACATGGGAGTCGGCATGGTACAGGGCGTAGCGGCACCGGCAGGGCAGGAGGGTTAAGAGATGATCAAGAAACTGACGAGTAAGCATGTATTTATGATCGTATTGGCTGTGGGAGTGTTGGCGCTTCTGTTGGTTTATTTGAATGTGTTCGTGGCATACAATGACAAGACGGAAGAATTGAAGAAGAGCAATGCCGAACTGCAAAAGCAGGTGGACGACATGAAGGTGTACTATGACATGATCGGGACTTATCAGAAGGGTTCCGCTGACATGGCCGCTGCCATGGATGAACTCTTGGAAGACTATCCGGCGGACGCCAAGGAAGAGGACGCCATCATGATGGCTGTCAATATGCAGAACGTGGCGCTCCTCAACTATGAATCCATAGCCATCGGCTCGCAGGAATCGCTGCTCGCCATTCCGAAGGATATGGTGACGGCTGCCAATGTGGAGGGGATGGAAAACCCGATCGATTTCAAGTCGAGAACCGTCAACTACAACAATACCACCACCTATGCCCATATGAAGATGGCAGTGGAGGAGGTCTACGCCAGCCCTTACCGGATTGGGATCGACAGCATCAGTTACAAGCGTAAAGCGGCGATTGGGGAACCTTGGGACATTATAGAGGGAAATATTGTCATATCTTATTACAGTTTGGACGGATTGGGCAGAGAGTATGTGGCTCCTACCATGCCTACCTACGCGCCCGGCAATCCTCAGCTGTTCGGTCTGCCCATCAGTATGGTTGATGAGGCGCCGGTTGAGCCGGTTGCCGCGGAGTAGTGCCGGCGGGAAGTTTTGGTATAAGACGTAAATCCGATTCGTTTTGGGAGAGCCTATGAAAAAGGTAATGGAAAACAGGAAACAACGGAATAAAAAATGGGATCGAAGAGGTATGACGCTGATTGAGGTCATCACGGCGATGGCAATCCTTGCGGTTGTAGTCGTGCCGACCCTCAGGATCTTCGCCTCAACGTCGGGGACGAACTTCCGCTCCCGTATGCGTCAGCGCGCCACCACCGTGGGCGAGAGCGTGATGGAGAGCTTTAAAGCGTATAAGATGGAGGATCTGTGCCGGCAGTTTGACCCGTCATATCCGGATACTTTTAAGGGCGTGACTGCTGATGCGAGTACAGTGCTCTCGATGGAGGTATTGGATACGGCCGGAAATTTAATTCCCGTGTCGGATCTCTTTGATGATGACGACAGACTGGTCAAGAGAGCGCAGCAGTTCAATTTTAAGATTGAGAATGCTACATCCGAGGGACATTATTATGATGTGGAGGTCATTGCGACCGAGAGGACCGCTCCGAAGACCGTTGAGATCCATAATGTTGACAAGACCAAGGACGCGGTGATCGAGCTGAGCGAGGACATGAACGCTTGGGCGATGTCGCAGTTGGAGCAGACGGCGAAGACGGAATTGGAAAACAATTTCGCGTCTCTGCAGCCGGGGGCCACTGATCATTCTGTCAGCGGCGTCACGATCAAGAATCTGGCAAGGACGATCGATGTGGCGGCGGGCAGCAATGTGACCGTCAGTGTTTCATATACCGGTGACATGACCGTTGCCTACAGTTACAGCAACAGCACGACGGGGGCGAGCGGTACAAACTCAAAGACTTACACTTTGAGTTATGACTATGAGTTTACCAACGACGATGGAAGCGTCACTACGGATAAGGAAGTCTTTAATGAAGTTCTCGCTGGCGGCGGTGTGAGCCCCTTGAGACATATTTATCTGTATTATTTCCCGGCGTATCCCAGTGATTTTGACTGCGGTGAGGGCGCTTCCGATACGATCAATATCTCGGGAACTTTGGGCACGGCGTCCGCGGACTCGATTCAGCCGCATGTGGTGATCGCCAAGCAGCGCGCCACGCTGCTGACGGATACCACGATGAATATTGTGGAGCCTCTGTACGGCGCGACGGTGACGGGACCTGCGGTTCCCCTCTGGACAAATCTGAGTACTAATTTTGTGGCGACGGCTCCGGGAGCTGTCTCCAGTATATCGGGTTTCTCGGAGGTCAAGACCATTGAGGAGGGAATCGTGGAGGATGTGGCGCTCCTGTATGACTTGGAGGTCCATGTGTACGAGGCGGGCACCACGAATGAGGTGGCTACCTATATCGGAACCAAAAACGAGTGATGAGGTGCGGTATGAGTTGTAATGTGAAAATGCACAGGAAGAAATTGAACACAAGAGGTTCCGCGCTGCTGACGGTGATCTTGGTGGTGTCCTTTTTGACCATATTGGCCACCACGCTGCTGTATATCACGGGGATGAACTTCCAGATCAAGCAGATGGACTATCAGAACAAGAAAAATTTCTACAACGGAGAGACGGCGTTGGAGGAGATGAAGGCGGAGTTTATGGAGGACGCCTCCGAGGCGGCGGTGAAGGCATATGCCGAAGTGTCCGGCCAATACGTCACCCACGGCAGTGGCCTCCGCGAACTGGAATATAACCGCGCTTTTGTGAAGGCTCTTCAGGAAGTGTGGAAGGACAAGGGCCTGACGGATACTTCCGGTTGGCTGTCGGGTAGCGGTGACAACTGGACGGGTTATCTGGGCGGATATTACACGGACCATACGCATGTACGACTAAATATGGCAGATGTGGATGTCGATACCAATCATATCATAACGGACGGGGAACTTTTGGAGATTGACGCGGACGGCGGAGTGATCCGAATTAAGAATCTGAAAGTGATCTATACCAATGATAATAATCTGACCACGATCATCACCACGGATCTGGAGGTAAACGCGCCGAAGATCGGCTTAAACGCCACGGACACGGCACCGACGGAGGGGGTTGCGGACGCGTCCAAATGTGTTAAATATGCAAATTGGAAGAAAGAGTGAGCGGGTGATGCTATGAAACTTGACAGAAAGGGACTTTCTCTGGTAGAATTATTGGTAGTGATTGCCATTATGGCTGTTGTGGGAGCAGTGGGCATAATGAGTATCAATGCCATGACCGGCCGGCCGGCGCAGCAATGCGCCCAGAAGATCGTATATTCTCTGGAGCGCCACAGGGCCTCCGCCATGGGAAAAGAGGGTGCAAGTTATGTCCTTAAAGTTGTCTCGGGCACGGGCAAGATCGCCTGTGAGGAGTCTTTTACATCAAAAGGCGCCACTACGACAACCGTGTCAGAGCTCGGTGCCTCCGGAATCACGATCACTTATGAGTTGAATGACGGTACGGTGAAGACCTTGGATGATACGAATTCACTGACTCTGGCATTCGACCGCAGCAGCGGAGCGTTCAAACCTCAGACTCCCGGCGGCAGCGATTACTGCACGAAGATCACGGTCAAGAGAGGCGGAAGGGATTTTGTCATTACTTTGGTACCATTAACGGGTAAGGTGTACATAGATTAAGGGAGGAAGATTATGTTTATGCGAAAGTTGCGAAAGGACAGGCGAGGGCTTTCACTGATCGAGTTGGTCTGTGGCTTGGCGATCTTGAGTATCATTACCACGACCGTCGGCGGCGCCATGGTGGTGGCGACCAATTCCTATCAGCGGGGAACCACGGAGACCGCACTGCAGCAGGAGGCGCAGTTTACGGTCAACACCATCGAGTCACTGTTGATCGATGCCACGGACAAGGTGGAGTTTACTGGCAATGACCTGACGATCACCAACACGGATTATACATATGTGATCAACTATGATCCTGCCGCCAAGACGTTGACCTATACCCAATATGACACGAATGATCCAAGCAATGTACTGGCGAGCAACGAACTTCTCGCGGAGCATGTGGGAGGTTTCATTGCGGACACTTCCGATTTTGATGATTCCAGAAATGTGGGCATCACTTTGAATATGCTGACGGACAGTGGCAGCACTCTGAATCTGGCCTATAATATCACATCCCGGAACAATCCGGATGCCGGCATCGTGCCGGATCCCACCGCGTCCATTCTCTGCAGTGTGCAGGTGATCCTGGAGCCGAATCAGACTTATGTATTGCCTGTATCGGTAGTGTGCTCCGGAGGCGCGTCAACGTCTTACACGGCTGTGATGGAACAGGATGACGGACATAATCCGGGGGTTGCCGTAAGCGTAGTGTCGGGCGGCGTGAGTCTCACGGTGGCAGATACGGAGACCGGCGGAGCCGATGGCGCGCTGCGTCTGCGGATATCAACCAATGCCGTGGGAGCGAGCGGTGCTCCTCTGGCCACGAAATGGGTCAATGTATATATCAGACGCGCCAATTCCATCGCAACGTCTCTTTATAACCTTAAGAGCGGTTCGGCGTGTGCGGCGGGCGCTGTCTATGAGGTGAAGGCGGATCCCGTGGGAACGCATTTTGCCAAGGTGGATGCTGAATATGATGAGGCGCCTTATGCATGGAAAGATCCGAGTACGATCAAGTGGACCGTTGCGACGGACTCCACGAGTTACTTTGAGATCATTGACGGCACTGAGAATTCCAACACGGTGAGAGTCAGACTGAAACAGGATATTCCGGCGGGAGTCACTGCCAAGTTGGTCGCTACCTCGAAACACGCGAACGGCACGGTGGATGGAGTGGCGTGGAATAAGACAGGCTTGATGTACTCCAATCTGTATGTGATCGTGCCTTTGGCAGGAGCCGGCGGCGGGCCTCATTTGAATGACATCATCCGACGCGGTACAGAGACCACGATGACCTACAACGCGGTTCCCTCAGACCTTGTGGCGGCAGAGCAGAATATAGTCGCCAATCCGGGCGCGGCATACAATGGAGGATTCCAGGGTCGTATACTGTATCGGTTTGTTTCAGCGGATGGAACGCATGTGTCTTCCGGTTATCCCGGTTGGATCGTTTTGACTGAGGGCGGTCTCACCGCACCCGATCTGAAATTTAACTGCGCGGATCTGACGAACACTTACTTTATGAAAGAGTATACCTTGGAGCTCTGCTATAGTTTCAAATATAATACGATGAACAATCAGCCGGGATATTATCCCGCGGGATCGGAGAACCCGAGCACCTTTGTTCCGGCTCCCAAGTATGTGACAACGGTTCCCGTTATGCCGTTCTCGATCAAGTTTGAGAAATACTATAACAGCGCGAACAATGAGACGAGAGTGGATCTTCCTCTGACCGGCGACAGCGATGGCATCGGAACCCAGAGCAATCCGCTGAAACTCAAGAAGGGCGGCGAAATCACTTTCTGGTACAACAATGTGACAGGCGCGTCCAACCAGCGTCCCGAGACCGTGTCCGCGTGGACGGGGGCTAAGGTGCGGAAGTGGAATGGCATTGATTGGGCAACATCGAATGTGGTCAATGCAGAGTTGGGTATCGGCGACCGAAACGGCGATCAGATGTCCGGCACGTTCCGCCTGAATACCGTGAACGGAGGCTTGGGCAGCGCCGGAACCGGTCTCTATAGACTGGAGATGGGCGATGTGCGGAATAACGGCTTACATATCACGGAGACCTATGTTGAGGAGGCAGCTCCCGGAGCGGGCGGCAGAGGATACATATACTTTGAACTGTATTGATCCGTGAGTATGGGAGATGTATAAGGTAAAAGCATAAAGGTATGAGATAACCGGGCAGTCCGCAGAGCGGGCTGCCCGTTGTTTTTGAACTTTTCCTAAAATTTACAAAAAACCTTGCGCCCCATAAAAATTTGGTGTATAGTGTTTCACGATTGAGTCTATTCAATGGGGGAAGAGACATGGCAAAATATTTAGTGATCGTGGAGTCACCGGCCAAGGTGAAGACAATTAAGAAATTTTTGGGATCCAATTATGAAGTTGCCGCCAGCAACGGACATGTGCGGGATATGCCCAAGAGTCAGCTCGGAATTGACGTGGAACATGATTACGAGCCCAAATATATTACGATCCGCGGAAAAGGTGATATTTTGGCTGCGCTGCGCAAGGAAGTCAAAAAGGCGGAAAAGATCTATCTCGCGACGGACCCTGACCGGGAGGGGGAGGCGATCTCCTGGCATCTGTACCATGCGTTGAAACTGGAAGACAAGAAAGTGTATCGCATCACCTTTAATGAGATCACCAAAAACGCGGTGAAGGAATCCCTGAAAAACGCCAGGGAGATCAATATGAATCTGGTGGATGCCCAACAGGCGCGCCGTGTGTTGGACCGCATGGTGGGTTATCGCATCTCGCCGCTTTTGTGGGCCAAGATCAAGAGAGGTTTGAGCGCGGGGCGGGTACAGTCCGTGGCATTGCGCATTATCTGCGACCGGGAGGAGGAGATCAATGCCTTTATCCCGGAAGAATACTGGTCTTTGAATGTCTTGCTGAAGGTCAAGGGGGAGAAGAATCCCATCACGGCCAAGTATTATGGCGACGGGAAGAAGAGAACGATCCGCAACAGGGCGGAGGCGGATGCCATCATGGCATCCTTAAAAGGCGCGGACTATCATGTGGCGGAGGTGAAGACGGGGGAACGCGTCAAGAAGGCGCCGCTGCCCTTTACCACTTCCACGCTGCAGCAGGAGGCCGGCAAGGTGCTGAATTTTTCCACGCAGAAGACCATGCGCCTTGCCCAACAGCTCTATGAGGGCGTGGACATCAAGGGCGAGGGCACCGTGGGTCTCATCACTTATCTGCGAACGGATTCCACCCGTGTGTCGGAGGAGGCCGAGCGGATGGCGCGCGAATTTATCGGAAAGCAGTATGGGGATGCCTATCAGGCGCAGACTGTCGCCGCGGGCAAAAAGGGACAAAAGATCCAGGATGCCCATGAGGCGATCCGGCCCACCGACCCGGCCAGAATACCGGCCGCGATCAAGGATGAGCTGCCCAGGGATCTGTTCCGGCTCTATCAGCTGATCTGGAAACGTTTTGTGGCGGCCCGCATGAGCGCGGCAAAATATGAGACCACCTCCGTGAAGATCCGGGCGGGGGAGCATATCTTCACCCTCGCGGCCTCCAAACTTGTATTTGACGGTTTCATGAGCGTCTATGTGCAGGAGGAAGACGGGGAGAAAGAGAATACGTTAAAGAGTCTGCTCACGGAGGAGAGTGAGCTGCAGTTTGTGGAATTTGACGCGGGACAACATTTTACACAGCCGCCGGCTCATTACACGGAGGCGACATTGGTCCGCGCGTTGGAGGAGTTGGGGATCGGACGTCCCAGCACTTACGCGCCCACCATCACCACCATCCTGGCCAGAAGGTATGTGGCCAAGGAGAATAAGAATCTCTATGTGACGGAACTGGGAGAAGTGGTGAACAACATGATGAAAGAGGCGTTCCCCACCATTGTGGATGTGAACTTTACCGCCAATATGGAGGCGCTTTTGGACAGTGTGGAGGAGGGCGAGGTCAAGTGGAAGACCATTGTGGCCAATTTCTATCCGGATCTGGACGAGGCGGTGAAACTGGCGGAGAAGGAACTTCCGGAGGTCAGCATCGCCGATGAGGTGACGGAGGAAGTCTGCGAGAACTGCGGGCGGAACATGGTGATCAAATACGGGCCGCACGGGCGGTTCCTGGCATGTCCCGGGTTTCCGGAATGCCGCAACACCAAGCCGTATTTTGAGAAGATCGGCGTGGAATGCCCCAAGTGCGGCAGGGATATCGTGCTGAAAAAGACTCGCAAGGGCAGGAGATACTTCGGCTGTATCGGCAATCCGGAATGTGATTTCATGGTCTGGGATAAGCCGGCGAAGGAGAGATGTCCCAAGTGCGGCGGTCTGATGTTGGAGAAAGGCAATAAGTTTGTCTGCATGGACACCGATTGCGGTTTTATTCAGAATAAATCAAAGGAATCTGCGCGGGTTTGATCATTCGCCGAAATTGTCAAAAAAGTCAAAAAATTATTGTAATTGACCATTTTACATTGTCATTTGTCTTCATTTGTGCTAAAATAACACTGTATCGGTCAGAAATGGCGATATGAACCGGGCGGATACATGCGGCGGATGATGGCGGAGGATACTTTATGAGCAGCGTACAATTGTTGGATAAGACGAGGAAGATAGGGAAGTTATTGCACAACAATAATTCCGGGAAGGTCGTTTTCAACGATATCTGTCGTGTGATGCGCGAGATCTTAAACTCCAATATCCTTGTGATCAGCCGCAAGGGGAAGGTCTTGGGCGTGGGCAAGGCGGAGGGCGTGGAGACCATCGCCGAGCTCATTGATGAGAGCGTGGGCGGTTTTATCGATCCCATGCTGAACGAGAGACTGTTGGGCGTGCTGTCCACCAAGGAGAATGTGAATCTGGAGACCTTGGGCTTTGAGAGCGACGACATCCGCAAGTTTCAGGCGACGATCGCGCCCATCGAGATCGCGGGGGAGCGTCTGGGAACCCTGTTCCTCTACAAATGCAATGAGCAGTATGATATTGACGACATCATCCTCTGTGAGTACGGCACCACGGTGGTGGGGCTTGAGATGCTCAGGGCGGTGACGGAGGAGAGCGCGGAGGAGAGCCGCAAGATCGCGGTGGTTAAATCGGCCATCAGCACACTTTCCTTCTCCGAGATGGAGGCGATCATACATATTTTTGACGAGCTGAACGGCATGGAGGGAGTTCTGGTGGCGAGCAAGATCGCGGACCGCGTGGGGATCACCCGTTCCGTCATCGTCAATGCTCTGCGCAAGTTTGAGAGCGCCGGGGTGATCGAATCCCGTTCCTCGGGGATGAAGGGCACTTATATCAAGGTGTTGAACGATGTGGTCTTTGATGAGATCGAGGAGTTGAAACGCAAGAATCAGCGCACATGAGCCGCGGACACGGCGATCGGTACGGCGGTCACGCGAGCGGCGCTGCGGTCACGGGAGCGGTACGGCGGCCGCGACGGCGACATAACGGATAAACTGCATAACAAACGGATTGACGCGGCTTTGCCGCTTTGGTAAAAGGATTTATTGCATGTTCGATAAATCCTTTTTATTTTGGCCGGAAAGTTTTGGAGATATACACAGTATTTGTTAAAAAGTAAAAAAGATATTGTCTTTTTACGAAAATAAATTATAATATATAAAGTAGGCAGGTTATACCCTGTCGGGTGTTGTGAAAGGAGTGCTATATGATTAATACGAATGCTTTTGATTACATCAATGTATTGGACAAAGCGGCAGATGCGGCTTGGCTGCGCAATGAGGCGATCTCCAATAACATTTCCAATGTGGATACCCCCAATTACAAGCGTCAGGACGTGGCCTTTGAGTCAGAACTCAGGAAAGCTCTGGGATACAACCGTTATCAGACCATGGACAGCAAGGTGGCTCATGTGAAGACGAGCAGACTGCGGCCGCAGCTCTACACGGACTATGGCGAGTATTCCTATCGTCTGGACGGCAACAATGTGGATATCGAGGCCGAGAACGTGATGTTGGCTGAGAACCAGTTGAAATATCAGGGACTGATCGCGAGCATCAATCAGGAGTTTCAGAATCTTCAGACTGCCATGAAGTGATCGCGGCGCATATAGGATGAATAATATAGGATGAACGCAGGAACAGGAGGAGAAGAATATGAGCATGTTTTCCGCTTTTAACGTAAACGCGTCCGGAATGACCGCGCAGAGACTGCGCATGGATGTCATATCGGAGAACGTGGCCAATGCCCAGACTACCCGCACGGAGGACGGCACGCCCTACACGCGCAAGCTTGTGACGTTTTCCCCGAAGGGAACAAACACCACGTCCAAATTCCACAAGATCTTAAGGGGCGCGTCGGCGGCCTATGTGGGACAGGGCGTGAAAGTCACCGGTATCTATGAGGACACGGAGACGGAATACAAGATGGTCTATGATCCTTCCCATCCTGACGCGGATGAGAACGGATATGTGACCCTGCCCAATGTGAACATCGTGACGGAGATGACCAACCTGATCGATGCCACCCGCGCCTATGAGGCCAACTCCACGGCTTTCAATGCCAGCAAGTCCATTGCGCTACAGGGACTTCAGCTGACACAGCAGTGAGTGATATAATATACGGATCAGATACATAGATGGAGGTTTATTATGGATTTATCGGCAATTACCTCGCTCAGCGGTCTGAGCGGGACTTCGGGACTGAATTATTCGGATAAGGTATCCGCTCTGACGACAAAGCTTGAGGAGAAGACCGGACTGGCGGACGGCACGATGTTTGACGCCATCCTGAACACGGCGATCGACAATATCAGGACCGCGAACAGTTATCTCTCCGACGCGGAGAATGAGAAGATCAAATTTGCGCTGGGAGAGACGGAGAACACCCATGATCTGACCATCGCGATGCAGAAGGCATCCACGGCCTTGCAATACACGGTTGCCATCCGTGACAAACTGCTGGACGCATACAAAGAACTGATGCAGATGCAGATTTAATGAGAACTACCAATACATGCATGAAACAGGAGAAATACCATGCCGGAGAAATTGAAAGAAATCCTGCAAAAGGTAATGGACTGGTGGAATAAATTCACTTCGCGCCAGAAGACGATCATCATCGGATTGGCAGCGTCGGTCATTTTTGCTTTTGCGATCATCATTTATGTGACTTCCCAGCCGCAGTACACAGTCCTGCGCACCTGTGAGAGCGCAGCCGAGGCGGCTGAGGTGAAAGAACTGCTCGAGGCGGAGGGAATCAACTATAAGCCGTCTGAAAACGGATTGAAATTCAGCGTGGAGATCGGTCAGTATCAGGCGGCCGTGTGGGCGCTCGGTTCCGCCGGGTACGGGGCGGATGAATTTACGCTCAAGGAGGCTTTGAGCGGCGGCATCACCACCACGGCAGCCGACAAGGAAAAGCTGACAGTGGAGGCCTATCAGAGCAAATTCGAGAAAAATCTCACCTATTATTCCAATATCAAGAGCGCGTCCGTACTCTTACATATCCCGCCGGATGACGGAACGCTGGGCAGGAGCAGAGAGGAGTCCAGCGCGTACATAAGGTTGGAACTGGACGGCACTTTCACCTCCACCAACGCGGCCAATATAGCCCGGGCGGTGGCATCGTGGTTGGGCAATGACACCACGGCCAACATCACGATCCTGGACACGGAGGCCAATCTGCTCTTTGCGGGCGGCGATGACTACACCACCGCGGGTATTGCAAGCTCCATGCAGGAATTGCAGAATCAGGGGCAGGCCATGGTGGCCAATCAGGTGAAGAGCGTACTGCTTGGAACGGGGCAGTTCAGCAATGCGGTGATCAGCTGCAGTCTGGAGATGGACTATTCCAGCTATGAGGAAACAGCCAAGCGCTACACCGTGGAGGACGGCCGCGACGAGGGCTATCTGTCCCATGAGGAGACATTCGAGAACGAGAACGAGAATACGGCGACTGCCTTCGGGCCGGGGACGGATTCCAACGATGAGACCATCTATCAGAGTCCGGACGGGACCAACTCTTCCTCTACCCAGACAGAGAACCTGAGGGATTATCTGCCCAACGAAAATATACAGAACAAGGTCACGCCCGCGGGAGCCATCAATTACACGAATTCTACCATGTCGATCTCTCTGGTCCGCTACCGGGAATACCGGGAGGAGGACATCAGAAGACAGGGACTTTTGGACGGCGGCATCACTTGGGAAGAGTACAAGCTGAACAATGCCGAGGATGTGAAACTGGAGGTAGATGAGGACTATTATCTCATGGCGCAGAATGCCACGCGCATTCCCAGAGAGAATATATCCATCGTCTATTTTGAGTCCCCCATATTTGTGGACGCGCCGGGCTTTTCCGTGGATTCCACCACTGTCATGAGCATTGTGCTCCTGGTGGTGATTCTCGCGCTCCTGGCTTTCGTGGTGCTGCGCAGCATGATGAGCAAGAGACGCGCGCAGGAGGACGAGGAGCTCTCCGTGGAGAATCTTCTGCAGTCCACGCCGGAGTCGGAGTTGGAGGACATCGATGTGGAGGCCAAGTCCGATACCCGTCGGATGATAGAGAAGTTTGTGGACGAGAACCCGGAGTCGGCGGCGCTCTTGTTGCGCAACTGGCTCAGCGACGAATGGTAATGGTATTTGAAGGAGAAGACCGATGGCAAAGAAGAGTGAAAACGAGATAACCGGACTGCAAAAAGCGGCGATCCTGCTCATTTCTCTGGGGCCGGAGCGCTCCGCAGGACTGTTTAAACATTTGAAGGAAGAGGAGATCGAGGAACTCACGTTGGAGATCGCCAACACCAGAGGGGTGACGCCTCAGCTCAAGGAGGAGGTCATCAATGAGTTCTACGAGGTATGCCTGGCTCAGCAATACATTGCAGAAGGCGGCATCAACTATGCCAAGGAGCTGTTGGATAAGGCTCTGGGCAATGAGAAGGCCTTGGAGGTGATCGGCAAGCTGACGGCCTCCCTGCAGGTGAAACCTTTCGAGTTCGTGCGCAAGACGGATCCCTCTCAGCTTATCAACTTTATTCAGGATGAGCATCCTCAGACGATCGCTCTGATCCTGTCCTATCTTGCCCCCGGGCAGGCGGCTCTCATCGTGTCCGCCCTGCCGCCTGACAGGCAGGCTGACGTGGCAAAGCGTATCGCCATGATGGACCGCACCAGCCCCGACGTCATCAAGGAGGTGGAGAAAGTGTTGGAGTCCAAGCTTGCCAGTCTGGTCAATCAGGATTACACCGTCATCGGCGGTGTGGATGCCGTGGTGGAGATCCTGAACACGGTGGATCGGGGCACGGAGAAACATATCATGGAGACCTTGGAGATCGAGGAGCCGGAGTTGGCGGACGAGATCCGAAAGAAGATGTTCGTGTTCGAGGACGTACTGCTCTTGGACGACCGCGCGATCCAGCGTGTGCTGCGTGACGTGGACAACAACGATCTGGAGGTTGCGCTGAAAGGCGCCAACGAGCAGGTGCAGACTGCTATCTTCAACAATCTGTCCAAGCGTCTGGCTACCATGATAAAGGAAGACATGGAATTCATGGGACCTGTCCGCATGAAGGATGTGGAGGAAGCGCAGCAGAAGATCGTAAACATTATCCGCAAACTGGAAGATGCAGGAGAAATCGTTATTTCCAGAGGTGGAGGTGACGAGATTATTGTATAGTAATCTTTTGAAATTTGGTTTTACAAATGTACAGAGTGATGAGACTCGGGTGATCGACAGCAATGAGCGGATGGCGCAGCGCATCGAGGAGTGGGCTGAGAAGTCGAGGAAAGCATCCGCCGTGGCCGGAGCAATCTCCGGGGAGGAGGGAGCCGACGGATTTTCGGAAGGTCTCTCCGCGGAGACGTTGGAGGGAGTGCTCTCCGACCGGGACGGGGAGGACGGATTTCGCGGCAATGTGATCAAGGCGGATGTGGAGATAGACAGAGAGAGCCTTTTGGCCGAGGCGCAGAGGGCGGCAGACGATATCCTCGTCCGCGCGCGGGAAGAGGCTGACGGGATTCTGGCACAGGCGGAGACCGAGGCCGAGCAGGTCAAGATGGATGCCGCCGTACAGGGCAAGGAGCGCGGCTATCAGGACGGGCTGCGCAAGGCAGAGCGCGATTTCGAGGCCAAAGAACAGGCTCTCGAAGAGCGCAGACAGGCCTTGGAGCAGGAGTATGAGGATTTGGTGGATGAGTTGGAGCCCAAGTTCGCGGACGCCATCACGGCGGTGTATGAACAGCTCTTTCATGTGGAGCTGTCCTCCTATCGAGAGATCCTTCTGCATCTGATCGGATCCGCGATCCGCAAGATAGAGGGCGGCAGGGACTTTCTGGTGCATGTCTCGGCGGAGGATTACCCCTATGTGAGCATGGAGAAGAGACAGCTTACCGAGGCGCTGACTTCACCTAACGCCACGTTGGAACTGGTGGAGGATATCACGCTGAAACACAATGAGTGCATGATCGAGACGGAGGGCGGTATCTTTGACTGCGGTCTCGGGACCCAGCTCGAGGAATTGACCCGCAAGATCAGGCTCTTGTCCTATGAGCACAGACAGGCGGAATGACGGAGGTTTCCATTGGGCGCGCCAAGGATTGATTTTGAAAAATATATGAAATTGACTGAACACAGCTATTTCCGCAAGTTGGGAAAGGTTGTGAACGTGGTGGGACTGACAATTGAGTCCGCGGGGCCGGACGCCAAGTTGGGAGATCTGTGCCGCATGATCCCGGATGAGGGACAGGGGCATCCCATTTTGGCGGAGGTAGTGGGATTCAAGGACAAGCGGACCCTGCTCATGCCCTATGACAAGGTGGAGGGCATCGGCATAGGATGTATCGTGGAAAATACGGGATATCCTCTGACCGTCAAAGTGAGCGACTCCCTTCTCGGCAAGACGCTGAACGGCTTGGGGCTGCCCTCGGACGGCAGCGAGGTGACGGGGGTGGAGTATCCCGTGGACGCCAATCCGCCGGATCCCATGGACAGAGCCATCATCGATGAGATCCTCTCTCTGGGAGTCAGGGCGGTGGACGGTCTGATCACCGTGGGAAAAGGGCAGAGGATCGGCATTTTTGCCGGATCCGGCGTGGGAAAGTCCACGCTGATGGGCATGTTTGCGAGGAATACCAAGGCGGACATCAATGTGATCGCTCTGATCGGAGAGCGCGGCAGAG
This sequence comes from Acetatifactor muris, assembly GCA_023663635.1. Lineage (GTDB taxonomy): Bacteria > Bacillota > Clostridia > Lachnospirales > Lachnospiraceae > Acetatifactor > Acetatifactor muris_A. Next base: position 92,067 of record JAMPHD010000006.1, read on the forward strand.
AGGTCCGGGAATTTATAGAGAGAGATCTGGGCGAGGAGGGCATGAAACGCTCCGTTGTGGTGGTGGCTACCTCGGACCGTCCGGCTCTGGAGCGCAAGATGGCGGCCAAGACGGCCACGGCCATCGCGGAATACTTTAGGGATCAGGGCAGGGATGTGCTTCTCATGATGGACTCTCTGACCCGTTTTTCCATGGCTCAGAGAGAGATCGGACTGGCCAGCGGAGAACCTCCCGTGACCAGAGGATATCCGCCCAGCGTGTACTCCGAGATGCCCAAGCTCCTGGAGCGGGCGGGCAGGGATTCCAAGGGATCCATCACGGGACTCTACACGGTGTTGGTGGACGGCGATGATTTCAACGAGCCCATAACGGATACCGCCCGAAGCATTTTGGACGGACATATCGTTCTGGACCGCAAGTTGGCCCACAGGAATCATTATCCCGCGGTGGATGTCCTGCAGAGCATCTCCCGATGCATGAGCCAGATCGCGGATAAGGATCACAAGAAGGCGGCGGGGAAACTGCGAAACGTCCTGGCCACCTACAACGAGGCGGAGGATCTGATCAACATAGGCGCCTACAAGAGCGGCAGCAATCCCTCCATCGACTACGCCATCAGCAAGATCGATGAGGTCAACGAGTTTTTGTGTCAGGACACGGAGGAGAAAGTGGATTTCGAGGAGAGTTCCCGGAGGATGCAGGCATTGTTCTGACGGGACGGGACGCGGTTTCATGAGAGACGGTTTCGCGGGACGCAGTGAGATTCGGGACGCGGCGGCATTTGGAACGCGGTGAGATTTGGGAGTGACGGATGGCTAAATTTCGATACAGACTGCAGAATGTCTTGAATATCAAATTAAAGATGGAAGATCAGGCCAAACAGGAATTTTCCGCGGCCAAGATGTTATTGGACGAGGAGGAGGAGAAACTGGCCGCCCTGCAGGAGAGAAAGCGTGGCTACGAGAACCGGAACAGGGAACTCTTGAGCGGTACCCTGAATGTGCGGGAGATCGAGACGGCCAAGAACGCGGTCCTCATCATGGACGGTTTTATCGCCGATCAGCACATGGAAGTGGAGCGCGCCGCCGGCAGGGTGGAGCGCGCCAGAGTGAAAATGACGGTGGCCATGCAGGAGAGGAAGACGCAGGAGACGCTCAGAGAAAAGGCTTTTGATGAATTCCTGCGCGAGGAGAACCGCGCGGAGGGCAAAGTGATAGATGAACTGACCAGCTACACCTACGGTCAGAAACAAGAGGTGTAAGACGATATGGCAAAGGAAATGAGTCCACAGGAGATCAACACGGCGGAAGAGAAACGCAAGCTGAAGGACGAGAAGAAGAAATTAAAGAACGAGCAGAAAGCCCAAAAGAAAGAGGCCAAGCGCAGAGCCAAAGAACTGGCGAAGAAAGAGGATGAACTGGCCGAGGAGGAGGAAGGCGGCGGTCTGACCACCTTTTTGACCACGGTGTTCATCGTGGTGGTCTGGCTGGTGGTCATCTGTGTGGTCATCAAGATGGATGTGGGCGGTTTCGGCAGTTCGGTGCTGGCGCCGGTGCTGCAGGACGTGCCGGTGGTCAACATGATCCTGCCGGGAACCTCCGTGACGGAGACCACGGACGGCGAGAGTTATGGGGGCTACACCAGTCTGCGGGACGCGGTGGACCAGATCGAGAGCCTGGAGAAACAGCTTGAGCAGACGCAGAATTCGAATAAGGAGAAGGACACGCAGATAGACACTCTGAAGGCGGAGGTATTGCGCCTTCAGCCCTTTGAGGAGAGACAGGTGGAATTCCAGCGTATCCGCACGGAGTTTTACGAGGAGGTCATCTACGCGGAGAACGGGCCGGGGCCGGAGGAGTACAGAAAGTATTATGAGGATATGGATCCCTCCACGGCCGATTATCTCTACAAGCAGGTGGTGACGCAGACCGAGAAGGACAAGGAGATGGAGGAGTACGCCAATACCTACGCGCAGATGAAACCCAAAGCCGCCGCGGAAACCTTTGAGGAAATGACTAACGACACGAGTCTGGTGGCGGAGATCCTCATGGCCATGTCGGCGGAGAGCAGGGCGGCCATCATGAACAACATGGATTCGGAATTTGCCGCGAAATTGACGAGAATTATGAAACCGGAATCTTAAGTTTTGACCTCCAAAGTCCGATATAAAAGATGGTATTCCTTAGAATTTTTGGAATATACAAAACAACGGGCAGCACGCTCCGCGAACTGCCCTATGTGAATCAAAAGGAAAGGAGGAGAGCCATGACGACAAGTTCGATCAAGGATGTGGGAAATGTGATGCACCTTGGCGTACAGGCAGGCAACGCGTCCGCAAAGACGGAGGCAGGCGGTTTCAGCACCGTTTGGAACAGTCACGCCGGCAATTATAAGGCGGCGCCGCAGAAAGAGCAGCCGGCTGAGAAAACTACCCGTCAGTCCAAGCCGGGGGACGACCTGAGAGCGAAGGACAGTTCCGGAAAGTACACCCGCAAGACGGATGCCGATGTGGAGCAGCCCGGCGAGATGTCGGAGGAAGAGATGAAAGCGGCCATGGAGAATGCGACGGTTGCGGTGATGCAGCTGATGCAGGAGATCGCGGATGCTTTCGGAATCCCGGTGGAGGATGTGCAGGATCTCATGCAAGAGATGGATCTGCAGCCCTTGGATCTGTTACAGCCGGAGAATCTGAGCAATCTGTTCCTCGAGGCGGGCGATGTGGAAGGTTCCCTTGCGCTGCTCACGGACGAACAGCTGTACGCGGACTACAGGACCATCATGGAGGACGGTCAGGCAGCTCTGGAACAGAACAGTGCGGTGTTTGAACAGAGTGTGGCCGGCGCGGAGGAGACTCCCGAATTGCCGGTGGACGTGACAGGGTCCGATATGACCCCCGTGGCGGAGGTTGTGGAGAGCGCGACCGAGATGCCAAAGGATGAGAAAGTCGAAGAGCCCGATGTCGCAAAGGTTGGGGAGAAGACGAATCCTGATATCCTGTCACAGCCCGCGGAGGAGAGTGCGACCGAGAACGTACAGACGGTTCAGAGGACGCAGGAGAACGCGAAGGAGCATGAGCCCGGGCACAAGGATGAGGGCAAATCCCATGACGGCAACGGCAATCTGGTACTTCAGACCATTCGGGACGAGGCGTTTCAGCCGCAGGCCGGCGACGTGCAGGCAGCGCAGAGCGCGAGAGACGTGGACACGCAGGATATCATGAGACAGATCATGGACTACATGCGGATTCAAGTGAAACAGGACATGTCCAGTCTGGAGATGCAGCTGCATCCCGCGAATCTGGGAACCCTGCAGATTCAGGTGGCGGCGAAGGGCGGAGTGCTCACAGCCAACTTTGTCACTCAGAACGAAGCCGTAAAGGCGGCGTTGGAGAGCCAGATGGTTCAGCTCAGAGAGAGCTTTGAGGAGCAGGGAGTCAAGGTGGAGGCCATTGAGGTCACCGTACAGACTCATCAGTTTGAGCAGAATCTGGAGCAGGGCAGAGAGAGACAGCCGCAGGAGGCGACCGAGGGGAAACGCCCCAGGACCAGAAGGATCCGGTTGGACGGGGTGGAAGGAGCGGAACTTCCGGAAGAGATGGATGGGGAAGACCGCATCACCGCCGAAATGATGGCGGCAAACGGCAATACGGTGGATTACACCGCATAGCGGCCTGTAATACAACCGAAACAAACAGTATATAAATGGAAAGGAGAGATGAACATGGCATTGGTAGCACCGGTAGAAGACGGCAAGATCGTGGAGACAGCCTCACAGAGTTCCCTGCACAAGACAAATTCGAGCAGCGACGGCATGGATAAGGACGCGTTCCTTCAACTGTTGGTTGCCCAGATGAGATATCAGGATCCTCTGGAGCCCACGTCTAACACGGAGTACATCGCGCAGTACGCGCAGTTCTCTCAGGTGGAGCAGATGCAGAACATGGCGGCGAGCATGGATCTTCAGCGCGCAAGTCAGTTGGTAGGCAAGGAGGTCTACATCAAGACCACCAATTCCTCGGGCGAGAGCGAATATGTGCGCGGCAAAGTGGACTATGTGGTATATGAGAGCGGCAAGGCTTATCTGTCCATCAATGAGGCCCTGTATTCCATTGAGGATCTGGACACCGTGGTCGATCAGGAGTATATAAACGCTTATGACAAGGCGGAGAAATTCGTGACGGCCCTGAACAAGCTGCCCAACGTAAACGGCATAGATCACGGCGATCTGTCAGACATCGACGAGTTGGAGAAGACCTACAATGAGATGAATGACTACGAGAAGACTTTCATCGCAAGCGACAAGGTGAAAGAACTCAATGCGTATATCGAGAGAGCCAAGGAGATCAGACTGGCCGAGGAAGAGGCTGAGAAGGCAGCCGCGGCTGAAGAGGCGGATAAGACCGGGGACGCGGATGAGAACACGGACGCGGAGGCAGCTGAGAATGCCGCGGAATCCGGAGCCGGAGCGGAAGGCGAAGAGTAGGAAACATCACAGGATGTGATGGAACAGGAGGAAGGAATATGGATATTCAGAAACGGAATTTCCTCTCTATCGACCAACTCGCGGACAGATATTTAGCGCCGGCCAAACAGGCGGACGCGCAGGGGAATCGGACGGATATCTCCTTTCAGGATGTACTCAGACAGAAGACCTTGCAGGGTCAGGCGCAGGAACTGAAATTTTCCAAGCACGCGACAGGCAGGTTGAACGCCAGGGGCATCGAATTGAGCGAGAGCCAGATGGAGCGCTTGAGCGACGGAGTCCGAAGAGCGGGTCAGAAGGGAATCAGGGATTCACTGGTCATAGTGGATGAACTGGCATTTATCGTAAATGTGCCCAACAGCACGGTGGTGACTGTCATGGACAGTACACAGACCGATGACAATGTATTCACAAATATCAATGGAGCGGTAATCATGTAAACCGGACCTCACAAGGAAGTTTGCAAAAGGCGTCCCCGAATGATGGAGGGGACGCGGCTCCGACAGTATAGGAGGAACAAGCATTATGATGAGATCACTTTTCTCTGGTGTGGCAGGTCTGAAGACACACCAGACTAAGATGGATGTAATCGGTAACAACATTTCCAACGTTAATACTACGGCATACAAGTCGAGTTCTATCGTTTTCAGCGAGTTGATGAGCCAGACCACCCAGAGGGCCAGCGGACCCAACGCGACCACCGGAACGGGCGGTACCAATGCCAGACAGATCGGTCTGGGCGTAAAATCGGGCGCCATCAACGTCAACATCACCGGACAGGGTTCCAGCCAGTCCACCGGCAACCCCTTTGACGTGATGATCACCGGCGAGAACTTCTTCGTGGTGTCCAACGGTCTGGAGAATTTCTTTACCAGAGACGGTTCGTTCTATGTGGACGGCGCCGGCAACCTGGCCATGACCAGCACGGGATATAATGTGATGGGTTGGGGCGTTGACGAGGACACCGGCAATATCAAGCAGGATACGGTGGCGGCGCTGCGCATCATGAACACCGTGAATCTGACCTATCCCCCCGAGGCTACCTCTCAGGCGATCGTGGGCGGTATCATCGACAGAAACGACAAGGACGTGACCAGCCCCAGCGGCAAGGCGATCAATCTGAATTTCTATGACTCTCTGGGCTATGCCTACACCGCGAGACTGGTGTTTAAGCAGGACGGAGACAACATCAACAGCTACAGCGTGGAGATGACCAGACTGTTGGATTCCACCGGCAAGGAGATTGATATCTCCGGCATCACGTTCGGCAATCAGAACGTGGAGCAGCAGAAACCCACCAAGTTGGCCTTGAACGCGGATGCCTATCACTGGGATTCGACCGGCAAGATCCTGCAGGACAACAACGGACTCTCCATCGATTTGGGGAAGGTCTTCAAAAATGACGGCACACTCCAGACTGATGATGTGGTGGTAAAGACCGAGGGCAGCGGCGCCGATATCGTGGAGACCAAGTACACCGTGCAGCAGTGTCTGGACGAGATCGCCAAGGCATACGGATATGAGGGTTCCACCGATGAATTCCTGAAACTGTACAAGACGGTGGACGATGAGTCCGTGTCCGTGCAGAATATGTTGGCTAATCTGGCGGCGGGAACAGGCATTGATCCCACGGACGACACGACCTACGATCCCAATATGTTCCCCAGCTATGCCACTGAGGCGGAGATGGACGGAAGATATTACGACGGTCTCTCCATCCAGTTTAACCCTAATACCGGTAAGTTTGAGGGATTGAACGGCAGCCCCACACAGACCAGCGCCATTTTGGGTCTGTCCCAGCTGGGCGGAAACTTCGCCGATATCACTTTGGACTTCTCCCTGTGCTCCGGCTTTGACAACAAGGGCACTTCCACCGTGGGCGCTGACCGCGGCGACAAGGAAGGACTGGGCACGGGCCGTAAACTGGGCGATATGATCGGCGTGTCCATTCAGAAGGACGGCATGATCTACGCAAGCTATGACAACGGCATGACCAGACTGTTGGGCCAGATCGCCACCGCAAGTTTCGCGAACGCGTCAGGCCTTGAGAAGCAGGGTGATAATCTCTACTCCGCGACCCTGAACTCCGGAGAGTTTGACGGCATCGGTGTGGACATCACCGCCAACGGCGGATATATGTCCACCGGACAGTTGGAGATAAGCAATGTGGATCTGTCCACGGAGTTCACCGAGATGATCACCACCCAGAGAGGATTCCAGGCCAACAGCCGTATCATCACCGTGTCGGATACTCTTCTGGAGGAACTGACCAATCTGAAGAGATAATAAATTAAGGATTGACAGATCTTCAAAAAAGTTATAAGGTACTTTAGGGGACGGAGATGTCTTTCCGTCCCCTTTGATGTGATATGGACGGTGCGCGGGCGATCTCCATGGCCGGCGCGCGGTAGAGCTGTAAGAGTAAGGGGAGGTGAGTTTCCTTGATCGAGGTGACCAAATTAAACGGCGTGAGGATTCTGGTGAACCCCCATTTATTGGAAATTGTGGAGGAAACCCCCGATACTGTGCTGACTTTGACCACCGGAAGAAAAATTATTGTAAAAGAAAGTAGACAAGAGATAAAAAATTTAGTAGAATTGTATCGAAAGGATATTCTTGCAGATTAATTTTTACAATTGCGGAATGTTTGGGGTGAGTTGTTGTGGATATAGCTTCGTTAGTAGGTCTTATTTTTGGTTTTTCGATGTTGATGTTCGGTATCATATCGAACGCAACGGTAGCGGGAATCGGTCGATATATAGATCCCGCCTCCGCCCTCATCACTTTTGGAGGCGCGTTGGGAGCCACGCTGTGTTCCTTTACCCTTCAGGATTTTATCGCGGGTCTTAAGAGCTTTACACTGATCTTTAAAATGCCGGTTCTGAATACCACGGATGTGATCACCAAAATTATTGAGCTCTCCAATGTGGCCCGTAAAGAGGGTCTTTTGTCATTGGAGGAAGCGGCTGCGGATCTGGATGAACCTTTTCTGAAGAAGGGCATACTTTTGATCGTGGACGGCACCGATCCCGACCTGGTGCGTGCCATCATGGAGACGGAACTCGTCAGCGTGGAGGGCAGACATAAGAATCTGATCAATTTCTGGGATGTGTTGGGTTCCATGGGTCCTGCCTGGGGTATGATCGGTACCCTGGTCGGCCTGGTAAATATGTTGTATAACATGAGTGATGCCGGTTCCATCGGTCCTTCCATGGCGGTGGCTCTGATCACCACTCTGTACGGCTCCCTGTTGGCCAACTGGATATGTATACCCGTATCCAACAAATTGAAAGCCTGCAACGCCACGGAGATGATGATGAAAGAGGTCATGATCGAGGGTCTGCTGTCCATTCAGGCAGGTGAGAATCCCCGCGTGATCGAGGAGAAACTGAAATCCTTCCTGGCGCCCAAGGATAGAGAAAACGCTGCTGAAGATGCAGGAGGTGAGGAGTAAGTGGCAAAGAGGAAAGAAGACGCGCCGCCTGCCGGATCGCCCGCGTGGATGAGTACGTTCAGTGACCTGATGAATCTTCTGCTTTGTTTCTTCGTACTCCTGTTTTCCATGTCCACCATGGAGGAATCCAAGTGGGCTGAGTTGGTGGCCTCCATGAACAGCACGTTCAGTGTATTGAACGGCGGCGCTACGGCGATCGGTGACGGAATGCTCGTCAGCAACGGCGTGAGCCAGTTGAATGAATTGAGCGAATATATCAACAGTACGGGAATGCTCTCCGATTCCGAGTCTCCGGAGGATAAACTGGAGGAGTATGAGAAATCGGGGGATGTGCAGATCCTGCAGGACGCGTTGGAGGCGCAGCAGCTTAAGGACAACGAGGAGTTGGCGGAGATGGTGGCCGAGTCGGTGGCAGAGGATCGTCTGACGGATCAGATCGATATCACTTTCACCGCGCAATATGTGCAGCTCACCATGAAGGGCGCGCTTTTGTTTGACTCCGGCAGCGCCGAGCTCAGACAGGAGTCCTATGATATATTGGATAAGGTCGGTACGGTTCTGGAGCGCTATGCGTCGGGGACCATTGAGATAGAGGGGCATACGGACAATGTGCCCATAAGCAGCCGGGAATATGCCAGCAATGAGGAACTATCCAGCGCCAGAGCGCTGTCGGTGTTCTACTATCTGGAGGACAACACATTGTTGGACATGAGCCGTATCAGACACGCGGGAATGGGAGAGAGGATTCCCATTGCCGACAACTCCACGGCGGAGGGCCGCAGCAGGAACAGACGCGTGGAAATAAGAATTTATAATCCTTCTTAGGGATTCGGAAAGAGGCTTAAGATGAAGAAAAATCTGTTATCGATCATTATTTTGGCGCTGTTGTTGGTAAATATCATCCTGACATCGGTGATGATGTTCAGCGTGACGAGCACCAATAAAAAGGTGGCGAATCTGGTGGGGAACATCGCTACGGTGATGAATCTCGAATACACCGTTCCCGGGCAGGAGAATGTGGCGGAACCCGTCTCTCTGGCGGACACGGACGTGTATGTCATAGGCAATTCCCTGACCATGCTCCTGGCCCCCGAGACAGTGACGGACGCGAACGGCAACCAGAGCTCCAAGCAGAGTTACTTAGTGTGCAATATATCCTTTTCCATGAACACCAAGCACAAGGATTACAAGAAATACGGTTCCGCGGAAGATATGGCCGCAAGGGAGGAGCTGCTCAAGGATGAGGTCAACACCATCGTCAGCGGGCATACCGCCTCGGAACTTCAGGCGGATCCGGGGCTCGAGGGCTTAAAGTCCGAGATTTTGAGCGCCGTGCAGGAACTGTATCAGAGTGATTTCATCTATAAGGTTTCCATCAGCGAAGTGAAGTACGGCTGATCAAAGGCTGTACCGATACCGAGTAAAGGAGGTGAGGACTTGTGGGTGAAGTCCTTTCGCAGAGCGAGATAGATAAACTGCTCGCGCAGATGTCGTCCGGTGAGCTTGATGTGGACCAAATGCAGGAGGGCGAGGAGAAACAGGTCAAGAACTATGACTTCAGCCGCCCTACCAAGTTCTCCAAGGAGCATCTGAGAACATTGGAAATCATTTTTGAGCATTACGGACGTCTGGTTTCCACCAATCTTCCCGTATATCTGCGCAACAATGTGCAGGCTGCGGTGATCAGCTCTGAGACGGTAACTTTCAGTGAGTTTACGAATGCTCTGTCCAATCCCGTGATATTGGGCATCATCAATTTTGCCCCGTTGAACGGTACGGTAATCATAGATATGGCAACGAATCTGGCATACGCCATGTTGGATCGCATGTTGGGAGGCATGGGAGTGCCCCTCGAGAAAAACAGGGAGTTCTCGGATATAGAGCTCTCCATCATACAGAAGATCCTGGTCATGCTGACCCAGCTTCTGCGGGAACCGTGGAAGAATGTGGTGGAGATCGCCCCGATCCTGAACCGGGTGGAGACGAATCCGCAGTTTGCCCAGATCATAGCGCCCAATGACATGATAGCCATTGTCACACTGAACCTGAAGATAGGGGATGTGGAAGGCTTTGTCAACATCTGTCTGCCGTTCTTCACGCTGGAGGACGTCATGGACAGGTTGAATACCAAGTTCTGGTTCTCCTCCATGCAGGAGAAACATGATGAAAATTACGAGGAATACATCGAATCTTTGGTTCGAAAGGTGGATGTGCCCATCAAGGCCGTGTTGGGACGCAGCAGGATCTCCGTGGGAGATTTCATGAATCTTCAGGTGGGAGATTGCATCCGCTTGGATTCCAGAGTGGAGAACGACATGGATATCTATGTAGGCAATATCAAAAAATTTACCGCTTTGCCCGGTTCCAACAGAGATTCATATGCTGTTCGGATTACATCGGTTATCAGAGAGGAGGAATAAGAGATGGACGGAATGCTTTCTCAAGATGAAATAAGCGCCCTCTTGAGCGGCATGGATCTGTCGGGAGATACGCCCGCAGACAATGACGCGGATGACGCGCTGCCGGAGGGGGAAGAGGGAGTTGGAACGCTCAGCGATGTAGACAAAGATGCCATCGGCGAAGTTGCGAATATCAGCATGGGCTCCTCGGCCACAACTTTATATTCGCTGGTAAACAGAAAGGTCAATATTACAACGCCCGTGGTGGAACTGGCCAAATGGGACAGTTTGTTGGATATGTACGAGAAACCCTGTGTATTTATTCAGATCAAATACACGGTGGGATTGGACGGCACGAATATCCTGGTGTTAAAGGAACATGATGTCAAGGTGATCACGGACCTGATGATGGGCGGAGACGGCACCAACACGAGCGATGAGCTCGGAGAGCTGCATTTGAGCGCCATCTCCGAGGCCATGAACCAGATGATGGGTTCTGCGGCCACATCCCTTTCCACCATGTTGAATACCATGATCGATATCAGCCCGCCTGAGGCGTCACTGTTGGATCTGACCAAGATCAAGTCCGGAGCGGAGATATCACCGTTCCTGGGCGGAACCTTTGTAAAGATCTCGTTCAGAATGCAGATCGACACTCTGGTGGACAGCACGATCATGCAGTTGTATCCCATAGATTTTGCCAAGAGAGTAGTGGACACTTTCATGGGCAATCAGATGGGGACTCCCGCCGCGGAGCCCGAACCCGCTCCACAGGCGGCGCCCGCAGCTCAGGCAGCGCCCGCAGCTCAGGCAGCGCCCCAGCCGATGGCTCCGGCTCCGGACATGAGTATGGGCGCGGTTCCACAGGGCGGACCGGATATGTCGATGCAGCAGATGCCCATGCAGGGAATGCCAATGCAGCAGATGCCCATGCAGGGGATGCCGATGCAACAGATGCCCATGCAGGGAATGCCGATGCAGCAGATGCCCATGATGCAGATGCCCATGCAGGGGATGCCGATGATGCAGATGCCCATGCAGAGCGTGAACGTACAGCCGGCGCAGTTCCAGAGTTTTTCGGGAGACGGGGCAGGCTTTGCGGGGCAGGAAAATATCGGCCTGATCCGGGATGTGCCCTTGGAGGTCACGGTGGAGTTGGGCAGAACAAGCAAATCCATCTCCGAGATCCTCGAATTTTCACCCGGGACTATCATCGAGTTGGATCGGATCGCAGGTGAGCCCATCGACGTTCTGGTGAACGGAAAATTCGTGGCAAAGGGCGAAGTTGTGGTGATCGAAGAAAGTTTCGGCATAAGAGTCACTGAAATTATTAAATAGTGGCTGACAAAACTGTCGGATTTATGATATACTGTTTGTAAGTGTCATAACCAATGGAGGAGAGAACATGGCAAAGAATATTTTGATCTGTGACGATGCGGCATTTATGAGAATGATGATTAAGGACATTCTCTCAAAGAACGGCTATAATGTGGCCGGAGAGGCGGAGAACGGCCTGAAGGCGGTGGAGAAGTACAAGGAAGTGAATCCCGATCTGGTGCTCATGGATATCACCATGCCCGAGATGGACGGCATTCAGGCTCTGAAGGAGATCAAGAAACTGGATGCGGGCGCTCTGGTGATCATGTGCTCTGCTATGGGACAGCAGGCCATGGTTATTGAGTCTATTCAGGCGGGCGCCAAGGACTTCATCGTGAAACCTTTCCAGGCGGACCGTGTCATTGAGGCGGTAAAGAAGGTTGTGGGATAATGAGCATTCTGCTGACGGCAGGAAGTTATGCGCAGCTTATCAGTGTGTTGGTCATCTTTGTACTGGTGTTGGGCGCGACTGCGTGGGTCACCAGGTGGATGGCTAATTACCAAAAGCAGATGAATGTGAATTGCAATATCGAGGTTGTGGAGACCACCCGTATCGCTGCCAACAAGTATGTGCAGCTTGTGCGGGTGGGGGAGACCTATGTGGCCATCGCCGTCTGCAGGGACACGGTGACAAGATTGGCTGAGGTGCCGGCGGAGCAGTTGCGCTTTCCCGATGCCTCACGGAGCGGGATGAGTTTTAAGGATCTGTTAGAGAGGACCATAAAAACGGATTCCGGTGGTCAGAGCGAATCAAAGGACAGTGACGAATGAAGAACCAAAAGCGAGCCGGAAAACAAATAGCAAGAAGGGGGAAAAGGTTCTTCCTTTTAGTATGCCTGCTGGTTACGGTGGGCATATTGTGCATTCATGAGGGGAGCCCTTTGAGTCTGACTGCGTATGCGGCGGAAAACCCGGGGCTGACGGGGGATACCTCCGTGTCCACGACCATCAACCCGGCGGGGACGGCGCAGACTCCCGAGGATCTTGATCAGTTGAACACGGTCAATCGCATCACGCTGACCGTCAACGAGGACAATGGCGAGATCAACGGCGCGCTGCGCATCATGCTGACCTTGACGCTGATCTCCATCGCGCCGATCCTGCTCATCATGATGACCTCCTTCACGAGGGTCATCATCGTGCTGCACTTTACCAGAGCGGCGTTAAACACCCAGACTGCTCCGCCCAATCAGATCCTGATCGGGTTGGCCCTGATCCTCACGTTCTTTATCATGGAGCCCACCCTCACGCAGATCAATGATCAGGCCATCAAACCGCTCAATGCGGGGGAGATCGAGGAGGAGGAGGCCTTGGAACTGGCCATGCAGCCCCTGCGGGACTTCATGTGTCCCCAGACGCAGATCAAGGATGTGGAGCTGTTCATGGATATAGCGGGGAAGGAGTGGGACGGCGAGATCGAGAGTATACCGAATTCCGTGCTGATCCCCTCTTTTATGATAAGCGAGTTGCGCACGGCATTTTGGATCGGATTCATGATCTATATTCCGTTTATAGTGATAGATATGGTGGTGGCGTCCACGCTGATGAGCATGGGTATGATGATGCTGCCGCCCACCACGATCTCCATGCCGTTTAAGATATTGTTGTTTGTCATGGCGGACGGGTGGTCTTTGATCATCGGCCAGCTTGTCAAGACATTCTACTGACGGGAGGAATTTATATGACGATAGATGCCGTTTCGGATATGACCCGTGACGCGCTGTTTACGGTACTTCAGGTGGCGCTGCCGATCCTGTTGGTATCCTTGGTGGTGGGGCTTGCGGTCAGTATTTTTCAGACGGTTACTTCCATACAGGAGCAGACTTTGACCTTTGTGCCCAAGATCATCTGTGTCTTTCTGTCCATTGTGCTGTTGGGCGGTTGGATGATGACCAAGATGGTGGAGTTTACCACGCAGCTGTGGAGTACTTTTAGTTATTATGTGCATCGGTAGCGGCGAGAGGAAAGATGATTCATGATTGATTTCTCTTTTTCCATGTATGATCTGGAATATTTCCTCCTGATCCTGGTGAGAGTGTCCTGTTTTGTGTTCATTGCCCCTTTTTTCAGCATGAACAATACGCCCGCGAGAGTGCGCATAGCGCTGAGTGTGTTTGTGTCGATCCTGTTGCATCAGGCATTGACGCCGGCGGACGCCATCATCTATGAGACGGTGATGGATTACGCCATTCTTGTGATGAAGGAGGCCGTGGCGGGGCTTTTGATCGGTTTCGGGTCCAACATCTGCATGTCCATCCTGAATTTGGCGGGAGCCATAGCGGATATGGAGACGGGCTTGTCCATGGTGACGTTGATCGATCCCAACAACGCGAGAAATCAGGTCAGCATCACGGGAGTGCTCTATCAGTACGCCTTTACGATGATGCTCATCGCCACGGGGATGTACAGATATCTTTTGAGCGCTCTCGCGGATTCCTTTGAGCTGATCCCCATAGGCGGGATCGTGTTACACAGCGATTCCCTGCTGAATGTGGTCATACGGTTCATGAGTGATTATGTCATCATCGGATTTCGGATCGTTCTTCCGATCTTCTGTGTGATCTTACTGTTAAATGCCATCCTCGGCGTCCTCGCCAAGGTGTCGCCGCAGATGAATATGTTTGCGGTGGGTATGCAGCTGAAGGTCATAACCGGTCTCAGCGTACTGTTCTTTACCATGGAGCTGATGCCGGGGGCCTCGGATTTTATCTACCGGGAGATGCAGGATGTGATGTCCGCCTTTGTGGAGGCCATCCGACCTTAGGAGATGAGTTATGCTGTTGGAATACAACCTGCAGTTTTTTGCAAAGGAAGGGCCGGGCGGCGAGAAGACGGAGCCCGCCACCGAGAAGAAGTTGACCGATGCCCGCAAGGAAGGGCAGGTGGCCAAGAGCCGCGAGATCGCCAACGGCTTGGGAATTTTGGCATTGTTTCTGGTACTTAGGTTCTGGGTGGGCACAATGGGCACTCAGCTCATGGATGTCTTTACCAATGTCTATGGGCGTATCAATGACACGGTGGTGTTTTGGCAGGGGAATCTGCCACAAAATGACATACGCGTCATGTTTCACTATATGATGATCCGAGTGGTCATCATCATAGCGCCGGTGCTGTTGATCGGCTTTCTGATCGCGTTTATCTGCGATGCGGCGCAGGTGAAGTGGAGGCCCACGGGGAAACCGCTGCAGCCGAAATTTAACAAGCTCAATCCCATCTCGGGATTTAAGAAGATCATCTCGGTCAATTCTTTGGTAGAACTTGTAAAAGCGATCTTAAAGATTGGCTTGATCGTTTATATATGCTATAATTACCTGAAGGACAAATGGCGGCTGTTGTTTCTTCTGTATGACATATCGCTGTTGCAGGCGCTGCAGTTGGTTGCCACCACCGTCACGGATCTGGGCATCCGCATAGCGGCGGTCTATATGATCATCGCGTTTGCGGATTACGCCTATCAGAAAGTGAAGTTCGCGCGGGATATGCGCATGACCAAGCAGGAGGTCAAGGACGAGTACAAGCAGTCTGAGGGAGATCCGAAGGTCAAGGCCAAGATCAGGCAGCGTATGATGGCCGCGTCCCAACGCCGTATGATGCAGGATCTGCCCAAGGCGGATGTGGTCATCACCAACCCGACCCACTATGCCGTGGCCATCAAATATGACCCGGATGTGGCGGACGCGCCGCTTGTCATCGCCAAGGGCGAGGACTATCTGGCGGCCAAGATCAAGGAGATCGCCAGAGAGAACCGGATTGAGATCGTGGAGAACAAACCGTTGGCCCGTATGCTCTACGCCAATGTGGAGGTGGGACAGATGGTACCGCCGGAGCTCTATCAGGCGGTGGCGGAAGTGCTTGCCTTTGTGTATCATCTGCAGGGCAAGGTATAAGTTTGACAGACAGGAGAGGAGGTTAGCGTAATGAGTACAAAGTTAAAGCGGACGGATGCCATTGTGGCTCTCTATATGCTGATCGCTTTCATTATGTTCATCGTGCCTCTTCCCGCCATGGTATTGGATGTCTTCATGGCGTTCAACATTGCCCTGGCGTTTACCATATTGTTTGTGTGCATGTTTACCAAAGAAGTGTTGGATATGTCCTATTTCCCCACGATCCTGCTCTTTACGACCATCTTCAGGATCGCGCTGAACGTGTCCTCCACCAGACTGATCCTCACCACAGGAGATTCCGGCAACGTGGTCAAGACTTTCGGCGCGTTCGTCGGAGGCGGCGACCTGATCGTGGGCGCCATCGTCTTCATCATCCTGATCATGATCCAGTTCCTCGTGATCAACAAAGGTTCCGAGCGTGTGGCTGAGGTTACCGCAAGATTTACCCTGGACGCGATGCCCGGCAAACAGATGGCCATCGACGCGGATCTGAACACCGGGGCCATCGACGACAGAGAGGCCAAGGAGCGCCGTGACAAGATTCAGGAAGAATCCAGTTTCTTCGGTTCCATGGATGGTGCCGTGAAATATGTAAAGGGAGACGCGGTGGCGGGTCTTCTGCTGACGGTGTTGAACATTGTGGGCGGTATCGCCATGGGTATGCTGCGGCAGGGCATGGACATCGGAACGGCTCTGGATACTTTCGGCATCCTGACCATCGGTGACGGACTGGTGAGCCAGATCCCCTCCCTCCTGATATCCCTGTCCACAGGTATTCTGGTGACCAAGGGCAGCAAGGAGGCGGATTTTGGTCCGGCTCTTCTCAGACAATTATTCGGCGTGCCCAAGGTCATGTACCTGGTGGGCGCGACTTTGGCGTTTTTGGGTATTGCCACGGACTTGAACACCATTCTCTTTGTGGGAATGGGTATGCTGTTCATAGTGGGCGGCAGGATGATCGCGGGCTCCATGGAGGTCGCCATGATCGAGCAGGAGGTTGACAGCGAGGAGGTCGCCGCGGAGGAGATCCGCCAGCCGGAAAATGTGAACAGTCTGTTGCAGGTGGATCCCATCGAGTTGGAGTTCGGCTACGGTATCATTCCTCTGGCGGATGTGAACCAGGGCGGTGATCTGTTGGACCGTGTGGTCATGATACGAAGACAGATCGCGTTGGAGCTCGGTACGGTAGTGCCCATCATCCGTCTGAGAGACAATATTCAGTTGAATCCCAATCAGTATATCATCAAGATCAAGGGTATACAGGTCAGCGAGGGAGAGATCCTCTTCGACCATTATATGGCCATGAACCCCGGCTATGTGGAGGAGGAGATCACCGGCATTCCCACCTTTGAGCCTTCTTTCCATCTGCCGGCGACTTGGATCACGGAGGGGCAGCGGGAGCGCGCGGAGAGTCTCGGCTACACGGTGGTGGATCCGCCGTCGATCATCGCGACCCATCTCACCGAGATCATACGCCAGTATATAGCGGAGCTCTTGACCCGCCAGGATGTGCAGAATCTGATCAACAACCTGAAGGACACCAATCCCTCTCTGGTGGAGGAACTGGTTCCCAAGCTGCTCGGTTTGGGAGAGGTGCAGAAGGTGCTGCAAAACCTCTTAAAGGAGGGCATATCCATCCGGGATCTGCTCACCATCATGGAGACTTTGGCGGACTATGCGCCCACCACCAGAGATACGGATATCCTGACGGAGTATGTGCGCCAGAGTTTGAAACGGGCCATCTCCACCAAATTCTTCCTCGCCCGTGAGGCCACCAGTGTGGTCACGTTGGATCCCAAGGTGGAGCAGGAGATCATGGGCAGCGTCAAACAGACGGAGAGCGGCGCGTTTCTCAATCTGGATCCCGCCAGAGCGCGGGCCATCATTGATTCCGTGGGAGCGGAGGTCAAGAAATTGGAGAATATGGGCAAGGCGCCCATCATCATCACCTCCCCCATTGCCCGTATCTATTTTAAGCGGCTCACGGAGGATTATTACAGGGACCTTGTGGTAGTGTCCTACAATGAAGTGGAATCAAGTGTTGAATTACAGTCAGTTGGGATGGTGACGGCATAATGGTTATCAAGAAATTTTTGGGCAAAACAGAGGAAGAAGCGGTGGCGGCTGCCAAGAAGGAATTGGGTGAAGGCATCGTCATCATGAACGTGAGACAGGTGAAACCCAAAGGATTTTTGGCCGCGTTTAAGGGTAAACAGACCGAGGTGACGGTGGCTCTGGAGGAGGAGCGGGAGAGCGCGAGACCCGTGAGACGGGAACCGGAGCGCAGCGCGGCCGGCCCATCCGCGTCCGCGTCGGATGCCGCGGGGAGCGGACCGATCCTCAGGAGCGTGGAAGTCTCCGATCCGAACAGCATTGAGAAGAAACTGGACAGCCTGCAGACTCTTCTGGAGAGCCGCCTGAAACAGAGTGTGGAGGAGACGGGAAGAGAGCCCTCGGCCGGCGACGGCGCGGAGGAGGCCGGGGAGTCCGAGCGGAGCGCCGCGAAGGAAGAGGACAGGGAAGAGATCGGCGAACAGGAGAAGTTCGTCAGACTTTTATACAATACCATGATCGAGAATGAGGTGGCGGAGAAGTACGCCAACCAGATTCTGGAGGACGTGGATCCGGGCAGGAAACCCAATATGCCTTTCGATCATATTCTGGCCAATATCTACCAGAAGATCATCCTGAAATTCGGCAAGTCGGAGGGGATCGTTCCCGCCGAAAAAGGACCCAGAGTGGTGTTCTTCATCGGGCCCACCGGGGTGGGCAAGACGACCACCATCGCCAAGCTCGCCAGCGCTCTGGCGGTGGAGGAAAAGAAGAAGACGGTCCTTCTCACCGCGGACACCTACCGCATCGCGGCGGCGGAGCAGCTGCGCACTTACGCGCAGATCATGGAGGTGCCCTTCAGGGTGATCTACAGCCCGGAGGAATTTCAGGGCGCGCTGAGGGATTTTCAGGAATACGACTATATCTTTGTGGATACCGCCGGGCACTCCCACCAAAACGCGGAGCAGCTCGACAAGATGAAGGAGTATCTGGAACCCATGGGCGGAGACGCGCAGATCCAAGTGTTTCTGGTGCTCAGCGCCACCACAAAGTACAAGGATCTGTTAAAGATCGCGGATAATTACAAGGAGATCACGGACTATCAGTTGATCTTTACCAAGCTGGACGAGACTACTACATTGGGTAATCTGCTGAATCTGAAATTATACGCGGATACACCGATCGCATATATTACCTGTGGGCAGAATGTGCCGAATGATATCGAGAGATTCAACCCGCAGAAGACAGTAAAACAACTTTTGGGCGGAAAGGCTTGACTTGGCTAAGGAGGCCGTGTGTATGGATCAGGCAGAACAATTACGAATCATAAAAGCAAACAGGCAGTCCCGCCCTTTGGCCAGAGTGATCACGGTCACCAGCGGAAAGGGAGGCGTGGGTAAGTCCAACACGGCCATCAATCTTGCCATCTGGTTCCGCAGGATGGGACAGCGCGTGATCATTTTGGACGCGGACTTCGGTCTGGCAAATATCGAGATCATGTTTGGGGCAGTTCCCAAGCACAATTTATATGATCTGATCTATCAGGGGAAGAACATCAGCGAGATCATCACCTGGGGGCCCATGGAGGTGGGTTTCATCTCCGGCGGGTCGGGAATTGCCGGGATGTCCAATCTCAGCCGTGACTACTTGAATTATATCATACAGAATCTGACGGAGTTGGACGCGATGGCGGATATCATTCTCGTGGATACCGGGGCGGGGATATCGGACGCGGTGTTGGAGTTTCTGGTGGCCAGCGGGGAGATCCTTCTGGTGACCACGCCGGAGCCCACCTCCATCACGGATTCCTACTCGCTGTTAAAGGCGCTGTATCGGCATCCGCGGTTCATAGAGGAGGACACCAAGGTGAAGATGATCGCCAATCGCGTGGTGAAGGAGACGGAGGGACAGATCCTGTTCAGCAAGCTGAACGCGGTGGTGTCCAAATATCTCAAGATTCCCATGACGTATCTGGGCACCGTGCCGCAGGACGCGCAGTTGGCTCAGGCGGTGATGCAGCAGACGCCGGTTTCCATCCAGAACCCGGGTTCCAAATCGGCACAGGCCTATGAGCGCATCGCGCACAGGCTGCTTGGCAAAGAGGAGGAGCGGCAGCCCAAGCGGGGCATGGCAGCCTTTTTCTCGCATATCATATCAAGATCTTAACCGGAGGGGAGAACTATGCTTTCAAAATTTATTTCTTTGGGAAACAAAATTGAGTTACAGGAAGTGGAACACAAGCCGGGCGCGGAGGGAGAGAGACCGAAGATCTATTACAGCAAAGTCTACGAGATCCTGTCGGAGGATCTGTTGGAGATCGTGATGCCCATGGAGAAGACCAAACTCGTGCTTTTGCAGGTGGACAACGAGTATGATCTGGTATTCTACGGGGAGAGCGGTCTGTTCCAGTGTTTTGCCCGGGTGGTGGACCGATATAAGAGCAACAATGTCTATCTTCTCCGGATGGAACTGACCAGCAATCTGAGAAAATATCAGCGCAGGGAATATTATCGTTTCAGCTGCGCGTTGGAGATGCACGCGAGAGGGCTCGAGGAGGAGGAAGTGCTGGAGGTGGAGAACAAACCCGCCTATATCCTGCAGCGGGGACTGCCCCTGCGCCGGAGCGTCATCGTGGACATCAGCGGCGGCGGACTCCGCTTTCTCTCCTCGCAGAAATACGATGAGGGCAGCCTGATCTACTGCAATTACCATCTCGTGAAGGACGGCGTATCCAAGACCTATGACGTGGTGGGCAGAGTGTTGGCGGCCAGGGAACTGGAGAACCGCCCGGGCACTTTTGAGCACAGAGTGCAGTATTATAACATGAGCAGGGATGTGCGGGAGGAGATCATCAAGTTTATCTTTGAGGAGGAACGAAAGAGTCGGAGAAAAGATAAAATGTCATAGAATGTCTTAGAGTGGTGATGATATGGTCAGACAAAATAATTTCACAAAAAAAATCCTTGTGGTAGATGATTCTGCACTCATGAGAAGAATGATCTGTGATATAATAGATCATGCGGAACGATTCGAGGTGGCGGATGAGGCTGTCAACGGATTGGAGGCTTTGGAATTTCTTCAAAAGAAGTCCTATGACGGAGTGGTGTTGGATATCAGCATGCCCAAGATGGACGGTCTTCAACTGTTGGCGGAGATCAAAAAGAGCAGGATTCCGGCCAAGGTGATGGTGGTGAGCAGCTATACATATGAAGGCGCCAAGACCACATTGGAAGCGTTGTCGTTGGGAGCATTGGATTTTCTGCAGAAACCGGTTGGCAACTCGGGGGAGGATCAGCAGCTTTTTAAAACAAATTTCCTGAGCACGTTGGAGGTGGTGGTAGACGGGGAGTACCCCTCTTTTGAGGACGCGGAGAACAAAAGGGCGGAGAACGGCGGATCGTCTTCGCGCGCGGAACAGCCGCCGCATATGAAAGAACACTTGCGGGGCAGCCGGACTCATTCCGTGGTGGCCATCGCCAGTTCCACGGGAGGGCCGAGGGCGCTGCAGTCCGTGATCCCCTATCTCCCGGAGGATCTGGACGCGCCGGTTTTGTTGGTGCAGCACATGCCGAAAGGGTTTACCCTGACACTGGCGGAGCGTCTGGATCGTCTGAGCAAGGTGCATGTCAAGGAGGCCGAGGAGGGGGAGGAAATCCAAAACGGCGTGGTCTATGTGGCGATGGGCGGTATGCATATGAAAGTGCAGCGCGCGGGCGGTGACCGACATGTGATCCGGTATTCGGATGAGCCCCCCAGAGAAGGGGTGAAACCCAGCGCCAACTACATGTATGAGTCCCTGGCGGACTGTGGATTTGAGAGGATCGTCTGCGCGGTCCTGACGGGCATGGGAGCCGACGGCATGGAGGGCATTAAAGGATTGCGGAAGAGGAAGAACATCTCCGTGATCGCTCAGGACAAGGAGACCAGCACGGTCTACGGAATGCCCATGAATGTGATGAAGGCAGGACTGGCGGATCTCGAGGCTCCGTTGGATCAGGTCGCGAAGGAGATCGTCGCCCTGTTGCGTCAGCGCAACATATGAGACGTAATGCCCGGTGAGGACGGTTCGCGGAAAGTACAAATTTTTTGAATTAAATTGCGGGAAGAAACGCAGGAAGCCGCTTGCGGCAGAATGGAGGAGAGTATGGACGTAAGTCAATATCTTGAGATTTTCCTGGACGAGTCCAAGGAACATTTGCAAAATCTGAATACGCAGATCTTGGAATTGGAGGCTGACCCGGAGAATATGAATACCATCAATGAGATTTTCCGCGCCGCCCATTCCATGAAGGGTATGGCCGGCACCATGGGATACAAGAGAATGCAGAATCTGACCCATGACATGGAAAATGTATTTTCCGAGGTGCGCAACGGCACCATCAAGGTTCAGCCGGAGATGATCGACGTACTCTTCCAATGTCTGGATGCTCTTGAGGAATACACCAACAATATTCAGGCCACCGCAGACGAGGGGACCAACGAGAATGAGCCGCTCATCAAGCAGTTGAACGATATCCTGAAGAACAGCGGAAAGGCGACTGAGGAGAAATCGGATACCAAGGCTGAGACGACTTCCTCCGAGGGGGCAGGGGGCGATGAAAAATGGAACGACATCGCGTTGGACGACAGCCAGATCCATGTGATCACAGAGGCTGATAAAGCGGGTAAAAAGGCATACGGACTCACCGTGTTCGTGCAGGAAGGCTGTATTCTGAAAGCGGCAAGGGCATTTCTGGTGTTCAAGGCCTTGGAGGAGAAAGGCGAGATCATCGTCTCCAATCCCAGCACACAGGATGTGGAGGATGAGAAATTTGACAGGGATTTCACTTTGATCGTGCTCTCTGAGGCGGAGTTGGACGATCTGATCAAAGCCGCGGCCAATGTGTCCGAGATCGAGAAAGTCCTGGGCGCGCCCCTGGTGCTTGAGGAGACCAAAAACTACCATCCCGCTGAGGAGACCGCGGAGGTCAAGGATACTCCCGCCGGCGCTCCGGCGGTGACGGAGGAGAAAAAGCCGCAGCATGCTCCCGCGGCCAAGGGTGGCGACAAGAAACCGGCGACCGGCAAGCCCGTGGTGAACCGCACCGTGCGCGTGGACATAGAGAAACTGGACGAACTGATGAATCTGGTCAGCGAGCTGATCATCGCCAAGAACTCGCTGGTGGCCGCCTCCGGACAGGAGCAGAATTCCAATTCCGGTTTCAACGAGCAGATCGAGTATCTGGAGAGTGTCACCACCAATCTGCATGAGTCAGTCATGAAGGTGAGGATGGTGCCCATAGAGAGCGTTGTCAACAAGTTCCCCCGCATGATCAGAGATCTCTCCAAGACCCTGAACAAGAAGATGGAGCTGTATATGACAGGTGAAGAAACCGAGTTGGACCGTACCGTGGTGGATGAGATCGGTGATCCTCTGATGCATCTGTTGCGCAACTCGGCAGACCACGGACTGGAGGACGCGGAGCTGCGCGCGCGCAGGGGCAAACCTCCCGTGGGTTCCATTTTCCTGGATGCCTATCAGGACGGCAACAATGTCATGATCGAGATCAGGGATGACGGTAACGGTATCGATATTGAGGCGGTGAAGAACAAGGCGATCGAGCGCGGCACGATCACGCCGGAGCAGGCGTTGAACATGAGTGAGAAAGATGTGATCGACCTTTTGTTCCTGCCCAGTTTCTCCACGGCCAAGCAGGTCACGGACGTGTCCGGGCGCGGCGTGGGACTGGATGTGGTGAAATCCAAGATCGAGTCCCTCTCCGGCGAGGTGGAAGTCAAATCCAAGTTGGGTGAGGGCAGCACCTGGACGATCAGGCTGCCGCTGACACTGGCTATCATTCAGGCGCTGATGGTGGTGGTGGGAGATGAGAAATACGCCATCTCTCTGGAGTCCATTCAGGCCATTGAGGATATCCAGCCCGGTGAGATCAAACTGGTGGAGAATAAAGAAGTGATCAATCTGCGCGGTGTGGTGATCCCTCTTATCCGCATGAACAAGCTTCTGGACATCGAGAGCAGCAACTCTGAGAGCGAGAGTCTGATCGTGGTCATCGTGAAGAAGGGCGAGAAGACGGCCGGCCTGGTGGTGGATTCCCTGCTCGGACAGCAGGAGATTGTCATCAAGTCGCTGGGGGCATATATTAAACAGTGCAAGTTCATCAACGGAGCCACGATTCTGGGTGACGGCGAGGTGGCACTGATTCTGGATGCCAACGCGTTACTGTAAGGAAGGGGGATCATAGAATGGATCAGCTTAGCGCCAACAATAACAATAACAGTGTAGCCGCAAAGAACAGGGAGGCCAAACAGGAGGTCGAGCATTTTCAATATATTGTCATTCGTCTGGGTGAAGAGCAGTATGGCATTGACATCCGCTATATCGACAATATCGTGAGGATGCAGAACATCACCAGAGTGCCCAAGGTGCCCGTGTATCTGAAGGGCGTGATCAATCTGCGCGGCGAGGTGATTCCCGTGGTGAGCATCCGTCTGAAGATGGGACTCCCCGCGGACGAGTACACCAGAGCCACACGCATCATCATCCTCAAGACGGAGACCTCCGGAAATCTTGGAATCGTGGTGGATGAGGTTCGCGAGGTAGTCACTTTGAGCGATGACAACATTGAGAGAGTCTCCTACGAGGCAAGGGACGGAAAGATGAGCTTTATCAACGGAATCGGCAAGAACGGTGGAGAGCTTATCTCTCTGTTGGACTTAAATGCCATTACTCTGGAGGAGAGTATATAGTTTAGCTTAAGAAGGAGACGATACATGAGCAAAATGAGTCTGGAGCAGGTTTCTGAGACCTACATGGATGTGCTGAAAGAACTTGGAAATATCGGCGCGGGCAATGCCATGACTGCCCTGTCACAAATGTTGGGCTGCAAGGTGGATATGCGGGTTCCTCAGATCAAGCTGTTGGAATTTAAAGAAGTCGGCGCCATGATGGGCGGTGAGGAACAGATCATGGCGGCGGTATTTTTGGGTGTGGAAGGTGATATCACCGGAAGCATGATGTTCCTCGTGGAGAAGAAGAGCGCCAAGCATTTGATCTCCAAACTGATGATGGGCATGGCGCCCGAAGGCGAGGAGTTTACGGAGATGGAACTCTCCGCTCTGAAAGAGGTGGGCAATATTATCACGGGGGCGTATCTCAACTCGCTTTCCACGATCACGAATCTGAAGATATTTCCCACACCTCCGGAGCTATCGGTGGATATGGCCGGGGCGATCTTGAGCGTGCCCGCCATAGAGTTCGGTATTATGGGAGACAACATTCTTTTGATCCAGTCACAATTCTTTGATGAAATAGAAATTGACGGATACTTTATTCTGATACCGGACTTGCAATCTTATTCGAAGATTCTCGGATCGTTGGGGATGCCTGTAGAGTAAACGGTAGAAGGTGATGAACTATGAGTGAGATCATTAAAGTTGGAATGGCAGATTTAAAGACATGCATGAGCCCCGACGGATTGACAACCTTGGGGCTTGGTTCCTGCATCGGAATAGCCATTCGGGATCCGATGGCTAAGATTGGCGGATTGGCGCATATCATGCTGCCGGACAGCACCGCCATCCGCAACGCGGGTCTGAATATTGCGAAATTCGCGGACACGGGTATTGAGGAACTGGTGCGTCAGATGGAGCGGCGCGGAGCGCGCAGGGGATGTATGACGGCCAAGATCGCGGGCGGCGCCACGATGTTTTCTTTTCAGAGTAAGTCCGACCTGACACAGGTTGGAGCGCGCAACGCGGAGGCGTCCATCAGAAAACTGAGACAGTTGAATATCCCTATCCTGGCGCAGGACACGGGAGAAGATTACGGGCGCACGGTTATTTTTTATCCGGAGACGGGAGACTATGTCATACGGGCAGTGGGCAGACCGGAGAAGATCATTTGACAGAGGTATGGTATGAACAGAAAATTATTGCCCTTATTATTGATGCTGTCGGCCGGAGCCGTGACATGTGTCATCAATCTGGTTCGCGGATATCCCCTGGTGCAGCAGTTGGCCACCCTGTTGGGTGTGTTGGTGGTGTTTTACATTCTGGGCAGTGTGCTGCAGTGGACATTGGACCTGTTTGACAGACAGAATGAGGCAAAACTTGCCGATGAGGGGGAAGTTATAGAGAAGGACTCCGAACTGAGTGAGGAAGAGATGCAGGACGGGCAGGATCTGCAGGAGGCACAGGCCCGGTAAGGTTGAAAAGAGGCGAAGGAGGTGACGATTCCAATGGATGAGGCCGGAAAGAGGAAACTGCTGGAGGAATATGCGAAATCCAAGAGCGCTGAGCTGCGGGAGAAGATCATATTGGAATACGCGCCTCTCGTAAAAGTGGTGGCCGGGCGGCTGAGTATGTATCTGGGATACAATGTGGAGTATGAGGATCTTGTCAGCTATGGTATTTTCGGATTGATCGATGCCATCGACAAGTTTGACTGTTTCAAAGAGGTAAAGTTTGAGACATACGCGAGTCTGCGCATTCGGGGTTCCATTCTGGATCAGATCCGCAAGATGGACTGGATCCCGCGCACCATCCGGCAAAAGCAGAAAAAGATCGAGTCCGTCATCAGACAGATCGAACAGGAGACCGGACATGTGGCCGGAGACGATGAGATCGCCAAAGCTCTGGGGATCTCGGACGACGAGTACACGGATTGGCAGTCCCAAATGAAAGTCACGGGCCTGGTCTCGCTGAATGAATATATGGAGCAGGGGAGCGATGTCTCCCAGGATTACAACCGATATACCACGGCGCATTTTGACGGGCCGGAGGAGAAGATCGAGAAGGAAGAGCTGACCCGGGTTTTGGGAGAGGCGTTGGATCTTCTGACGGATAAGGAACGCAAGGTCATAACGCTCTACTATTATGAGGAGTTGACATTAAAGGAGATCAGTAATATTTTGGAGGTTTCGGAGTCCAGAATTTCCCAACTGCACACCAGAGCGCTGCAGAAAATGAAGACTAAGATGGGCAGCTATATGGGAATTCTGACAGACCGATGAGAATGCTGCGGATGGCAGCGTCTCAGGAGGAGGAAGATTATGCAGAATGGATATTTTCAGCTTGTGAGCACTCCCGGAGGGGGATTCGGAGTGAAGTTCTTCCCGCCCAAGGATGAGGGGACAGCGGTTCAGATCGGGGAAGTGACCTCTTGGTTGGATGAGCGGGGAATTGTCTATAATCTTGCGTCATTGAAGCAGTTTTTGGAGTCCGGGAAAGAAATCGTGAGTTTCCTGGGACAGGAAGAATGCCCTGCGGTGGACGAGAGTTATAAGATTGAGATCAGCGAGGACAGTATGCTCGCCACCGTGCGGTTCTATCCGCCGTCGGAGACCGGCAAACGCATCACGTTCAACGAGTTTTTGTCGGATCTGCGGTTCAAGAATATCACTTCGGGAATCCGGATGGGAGAACTGCAGGATCATTTTCAGTCCGACGGAGTGTATTGCACGGATCTTCTGGTGGCCAAGGGCAAGGAGCCCCGCCACGGCACGGACGCGAGGATCGAATACTATTTCAACACGGATCTGCGGGCGCGTCCCACGCTGAATGAGGACGGCACGGCGGACTTTTTCCAGTTAAATATCATCAATCACTGCCATAAAGGCGATCTGCTGGCCAGGATCATCCCGGAGGATGAGGGGGAGTACGGCATCAATATCATGGGCGCCCGTATCAAGCCCAGGGATGTGAAGAAGGCTTTCCTCAGGTACGGCAAACATATCGCGCTGTCCGAGGATAAACTCTCCATCAGTTCCGAGGTGGACGGCCATGTGATGCTCGTGGACGGCGAGGTATTTGTCTCGGATGTGTATACGGTGGAAAACGTGGATATCTCCACCGGCAACATTGATTTTAACGGCAGCGTACAGGTCAATGGCAACGTGGCCTCCAATTTCACGGTGAGAGCGCAGGGCAATGTGATCATCAACGGCGTGGTGGAGGGCGCTTATATCTATGCCACCGGCAATATTATCATTGCCAGAGGAATGAACGGCATGTCTAAGGGAACACTGAGAGCAGGGGGCAATATTGTCGCCAAGTTCATAGAGAGCGCGGACATTGTGGCGGAAAGCGGTTATGTGGACACGGGATCCATCCTGCACAGCACGGTCACCGCGGGAGACATGGTCACGGTGGGCGGCAAGCGCGGTTTCATCACCGGCGGTTATGTGAAGGCGGGCAACAAGATCTCCGCCAAGAATATCGGCGCCGAGATGGGCGCTCCCACGGTGGTGGAAGTGGGTATGAACTCCAAGATGAAGGAGGAGTATATCAATCTGCAGAAGATGGTTGCGGAGCTGATGAAGGAGATCAGGGAGGCACAGGCGGTTCTCAAGGATTTTGCGGATAAGCACGCCAAGGGTGTTCATTTTGCGGCGGATCAGCTCCTCAAGGTCAAGGAGGCGGCCAAGAGCAATGAGACCAACAAGAAACTGTTGGCCAAGAAGAATCAGGAGATGCTCACTCTGCAGCAGGTGGTGGAGACCCAGCGGAAGGCCGTGGTGGAGGTCACGGGGGAGGTATTCCCCGGGACGACCATAGTGATCGGCGATTCCTCCATGGCGGTACAGAGCAGCTATAAATATTGCAGGTTCGAGAGAGTTCAGGGAGAAGTCAAGATGGCTCCCCTGTAGGAGGTTTGGATATATGGCAATGGGTTCGATAGAGTTCACCACGATCAGTCGGGCGCAGGATTACACCACGATCAAGCAGAACGAGGACAATAAGGCGGTCGTGGATCAGACGAATCTGGGACAGCAGGCGCAGCGGACGGAGGAGCAGCGGGCCAACAGCGTGAGGAGCAGCGATCAGTCCGAGTGGCAGAACAAGAGACAGGACGCAAGGGATAAGGGCAGCAATGAGTACACCGGAGACGGGGGAAAGCATCGCAGAAAAAATGACGGAGAGGGCCGCGTGGTCATCAAGGGACAGGGCGGCTTTGACATGAAAGTCTGAGGAGAGCGACATGGGTGTTATGGAGATTGTGCTGCTTGTGGGCGGTGTGATTCTCGCAGGGGTGAGTTTTCTGATTCCCGCAAAGGGAGACGAGGTGCCCGGAGAGACCAAAAAGTTGGCGCAGGATGAGATCAAGACCATGGTTGACCAACAGATGGACGAGATTAGACATCATGTGGATGATGTGGTGGATGAGGCTGTGGGATATGCCGTGGAAAAGACGGAGCGCTCTCTGGAGAGACTGACCAATGAGAAGATCATGGCGGTCAACGAATATTCGGACACGGTTTTGAATGAGATTCACAAGAATCATGAGGAGGCCGTGTTCCTGTACGATATGCTCAACAATAAGCAAACGGGACTGAAAAATATGGTTTCCGATATGAATAAGGCCGTGCAGGAAGCGGAGGAGATCACGAGGGAGGCTGAGGCAGCCGTAAATTCCTTCCGGCAGTTGGAGGCGGAGAACGCGGCGGCCCGATCCGCGGCGCAGATTCCGGAGCCTGCGCCGGTGAGGAAACTCTCCGGCTTGGAGAGACTTCTCGCGGGAAATGACAAGGGCAATGAAGAGAAGGGTGAACCCGCGACTGTTCCGCCCCGGGAGACCGCATCGGCCGTTTCGGCCGGGATGCCTCGGGAGACCGTTTCGGCAGGAAATGTGCCGCCGATCGGAACAGGGACGGCAGCAAACGCCGGGATGTCGGCGGGGACGGCATCCGAGATTCCCGCAGATCCCGTCAGACCGGCTGTGGATCTGAGCTTTGTGACGGCGGGAGAAGACGCGGAGACCAATAACAATGACAAAATACTCAGACTTTACAGGCAGGGCAAATCCAAAGTCGCCATCGCCAAAGAACTGGGTCTTGGCGTGGGCGAGGTAAAGCTTGTGATCGATCTCTATAAGAGTCTGTAGACCGGATGGGAAACGGGAATTGAGGATACTATGAAACTTCGATATTATTTGCGGGGATTGGCGGTGGGGATCATACTCACCACCCTGATCCTGACGATCAGCGGCAGGGGTAACAGGCCGATGACGGATGCACAGATACGGCAGCGGGCCATGGAGCTTGGTATGGTGGAGAGCGGTTCCGCGACTCTCTCCGCGCTGCAGGGAGAGTCGGGCAATTCGGGTGCAGTTGACGGGGAACCTGCAGGGACTGACCCCTCCCAAGCCGGAAGTACGGAGCCTGACGGGGAATCCGCGGGGGCCGATGCCTCCGAAACCGGGCCTGAGGGTATGGGATCTGACGAAAGTGCAGAGTCTGCCGGGGCGGATGTACCGGACGGACAGTCTGCGGGGGCGGAATCCTCTCAAGCGGCATCCGGGAGCGCGGATGTGCCTGACGGCGCGTCTGAGGCAACTGACGGCGCGGATTCTTCCGGAACGGCCGGGGAGGCGGTAGTGTTTCAGATCAGCAGCGGGGCGAGCTCCTACACCGTCAGCAGGGATCTGGCAGCGGCGGGACTGGTGGAGGACGCGGCGGATTTTGACGCTTTTCTGTGCAACAACGGCTATTCCAAGCGGCTGCGGACCGGAACCTATGAGATTTATCCCGGGACAGGCGAGGAGGAGATCGCGGAGATGATCGCACATTAGAACATCGCGCATCCTGCAGGATGATGAGATGTTCCGGCGAAATGAAATATGAAATATGTTAGCAAAACCCCTTGTCACAGGGGTTTTCTTATGTTATAATCTGATAGTTGTGACTAAAAAACACGCATTTTTGATTCGGCGGTGGTGTTTCGGACCGTTGACCGGTGTGCGGCCGGCCACGCAGGAAATCTCCGTCGGAGCGAACCGGTTTTTAACGCAGGCCGGCAGAAAAGAAGATGCGGAAGATTCTAACCAAACGGAGGGAAAGACATGAGCGTTATTTCTATGAAACAGTTGCTTGAAGCAGGTGTTCATTTCGGACACCAGACCAGAAGGTGGAACCCCAAGATGGCTCCTTATATCTTCACTGAGAGAAACGGTATCCACATTATCGATCTGCAGAAGTCCGTGGTCAAGGTGGACGAGGCTTATCGCGCGGTTTCCGAGATCGCTGCGCAGGGCGGCACCATCCTGTTTGTCGGCACCAAGAAACAGGCGCAGGACGCAGTGAAGGCGGAGGCGGAGCGCTGCGGTATGTACTATGTAAACGAGAGATGGTTGGGCGGTATGCTCACCAATTTCAGAACCATCCGTTCCCGTATCGACAGACTGCATGCCATTGAGACCATGTCTCAGGACGGCACCTTTGACGTGCTTCCCAAGAAGGAAGTCATCGAGCTGAAGAAGGAATGGGATAAGTTGGAGAGAAATCTGGGCGGTATCAAAAATATGACCAGAGTGCCCGATGCCATTTTTGTGGTAGATCCCAAGAAGGAGAGAATCTGCGTACAGGAGGCTCACGCGCTCGGCATCACGCTGATCGGTATCGGCGATACCAACTGTGATCCCGAGGAGTTGGATTACATCATTCCCGGCAATGACGACGCGATCAGAGCCGTGAAACTGATCGTGTCCAAGATGGCTGACGCCGTGATCGAGGCAAACCAGGGCGAGGCCGTTTATACGGATGCCGATACGGAGACCCAAAATGCCGAGAGCATTGAGGAGATCGCAGAGGCAGAGGACGCAGAATAAGGAGGATTGGACCTATGGCAGAAGTTACTGCAGCAATGGTAAAAGAACTGCGCGAGATGACCGGCGCAGGTATGATGGATTGTAAGAAGGCTCTGAACGAGACCAATGGAAATATGGAGGAGGCGGTTGACTTCCTCAGAAAGAGCGGCGCGGCCAAGGCCGTGAAGAAAGAGAGCAGGATCGCGGCGGAGGGCATCTGTCGCATCGCCATGGACGGCGACACCACGGCGGCTGTCGTGGAGGTAAACTCCGAGACCGATTTCGTGGCCAAGAACGAGCAGTTCCAACAGTTTGTGGAGGCAGTCGCAAGACAGGCAGTGCAGTCCGACGCGGCGGATATCGACGCGTTCCTTGCGGAGAAATGGATCGAGGACGGCTCCAAGAGCGTGTCCGAGGCTCTGGTGGAGAAGATCGCCGTGATCGGTGAGAAACTTTCCATCAGAAGATTTGAGAAAGTGACCGCGGCAAACGGCTGTGTGGTTTCCTATGTGCACGGCGGCGGCAGGATCGGCGTTCTGGTGGAGGCCGACACCGCGGTGGTGAATGATGCCGTCAGGGAGGCGCTGACCAACATCGCCATGCAGGTGGCCGCTCTCGCTCCCAAATATGTGGCTACCGGGGATGTGTCCGAGGAGTTCAAGGAGCATGAGAGGGCGATCATCGCCGAGCAGATCGCGCAGGATCCTAAGATGGCAGGAAAGCCCGAGAAGGTGATCGAGGGCGCCGTGAACGGCCGTCTGAACAAGGAGCTCAAGGAGGTATGCCTTCTGGAGCAGGTATATGTGAAGGCCGAGGACGGCAAGCAGACCGTTGCGCAGTATCTGGATCAGGTGAGCAAGGCTGCGGGCGCTGCCGTCAGCGTTAAGAAGTTCGTGCGTTTCGAGACCGGTGAGGGCCTGGAGAAGAAGAACGAGGACTTTGCCGCAGAGGTTGCGGCGCAGATGGCAGGGAACTGAGAACGGGTTCCCGCAGGTTTCATAATAACGGAATAAATAAAGGGACATCGTTACCTGACGGGATCGGGTGGTGATGTCCCTTTTTGTTGAAAATTTTCGGTCGCTTTCGCGGAGCCGTATCACGGCGCCAAATTCGGCTCCATCCACGGCATATCGGGATACCACTCCGACAGCAGGGCGATGGTGCGCTCGTAGTATTCGGGCACGCTCAATCTTCCGGTCAGATACGAATCGGACGGATCCCCGGGATCTTCTGAATATTGTGTATGTTCATATTGCAGATAAATATGGTTTTGTTGGTCAAAATGCGATCCGACCGGGTCATAATGTTCCGCAAAATCTTGCGCGTAGGCCGTCTGCAGCGCGGCGATCCGCTCCGGATCATCCATGTGGACAGGATAGGCGCTTGCGCTCAGCGAACTCGGGGGACAGGCCAGGATGCCGCAGGGCTCTGTGAGGCCGGATGCCATGGGAGCGTAGAACTCCCTGAAAGCGGCGCTGTCCGTGAACGGTTTCAGAGCCTCTCTGCCCGCGTCGTCCATATAGAAGTCGTATTCGCGCTCATAGGAGGAGCCTTGGGCGGTATTCACATGCACCGCTATGCGGATGAAATAAACAGGGGTGTCCGCATCCTGAGTGAAGGGATGATAGTCGTCTCTGCTCATGGCCACCAGTGTGGAGAGCAGACGATGATTGGCCTCGGCATCCGTGAAGGCGGGATTTGCGGCGAGGTCAAAATCGCTGTTTTTTTCATAATAGTATCCGCCGGTGCGCTCATTCTGCCGCAGACCGTAACCGGCGCCCGGGAAGGCGGAACTGTGGATCGAAATGCTCAGGATGTCCTCCGCCTCGGGCAGACGGGAGTCATATCCGAACAGACCTTGTGAAAACAGGAATACCACAGCGCAGCTGAGGATCACCGCGGCCGCCATCTGTCCCTTGTGCGCAAAAGCGGCTCCGGGGGAGGCGTGATAGAGTATATTCAAAAGTACAAAGGCCAATACACTGCCAAGGATGGCGCCGAACCAAGGCCAAATAGAACCGGAATCTTCGACGCTGATGCGAAAGAGCATGGCAACGGCCGGACCCGCGAGTACGGAAGTGCCGAGACGCAGAGGAATGCGGATGTGCCGGTCATCCACACCCCGTTCCGCCAGTTCGGTGGGACGCTTGGCGTGCAGATGTATCGCCAACAACAGATTGGCTATGGCCACAAGGACGCAGAGCGCGATGGTGCCTGCATGGGGGGCGAGGGAGAAATGCGCAGTCCCCCAATCCATCGTCAAACAGACATATAGGTCGATCGGGGCAGCCAACGGGGACAGCCCGAGAAAAGGAGCGGCGGGAACCATGCTCCCTCCCACATAGAAAGTGCGCAGATAGTTTTCCGTATAGTTATGGAACGTGATATAGACAAAGCATGCGCCGAGGCCGAGGATCAGGGCGTTGCTCACGGCATTTTTCCCGTTTCCGCTGAACATGACGGCCACGAGACATACATGGTAGATCATCAGAAAGCTCAAAACGATCAGGACAAACTCGATGAGCAACAGCAGGAGCGCGTCATGGCGGAGCGCCGGGGAATCCATGTGCAGCAGGGTCATGACGCTCACGAAGAGATGGCCGCAGGCAAAGGGTATGAACCAGATGAGAAAGCCGTTTCCGTATAGGACGCCAAACAGTCTGTTGCGGGTGACGGGGGCGCTGTGCCACAGATCTGCCGTCCCTCGGGAAAACAGATGCTTAAAGCCTTCCATGCCGAGCAGAAAAGCGCTCAGATAGAGGACGATCATCTGGGCCGTGAGATGCGAGTTGCTCAGATAATTCAACAGGCTTTGGCTCACGTCCACCATGTACTCGGGCGGACAGCCGGTAACCTGGTCGAGATAGAGCAAAAATGCCACGGGGGAGGCGAGAAGGCTGCCGAGCAGACAAAGGAGCGCCATGCCTCTGCGGCGGCGCAGATTCTCCTTCATCAGACTCCACAGACTCAAGGGAGCTGTTTTTGCCACGTCCGCGGCATTTCCATCCGGAGCATTCACACCCATACCGTTTGCGTTCGTCTCATTCATAGATTTTGCTGAAGTCATAGCCAAACACCTCCGTCTCGCTGATAAAGATCTCTTCCAAAGTAAGGGGCAGCAGTTCCCAAAACGCGGGGTCAAGCTGCTCGGACAGCAGGCGGATCCGTTCCCTGTCGCCCCGCAGCGTCAGAGTCAACAGGGCTCCCTGACGCGCGCTCTGCAGAATGGGAAATTCCTTTTCTATGAGGGCCAGGTCGGCCGGATCCTTTAACACACATTGCAGCTTGTGAATGTTCAGTTTCATGTCCTCCAGATCTTTGGTAAAGAGGATGCCGCCGTCGTGCAGCAGTCCCACATGTTCACAGATATCTTCCAGTTCCCGCAGATTGTGGGAGGAGATGACGGGGGTCAGTCCCGAGTCCTCTATCTCTTTTAAAAATAAGCGTTTGACGGCTTGACGCATCACCGGATCCAAACCGTCAAAGGTCTCGTCGCAGAGCAGATATTTGGTTCCGGAACAGATGCCGAGCATCATGGAGAGCTGTTTCTTCATGCCTTTGGAGAAAGTGTTGATCTTGCGGCGTATGTCCAGATGCAGGGAGTCCATGAGCTCCTCAAAACGAGTCATGTCAAAATTCGGATAAAAGGTGTGGTAGAAACGCGCCATATCCATGGATGTGGCTCCCGGGAAAAAATACGGGTCGTCCGACAGATAAAAGATCTTGGACTTGGCGGCGGGATTCTCATAGACCGGGACGCCGTCAACCTCCACCACGCCCGTATCAGGGGCATAAATCCCGCAGATCAGGCGCATCAGGGTACTTTTTCCCGCGCCGTTGGTGCCGATCAGGCCGAATACATGTCCTTCCTCCATCTTGGCGGACACCTCTCTGAGAGCCGTCAGTTTATCAAATGTTTTGGTGACATTGCGAATTTCAATCATGAGACGGATCCTCCTTTCCGCTCTCCGGATGCGGGCGGCCGTAAATCTCCCGCATCAGACGCAGCACAGTCTCCTCGGGCAGACCGGCGGTGGCCGCCTCCGTCATGCAGTCGCGCAATTCCCGCTCCAGGGAGAGCAGTTTGCCCTTCCTCCACTCCGCGGGCTCCGTGACGTAATTGCCGCGTCCCACCACCGTGTAGATGTATCCTTCCTGTTCCAGACAGGCGTAGGCCCTCTGGACCGTGTTGGGATTGATGCACAGATCCATGGCGAGGGCGCGCACGGAGGGCAGTTTGGTATTGGGCGACAGCGCGCCGCAGATGATCAGATGCTCAATCTTCTCCGTCACCTGTTCATAGAGCGGTCTCTTGTCCCGATAGTCAATGACGATCATAGTTTTTCCCTTTCTCCCCGCGTGCCGCTGATGCCGGGTCGGATTAGTGTATTAAGCCAATTAATACAGTTGTTGAGCTAAATATAACATCTTTCGGGTTTCAGGTCAAGTCCTCAATTTGTTAAGAAAGTATTACAATGATGAAAAAATGACTACGATATGTTCATAAAAGTTAGTGTATAATTAAAGTTGGCAAAAAAGGAAGCAGAGAATAAATCCCTA
>JAMPHD010000007.1 GCA_023663635.1 Acetatifactor muris
GAGCACCTGACTTTTAATCAGGTTGTCGGGGGTTCGAATCCCCCGTGCTTCATTTAGAAATGCATAACGTGCAATGGAGTCAAAAAACACTAGGGGGACTAAACCCTTGGTGTTTTTTTAGCATAAGGGCAGCTCACAGAGCGTATTGCCCGTTGCTTGCATAAGGGCAGTTGCCCGTTGTATGATACCGAAATGGGAGGAAAGATGAGGGAATCAGTCAAGAGAAGGGATGTCCGGTTGGAATTTGTTGCCGTAGTATTGTTGGGTGTCCTTGTCATTGGGGGGGTATTGCATTGGACCGGTGCTCTGTATTCCGGATGGCATTTTGTGGATGACCATGAGTTGATCCGGATGGAATATGCCTTTAAACATCAGCAGGAACCATTATTGCGGCAGATGTGGGGGTGGATCATAAATGATTTTCACTGGAGATATCGCCCGCTCTATTGGGTAGAGCGGGTCACCTGTGCCCGCCTGTGGGGCAGCAATCTGTTGTATTGGAATTATTATACGGCATTTAAAGGTATCGTAACATTTGTGTGTCTGTACTATACCGCAAGATTTTTGAGATATAACAGATGGATCAGTCTTCTGTTTCCCTGTCTGATTCTGTTGGGCGAACAATATACTCCATGGTATCGGAGCGCGAATCAGGAGAGTACCGGCATCATGTTGCTTGCAATCGCGCTTTGTCTGATCGCTGCACAGGCATATCGTCAAAAATACGGAAATGCGCTTTGGCAGATTACCATTGCGACAGTTGCCGTTCTCTGTGGGCTGATGAAAGAAAGTTTTACTTTGTTTATGCCTGCTTTTATTTTCTTGGAGCTGTGGTTGGAATGTCGGGACAAGGCTGTGTGTGCCGGAGATGCAAAAAATTTCCTGATCTGTTTGAAAGATAATTCAATTTCCATCATATTGATATTGGTTTCCCTGCTTTTTAACGTGTATATGATTCTCTTTCAGGTAGGTGTGGACAAGGTTGGTTATGCAGGGTTTCAGAACGGTACTTCCCTTATTGACTATTATCGCGGTATTAAGGAGAGTCTGGGATTCTATATGAGAACCTACACCCTGGCGGGGGCATTGATACTGTTATTGATGGTCGTATGCTACAAAAATATTGCCCAAGAGGATATCAAAAAGTATTTGAGTTGGTTTCTGATCGGCGTATTTGTGATGGCGGTACAATTGGTGGCCCATGCCAAGAGTCTGATGTGGCAGCGATATATCATTCCGTATATAGTTGGCTATGCAATGGTATTTTTGCTGTTGGGATATCGCTTTTTTGAAAAAGATATTGTGCACAGAGTTGTCTTTAGCGGCATTTGGGCAGTGGTACTGATCCGAGTCGTGCCCGCCGCGTGGCAAGGCGCGGAGAAATATGCCGCGGATGGACAGATCACCCGGCAGGTGATACAATGCGCCTTGGACTATACGGATGAAGATGACCGCATCATTGCAGCGTTTCGGGATGAGGAATTGAATATAGCAACGGAATGTCGGATGGAGATTGAGGGACGAACACAGACTTATTCCCGGGTGGACGGCGAGTGGAGGAATGAAGTGCAATTGTCGGGCGCCCTTTCAGAGGAAATGTCTTGGGACCATGCGAGAGCGGTGTTGTGCTATTCCTGGCAGTTAGAAAATATCTTGGAGGATATGGGAGGGCAAGTTTCATATGAATTTTATGATTTTGACGGATATGGCATCATGATCATAGATAATGGGAATTGTTCCGTTTCTTAAAATCCGTTTTTTGCCATTTCATTATTAATGCTATTTTTTTTATGGCGTTCATGGTATAATATGTCCATACTCGTGGCAGGAAACGGCCGACCGGCCATCCGCCATAAATTGCGCAGCAATTTATGGTATAATGATTTTGAAAATTTACAGATAAAAACAGGTTGTCGAGGTACATTATGAAGAATAGAAATAAAGGGAGCAGAGAGATGACCGGGGGAAGGGCACGAAGGAAATCCTCGGGATCCCGCCGCGGTATCAATCGTATGGCGGGTGTGGCAGTGGTAGTGTCATTGCTACTTGTGGCTTATATCATAACAGCGGTTTATTTTGGCAGGTATTTTTACCCGAATACGATCATTAACGGAGAAGATTTTTCGAATGCCGATCAGGTGGCGGTTTTGGTCAGTATGACCAAACAGGGAGGGGATTATTGTCTGCAGGTATATGGGCGAGATCTTGAGAATTTTGATAATGCGGAGCTGTTCCAGGTCACGTCAAAAGATGTAAATCTCACCGTGTCGGTTCAGCCGAAGGATGTGAAGGATCTTCTGAGATCACAGAACAGCATACTCTGGCCCGTGTACATATGGGGCGATCATGTGTATACCCTGCGGGAAGACAAGGTGGTGGATGAAGCAGGATTGAATTCTTTTCTGGAGGGTATGGACTGTTTTCGGGAGGATCATATGACGGACCCGGAGGATGCCCGCATTGAGGGATATTCCGAGACAAAGGGGCAGTATGTGTTGGCTCCGGAGATCATGGGCAGCCGACTGCAGACCGATCTTGCGCAGGAGAGTATTTATCAGGCCATCCTGCAGGGAGATAGCCGTATTGATCTGGAGGCGGCGGGATGTTACAGCGATCCGGAGGTCACGGCGGAGGATCCGACTCTGCAGCAGGCTGTTGCCAAGGCCAATAAGTGGTTGGAAACGGAGATCACCTATGATTGGAACGGCACGGAGGTAGTGTTGGACGGGGAACAGATCAGGGAGTGGATCCTTCTGAAGGACAACAAATTTTCGCTGGATGAGGAAGCCGTTGCCGGGTTTGTGGCGGATCAGTCGAGAGAGTATGATACTTATGGGAAATACCGCACGTTTCACACCACCATGGGCTACGATCTAAAGCTGCCGGGCGGCGCGTTCGGATGGCTGACGGATCGCGAGGCGGAGACAGAGGCGCTGATCGGTCTGATCGAAAAGGGGACCGTGGGTGAGAGAGAACCGGAATACGTGAGTAAGGGCCCGTGGAAAGGTGCAAATGACATTGGGAACACCTATGTGGAGGCTGACATGACGCATCAGCATCTGTATCTGTACCAGAAAGGCGCGATCGTTCTGGAGACGGATTTCGTGTCCGGGGACATGAGCAAGGGGATGGTCACTCCGGAGGGCGTGTTCGGTCTGACCTACAAGACCACCAATGCCGTACTGCGGGGAGCGGATTATGTGACACCCGTGAACTATTGGATGCCTTTTAACGGAAATGTGGGTATGCATGACGCCACCTGGAGAGACACCTTCGGAGGCGATATCTATCTCAATGACGGCTCCCATGGCTGTTTGAATCTGCCTTTGGATAAGGCGGAGGAAATTTATCAGTATATGACGGAAGGATTTCCGATCATTTGTTACTATTATCCCGCCGGTGTGCTGCCGGAGGCGCCTCCTCAGGAGAATTGGGATGTTCCTGACGACGATGAGGACTGATCTGTGGTAAAAGGGTGATGGGACATGAAGAGAGAGACAGTGAGACAAAGGGCAAAGGAGCGACATGCCAAGGCGGCGTTGCGTTGGCAGAAACATTTTGAGCGTCAGCGGGATTTAAACCGCAAGATCAGGATGGCTGCGTCCGACATTTTGCAGTCGGATAATTTTCGCTCCACCAGGAAACATATTCAGCATGGAAATATGACGGTGAACAGCCATTGCATGGATGTGGCCAGATACAGTCTCGCCATCAGTGAGAAACTGCATATTTCCTGCAATCGGAGGGAATTGATCCGGGGCGCGCTGCTTCACGATTATTTTCTCTATGACTGGCACAGCAAAGAACATCTTCCGGTCTACAGGCTGCACGGTTTCTTTCACCCGGGGACGGCATTGAAAAACGCCTCCGAGGAGTATGAGCTGACCCCCAGAGAGAGGGACATCATCAAGAAACATATGTGGCCGCTGACGATCGTGCCGCCCATGTGCCGGGAGGCTTGGATCGTGACCACGGCGGATAAATGGTGCTCTCTGTTGGAGACGCTGAGGATTCATAAGGGACATGGAGCCCAAAAGGATGACGGAGAGAGAGAGCCTGTTCAAAAAGCTTCATAGTTACGCGGAGACGGATTATTATCCCTATCATATGCCGGGACATAAGAGAAGGCAGTTGGGGGAACTGCCGGAGCAGCTTGTCAGGACGGACATCACGGAGATTGACGGGTTTGACGATCTGCACAATCCGCAGGGCATTCTGGCAAGACTGCAGGAGAAGGCCAATCGATTATATGGAGTGGATGAGACCTTTTACATGGTCAATGGCAGCACAGGCGGTATTTTGAGCGCCATCAGCGCCGCTCTGCCGGCGGGAGGACATTTGCTCATGGCAAGGGACTGCCACAAGTCCGCGTATCATGCGGTATATCTCCGCCGCCTGAGAGTGACGTATCTCTATGCCGAACGGGTGGAGGGATTTGCCTTTCATGAGGCGGTGACGGCAGATCAGGTGGATCGGGCATTGAGCAGGGAGCCGGACATTGGGGCCGTGTTGATCGTGTCCCCCACCTATGAGGGCAGGATCGCGGACATAGAGGCGATCGCCGAGACCGTTCATCGC
This sequence comes from Acetatifactor muris, assembly GCA_023663635.1. GTDB lineage: Bacteria > Bacillota > Clostridia > Lachnospirales > Lachnospiraceae > Acetatifactor > Acetatifactor muris_A. The sequence continues at coordinate 4,579 of JAMPHD010000007.1, forward strand.
AGAGGGATCCCGCTCATTGTGGATGAGGCGCATGGAGCGCACTTGGGATTTGCGAAAGGGTTTGCGCCCGGGAGCTGCGCGCAGGGAGCTGACCTGGTCATTCACAGTGTTCATAAGACTTTGCCGGCGCTGACACAGACGGCGCTGCTACATGTAAACGGCGAACGGATCGACAGAGAACTGCTCAAGCGCTTTCTGCATATTTATCAGTCCTCCAGCCCATCCTATCTGTTGATGGCCGGCATCAGCGATGCCATGGAGATCGTGGAGCGCAGAGGAGAGGAATTGTTTGCAAAGTTTAGGGAGCAGTACCGTTCCCTGACGGAACATTTGGAGGTTTGTCAAAGTCTGCGTTTTGTGCCGTGGCAGGATGTGGAGCAGGGCAGACAGGATATCGGCAAATTGGTGATCGCCACCGACCGGAGCAATGTGTCGGGACAATGGCTGTATGACGCGCTGCGAGAGGACTATCATCTGCAGTGTGAGATGGCCGCGGGAGATCATTGTCTGGCCATGTTCACTCTGGCGGACGAAGGAGAGGCCTATGACAGGATGGAACGGGCGCTCCTGGAACTGGATGCCCGATTGACGGAGCGCGCAATGCCGGAGCGCACAATGGCAGGGCGCACAATGTCTGAACGCGAAATGCCGGAATGCGCAGTGTCTGAGCGTACAGTGACGGAGCACGGGAGAACGATACAAGAAAAACTTGAAAAGCATTTCCCGCAAATTGTCTGTCCGTTGGCTGACGCATGGGATCGTCCGTGGAAAACGACAGATGTGTCATGTGCTGCGGGCTGTGTTGCCGCTGAGTTTGTGAGTCTCTATCCGCCGGGAATCCCCCTGTTGGTGCCGGGGGAGGTCTTCACGGAGGAGCTCCGGGAGCAGATCGCGGAGTATCTGAGCCGGGGACTGCGGATTCAGGGACTTGAGGAGAGAGACGGGCGATATTTTATCAGAGTTATTAAAGAGCCGTTATGACGGCAGAATGAGAGGGAGCTATGAGAAAGACCAAGATTATCTGTACCATCGGACCTGCCAGTGAGAGCGAGGAGTGCATGAAGGAATTGATGTTGGCCGGCATGAACGTGGCGAGATTTAATTTTTCTCACGGTACCAGAGAGGAGCAGAAGGAAAAATTCGAGCGTCTGGTGAAGGTTCGGACGCAGCTCGGTGTGCATGTGGCGACCCTGTTGGACACCAAGGGGCCCGAGATCCGTCTGCGGGATTTTGAGGGAGGCAAAGTGGAGATTACTGCAGGGCAGACATTTACGCTGACTACGGATGAGATACTCGGAACGGCGGAGCGCGCCTCCATCACTTATAAAAATCTCAAAAATGACATTTCTGTCGGAACGACGATCCTCATCGACGACGGATTGATCGAGATGTGTGTGCAGGAGATTCAGGGACAGGATATCGTCTGTCGGGTCATCAACGGCGGAGTCGTGTCCAACCATAAGGGGGTCAATGTGCCCGGAGCCGTCCTGTCCATGCCCTACATCAGTGAGACGGACAGAGAGGATATCATTTTTGGAGCCCGGATGGGATATGAATTTCTGGCGGCCTCCTTTACCCGATGCAAGGAGGATGTCCTGGCAGTGCGGGAGCTCCTGCAGCAGAACGGCAGTGACATGAAGATCATCGCCAAGATAGAGAATATGCAGGGTATACAGAATCTGGAGGAAATCCTGAGCGTGTCCGACGGGATCATGGTGGCGCGGGGCGACATGGGTGTGGAGATCCCCCTGGAGGAGGTGCCGGGACTGCAGAAAAAGATGATAAAGATGGCGAACATTCAGGGCAAACATGTGATCACCGCCACGCAGATGCTGGAGTCCATGATCAAGAATCCCCGCCCCACCAGGGCGGAGGCCACGGATATCGCCAATGCCATCTATGACGGCACCACGGCCATCATGCTCTCTGGGGAGAGTGCGGCGGGTCTCTATCCGGTGGAGGCCGTGAAGACCATGTCCCGCATTGCCGAGAGCGCGGAGAGGGATATCGATTATCAGAGCCGCATGGCGCAGTATGACCGCACGGCCGCATCGTTGTTCGTGGATAAGAAAAATATCACTACGGCCATCGCCCATGCCACCTGCCACACGGCCATGGATCTGGAGGCGGCAGCCATCATCACGGTGACACTTTCCGGTTTTACGGCGGAGGCGGTGTCCCGTTTTAAGCCGGGTTGTCCCATCATCGGCTGTACCATGTCCGACCGGGTGGCCAAACAGTTAAATCTTTTATGGGGAGTAACGCCTCTGGTCATCCGGGAAGAGGAGACCACTGATGAGTTGTTTGCGGACGCGGTGGAGGAGGCTCTCAAGACCAAGTTGGTAAAATATGGAGATAAAGTGGTCATCACGGCCGGAGTGCCCATGGGCATCACGGGCAATACCAATATGATCAGAGTGGTGGAAGTTTAATGGGCAAAATCTTTTATCTTATGGGGAAAAGTTCATCCGGAAAGGATACGATCTTTAAGGAACTGAGCGAGCTGCGCACTCTGGTGCCCTACACCACCCGTCCCATCCGGGCGGGAGAGCGGGACGGCGTGGAGTATCATTTTACGGACGAGGAGGGTTTCCAAAAATACGCGGAATCAGGTAAGGTGATCGAGCAGCGGGAGTACCACACATTTCACGGTCTCTGGCGATATTTTACCGTGGACGACGGACAGTTTGCGCCGGAGGAACCATGCAATTATATCATGATCGGCACACTGGAGGCCTATCGGAACATACAGAAATATTTCGGCGCGGAGAAGGTGTTGCCGGTGCTGATCGAGTTGGACGACGGTATACGCCTGCAGCGGGCGTTGGACCGGGAGCGCCAACAGGAGGAACCCGGGTATGAGGAGATGTGCAGGCGTTTCCTGGCGGACAGCGAGGACTTCTCCGAGGAGAAACTGCGGGAGGCCGGGATCACAAGACGTTTTCAAAACGACGATCTGGACAGGTGCATCGCGGAGATCCGGGAGTACATACGGCAGCAGCAATAATAACGGACCTCGCAAAATACCCGGACGGATTGAATTTATCGGCAAATGATCCGATATAACAGACAGGAGGTGGACACGTGGATATCAAAGTCAATCAGATACAGCAGCCGGCTCCCGTGGAGCAGACGCAATCCGCGGCGCCCACGGACGGCACTTTTAAGTTCATGCTGACCGGACATATCGAGGAGGCGGAACTTCAGGCCAGACTCAACTCCCTGATGGAGGAGATCACGATGCAGGGAGAACGCCTCGCCAAGAAACGGGACGTGAAAGACATGCGACATTACAGAGGTCTGGTGAAGGAATTTCTGAATGAGGTGGTCACCCATTCCCATGCGTTCTCCCGGGAGAATTTTTTGGACCGCAGGGGACGACATAGAGTCTACGGCATCATCCGACTGGTGGATGAGAATTTGGATCAGTTGGCGCAGGAACTGATGAAGGACGAGAAGGATAATCTGGCGATATTGGAGAAGATAGGCGAGATCAGGGGATTGCTCCTGGACATCTTCACTTGAGGACAAAGGATAAGGAGGCGATACGGATGGCAAGATTTGCGGATATCATCGGACAGGAACAGATCAAAGAGCATTTGATGAACGCGTTGTCTGCCGGGAAGATTTCCCATGCGTATATCATCAATGGCGAAAAGTCCTCCGGAAAGGAATTTATCGCCAAGGTATTTGCCATGGCGCTGCAGTGTGAGAAGGATGGGACGGAGCCCTGTCAGGAATGCCATTCCTGTAAGCAGGCGCTGTCCGGCAATCAGCCGGATATCATCCGCGTATCTCACGAGAAACCGAATACCATCAGCGTGGACGATATCCGCGCGCAGATCAACAATGACGTGGCCATCAAGCCCTACAGCAGTCCCTACAAGATTTACATTGTAAACGAGGCGGAGAAGATGACGCCGCAGGCTCAAAACGCGCTGTTGAAGACTCTGGAGGAGCCGCCCGCGTATGCGGTGATCCTGCTTTTGACGTCCAACGCGGACGAACTGCTGCCCACCATCTTAAGCCGTTGTGTGGTGCTGAACATGCGGCCGGTGGCGGACGCGCAGGTGCGAAGATATCTGATGGAGGTGCTGCAGGTGCCGGACTATAAGGCGGATGTGTGTGTGGCATTTGCCCGCGGCAATATCGGCAAGGCGAAGGCGTTGGCTTCCAGTGAAGATTTTGAGAATGTGAAAAACGAGGCGCTGTCCCTCTTGAAATACATAGAAGATATGGAGTTGTATGAGATGGTGGCGGCCATCCGCAAGATCGGCGAGTACAAATTGGAGATCAGCGATTACTTTGATATCATGTCCATCTGGTACAGGGACGTGCTGCTCTTTAAGGCCACGAAAGATGTCAACAGGCTGGTGTTCCGAGAGGAGCTCGGCGCCCTGCGCAAATGTGCCCAGCGCAGCAGCTATGAGGGCATTGAGACCATCATCAAGGCTCTGGACGCAGCCAAGCATCGTCTGGATGCCAATGTGAATTTTGACCTGGTGATGGAGCTTTTGTTCCTGACCATCAGAGAAAACGGGTGAGCATAAAGGCAGTCGTGCCGATACAGAAAGATATCACCAACAGTCTGACGGTGCGGGCAGTCCGGGAGTCCACACGGCTTTCCAATTGCTGCACGGCCCGGGCCGCGGGAACGCAGAGACACAGATAAGCCATGCCCCAGAAGACGGTGGGAGTCTCTATCATAGAGATCAGTTTTAGGGCCCATCTCCCCGGTCTTTGGAAGACATCCCAAGGAAAATAACAGGAAGAGAGAGCTGTCAAAAAGATCCCCATTATCGTAAAGAAAACGGACAGTTTGTGCATGCGGAGAGTCTCCCGGTCGGGGGACTCTTCTTGGTCCGCCACAAATTGCAGCCATATGCACGTCAGGAGACACAGGAGCATACCGATCCCCATGCCCGGATTGTCATGCCGGGATATATAGGCATGGAGATACTCTCCCAACCGATACCCGTCCTGCATGATGGGTCCGAGAGGCAGTTGCAGTCCGTCATACCGGTCCGTAAAGAGATAGAGAGCCAACCGATAGAGACCGGGCAGAAAGAGCGCGCAGCCCGCAAACGGGAGAAGAAAGCATTGTCTGTTTCTCGCGTATATCGCCGCCGGCAGGGTTAGCCCCGCGACAGTGATGAAAAAGACCGGATCCGCGTATCCGATGCCCGCGAGGACAAGGGAGGCGAGGGCAAAATATTGAAATTTCCTCATTCCCGCGGGCAATGAGCCAAGCGCCCCCCCTTGCGTGGACAGTTGGCGAACGCCGCTCAGGATTCCCAATACGGCCCACAGATACAGAGGCAGCAGCATCCATGCAAGCGTTCGGCCCGGATCGGACGCTCCATAGCAGGCCTGAATCCGATAGGGGCAGGTCATATATAACAAAGTACCGATACAGGCGGACCATTCGTTTTTCGCAGGGGGAAATACCCTGTTAAACAAAAGCCCGGACGTGAGCAATGTGCCGATCTGCAGCGCGGCCGTGTACAAAAGTTCCACAGACAAAGCTCCGTTTCCGGATACAAAGATCCGGCACAGAGGCAGCAGAGTGACTGCTCCCGTTAAAATATATAGCAGATGATATTGATTCAGACATACAGCCCGGTTTGACCGGTTATTTTCGGGTTTATTCATTGGCATACTCCTCATCTGACTTAACGCTTCGCCTTCTTCTCAGACCCCACACGACCAAGAGAATGATCATTGCGGCGCTGATTCCCTCGCCGATCCTCCAATAAAACGGACTGACGAAATCCACTTCCACGGTTCCCTCATAATGGGGAGGGAGAATGACTCTGACCAGATGATTGGCACCGTCCGCGATCTGCAGCCTCTGCCCGGAGTCGCTGTCGATTGCCCGGTATCCCTTATACAGCAGAATGGGCAGATCCACATAGCTGTCGGCGGCCGTGTGATTGACGCATTTCAATACGGTGTGGTAATAGCGCTTGGCATAATCGGACAACTCCACGCCCTCTCCCGCCACCGGATCCGCAAAGGTCAGCAGGCTCTCATCCGTTCCCTCGATTATGAATTCGGGACTCGAGATATAGCCGAATCCCATTCCCTCTTCATTGTATAGTGTGAAAAAGCCGTGTGTGCTGTTCAGATTGCTCAGCAGGTACATGCTTGAGATCATGATGCCGAGAGACGCCGCCACAGTCATCGCGCGTGCGAACCCGGGTCTGTTTTCACTCATATATTGGAGACAGAAACCGAACACAAATATCACACATGCGGTGCCCCAACCCACAAAGCGGTAGGGAAACTCCAGATTGCCCACAAGGGTTTCCGTGATGGAGTTGATGAATTGAATGCGGTCCCAGGGGAATACATTGGTGCTCGCACACAGTATGAGCAGATCGAAGAGGGCAGTGATCTTCACGAAACGTACCATGCGGGCATCAAGGTTTCGAAGTCTTCCCGTAAGCCACAGGATAAGGAACAGGCACAGGACGATCAACAGCAGCGGCCCCACTCCGGAGGGATAGGAAAACTCTATTTCGCTGACCCCTCTGGCGGCGTTCACCACGGAGGTCCAAAAGTGAAAGACCAACTGGGAGGGGAGGAGTCCCCTGTATTGGATCATCCGACCTGAGATATGCCTGACATGGAAGTCCTGTGTCAGAAAGTAGTCCAGAAAAGGAACCACAAACCACAGACTGAGCAGAATGGAGGACAGAGCCGCCTTGCACAATTCCAGGAAGGTATTCAGACAGAAGATCTTTCTGATATATACGAGGCAAAACACGATGATGACTCCTGCCGTGATCTCACAGCTTAAGGCATGGGACCACAGAATGCCGCAGAGCCCCAGAGTCAGAGGCAGAAAAGAGGTCTTATAGCGCTCTTCCTTCGGATCCTCCGCGAAGACACGGTACAGGCCGTAGAGGATCAGAGGCAGGAAAGTGAGCGCAGTGCCATCCCCCACGGCGGAGGTGATGATGAGTCGATAAATCCTGAAGACGGAGAGTGTATACAGACCGCTGCAGACGATGCCGATGGTCCTGCTGCGGAATATTTTGCCGAAACAGTAATAAGAGATTCCTGCGGCGGCGAAATTTACGGTAATACAATAGATATTATAACTTGTGGACACGGTGAAACCCAACAGACGAAGCAGCGCCGGGAAATACAGAAAGGCATTGCAATAGAAAATGGCGGCGGCATGGCCGTGGTCATAGATCCATTTGGGTTCTATACGCACCGGAAATTGACCGCCCAATAAGCCGTCTTTCACCCCCTCGATCCGTTGGAGATGATAAGTCAGGTCTCCGCCAACGATGTTGTATCCGCACAGATAGGGTATGGACGCGAGCAGACCGAAGACGACCACAAAGAAAAAAGCGTTCTTGCGTTCCCGTGCAATGGGATATGTTTTGTTGTGATAATGATAACCGATGCAGACGCAGGATGCCGCCCACAGGAACAGGACGATGGTCAAAAGCATGGTCCACAGCAGATTGGTCTCCACGACGCGCAGACTGCCGGCAGCCAGATTGCCCCTGCCGTCATAGGAGACAGTCACCTGCAGATGTTCCGTATTCTCATACAGCCATATATCGTAGCCGGTCCGGTGTCTGGCGCTGTAGAGATGTTCTCCGTTGGAGAGCAGCCCTCCGGTAAAGACCGTGCCGTCCGTCACATTGCAGAGCGCGTTGGTGTCCGTGTCCGTGGTGTACTGCAGCTCGATCCTGTATACGCCGGGACGCAGGACTATATCTTCATACACGACGGTATCTCCCGCAGGGGAGTCAGGGGTAAAAAGGTGCAGATCCTCCCCCGTATATTCATAGGTTTCGCAGGGCAGACAGATTTGAAAAACGCAGAAGAGGAGTAATACCGCAGAGATTGCCGTCGCGATCCGGAACGGTCGGGTTTTCCATAATTTTAATTTCCAAATTCTTTTTAGCATATTCTGCATATTCTCCTGACTGACTCCCGTGTATGATGAGTCGGCATCGGACGCTTGCCCGCCATTCGTCGCTCGCCGAAAGCGTACACTCGCAAGCCCGCGCTTTCAGCGCTTTTCGTCCGATTGCATCGGACGCTTGCCCGTTAATGCCGCAGGAAAACCAAATGCCCCTTTCAGGGGCGCTTGGTTTTCTTCTGCGGACATTATATCATAGTTGGTAATTATGCGCAAATTTATTAAACAGTGGTTTTTTCGCGGGGGATATGATATAATACATAAGTCGGCCTGGGACGGAGCCGGACAGGCCGCAGGGAACGGTCTGCGTGATTATTTTAGTGAGGTGTATAGATTATGATCAGAGTGATAGGTGTGAGATTTCGCACGGCGGGCAAGATTTATTTTTTTGACCCGTTGGAGTATGAGATAAAGCGCGGGGACCATGTGATCGTGGAGACCGCGCGGGGGATTGAGTTTGGCACGGTGGTGTCGGATATCCGGGAGGTAGAGGAGGACAAGGTGGTACAGCCTCTGAAACCGGTGATCCGCATTGCCAATCAGCGGGATGTGGAGCAGGAACAGGCCAATCGTCTGAAGGAGAAAGAGGCATTTAAAGTCTGTCTGGAGAAGATACAGAAACATGGATTGGAGATGAAATTGATCGATGCGGAGTATACTTTTGACAATAACAAGGTTCTCTTTTATTTTACCGCGGACGGGCGTATTGACTTCCGTGAGTTGGTGAAGGATCTGGCAGGTGTGTTCAAGACCCGCATTGAGCTGCGACAGATCGGAGTGCGGGATGAGACCAAGATCATAGGGGGTATCGGGATCTGCGGCAGACCCCTGTGCTGCCACAGTTATCTGTCCGATTTTATCCCCGTCTCCATCAAGATGGCAAAGGAGCAGAATCTGTCCCTGAATCCCACCAAGATCTCCGGAGTCTGCGGACGTTTGATGTGCTGTCTGAAGAATGAGGAGGAGACTTATGAGGAGCTGAACCGCAAGCTGCCCAATGTGGGAGATATGGTCACTGCGGAGGACGGCAGTCGGGGTACGGTGCAGAGCGTCAATGTGCTGAGACAGTTGGTGAAGGTAGTCGTGGAGGAAGGCGATGCCAAGGAGATCCGTGAGTACGAGGTAGGGAAACTGCATTTCAAGAGAAAGCATACCAAGAAGGAGCGCATGGAATTATCTCCCGAGGAACTGCAGGAGTTGGAGCGTCTGGAAAAGGAAGACCTGGAGGAGATTCAGGCGGAGGAACGGGAGAACGGCGGAGCCGAGAGCCGGAGCGCCAACCGTCGGGACGGTCAACAGGAGCACAGACGTCAGGAGCGCAGAGAGGGCGGGCGCAGCGAGTATAATCGCAGCGAATACAGTCGCGGTGAGAACGGCCACAGCGAGTATAATCACAGCGAAAACAGTCGTGGCGAGTACAAGCGGGATCGTGCCGGAAGGGACGGATCGGGAGAGAGACATGACAGGCAGGACGGATCTGGACGGGATCGAGTCCGCCGGGATTACAATCGCGAGGATCACGGGCACCGGGACAATAACCGTCGGGATGGCAATCGTTTTGACGGCAATCGCCGTGAGGGCAACCGCAGGGAGGACAGTTACCGGGAGAATCGTTCGGGGGAGAAATACTACAAAAAAGACCGGAAATATAAGTCAGGAAGGAAGTCCGATCAGAATGGAAACGCAGGAAATTCATCTAAAACCCAATGAGAGATTGGACGACCTGCAGCGAAACGGCTATCGGATCATTCAAAATCCGGAGAAATTCTGCTTTGGCATGGATGCGGTATTGCTGACCGGATTTGCCCGGGCGAATGAGGGCGACATCCTGTTGGATCTGGGCACGGGGACGGGCATCATTCCGCTGTTGATGTACGCGAAATACCGGTGCGCCCGGCTGACCGGACTGGAGATTCAGGAGGAGAGCGCTGACATGGCCCGCCGCAGTGCGGCATGGAACGGATTGTCCGATCGCATTGATATTGTGACGGGAGACATCAGAGAAGCAGACAGAATTTTTACGTCTGCTTCTTTTGACTGTATCACCTGTAATCCGCCCTATATGATCGACAGGCATGGCCTGACCAATCCGGACGCGCCCAAAGCCATCGCCCGACATGAGATTTTGTGTACTCTGGAAGATGTGGTCAGGGTTACGGCAAAACTTTTGAGGACGGGCGGACATTTCTTCATGGTGCACAGGCCTTTCAGACTGGCTGAAATAATGACAGTTATGTCACAATATAAATTGGAACCCAAACGCATGCGTCTGGTATATCCCTATGTGGACAGGGAGCCCAATATGGTGCTGATCGAGGCAGTGCGGGGCGGCAGACCGCGCATGCAGGTGGAGAGACCGCTGATCCTGTTTGAGAGTGAGGGAGTGTACACGGCGGAGGTTCGGGATACATATGGATTTTAGGAGGTGTTTGCATGGCGGGAACCCTTTTTTTGTGCGCCACGCCCATCGGCAATCTGGGGGATATGACGCCCCGGGTGACGGAGACGCTGCGGGCGGTAGATCTCATCGCCGCGGAGGATACGCGCAACAGTCTTAAATTATTGAATCATTTTGACATTCACACGGCGATGACCAGTTATCATGAATATAACAAAGTGGAAAAGGCCGGACAGCTTGTGGAGCGGATGCTGGGCGGGCAGAACGTGGCTCTGATCACCGACGCGGGCACGCCGGCCATCTCCGATCCGGGGGAAGTGTTAGTGAGCATGTGTCATGAGAACGGGATCCCTGTGACCTCGCTGCCCGGGGCCGCGGCATGTATCACGGCGCTGACGCTGTCGGGACTTCCCACGAGACGATTCTGCTTTGAGGGTTTCCTGCCTGCGGATAAGAAGGAGAGGAGACAGGTGCTCGAGGAGCTGTCAGGGGAGAGCCGCACCATCATCCTCTACGAAGCGCCCCACAGATTGACGCGTACTTTAGAGGAACTGTATGAGACTTTGGGACAGAGACGGATCACGGTCTGCAGGGAGCTGACCAAGAAGTTTGAGACCATTCTGCCCACCACGCTGCGGGAGGCCGTGGAACATTATCGGGAGGAGGAGCCCAGAGGCGAGTTCGTGTTGGTATTGGAGGGCAAGAGCTTTGCCGAGAAGAGACAGGAGGAGATCGATTCCTGGCGGGAACTTGACATCGGGCAACACATGGAATTGTATATCGGGCAGGGTATGGATGAGAAGACAGCCATGAAACAGGTGGCCCGGGACAGAGGCGTGAGCAAGCGGGAGATCTATGCCCTGTTGCACGGCAACAATTAGAGAGTACCGGGCGGAGAGGAAACAGGAAATATGAATGTTTGTGACATGTGTGTCAATTATGTGTATGATGAGGATTTCGAGTGCTATACCTGTATGGTGAACCTGGACGAGGACGAGATGTATCGTTTCCTCAGCGACAGTCATCAGGCCTGTCCGTATTTCAGGGCGGATGATGAGTACGGCGTGGTGCGGCATCAAATGTAAAAGAACCGTGGTCCGGACAGGAACACGGTTCTTTTGGGATCCTACTGACGGAGGAGTTTCCGTCTTGGAAAATCAGGGCATTACAGGGAGTTCTGTGAAAAGAGGTCTCTCACATGCGCAACCTCAGCGTCCGTCGCCTTGGCTGCCGGCACATAATAAGATTTCTCCCGGGCGATCTGATAAAGCTCCTCCTGGGACTGCTCACAGGCATTGCGCATCTGTTTCAAGGTGCTCTTGAGCTCCTTGTTCTCGGACTGAGCGATCATGCCCGCGTAGCGGGTCAATTCTCCATTGATACCTGCCAGGGTATCAGCTACCATAATTTTCTCCTGCATCTTTTCTCCACCTTTCCCGTCAACTCAAAAACTTCATCAACTGCTGCTTATTCTCCAGAGCGGATTTGGCGCCTTTTTCAAAGAACTGCTTGATTTCGCGGTCCTGCGCCTCTCCCGCATAGGCCTGCATCTTGCAGTGCGTGGTGTCGAATCCTCCGATGAGATGGCGGAGATTCTGTAAATCGAGCTCAGAAATATTACTCATAATCCTACCTCCTGATCTTTATTCCCGCGAGCAATGAGTCAAGTCAACATAGTTGACTTTGTGTCGCGAGGTGTTGACTTGCAGAGATAGTGTGTACGATTTGGGAGGAGATTATTCATAGAGGATGGCAATACTTTCCTTTTGAAAATATTTTGCGGTGGCTTGGTTGGTGGGATGTTCGCTGTCTCCGGTAAAATCGCCCACATACAGCATATCGGGCTGATGAACATAGGGAGAGAATCTCACATCCCGGACGGACGGATCCTGCAGGATCAGCATACGCTGCCGATACTCCTCCTCATAGGCTTTGGCCTCGCCGTTTGCCAGAAGAGTGACGGCCTTTACCGTGGTGCGGGAGGCAATGGAACCGTCCGCGATCTGCAGGGCTGTCAGACACAGCAGGACAGCGCCAAAGAGCAGGGGACCGAAGGCGGACACGGTTTTGAAACGAAATTGATTCAGGCGGTCCCTGCGCTCCAACAGGCGGTAGAGAGCGCCTAACAAATAGTAGTACACAAACAGACTCCACAGTATGAAACCATAGTAGACAATGGCCACGGATCGGGCCGGCCCGGTGGAGTTCATGGTGTAAAAAGTGGGACAGGACATGGAGCAGAACACGCCATAGGAAAATGCCGTGACCAATGCCGGGTATCGGAAGGACAGCTTGGTCTCGCGATAGTGGCGCAGGAAAAACGGAGTCAGGCAAAGAGCTCCCGTGAGCCAACCCGCGTCGATCCAATGACAGAGATATGATATCCCCTGTAACAGGGATTTACACACAGCCTTCCATGCGGGAATCTTCCACATGCCGCTCTGGCGCATGGCATTTCCCGGAGCCAGAGCGCTGACCGCGAAAGCTCCCAACAATACCAGACAGATAATGCCGCATTCTGTCGCCTGAGGTTTTTGTCTGCGCAGGGTCAGCCACAGACAGAGCGTGACCGTCAGGATCATCAAAGGCAGCAGGGAGGTATAATTGCCCCCGGCCAAAAAGGCGGCCAGCGCCAAGAGAAGAACAGTGCGGTAATTTCTGCGCTTTTGCAGCTGTGTGAGCAGCAGGCTGAGGAACAGCAGTGAGACGGAGAAGAAACCCGTGTAATACATGGAGCCGTTGTACCAAAAGAAAGTCTCGCCTTGGGAGGGTACGTTTTCCACACAGAGCAGGATGACAACGGCGGATGTGGCGCACCACAGATAAAGATTGCCTCCCGCATAAGAGGTGATCACGGATTTTAACAAAGCTAAGATACTGCAGGACAAAAGTAGCAGCATGATAGTCGTGACCGCGTGATAGGCTCCGTCGCCCCATATGTTGGGAGGCAGATACATCAGGAACATGGCAGAGTAAGTACCCTGCCATTGTCTGTATTCCAAAGCCACGCCCTGCGCCGCCCGCTGCAGCACTTTCAGGACATTGCCGCTGTCGGCCCATTCCTGACGGGTGGTGATACCATAATAATAGTCATCGCCGTTGGGATGATTGTACCTGCCCAGATACATCACAGGCAAAAGGCTGACGATCATCGCGATGAGAAGGAGCAGGGCTCCGATCTTTTCCTGTTTCGGACTCATTGGCATTACCATGTCCTTTCCTGCTTTGAATAGGGTCGTTGTTATACCACTCGCAAGCTCGCGCTTTCAACGCTTTATCGTCTGCTTCGCAGACTGCTTGCTCGTTAATGCCGCAGGAAAATCAAATGCCCCTTCAGGGGCGCTTGATTTTCCTCTGCGGCTATTATATCATCATTTGTGGCGCTTAGCCATATTTGTTTTGGAGGAATGGTCGGAAATCGTCTTGCGAAGGCAGGAGACACATATATTGTTATGAATACAAAGAGCCTTTGCGGGGACAGGACAAATTATGTTGAATTATATTTGGGCATTCATGATTCTGGCGGGAGTGATCTACGCAGCATGCACGGGGCGTATGAATGATGTGACCAACGCGGCGCTTGACAGCGCGGGAGAGGCGATCTCCCTGTGCATCACCATGGCGGGGGTGGTGGCGCTGTGGATGGGATTGATGGAGATTGCCAAACAGGCGGGACTGATTCAAAAGATGACGAGGGGGATCAGTCCCTTTTTGGACTTTATGTTCCCGAAGATTCCCAAGAGACATCCGGCGAGAGAGTACATAGCCACCAATCTCATCGCCAACATCCTAGGGTTGGGATGGGCCTGCACCCCTGCGGGATTAAAGGCCATGGAGGAATTGGCAAAGCTGGAGGCGGAGCGTGGGAATCAGGAGTATTTGTCGGATAAAAGCATGGGAAAGAAAGAGCGCACGGCATCGAAGGAGATGTGCGATTTTCTTATATTGAATATCTCGTCATTGCAACTGATCCCGGTCAACATGATCGTATACCGGCAGCAGTATGGCAGTGTAAATCCCACCGCCGTGGTGGCGCCGGCGATCATGGCGACATTTATCAGTACGGCGGTGGCGGTGGTGTTTTGTAAGGTAAAGAAGAGTGGCAGAAGATGAAGAATATCTTGTTATAATTTAGCTTACACTAAAAGTGAAAAAACTGCATATTGAACGTATTTGAAAAAAATGATAAAATAATACATATTTAATTTTATCATAGTTATTATGCCTGTGAAATAAGAATGAAAGGAAGACAGTAATTGGTATGTCTGTATTACAGAGTAAAGTAATTCAATCTCTTGATGGCTTGTCGGAAGATAATTTACAATTTATATTTGATATGATTCAGCGTTTTATGAAAAATGATAAAGCTCAGGAAAAAAGTAATGCTAAATCCGCGATAGCTAATAGCAATATTTGTAGAATTGGCAGTTTAGAGGGTCAGGATCTCATTGATGCAGATTATGATATAGATGAATGTAATGAAGAAATTGCGGAAATGTTTGGAGTAAATAATCTATGAAAGTGCTGATAGATACACATATAGCTATTTGGGCTGTATTGAATGATCCCAGATTACCAATGCAGGCAAAAGATATTATTCTTAATAAAGATAATGTAATATTTTACAGCACAGCATCCGTATGGGAAACTACAATAAAACATATGCTGCACCCGGATAAGTTTCGCATGAATGGAAAGCTTTTGGAAAAAGGATGTGAAGAAAATGGGTACAATGTGTTGCCTATTTTGAATAAACATGTTTGGCACTGGAAACAATAAAAAGATCTGACGATGCACCAAAACATAATGATCCCTTTGACAGAATATTGATTGCACAAGCAAAAGCGGAAAGCCTAATGTTTTTAACGCACGATTCTTTGATTCCATATTATGACGAATTATTTATTATTTCAGTTTAAGGGAAGTTGATACATTATGCAGACCTTCCACTTTCCGCAAACACCAAATTTGCTACCGCTCACACCGGTTTCAGTGAAAATTGCCGTTTTTATGATAGAATAGATCAACCGGCGTGGGCCGGCCGGCTTACAATAATACGGAAACGGTAGGAATCGAAATATGAAAAACAGAAGAAACTTAGGTATCGCACTGGCGTGTCCGTTGGCGCTCTCCCTCACTGCCTGCGGCAATACCGATACAAGGCAGAGGAGTGACGCGGCGCGGAAAGAGCCGAAGAAAGATGAGCCCGCCTTGGACTGGTCCGCCGTGGAGACGGCGCCGGAGGAGGACTTTTACTTTTCCGATGTCTCCATCGGACCGGCGGCAAACGCGGTCAAGGGAGTCAAGGTTAAGGAATATCCGGGAGAGGGCGGTGTGGTCAAAGTACCGAACAGTTATCGGGATATGCCTGTCATTATGATAGAGAGGGATGCACAAGTCTGACAAGCGTGGTGATGTCCGAGGAGATAACGGATTTTGACTCACGGGTATTTGAGGATACGCTGTGGTTGGCAAACAGGCAGCAGGAGGATCCGCTCGTGATCATCAACAACACGGTGGTGGACGGAATGATGTGTACCGGAGATGTGGTCATACCGGACGGGGTTGTCAGGATCGCGCCGGACGCGTTCAATGGCAGTGAAAATGTAGTCCTGACATGGAAGGGTAAAAGTATGGTCATGACAAGGAGGGATTGATCCGGGAGCAATAATTTATTTTAAGATGTATGAGCCGTTACACATCTTCATTGTGTAGCGGCTTATTATGTTAAATAACAATACATAATAAATTGGATTAAATTTCTTATTTTCACCCCATCCGGCATGCAACACCCCATCTGCCGCCATCCCAACCGGGCAATCGGTATAAAGAAACAGCAAAAACTGCCGATATATTTAATAACGGAATTTACATGGCCATTGTTGTATTTTTGTGCAATATTACGGATCAGGGCAAATTGATTGACAAAAAATAAGGCATTATATATAATGGACATGGTACTTTCCGACAAAAGTTCTTTCGTAGAAGATATAGATCCCTAGGAAAATGATGTAGAAATTATGAATGGGAGTAACCTGTCTTTATGGAGTTCAAGGAGGAACCGGGGTGTGAATATCGACTATATCGTGGTGCAGGCCGGCGGCAAGGGCACGCGGCTGGAATATCTGACGAAGAATAAACCCAAGGCATTGGTGCCTGTGGAAAATCTTCCCATGCTTTTTCATCTGTTTCGCAAATATCCCGACAAAAAATATGTGATCATAGCGGACTACCACAAAGAGGTGCTCAGAGAGTATCTGGCGAGTTTTGCCGCCGTTGAATACCGGGTGGTGGACGCGGAGGGAACGGGAACCTGCGCCGGAGTCGGGCAGGCCATACGGCTGTTGCCTGATGGGGCTCCGTTTATGTTGGTGTGGTCGGATCTGATCCTTCCGCAGGATTTTGTGCTGCCCAAAGAGGAGAAGGACTATATCGGTATCTCACAGACCTTTCCCTGCAGATGGAGTTATCGAAACGGCGAATTGACAGAGGAGAGATCCTCTGAGAACGGAGTGGCCGGTTTCTTTTTATTTACCGAAAAGGCGAAACTGCAGGACGTGCCCGCAAGCGGCGAACTGGTCCGATGGATGCGGGAAAAGCGGTTCGCTTTTGAGGAAGTGGGATTGGCCGGAACGAGAGAATTCGGCCTGTTGGAAGAGTATAACAAACTGGCGCGGGAAAAGTGCCGGCCCTTTAACCGAGTGACCTTTGACGGGGATGTGGTGATCAAAGAGGGAATTGATGAGCAGGGACGCAAACTGGCCGTGAGGGAATGTGCCTGGTACGAGGCGGTCCGGGATAAAAATATTGCCATATTGCCCAAGATTTACGGCACTGATCCGCTCCGGATGGAGAGGATCCGGGGAAAGAGTATCTATGAGTGCCAAATGGACGGCGGACAGAAACGGGAGATCCTGCGGAAACTGGTGGAGGCGCTTAAGCAACTGCATGGGGTGGAACGTATTCCCGCCGACTCGTTCAGCATCAAAGAGGCCTATTACAACAAGACGATGCAGCGTCTCGGTGTCATTAGGGATCTGGTGCCCTTTGCGGACAGGCGGGTGATCACCGTCAACGGGAAACAATGTCGAAACGTGTTTTTCCATAAGCGCGAACTGGAAAAGGCATTGGACGGGCTGCGCTGTGAAAGTTTCTGTCTCATTCATGGGGATTGTACCTTTTCCAATATGATGCTGCGGGAGGACGGAACGCCGGTGCTGATTGATCCCAGGGGATATTTCGGACACACGGAAATATACGGGGATGCCATGTATGATTGGGCCAAGCTCTATTATTCGCTGGTGGGCAATTACGATCGCTTTAATTTAAAGGATTTCCGGTTGGATATCGGGGAAGAGGAAGTGTCACTGCGGATCGCCTCCAACCAATGGGAGGACATGGAGGAGGATTTCTTCCGGATGACGGAAACGGACAGGGATGAGATCCGACTGCTGCACGCGGTGATCTGGCTGTCACTCACCACCTATGCATGGCAGGATTATGATTCGATATGCGGCGCATTTTACAATGGATTGTACTATTTGGAGGATGTGCTATGATAAACTATTTTGAACGGCAGTTAAAGGAGTTTGACCATTCGATCCATTCGTTGGATGAGAAGGTCTTTGAGAGATGGGTGGACGAGGCGGTGGCTACACTGCGGGCGGGACACAAGATCATCGTGTCCGGTCTGGGCAAGAATGTACCCATCTGTGACAAATTTGTGGGTTCCATGGTGTCCATGGGACTGGACGCCTGTTTCCTGCACACCAATTCAGCGGTGCATGGGGATATGGGCGTGATCCGGGACGGCGATATGGTGATACTGCTCACCAAGAGCGGAGAGACGGCGGAGTCTATATATCTGGCGGAGCTGTTGGAAGAGAGGGACATCAACATGTGGCTGCTGACCTTTGCGAAGAACAGCACATTGTCCGGGAAGATTTCCAACTCTGTGATCCTTGATCTGGCGCACGAAGGCGACCTTTGGAATGTCATGCCCAATAATTCCACTACCATGAACCTGATCGTGCTGCAGGGACTCGCCATGATGATCGCGGACAGAATGGGTATCACATTGGAGGAATTTAAGAGAAATCACCCCGGCGGACATATAGGGAAAGTACTCGGAGAATTGAGATAAGATGGGAGAAACAGACATGAAAGCAGTTATTTTGGCAGGAGGTTTTGGAACAAGAATATCCGAGGAATCGCATTTGAAACCCAAGCCCATGCTTGAGATCGGAGAAATGCCGATTCTGTGGCATATCATGAAGGGATATTCCCATTACGGGGTCAATGAATTTATCATTTGCGCCGGATATAAACAGCATGTGATCAAAGAATGGTTCGCGGACTATTTCCTTCATACGTCGGACATCACGTTTGATTTTACCGAGGGCAACAGAATGGTGGTACACGACCAACGCGCCGAAAAGTGGAAAGTGACGGTTGTGGATACGGGGCTTATGACCATGACGGGAGGGCGCATCAAGAGGATTCAGAAATATATAGGTGAGGAGCCTTTTTGTCTCACGTATGGGGACGCGGTCTCGGATGTAAATATCGGGAGACTGATCGAGTTCCACCAAAGTCACGGGAAATGCGTGACGCTCACGGCGGTCAGTCTTGCGCAGCAAAAAGGTGTTTTAAATATTGACGGAGGCAATACGGTAACTGCCTTCCGTGAGAAAGAGGACTCGGACGGCTCCCAGGTCAACGGCGGCTTTATGGTCTGCAATCCGCAGGTGTTCGACTACATAGAGAATGATGAGACCGTGTTTGAGCGGGAACCGATGGTGAGGTTGGCCGAACAGGGAGAACTGAAAGGTTTTCAGCATGATGGTTTCTGGCAGTGCATGGATACCAAACGTGAGAAGGATAAGTTGGAGAGTCTGTGGGCAGCCGGTTCGGCTCCTTGGAAAGTGTGGGCAGATTAATGAAATTTGACATTTCTTTTTACAATGGGAAAAAAGTCTTTGTTACGGGACATACGGGTTTTAAAGGTTCTTGGCTGTGTAAAATGCTGGCAAATGTCGGGGCGGAAGTGACGGGATATTCTCTGGATCCCCCCACGGAGCCGTCTCTGTTTGAAATTGCCGGGATCGAACAGGATATCCGCTCGGTGATCGGTGATGTCAGAGACTATACTCTGCTGAAGAAAGCTTTTGATGAAACGCAGCCTGAGATCGTGTTGCATCTGGCGGCGCAGCCCATTGTGCGGGAAAGTTATCAGAACCCGGCCTATACATATGAAACGAACGTGATGGGGACGGTCAATATTTTGGAATGTGTGCGCAACAGCGATTGTGTGAGATCCTTCTTGAATGTAACGACGGACAAGGTGTATCTGAACAGGGAGTGGGAATGGGGATATCGGGAAGATGACCAACTGGACGGCTACGATCCCTATTCCAATTCCAAATCCTGCTCGGAGCTTGTGACGCACAGCTATAAGAACAGTTTCTTTGGCGATGGAAAGACGGCGATTTCTACGGCCCGTGCGGGTAATGTGATCGGAGGAGGCGACTTCGCCGCGGACAGGATCATTCCCGATTGCATCCGGGCCGTGCAGAGAGGAGAGGATATCCCTGTCAGAAACCCGTATTCCACAAGACCGTATCAGCATGTCCTTGAGCCGCTCTACGCGTACCTTATGATCGCGGCCATGCAGTATGAGGACGCAAAGTATGCCGGTTACTATAACGTGGGGCCTGACGATCGTGACTGCTTTCAGACAGGCGCTCTAGTGGATCTCTTTGTAAAACATTGGGGAGAGGGAGTCAACCGGGTCAACTGCAATGTGGAAGGGCCCCATGAGGCCAACTTCTTAAAGTTGGATTGCTCGAAACTAAAGACGACATTCGACTGGAAACCCCGATGGGATCTGGACAGAGCTGTCGGGAAGGTCGTGGAATGGAGTAAATGTTGGCTTGCGGGCGGGGACGTGAGAGCCTGTATGGATCGGGAGATAGAAGAGTTCCTGAATATAAGGGGGAGTGAAGATGGGCAACTGGAGAAGTGAGACGGAGGCGCGTGAACAGATCAAGGAGATGGTGGCGGATTACTACCATGACTTCAAGGAGACGAAAGCGGACTTCAAACCCGGAGACCGCATCAATTACGCGGCGCGTGTGTATGATGAAAAGGAAATGCAGAGCCTGACGGACGCCATGTTGGATTTCTGGCTGACAACGGGACGTTTTTCGGAGCAGTTTGAAAAGGAATTCGCGCAGTGGATCGGTGTCAAATACGCACATCTGGTCAACAGCGGCTCCTCTGCCAATCTGATCGCTTTCTCCGTCCTGACGGCACAGGAGTTGGGAGAGAGGCAGATCAGGCGGGGGGATGAGGTGATCACCGTAGCCTGTGGTTTTCCCACTACAGTCACCCCGATCATACAATACGGCGCGGTGCCGGTGTTTGTGGACGTGACCGTTCCCCAGTATAATATCGACATCACCAAACTGGAGGCCGCGCTCAGTGAGAAGACAAAAGCGGTCATGATCGCGCATACGCTTGGCAATCCCTTTGACATAAAGGCTGTGAAGAAATTCTGTGAGGAACATGATCTCTGGTTGGTGGAGGACAATTGTGACGCTCTGGGAACACAGTACACGATAGACGGGGAGACGAGATTTTCCGGAACTTGGGGAGACATAGGAACTTCCAGTTTTTATCCGCCGCACCACATGACCATGGGAGAGGGCGGCTGTGTGTATACCAATGATCCCATACTGCACAGACTGATCTTATCTTTCCGGGATTGGGGACGCGACTGCATCTGCCCGTCCGGACGCGATAATTTCTGCGGACATCGATATGACGGTCAATTCGGGCTGTTGCCTCAGGGATATGATCATAAGTATGTCTACAGCCATTTTGGATATAACCTGAAAGTCACGGATCTGCAGGCGGCGATCGGCGTGGAGCAGTTGAAAAAATTCCCGGAATTCATCGCGCGCCGCCGACATAACTGGGAACGCCTTCACAAAGCGTTGGAAGGTGTTCAGGACAAGATCATTTTGCCGGAGCCGGCACGGAACAGCGTTCCCTCCTGGTTCGGTTTCGTGATCTCCGTCAAAGAAGATGCGGGAGTCAAACGAAACGAGGTCACCCATTATCTGGAGGATCACAATATTCAGACACGTCTGCTCTTTAGCGGCAATCTGACAAAGCATCCCTGCTTTGACCAACTTCGGGGTACGGACGGATATCGCGTGGCAGGTACTTTGGAGACGACGGATTATGTGATGGATCATACTTTCTGGGTGGGCGTATATCCCGGAATGACGGATGCCATGATCGACTATATGGCGGAAATGATCATAGAGGCAGTAAATCAGTGATAAGGGGGAGAGATATGAGAGTAAGATTAGCTGATTATGTTGCGGATTTTTTGGCAGATCACGGGGTTACCGATGTATTTAGCGTGGTAGGCGGAGGCGCTATGCATCTCAATGACGCGTTGGGTCATCACAAAGGTTTGAAGGTGACCTATAACCACCATGAACAGGCATGTGCCATCGCGGCCGAGGCATACGCGCGACTGGACAATCGGATTGCCGCGGTGTGCGTCACCACGGGCCCCGGGGGAACGAACGCGCTCACCGGCGTTGTGGGAGGTTGGCTTGATTCCATTCCCATGTTTATCGTCAGCGGTCAGGTTCGCTATGACACGACCGCCAGATATGCGTTACAGTATACCGAGACGCCTCTTCGCGCCATGGGAGATCAGGAGTATGATATAGTCAGATCGGTTGAGCCCATGACCAAGTATGCCGTTATGATCGAAGACCCCAAGCAGATTCGCTATGCGTTGGAAAGGGCATGGCATCTTGCCACAACCGGCAGACCCGGCCCGGTATGGATCGACATTCCGGTAAATTTTCAGGGCGGTTATATTGAGACAGACGAGTTGGAGGGCTATGATCCGGCAGAGGATGACGCAAAACTGCCGCCAGAGGTTGCTCCGGAAGTAATACAGACTGTTCTGGACAAGATCAGGAAAGCTGAGAGACCGGTGTTCCATGCGGGGTATGGAATCCGGCTTTCGGGAGGATATGAAAAATTTCGCTCCGTTGCGGAGAAATTAAATATTCCGATCGTCACCTATTGGAACGCGGTGGATTTGATCGAGGATGAGCATGATCTGTACTGCGGACGCGCGGGCAATATGGGAGATCGCCCGGGGAATTGGGCGATTCAAAATGCGGATCTCATTCTGGCAGTGGGCACTCGGATTTCCATCCGACAGGTAGGGTATAACTGGGAGACTTGGGCAAGGGCGGCTGAGGTGATCATGGTGGACATTGATCCCGCGGAGATGAAAAAGCCCACGCTGCATGTGGATATGCCCATTTGGGCGGATGCGCGCGATTTTCTGACCAAACTGGACGAGGCGGCAGCGGCTCCCGTAAACAACAGCAAGACGTGGCTTGAGACATGCCGGAGATGGAAGAAGGAATATCCTGCGGTGGTTCCCAGGCAATGGGAGGAAAATGGCAGCACGGCAAATGTGTATGCGTTTATCCGATATTTGAGCAGTCGCTTGCCGGAAAACAGTTTGACGGCCGTTTCCAATGGAGCGTGCTGTGTGGTGGGCAATCAGGCATATGTGATCCAAAAAGGCAGTCGAATGGCCAACAACAGCGCAATAGCCAGCATGGGATACGGACTGCCGGCAGCGATCGGAACCTGTATCGGCGGCGGAAGGAGAGAGACGATCTGTCTGGAAGGCGATGGGAGTATTATGATGAATCTGCAGGAACTCCAGACGGTTCTCACCAATAAGCTGCCCATAAAGCTGTTTTTGATCAATAATAACGGTTACCATTCCATCCGCATTACCCAGAACAACCTTTTTGCGGATCACTGCAAAGTGGGTATCGGGCCGGAATCAGGAGATCTCTCCTTCCCGGAATTCAGCAAGATAGCGCAGGCTTTTGGATATAAGTATTACAGCGCGAGCAGCAACGCGGAGATGAAAAAGGTTGTGGACGAGGTACTGGCGCAGGAGGGCCCTATCTTCTGTGAGATCTTTACGGACACCGTACAGGTATGGGAACCCAAGAGCAGCACGAAACGTCTGGAGGATGGAACATTGGTAAGCCCTCCTCTGGAGGATCTGGCGCCGTTTTTGCCCAGAGAAGAATTGGAGAAGCAGATGTTTATTCCTTTGATGGATTAGAGCGGGGAAGGATATGCAAAGAGCGATTGTCACCGGAGCTACCGGCGCGATAGGTACGGCGTTGGTGGAGGAACTGATCAGACGCCGGGTGGAAGTGTTGGTGTTTTGTCGGAAGGGCTCGGAAAGAAACGGACGGATTCCCAAACATCGCCTGGTCACAACAAAATATTGCAGTCTCGAACAATTGCAGGATGTCAGTAATGATACAGGCCAAGGCTATGACGTGTTTTTCCATTTGGCTTGGGAGGGTACAACGGGCGCTGCCCGAAACGATATGTACCTTCAGAATCAAAATGTCAGATATGCCTTGGACGCAGTAAGGGCAGCGCAAAGATTCGGGTGTCATACATTTATCGGCGCGGGTTCACAGGCTGAATACGGAAGAGCGCAGGAGATTCTCAGGCCGGATACCCCTGTGTGCCCGGAGACGGGATACGGCATCGGCAAACTGTGCGCCGGACAAATGACTCGGGAGTTGGCAGGTCAATACGGTATGAGGCATATATGGGTGAGGGTGCTGAGTATCTACGGCCCCAATGACAGTGCTAACAGTCTGATCATGACGGCGATCCGAAATCTGAAGGACGGAGGGGAACTGCGATTCACAAAGGCCGAGCAGATGTGGGATTATCTCTACAGCGGAGAGGCGGCGGAAGCATTTTACCTGTTGGGGGAAAAAGGCGTGGATCAAAGGACCTATGTCTTGGGGAGCGGTAAAGTACGGCCGCTGAAAGAGTATATCATGGCGATACGGGATATCGTAGCGCCCGGGCGTCCGGTTGCTCTGGGGGACATTCCTTACGGTGACAGACAGGTCATGTATCTGTGCGCGGACACGTCTGAGTTGGAGCGGGATGTGCAGTGGAAGAGTACCATGACATTTGAACAGGGAATCAAGAATACACTTCAAAGGATGTATGATCAATGAAAAAAGTGGCGCTTTGTATCCCTACTTATAATCGCGCGGAGGAAATTCGTACGGTTTTGGAGAAAGAATTGGATTTCCTGCATCGGCATGCCGTGGATGTACATATCTTTGATTCGAGCGAGACGGAAACGACCAAGCGCGTCGTGACCGGATATGGTCATTATGAGAACCTGTATTATCACGCGGTTGACAGCAGTATCCGTTCTAATGAAAAGGTGTTTCATATCTACAGAGATTATGCGGACCAATATGAGTATGTATGGGTCATACATGATCACACGATATTTACGGAGGACGCGCTTTGTTACATCTTAGAGCAGCTTGACGACCGGATCGGTTATTACTTCCTGCAGTTTCAGTCGAATTCCTATGAACGGGAGGATATAACGGACCGGGAGAGACTTTTGTATGAGACCGCATGGCTGTCCGGAAGGTATGGCACGGTCATTCTAAAGTCGGAAGGCTTTTTGCGGGAGACGGATTGGGAATATTTCAGTCGAAAGTATCTGACGGATGAGATGTGGAATTATGCTCAGATCGGATTCTGTTTTGAACGGGCGAGTCAGATCGCGGATTTCAAAGCAAGGATCCTTCGGTTTCCGAGAGATCTGTTTACGGACATATCCACGGACCGGAAGATAGGATGGTATCAAGACTGTGTCAGAGTCTGCCTGGAATGTTGGGGGGAAGTGATCTCCTCTCTTCCGGACAGTTATACCAATAAGCAGGCTGTGCTGCAGACTCAGGATAAATGGTTTATCTCCAAATACAGTCTGATCACATATAAGAAGAATAGGGTATACAACTTTGGTATGTATTGGAGATACAGAAAATGGATAAAGAAAATCGCTCCCGATGAGAGCGAAAATGCTTTTTGGATCTCGTTTCTTCCCGTGTCCGCGTCTTGGCGGATCTATACGAGAAAGTTGATCTTGGAAATACGCAGAAACCGTTCAGACGGGAGAGAGATATGCATCTATGGAGCGGGGCGCCACGCGACAGAGTGTTTGGAATATCTGGAATGCTGTGGTGTGGATATAGATGCCTTCCTGGTCACCAAGGAGGAAGGCAATCCCGACAGGATCAGAGAATATCCGGTATATCAGGCGGACGGGTATGTGAGGGAACATAAAGTGTTTGCGGTAATCGCCATCATGTCGGACAAGGTTGATGAGATCAAGACATACCTTGATTCGTTGGAGGGGAATGCTCCGATTCGATATATGGAGTTTGTTTAAATAATAAAAGTGTTTGCGGAAGGAGAAAATCATGGAGAAGATAAGCATTGTTCTGCCCTGCTATAATCATGCGGAGTATGTGGGAGACTCTATCCGAAGCGTATTGAATCAGACCTATGAGAACTTTGAATTATTTGTGTTTGACAATGGATCGGCGGACAATTCCTGGGAGGTGATCAATTCGTTTGAAGACCCGAGAATGATCAAGATCCGCCTTGAACAAAATGATATGTTGGAGGTCAAAAAGCAGTTCATTGAGCGGGCCACGGCGAAATATTTTGCGATCATGTATTCGGATGATCTTTGGATGGAGACTAAGTTGGAAAAGCAGATGCAAATGATTGGGGAAACGGGCGCGAAAGTCTGTTTTACCTGGTCCAAATTTGTGAACGAAGATCTTGAGGATATGCAGGAAGTCGGAGTGTTTTTTAATGAAACGAATAAGTCACAAAAGGAGTGGTGGGAGGCCTTTTTCACCAGAGCCAATCATCTCTCCTGCCCGTCATTTTTGTGTGAGCGGGATATCTATATCCGCCATTTCGGGAAACTCTATCCATATCGGCAGATTGCGGATTTTTATTGTTGGATGAAAATTCTTGAGGAGACCAATCTGTATATTGTAGAAGAAGTGTTGGTCAATCAGAGACTGCATATTAAAGGGAATAATCCCAACGAATGCGCGCGGACCAAGGAAAATATATATAGGGAAAATGTGGAATTGCGTTATGTCATCTATAAGATCATAGATGAGATGCCGGATGCAGTCTTTATCAACAATTTCTGTGAGGACGTTAAGGAGGTTGCCCACATTGATGTAATGTGCAGGAAATTCCTATTCTTTTTAAACAGGAAAAAGGGTTTTTCCGAAGAGTATGACAATGCCACAAGATATTATAATACATACTTTGACTACGAGGAGGAAGGGCAGATATTCTACAGACTGTTAGAAAGTAAGTATGGGTTTTCGCGGAATGACTTTTTTGGATATACATGCATTCGGGATGATATGTTTTCCATTATCGAATCAAGGTGCGGCAGGTGGGAGATTTTGGAAAATACGGATTTATCCACTTTGGAATATCCGGACAAGATCAGTCTCTATGGATTTGGTGCGGTGGGCAGATCATTTTATCAGCAGATAAAAGAATATTGCGCAGTGGAGCAATTTATAGACAGGCAGCCGCAGTGCGCAAGTTTTGAAGGCGTTCCGCTCCATACTCTTCCAAATGCTGTTATAAATGCGGATACTTTTATTATTGTGATTCCTACATATGATTTTGAAAAAATTGTAGAAGAAATTAAGGAAATGCATCCCGCTATCTTGGAAGAAAATATAGTGAAGTTTGAAGATTTTGTAGGTGAAGGAAAGGCAAAACGATACGGATTTTAAGGGAGAAAAGTATGCAATATATTATATTTGGAGCCGCTAAGACAGGGAGCTTCGCCCTTGATTTTCTGGGACACCCCAGAGTGAAATGTTTTCTTGACAATTATAAGGCAGGGACAGAGTATTGCGACAAAGAAGTGATAGATTTCGAGACTTTTCTCGGTATGGATCGTGATGAAATTATCGTGGTCATTGCAGCTGAAGCGCGATGGGCAGAGATGGCGGAAATGTTGGAAGAACAGCATTTTAACCGGTATTTCCGCTTTGTCGAAGATCATTTGGGACTATGGACGCAGATGCTGCCTAGTTACTATTTGAATAAGCAGTTTGAATTAGTATCCTATAACCGACTTTTAGCCGCACATGACGTTTCCGGATACAAGCGCATCGCGATATTGGGAGCCAATGAATTGACGCCATATCTGATCTCAGAGATAGCATTTCAAAATAGGATTGGGAATATATGTCAGGTGATCAGTTTTGATGACAGTGAATATCAGACAGTAGGAGTTCCCTGTTTGAAATGGGAAGTCGCAGACAAAAATTTTGATTGTCTGATTGTTAATTGTCTGAGATGCCAACCCGGATTGGATGAGATGCTGGATCAGGTTGATGATGTGGATGTGATTGATCTGTATGACGCAGATTATGTAGAACCGGCATTTCGGCATCCGGAGTTGATAAAATATAAAGACATACATAAGGGGAAGAGGATATTTGTCATAGGAAACGGACCTTCGTTAAGAGTGGAGGATTTGGACACATTACACCGTAATAGAGAGATATGTATTGCGGCGAACAAAATATATAAAATATATGACAGAACGAAATGGCGCGCGGATTACATAGGCATGTATGACCAAAATATTGTGGAAGATTGCGAGAGGGACTTTGGTAAGATTCCCGGCACGTTGTTTGTGGGAGACTCCTATCACCATGAGAGACCCGAGCGAAAATCTGAGAATGTACAATATTTTCACTGTATTAACAGTAACCGTACTTATATACCCAATGGTCCGAAATTTTCGGAAGATATGTGCTATGGGTTTTATGATGGTTATACGGTCACATATACTTTCGGAATACAGTTTGCATCGTATGTAGGAGCAAAGGAAATATACCTTTTAGGATGTGATCATAATTTTACGGTCGATCATACTGCAGAGGGGAATCATTTCATTAAGGATTATTTTTCGGATGAACAAAGGGCACGATACAGAAAATACGATATACCTATGGAGGAAGCAAGTATGGCGTATTTTTACGCCGGAGAATATTTGAAAAAGAGAGGAATCCGGATCTTTAATGCAACGAGAGGCGGTGCATTGGAGGTTTTTGAGAGGGTTGATTTTGACAGTCTGTTTAGTAATGAAAAGCAGCCATAATATTTTGATTTAGAGAGGAAATTTTATGAAAACAGTTGCCTTCGTGCCGATTAAGACAAATAACGAACGGCTACCCGGGAAGAACACAAGGTGTTTTTCAAATGGGCGTCCAATGATAGAGTATATATTGGAGACTCTGAGTACAGTCAAAAAAATTGACGAGATATATGTATATTGTAGCGATATGGGTATAAAGGAGTATCTGCCTGACGGTGTAAAATTTCTTGAGAGAGATCCATACTATGACTTGTCAACTACAGGTTTTAATGAGGTTTTGGCATCTTTTGCGGATTTAGTGGCAGCAGACATTTATGTGTTGGCTCATGCCACGGCGCCTTTTATATCTGAGAAAACCATTACGGCAGCAGTTAATGCCCTTATGACAGGAGAGTATGACTCAGCATTGGCAGTCAGGAAGGAACAGGAATTTGTATGGAAAGATGGGAAACCGTTTAACTATGATGTGGAGAGGATTCCCAGAACACAGGATTTAGAGCCGTTCTATATTGAGACCTGCGGAATGTATGTGTATTCATCGCAGCTTATAAAAGAGAAAAAGAGAAGAATCGGTGATCGTCCGTTTTTGGTGGAAGTATCCAAAGTTGAGGCATGTGATGTGAATACATTAGAAGATTTTGAGTTTGCGGATATGATCGCAATGAGAATGGAGACGCGGGCAGACAGGCAGGAGTGACGGATGAGCAGAATCAATGTGTTGGACTGCACCTTAAGGGATGGTGGATACATAAATGATTTTTTGTTTGGCGAGAAAGCGATAAAAGATATTATACATCGGCTCTCGAAGGCGGCAATTGATATTATTGAGTGTGGTTTTTTGCAATCCAAGGCACAGGATCCGGATGCCTCTTTGTTCGGCGACGTACAGCAGATTCAGAGAGCTATAGGGAAAAAGAATGAGAATCTGATGTATGTGGCGATGATTCAATATGGAGCCATAACAAATGAGGAAATTACTCCCTTTGACGGACAATCCATAGACGGGATTCGTCTGACGTTTCATCAGCATGAGATTGAACCTGCATTTGTTCTGGGCAAGCAGTTGATGGATAAGGGCTATAAGGTATTTATGCAGCCGGTGGGAACCACCTCTTATGAAGATGGTTCTCTGATTCATTTGATTCAAAAGGTGAATGAGTTGAAACCGTTTGCTTTTTATATGGTGGATACACTGGGCGTGATGTACAAAAATGATCTGCTCAGATTATTTTATATCATCGACCATAACTTGGACAGAAGGATTGCGTTGGGGTTTCATTCTCACAATAATCTGCAAATGTCGTTTGCGAACGCTCAGGAACTGGTGCAGCTCAACAGCCCGCGAAAACTGATCATAGATGCCTCTGTCTTGGGAATGGGAAGGGGAGCCGGCAATCTCAATACAGAATTGCTAACACAATATCTAAATGTAAATTTTGACGCGCGGTATGATAATTTAGAGCTTATGGGTATTGTGGATGAATATATCAGACCGCTGAGTTTTCGCTATAAATGGGGGTATGATGTGGCATATTATATGGCGGCAGTCTCGGGATGTCACCCTAATTACGCATCTTTCCTGCTTAATTTACAGACATTAAATATGCAGGATATAAATGCCGTTTTAAAAAGTTTGGATGTAGATAAGAGAGCGCTTTTTCATAAGGAATATATTGAGCAGCAGTATTTAAGGTATATGGATCATTATGTGGACGACAGTGACGCGTTACAAGAGATATCGCGGTTGATCGGCTCTCGAAAGGTTCTCCTGATGGCACCGGGGAAATCAATAGGCATCCATTGGGATAGGATCAAAGAGACCATAGAGAGGAATGATTACTATGTTGTCAGTATCAATTTTCAACCGAAAGAGATACCGGTTGATATGATTTATATCAGTAATCTCAAAAGGTTCAAAAGTCTGGATGAACTGCAATGTAAAAAGGGAGTTAAGATCGTAACGACCTCCAATATCGTGACAACGGGAAGAGATGATATTTTGGTGGTCAATTACAGCAGTTATCTGAACGACGACACGCATATAGTGGATAATGGAGGCCTAATGTGCATTAATCTGTTGTATAAACTCAATGTGAACAGTTTGCTGTTGGCAGGGTTTGACGGGTTTTCGGGCAATGTACAAGACAATTATTACGAAAAGTCTCTCTATTTGAGCGTTGAGGAAGAACGGCTGAACAGTATGAACGCAGCGATTGTGAAACGATTTGCGCAGTTGGTAAAACAGATGGATATTCAGTTCATAACGGAGTCGTTTTATGAACATGATAATAAAAGTACATCTAAGCATATAGAATACAAGGAGGAGTAGAGCGACTATGTATTATGAAATGTTGCATCATATGGAATCAATGCTGCAGTTTGTGGCAGCTGTTACTGTTGATGAGAAGACGGCATATGCCGTATCATGTAAGTTTAACGGGTTGTTCAAAATTGATCTGCAGACGGAAAAATGTGAATTTATTCAACTTTTTCCGGATCTGGATGTATACGGATCCTGGTTATTTTTCTCGGCGGTAAAGGGCGGGAAGGATATTTATTTTTCCCCGTCGTCAGCAGATTATATTGCAAAATATGACATTGGAGAAAACAAGATCCATAAAATTGCGTTGCCGGAGTCGGACAGACCATACGCGGGCAACAATTATCGGTTGGGAGATGCTTTCTATGCACGGGGACATGTATATTTTGTTTGCGCGACGCGCGGAGGTATCTTAAAACTTGAGGAAAGTACGGGGAAGATTTCCGTGATCGTTACAGATACTCAGGACGAGGTTTTCTTTCGCCGGGGCATATTGGTGGATGATACGTATTATGTTCCTTCTTCTAACTCTCCTGTCATTATGGAATACAGATTACAGACAGACGAGATCATTCTTCACCAAATAGAAGGGGAAGGGGGCGCATGGTCCATATGGGGAGATGGAGAAAACTTTTGGCTGCCGCCGAGGGAGCAGAATGATCCCATACGGTGTTGGAATAAAAGTACGGGGGAGACTTCCATGGTCGGGATTCAGGTTCCCGGATATCGTCCTGTAGACATGAGTTTCCTAAAAATTTTTAATAGCGGCAACTGTCTGATCGTTTCACCGGAGTGCGCCAATATGTTCTTGCGGATTGATATACAGACTGGGAGAGCAGAACCGTTTGACATTGCATGTGCCAAGGATGTTGCGGAGCGATACGGATATTTTTTTGAGACGGCTAAGGATCTCTATTTTGCCGCATATGTAAGCGGGCAGGAAAATATTTATTTTAAAATAGAAAAAGATACTTTGGCGGTCAAACAGGTTCACTTTACATTACAAAACAGTGACAGTTTTTTAAAAGCTGTGGGATCGGAATTAAAAATTCCCAATGACGTGGTAATGGAAAATGAGACGAATAATTTAGAGGAATTTATCGCAATGGTTCAGTTGTTGCCCCGGAGACGTGAGGAACAGGCGTGATCAACGGAGAGAAAAAGGAAAACTATGGAACATATATTGGATTTAGTGGATGCGGTGGTGTTACAACGGCTGTGCCAAAACAGAAACGCGGTAGTGTTTGGAACCGGACGTATTGCGGCAGATTATGGGGAAATTCTTCCCCTGATAGGGATCAGATCTCCGTCTTATTTGAAAATTTCCGATGAGATTATGGATAAGAGAATTCCAACCGAAAAAGTAATGCGGATAGATGAAACGTTTGCAGAGAGGGAGAAATTGTATATACTTTTAACGGAAAGCCGTGGAGTTAATGCGCAGGCGGAGTATTTGCTTGAAAAAGGATTTACATATCTTGAGGATTTTGACTTTATTTCCGGAGCCCGTTTTCAAACCGCATTGTCCAAGGCATCTCCTTTAGATCCCAATATGGGTCATGGTACTTTGGCAAATAATGAGAAGGGATGTCGTTTGTTGGGGAAGAACTTGGATGAAGATATAAAGATTGCTGTGAATGGTGCGTCCTTGGTCGATGAGACCTGCTTTAACTGGAAATTATGGCCGGAATTATTATATGAGAAATCGGCTGCACAAGAAAAGCCCGTAACGTTCCTGCTCTGTTCTGCTTATGGGTATACAACATCACAGTGCCTGTTAAAATTGATCAGGGACATTCTTCCGCTAGCCCCCGATATAGTGATTGACTATTGTTCGTTGGAGAATGATTGCCTTTATGGAGAATGGATGTCCGCTCCTTTTGTTATAGGATATCAGAAGAAAATTCTGTCTTACGTTCAAGGAAAGATCGGAGATCGATTTGAAAATAAGCAGGTTAAAGATGTTAATTTGGGATATACCAAAAGACAGAGAACTGCAGAGGTAATTCTTGAAAATATTCGTATGTCTAAGGCGCTTTGTGACGTAAAGGGGATCCGTTATATCTGTGTATGGCCGCCGCTCGCTTTTACACAGCAGTCTCATGCTTTAGAAGACATAGAATTGCAATGGCTTTTGGCAAAGCGCACGCGTTCAGCTCTCAAGATCCTTGAGGAAATAGAGGCCAAAATGTCGGATGAGGTGAGAGAGTGCATTGTGGATGCGAGAAAGTGGATGGATGGGCATGAAGGGATGTTTTACGATCAATTTCATATGAAAGAAAGTGGCAATCGTATTATAGCGGAGCATATGATGAAGGTATTAGGGATATGAGACTAAACGTGGAACAGCAGACATGGCTTATAACAGGCATCAGCAGCGGCATAGGGCATGAATTGACCGGGCAGTTGTTGGAAAAGGGACACCGGGTAATAGGATTCGTGCGGGATGAACACAAAGTTCGTGTTCTTAAAGAGAGTTATCCGGAAACGCTCATTTTGTATGAGACGGATATCCGCAATTATGAGGAAACGGACAGGATCGTGAGGACTGCATGTGAGACAGCGGGTACTATTCATGCGGTGGTGAGCAATGCCGGGATAGCGACCAAGGGTCTTGCGGAAGAAGTGAGTATGGAAGAATTGCTGAATGTCATGAATACCAATTTAATTGGTACAATGGTATTTATTCGCGCATGCATTCCGTTTTTGAAAAAAACTGGCGCCAAATTGATTCAGATTTCTTCCATGAGTGGAGAAGTATCTGCGGCAGAATGGTCCTACTATTGTGCGTCCAAACATGGGATCAACGGGTTTTGTGAGTCCGTTGCAGAGGAACTGAGGCCCTATGGAGTCTCGGTGACGCTCGTTGAACCCGGTAATGTGAATACTCAACTGTGGAATAAGGTGGCGGATCGACAGGAGAAATATGATGCGCTCCGTGCAAACAGCGAGCAGAGTGATATAAATGTCAGGAAATTGGCAGCAGGAATCATGATGCTTGGCCGTATGGATGATCCCCCTGAATATGTTGCCATGGGATCGCGCGCCAATGAGAATATTCTCCAACAGCTTGCCCGTAAACAAAAAATTTATCTGGCAGGACGGCAGTTGGCGAGGGAAGTCGATGAACAGTGCGGGGGGGCGCAGCCCCTTTTGAAAAGTCCCCAACAAGCCGGGGAGCGTAAAATTCTTCTGTGGCCTCTGGGAAATGAGTGTAAGAAGATGCTCAGGGCTTATGATTGGAGTGAATGGGCTGATCGGTTAGCCGGTTTTGTGGATTTGGACGAGAGCAAGGCAGGAAAATATTGTGTCGGGCGAAAAATTTATCAATATGAAGAAGCGGCGCTGCATTGCCAAGACTATTATTTTGTGGTCATGACAAATGATTTCCGCAAACCGATAGAACAAATGCTCAAAGAAATGAATCTGGTATACGGAAAAGATTTTTGCCATTACAGTGACCTGGTGGAGGAGGCGACATGAAAAACCTTTTAACAGTGAATCCTGAAGTAAATAATGCGCAGACAAAAGCAATGTGGTATGGGGGTATCAAAGCGCAGGAACTATATGCGATGCTCATAAATGTCCGATTTGAATTTGATGCCTTCTGTATGGAGGAAAAGGAATTTGATACATTTCTTTCAAAACGCGCGCTTTCGATTTTTGAATTAATAGAAGAGCAGGATTATGCATTGATTCTGTCGGTAGAGGATTATGAGACAGTTTTGGACAAATATGAGCGATATGGGTTGGAGCGTGACAGAGTGTTTGTGTGGACAGATCCGAGACTGGAGATAATATATGTGTAGATCATTAGAGAACCGCATAGAGCAGGCAATTCAAGAATATGATAAGGTGGTTCTTCTGACAGAAGATCTCTGTGAGACTTTTTACAGAGATTTTTTGACGGCGGAAATTTTAGATCGCAAAATCCTGATATTATCCGTAAAACTGCCGAACATGCGAAAAGGTCGGGTGGTTTGTGAGCAGATAGATGAGGAGACGGCTCAGGAAATATACGGGCTGTATCACACCTATGAGTTTGCGGATAATTTTGTTGTGATTGGGCAAAGCGCAACATTTGCGTCCATCTTCAACTATGTGCGGACAGGGATTCTGACACCGAAAGAGGCATGGCAGGCGCTGTTGGAGGGGTAGGAATGGACAGATCGCATTATGAAGAAATGTTGACAAATTTGGATGTCCTGGAGCAGAGCGGCCGGCTGCACGGTCGAAAGATCTATCTGTTCGGACACAGCAACGCAACGGAGACACTTGCGGATCTGCTGTGCGACAGAGGATATATGATCAGCGGCATTCTTGACAATAATCCTTCCAAACACGGTAATCGTTACAGAGAGATCGTGATCTGCCCGCCGGAGGAAATTTTGCGGGAAGACCCGTCAGAAACGATCGTGTGCATAGCCGCTCGGGCATATGAGGCCATGACGCGGCAGTTAAGGCAGCTCGGTTACGGCGGTGAAATCACGAAGTTGGTGGACTATAATTCTTACGCGGAATATTCCCTGTCTGAGAGTGTGGTTTCCAGGAAGAAAGAACGGTTGGACAGAGGTATTTTGCGGTTGGATCAGATCAGGGCAAAGTACCCCGGCCGTTTTCTCATCCTGTGCCCTTTTGCCGCATTGGGAGATATTTTCTTTACCATGTCTTATCTGCCCCGGTTCTTGGCGGCGAGACAGATCTCGGATTGTGTGGTCTGTGTGCCCGGGAATGCCTGCAGACAGGTGGCGGAGCTTTTTGGTCTCTATCCCGTGGAGACCTATGCGCAGAAGGAGTTGGACGAACTGATCCAGGCCTGCATCTATATGGAGGATGGCAACTCCTACATAGCGCATCAGGATCGCCCCTATGTGGTCAATCTGCACAAGGCATTATACACGAAATGCATCCCGCTGGAACAGATCTACTGTTGCGGCGTGTTTGGATTGCCGGGGGACACTGTGCCTGTCAGGCCGCGAAATTTGACGGATTTTCCCGGGCTTGAGGATATCCCGCAGGGGAAGTCGGTCATTTTGGCGCCATATGCCAAGTCGGTGACAATGCTGCCCCAAACGTTTTGGAAGGACATTGTGCAGGAACTTCGGGCCAAGGGATATAGCTGTTTTACGAATGTGGCGGGAGGTGAAAAGCCGCTGGAGGGAACAACCGCCGTTTGTCCGACGATCGCGCAGATGCAGTCGGTTGTGGAGCGGGCAGGGATATTTATTGGGATAAGGAGCGGCATATGCGATGTGATCCGGTACGCGGATTGCAGGAAGATCGCTTTTTATCCGGACTATAATTACTGTGACACAAGGTGGAAGGCGATCGATATGTATGCCATCGACGGATGGGAAAATATACCTGTGGGGGAGAATTTCCAATGGAAGATAAATTAGTGTTATCCACTTTGCCCAAGACATGGATATTTGATCTGGATGGAACGGTCTTAAAACATAACGGATACAAAACAGACGGGGCAGACACGCTGCTCACCGGAGCGAAGGAATATCTGGACGCCATTCCGCAGGAAGATAAGATCATTTTCCTGACATCGAGGACGGAGGCATACAGGCAGATGACGCTTGCGTTCCTGGAAGAGAACGGGATCCCTTTTGATGAGATCCTGTTTGACATGCCGATGGGGGAACGCATTCTCGTAAACGACCGCAAACCCTCCGGATTGGATATGGCTGTCGCGGTAAATATGGACAGGGACGCGTTTGGTATGCCCCGGGTGGTCAGGGAGTTATAGGCTACCTCATCCACCCCGCCGGTACGGTAATAACCGGAATTCATATTATAATCCAAATGTACGATAAAGCCATGCTTTACTATCGACTAACATATGCAGAATTCTAACTATGTAAACGGTGTCCGTCTCAATCACATAATAAATTTTATAATTGCGATAATAATCTTTTCGAACACCTAATCCAGCAAGCAACTCATCTTCATCTAACTCATTTCTTTCTGGGAAGTTTACCAGAGAATTTATCTTTGTACGAATCCCACTTATTGTATTTTCAGCGGCAGACGGATTTTTCAATTCATAGGCAATGTAATCGCCGGCATTTTCCAGATCTTCTTCTGCCAACTCCGTAATCCTAATTTGATATTGCCTCATCTCTGTATTTCTTCTCCAACCTGTCACATACAATATTAAAGTCTTTTGTCTTTCCTTCTTTTATCTGTTCCAGTCCGGAAAATATAAGTTCGCGAACTTCTTGTTTTTGTTCATCCAAAGCTCTCCGGTAATCTTCATTCAGTGCCACAGCCATAAAATCAGTCCTCTCTGCCTGGTGTTTACTATATAATTAAAGTAAAATTGGCTCTTATTGTTTATATGATACTCTAGTCAAATAATATTTGCAACATAATTTCTTTTAACAAAATATTTTATTCTAAAACATTCCTTTAGCAATGTATAAAAACATAAGAACTGGTGGCAGAATACCGTTCTTCGTTGCCAAACAACTTATAAAACCAAAATCTCTCAATAAATCATCTTCATCCTTAGGTGTATGATTCTTTAAACCTCTCTCCTCGATTTCCTGTTCAACCAAAGAGCACAATCTATCTATTTCATATCGTGGCAATTCATTGATACAAGATTTTAACCTTTCTTCTGAAAGAGCTGAATCCGAGAAAATATTTGCAATCTCAGTAAATTTATCGATTTTTATAGGAAAATTGTATTTAATATTATATTGTTTCTGTTTTACCCCTAATTTATTCCATAAATCTTTTACATTTGCAGGCTGAATTCTATTATCTTTCATCTTTGCTACTGCCTTTATTTCCTGCTCTGAATAACAATAGAAAGAAATTTTCGTTAATTTTTCATTTTTCTTAATACATTCTAAAATATGATTATCATTATTGGGAGAAAGACCAATAATAACTAATTCACCTTCAATCTCCCTAAAATCGTCAAAATAATATTCTGGCGCCACTTTTAGTTCCGGATGTTCAAATGCCAAAGAAACAAACTCCGCATTATCATTTGTTGTTAAAGGATAGTTTCCTGTTTTTAATGCATATTTAAATTGTACATTTATTTTGTGAAATAAATCTGCCTGTTGGATCTTCTTTTCTCCACTATACTCCAACAATGCATTACAATAGCAATGCTCATATCCATCTATAAGTGTCGGTTTACCTTTTTGTCTATACGTATAACCTAATACATATTCAGCATTTTCTGATGGTTGTAATTCCAAAAATGATCCATGCAGATGATAAACTTTCCGACCTGTCAAATTCTCTATATTACTATCATAATTTACTGTAAAAACTTTATCAAAACCCTGTAAATATCTTTTTGTTGTTTTCCCCATTGTTTTATATAACTTTTGGATTTCTCCTTCGTTATATATAGCATCTAAAAACATTCTATGAAAAGCAACTTTAATTCCATTTTGCGTTTGTTCATCATCCGCAAATTCTTTTGAATGCATATGTGCTACAAAAAGCCAATCCTCCATCATTATTTCTTCTGGCTTTTTTATATGGGTATATCTGTTTTTGAAATCATCAATAGCAGATTTCTCTTCTTTTTCAGAAACAAATTCGTCTAATTCACCTTTTATAATCCGATTTGCTTCATTTACTAAACCATCAAGCACATGTATTATCTCTGTACCGGAAATTGTATTTTCAAACAGTAAATCATATACCCCCGTTCTCGCTCTTGCCTTCATTCTTTGAAGAATAAGTTCGCTGGTATATGTTCTTCCGCTAAATTGTATATTAAATCCATTACCAATCAACACCGTTTTCATAAATATTGACCATTTCCATAAATTTAGGTTTTGTCCCATTTTGAATATATAGAAGTTCTCTTGATTTTTAGTTTACCAAATCTTTCTTCACACTACAATCCAAGAATTGCTATTTTATCAAAATTTCATTTTTGGTCGGTTTGTTCCTGTTTACCCCATCCACCCCGCCAAAACCACGCTCGCCACTGTCCCTGCCAGTGTCGCCAACAGCGCTCCCGTCAGGGTATACTTTGTCTTAGTCACCTTGGCCGCCAGAAAGTAGACGCTCATGGTGTAGAATACCGTCTCGGTGCAGCTCATGAGAATGGAGGTCACCAGTCCCGCGTAGGAGTCCGGGCCGTTGGTCTTGAAGATGTCCAGCACCAGACCGGTGGCGGCGGAGGAGGAGAAGAGCTTTACGATGAGCAGGGGGATGATCTGCGCGGGAATGCCCACGAGGCCGGCGAGGGGCTGCAGGATTCGGCCCAAGAGTTCAAAGATGCCGGAGGCGCGCAGGATTCCCACGGCCACCAACAGACCGATCAGGGTGGGAAGGATATCCACCACGATCTTAAGGCCCTCTCCGGCGCCCTTTAGAAAAGATTCATAGACATTGACTTTCGATGTCAGGCCGTAACCGACCACAAAAAAGAGAATGAGCGGAATGATGATATCGGACAGATGGACAAAAAGGTTCATAAAATTTCCCCAAAGATAAATCTATACCATATTTTATGGGGATATGGAGGAAAATAAAACCGATTCTTCAGATCAGTCCCATGCTGCGCAGTATGAACAGCCATAGGGTGAGGGTGACGGAGCTTAGGAAAGTGGTGGCCACCACCACGCCGGAGGTCAGGGTTCCCTCGTGTCCCATATTTTTGGCCATGATATAGCAGCTCACGGTGGTGGGAGAGCCCAACATGATGAGGATCGCCACCAGTTTCTCCTGCGTGAATCCCATATGTACGGCTAAGGGTAGGAACAGGGCGGGTAGCACTACCAGTTTGACAAAGGATGCCGCCAGGGTGGGAGGAATCTGTTTCAAAGCCTTTCGCCCCTCAAATCCCGCGCCCAGTCCCAACAGGGCGAGCGGTGTGGCGAGCACGGAGATATTGGAGATGGTCTTGGTGACGATAAAGGGAAAGCGGACTTGGCAGGCGGACGCGATCATGCCCAGCACAATGCCTATGATGATGGGATTGGTCAGGATGTCCCGAACGGATTTCTTTAAGGATGCCTTGTCCAACCCATGGGCGGCAGGTCCCGTAAAGGAGAGCACCAGTACGGCGGCCACATTGTAGAGCGGCACGGTGCCGATGATCATCAGCGGCGCCATGCCGGAATTGCCATAGATATTTTGTATGAACGCGATGCCCAACACGGCGGCGCTGCTTCGGTAGGAGGCCTGTATGAACTCCCCGAGCTGCGCCTTATTTTTATATACAAGAGCCGCAATGCCCCATATGAGCACGATGCTCAGCAGAGTCACCAGAAAGCAGTAGAGCACATAGTTGGTGTCCCATACACTGTAGAAATCCGATTCCGCGATATCCTTGAACAGCAGAACGGGCAGGGTGATCCTGTAGTTGAATTTGTTCAGGGTCTTGACAAAGGGTTCATCCACCACACCCGCCTGACGGATGATGTATCCGATCACCATCACGAGAAAGACGGGAATGGTGGCGTTTAAGCTGAAAAGTAATTGTTCCACGACACGCACCTCTTTTATAGATCTGTAGCAGCCTAAAATATCATAGGGCGGTTTGGCTCTTTTGTCAAGAGATCGCTGAGTGTGGTGAAATCAGAGGGCCCCGCGTCCAACAGGAAGGTGTGAAAAGCAAGGTCGCTGTAATCCGTCTGCCAAAGGGACTCGGCAGTTTTCTTTAATTCCAGGATCTCCAGGTATCCAAGGTAGTATTTCAGGTAGTTGCAGGGCTCATCTGCTATGTAGTTATATACGGCGTTGGCGGCGGTGTCGCTGTAGATGCCGAAATTCTGCAGATAGGCTGCCACCTCCTCGCGGGAGACATTGTCATAGTGGATCATGATGTCCAGCGTGGAATAAAGACATAGGATCAGACTGCGGTTGTGCATCTCCAATTCCACACACAGGGCATCCTCCGCACGGTCCTGCTCGCGCAAGAGGTCCGCGGCGTAGGAATAGCCGTAGAACTCCACATACAATGCCCAACCCTCCACATATCCGCTGTACCCGAGAAGTTGCCGGACTTTGTTTTCCTCATGGTTTAGGCAGGTTCGATTGTGGTATACCGTCTGGTAGAGATGGCCGGGATATCCCTCGTGAGCCAGAGTGGTGTAGAGCTCCAGGCCGGAGGGAGGATTCTTGTGATTTATGTATATGACATTGTTGTCAGTATCGTCCAGCGGAGCGGTGAGATAGAAGGCGGGAGCGCAGTATTCCTGTAGGCTCGGCGAAACCTCCTTGATCTGTACCCGGGGAGCCGTGGCAACCAATGTCTCCGTCCCGTCCGCGCTCTCCGTTTTCGAGGGAGGCAGTTGCGGAAAGTCCGTCTGCATTCTGGTCTGCAGATCCGCGAGCATGGATTCCGCGTCCGTCAGGGGAAGCTGCAGATGGGATTCGCGTTTCAAGGCCTCTTTCAATTCGGGATGTTCCTGCAGCAGTGTGCAGACGGCCCGATATTCCGACTGTATATTTTCCTGCAGCAGTGCCTGTATCTCTTCCACGGAGCGGTAGGAACCGGTCTGGGAGATAAGGAGCCTGCGATAGTATTCTTTGCCGTCGGGCAGAGTACAGAGCCCCGTGGGCAGCGGCTCCACTCCCTCGGAATCCTCCAACAGGAACAGGCCGTCAGCAAGGGCCTCATATGCGGGTTGCACCACCGTGCGCAGCAGGCGATTGTTCAGCGCCACATATTTGTCGGCCTCCGCGGCGGTGATGATATTGTCCTCCACCAGAGGTGAGAGGCGTTCACTGAAGGTGGTCTGGAGGAAATGTTCTCCGCTGTTCAGAGCCTCCTTGGTAATGATATTGTCGCATTGAACTTTCACTTGCCGCAGAGAGTAGGTTGACATGGAGAGCCCCGCGGCCGCCTTTTCCTGCTCCAGTGCAAGCAGGGAGGCAAAATAGGTGTCTGTCTGATCTAGGAGCGCCAGATAATCCTCCACGTCCCTGCGGTTTCGAAAGGTGTATTCCGCCATCAGGATGGGCAGTTGGGACTGCATGC
This sequence comes from Acetatifactor muris, assembly GCA_023663635.1. Classification (GTDB taxonomy): domain Bacteria; phylum Bacillota; class Clostridia; order Lachnospirales; family Lachnospiraceae; genus Acetatifactor; species Acetatifactor muris_A. The sequence goes on from JAMPHD010000007.1 coordinate 46,341, forward strand.
CGGAGGAGGGGGACAGAGGGGTTCTGTACAGCGCAAACGCGTTGAGATCCCGTGAGTTTTGCAGTTGGCGCGTCAACAGTTCGTAGGTATAGGCATCGGTGGAGGAGAGTTTCCCGGGACGAATTTGTGATAAAGCGGTCAGCGTGTTGTCCAAAGCGGATCGGGAGGCATCGGGACCTCCTGAGAGATATCCTGGCAGCAGGGGTTCGTAGGTATAGATGCCGAAATCTTCCGGGGAGGCTAGGGTATAATGCATATTGAGGGTATTTGCGGACATTTCCGCCACAAACAGATCATGTGTCAGTCCCAGAAACTTTTTTTCATCCCGCTTATGGTTAAAGAGAAACAGAACAAGGGCGGTAAAGGCTGAGAGGATGGCTATGCATAAGATCAACTGTCGTGGGGAGAGAGAGGGACGTTTTTTCAAATGAATCACCTGAAACAGACTTTATATCAATTTACTCTATGTGAAAGTAAAAGGTGATATGATTATTTTGCAAATTTGTCAAATTCTGCGTGGACGAACGGCATATTTCGTGTTATGATATATACTGTATTTTTGAAAAATCCGTACTTTTGAATATGGATCATGACTTTGCATGGTTGGGAGGCTCAACATGACAAATTTGGAATTAAAGAAACATGCCAATGATGTCCGCAAGGGTATCATTACCGGCGTACACAGCGCCAAGGCGGGACATCCGGGCGGTTCTCTCTCGGCGGCGGATGTGTTTACCTTTCTGTATTTTGAGGAAATGCATATAGACCCCTCCGATCCGTTGATGGAGGACAGGGACCGCTTTGTCCTGTCCAAGGGACACACGGCTCCCGGACTGTACGCGGCGCTTGCCTGCAGGGGATTTTTCCCGGTGGAGGATCTGACCACATTGAGAAAATTGGGTTCCTATCTGCAGGGACATCCCGATCTGCACGTTCCCGGCGTGGATATGGCCTCCGGATCTCTGGGGCAGGGAATTTCCGCGGCAGTGGGAATGGCTTTGGGCGCCCGGATGCAGCACAAAGAGTATCGCGTATACACTCTGCTCGGCGATGGCGAGATCGAGGAGGGACAGGTGTGGGAGGCCGCCATGTTTGCTGGTTTCCGCAAGTTGGACAATCTCTGCGTCATCGTGGACAACAATGGTCTGCAGATTGACGGCCCCATTGAAGAAGTGTGTTCGCCCTATCCCATCGACAAGAAATTTGAGGCCTTTAATTTCCATGTGATCAACGCGGACGCCCATGATTTTGACGCGCTGCGCGCAGCCTTTCAGGAGGCGGAGCAGACCAAGGGTATGCCCACCTGTATCATAGTTCACAGCCTGAAGGGCAAAGGCGTCTCCTATATGGAGGACAATGCGGACTGGCACGGCAAGGCTCCCAATGACGGGGAGTTTGCGGTGGCCATGGCGGACTTGGACGGGATTGAGCAGGAGTTGGCGAAGGAGGAGGCATAATGGGAGACACTAACGTTAAGAAAATAGCAACCAGAGTAGGTTATGGCAACGCATTGAAAGAGCTCGGTGAAGAATATCCTCAGTTGGTGGTTTTGGACGCGGATCTGGCGGCTTCCACCATGACTGCCGTATTTCGCGACGCATATCCCGACAGACATATCGACTGCGGCATCGCGGAGGCGAATATGATGGGAGTGGCGGCGGGATTGTCTCTGACCGGCATGATCCCTTTTGTGAGTTCATTTGCCATGTTTGCGGCGGGACGAGCCTTTGAACAGGTGAGAAATTCCATCGGCTACCCGCATCTGAATGTGAAGATCGGCGCCACCCATGCGGGTATCACCGTGGGTGAGGACGGCGCCAGCCATCAATGTAATGAAGATATTGCTCTCATGCGCACGATCCCCGGGATGGTGGTCATGTGTCCCGCTGACTATGTGGAGGCCATGGCCTGTGTCCGCGCGGCGTTAAAATATGAGGGCCCCGTATATATCCGTTTCGGGCGCGCTCCCGTGCCGGTGATCAACGACAATCCGGAGTATCATTTTGAAATCGGCAAAGGCACCGTGGTGCGGGAGGGGACGGATGTGACCGTTGTGGCCACGGGAATCTGTGTGGATTCCGCTTTGGGCGCGGCCCGGCTGTTGGCGGAGGAAGGGATCAGCGCGGAGGTCATCAACATTTGTACCATCAAGCCCTTGGATGAGGACATTATCATTGACAGCGCAAAGAAGACGGGGAAGGTCATCACCGTGGAGGAACATTCCGTGGTCGGAGGGCTCGGCAGCGCCGTGTGTGACTGTCTGTGCGCCAAACTGCCCACGCCGGTGTGCAAACTGGGCATGCAGGATGTGTTCGGCGAGTCGGGACCCGCGGCGGCGCTTGTAAAGAAATACGGATTGGACGCGGAGGGTGTCTGCGCGTCCGTGAAAGCTTATTTGGGACGGTAATTCGGACCGGAAGGAAATAAAGACATGAATATCTTATCACCATCTATTTTATCTGCGGATTTTTGGAATTTGGGAGAGGTCGTCCGTCAGATGGAGCAGGAGAAAGTTCCGTGGATCCATATTGACGTCATGGATGGCATTTTTGTACCTTCCATCTCCTATGGAATGCCGGTGATGAAATGTATCCGGAAACGGACGGAGCTGTTCTTTGACGTGCATCTGATGATCGACAGGCCGGAGCGCTATATCCGGGAGTTCGTGGACAGCGGGGCGGATATGATCACGTTTCATCTGGAGTCCACCGACCGGGTGGAGGAGACGATCAAGACGATCCACAGTCTGGGCAGACAGGCGGGTATCAGTATCAGGCCCGGCACGCCGGCGGAGGCGGTGGAGCCCTATCTGGAAATGGCGGACATGGTGTTGGTGATGACGGTGGAGCCGGGATTCGCGGGGCAGAAACTCATCCCCGAATGTCTGGAAAAGGCCCGCAGGGTGCGCCGTATGGCTGACGAAAAGGGCATACGGATCCGTATTGAGGTGGATGGCGGGATTCATTTGGGCAATGTGCGGGAGGCATTGGACGCGGGGGCCGATGTCCTTGTGGCCGGATCTTCCGTGTTTAAGGAAAATGTGTGTGAAAATCTCCGAAAAATGATGGAGAGTATGCGGTAGTCTGCACTGTGGCATGACCCTGCGCGGAGGAGGTCTGAGACCGGATTGCGGACTGACGGGAGGGCATTGTATGCAGCTTGGAGGAGTGGACACTTCGGGAATAAGCGGACATAGCAGTTCTTTACATCAGGTAACGAATTGTATGCACGACCATGAAACTACAAAGAAGGTGGGCGCAATGCGCGCATCTTCTTCTGCATTTTCCAATGTTCCCGGGGATATGAAAGCTGCGGAGCAGGAAATGAGTCTTCTGGACATACTGCGGAACGCTCTGGCCGGCGGGCGGAAACTCTGGGGCAGGATCTGGGGTGTGGAGACGGGCGGAGACGCGGCTGTGGGCGCACAGAACAGTACGGCCGGGGACAGGGAAGGGCTTGCGGGGACGAATCCGGTGGTGACATTGAATGAGGATGCGCTCCACGATAAGGATCACGCCGCCAAAATGGCAGCGGGTACCGCGGCGGTGCAGACACATATGACAAACGTGTCAGAAAATCCGTATTTCACCACAAGTTCCGATTCCGGCGCGACCAAAGAGCGAATGTATGACCGAATGCGGGTGAGATTTCGCGATCTGACCGACAGGATGAGCAGACGGTTCGGCGGACGGGCAGGCGCGCGGACGGCGGAGAGATCTTTGGGAAGGAACACGTCGCGTTTCGGACGTGACAGGCAAAGGGAGGATCTGCGGAAACGCAGCCGCTACAAGGGCGTGGACAGCGAGATTGACTGTATTTTGACGGATGACAGTTATCTCTTGGATTCCTATGACAGAAACGGCGAGTACACGCAGCTCACCACGCAGGACAAGAGACAGATGGCGGACGGAGCGCAGACGGCAACCGGACGAAACATGGAGACGTCACCCGGCGGAGAAAGTTGACGGAAACCGTATTTTGTACTATGATTCTTGTAGTTGTAAATATATTTTGGCGCTTGCGATTTTCGTAAACGCTTGTGATCACATCCCCTGAAAGGAGTTTAACATTGGAAAATAAAGGAAAATATTATCTGACGACGGCGATTGCCTACACCTCGGGCAAACCCCATATCGGCAACAATTACGAGGTGGTTTTGGCGGACAGCATCTGCCGGTTTAAGCGCAAGGAGGGATATGAGGTCTTCTTCCAGACCGGCACGGACGAGCACGGGCAAAAGATTGAGCTGAAGGCGCAGGAGGCGGGCATCACTCCCAAGGAATTTGTGGACGATGTGGCAGGGACCATCCGCAGTCTCTGCGATCTCTTGAATATTTCCTATGATAAGTTCATCCGCACCACGGACGGGGATCACGAGAGACAGGTGCAGAAGATCTTCAAACGTCTCTACGATCAGGGCGATATCTATAAGGGTTCCTACGAGGGATTGTACTGTACGCCCTGCGAGTCTTTCTGGACGGAGTCCCAGTTGGTGGACGGCAAATGCCCGGATTGTGGCAGGGAGGTGAAACCCGCCAAGGAGGAGGCGTATTTCTTCCGCATGAGCAAGTATGCGGACAGGCTGATCCGACATATCAATGAGCATCCGGAGTTTATTCAGCCGGTCTCCCGCAAAAACGAGATGATGAACAATTTCCTGTTGCCGGGACTGCAGGATCTGTGCGTATCCCGCACATCCTTTAAATGGGGGATCCCTGTGGATTTTGACGACAGACATGTGGTCTATGTGTGGTTGGATGCCCTGACCAACTATATCACCGGAATCGGTTATGACGCGGAAGGGGAGAGCAGCGAACAATATAAGAAGCTCTGGCCCGCGGATCTGCATCTGATCGGCAAGGATATCATCCGGTTTCACACCATCTATTGGCCCATTTTCCTCATGGCTCTGGGAGAGCCCCTGCCCAAGCAGGTATTCGGCCATCCCTGGCTGCTCATGAGCGGCGGCAAGATGAGTAAATCCAAGGGTAATGTGGTATACGCCGACGATCTGGTGGATTTCTTCGGCGTGGACGCGGTGCGCTATTATGTGCTGCACGAGATGCCCTATGACAATGACGGTAATGTCACGTGGGAGCTGATCGCGGAGCGGACCAATTCCGACTTGGCCAACACGCTGGGCAATCTGGTGAACCGCACCATCTCCATGAGCAATAAATATTTTGACGGGGTGGTGGCGAATAAAGAAATACAACTCACACCTGAGGACAGCACGGCGGACGAGGATTTGAAGAAGACCATTACCTCCGCCTATGCCAAGGTGGTGGAGAAGATGGAAACACATCGCGTGGCGGACGCTTTGACGGAGATCTTTGGCATCTTCAAGCGGTGCAACAAATATATTGACGAGACGGAGCCCTGGGTGTTGGCGAAGGATGAGGCCAAGAAGGACAGACTGGCCACGGTCCTCTACAATCTGGTGGAGGGCATCATGATCGGAGCGTCCCTTCTGGAGCCTTTTATGCCCGACACGGCTCAAAAGATCGCGGCGCAGCTCGGCACATCCCTGCGGGATTTTGACACGTTGGAGGAGTTCGGGCTGTATGAGAGCGGAACCCGCGTGACGGACACGCCGGAGATCCTCTTTGCCCGACTGGACATGAAGGATGTCCTGGCCAGGGAGGAGGAGATCGCCAAGGCACAGATGGCGCAGCAGGAAGGCGGGAATGATGCCGCAGAGGAAAATGACACAAATGTCATAGACATGGATCCCAAGGCGGAGATCACTTATGATGACTTTGCCAAGATGCAGTTTCAGGTGGGTGAGATCATCGCCTGTGAGGCGGTGCCCAAGTCCAAGAAACTTCTGTGCAGCAAGGTGCGTGTCGGAAGTCAGGTGAAACAGATCGTGTCAGGCATCAAGGCATATTACAGCCCGGAGGAGATGGTGGGCAAGAAGGTGATGGTGTTGGTGAACTTAAAACCTGCCACATTGGCCGGCGTATTGTCCGAGGGGATGCTGTTATGCGCGGAGGACGCGGAGGGCAATTTGGCTCTGATGACTCCCGAGAAGGAGATGCCCGCGGGGGCGGAGATCTGCTGATCCGCAGAGGGGATCACGTTAGAAACCATGGCAGCGGTAACGGCAGAAACCCTGGCGGGGATCGCGGCGGTACGGGGGACGGCGAGAGATGAAGAAGACGGATATTTATTTTGATTCCAGAGACGGCGAGAGCAGGATCCACGCGGTGCGCTATGAGCCGGAGGAAGACAGTTTGAAGGACGGCAGACCTGTGGCGATCCTGCAGATCGTTCACGGCATGGCGGAGTATGCGGAGCGCTATGAAGAGACGGCGAAGTTTTTCACGGACAGAGGTTTCGTGGTGACGGGCGAGGATCACTTGGGACACGGCGGCTCCGTGGCGGAGGGCGGCACATACGGATATTTTTGCAGGAGAGATCCCGCCACCGTGGTGGTGCGGGACGTGCATCGCCTGAAGAAGATGACGCAGGAGCTCTACCCCGGGATTCCCTATTTCTTTTTGGGGCACAGCATGGGATCTTTTATCCTGCGCAATTATCTGTGCCGATACGGCACGGGCATACAGGGAGCCGTCATCATGGGAACGGGTATGCATTCCGGATTGGTCCTGTCTTTGGGGAAAGCAGTGGCCGGCGTGCAGGGGCTGTTCTGTGGAGACCGACATGTGAGCAGACTGTTGGATAAGATCGTGTTTGGGGGCTACAATAAGCGCATAGAACGGCCGAGGACACCCTATGACTGGCTCAGCCAAAATGAGGAGAATGTGGACACATACAGCGCGGATCCGCTCTGCGGCTTTACCTTTACGGTGAACGGTTTTAGGACTTCGTTTGAGCTGATCTCCCGCATTTTGAAACCCTCCAATCTGGAGAAGATTCCCAAGAATCTGCCGGTGTTCTTCGTGTCGGGGACGGACGATCCCGTGGGGGATTACGGCGAGGGAGTGAAACGCGCCTATGACTCACTGGACGAGGCGGGCTTGGAACATCTGGCGCTCAAACTCTATGAGGGCGGAAGGCATGAGATCCTGAACGAGACCAACGGCAGACAGGTCATGCAGGATATTTACGACTGGATCATGCCCAAGCTTTCCGGAGGAGCGTCATGAGCGGGGCCGCGTCCCGGGCGGGGGAGCGGGGCGGTTTCCCCTATCGCATCCGATGGGCCGCGGTGGAGGAATGGGAGCCGACCATGAAGATGATCTGGCGCACGTTCCTGAAATTCGAGGCATCGGACTACACGGAGGAAGGCATTCAAAACTTTTTGGATTTTATCACGGATGAAAAATTGTTCCACGCTTTTCTGAGAGGGGATTATCAGATGATGGTGGCTCTGGACGAGGGGAAAGTGGTGGGGGCGGCATCCGTCCGCAACCGCAATCATCTCTCTCTTTTGTTTGTGGATGAACCCTATCATCGGCAGGGCATCGGCAGACGGCTTCTGGAGTGTTTCTGCAGCTATCTGCGGTCTGAGATGGGCGAGCATTATATGTCGTTAAAGGCGGCGCCTTACGCAGTGGATTTTTACAAAAAGATCGGGTTTCAGGCGGTGAGTCCCGAGGAGGAAGTGGGCGGCATCCGTGTGACCTCCATGGAAAAATATTTTTGAAAGGGTGGAAGAACGATGAGAATTTTGGATATTGACGGGCCTTTGATACAGTTTTTGAGCAAGATGGCGGATCTCATGTGGCTGAATATCCTGACTATGATCTGCTGTATTCCCATTTTCACGGCGGGGGCGTCCCTGACGGCGCTGCACTATATGGTGTTAAAAATGGTGCGCGATGAGGAAGGCTATATCACCAGAGGATTTTTCAAGGCTTTTAAGGAAAATTTCAAGCAGTCCACCATCATCTGGTGTATCTTTCTGGCGGTGGGCGCGGTGTTGGCGGCGGATTACCGCATCATGACCAACTCCGACGTGGCTCTCAACGGCGTTGTGCGTATGCTGATCCTCTTTTTTATCGCGATGACATTGTTCACGTTGGTGTATGTGTTCCCCGTGCAGGCCAAGTTCTCCAACACGGTGAAACGCACCATATGGAACGCCTTTGTGCTGAGCGTCGTGCAGTTTCCCAAGACGATCCTGATGATGGCGCTCTACGCGCTGCCCTATGTGATGCTGTATCTGTGGGAGGGGATCTTCCCGGTCATCTTCGTGTTCTGCCTGTCCCTGCCGGCGCTTTTGTCGGCCAAGCTCTACAATAAGTTCTTCAAGCGTCTGGAGGATAAGATACTGGAGCAGGAGGCCGGGACGGAGGAAGACCGGACGGATGAGGAGGACGAGAGGATTTTTAAGGACGAGTTGGACGAGTCCTTAGACTTTGGTCAAAATAACTAAGAAAACCTCAATCCTTTGTACAAGTTGACAAGACAATCGGGAAAAACCCGATTTGATAAGCAATATTTACAATCCATCGCAAAATATTTGTGAAATTGTTGTATGGCAAAGCGCCCGAAAATCCGATATACTTTATTAAAACAATTCGATATCTACACATGAAAGGAGTTTATACCAATGGCAAGTTTATCTTTAAAGAATGTGTGCAAGGTATATCCCAACGGCTTTGAGGCTGTTAAGGATTTCAACCTTGAGATCGCAGATCAGGAGTTCATCATCTTCGTAGGACCTTCCGGTTGCGGTAAGTCCACCACCCTTCGTATGATCGCAGGTCTGGAGGATATTTCTTCCGGCGAGCTGAAGATCGGTGACAGAGTGGTAAATGATGTGGAGCCCAAGGACAGAGATATTGCAATGGTATTCCAGAACTATGCTCTGTATCCTCACATGTCCGTGTATGACAACATGGCATTCGGTTTGAAACTGAGAAAGGTTCCCAAAGATCAGATTGACAAGATGGTAAAAGAGGCAGCTAAGGTTTTGGATCTGACTCCTCTCCTTGACCGTAAGCCCAAGGCTCTGTCCGGTGGTCAGAGACAGCGTGTGGCAATGGGTCGTGCAATCGTGCGTAGCCCCAAAGTATTCCTGATGGACGAGCCTCTGTCCAACTTGGATGCTAAGCTGCGTGTGCAGATGCGTATCGAGATCGCGAAACTGCATCAGAGACTGGGTACCACCATCATCTACGTTACCCATGACCAGACCGAGGCTATGACCCTTGGTACCAGAATCGTTGTTATGAAGGACGGCGTTATCCAGCAGGTTGACACCCCTCAGAACCTTTACGAGAAACCCCAGAACCTGTTCGTTGCAGGATTCATGGGATCTCCTCAGATGAACTTCCTGGATGCTACCGTGAGAATAAACGGCGATGTGGCAAGCTTGGAGATCGCAGGAAAGGCTATTCCCCTTCCCGCAGCAAAGTCCAAGAAACTGATCGACGGCGGTTATGACGGCAAGGTTGTTACCTTCGGTATCCGTCCCGAGGATGTATACGATTCCGATATGCAGATTGAGGCCTCTCCCAACAGCGTATTTGAGTCCTCCATCAAGGTATATGAGCTGCTCGGCGCAGAAGTTTATCTGTACTTTGATCTGGATGAGTTCCCTATGACTGCAAGAGTGGATTCCCGCACAACTGCAAGACCCGGCGATGTGGTTAAGTTTGCTCTGGATGTTGAGAAGATTCATGTATTTGACAAAGAGACCGAGCAGATCATCACCAACTAGTTTGGGAGATCCGGTTACAACAAGCGTAACATATGCGAGACTGTCACATTGTGACAGTCTCGTTTTTTGTCCCGATGGGACATTTTGCTTGCGGGCGATTTTAAAATAGGATATGATAATAAAGGTATCTGTTGTATTTGATCGTATTTGATCGCATCTGAAATAGCCGCAATGTGGAGGGACGCATGATTTCCAATCAAATGATTCAAACCAGTCTGGACGAGTTAAAAGCGATCACTAAAGTGGAACTGGAGGTTTATGAACCTTCCGGGGCGAAAGTGGCATTCACTTGGGAAAACGGGGATGTCACGGCGAAGATGATAGAGAGTTTTGCGGACTCACCGGCGGACAGCCAGGTGATCGGCGGACGGCATCTGATGAAGATTTATGACGACGGCGAGCTGCAATATGTGGTGGTGGCCACGGGGAACAGTGACGATGCCTATACGGTGGGAAGGATTGCGGTCTGCCAGTTGCAGAATCTGGCCATCGCTTACAGAGAGCGCTATGACCGAAACAGTTTCTTTCAAAATCTCCTGTTGGATAATCTTCTGTTGGTGGACATTCACAACCGCGCCAAGAAACTGCATTTGGATGTCAGTATGCCGAGGGCGGTATTTCTGATCTCCACAAAACAGGAAAAGGACGGAATGGTCACAGAACTGTTAAAGGGGATGTTCTCCGCGCAGGCGGGCGACCATGTCACCTCTGTGGATGAGACGAGCGTGATCCTGATCAAATCCCTCAAGGGGGATGACAGCGCGGAGGCTCTGCAGAGAGTCGCGGATACTATTGTAGATATGATGAATGCGGAGGCAATGCTCAATGTACGCGTGGCATACGGCACGGTGGTCAGGGAGCTGAAGGATGTGTCAAAGTCCTACAAGGAGGCCAAGATGGCCTTGGATGTGGGCAAGATCTTCTATGCGGAGAGGACCGTGGCGGCTTATAGCGCATTGGGCATCGGACGTCTGATTTACCAACTGCCCGTCAATCTGTGCAAGATCTTCATTGAGGAGATCTTCGGCCCGAACATACCGGAGGAGTTGGATGATGAGACCTTAAATACCTTGAACAAATTCTTTGAGAATAATCTGAATGTGTCCGAGACCTCCAGACAGCTCTTCGTACATCGCAACACTTTGGTCTATCGCATTGAGAAGATACAGAAGAGCACGGGACTGGATCTTCGCTGCTTTGACGACGCGCTGACGTTCAAGATCGCTCTGATGGTGGTAAATTATATGAAGTATCTGGAACGGATGGACTGATCGTACGATTCGTGGAATAATCAGGCATTCCCCCGCATATATTTGCAGTAGAAAATATGTGTGGGGGGATTTTTATGTATTCCGGACAAACTCGGCCGACGGTGGAATATGACAGGAAGATCAGATATTTGGATTATATGGAGAACGGGCAGCGCAGCCGCGGTGCCGGATTCGTGAAAATGGAGAGGCGGGACGATCGGTGCAACATCAGTCTGCAGATAAGCGGTCTGTATCGCAAAGACCATTTCACGCGCCCCCTGCTCTTAAAGAGTGACGGGGGAGAGAGCGAACTCTGCAAGCTGCAGTTAGCGGACGGAGGGCTCAAGATCTATCTGGAGGGATTGAACAGTCGGGATCTGGACGGTCGCGGCACGGATTACAACCGCCTGACAGGGCTGCGCATTCCCATTTCCGAGGGAAAGGAAGTCCTGTGCGTATGGGAGAATCCTGCCGTGTCCGAGAGGCGGGAACAGGCATTTGGACAAGCGCGGGAACAGGAGCCGGCGCAGGGACAAGCGCGGGAGATGCCCCGGGAAATATTGCAGGAGTCAATACAGGAAACGGATGGCGGGATGCCGCGGGAGATATTGCAGGAGTCGGTCCACGGAGACACAGCCACCCTGCCCCGGGGAGACATGCCTATAAGAGAGGACAACCCGCCTTGGGGAGATACGCCCGTAAAGGAAGACAACCCGCCTCGGGCAGATATGCCCGCCAATATGGACGAGCCCGCGTCCGGCGGGGCGCAGACGGCGCTCAGGGAGGACAAATGGGAGCAACTGTGCGCCATCTATCCCCATATTCAACCCTTCTCTGACGAGCGGGAATATCTGTCCGTGGGGCCGCAGGATTTTGTCGTGCTGCCCGCGAGGTACTATCCGTTGGTGAATAACAGCTTTCTGTTGCACGGATACTATAATTATCGACACCTGATCCTGACGAGGGTGCGCGTTCGGGACAAGGCGCGATATTACATAGGAGTGCCGGGCAATCTCTACCCGAAAGAAAAGAAGATTGCGGTCATGTTTGGATTTGAGGGGTTCGAGTGCGCGTCGGAGCCGGCATCGGACGGGGATTTCGGATATTATCTGATACCGGTGGAACTGTAGCGGAGTACGTTGACTGATCCAAGCCGGGCGGTAAAACGCAGGGTTCTTACAGGCCCTCTCCGTCAAATTCGGGAATAAAGCTTGCAAGATCCGTGCCGCCCTCCTGGCAAAATCCGTTTTGGATGCCAAGCCGCTCCGCAAAGCGCAGTACACGCGCATACTCCTCGGCGGTCACAGGGCGGTTCAGATCCTGGCAGGATGCCACATGAGGCAGAGGGGTGTACTGATTCATCACGCTGATATAGATATTGTCGCCATAGGTTTCGTGGAGATAGCGAAGGACTTTTTTGGAGTCTTTCGTCTGCCCGGGCAGCACGAGATGGCGCACGATCACGCCCCGTCTCATAAGTCCGTCATCGGACAGTACGGGCGGCCCTGCCTGTCGGTACATCTCGGCGATGGCGGCGGCAGCTCTCTCAAAATAGTCCGGTGCCCGGGAGAGACGATCGCTCAATTCAGTGGAATAATATTTCAGATCCGGGAGCCAGATGTCGATCAGCCCCTCCAAGAGGCGCAGGACATCCGGATCCTCATAACTTCCCGTATTGTAAAGGATGGGAATGGAGAGGCCTCGGGTCTTGGCATCCGTCAACGCGCGGACGATCTGCGGTAAGAAATGCGTGGGAGTCACAAGATTGATATTGTGGGCTCCCTTTTCCTGTAATTCCAGGAAAATCTCGGAGAGTCTCTCCGTGCCGATCTCCCGTCCCGCAGTCCCGATGGAGATATTGTGATTCTGGCAAAAGACACAGCGCAGATTGCAGCCTGAGAAAAAGACCGTCCCGGAACCCCGGGTGCCGGACAGACAGGGTTCCTCCCAAAAGTGCAAAGCCGCTCTGGCGGCTCTGAGCACGGCGGTCTGCCCGCAATAGCCCGTTTGGTCCGTCAAGCGGTTGACATGGCACCAGCGGGGACAGAGAGTGCAATCCTGCATGAAATGATCCAAAAGCGTATCCTGATCGGTCGAAAGCATGGCGATCCTCCGTAAATTTTGCAGACGGCGGCATACAAATACCGCATGCGCCGGTCCTTGCCCCCGACTCCACCCGGTTGCCTCACGGCACATGGGAGATTCCGCTTAGTGCTGCTTTGTTCCCAACCTGACACGGTTCGCGGATTCCCATTGCGTGAGACCGAATTTCATCATCGAAAGCCGGTGTTCCGACACATACGGCTTTTTAAGTGTATCGTTTTCACGGGATTTTGTCAAGGGAAAGGTGAGCGGCGTTGTTAGTAGGTTGGAAAAATTTTACAAAGAATATTTGTTTTAATCAAGCAAGCTGTTAAGCCCCTGTGAGACAAGTTGTGTCGTGTATTTGACTATGTTTTCCAAGGGGATTTTCTTTCCGTCCGCAATCCATTGCGTATAAACGCAAAAAATACTGCCAATCAGATAAGAGATGACAATATTATTTTCAGTCCTGCTGTATCCGGAAGGATTCTTGACGAGGAGATAGCTGTTGAATATCTTTTCCTTAACATAATCAATAGGATTTTTTCCTTCAGGGAAATGCCCCTGGCTGTACAGGATTTTTTCGTTTGCCATGCTCATGTCTGCACAGAATGTGAATAATTGATGGACGAATTTTTCTAAATCGTCAGGAAACTTTATTTCGGATGTTGTCTGAAAAAAATCATTATACAACTCTATTTGCAAAACTCCCAACAACTCATCTAAAGTGTTGTAGTGCAAATAGAATGTTTTCCGGTTGATCATTGCACGTTCCGTCAATTCCTTAATGCTTATCTGTGGATAATCCATTTCTAGGATCATATCCCGGAAAGTCTGTTGGATAAGCCTTTCTGTTTTAATATAACGGAGATCATTTGGGGCAGTTCTTTTCACAAGTCAAATCCTCCCTTTTATTATACATTTTAATAAAAATGTGGATTAAGCCACATAGCTTCATAGCTGACCATTGATAAATTGCGTATATTTATTATAATATAAAAAGCTTGAATAATCAACAAGTGTTGATTAAGCATTGTACGGTTATTAAAAGGAAATTATGTTCGTTGGGGATCGCGCCGGAAAAAGTGATTCCCATGGGGATTTCGGTGAGAAGAGGATGATTATGGCTGATGTGATGGCGCTTGGAACGATTGCTGTTGTTGTTTCATTTCTAGGGTTTGTTGTTGAAAATGTATGGCTTGCGGTATCAAAAGGATATATTGATAACAGGGGAATGTGCTTTCCGTTCCTGTTTGGATACGGAGCTGCGTTTCTGATGATTTATATGATACTTGGAACGCCGAAAAAACTATGTTTTTTGGGGAGGACGATCCGAGTACAAAATAAAATCATAAGGCTGCTTGTATATATTGTTGGAGTAATGTTGTGCATCTGCATAGGCGAAATCATGTTGGGGATTTTTGTGGAAAAGGCCTGTCATTTCTGTTGGTGGGACTATTCTGAAATTCCTTTGCATATCACACGCTATACATCAATACCGACAAGTATTGCATATTCACTTATTGTTACACTTTTTATGGAAGTGTTTTCTGCACCGTTATACCGGTTTTTCCAACAGCAAAATTTCGTTGTCTTATGCATTGTAACGGTTCTGCTGTTTACACTTATGACGGCTGATTTTATTTATAATGCATACATGATGTATAGGACACATGGATTAGTCAGAAGATGGCGTGTCGCTATCAGGAAAAAATCTGTGTAAGGCATGGGAAAGGCTACCCGGAAGTGGTTGAACACCTCACCCACCTTGGGTAGGAGGATGCGAGGGACTTGATTTGACGATAAATTTAGATAGAATATGCTTGTCCTATAATCAAGCGTTGCATATAATATAATCAGAAAGAGCGATTTGATATTGAGGGCATACGCAAAATCAGGGAATTGTTTCAAAAGAAAACGTGTGTCTGATGTCATATCAATAAGGAGGACGACCATGAACAAAAACGCATTCAGAAATCTGTCATACGGTGTGTATGTGGTGACCACCTGGGATACCGGCAAGGCGACGGGCTGTACGGCCAACAGCGCCATGCAGGTTACCTCGGATCCCGCCACCATCGCCGTGAGCATCAATCACGACAATCATACCAATCAATGTATCAAAGAGTCCGGAAGATTCGCGATCTCCATCCTGGGAGAGCATTCCGATCCCGGCATCATCGGCGCTTTCGGATTTTTCAGCGGCAGGGATAAAGATAAATTTGAAGGGGTGGAACAGACCCTGAAGAGTTGTATGCCCGTAGTGGCGGATGCCTGCGCGTATGCCGTCTGTGAGGTCATTGACAAGATGGAGACCACCAGCCACACGGTATTTTTGGGCAAGGTGGTGGACGCGGATGTCCTGAAGTCGGATACCCCCATGACCTATGCGTATTACCACAATGTGATCAAGGGCAAAAGTCCCAAGAACGCGCCCACCTATCTTGCGGAGGAGTGAACCCGGGCCGGGTCCCGCGAGGTTTAAACCTGTGCCGGATTGCGGTTTTCTTTCTCCGCCTTGTTGCGGAGCCGCAGTTCGGCAAAGAAAGTCTTTAACATCTCACTGCACTCGGTCTCCAGAATACCTCTGGTGACCGAGACCTGATGGTTGAATTCCGGCATTTCCAGAATGTTCAGGATGGATCCGGCGCATCCGGCCTTGGGATTCATGCATCCGATCACCACCTCCGGAATGCGGGCCTGTACGATGGCTCCCGCACACATCTGACAGGGCTCCAATGTCACATATAAAGTGCATTCCTCCAACCGCCAGTCGCCGATGATCCTGCCGGCCTTTCTGATGGCCGTGATCTCCGCGTGGGCCAGAGTGCTCTTGTCGGTGTTGCGGCGATTGTAACCGCGCCCGATGATCCGGCCCTCGTGGACGATGACACAGCCGATGGGCACCTCGCCCAGAGCGTAGGCTTTCTTGGCCTGGCGCAAGGCTTCCCGCATATATTTTTCCGTGATATCTTTTATGACAGCCATATTTTTCCTCTATTTGCCCAGAGCCGTCTTTTGGGGTACTTCCGTTTTGCGCTCATAGCACGCGAAGGCGTTTTCCACCAGTTCCCGGTCCGGTTTGGGCGTGAACAGGCTCACCACCGGAACGATGACGAGTCCCGCCAACATGGCGATGGCCCCGCAGTTGATGGGAGATTGCATGATGGCCGGAAAATAGGGACGGAAGAAGATATTGGCGATCATCAGCACGGAGCTGAACAGGAAACTGGCCCAACAGGACAGTTTCGTCACTTTTTTGGAGTACAGGGAGTACATGAACGGCGCCAGGAAAGCGCCGGCCAGAGCGCCCCAGGACACACCCATCAACTGGGCGATAAAGGTCACGGAACTCTTGTACTGGATCAGGGCCAAAATCGAGGAGATGGCGATGAATACCACCACCAGTATGCGGATGGTGAGCACCTGTTTCTTTTCCTCCATCTTTTGGAAAAACAATTCCTTCAGGAAATCAATGGTCAGCGTGGACGCTGAGGCCATGACCAGAGAGGACAGTGTGGACATGGAGGCCGACAGGACCAGAATGACCACCAACGCGATCAGCAGGGGCGAGAGGCCCGACAGCATGGTGGGAATGACGGAGTCATATCCGTTGGCGCCTATGTCAATTTGGTCGGAGAACAGTCTGCCGAATCCGCCCAGGAAATAACTGCCGCCGGCTACCACCAACGCGAACAGGGTGGAGATCACGGTGCCTTTCTTGATGGCTTCCTCATTTTTGATGGCATAAAATTTCTGTACCATCTGCGGCAGACCCCATGTGCCCAGAGAGGTCAAAAGGACCACAAACAGCAGATTCAGGGGATCCGGCCCCAGGAAGGAGGCGAAGATGCCGGGGGTGGTGGCCACCGATTCATCCGTGATCCTTGCCAGTCCGTCCAACGCGGCCATGAAACCGCCTTTGTTCTTTAACACTGCCACAATGACGGTGGAGATGCCCACCAACATGATGATACCCTGTATGAAATCATTGATGGCCGTGGCCATGTACCCTCCCGCGATCACATAGACGGCGGTCAGCACCGCCATCAGGATGATGCAGACGGAGTAATCGATATGAAACGCCATGCCGAACAGACGGGACAGGCCGTTGTAAAGCGAGGCGGTGTACGGGATCAAAAAGATAAAAATGATAACGGAGGCTCCGACCTTGAGGGGACGGCTGCCGAAACGCTCCCCGAAGAACTGGGGCATGGTGGCGGAATCCAGATGCTGCGTCATAATTCTGGTCCTGCGCCCGAGGACGACCCAGGCCAAGAGGGACCCGATGATGGCGTTGCCGATTCCGGCCCAGGTTGCGGCGATACCGTATTTCCAACCGAACTGTCCGGCATATCCCACGAAGACTACCGCCGAAAAATAGGAAGTGCCATAGGCGAAGGCGGTCAGCCAGGGTCCCACGGAGCGGCCTCCCAGTACAAAGCCGTTGACGTCCGTGGCGTGTTTGCGACAGTAGAGTCCTATGCCGATCATTACCGCAAAATAAAGGATCAATAATAGTAGTTTCATGTTTCCTCCCGTCTGTGGACAATTTTACACATTGCCAATTTAAAGTGATAAAGTCATCATACCACATACCGGGTAAATATGCAAATGCCAAGTTCCTTTGGTTTTGGTTGACGTTCTTTCTCAGGATTGATACAATAAATAAAGACTATAAATAAAATTTTTAAATTTTAAAAAGACATTGACATTTCACCCGAAATATGAAATACTGGAGTCAATATAGATATTATCGAAACGATAATATTAAAACGAAAATATGTGTTGTGGCGGATTTGCGGAAACACATACATACGGTACAGGAAAGTTAAGGAGGATCATTATGAAATTCAAGGCGGTTAATCAGGAAGGCGGATGGGCAACGATCGAGTATGCTGCCACTTGGCGGTACGGATACGATTTCATGTTGGATGCGGCGCAGGTGGCGCTCACGGATTTCGGCATGAACGTTCAGAGAGTGGCAAGGGCGGAGATGCCGGGCGGTAATTTTACCGAGCTTGCGGGCGAATTGCCGGCTTACGGCGGAAAACTCCGCGAGTGTCCCGCTTTTCGGGAGGAGTGCGCCGCTATTGCCGTCGCGGGAGTAAGTCGCGTTATGGATTGTCCGCTGCAGATAATTTTCTACAATCAGACCAATGTCATCGGGCTTGATATCCCGATCGTGCAGTTTCCTGAGGACCATCCGGTGCGGAAGGCATTTGACGGGCACGCAGACGGGTATGAGCATACTTTCGATCAGTATATGAGCAGCGTGGAGATAAAGGCCTACTGTGCCGATACCGAGCGCCGTGTGAGAAGAGAATTGTCAGGGAAGACGCAGGAATAGATCACCGGGAGGCGCGCGATGGGGAAAAGGAAACTGAAAGGTTTGTTGGAAAGAAAGGGCATTAACATAACGATCGGGAATGTGATCTTCGCCGGTGTCGCGGAAACGTCTGTCGATCTGGAATATTACCCCGACGACGGCTTTTTGTCGATAGAGGCGGTGATAACCACCGGCGACCGGAAAAACTCGAATAAGGAATGGATCGATATTACGAGTTACGGACAGCAGATGTTGGATCTTGAGGACATTGCGACATTGAGCGAAATTGCCGATGCCATCGGAAACGCGAAGTGGAGATACGACATCGGAGAGATGTCCGCCGATGGAGAGCCTTTCAGCTATAAGAAAATGAGACAGGCGATATTGAACAGGCTTTACAACGCGAAAACCGAGTTCCCACAGTTCATTGCGGAGCAGCTTCAAAGCGGTAAATATGCCGACATAACGGACAGCGAGGGTTGGACGGATCTTTATGAGTTTGCCAATCGCTATTGTGAGGAATACCGTATAGGAACACCGCGCGCGCTGCTGCGCGATCTGCCGAACGTTGACAGCCGTTTTGAGCTGAAAGACAACGAGCCGCGGACGGTAATGCTCTCGAACAACCGGCCGATGCAGTTGGCTGCGGAAAAGCCGCTTATCCGGATGCGGTAAAAATATTTTGGACGCCTTGATTTATAAAAAATCACTTGACGGAGGAAAGAGATGAACAACGCTCAGATCAAAATGACACAGGAAATGCTCTGTGAATGGCTCACGGAGCGCGAGGAGATGGAGGGGAAAGCCCCTGCGAAGTTGGAATTTGCTTTTGCGATACGCGACGAGAGGACCAATCTTATATTTTTCGTCTTCAAATTCAAAAAGACCGCCCGCGGGAAATGGCTCATCGGTGTAGGCGGCGGATTCCCGGACGAAGAGAGCACCGACTGTATGGCGGTCTTCAGCGGCTTTGACGAATTCCCGGAAGACGAGGAGGAAGCGGTGGAGCTGGCGTTCAAGATGGCGTCTTATATCCTGTATATCAATGAACGGCAGAATACTCCGTCGGCGTTTGAGTTGAATCTTGAGTATATCAGAAACACCGAGTTGGATGTGGACAAGATCCGGGGGCAGTTCGTGAAGACCAATTCGAGATTTTTCCTGACCGTCGGTACGGTGGATGTGCCCAGCGGCAGGGTAGTGGTCGCCGATCCGCTGTGTTATATGTCGGGCGATCACGTCATTGCTCCGGTGTTGGAGCAGGAGATACCTGCCGGCAGCTATCCCGCGGAAGTGGCGATCTGCCGCAATGAATATGTCGGCATCAGAATGTGTACGGCGCGCCTTAAGATCAGGGAGACTGCCGCGGCAAGATATGAACTTGCCACACCCGTTCCCGAGACCGCAGCGTTCAAGGCAAAGGACGGCAGCATGAGCGGTTTCCCGGTGGACGCGGGAATGATGTGCTTTATTGACGCGGAGGGAGCGAAGACTTACGAACAGTTCATCCTCAACTGGCACAAACAAAATCCCGGCGGAAACCATTATGACGATTACTTTGCGGTGTTTCTCGCGAAAAGCGCGCAGGAACTGCCGCAGTATCAGAGCGGGGACGGGGATTTTATGGAATGGACGAATCCCGTCAACGGTGAGCGCATGGTGCAGATCGCGTCGGGAATGGGCGACGGTTTTTATCAATGTTTCTGGGGCTATGACGAGAGCGGCGAGATCTGCGAGTTGGTCGTTCCGATGGTCGATCCCGATATCTTTGAGGATTGAGGGAGAACTAAAAGATATGTCCGGGAAAACGGAGGAATAGATTACAGGAGGTGCGCAATGGAGGAAAGGAAACCGAAAAGAAAAAGAATTAAGTTAGAAATCGATGATGTGGTCTTCGTTGGTATTGCCAAAACGAATGTTTATTTGAAATACTACCCCGATAACGGCACTGTGTCGATAATGAAAGTGATAACCAACGGCAAATGGAAAGGCTCGAATAAGAATTGGCTCGATATGGCGAGTTACGGACAGCAGGAGTTGGAGCTTGAGGACATTGTGACGTTGAGTGAAATTGCCGATGCCATCAGGGACGCGGAGTGGAGATACTTTAAAGAAGGGCCTGCCGGGGAGGTCTTTGCCGATGAGGACGTGAGACAGGCGATATTGAGCCGGCTTTACAACGCGAAGACCGAGTTTCCACAGTTCGTTGCGGAGCAGCTTCAAAGCGGTAAATACGCCGACATAACGGACAGCGAGGGTTGGACGGAGCTTTGGAAGTTTA
The DNA here is from genome assembly GCA_023663635.1 of Acetatifactor muris. GTDB lineage: Bacteria > Bacillota > Clostridia > Lachnospirales > Lachnospiraceae > Acetatifactor > Acetatifactor muris_A. The sequence goes on from JAMPHD010000007.1 coordinate 66,917, forward strand.
GTAAGCGCTTTTGTGAGGAATATCATATACCTTTAACGCGCGCGCTGCTGCTCGATCTGCCGAACGTTGACAGCCGTTTTGAGCTGAAGGACACCGAGCCGCGGACGGTAATGCTTGCGGACAACCGGCCGATACAGTTATCTGCCGAAAAACCGCTTATCCGGATGCGGTAAAAACAAATTGGAGGGATTTGGTCAATGGAATTATCGTTTGAAGAACTGAACGCGCGTTGGAAGGAGGCCTATGTGGCGAACCCGCATGTGTACACGGACGACAACGGCACGATCATCGTAGGGCTTGCGCTCACGGAGAACACGGATTCGCTGTTCCCGACGGTCCCGGAGAAACAATGGGCTATCGAGGGAAAGACCATAGGAAAGTGGATTCTCTCGATATTTAGTCTCACTCAAAACGCGGTCATTGGAACGATGGAGTATCACCGGGCCATGGAGCGCCTCAAGCCGTACTTTCTCGCGGAAAAGGACGGTTGGGTGATGATCGGCGGGCTCACCCACGAGCAGCTTGAGAAGCTGTTTGAGGGTCTGCCGAGGAACGCCGTGTAATGGAATATTAAGGAGAATGAGGTGAACAACGCTATTTTTGGAGAATTGAATTTTGGAGCGGAACAAATATGAACGATTTTGAATTTGAATATCGGGAAGACTACAGCGGCGTAATAACCCGATATCTCGGCGGAGACAAAGAGGTTATTATCCCCGCGGAGATCGACGGCAAGCGCGTCAGAGCGATAGGCGCCGATGCGTTTAACGGCAACAAAGTGATAACGAGCGTTGTAATTTCCGACGGTGTGATGGAAATCGGTCACAGAGCATTCCAAGGGTGCAGGGAGCTTACAAGCGTAAAATTTCCCGAAGGCGTGACGGAGATAGGCCGCTACGCGTTTCAGGGATGCTCGGCGCTTGAAGATGTTGAAATGGAATGGGGCTTAAAGAAGATATCCGAGGGCGCTTTCCAAGAGTGTACGGCGCTTAAGGAAATCGAGTTTCTCCGCAGCGTAACGGAAATCGGGGAATGCGCATTCAACAGATGCAACTCTCTTAAAAAGGTCGATCTCCCGAGCGAACTTGCCGCTATAGCCGACGGCACTTTCTCCGGTTGCTCGTCATTGGACTCCATCTACATTCCCGACAGCGTGACCGAGATCGGGAAAGAGGCGTTCAAGGACTGCGCATCTATGCGCTGGGCGCGGTTTCCCGATGATCTGAAGAAGATTCCCCCCAGGTGCTTTCAAGGCTGCGCATCGTTGGAGAAAGCCGAGCTTCCGGACGGCTTGGAGTGGATAGGCGCGGAGGCATATAAAGACTGCACCGCGCTCAGGAAAGTGTATCTCTCCGAAAGCATGACCGCGATCTGCGACGGCACATTCGAGAATTGCACGGCGCTCAAACAAATCTGCTTTGAGGACGGCTTGCAAGTGATAGGTTCAAACGCGTTTCAAAAATGTTCCTCGCTTGAAGAGCTGGAACTGCCCGACACGCTTTTGGAAATTAAAGATATGGCGTTCGCGGGCTGCACCTCGCTTGAAGAGGTCGAAATCCCCGACAGCGTTGTGAAATTAGCCCCGGATGCTTTCATGGGCTGCAACTGTACCGTTAAATACAAAGGCGAAGAGTTCTCTTCGTTAAGACTGTATTTAGAACTGAATGAAGATGAAAAAACGATAAGCGTAATATGCGAGGACGGCGTTTTCAAGGCTAAGGGAAGTTTTTCTCTGGGTATTTTGGGAACATTCGGCAATAACGATTTTGACGATGAGCAAATTCAATTTGATGAGGATCTGCTCGATGCGATCCTGGATGAGGACGACTTCTGCGAGCCGTTTTTGCCGCAGATAAAGTCCGATGATCCCGATGTGATAGCGAAAGTTCTCACGGAATATTACAGCCAAAAGGAGCGTGATATCGCCGCGAACGCAAAGCAGATAAACGATTGTATTCTGTATCATCTTTTTGCCGATATGGAGGGCTGCCACTATCCGTTTTGGGAGATTCCGGACGCGGTTTTGCCGGGTTTCCTCGAAAACCATAGCAGGGACGATCTTGAAAGCGTTGTGTATTGCCACGCTGATGGCGGTATTCAGGGGTTGTATGAATATTTCAACAACAAACCCAACAACGGCACGATGGAAAAGCCCGATGTCGAGGAACTTATCCGCAGGCTCTACCCGATGTTTGATTTGGACGGATTCATTAAATCGTTCAAGCGCGAAGAACTTCATTTCAATGGCGAATACCTGTCGTTTCAGTTTAGCGACGGTTGGGGAGCAAAGCTTGCCTGCGCGGCTTATGACGAACTTGATGGGAATTTTACCTCAACTGATTGGCATAATGACTGATTTAAAATGTTCGATGAGAAATGCTTTGTGAATTCAACACATTCGCCTTTCAAAAGAGGAAAAAGATACGGAAAAGAGTATTCAAATACAACAATTAATCACCTGCAGAAAGTTGAGAACGGACGAGGAATGCGGGCTGTTTGAAGACGCGCACGATTGGGCAATGACATTAAATAAACGCATCCTTAACAGCTCAAAACATTTTGAAAAATACATGGAAGTGATCGCCGGATTGGGAGAGGAGGATAAAGAAAAGATATTAAATCTGCTCTCTGATGTAAAGCAAGACAATCCCGATCGGTTTGGCGAGAAAGTAGATCTGTTGTATGAAAAGATTGCACATCCGGGGATGCGGACAAATAAAAAATAAGTTTTACAACCATCAAAAACCGCAAGGAGAGAAAACATGAAAAACTTTAGTGATTACGCAGCGGAAAAGTATGCAGGAGAGGGTTATCGGAAAGTGGAGGAGGGAATTTACAAGGGCAAAAATCCCTATGGGAGTGATGAAATATACATGACTTCCCTTTCCTTTGAATTGGAGCCGGAAGGATACGGGGAGGAGGAAGGCTCTCCGCAGTATATTCCACAGACTCCCTTTGAAGACCTTTTGGATGAATTTGGTGTGTATGTCACAGATTTTTATGAGGAATTAAATGAAGAGAGCGAAAAAATCTGCTATCAGGAATTCGGGTCAGGAGATCTGTCCGATATTCAGAAATTGAGAACCGTTATAGGAAAGAGATTTTACGCGGTTCCTTATGAAAAGGATGGAGAGGAATATTACCGCACGGTGATGGAATAGCGCGAAGAGATCAAAACAGGAAAGACGAGGACAAATTTTGTGATAGACGAAAATACTTTAACCCAATATTATGCCGCAATCGCGCAGAAATTAGATGAATTAATACCCTGCGAATGGGAAAAAGTCGCGCTGTATGCGGAAGAGACCGAATATACCCGAATGGCTCTCTTTTATTTTTACACGGAAGACGGAAACTATCATTACTGTGAAAATATTTGGGAGAAGTATGGTGTAGATGAAAAGGAATATGACAGGCTCATGCAGGAACTGGAAAACATAAATGTAAGTTTATGGCTTGTGTTTAAGGAATCGGGGGAGGAGCCGTGGCATTCTTTTACTTTCACGTTGGATAAAGACGGGAAATTCAACATGAAGTTTTCCTATGTAAACAGCGAAGACGAAGGCGTGGACGCCATGCAAACCAAAATAAGATGGGCATATGACGAACTGGGAATCCTGCCGCCGGGTACATATGGCAAAAAACTTTTAAAGAAATATTTGCTCAGCCGGGAGAGAGAATTGCCGGAAGAATTGAAAGATATCTAAAAATTAAAACATATACGGGATAAATCTTGACATTTTGTTCCAAAAACTGTATTCTATAAAAGCCTTGTGCTTTTCAGCCCGTCTCCGTGAGGGAAACGATACGGAAAAGCGCGTGATGTAACTGTCAACGGAGCATTAACGAAGGAGGCGCAAACATGGAGTACAAACCTTTGGACGCAGTGAGGACGGGAGCGCGCATCAGGGAGATCCGCATGGAGCGGCACCTGAGAGTCAGCGACATCAGTGAATTCATGGGATTCACAACGGATGTGGCGGTTTACAAGTGGCAGTCGGGCAAGTCGATGCCCACCATTGATAACCTGTACGCGCTCAGCCAACTGTTTGGAGTGACAATGGATGAGATATGCAGAGGACGGGAAGAGGACGCAAGCGCCTCTTCTTTTCATTTTCTTTGGAAAATAAACCGCAGGTATATTTTTTTCCGGCGCAAAATGGTTTATACTGAGATCATGTGACTGAAAGAGGAACCGGCGTCCGCGCCCGATCGGTTCAATGCCGGTCGGATGTCGGGGAGGGGAGAGCGTGATGAACAACATGATATGGAAACCTTCCGTCATGGAGGGAGCATATGACGGGATACGGGAGATCGATCTTTACACCAAGCATCTGATGAACCGCAGGATCTTTCTTCAGGATGAGATCGATGGCAGCGTGGCCAATGCGGTGATCTCACAGATCCTGTATCTGAAAGATGAGGGCGACGGGCCCATAGATATTTTTATCAACAGTAACGGCGGCGAGGTCAACGCCGGGCTGCTGATCTATGACATGCTGCAGTCCGTCTCCGTGCCGGTAAATCTCTACTGCACGGGTACGGCGGCGTCCGTGGCGGCGGTCATTCTGGCGGGCGGTCAAAAAGGCAGACGATACATACTGCCCCACTCCAGGACAATGATCTGTGAGCCGTCCGTCGCCGGAGGTATCGGGGGTTTTGGAGCCTCCGTCCGCAATGTCTCGGACACCATCGTGGAGACGAGGAGAGTGATCCGTGAGATTCTGGCCCGACATACCGGGAGGACCCCGGAGGAGATCGCTACGGCCATGGACAGCGCATCTTACAAAAACGCGGAAGAGACGGTGGCATTCGGGCTGTGTGATGCTATAAAGGAGGGGATCGGATGAAGGACGACGCAGGGCGCCTGATGGTGGCGGAGGGAATTTCATACAGCAGAGACTGTCTTGAGACGGGCCTGAACAACAATGTCTTGGTGGTGGGCGCCTCCGGGACAGGCAAGACCCGCAGCATCGTCACACCCAATCTGCTGCAGGCGGTCGGCAGCTATGTGGTGTCGGATCCCAAGGGAACTCTGTATGACGAATACGGGGATTATCTGGAGGCCAAGGGATATGTGGTGGATAAACTGGATTTTACCGATCCTAAATATTCCGCGCATTATAATTTTCTCCGCTATATCAAAAGTGAGCAGGACATTGTCAAGATCGCGCATATGTTGGTCTATGATCCGGAGAGCAGGAACGGCAAGTCCAAGGATCCGTTCTGGGATCAGGCAGCGCAGCTTTTGTTTGAGTCTCTGATCGCGGCTCTGTTGGAATTTGTCCCTGAGAACGAGCAGACGCTGCAGGGTATGCTGACCATGTTGGACGCCTGTCATGTGGAAGAGGATCGGGCGGATGAGAAGAACGGGTTGGATCTTCTGATGGACGAGTTTAAGAAACAGAACCCGGACAGTTTTGCGGTGAGACATTATCAGCGGTTCAGACTCGCCGCCAGCAGGACTCTGATGAGCATTCTCATAACGGCTACCTCCAAGTTGGCGGCCTATGACACGGCGGAACTGAGGGAGATGCTGTCCCGTGACGATGTGGATATCGCGTCCATCGGCAGACGCAAGACGGCATTGTTCGTGGTGGTCAGCGACACGGACCGCTCTCTGGACAATCTGGTCAATCTGTTCTTCTCACAGGCGCTCAATGAGCTGTGCAGGGAGGCGGACAGTCATATGTTTGACGGGCGTCTTGCCGTGCCGGTGCAGTTTATATTGGATGATTTTGCCACCAACTGCAAGATAGAGGACTTTCCCCGCATGATCGCCTCCATCCGCTCCAGAGGCATCTCGGCCATGCTGATGATCCAAGCGGAATCCCAACTGGAGCAGCTCTATGAGGAGGACGGCAGGACCATCATAGGCAACTGCGACACCTATATTTATATGGGCGGGAATGACCTGAAGACGGCGGACTCTGTGGCGAAACGCTGCAATCTGCCCCTGCAGAAGATCTTCAGTATGCCCGTGGGCACCAGTTGGATCTTTCGCAGAGGACAGGCGCCGGTGAAGGGACGCAACATAGACTTGGATAAATTCAAGTCTGACTTGTAATCTTTTTTCCCGTATGCTATGATATGCATGATAAAAACACCTTATTCAAAGTATGGAACGGCCGAATGGCCATCCGCCGTAAATTGCGCAAAGGACCTTATGCAGGAGGAAATATCATGAATTTAGAGCAGGAATTGAACGCGATCATCCGTAAAGAATATGGGACCGATATTGCCGCTTGTACCACGCAGCAGCTCTATACGGCCATTTTGTTGTTGGTAAAGGCCCGCGCGGCACAGGCGCCCGCCATCACAGGAGACAGGAAGGTCTATTATATCTCCATGGAGTTTCTGATCGGAAAGCTCCTCTCCAACAATCTCATCAATCTCGGCATTTATGACGAGTTGGAGAAAGTGTTGGCGGACAACGGAAAGAGTCTGGCCGAGATAGAAGAGATGGAGCCGGAGCCTTCGCTCGGCAACGGCGGCCTCGGACGGCTTGCGGCCTGTTTTCTGGACTCCATTGCCACTCTGGGACTGCCCGGGGACGGCATCGGCCTGAACTATCATTTCGGTCTGTTCAAGCAAGTGTTCAAGGATCGTCTGCAGTGCGCGGAGCAAAACGAATGGATTGAGAAGACTTCCTGGCTCACGGAGACGGGCACCCGCTTTGAGGTGGAATTCGGTTCCGGAAAGGTGACTTCCGTACTTTATGACATTGATGTCATTGGTTATGAGAACGGCGTAAACAAGCTGCATCTGTTCGATCTGGAGTCCGTGGACGAGAGTCTGGTGCAGGAGGGGATCGATTTTGACAAGACCGCGGTGGACAAGAATCTGACGCTGTTCCTCTATCCGGATGATTCCGATGAGGCCGGCAATCTGCTGCGCATCTATCAGGAATATTTTATGGTGAGCAACGGAGCCCGACTGATCCTGAAGGAGATGAAGGACAAGGGGCAGGATCTGCACAAAATGAACGAGTATGTGGCAATTCAGATCAATGACACCCATCCCACCATGGTGATCCCCGAGCTGATCAGGATCCTCACCGGGGAGGAAGGCTTTACCATGGACGAGGCCATCGAGGTGGTGAGCAGGACCTGCGCCTATACAAACCATACCATTCTGGCGGAGGCGTTGGAGAAATGGCCTCTGGCATATATCGAGGAAGTGGTGCCCCAACTGGTGCCGGTCATCAAAGAGTTGGATAAGCGCATCGCCAAGAAATACAAAGACACCAAGGTGCAGATCATCGATGAGGATGAAAAGGTGCACATGGCGCATATTGACATCCACTACGGTTACAGCGTGAACGGCGTGGCTGCCATCCACACGGAGATTTTGAAGGATACGGAGCTGAACCGGTTTTATAAGATCTATCCGGAGAAATTCAACAACAAGACCAACGGCATCACCTTCCGCAGATGGCTGCTCTCCTGCAACAGGGAGTTGGCCGCGTTTTTGACGGAGACCATTGGTGACGGCTATCGCAAAAACGCCGATGAGTTGGAGAAACTGTTGGAGAAGAAGGACGATCCGGCAGTACTCGACAGACTCTATGAGATCAAGCAGGGCAAGAAAGCGGAACTGGCTGCTTATATCAAAGAGAAAGAGGGCGTGGAGCTGAATGTGGATTCCATTTTTGACATTCAGGTGAAACGTCTGCACGAGTATAAGCGTCAGCAGATGAACGCGTTGTATATCATCCACAAATATCTGGAGATCAAAGGTGGGAAGAAACCTTCCACTCCGTTGACTTTCCTGTTCGGAGCCAAAGCCGCGCCCGCCTATGTGATCGCGCAGGACATCATCCATCTGCTTTTGGTGCTGTCTGAGATCGTGAATAATGATCCGGATGTGAGCCCCTATATGAAGGTGGTCATGGTGGAAAATTACAATGTGAGCTACGCGGAGAAACTGATCCCCGCCTGCGACATCTCCGAGCAGATCTCTCTGGCGTCCAAGGAAGCCTCCGGCACCGGCAATATGAAATTCATGCTGAACGGCGCGGTGACGATCGGGACCAGTGACGGAGCCAATGTGGAGATCCATGAGTTGGTGGGAGACGACAATATTTATATATTCGGTGAGAAGAGCGACACCGTGATCCGACATTATGCCAAGGCGGATTATGTGTCCAAGGATTACTACAAGAAGAGTCCCGTCATCAAAGAGGCGGTGGACTTCATCGTGGGCAAACAGGCCATGAAAGTGGGGCATAAGGAGAATCTGGAGCGTCTCCACAAGGAACTGCTGAACAAGGACTGGTTCATGACTCTTCTGGATCTGGAGGACTATATCGCGGCCAAGGATCGTGCTTTCGCGGATTATGAGGATCGGGATAAATGGAAAAAGATGATGCTGGTGAACATCGCCAAGGCGGGATTCTTTTCCTCCGACCGCACGATCAGAGAGTATAACAGGGATATTTGGAGATTATCATGAGGATTTACGGGTTTCAAAAGACAACCTTATTGGATTATCCCGAACATGTCGCAGCCACCATTTTTACGGGTGGCTGCAATTTTCGTTGTCCCTTTTGTCAAAACGCGGGTTTGGTACTGCCACGAAAAAATGCAACATCCGGAGCGGAAGTGCCGGACGCGGGCTTGAGAGATGCGGAAGTGTTGGACGCGGGTTTTGAGGGCGACATCATACCCGAGGCGCAGGTGTGGGCTCATCTGCAAAAGCGCCGCAATGTTTTGGACGGTGTCTGCATCACGGGCGGTGAACCCACACTGCAGCCGGATCTGGAGGATTTTATCATCAGGGTGAGGGAGCTCGGCTATAAGGTAAAACTGGACACCAACGGCTATCGGCCGGAAGTGTTGCGGCATCTCTTGGAGCAGGGACTTTTGGACTATGTGGCCATGGACGTGAAGGCGAGTGAGGACCATTATGCCCGGGCGGTGGGTTTGGAGCAATGCAACGATCCGGGGGACGCGGCCGGATCGGGAGCGCTTGAATCGGGAGTGGACGGATTGGGAGTGTTTCAATGGGAGAAGATCCGGGAGAGCATTGGGATCCTGCGGGAGTGCGGCATACCCTACGAGTTTCGCACCACGGCGGTGAAGGGACTGCACACGGTGGAGGAATTTGACCGGATCGGCCGTCTGTTGGCGGGCAGCAGGGCCTATTTTATCCAAAATTACAAGGACAGCGGGCAGATTTTAAAAGGGGATGGACTCTCAGGGTTCGGGACGGATGAACTCATGGAGATGAAACGTCTGGCCGGACAATACATAGACCGCGTGGAACTGCGGGGAGTTGACTCTTGAGAGGATCACATAAGGGGAAGAGATGAGTATCAGAAAGAAATTATTTGGAGACAGAGCGTTTTATAAAATGGTGTTGGCCGTGGCGATCCCCATCATGATCCAAAACGGCATCACCAATTTTGTGGGTCTTTTGGACAATATCATGGTGGGGCGTGTGGGGACGGAGCAGATGTCCGGCATCGCCATTGTGAATCAACTGCTGTTGGTGTTTAATCTGGCCGTCTTCGGAGCCATCTCCGGGGCGGGGATCTTTGGCGCGCAATTTTACGGCTGTGGCGATCACAAGGGTGTGAGACATACTTTTCGCTTTAAAGCCTATATTTGCCTGATCATTGTGGCGGTGGGGATCGCAGCCTTTTCTCTCTTTGGGAGCAGTCTGATCCGGATGTATCTGCACGGGGAGGAGAGCGGTCAGGCCTTGGAGGCGGCGCTGCGCTATGGCGAGCAATATCTGTGGGTGATGCTGTTCGGGCTGCTGCCCTTTGCGGTGGAGCAGATTTACACAAGTACGTTGAGAGAGTGCGGTGAGACCAAAGTACCCATGGTGGCGGGCATCGTGGCGGTATTGGTGAATCTGACGTTCAACTGGCTGTTGATCTTCGGCAATCTGGGATTCCCGAAACTGGGAGTGGTGGGTGCCGCCATCGCCACGGTAATATCCCGTTATGTACAGGCGGCGGTGGTGATCGTCTGGACCCACACCCACACGGCAAAGATGCCGTTTATCGTGGGCGCGTACAGGGGATTTCGCGTGCCTGCGAACCTGAGCGGCAAGATTCTGGTCAAGGGCACGCCGCTTATGATAAACGAAGTGCTCTGGGCGGCGGGTATCGCCATCCTGATGCAGTGCTATTCCGTCAGAGGATTGGACACCGTGGCGGCCATGAATATTTCCAATACCATCTCCAATCTCTTTAATGTGGTGTTCATGGCCATGGGAAGCGCCATATCCATCATTGTGGGACAGCTTTTGGGCGCGGGCAAAATGCAGGAGGCCAAGGACACGGACGTAAAACTGATCGCTTTCTCCGTCATGTCCTGTCTGGTGTCGGGGGCACTGCTGGCCGTGTTGGCGCCGCTTTTTCCCATGCTCTACAATACCTCCGACAATGTCAAACAGTTGGCCGCGTGGTTTTTGCGCGTGTCCGCCATCTACATGCCGGTGGCGGCCTTCATGCACGCGGCCTATTTTACCCTGCGTTCCGGTGGAAAGACCATCGTCACCTTCCTGTTTGACAGTGTGTTCCTCTGGTGCGCCAGTATCCCGGCGGCTTATGTGCTGAGCCGTTATACCGACCTTCCGGTGCTCTTTCTGTATCTGTGTGTGCAGATGTTGGACGTGATCAAATGCGTCATCGGATTTATTTTGGTCAAAAAGGGCGTGTGGCTGAACAACATTGTGGCGCGGGATCAGGAATAAATGACATCGTTGGGGCTGTTGCGGCCCGCCATAAAGTCCAGCGCGTTCTGCAGGGTGGTCTCGGCGATGGCGGTCAACGCTTCCCGGGTGAAGAAACCCTGATGGGAAGTGATCATCACATGGGGAAAGGAGAGGAGTCGGGCGGTGGTGGAGTGCTCCAAAATCTCGTCGGAGCGGTCCTCAAAGACATTGTCAGTCTCCTCCTCGTATACGTCCAGACCCACCCCCGCGAATTTGCGCATACGGATGCCCTCGATCAGATCCCCGGTGTTCACCAGCGCGCCCCGGGAAGTGTTCACCAGAACGACCCCATCCTTCATCCGGCGGATGGTGTCCAGACGGATCAGATGGTATGTCTCCTCTGTCAGCGGGCAGTGAAGGGAGAGCAGATCACTCTCGGACAGGACGGTGTCTAAGGATTCGTACCGGACGATCTCCCGCAGAGATTTGTTCTCACAGACGTCATAGGCGATGACCCGCATCCCGAAACCGTGACAGATGCGGCACATGGCGGCGCCGATCTTGCCGGTGCCGATGATGCCGGCCGTCTTTTGATAAAAATTGAAACCCATGAGGCCGTTTAAGCTGAAATCGTTCTCCCGCACTTTATTGTATGCTTTGTGCAGTCTGCGGTTGGCGGCGAGAGCCAGCGCCATGGCGTGTTCCGCCACCGCCTCGGGGGAGTATCCGGGCACTCTCATGACCCGTATCCCCAACTCTTCCGCCATATCCAGGTCCACATTGTTGAAACCCGCGCAGCGCATGAGTATCAGTTTGATGTTCGCGTCATGCAGGATCTGTACGGTCTGTGTGCCCACATCGGAGCTCACGAAGGCGCATACGGCGTCAAACCCTTCCGCAAGGGCGGCGGTGCGGGGATCTAAGTCTGATTTGATGTATTCGATCCGTATTTTATCCAAAGCGTTTTTCAAAGGCATGTAATTTTCCAGAGCGGTCTCGAAAGAGTCCTGATCGTAGCTTTTGGTGTCATAAAATAAAATGTGCATGGCGTTCCTCCTTGTGTCGGGCAGTTGACTTTAGTTTGGGATGATGGGAGGGAAAATATGCATTTTTAGGATTGCTAAAACAAAGGTAATATGTTATTATCAGAATAGCAACCGAATGGAAAAGGAGGAAAAATGATGAAAAAGAAATCTATACAAAAATTGACAGCCCTTATAATGGCTTTAGCGGTATGTTTTCAGTGCAGCGGGATATCAGTTTTGGCAAGTGAAGATTAGGACAGTTATCAATATGTGGCAGCAGACGGAACCGTTTATGAGTATTATTTGGATGAAAATCTGAATCCGTACACGTTTGTTGATGGTGAGATGATATATATGGCCTTGCCGTTGGCGCATTTGGAGGTGACTGATGAGGAAAAGCTGGAGGAGTTAAATGCTGCGCTCCCTACATCGGGTGTAGCGCGTGGAGTACCTACGGATTATCAGGATATCTCTGCATACGGGGAGACCCGTCTGGTATCTGTTGCCTATACGGCGTCTGTTGATTTCACGAAACACAATCCTTTTGAGACGCCTGTCCTAAAGATAAACAGACAACATAATATAATACGTGTCAGAACATCAGATCTTGAAAAAGAGAGTTTGGTTGCCGGAAATGCAATTAACCTTAGGGTTTATTTTTATGATGAATTAGAGGATAAATGGTATGCAAATTATCATGTTGGCTTAAATTGTACTACTTTGGCGGGGCAGGGAGTACAATATCTTAAGTCCTTAACAGAAATTAATTATGTTAGATTCGAGATTACAAAGTATGATCTGATCAAGTCATTTAAATTAAAAATATGGACGGTAAAGGGCTGATGGAAAAATCTGTTAAAGTTTCAAAGAAGAAAATCGCGTTTGCCATAGTTGGCATCGTGTTGGCTCTCCTGTGCGCAGTGGCAGGTTCCGAGATATATGGCTATCATCATCCCAAGATCATTGTGCGTTATATGGGGCATAGGGCACTGTTTAATGTGGAGAGTTTTGGCATGGGTGTCATCGGAGGAGGTTCCCGGTGGTATGTGAATGAGCAGGGTGATCATTATTCGCAATACTATGCCAGACTTATCAAGGAGTGGGAAGACATGGTGTATCCCTTTCAGGATGCGCTCTTTGAGGAGTATGACGGTCGTCCGGCGCAAGTGACGGCTCTCATTGAGAACACGGATGGCCATACGGTGGTGACCTATCAGGGATATGTGACCGCTGAAACGGGAGAAATCGTGGAGATCAATGAGAGGTTCGAGTTGTCGGGAATCTTGACGGACAGGCTGGAGCAGAGAACCTGGTGACGAAGACACAGGTTAGTCATAACAGGCAGGAGGAAATGTTGCATGAAAGAATCAGGCAAAAATCAAAGCCCCACCAAAAGGAATAAACTCAAAATCGCCGCGGCTGCAGTGATTATTGTCCTGCTCATTGCGTTGGGGTGCAAGACGGCTCGGGAGATCTACAATTACAATCATCTTGATATCGTGGTCCACTATACGCACAGTGGAGGCGGCCCCGATTTCAACGTGGATGCGTTGACGTATTATTATACGGGCGGCTCCAACTGGTTTCTTAATCGGTTTGGAGAGCCCTATTCCGAGCGCACGGATCAACTGATGAGCGAGTGGGACAATACGGTAGGCCTGTTCCAGGCAGGACTTGGGGATTGGTATGCGGGACGACCTGCTGATGTGAGAGCGACCGTTCAAAATGTGGACGGCCACACGGTATTTACCTATCAGGGATATGTGACTGCCGAGACCGGGGAAATCGTAGAGATCGATGAAGAAATTGTGATGTCAGGCATTCTGACGGAGAATCTGCCTCAGCCGTTGCGGTAGATGCGGTAGGTACGGTTGCAACAAAACGGAACGGTTTGTGTGGCGGGTGAAATAATGAAAATGCGGATAGGACATTTGGAAGAATGGTGACAGGATTTCTGAATGTCCTTTTTGCTGTTTCTGTTGTATTGTGGAAAAAGGATCTAAAATTGACTTGGAAATTCAAAAGACGGGAGTGAAGAATAATGTGATCATTTGCAAAGAAAACCAGGCGGAATGAGGAGGATTGAAGATGGAAACATGTTAAGTGCGCTTTCTCCTGAAACATTCATTAAAAAATCAGGATACGAATCTCCTTCTTGGTAGCATAGCGGAGACGAGATTCTATACCATGAGCATATTTTCGATAAAATAACAATTCTTAGATTGCAGAGTGAAGAAATATCTGATAAACTAAAAATCAAGAGAACTTCTATATTTTCTACATTTTCACGTACATTTTAAATCAGAAAAACTCTATCTGAAAATTCATGGAATTTCCTCTTAAAAATTAAAAACCAAAATCACATTAAGAGTAAATGACACCGCATCTTTTTTGTGGTAAAATACAAGGAGAAAAGAGAGATGGAAGGAATTGTTTACCAAAATAAAGATATTTTATTTAAGATTTTAGGTCAGACTTATAAAGAGAAAAGTTTTGCCGCCTATGGAATTGATGTTCCGCGCATTCGCGAGTTACTGCCGACAGATCTTCCCAAAATATCGGCAAACGAAAAGAGCATTGACAATCTGTTTCTTTTAGAGGATGGAACCTATGCGATCGTGGATTATGAGTCGGTCTATAAAAGGATAAGTAAAATCAAATATTTGAATTACATAGCGCGGGTCATGGAAAAATATTATAAGGAAGACGAGAAGTTTAATCTGCGCCTGATTGTGATTTACACCGGCGATGTGGATTATGCGGAACCAGATTTGAAAACAGCCTGTTTTACCCTGCATACCGAGCAGGCGTTTCTGGCGCATATAGACGGCGAGGCCGCTCTGCGTGGGATTCAGGAGAAACTGCAATCGGGTATATCCCTTGACAATGATGATCTGATGAAACTGGTGATCCTGCCCTTGACAGTTCCGGGATCTGAGGGAAAGCAAAAGATGCTGGAAACGGTGGTGAAATTGGCGGAACAACTGCGGGACGAAGAACAACGGATATTTATTCTCTCCGGCGTTATTGTGGCAAGTGACAAGTTTATACAAAAGGAATACATGAAACAGATAAGGAGGAAAATCAATATGACACAAATCGGTCAGATGTATGAGGAAGAAAAGATTGAATATGGGAATCAAAGGGCATTAAAGGAAAAAACAGAGATTGCCAAAATTTTATTACAAGAAGGTGCGGATACAATAATGATCATGAAAGCTACGGGGTTTACCGAGGAGGAATTGTTACGCCTTCAAAATGCAAATGCGACAGTATAATTGATTTTCATACAGGGAGATTGAATGTCATACAATTTGATAGTAACCGGAAAATGTCGTGGAGAGGTATGGAATTTTTGCGATGTTGGTGTACAACCTTGCTGTGAAAGGCAGGACTTTTAGGGTGGTTTTATGGAAATCGCATATAGAATATATCCATTACCTGATGGTACAATTTATTCTGATGAAACCGTAAAAACAATTAGTGATGTGATTGAGATTTTTGATTATTGCCAGATAGCAGAGGCGATAATTTCAAAAAATGGTTGGGAGTACCTTGTTGAAAAATTTGGTCTGACCGAATTGTACAGAGCAGATAAAATAAGCGGTTGGTTTGATTGCGAAAGTATAGAAGAATTTGCGGATGTTCTTGAGTATGAAAAAAACACTGCATATAACAATGAAAGCGAGCATGAAACGATTACCGTTTTTTTAGAATCAAGACATTTTCCTGCACCATAACAAAATGATTCCGTTTGTGGAATGATCCGTGGGAACACTTTTCCAAAAAGGGAGACAAAATAAAAGGGGCTGTCGCATGCTTAATGTGACAGCCCCTTTTATTTAACAACGGGCAGTTCGCAGAGCGCGCTGCCCGTTGTTTGTCCGATTTTATCCCATCGTCACCACAACTTCATAATTCTCCTTGCCTTTCTCATAAGGGATCACGCATCCGTCCACAGCCGCGCCGTCCACGGTCATGGACACAACGCCTTTCTCCACATTGCCGGGATTCTTCACGGTGATGTGGTAGGTGCCCTCGCGGAATTTGCGGGTCAGGGTAAAGTCGCCGAATCCCTTGGGCACACAGGGATCAACGGACAATCCCTTGTGGGTGGGATACACGCCCAGAATATATTGAGAGATATTCACGAAAGTCCACGCGGCTGTTCCGGTGAGCCAACTGTTCTTGGCCTCGCCGTGGAACTTGGCGTCACGGCCCGCGATCATCTGCGCGTACACATAGGGCTCCGTCCGATGGATCTCACTGATCTCCTCCGTGTAGGCGGGACAAGTCTTTTGATAGATCTCGAATGCTCTGTCGCCTCTCCCCAACACGGTCTCCGCGATGGATACCCAGGGATTGTTGTGGCAGAAGATGCCTGCGTTTTCCTTGTACCCGGGCGGATAGGAGGAGACTTCTCCAAGTTCCAGATGATATTCCGTGTAGGCGGGCTGCAGGATCATCACGCCGTATTTGGTGTCCAGACGCTCCTTTACAGAGTTTAGGGCTTTCTCGGCCAGGCCCTCCTTCACGCCCACACCTGCCAACACGCAGAATCCCTGGGGCTCGATATAGATTTGTCCCTCTTTGCACTCCTTGGATCCCACCTTGTGGCTGTATGCGTCATATGCCCGCACGAACCATTCGCCGTCCCAACCGTCTTTCAAAATGGCGTCGTACATGGTCTGTACTTCACCGCGGGCACGGGCGGCCTCCGCCTCATCCCCCATGAGTTCACAGAGCTGAGCGTATTCCTCTCCGTATTTGACGAACATACCGGCGATAAATACGGATTCCGCCACCGGGCCCTCACTGGGACCGAAAGTTTGGAAGGACTCCCCGGGATGCTCGGAGAAACAGTTCAGGTTCAGACAGTCATTCCAGTCCGCGCGGCCGATCAGCGGCAGCCCGTGAGGCCCCTTGTGACTGACGGTATAATCGAAGGAGCGTTTCAGGTGGTTCATGAGGGGAGTCGCGACGCTCATGTCATTGTCAAAGGGTACGGATTCCGTGAGGATGGATACATCTCCGGTCTCACGCACATAGGCGGAGGTTCCCGCGATGAGCCACAGGGGATCATCGTTGAAACCGCTGCCGATATCGGCATTGCCCTTCTTGGTCAGAGGCTGATACTGATGATAGGCGCTGCCGTCCTGAAACTGTGTGGAGGCAATGTCTATGATGCGCTCTCTGGCCCTGTCGGGGATCAGATGGACGAAACCGAGCAGATCCTGACAGGAATCGCGGAATCCCATGCCCCGGCCGATGCCGGACTCGTAATAGGAGGCGGAGCGGGACATATTGAAAGTCACCATGCACTGATACTGATTCCAGATGTTTACCATGCGGTTGACCTTATCGTTGTCGGAGTGTACCGTGTACTTGGACAGCAGTTCCTTCCAATAGTTCTGCAGCTGCGCGAAAGCCGCGTCCACCTTTTCGGTAGTATCGTATTTGGCAAGCATGGCCAGAGCGGGTTTCTTGTTGACGATGCCGGGGGATTCCCACTTTTTCTCCTGCGCGTTCTCGACATAGCCCAACACAAAGACAAAAGTCCTGCTCTCCCCGGGGGCCAGTGTCACATCCAACTGATGGGAGGCGACAGGGGACCAACCGCTGGCCATGGAGTTAGTGCAGGCGCCGTTCTCCACCGCCTCGGGATTGTGAGCTCCCCTGTAGGCGCCCAGAAAGGCGTCTCTGCTCGTGTCATAGCCCGCGATCGGCGCGTTGACGGAGTAGATCGCGTAGTGATTGCGGCGTTCTCTATATTCTGTCTTGTGATAAATTGTGGAACCTTCCACCTCCACCTCGCCGGTGCTGAAATTGCGCTGGAAATTTTTCATATCATCATCCGCGTTCCAGAGACACCACTCCACATAGGAGAACACGGAGAAAGCCTTGGTATTGTCGGAGCGGTTGGTCAGGGTCAGTTTGCTGATCTCACAATTGTCCGCCGCGGGCACGAAGATCAGCAGATCAGCCTCCAGATCGTTCTTGGAGGAGATAAAGCGACTGTATCCGATGCCGTGGCGGCATTCGTAGGAATCGAGATCCGTTTTCACGGGCTGCCATCCGGGATTCCAGACGGTCTTGTCTTCCCTGATATAGAAATATTTGCCGTTCATATCCCCGGGCACGTCATTATAGCGATAGCGCGTCAGGCGCAGAAGTTTGGCATCCTTATAGAAGGTATAGCCTCCGCAGGTATTGGACAGCAGGGAAAAGAATTCGTTGGAGCCGAGATAATTGATCCAGGGAAGAGGGGTCTTGGGAGTGGTGATGACATACTCCCGGTTGGCGTCATCGAAATAACCGAATTTCATAGCGTGATCCTCCGTTTTGGTTGATTTGATATAATTAAACGATTAAGTTACCGAGACTTTGAGTAAAATTATACAGAAAGGCATGAAAAAAAGCAATAGGAAAAGCTGTCGAATTGAAAAAACAGACGAAACAAGCGAAAATAGAAAAATGTTTTCCGTGCAGTTCGAATCCGGTCGCGAAAGTGTTTAAATAAAAATACACAAAAATCTTGCCGTAAAACTGTAAATTTCAGACAAAACGTCCTCTTTTCAAAAAAATATATTGCAAAATTCCTCCGAAAGGGGTATATTTAAGTTACGAAAACGATTAAGTAACGAAAGCGGTGCGCGGACACTGTGCGCAGTGTAGGAGAACGGAATGGTATCAATGAAAGATATCTCCAGAGTCTGCGGAGTGTCTGTGGCGACGGTCAGTAAGGCGCTGAATGACCACAAGGATGTCGGAGAGGAGACGAAACAGCATATCCGGCAGGTGGCTCATGAGATGGGGTATTTTCCGAACTCTGCGGCGAGAGCGCTCAAGACCAACAGAACCTATAGCATCGGTGTGCTGTTTGCGGACGATGCCGGAAGCGGACTGACGCATGACTATTTTGCGGGCGTGTTGGACAGTCTCAAGCGGATGGCGGAGAAATGCGGTTATGATATAACTTTTATCAACAGCAGCAGAAACAGGGCGGGCAGCATGTCCTATCTGGCACACAGCAGATACAGAGGCTTTGACGGCGTAGTCATCGCCTGTACCGATTTTACGGATCCGGAAGTGACGGAGCTTTTGCAGAGCGATATTCCGGTAGTGACCATTGATTATGTATCCAACGATCACATCGCGGTGATCTCGGACAATGTGAGTGGCATGAGAGATCTGATGGAATACATCTGCAGAAGAGGACATCGGAAGATTGCCTACATACACGGCGCGAATACGGGTTCCAGTTCCACGGTGACCAACAACCGTCTCTCCTGCTTTTATCGGACGGCGGAACAGTTTGACATAGAGATTCCTGACACATATGTCAGAGAGGCTGCTTTCCGGGATACGGAGAGGACTTATCAGGTCACTAACGAATTGTTGGATCTTCCCGATCCGCCCACCTGCATCGTCTATCCGGACGACTTCGCCGCTTTCGGCGGACTCAGAGCGATCAGAGAGAGAGGACTTCGGATTCCCGAGGACGTATCGGTGGCGGGTTATGACGGGATTCGTGCGGCGCGCAACTGGGATCCGGAGCTGACTACCGTACATCAGGACACGGAACAGATCGGCTTTGTGGCCGCAAGGGAACTGATCAGTCTGATAGAGCGCCCCAAGGCGTCGATCATTCAGCAGATCACCATACAGGGCCGGTTGATCGAGGGCAGGTCGGTGGCCGCCATCGGGGATCGGGAGGGAGACGGAAGACCCGCAGGATCCCATTCATAAGCTTAGGCATTTACGCCACGGTCTGCGCGGCGATAAAGACATGTATGTCTGACATATAAATGTGTCCGACATATACATATGTCATAAATGCAACAACTAACAACTTATTTCAAACGGGAGGAATTAAAATGAAGAAAAAAGTACTTGCTGCTTTGCTCTCTGCGACTATGATCGTCAGCATGTTGGCAGGATGCAGCAACAACGGGAAGTCCGATTCGGGCAGTGATGGAGGTTCCGTGCTCAATATCTATTGTTGGAACAACGAGTTCAGAGATCGTGTGGTGGCTCTCTATCCCGGCTATGAGAAGACCGACGAGACCCACGGAACCATCGGCGATGTATCCGTTGTATGGCATGAGACCCCCAACAAGGACAATGCGTATCAGGACAATCTGGACCAAGTTTTGACGGGACAGGAGAGCGCCGCCGCGGATGACAAGATCGACATGTTCCTGGTGGAGGCTGACTACGCTCTGAAGTATGTGAACTCCGATTACACCATGGCAGTGAAGGACTTAGGCATCACCGATTCCGATATCGCGAATCAGTACAAGTATACGCAGGATGTGGTGACGGATTCCAACGGTGTGTTGAAGGGCCTGTCCTGGCAGGGTTGCCCCGGCGTTATGTTTTACAGCCGTGAGGCCGCAAAGGATATCTTCGGCTCCGATGATCCCGCTACCGTTCAGGGTTATGTGAAGGATTGGGATACTTTCAACGCTACCGCCAAGACGGTTTCCGATAAGGGATACAAGATTGTGTCTTCCGTAAATGATACCTATCGTACCTACTCCAACAATGTGTCTTCTCCTTGGGTAGTGGACGGCAAGATCAATGTGGACGACAATATCATGAACTGGGTAAATGACTCCAAGGCTCTTGTGGATGCCGGCTATACCGGAACCCATGATCTGTGGAGCAGTGACTGGAGCGCAGGTTTCTTCCCTCAGGGCAAGGTGTTCTGCTACTTTGGACCTGCATGGCTTGTAAACTACTCCATGTCCGCTGATACCGAAGGCAGTATCGGATACCAGGGCGGTTGGGGCGCAACCGAGGGACCTCAGGGATTCTTCTGGGGGGGCACTTGGATCTGTGCGGCAACCGGTACCGACAATGTGAGTCTTGTGAAAGACATCATGTTGACCATGACCACCGATGAGGAAGTTATGACCAGCATCGTGACCACCTATGATGATTTCGTAAACAACAAACCCGCTATGGAAGCTCTTGCAAGCGGCGAGAAGAAAGTAAAGGATGATAAAGGCAACGAAGTGGAGTACTCCAGCAAGGTGTTGGGCGGTCAGAATCCTCTGGCTATGTACTGCGCAGGCGTAAACGATCTGGATCTGAGCAACTTGAGCGACTATGACCAGGGTTGTAACGAGGAATTCCAGAAAGCCATGAAGAACTACTTTGAGGGTAACGCTACTCTGGATGAAGCATTGCAGATGTTCTATAAAGCAGCAGTGGAGAAATATCCGAATCTGACCTACTAATTCATATTGTAAAAGCAGTGGATCAAGCCGCGCCTGCCTGCCTGGTCAGGCAGGCGCGATTTTTTCAGACACATAATGCCGGTGAGCGGACACTTGCTCGTTGGGAGACATAGAGCCGGAGGTATGACTATGAAAAATGAACGGCGCGGAAAGGTTGTGAGCTATAACAAATGGGGCTATATCTTTTTGATCCCTTTCGTTGTGGTATATCTGGTGTTTTCGCTGGTTCCATTGATAAATACGGTTTATAACAGTTTTTTTGAAAATTATCGCGTTGGTTTGAATCAGGTTGGCCCCAATTTTGTGGGACTGGAAAATTTTAAGACAATTTTCACCAGTGGCGAGGTGTGGATATATGCCAAAAATACCATGATCATGTGGTTATTGGGATTTGTACCTCAGATTGTGATCTCCCTGCTCTTGGGAGCGTGGTTCTCGGATCCGTCTCTGCGGCTGAAGGGTCAGAGGTTCTTTAAGACGGTGATCTATCTGCCCAATCTGATCATGGCCTCTGCGTTTGCCATGTTGTTCTTCACTTTATTTTCGGATGGAGGCCCTATTAATTCGCTGTTGCTGCAGTTGGGTCTGATTGACACCCCGTTTAAATTCCTGTCCAATGTTTGGAGTACCAGATTTTTGGTGGCGGCTATGAACTGCCTGATGTGGTTCGGCAATACCACGATCTTGTTGATGGCGGGCATGATGGGTATTGACACATCGCTGTTTGAGGCGGCGCAGGTGGATGGAGCTACTTCCACTCAGGTATTCTTCAAGATCACGCTGCCTCTGCTGCGCCCGATTTTGGTCTATGTGATGATCACATCCCTGATCGGCGGTCTGCAGATGTTTGATGTGCCTCAGATCCTGACCGGAGGCACAGGTGATCCCATGCGTTCCTCCATGACCCTGATCATGTATCTCAACAAGCATCTGTTCAGCAAGAACTACGGCTTGGGCGGCGCGCTGTCGGTCATCCTGTTTGTGATAACCGCCGTGTTGAGTATGCTTGTGTATCAGTTTTCCAATAAGAAGACGGACTAGGAGGTAGAAACATGGATACGAATACAAATACTCAGAAAAAGGGAATGGGAATCCATGCAAGACGGGGTCTTGCCTATGTGGTCCTGACCGTTATATCCATACTCTGCCTGTTCTGGTTCGTGTTGCTCTTCATCAATACCACCAGATCGCACTCAGAGTTGAACCAGGGATTTTCCATCATTCCCAGTAAATATCTGATCACCAATATTCAGAAACTGGTCAAGATGGGCGAGCGTCTGCCGATCATGAGCGGTCTGTGGAACAGTCTGATCGTAGCGGGCCTGAGCGCGGCGTTCAGCACCTATTTCTCGGTGATGACCGCATACGCGATCCATGCCTATGACTTTAAACTGAAGAAATTCATGTTTACGTTCATTCTGATGATCATGATGATCCCCACGCAGGTGACCGCCTTGGGATTTTTGCAGCTGGTATCCAAGATGAAACTGGAGGATTCCTTCATCCCGCTGATCGTGCCCACGATCGCGGCGCCGGTGACTTTCTTCTACATGAAACAATACATGGAGAGCGCGCTGCCGCTGTCGCTGATCGAGGCGGCCCGCATCGATGGTTCGGGGGAGCTGCGCACATTTAACTCCATTGTGATACCGCTGATGAAACCCGCCATTGCGGTACAGGCCATCTTCACTTTCGTGACCAGTTGGAACAATTACTTCACTCCTGCCCTGATCCTTCATGAGCCGAAGATGAGGACTGTTCCCATTCTGATCGCGCAGTTGAGAAGTATGGACTGGTCCAATCTGGACACGGGCGTGGTCTATACAATGATCGGCCTGTCCATCTTCCCCGTCATCATCGTCTATCTGTTCCTGTCCAAGTTCATCGTACAGGGCGTAGCGATGGGAAGTGTCAAGGGATGATGGTAAGAGCTGACGATAAGAGTTTTAGAGGGATAAATTTTAGGTGAAATACAAGCCGGGAGGTGTGATGCCTTCCGGCTTTTGCATGAAACGAAATCATAATAAAAAACACCTGAGCACATGACGTACACAAGTGTTTTTCAACCATAATCAATATGGTTATCTCTGTAATAGTATATTATCATACATTGCAAATTATTACAACACCTTTTTCCTTGTTTTTTCTATTTTTTCCCGAAGGTTCTATTTTAAGCTGTCAAACTGATTGTACTTGATCGGATCTTTAGGAAGTTTTTTTAAGGTATCAAGGTCATTGAGGTCTTTAATTCCCATTTGTCCTCTCACATTGTCAAAAGCATTTTTGCTGATGGAGCACTGTAATTGATTCAACATATCCTGCAGAACAGAGATCATTTCGTGGTATTCATTGTCAGGCAGATAATACTTAAAATACACCAACAGATCAAATACCCTCTTATCTGTGTCGCGAGAATAGGACGGCGCCATCGATGATATATAGTGTTCGATAATGCGTCCGCTATTGTTTCTGTGGCGTTCCCGGGATTGATGGATACAATAAATCCTCTCATTATGCGCGCAGGAATTTCTCACTTTTCGCAACCAATGCAGACTGCCTATCAAAAGTTTTACATTGGGATAGCCCTTTTGGTCCAACATGCCATACAACTTGCATATAGAGTGAGTTACATCGGTCTTGCTGTTCTGCAGAACATTGATAAATGTAGAGAAATTGACCACTTTGATCATGATCCATGTCGGGATTAAAGTATGGTTTTCCATATAGAATCTGACATATTCCTGTTGGCTGGAGCTCAATTCGCTATACGCAGAGGAAATAGCATTCATTCTGCTTTGCAACCGGCTTGACGGTGAATAGGCGGTGGTGTCGTACCAGGGAATCTTGCCGTTGGAATTGCATTGGTCAAATTTATAGCCGGTCAGAGTGCGCACTTCCTCCTCGACCCGGGTGATATGATCCAATAGAAAAAGACGTAGCCGATCGTCAAATTTCTTTAGCGCGTATAATTGATCTATATCGGTATTTGGCAGGTACACATGGCTGCCGCTTGCGTCCGTGCCACAAGTGAAGGGGGTCTTATAGCCGTTAATTATATTAAAATATCCTGCACGAATGAGTATTTGTTTATGCTTGGAGCCTTCGCATTCAATCTTTTTCCCATTCCGCAATCTCCTCATTTGTTGGTTATAAGTACGAAAAATTTTATCATCTGCCATGATGTCAAATACCTCCCCATAACGCATTAGGTGATGTCATTCATCTGACTAAACCGGGTAGAATCTTATATATATGATATCATTTATTATAAAGCAGGTCAAATATAATATATTAAATAATTGTGATTAACAAATATATGGAACGTATAACATGAATTGGTATATTTTCACCACATCTTAAGAATTAGTATGCAAAAAAGATGTTCTTTTGTGGTAGAGTAAAAAGGGGAGAAATTTTTCCCAAATATGCTGACGGGGGAACGCAAATGTACAAAAAGATAAATCTGTTGAGCATTTTGGTGTCTGTTGGTTTTTGTATCAGTCTATGTGCCTGTCACGCGGCCGATCCGGAGAGGGAAACCGACTTGGATCAGCCTGATTTTTCCCAAGAGATATCCGGGCAACCGAAAGACTTTGCGGAGTTTTTTTATCGCGATTTCTGTGACCGGGTAAATGCGGATCGAATGGCCCTGATCCGGTTGGACGGGGACGATATACCCGAACTGCTGATCCAAAAGGATGGGGAATATGAACTGTATCGCTTGGATGGTTCTGCCGTGTGCCCCATTTTCATGCCGGACGCGCCGCGCAATGACGGCTTAGCGGCCTCTCAACCTACGGGGATTCACGCCAATACCTCCGGCTCCAAATATTCCATGGAAGGAGGCGGCCGGGCGCTGTATTGGTTTGAATATGTGCCCCGCGAGGGCATGATACGCGTGCATGAGAGCGATGAGGAGGGACGCCGTGACTATTATCTCAGATATGAGGACGGCAGACTTTCCCCGGAACTTGAGGTGGAGGACGGTGTTGCCGGCCGGAAGACCTATGAGGCGGACCGTGAGATAGAGGGGGAGGAGTTTCGCAGTCGTCTGACTGAATTGGGTTATGACGGATTGATCCCATGCGCTTATCTGTATGATGATGTGGAGACCGCCTTTGAAAATATGGATGCCCCGACGGATTCCCGCAAGAGACTGGAGGATTTTGTGAACGGCAGAACGTATGCCCTTTGCTATGAGGAGGGGCATTCCAAGGCCGGCATCCCCACCGAAGAGGGACTTTTTCTGAGAAATTATGAGGAGATCTATGAGGACATCACCTGTGGAGAAACCTGGTGGGGATCTCTATGCTATGTGGATTTCGACAATGACGGGCAGGAAGAGTTGGTCATGGGCGGCTATGTAAATTCAAAAATGTTTTTTGATGTCATTGGCGATACGGTTTACGAAGTGCTGCACACGTCTTCGACCACGGATATGGGTCATGTGGCGGAGCGAAACGGCAGGAGGGTGATCGAGAGGACGGACCTGCTCCACAGTAACAGACAATATTATTGGATCACGGAATACGATGCCTGCTGCAATGTGGTCGATCAATTTTCCCTGCACACAAATTTCGAGGGCGAGCGCTATGCGGAGGGAGATGAGTTTGCGTATAGAGGCCGGAAGATCACGATGGGAGAGTTTGAAGAAATTAGGGACGGCTTTCACTCGATCGATATGGAGGACAGGGTTTTGGACTATTGGGTCGGAGAATATGAGTTCAGCGAGTCCGTGAGCGACCCGGTTCCCATGATGATGGACTACCGTATGAAAATCTTTTGCGAGGACGGCGAATACTATGCGGATATTGAGATAGACGGGCAGCTCACGTTGGCGCGTATGCGCGCGGAACCGGGATTGGAGAGCGGCGGCGACAGGATCGAGTTGCAGCTTAAAGAGTATCTGCCCGACCATGTAAGCGGCGGGACAAATGCCAAGGAGGGCGAAATCCTGCTCACATTGGAGAGAAAGAACAACCGGATTCTGACCGTCTGGGGCGCGATCACTCCCATGCTGTATGAGAATGAGGAGAGCGGGAAGGTATATTTTGTGAAAAAAGGCGGAGAAGATTAACCACTGGAAATACTTGCAATCTGTTGAGACTATTATTATAATATACTTAGCAAAAGTAAATGAAATTTGATAAGTATAATTTATAAAAGTAGACGAAATAATGCAATTATGGAGGCGGATTATGGCTATAGTAAGTGATGAACAGATCATTAAAGTGTTGAGGCAGTATAATCCGTGGTGGCGGGTGCCCTCCGCGGTCAAGGAAGAAAGCAAACCGCAAAAACGCCTGGCTTATTATGAAACTCTTAAAATGTTGCAGCACACGAGCATACGACGTTTCGTGGTTCTGTCCGGGGTGAGGCGTGTAGGCAAGACGACGATCATGTATCAGATCATGGATAAATTGATAGAGGAGGGAGTAAATCCGAAGAATATTTTATATGTGTCATTTGACAATCCCATCCTCAAGCTTATCAATGTGGAAAACGTATTATCTATCTATGAGTCATTGTATCCCGTTCAAGGGACAAGATATGTCTTTTTTGATGAGATTCAGTATACCGAAAATTGGGAGCTCTGGATGAAAGTCATTTATGACAGCAGGAAAGATATCCGTTTGATCGCGACAGGTTCGGCAAGCCCTGTCTTGGAAAAGGGATCGGCTGACAGTGGTACGGGCAGATGGAATGTATTGAAAATTCCAACTATGTCATTTTATGAATATTGCAGACTGCTTGGTCTGGAAGAACCGAAACTGCCGGAAAATTGGAAACTTTCACACCTTGTTCAAATGAATAAGGCGCAGCTCGGTGACTTAATGAGTGGTTTTGTGTCTTTGCAAAATCATTTTAACCGTTATTTGACGATGGGCGGTTTTCCGGAACTTGTGTTGTCTGATGATGACCTTTATGCGCAGAGGATGTTGCGGGAAGATGTGGTGGATAAGGTGATCAAGCGGGATGTATTGACCTTGTTCAACATCCGAAGTCCTCTTTTGATGGAAAAACTGTTTCTCTATCTATGCATGAACGGTACGGAAATATTCAATGCGACTACTGCGGCCAAAGAACTTGAAAATACTTCCGTGGCAACCATTGACAGCTATATTGAGGCATTGGAGATGTCCAACCTGATCTACCTGGCGAAACCCATAAATGTTGGCAGCAAGGGAGCGTTAAAAGGAAAACCAAAGATTTTTATAGCAGATGCGGCCATTCGCAATGCGGTATTGATGATCGATGATGTGCTGTCGGAAGAAAAGGAACTTGGAGTCATGGTGGAAACTGCCGTATACAAGCATATTTTGTCCTTTTATCAGGGGAGCGCGGCGCAGATTGGTTATTTTAGAAAAGCGAGAGATAATCAAAAAGAAGTTGACGTTGTGATTGAAATGCCTCGTCAGAAGATTCTCTGTGAGGTAAAATATCGCAATAATTCCCACATTCCTTCCACGGATGCCATCGTGGAATTATGTCGGGATGAAAGCGCCAAAGTGACCAATGCGTTTTTGATCACGAAACAGTTGGAAGATTTCGGCATTGCCAGGCATGAGACCGTTACACCGATCCTGCGCGTTCCGGCAGTGGTATTTCTCTATCTCTTGGGCAAGGCGGAAGCGGAGGGGCTAAATGGCAGAATATAAGTGGAGATCGGTTCCGTACATCATTCCGGATGGAAACTGCGATTTATTGATTATTGCATAAAACAATAGTAAAATTAGGCGAAAAGAAAGGAAAATTGTCAGGACTATGGATTTCTACATTGATCGCAAGTTAAATACGGATTTCTTAAAAGAGCATAAGAAGAGCATGGAAAAATTATGCGCGGGATTCAATAAATGTGAGAAACGAAAAGTAGCTCTTATGAGTTTGGAGCGTCAGTTTAAAGCATATCAACAGTTGGCTAAAGACAGACAATGGGATAGCCGGGAGGAATATAGAGAAATACCGGATACCTGTTGGGACGCTATATTGAATAACAGGGAATTCGCGTTTGGCAATATTTTTGCCGCAAATATGGAATCTTTTTTGGAAATGTTACTTGACGATACGGGCGGCGAAGTAAGTTTCTGCCTGTTGAATATTGACTTTATTTTGAATTATTTAGATGAGGATAAAGCAATTCAGGATAAGAATGTGGCAAGTGAATGCATTAAAAGGGAAGTTGAGAATCAATCAAATGATGTAGTACAACAAAAGAACCTAAAAAATTTGACGGATGTGCGAAATTGGTATGAGCAAACAGATAATTTGATGGAGCATATATCAAATGCCTAAAGAAATACAAATTTTATTGTAAACACGGACAATTTTCTGTATAATTAAAGTGTGGATAGAGTAATCTATAATAGTTTCTGTCACAGATTTAAAGAAACTGAGGTGATGAGGTGCAGGATAGCATGAAACAAGCAGAAACAGAGGAAAATATTGCCAAATATACGATCAAGAATAGCGTATTTTCTGATTTATTTAAGATAAAAAAGTATCTGTTACAGTTATATAAGGCACTTCACCCTGAAGACACGGCAGCGACAGAGGATGAATTGACAGACATAACGATAAGAAATGTTTTGACAGATAATCTTTATAATGATTTGGGGTTCAGTTTGGGAGAAAAAATTTTTATCCTTGTCGAAGCGCAATCTGTTTGGACGTTAAATATCATAATACGGGCATTGTTGTATTTAGCGCAGACCTACCATGATTATTTTGAACGCACAAACCAAAACTTATACAAAAGCAAGAAAGTGAAAATGCCAAAGCCGGAATTATATGTGGTATATGTGGGCAATCATAAGAATATCCCCGATGAAATATCCCTGTCAAAAGAGTTTTTCGGCGGTGCTGATATTGCCATTGATGTAAAAGTCAAAGTTATTTGTGAGAGTGATACAGACAGTATCATCAATCAGTACATCATATTTTCAAAAGTGTATGATGAACAGAGGACAAAATATGGCAGGACAAAGAAAGCCATTACAGAAACTATCCGCATATGCAAAGATAGGAATGTTTTACGTGAGTATTTGGAGGACAGAGAAAAGGAGGTTGTTTCGATTATGATGAGTTTGTATGATGAGGAAGAAGTTATGCGGTCTTATATTAGGAGTGAACGTTATGATGAAACAAAAGACAACGCCCGCAGGCTTTTGAAATTGGGCAAGATAAAAATTGATGAAATATCTGAATGTTTTCCCGATTTGTCCGAGAATGATGTTAAGGAACTTGAAACAGAGGTCATGCAGTTAGCATAATCAGCAAAACAATTTAATATCAACAAACATCGTAAAGGCGCATGGAACAGTAAATGTAAACCATGCGCCTTTTG
Organism: Acetatifactor muris; assembly: GCA_023663635.1. Lineage (GTDB taxonomy): Bacteria > Bacillota > Clostridia > Lachnospirales > Lachnospiraceae > Acetatifactor > Acetatifactor muris_A. Next base: position 96,199 of record JAMPHD010000007.1, read on the forward strand.
CGGGTAGTCTCTCAGTAGAAGTTCACCAAATCTTATCCCCGAGCCCCCTCATTCCTTGGCGACCACATTGATCTCGGGAAATCTGTTTTGGAAATATTGAACCGTTTCCGCGGGAACCTGAATGGTAAGGTTGCTCTTATCCTCGACATATGTAAACAGGCGTTCATCAATCTGTGTTATACTGTCGGGGAATATGATCAATTCCAAATTAGGAGCTTCTAATGGTTTTATCAATGGAACTTTACAATTCTCTGAAAATTTCAAAGTCTTCAAAGAATCCATGTTCGTGAGTTCCGGGTACTGGGGAAAATCTCCGTGGGCATAGGTGGTATCCGAATAAGAAGTGACACTGTCCGGAATGATCAGTTCCTCAAGTTCACTGCAATCGGAAAAAGTCGAAGGAGGAAATGTTTCTATGCCTTCCGGTATATTTATATGTTTGATGGCAGTGCCGCCAAAAGCACTAACGTATAAATTTGCAATATTATAGCCGGAAATAGTAGTGACGGAATCGGGAATCAGGATTTCCTCTATTTTTTCACAATTCTGGAATGTGTAACCTCCTATTCTTTGGAGATTACTCGGAAGAGATACAGATTCCAGGCTTTTGCAATCTTTGAATGTGCCATCTATGTCGGTCACACACTCCGGAATGGTAATGGCAGTCTGCAGAGCGGTACACTTGCCAAAAGTATCTGCCCATTGGAGATCCGTTTCATATTCTCCCATAAACGTAATGCTTTCCAAATTTTCGCATCCCCAAAAGGTGTCGATGCCTGAAACATATATCACGGTGTCGGGGATGACGAGGCGTTCCAGTTGCTTGCATTTTTTAAAGGCCCCGTACAGTATGTATTTGATGTGTGTAGGGATCTCATACTCGCTGCCTATCGGAGCGCCGGGCGAGGCGGCAAAACCCTCGCCAAAAGCGATTACAGGATAGGTTACACCTTCATATACGATTTCTTCCGGCAAAGCGACTGCATATTCATCCATATATAAAAGAACAGCTCCATTGGTGTATACGGTGCATTTGACGCCAAGATAGTCATAGGTGCCTACTTTATCACCGAATGCTGCCTCAAGATCAAATGGTTCTTGTGTTGCCGTATCCGTTTTTGCTGCTGTTCCGGATTCTTTGGCTGCCGTTTCGGATTCTTTGGCCGCCGTTTGGGACTCTTTTGTTGCCGTTTCGGATTCTTTGGCTGTCGCTTTCGATTCTTCCTGCGTACTTCCGACTGCGGAGGATCCTTCTTTGGCGGCTGTGGTTTCCGAACTGTCAGGGCGTTTGGATTCATCGGTTGTCTTCTTGGCTGATTCGCTTTCCGAACTGTCAGCTCCGGTCTCCCTGTCTGACGTTGTCGCGGAATCCGCTTTTGCCGGATTCCCGTAGGAAAAATTGGCACAGCCCGCAAGCGTCATAAGGAGTGTACTTCCGATCAGGATCATTGTTAAAATTTTTTGTTTCATTTGGCTACCTCGCGCTTTTGTTGGTTAATTGTGGTTTGCGTTAAAGGTCGATTACTCCGTCCGAGCAGGTGACTGTTTTTAGGAAAGAAGTGTTTTTCCATACGCGATCATTTCCTACTTTATTCCATTCTTCCATTGTTCCGGCGTAATTGAGGTCTGTAAGAGATTTACAATCCGCAAAAGCCCAACTCCCTATACCTCTCAAAGCAGCCGGCAGTTCTACGCTGGTAAGGGATGTACAATCATTAAAAGCAAAAGTACCGATACTTGTTGAAGTATTTGACAGGTCCACACTGGTAAGGGATGTACAATTTTTAAAAGCGGTCTTTCCGATACTTGTCAGTTGTGTATTGCTCAGATCGATACTGGTAAGAGAGGTACATGTATAAAAAGCATCCTCTCCTATACTTGTTACAGCATCTGGCAGATGGATATCTGACAGAGATTCACAACCGGAAAAAGCCTGCTTTTCTATATTTGTTACAGTATCCGGCAGCACGATACTGGTTAGGGATGTGCAACCCCAAAATGCCCCTTCTCCGATACTTGTCAGTTGTGTATTGCTTAAATCAATGCTGGTCAGGGATGTACATCCTCTAAATTCCCACTTTGTAAAATCTGTTATATTATCTGGCAGACGTATACTGGTCAGAGACGTGCAGCCATCAAAAGCAGCCCGTATATTTGTTACAGTATCCGGCAGTTCTATACTGGTCAGGGACGTGCAACCCTTAAAAGCACCCGGTATCTCTGTTATAGTTTCCGGCAGACGTATACTGGTAAGGGATGTGCAATCCTCAAAAGCCGAACCCATATTTGTTATTGAATCCGGCAGATTTATACTGGTCAGGGATGTGCAACCACTAAAAGTCTCCCTTATATCCGTTATAGTTTCCGGCAGTTCTATACTGGTCAGTGACGTACAACCCTTAAAAGCGCCATGTATATTTGTTATAGTATCCGGCAGATTTATACTGGTCAGGGATGCGCAACCTTGAAAAGCATACTCTCCTATACTTGTTAAAGTATCCGGCAGTTCTATACTGGTTAGCGATATACATCCCCAAAAAGCCCTCTCTCCTATACCTGTTACAGTATTCGGCAGATCTATATCGGTCAGGGATCTACAACCCGCAAAAGCATACCCTCCTATACTTGTTAAAGTATCCGGCAACTCTATACTGGTCAATGCTGTACAACCCACAAAAACATCCTCTCCTATATCTGTTATTTGTGTTTTACTTAAATCAATGTTTGTAATGGTTGTATCTCTCTGACTTACCTGAAACCCGTCAACTACAAAGTACTCGTCAGTAACTATTATTTCTGTTAAAGTAGCCGGCAGATCTATACTTTTAACACCCTTATCCATAAAAAGACCCGTGTCTATACTTGTCAGTTGCGTATTGCTCAAATCAATGACTTCCGGAAGTGACCAGCGCTCCTCAAAAGCGTCACTCGCTATACTCGTTAAAGTATCCGGAAAATCAATAAACAGAGTTATCGTCTCACAGGCAAAAGTACCGCTTTCTATAGTTGTCACTTGTGATTTCCCTAAATCAATATATGAAAGAGGATTACATCCGAAAAAAGCCTCCTTTCCTATACTTGTCAGAGCGGCCGGAAAGATAATATCTCTAAGATAGCCGCCACAAAAAGCACTCTCCCCTATACTTGTCAAAGTTTCCGGCAAAACAATACCGATAAGCGGGGAATTGCCAAAGGCCCAATCACCTATATGTGTTATTCCCTCCGGCAAAACCAATCTGCTCCAATAATAATCCGGATTCGCGTTAAATACGTTAGAGGGGTTCATTTCATTTTGATCCCCATACGGGGTATAATCCGTTTCCACGTCCATACCCAAGTCGTCCCACGGCACAAAACCTCCGTCCTCCAGATAGAGGCCGGGCTCGCTGCCTATCAGATCTGCTATAGATGTCTCCGATTCTTTTGCAATCTCTCCCGTGGATTCTGTCTGTGATTCTGTCGGGGCCGTCTCAGCCTCTGAACCGTCAGAGCGTTCTGCTCCCGCCGTTGTATTCTTATCCGACCCAGTTGTCCTGTCCGATCCCGTCTGCTTTTCGGAAGAGTTTCCGCAGCCCGCAAACGTCATGAGAAACAGGCTTCCGACCAGGATCATTGCTAAAATTTTACGTTTCATATCCCGCTACCTCGCTTTTACTTTTATTGGTTGATCGTGGTTTGCGTCAGAGGGTGATCACTCCGTCCGAGCAGGTGATGGTTTCTATGGAAGAAAAAGAATTCCAGTCTGAAGTTACGAGACTAGTGTTAGATGCTTTATATTTATCGATCGCATTCCATTCCTCCATTGTTCCTGCATAAGTAACATTTGCAATAGAGCTACATCTCTCGAAAGCCCCGGATCCTATCTTGGTTAAAGTAGCCGGCAAATAGATACTTGTAAGTGCGGTACACTTCTGAAAAGCGCTACTATTTATACTTGTTATCTGCATATTACTTAAATCAATGCTTGTAAGAGATTCGCAGTGCTCAAAAGCGCTGCCTTCTATTTCTGTTATAGCATCCGGCAGATTGATACTTGCAAGAGATTTACAATACGCAAAAGCGTTATTGTTTATTTTTGTTAGCTGCGTATTACTCAAGTCTATACTTGTCAGTGCGGTACACCTGCTAAAAGCAGAGTCTCCTATACTTGTTAAAGTATCGGGCAAATAGATACTTGTCAGTGCGGTACACCCCCTAAAGGTCCCCAAATCTATCTTTGCTATCTGCGTATTACTTAAATCTATACTTGTCAGTGCGGTACACTCTTCAAAAGCAGAACTTCCTATACTTGTCAGTTGTGTATTACTTAAATCAATATTTGCAAGAGATTTACACTCTCTAAAAGCCCCTTTTCCTATTTCTGTTAAAGTATCTGGAAAACAGATACTTGTAAGCGAGGTCTCATCATCATAACCCGGGGCAAAGGCACACTCACCTATACTTGTTAATTGTGTATTACTGAGGTCAATACTTGCAAGGGATTTACAATCATAAAAAGCCTCTTTTCCTATTTCTGTTAAAGTATCCGGGAAAGTAATACTTGTAAGGGAATGGCAATAATAAAAGGCATCCTCTCCTATGCTTGTTATTTGCGTATTACTGCAATCAACACTTGTAAGAGAAGAACAATACGCAAAAGCGAATTCTCCTATTCCTGTTAAGGTATCCGGCAGACCAATGCTTGTAATGGGTGTGCCGTAAAAAGCATATTCACCTATACTTGTTATTTGCGTATTACTTAAATCTGCGCTTGTAAGAGAAGGACAATTAGTAAATGCATAATTGCCTATTCTCGTTATGCCATTGGGGAAAACTAATTCCCCCTCATATCCGGTATCCGCATAAACTCCCAAAACCTTATAAGGAGCTCCGGTTTCTGATCCATAATTATCCCTGTTATAATCCTTTTCCACATCTATACCCAGATCGTCCCAAGCTATAAAACTTCCGTCCGTCTGATAGAGACCGGCTTTTCTGCCTGTCGCGGTTTCCTTTTGTGTGTCTGATCCTGATTCCGCTTGGGCCGTCTCAGCCGCCGAACCGCTAGAGCGTTCTGCTCCCGCTGTTGTGTTCTTATCCGATCCCGTTGTCCTGTCCGATCCCGTCTGCTTTTCGGAAGAGTTTCCGCAGCCTGCAAACATCATGAGAAACAGACTTCCAATCAGGATCATTGCTAAAATTTTACGTTTCATATCCCGCTACCTCCACTTTTATTGGTTGTTTACTGGCTGATCGTTCCGTCTGAGCAGTAGATCGTCTTTTTCGGAGCGCCGTACGCCCAATTCCCCACTTTGGTAATCGCGTTCCACTCTTTCTTTGTTCCGGCATAATTGATTTTTGTAAGAGAGATACACTCGTGGAAAGCCCAATCGTCTATCTTTGTGACACTATTCGGCACATCGACACTCATAAGAAAAGTACAATCTCCAAAAGTAACGCCTTCTATCGTTGTGAGGGAATTCGGCAAAGTGATGCTTGTAAGAGAATCACATCCGGAAAAAGCGCCACTCCCTATACTCTCCACGGAATCCGGCAGGTTGATATATGTAAGATCGTCGCAGCGCATAAAAGCACACGTTTCTATACTTGTCAAGGTATCCGGCAGAGCAATGCTTTCGAGATAGTAACAGTTCGTAAAAGCATCATGTCCTATATTTGTTATTTGCGTATTGCTTAAATCAATATCTACAAAATCCGCATAAGCAAAGGCATACGCCTCGATACTTGTGACGGTATCCGGCAAAACCGCACTTTTAAGAGATGTAAGATTAAAGACAAAACTTTCTATACTTGTTATTTGTGTATTGCTCAAATCGGCACTTTTAAGATAGGAACAGTCCTGAAAAGCCCCGCTTCCTATACTTGTCAAAGTATTCGGAAATTCGATGGCTTTAAGAGATGTACATTTATTAAAAGCTAAAGCGCCTATACTTTCTAAAGTATCCGGCAAAATGATGCCTGTAAGAGAGCCGCACTCACAAAAAGCATACTCTCCTATATGGGTGACACCATCCGGCAAGACCAACTCACCTTTATATTTGTTGTCAGTAAATACTTTGTAGGGACTTTTCGTTTCTGTTTGATAATTGTCAGAAGAATAGTCAGTTTCCACATCTATGCCCAGATCGTCCCACGGTATGAAATCTCCGTTCGGCTGGTAGAGACCGGCTCCGCCGGTTTCCGGGTTTTCTGCTTGTGCGTCCGATCCTTCTTGGGTTGCCTTGGCCTCTGAACCGCCGGATTGTTCCGATTCTTTCGTTGTTTCTTTATCCGATTTTGCTGCCCTGTCTGACTTTGCCCGGTTTCCGGAAGAATTTCCGCACCCCGTCAACGCCATAAGGAAGATGCTGCAGATCAAGACCATCGTTAAAATTTTTCGTTTCATTTTCTGCCACCTCACATTTTGATTTAGTTGTTTATGGGTTGAGCGATCCGTCAGAGCAAATGATCTTTTTTACGGAAGATTCCTCATCCCAATCCCCAAGAGTATCTTTTTTGGCGATTGCACGCCACTCGTCCTTTGTCCCGGCGTAATCAATGTTCGTAAGAGACGTACACTCGGAAAAAATTTTCCTCTGCATCACTATTAAAGTATCCGGCAAAGTGATACTTGTAAGAGATGTACACCCTGAAAAAGCCCAAGGGCCTATTCTTGTCAGGGGGGTATTGCTCAGATCAATACTTGTAAGAGATGTGCAGCCGTCAAAAGCATTCGCGTCTATCCTCGTCAAGGATGAATTGCTCAGATCAATATCCGTAAGAGAGGAACAGTCGTCAAAAGCGCTATCCAGTATCCTTGTGATCTGTGTATTGCTTAAATCTACACTTGTAAGAGACGAACACCCGTTAAAAGTACCGTTTTCGATCCTTGTGATCTGTGTGTGGCTCAGATCAATGCTTTTAAGAGAGGAACAGCCGTAAAAAGCCGCGCCTCCCATGCTCGTCAAAGTATCCGGAAGGACGATATCGGTAAGGGAGGTACACTCGTAAAAAGCAGCCGTGCCTATATGTTCCAAAGTATCCGGCAGGACCAGCTCCCCCTTGTAATTCTTGTTGCTGAATACTTTTGCGGGCGTATTCTTTGCCGCGTTGAATTCGTCCCGTGTGTCATAGTCCGTTTCCACCTCTATGCCCAGATCGTCCCAAGGTATGAAACTTCCGTCCGGCTGATAGAGACCGGCACCTCCGGCCACCGGGGTTTCCGTTCCCGATCCTTCTTGGTCCGTTTTGGCCTCGGAACCGTCAGAGAGTTCTGCTCCTGCTGTTGTGTTCTTATTCGATCCTGTTGCCCCGTCTGATCCTTTGCGCTTTCCGGAAGAACTTCCACAGCCCGTCAGTGCCATAAGGAATATACTTCCGACCATGATCATTGCTAAAATTCTTCGTTTCATCTCCAGCCTCCTCACATTTTTGATTCCCGCGAGCAATGAGCCAAGAGCCATGCCTGCAGTCTCATACATTATATTAGCTAAAAGCAAAATAGTCAATGCTTTAAGCAATCTTTTGTTTCCCTATAGGCATATGAAATACAATAGAATATTTAAGAGGTGATGCGCTATGGTCAGAGGATTGGGAGAACGATTACAGAAACAGCGGGTTTTGCTCAATATTTCGCAAAAAGAGGCAGCTATCGCGATAGGTGCCTCTGCAAGTATTATTTCAAATTATGAAAGCGGGGAAAGAACGCCAAGCCTTGAAAATCTCATTGCGCTGGCAAGGCTGTATCATTGTTCCACGGATTATCTGTTGGGGTTTGACTGTGACAACCGCGCGAGCCTGGATACGACTATGCTCACCGATTCCCAGAAACAGCTGCTGCAACGGTTTTTGCAGAGTATAAACAACTAAATGAATCTGCCGGCCCGGATCTGTATTAAGGGCTTGTATTGGAAAGATTTTTTGAGTATACTAAAAGCAGAGATAGAGAGAATGGTTTAGTACCGGATAATGTTTGTGAAAGAAAGGGTGTGACCATATGTTAGCGATTAAGTCCCAAACGGTAAAGGATACATCAGATACCGCAAAGTTAGAATTGTATAGATTGATCGGTGAAGGCTATAAAGCAATGCAGGATGGCAGAACCTGTACAATAGAAGAAGTGAAAGAGAAATTGGAACAGAGGAGAAAAGAGCTTGGCTAGAGTAGTATTTACCGAACCGGCGGAATATGACCTGCTAAATATAGAATATTATATCTTTGTGGATCTGTGTAACCCGCAGGCGGCCAAAAGAATATCAGATGGTATTATGAAGACCATAGAAAACTTAGTCGAATATCCGGCGGGACATCCTTTGGTGGAGGATGAATTATTAAGACGCATAGGTTTGCGGATGGCTTATTTTGATAATTACAATATATTTTATTACTATGATACGAAAAATGATGTATTATACATAATCAGAATTTTGTATAATAAGGCTGACTGGCAAACTATATTAAAAGGCTGACCGGACAGCACCTTTAACTTAAATATTCAAGTAACATAACAATACTTGCGGACGCGGACGGCATCATGGCATACGAGGTCTCTCCGTCCGGCAAGATAAGTTTCCCGGGCAGGATCGCACATTGCCTGATCTCAGGCAGCGACAGATAGATAAATTGCGCCCCGTCGATGATAACATTACCTTTTTGGATATGATTGGTCTCTAAATCCGCTTGGAACATCTGCTCAAATTGCTCAGACGTCAGTTGATCACATTTATAATAAAACAAAAACTGCGGCTTGCCGCCTTCCACGATATCCCGATAAAAGGCAAAAATATTTTCACAGAGATTGATATCGGCGTCAATCGGTATTCTCAATTCATCGTAAATTTCCCTGCGGATGGCGTTGCTGATTCCCGCGACCGTTAATTTCCGGTCATCATCAAGGCAGTATTTGGCTTTAAGAGAGGCGCCTATGCTGTCGGCCAAAGTGTTTTTCCCGATAGAGACATTATTGCTGCGCAATACAAAAATGATCTTCCCGTCCGCAGTCTCGACAAAACCGTTGAAACCAAGGTGATTTGAGAGTTTGGATTCGGACAGGCGGCTGAGGAAAGGGCCCGGCTCATATATCTCACGGATGGTCTTGTTGTTGGGAAGGGCATAGTCCATGGATCGGTTGGTGATCAGAGAATCATAAAAAGTGGTCATGGAATATTGCAATGTGATCGTGCCACGGTCAATGGTAAGGTCATTGATCCGGATATTCGTGTTGTTATACACTTTTGAAAAATTGTGCGCGCTCATGAGATGATCCGATCGATCCGCGATCTGTTTCGGCAGCTTGTATCTTTGGTCGGAAAAGCGGATCTGTATGTCAAAGCAGGAGCTGTGTTGCGGGCGGGAGGCCAGACAGATCACGGGGAATCTGACACCGTGGTACTCGATCAGTTTTTCGCGGGAATACCGTTTGGCGAGCGCATCGTAATCCGTTGACAGTTTTGAGGAGTCCTCGTATTTTTTGCCGACTGCGTTTGAGATCATCGTAGCGGCAAGTTCAGATATAAATACCAATATAAAAGACACCAAAACGCTCGTGTCCAGAAAGGCGGAAAAGCTGATCTGACCGTTGCGCCACTGAGTGATGAGCAGGATTGTCAGCGGAATAAAGAGAATGAGCATCTTGATATTTTCCGTGGTCAGATATTTTTGACAAAAAGCTTTCCAATTAAAATTTTTCATGCGCGTATCCTTCCCACATTTAGGAAAAATTAAGAAAACACCCCGGTGCAGACCGGGGTGTTTCAGCGGAGACGGAGGGATTCGAACCCTCGTGCCCCGGAGGGCAAACGCATTTCGAGTGCGCCCCGTTATGACCGCTTCGATACGTCTCCATGACAGATATTTTATCGGAAAACTCCCGGTAATGCAACCATGAAATTAAACTTTTTTATATTTCTCCGGTTGTCTCTTGGAGTGTTTTGGGATATAATTTAGTAAAATAGGCATATGTTGGTAAAACTGCCTATAGGCGGAGCACAAGGAAGCAAAGGAGGAACGACCATGAAAAGAATCGGTATGCTGACCAGCGGAGGAGATTGTCAGGCGTTGAACGCGGCTATGAGAGGTGTGGTGAAGACACTTCTGAACAGCGATGAGCAGGTGGAGATCTATGGTTTTCTGGACGGCTACAAGGGCCTGATCTACAGCAGGTTCCAGATGTTGACCGGGAAAGATTTCTCGGGTATTCTCACCAAGGGCGGCACGATCCTGGGCACCTCCCGCACACCTTTCAAGACGATCCGGGAGCCGGACGAAAAGGGCTTGGACAAAGTGGAGGCCATGAAACAGAATTATTATAAGCTGCAGTTGGACTGCCTGGTGATCCTGGGCGGCAACGGCACGCATAAGACGGCCAATCTGTTGCGCGAGGAGGGGCTGAATGTGGTGACGCTGCCCAAGACCATCGACAATGATCTGTGGGGAACGGATATGACTTTCGGATTCCAGAGTGCCGTGGATATTGCCACGGAGGCGATAGACTGCATTCATACCACCGCCGCGTCCCATGGGCGTGTGTTCATCGTGGAGGTCATGGGACACAAGGTGGGATGGCTCACTTTGAACGCGGGCATGGCCAGTGGCGCCGACATTATCTTGGTGCCGGAGATTCCGTATGATATAGACAAGGTGATCGATAAGATAGAGGAGCGCGACCGAAACGGCAGCCGTTTCACCATCATTGCGGTGGCGGAGGGCGCTATTTCCAAACAGGATGCCAAATTGTCCAAGAAGGAATTGAAGAAGAAACTGGAGAATAATCCCCATCCTTCCGTTTCCTATGAGTTGGCGGCCAAGATTCAGGAGAAGACCGGCAGAGAGGTTCGCGTGACCGTGCCCGGACATACCCAGCGCGGCGGCAGTCCCTGCCCTTATGACCGCGTGTTTGCCAGCCGCCTGGGAGCGGAGGCGGGCAGACTGATCCTGGAAGGTCAGTATGGTTTCATGGTGGGATACAAGAATCGTGAGATCGTTCGCGTGCCGTTGGAGGATGTGGCGGGCAAATTAAAATATCTGTCTCCGGATGCCACCATCGTGCAGGAGGCCAAACTTTTGGGTATCTCTTTTGGCGACTAGGCGGATCGGGTCGGATTAGATTCTCGGGCTCTTGGGCCGAAGAGCGGGAAAGGGATATTTTGTTATGTCATATACAGCGCTTTATCGCAAGTTTCGTCCGGACAATTTCGGGGATGTAAAGGGACAGGAGCATATTGTGACCACCCTGCGGAATCAGATCAGGGCGAACCGTATCGGCCACGCGTATCTGTTTACCGGCACCCGCGGGACGGGTAAGACCACGGTGGCGAAAATATTTGCCAAGACGGTGAACTGTGAGAATCCCACGGAGGAAGGGCCCTGCGGGGAATGTCGCATCTGCAGGGCGATCGCCGCGGGTGCCAGCATGAATGTGATCGAGATCGACGCCGCGTCCAACAACGGCGTGGACAACATCCGGGAGATCGTGGAGGAGGTATCCTATTCGCCGGCCGAGGGAAAGTACAAGGTATATATCATAGACGAGGTGCATATGTTGTCCATCGGCGCCTTCAACGCGTTGCTGAAGACTCTGGAGGAGCCGCCCGCCTATGTGATCTTTATTTTGGCCACCACGGAAGTGCACAAACTGCCCATCACGATCTTGTCCCGCTGTCAGCGCTATGATTTCAGGCGCATTTCCATCGACACCATCACGGCGCGTATGCAGGAATTGATCAATGCCGAGGGAGTGCAGGTGGAGGAGAAAGCTCTGCGCTATATCGCCAAGACTGCGGACGGTTCCATGCGTGACGCGCTGAGTCTGTTGGATCAGTGTATCGCGTTCCACTTGGGGCAGGAGCTGACCTATGACAGGGTGTTGGATGTATTGGGCGCGGTGGACACGGAAGTGTTCAGCCGGCTTTTGCGCTGTGTGTTGGATCGGGATGTCTTGGGCTGCATCGGGCTGTTGGAGGAGATTGTGATGCAGGGGCGCGAGCTCACGCAATTTGTGACGGATTTCACATGGTATCTGCGCAATCTGATGTTGGTGCAGGCCTCGGACAATCTGGAGGATGTGATCGATATGTCGTCGGACAATCTGGCGCGTCTGAAGGAGGAGGCGCAGATGGCGGACGCGGACAGGATCGTGCGGTATATCCGTATTTTCTCGGAGCTTTCCGGACAGATCCGCTATGCGTCGCAGAAACGCATTCTGGTGGAGATCGCGCTGATCAAGCTCTGTAAGCCGGACATGGAGGTCACGCAGGATGCTCTGATAGATCGGATCCGTCAGGTGGAGGACAAGGTGGAAAACGGCATTGTGGTGCAGAGCGTGGCGGGGCCGGCAGGTATGGCGGACACTGCGGCGAAGGCGGCGCCAGCGCCAAGGCCCACACTTCCCAAAGCGATCCCGGATGACGTGAAAGCGATCGTGGCCAAATGGCTCTCCATCGTGGGCAATGTGGACAATCCCATGCGCATGTATCTGAAAGGCGCGAGATTGAGTCTGGGCGGAGATAATTGTCTGCAGGTGGTGTTGGAGGACGGACCCGCATCGGATTATTTTAACAGACATCCGGACAACAGGGAGCAGTTGGAGATGATCCTGGCTGATTTCGCGGGCAAGGAAGTGGCGGTCAGCATTCAGACGGTGAGCGGCGAGAGGGATTTTGAAGATCATTATGTGGATCTGTCACAGGTCATCCACATGGAGATAGAGGAAGAAGATTAACAGACGAAAACAAGACATGGAGGAATGAAGATGGCGAAACGTGGCGGTTTTCCCGCGGGCGGTATACCCGGCAACATGAATAATCTGATGAAACAGGCGCAGAGAATGCAGCGTCAGATGGAGGAAGGACAGAAGGAACTGGAGACGAAGGAGTTCACGGCATCGGCCGGGGGCGGAGCCGTGGAAGTGACCGTGAGCGGCAAGAAAGAGATCGTGCGTATCGCGCTTGCGGAGGAGATCGTGGATCCGGAGGATATCGAGACCCTGCAGGACGCCATCGTGGCAGCGGCCAACGAGGCATTGCGCAAAGCTGACGAGGAGAGCGCGGCGCTCATGGGTAAGATGACCGGCGGATTGGGAGGCTTTCCTTTCTGATGGATCTCTACAGCGGACATATCAACAAATTAATAGAGGAGTTGGCGGCTCTGCCCGGAATCGGCAACAAATCCGCGCAGAGGTTGGCCTTTCATCTGATCAACATGCCAAAGGACAAAGTGAACCGTCTGGCGAACGCCATGATGGAGGCCAAGGAAAATGTGCGCTATTGCCGGGAGTGCTATACGCTGACGGACAGGGAGATCTGTCCGGTGTGCGCCAACGCGAAACGCGATCACGGGTTGATCATGGTGGTGGAAAATACCAGGGATCTGGCGGCCTATGAGAAGACCGGCAAGTATGAGGGCGTATATCATGTACTGCACGGCGCAATCTCTCCCATGTTGGGCATCGGACCCGGGGACATTCGCCTGAAGGAATTGATGGAGCGGCTGCAGGGCGATGTGGAAGAGGTCATCATCGCCACCAATTCCAGTCTGGAGGGTGAGACCACGGCCATGTATATCAGCAAGCTGATCAAGCCCACGGGGATCAGAGTGACCAGGATCGCCAGCGGTGTGCCGGTGGGCGGTGACTTGGAGTACATCGACGAGGTGACTCTTTTGCGCGCGCTGGAGGGTCGGGTAGAGTTGTAGGCGACAGTGAGCAGACGATCAAACGAGGTGAGACAATGGCGATTACGGTAGAATCGAAGGTATTTGGCAAGGCATCGGGGGGAGAGGACATCCTTCTCTACACGCTGCGGAATGAAAAGGGGATGTCCGCGTCCGTGATGAATCTGGGCGCTGTTTTGGTGGAACTGAAGGTGCCGGATCGAAACGGCGAAGCAAAAGACGTGGTCTTGGGTTTTGACAGCGGTGAGAGATATTACAGAAACCCGAGCTTTTTTGGCGCGGTGATTGGGCCCAATGCCAATCGTATCGGGGGAGCCGCGTTCACGTTGGACGGCGAGGAGTACAAATTGGCCGTGAATGACAATGCAAACAATCTGCACAGCGATTATGAGCAGGGGTATCATATGCGGATCTGGGAGGCGGAGGCATCGGAGTCGGGCGTGACTTTTACTATTGCGGACGCGGACGGCAGCATGGGATTTCCCGGCAATAAAAAGTTACAGATCACATACACATTGGATGAGGAGAACGGATTGACGCTGCGTTATCATGGCAGCAGTGACCGTAGGACTATTTTGAATCCCACCAATCACAGCTATTTTAATCTGGACGGTCATGATGCGGGCAATATCGCGGGCCATACGCTTTGGATCGGGGCGGATGCCTATACGCCGGTGGTGGCAGGGGCGATCCCCACGGGGGAGATCGCGGATGTGAAAGGCACTCCCATGGATTTTACGGAGGAACATACGGTGGGAGACCGCATTGACGCTGACATGGAACAACTGAAACTCACCGGCGGCTACGATCACAACTGGGTGATCACGGGGGCGGACGGCAGTCTGCGGCATGTCGCCACGGTGAAAGCGCCGGTGAGCGGCAGAGTGATGAAAGTGTATACGACTCTTCCCGGGGTGCAGTTTTACGCGGGTAATTTCATTGAAGAGCAGACGGGAAAGGGGGGCGCGGTCTATCGCGCGCGCCACGGCCTGTGTCTGGAGACGCAGTACTATCCCGACACCATTCATCATGACAATTTCCCGTCCTGCGTGTTTGGCGCGGGGAAGGACTACGACTCCGTGACGGTGTATCGCTTTGAATAGATGCCGGTTCCGGGTGATCCGGACGGAGGGAGTTCCATAAAAATATTGTCGAGTTTTTTTCCGAATGCTCCGACAAAGAATGCTAAAATACCTTGCATGCCAATGCTATGATGTAGCAAAAGCAATTGGACAGACACGGCATGGGAGGTGTTTTCTATGGAATTACCAAAAAATATCACACAGATCGGAGAAGTGGGCAGAGACTGCAAAATATACGTGGAAGATTATGTCGTATCTTACATGAAACAGCTCAACCGGGCGGCGCAGGATAAGGACATGGCGGTTGCTCTGTACGGGAAACACAGGGAAGAAAACGGCGTCAGCTACCATTTTATATATGGCGCGTGCAAATTGGATTTTCTGCAGCGGGAGGCAAGGCATTTGTCTCAGGCGCAGCGGCAGGAGATCGAGAGATATCGCAAACAGTATTTTCGGGAGTTGGGATTTGTGGGGTATGCTCTCCTAAACGGAGAGATGATCGAGGGGTTTCATATCTGTGAGCAGGATATCTGCAGATACATATCGGGATATGCCCAATTTTATGAGAAAAACGACCTGATGCTCGCCTATATGTTGGAGGTTCGCGAGGCCGCGGAGCCCGAGCGGGTAGATCAGGAGAAGTACGAGGAAGTCAAGAGACGGCAGGAAGAGAGGCGCGCGGCGTCAGAACGTCCGTCGCGTGCCGCAAGGATACAGGAAGAATCTGCGCGCGGGGATGAGGCGTCCGAGGAACCCGCACAGGGACAGGTGCGGGAGGGAACGGGTCGCAGTGCGCGAAAAAGAGAGCCGTCTGCGGGAGGCGCTACATCCGTGCGGGGCATGGCGACCTCCGCCAATCTGCAGAGGATGCGTCTTGCGGCAGTGGGAGTCTTTGCGCTGCTCTGTCTTTTGGGCATCGCTACCTTCCGCAGTGACACCGCGGGCGATGCCGATGATCCCACCGGTATGGCGGTGGCGGCCAACTCCGGAAATGTGCAGAAGGATACGTTGGTGATGGAGGACAAGCTGGAGCAGGTTCTGTTAAATGAGAATCAATCCGCATCCGGCGCAGACGGGCTGGAAGAAACGGGCTCCGCCGGCAGGGAGACGGAGGAGTCTTCGGAGGGACCGCAGACACCACAGACACAGCCTGAGGCATCAATGGAGCCGACCACCCAAGCGCCGGCAAGTCAGGTTGCGGCGGAGCAGGCATCCGCAGGTCAGCCGTCGGCAGATCAGGTTGCGGCGGAACAGCCCTCTGCAAATCAGACGCCGACAGAGCAGGTGCCCAAGGAGTCCGAGGCTTCTCAGGCAATGTCAGGGGCGGTGGCCTATGTGATCCGGTCCGGAGACACGTTGATAGCGATCAGCAAACGGCAGTATGGCACGGACGTCCGGGTGGCAGATATCTGTAATCTGAATAAGATCACGGATCCGGATGATATAAAGGTGGGACAAGTCATTATGTTGCCCCGATAGTATACGAGGTATTGCATGGCAGACATCAGAAGTTACCGCAAGGAGAAAGAAAAAAGAGAACAAAGCCGTCACAATTATAAAGAAAAGATTCTGCGGCACAAGCTGAAAAACGTATACCGGGTACTGTTGGTAGCGGTGGCGCTGATCGCCGTGGTAGTCCTGGTCATGGTGCAGTATAAGCGTCATATTTACGTCAGCTATGACACCGTGGCGACGGAGCTTTTGGAGGCCTCCTCCGGCGCGGAGGATGTGAGATTGAACAACAGCGTGCTCACTTACAGCAAGGATGGAGCTCACTGTACCAATATCAAAGGAGAGGTGACATGGAATCAGACTTATGAGATCCAGGACATATTGGTGGATATATGTCAAAATGTGGTGGCGATCGGCAGCTATAACGGCCGGGAGATCTATGTGATGGATTCGGACAAACAACTGGGCTCCATCACGACCAATATGCCCATACGGGATATTGCGGTCTCTGCCACGGGAAATGTCACGGCAGTGCTGTCTGACACAAATGTCACATACATAAATACCTACAGCGCTACAGGCGAGATGCTCTTCAAGGGGGAGGCATATATGAAGGAGGCAGGCTATCCTATTTCCATCAGCCTCTCTCCGAACGGGATGCTGTTGGCGGTGAGTTATGTGTATTTGGATGCGGGTGTATTGAAGTCCAATGTGGTGTTTTACAATTTTGGCCCGGTGGGCGACGGCAAAAGTGACCACATGGTCAGTTTTTATATTTGTTCTGACACATTGGTTCCGGAGATCCGATTCATGGATAATGAGACCGCTTTTGCGGTGGGGGACAACTGCCTGAAGATTTTTAAGGGCAGTCAGACGCCGACGGAGGTCAGCGGCTATATGTTTGACCAAGAGATACAATCCGTTTTTTGCGGCAATAAATATATCGGATTGGTGTTTGCGGCGGACGACATGGAGCACAGATACATGTTGGATATATACAATACGGACGGCAAAAAGGTCGATCGCTATTATTTTGATTTGGAGTACAGTGAGATCTTTTTTGAGGAAGAGTGTTTCGTGATCTACAACGCAACGGAATGTCAGATTTTTACCTATGGCGGCGTGGAGAAATTTAATGGAAATTTCTCCAAGGCGGCGGACATCATGTTTCCTGCGGGCGGAGCATATAAATACATATTGGTGACGGAGACTTCCATCGACACCATACAATTAAAATAAGGAGTACAGGGGATAAATGGAAATTAATATTTTAACGGTCATTGTAGTCGTGTTTTTGGTTCTTAAAATTGTGGACGGTTATAAGAAAGGAATGGTCAAGGAGATCATCTCTTTCATTTCGCTGCTGTTCCTGTGTCTGGTGGTCGCGTTGATCGGGAATGGGCTGAACAGTTATTATGACGGTAAATTTTTAAACGTAGCGGTCATGATCTTATTTCTGGCGGTGTTGGGGATCGTGCATCATCTGATCAATATCGCCACACTGCCGGCTAAACTGGTGGCAAAGCTGCCCGTGGTACACAGCGTGGACAAGATCTTGGGCATAGCGGTGGGAATTCTGGAGACGGTTCTGATCCTCTGGACGGTGTATGCTCTGGTGATGCTGACGGACATGGGGATGATAGGAGAATTTATCCTGCAGGGAACCGCAGGGAATCCTGTTCTCACATGGCTTTATGAGCACAATCAACTGGCTGGTTGGCTGCAGATCATCGGGGCGGAAGTGGAGAGTCAACTGAATCTGAATTTATTCTCTGATCGGCATTGACAAATAAAAACAGGAAATGCTATAATAAAAATCCACCCGCTAAGAAAATTACCAAAAGTTGTTGACAAGGCGGTTGGACTGTGCTATTCTGATGTAGTTGCCGCCGGACGGCAGCAACACGAACCTTGAC
>JAMPHD010000008.1 GCA_023663635.1 Acetatifactor muris
AGTCCGCTTAGGAGGCGATCGCTCTATCCAACTGAGCTACGAGGACTTGTATGAACAATTTGCCCTTCGGCAAACGATTCAACCACAAATGTTTAGAATTCCTCAGGGAAATTGATATATCCCTGCAACCAGATGACACCCTTAAATCTGCGTCCCACCCGAGGTTCTCCAAACAAATCTATTATATTAATACTGACGTCAAATGTCAATTCATTACAACAAATTGTCAAAATATAAATTTGTTCCCCGGTGATCCGATTGGTTGCGAGGCGCATATCCATGATCTCCCCCAACACGGAATATTGGTCGCACTCCACGCCGTAGGGCATGAAATAAGTGTCCACCAGACTGAAAACATCTTCGTTTTGAATACGCCTGGAGATCGCGGTATACATATCCATGTCCTCCAAAGTCAGCGTCTCGATCGCCTCCTCGTCACCTTTGCGGGCGGCTGTCAGAAGATTGGTGCGGTTCACGGAATCCCGTTTCACTCTCCTCTTTTGCATCTCATCCTTCATGATGGGCATTACAATGGTGCCGCTGATGGAAAGGGCGGACAATGTGAGAGAGGTTCCCTTGACGGGAAGTTTTCCCATGGACTGTATTTTCACATAGGGAATCATATTTCTCAAATAAAAGATCAGCGACATTCCGACTTTTATGTCATCGCAGACCCCTGCATAGGAATCCTTGGACGCATGACGCTCCACGGACACATCCTCATAGGAAGTGATACCGCTCCCCTCCAAATAGGGATAGTAATAATCATAGATAAATTTTTCTTCCTCATCAAACTCACCGCACACGGCAATTCCGACATCATTGGCGAAATTTTTGCGAAATTCTCCCAACATCACATCTTCCGTGTTGGTCGTGTATGCCCGCGCGTCGGAGTGCATTACCACATCCGTCAGCAGTTCTTTGAGTTTCTTTCGATCCGTCAAAGTGCTAAAGCCTATGGCTTTCATATATCTGTGCAAAAATTTCACCTTCTTTCATTCCGCGCCTGCGGTTTCGTGTCTTTAACCTATGTCAACAGACTTCTCGTATACACTAAATTTACTTTGCGTCCGCGGGCAGGATCTCGCTCTTGCCTCCCATGTAGGAGCGCAGCGCCTCCGGAATAAATATACTTCCGTCTTCCCTCACATTGTTCTCCAAAAACGCGATCAGACCTCTGGGGGTGGCCAACACGGTATTGTTGAGCGTGTGGACAAAATAGGTTCCATTCTCACCCTTGGTGCGGATGCCGAGACGTCTTGCTTGGGCATCACCCAATGTGGAACAGGATCCCACCTCAAAATATTTCTGCTGTCTGGGACTCCATGCCTCCACGTCACAGGATTTTACTTTCAGATCCGCCAAGTCTCCGCTGCAACATTCCAGAGTGCGGACCGGAACATTCAGACTGCGGAAAAACTCCACGGTAAAGGACCACATTTTATCATACCACTCCATGGAATCCTCCGGCTTACAGAGCACCACCATCTCCTGTTTTTCGAACTGGTGTACGCGGTAGACTCCGCGCTCCTCCATTCCATGAGCGCCAACCTCTTTGCGGAAACAAGGGGAATAGGAGGTCATGGTGATGGGCAGACTCTTTTCCTCCACGATCTGTCCCTTAAATTTACCGATCATGGAATGTTCGGAAGTACCGATTAAGTATAAGTCTTCCCCCTCGATTTTATACATCATGGCTTCCATCTCGGCAAAGCTCATCACGCCATTCACCACGCTGCTGCGGATCATAAAGGGCGGAATACAGTATGTGAAACCTTTGTCAATCATAAAATCTCTGGCATAGCTGATCATTGCGGAATGAATCCTGGCGGCATCACCTATGAGGTAATAGAAACCGTTTCCACTGGTGCGCCCTGCAGCCTCTTTATCCAGACCACAAATGCGGTCCAAAATATCCGCGTGATAAGGCACCTCAAAACCGGGCACCACGGGATCGCCATATTTTTGTATCTCCACATTTTCACTGTCATCTTTGCCAACGGGAACGGAAGGGTCGATTATATTGGGAATCTTCATCATAATGGCAGTGACTTTCTCCGAGAGTTCGCCCTCCAATACTTCCAACTCTGCCAGACGTTTTGCGCCTGCCTCTACCTCTGCCTTCCTGGTCTCTGCCTCCGCTTTCTTTGCGCTTGCTTCTTCCGTGTTTCCCGCTGCTTCCGCTTTTTTAATCTGCCCCATCAGTCCGCCGATCTCTTTAGAAATGCGGTTTCTGGATGCACGAAGGTCATCGGCCTCCTGTTTGGCTTTCCTGCTCTCCGCGTCCAGAGCGATCACCTCATCCACCAGGGGAAGTTTGTCGTCCTGAAATTTCTTTTTGATATTCTCCTTTACCAGATCCGGATTTTCTCTCAAAAACTTAATATCTATCATGTCTTCCTCCATCCTGTCGCAGTTGCGGCATCGTTATTTTTTCTCTCCCATGGCCAACATAAGCGCCTCTTCCTCTTCCTTGCCCAGAGACAGGGAACTCTCCCCGTTTTGAATCTCCTTCGTGTAGGAATAGCAGCCCTCCGTGCTGTGGACAGAGTTCAATATAAACCCATTGTTGTTCTCATCCAACATGGCCAGACAAAAACTCAACTGCCCGCCCATCTGGTTAAAGGCATCATACTTCACAAGCCCCATTTTCTGATAAGCGGTCTCCATCCTCTTGAACAATGTCCGAATATCCTTGCGGTTCTTCTCCACATTATTCTTCAGAAAATGATTGTCCTCAAAGAGTACGGCAAGATCCTCCTCCAGACTCTTTCCGTCTTTGCCTGCGGTAAACCTGCTCAGCCTCTTGGCCAGCTTGCTGACCTTTCTCATCTGTACGATCAGCAGGATCAATACAATCAAAAACAGGACAGCCAATACGCCCACGGCAATAACCAAGTATCCCGGATCCAGTCCTGCCAGACCCATCTGCCTTAATAATGCTGTATCCATTTTACTTTTCTCCCATCATATCCATCAGTCTTTCCAAATCATCATGATTGTAAAATTCGATCTCAATCTTGCCGGCCCCGTCTCCCTTGGGTGTCACCGTGACTTTCGTGCTGAGACGCTGTTTGAGTTTTTCCTCGATATCCTGATAGATCACCTGCAATGTCTTGTCGTCCGGCTTTTTGGCCTTGGTGGGCTTGTGGAGATTCTTCACCATCTTCTCCACATCGCGGACACTGAGTTTTTCGTCAAAAATCTTCTGAGCCAGACTGTATTGCTCCTCCGCGTCTTCCACGGCCAACAGCGCGCGGGCATGACCCGTAGAGATCATCTCGTCAATGACCATCTGCTGCACTTCATCGGAAAGTTTTAACAGACGCACGGAATTAGTGACTGCCGCGCGGCTCTTGGACACCCGCTCTGCCACCTCGTCCTGTTTTAAATTAAATTCCGTCAACAGCCGCTTATATGCCTGTGCCTCTTCAATCGGATTTAGATCTTCACGCTGGATATTCTCGATCAAAGAAATCTCCACGATCTCCTGATCCGAGTAATTGCGAATAATGACTGGAATTTCCTGAAGACCCGCCATACGGGACGCACGCCATCTTCTCTCACCGGCAATGATCTCATAGTGATCTTTTCTGTCCTGTACCAATATCGGCTGCAACAGGCCAAACTGCTTAATGGAATCCGCCAACTCCTGCAGGGCATCCTCGTCAAAATTCTTGCGGGGCTGCTCCCTGTTGGGCTCCACCATGGTGATCTTCACCATGGTCTCCGCGCCATCCGCTCCGGAATTACTCTTTCCGCCGGCGGACTCCTCCTTTTTGGCCTTTGCCTCACCTACCACATTGGGAATCAAAGAATCAATTCCCTTTCCCAGTCCTCTCTGTCCTCTCGGTGCCATAGATTGTCTCCTTATCCCTTTTTGTAATTGATTACTTCTTCCGCCAGATTCAAATATGCCTCCGCCCCCGCCGATTTGGGATCATACCTTGTGATGGGCATACCATAACTGGGCGCCTCCGCCAGACGGATATTCCTGGGAATCAAAGTCTCATATACATGTGACTTCAAATTTTGTTTCACGTTTTCAACGACCTGCATGGACAGATTGGTGCGGGAATCGTACATGGTGAAAACCACACCGTCCATATCAAGCGGAGGATTCAAGCGCTCCTTCACAAGATTGACGGTATGGATCAACTGGCTCAATCCCTCCAGAGCATAATACTCACACTGAATGGGAACAAGCACACTGTCCGCCGTAGTCATGGCATTGATCGTCAACATATTCAGAGAGGGCGGACAATCAATGATAATGTAATCGAAATTGTCCTTTACATAGTCCACTTCGTTCTTCAGAATATATTCCTTCCGGTCCACACCGATCAGCTCGATTTCCGCTGCCGCCAGATTGACATTGGAGGGAACCACAGATACATTGTGGATCACATCCCTGATGATACAGTCACTAATCGTGCATTCCCCGAGAATCAATTCATATATGGTATTGTCCAATTCGTTCTTATCAATACCGAATCCACTGGTAGTGTTGCCCTGAGGATCCGTATCAATTACCAGAACCTTCTTCCCCTTCATCGCCAACGCGGCGGATAAGTTGATTGACGTGGTGGTCTTTCCCACGCCACCCTTTTGATTTGCAATCGCAATTGTTCTTCCCATATTCCTCACCTTTCATCTTTTGGGATTTTCATTTTAATCAGTTTTTTCACGTGTTTCATTATATCATGAATTATATCAAATATCTACATAAAGATTGTGAAATTGTGTTTTGCATGGTAGAATAGATTTGTTATATAGGTGATTGTGAAACTCTGGTTTTTGAAGAGTGTCGTTGTGCATCAAGGCTTTGCTTGTGGAACGTGCAATCTGCATAACTCGATATACGAAAGCTGGAGTTTCGCAATCGCCTAATATAAAATATAATATAGAAGGAGAAAATGAACTATGTTGGAATTTAAGTATGATACACAATTACTTTTGGAGGGAGAGAATCTGGATGAGGATGAGATAAATGATTATTTTACTCAGAATTTTAAAGGCGATTGTCTTCTGGCCGTAGGTGATGAGGAGCTGATCAAAATTCATTTTCACACGAACGAGCCTTGGAAAGTGCTTGAGTACTGCTCTACTCTGGGAGAAATCTATGATATTGTCATAGAGGACATGGATCGCCAATCCAGAGGATTACAAGGCTGATAAAATGTTTCACGCCTCGTTTTACAAAATGTTTCACGGAATTTTTACAATATCCGGGGTTTTTATGTTTCACGTGAAACATTATCTTGTGTCCGCTTTTTCAAGATATAGGAATGTTTCACGTGAAACATTCCTATATTCCTGTTATATCCTGTTTTTTCTCTATTTTCTCTGTTATAAGCCGGAACTTGTTGACTCCTTTACAATTATTTCATATGTTTTCGGATGCCTGTTTTTTATATAATGATGATATTCACGTTTTCGGTATTCGCGAAACATAGCGATATTAAATTTGGCAATGAAGATACCTTCTGAATCATCTGCCTCTAAAATACAGGTATCTCTCCAACCAGGGACTCCCGGAAGATATACGACTCCGTCAAACAAAGAAGAGTGACCATTACAATCCGGATGCGGTGCGGGATAATTACAAGTGGCTATACAAAGCATATTTTCATATGCGCGACCTCTAAGTTGCGCCAACCTGTTTATATCCATTGGACAAGCGTTTGGTACAAGCAAAAGTTCCGCACCATTTAACATCATTGTCCTTGCACTCTCTGGGAACTCCCGATCATAACAGATCATAGATCCAACCTTTACTTTTCCTTTAATGGTGTCCAGTTCCGCAACTATAAATTCATCGCCTGCACACAGTACGCTTTCATCATCAGTTTCTCCGAAATCACAAATATGTATCTTTGAATATTTATAGACCAATTTTCCGTAACGATCAAAAAGGCACACTGTATTCCTCGGCTTAGGTTCGTGTTTTTCAAGAAAGGTAATAGCTGTCGCCATTTCAAGCTCTTTTGCAAGTTTGGCAAAACACATAACAAACTCGCTATCAGACGACAACGTCAGCGCATTAAGCATTTCTGCATCATACGGAATATTGTATCCTGTATTCCACATTTCCGGAAATAATGCAATATCAGCACCCCTTTTCTTTGCCTCCCTGCAATATCGGATGCCCTTTTCCATATTTTGTGCCATGTCCTTGCCCGGAAGAATTTGAAGTAATGCAATACTTATCTCATTTTCCATAAAAAACTCCTGTAAATACATTTTTCAGCTTAATCAAATACCCCGTACTATGTTGACTTGATTCATTGCTCACGGAAATAAAAGTATAAACATTAAAGGTTAAGTTTCATCTCGTTCTCCATTTTTACAAAACCGTATTTTTCATACAACGGGCGTCCCATGGAAGTTGCCTCCAAAGAGATATCTGAAATTCCATTGTTCCGGGCATCTTCAACCAACCGATCCAATGTTTTATATGCAATACCTCTTCTTCTATATTCAGGGATGGTATACATATTCATGATGTATGCCTTTCGCCCGCTTGGGTTATGATAAGTCGGCATTACATGATAAAAGCTGACACCGCCGGTTCCTACAAGGCGGTCTCCGTCAAATACCAAATACGCGATATGTGTACCGTCATGAAGTGCTCTTTTATAATAACGATAGGATTGTTCTTTCGCTTCGCTCATATCAGTATCATCGGACAACCCGTTGGCGGCTCTCAATACTTCTATTCTCGTCTCTGTTAGCAGGTCTATATCTTTCACGGTCGCTTTCTTATATATTAAATTCATTTCTCCTTATCCTTCCGTCAACCGGGCAGGACCGGATTATTTTCTCCGATTCATTATAAACTCGCTGCCCCTTTCACAGTATATCTCCACAACCGGAAATCGTCACAATATTGCTTTCTGCAGATCAGATATATACTGTTCCTGCTGCTTTCTCAAAAATAATTTTACGAATGGTTTCATGATCAACTTCCTTGCAGTCACATCTTCTGTAAAAATAATCTCAGTCTGACTGTCTCTCTCAACAAAAACTCCTGTCCAATGTCCTCTCATATTACTATTTTCCATATCAAATTCCCATCGCTTATACGGTTCACAGACAGTAACTGTAAAGGTTGTGGAAAAGCCGTCTTTCGTATACTCAACAAATTGCTTATCGCTTAGTATTTCTATCCTGCTTATATCACTTCTCCATTGATAGTTTTCCAAAGAAGTAACGATATTCCAAACCTCTTGCACATTTGCCGAAAAAAGAGCCTTTATTTCCGAAACTGCCATAATCATCCTCCTTTACAAATCCCAACCGGTAAATACACTTATCACTCGCTTTAATTTCACGTGAAACATGTCACACTGTTTCATTAATCATTCTTTTTAAACGGTCTATCACACTTCGCAATTCCTGTTTTGCTCTGACAGGATCCTGACTGATAAACTGATAACTCAATTCCATCTTGTGAATCATATGATCCAGATCAGAAACAAAAGAATCTGCAACGGCTGCATATGTGCTGTCCGTATTATCGGTATCCTGAACTTCCGACCCCTTCTCACTTTCATCCACTGATTGCTGCAGTACATTTATGATTCCGTTCAACCGATCCAGTCTCTCGGTCAATGCTTTATTCTGTTCCTCACATTCAGCCTTCCTGCTGCCGGACTGTTCCAATTCATCACGATGCATCTCCCTGTTTTTCCTGGGAGAAAAAATATCAAAATTATCTTCCGCATTATTACGTATTCTTTGAGCAATCGCGTCTGCCTCACGAATGGTCAGTTGGTTTCGATCAAACTGTTCCTGCAGAGCATTTCTCTCCTCACAAAATTCCTGCAAAATCCTGTTCAATTCCCGGTATGTATCATCTTTCATATTAATCCTCATTTCTGAGCGGCTTGTTGCAAAGAGACAGCAATCGCAAAGGCAATTTCCCATCTACCATCAAGGCTATTTGTTTTCGCTCAGAAACAAATAGCCGAAAATCATAGCATATAGAACACTTTATAATACAAACATATGTTCCTTGTCAGTTGATTAATACTTTACCGTATCGGTTCCTTCCCCGGCAGGCCTGCCTTCCTCGGATATTGGCCGGGCGTATGTTTGACCTTTTCAATCACAAAAAAATTCCGGTATATATCTGAATCCGGTAATTGAAATTCCACCTGCCCGGAAATCTTTCCTCCCAATACAGAGATTGCTTTTCCCGCTGCCTCCATCTCCTCCACAATTTTCTCCGATTTGTAAGAAATAAATTGCCCACCCGTTTTGACAAAGGGAAGACAATATTCGGATAAGGTGGAGAGATTTGCCACAGCGCGGGATACACACAGATCAAAATGTTCCCTGAGTTTACCCGGTTTGGCCCAATCCTCCGCGCGGCCATGAATTGTCTCCACTCCGGAAAGATTCAATTCTTCAATTACGGTATCCAGAAACCGAATCCTCTTATTCAGGGAATCTAAGAGTGTGACTTTGAGATTTGGAAAAGCAATCTTCAACGCCAGACCCGGAAATCCGGCCCCGGTACCCACATCGATCACCGAGAGGGACCGGTTCATGTCGCAAGCCTTGATCAGAGCCAGACTGTCCACGAAATGTTTTTTCATCACATCCTCATACTCCGTGATGGCCGTCAGATTCATAAAGGCATTCCACTCCGTCAAAAGCTCATAATACTTGAGAAACTGCTCCATCTGATCGCCTGTCAGCGAAATATTCAAATTGCCCAGATCCTTCTCAAATTGTAAGGTATTATATTTGGTGTTCATCTCCGTCCGTTTTCCAATCTTCGTTTTTATGATTTTTCGGTCTTTGTTTCCCGGTCTTCACTTTCCAAATTATCTATTTTCCATGCCTATGTTCCAGATACACCAACAAAACAGAGATATCCGCCGGTGAGACTCCCGAGATTCTGGATGCCTGTCCCACAGAGATCGGACGAAATTCTTTCAATTTCTGCCTGGCCTCCCGTCTCAGAGAAGGAACATCATCATAATCCAAATCGGAAGGAATTTTTCTATTTTCCATCTTTCTGTACTGCTCGACCTGACGTTTCTGTCGTAAAATATATCCTTCATATTTTATTTCTATCTCCACCTGCTCTATGGCAGAGGATAATAACAGATCGTCCACCGGTCCGTAGAGTTCTTCCGCTTCCTTCATAAACTGACGAACGGATTCCTCTCGATGCACGTCAATCTCTTTCAAAATCTCATAAGACAGCTCCGGGCGACAGATCAACTCCGACAGACCGGCGGCAGTTTTTAAGGGGGAGCTGCCATGTCTCTCCAGAAAATCCTGAATCTTTTGTCCGGCTCCCACTATGGTATCTTTAAGTCTGTCTGTTTCCTTATCTATCAGATATTGTTTGGCCTTTAATCTGTGAAATTCTTTCTCTGAGATCAGTCCCACTTGGAAACCTTTCTCCCGAAGGCGCAGATCCGCGTTGTCCTGGCGCAGCAACAGGCGATATTCCGCCCGGGAAGTCATCATGCGATAAGGTTCCCGATTGTCCTTGGTGACCAGATCGTCAATGAGGACGCCGATATAGCTCTCCCCTCTGTCCAAGATCAAAGGTTCCTTTCCCAGGATCTCCATGGCCGCATTGATGCCGGCCACCAATCCCTGACAGGCCGCCTCCTCATATCCGCTGCTCCCGTTAAACTGTCCGCCGCTGAACAAACCCTTTACAGCCTTGAATTCCAAGGTGGGATAGAGCTGCTTGGCGCTGATACAGTCATATTCGATGGCATAAGCATTTCTCACGATCCTACAATTTTCTAATCCGGGGACCGTGCGATACATGGCGAGCTGTACATCTTCCGGAAGAGAGGAGGACATTCCGCCCACATACATCTCATGAGTGTGTATTCCCTCCGGCTCAATAAAAACCTGATGTCTCTCCTTATCGGCAAACTTCACTACTTTATCCTCAATGGAGGGACAATATCTGGGTCCGGTACCCTCAATGATTCCCGCGTAAATGGGAGAGCGGTCCAGATTATTCCGAATGATCTCATGGGTGCGCTCATTGGTATAGGTCAGCCAACAGGAGACCTGTTCCTTCTGTATGGTCGCGGGATCCGTGGAAAAAGAAAAGGGCACTATTTTTTCATCCCCAAACTGTTCCTCCATTTTGGTATAATCAATGCTGCGTCCATCCATTCTGGCGGGAGTTCCCGTCTTAAAGCGACGCAGTTCAATTCCCATCTCCTTTAAAGAATCTGACAGATGTGTCGCTGCCTGCAATCCGTTAGGACCGGTATAGGTGATCGCCTCCCCGCACAGACATCTGGCATTGAGGTAAGTTCCCGTACACAACACCACTGCTTTGCATTCATAGACGGCCCCGGTAAATGTCTTCACGCCGACAACCCTTTTATATTCCTGTCCCTCCCAGAGAAGTTCACAGACCTCCGCCTGTTTGATGACAAGATGCTCCTGATTCTCCAAGACATTTCTCATCTCTCTCGTATAATCCGCTTTGTCCGCCTGTGCCCTGAGAGAGTGAACCGCCGGTCCCTTGGAGACGTTCAGCATCTTGGACTGAATGAAAGTCTTATCTATATTTTTGCCCATCTCTCCGCCCAAAGCGTCAAGTTCTCTCACCAGATGTCCCTTGGAAGAACCGCCGATATTGGGATTACAGGGCATCAGGGCAATACTGTCCACACTCACCGTAAAGATCACTGTCTCCAGACCGAGACGCGCGCAAGCCAAAGCCGCCTCACATCCCGCATGGCCGGCTCCTATCACACACACATCTGTTTTTTCATGTATACCAGGCATCTCATCATCTCCTACAGATATGTCTTTTATTTTCCCATACAGAATTGGGCAAAAATCTCATTCACAAGATCATCCTCCACCTGTTCTCCGATGATCCTGCCAAGTTCCGAATAAGCGTTCATCAGATCGATGGAATAAAAATCTTCCGGCATTTCGTCCTTGATACTCTTTTTGACCATATTCAAACTTTCAAGAGCATTTTGCAGAGATTCTTTGTGACGCATATTAATTATGACAGCCTCGTCATTACTTTTTAACTCTCCTTGGAAAAACATCTCCCTGATCGTATTTTCAAAGATATCCATCCCCGTATGATCCAAAATAGAAGTGGAAATGATTGGAATCCGTCCATGACCCGGAAGGATCTCATCCATAAGGGCGCACAGATCCTGTTCCTTCATCACGGGTTCCAGATCGGATTTATTCATCAGGACAATGGATTTCTTGTCCCGCATCATGGAAATGATCTCCCGATCACTGTCATCAAGCGCTTTGGACACATCCGCCACATAGAGGATCAGATCCGCGTCCAGAGCGTATTTTTTCGCCTTCTCCACTCCGATCTTCTCCACGATATCATCCGTATCGCGGATTCCCGCGGTATCTACAATATTCAGACCAATCCCATGCAGCATAACGGATTCCTGCAGCACATCTCTTGTGGTTCCCGCCACATCCGTCACAATGGCGCGGTCCTCGCCCAACAGGCTGTTTAACAGGGAAGACTTTCCCACATTGGGTTTTCCGACGATCACTGTGGAGATTCCTTCTCTCATCAGTCTCCCGTGATCCGCGGTATCGATCAGGTTTTGAATCTCGGGAAGGAGAGTGTCTATCTTTTCCCTCAGTCTCTCCGGATATCCCTCAAGGCTGATATGTTCGGGATCGTCCAAGGCAGACTCTATAAACGCGATCTCATAGATCAACCGGTCTCTGAAATACCTGATCCTGTCAGAGAGTTTCCCCTGCAATCGATTCATGGAAGATCTCAACGCGTATTCATTTTGAGACTTTATCACATCCATGACTGCCTCGGCCTTGGAGAGATCAATCCTTCCGTTCAGAAAAGCCCTCTTGGTAAATTCACCGGGCTCCGCCAGTCTGGCTCCGTTCCTGCATACAAGTTCCAATATCTTTCGCATGATAAGGATGCCGCCATGACAGTTGATCTCCACAGTGTCTTCCGCCGTAAAACTCTTAGGGGCTCTCATTACGGAAACCATGACTTCATCCAGAACATGGCCTTCTTCCACCACATATCCGTAATGAATGGTGTGGCTCTCCGTTTCCATCAAAATCTGCCTCCCGGCAGGATTGCGAAATATTCTGTTTCCCACTTCTATGGCATCCTCACCGCTGATCCTGATGATCCCGATTCCGGAGTCAGACAGAGCGGTAGCGATGGCTGCAATCGTATCTGTATTCATATGATCTTCCCTTATGTCAACAAAAAACCGGATATATGAATTATATCACATACCCGGTATTTCTGATATACCAAATTGTCCGCTTAATTTCTGGGCTGTCTCTTCAGGGTTACTACCACTCTCCTGAAGGGCTCATCTCCCTCGCTGTGCGTGGTCACATATTTGTCATCCTGCAGAGCGTAATGAATGATCCTTCTCTCATAGGGATTCATGGGCTCCAAAGATACGGGTCTCTTGGTCCTCTTTACCTTATAGGCAATATTTTTGGCGAGATTCTCAAGGGTCTCTCTCCTTCTCTCCCTGTAATTCTCCGTGTCAACCTTCACCCGGATATATTCCTCGGAGCCTTTATTGACTACCAAAGATACAAGATATTGCAGGGAATCCAAGGTTTGTCCGCGCTTACCGATGAGAATACCCATCTCATCACCGCTGATCTCCACATCCATGGATCTGTCCGCGGCATCATATTGAACATTCACGGACGCATTGATGTCCATAGCCTTGAATACATCGTCCAGGAAAACCTGAGCTCTCTTCTCAATGGATCCGTCGGAGACTGATGCTCTTGCGGGAGAAGACGCGGCGGATGCAGTTGTCTTTCTATCATTTTGCGCAACTGTCTCCTTTGCGGAAGATTCCTTTACAACAGTTTCCTTTATCGCGTCTTTTTTCTCGGTCTCCATCATTTTCTCATCCTTGACAGCAGCCTTGATCACTGCCGGCTTGGAACCGATTCCCAGAAAACCGTTGGAGCCTTCCTCGATCACTTCATAATAGAGTCTGTCACTGGTGACACCCAATTTACGACAGGCTTCCGTTATCGCGTCACTCATATTTTTAGCAGATACTTCAATAAATTCCATATTTAAAACCTCCTTACATTACAATCATTTGCTCATTCAGGTTCTATGTTTTTTATTGTAGTCACTCACCATATTTGCCTTTGCCATCATACTTCCCGCTTTGGAAGGTTTCGGCTCCGAATCGGTATCTTTATTCATATCCGTGGCCGAATTTGCGTATTTGTTGATCTTCTTGGCATTCATGTTGGCATAAGCGTTCAACTTGTCCTGATTTTCCTTCAGTTTCTTCATTTTTTGAGCGCTCTTGTCAGCATTCTTCTCAATGATCTCATTAAAGTCTATCTTGTCAATATGTTTGTTGATCAATACCTGCTGAATACCCCTCACCACGGAACCGGCTACCCAGTAAATACCCATACCTGCGGGCAATGTGAAACAGAACCACGCGGATAAGAGCGGCATGAACATATTCATTGTCTTCATCGTGCTCTGCATCTGAGCTGTCTGATCATCCATATCCTTGGGATTTTCCTGCTGAGGCATCAATTTCACATTGATCCACTGCGTCACCGCGGATAAAACGGGAATGGCTAAGGCACCGATGAGCAAAAGCCACGCTCCATTGTGAAAATTCTCCACGATCAGACTCTGAGGCGAATCACCGATATTCAAACCGAGAAAATTGTTATAAGTATCGATCAGACCGCGGGTTGCTCCATTGCTGAGGATCAGTCTGCCGTTGAAAGTGAGATCCGACAGATTATAATGTTCCGCGACCAGAGCCATATCGGAGGAGGAAAGTCTGTTCAAGACATCTACGATACCGTTCTCCAAATTTCCGTTTAAGAGGCTCTTGCCGTACATAGAGACCGTATTGGCGATACTGTTCGTGGGCTCCGGATCCGCAAAAGTAGGATTCATCAGCCATTCCGCGCCATCCGTTGCTATCACCTTCGCAGCGAGAATGCGGAAAGTATCGCCTATTTTCTTTACATAGGCGGGCATCGCATAGATCACGCGGTACAACGCTAGCAAAATAGGCATCTGTATCAACAGATATCCGCATCCTCCCGTGGGGGAGACACCATATTTTGCATAGAGGGCCTGCATTTCATTATTCATCGCCATCTGAGAATTCTGATCCTTGCGATTCTTGTATTTATTTTGAATCGCCTGTAACTCAGGACTCATTTTGGCGGACAGTTTTGAAAACTTTTGCTGTTTGATGGTCAAGGGCATCATCAACAGATTGATCACTATTGTAAATAAAATGATGGCAAGACCAATGTTAGGGATACCGATCCAATCGATAACGGTAAATATCCCTTCCATGATCTTACCTAAGATCCACACGATATATTTAAAGATGGGTGTGGAATTTTGTGTCAATAAAATACCGTTCATTCATCCTCCTGATCTGCCGTGTTCCGATATCATACTGAAAACCATACTATGGAACAGGATCATATCCACCCTTTGAAAAAGGATTACATCGAAGAATCCTCCAAAAAGCCAAAAGTCCCCCCTTGAGAACGCCGTACTTCTCTATGGCCTCCAAGCCATACTGAGAACAGGTGGGAATATAGGGACATTTAAATCTTTTATATGGAGATAAATATCTTTGATAACATTTTATAACGGCAATTAAAATTTTTTTCATGTTCCGATGATTCGATGAAGTCTGCCTAAGTGCAGCAGCGCACTCTCTACCTCTTTGTAACCTACAGCATTCGCAGAGGGTCTTGCGATGATTACCATATCCAAACCACTATTGAATACGCCTTCATGTAATCTGTAACTTTCACGAATAAGTCTTGTGACACGATGCCTCACAACACTGTTTCCAACTTTTTTGCTCACACTGATCCCAATCCGATTAATACCCAGGCTATTTTCCAGAATATACATGATAAGGTATTTGTTGGCGTAGGACTTGCCTTGTTTGTAGACGGATTGAAACTGCCGGTTTTTCCTTAACGATTCCGAAAATTGCATGAAATTTCCCCTTCTGTTCCATCTGAGATCCTTCCGGGAATTCTGAGAAAAGAATGGAAAAATTGCAAAAAGGTCACATTTCTGTGACCTATGCAGACAATCTTTTTCTTCCTTTTGCACGTCTTGCAGCTAAAACTTTTCTCCCGCCGGGTGTACTCATTCTTGCTCTGAAACCATGTACTCTGGCATGAGAACGCTTTTTGGGCTGATAAGTCATCTTCATGAAAATGCACCTCCTTCTTATTTAGGAAAATAGCATATTTGATTTTATAAGAAAAATGAGAGGTTGTCAAGAAAAATTCCCTAAAAATAAAGGTTTTTACCTCTAAAATTTTTTTTAAATTACTTATACACATACATATCCACATTTTAACCCTATTTTATACATATCCACATTTTATTCACTTTTTGTGGATAAGTACCCGTTTTAATCCTTATTGTATGTGAAAATAGGGTGTAAAACGGTGAAATTACTCTCAAATACCTAATGTCAATATCCATTTTTATCCACTAATTCACTTTTATATCCACATGACAATTTTTTATTTTACTTATAAACAAAGTTATGAACATAATGTGTATAACTTTATACTCACTCTGTTCATAACTATTGTTTGAAATATTCAACTCTTTATAT
The DNA here is from genome assembly GCA_023663635.1 of Acetatifactor muris. Classification (GTDB taxonomy): domain Bacteria; phylum Bacillota; class Clostridia; order Lachnospirales; family Lachnospiraceae; genus Acetatifactor; species Acetatifactor muris_A. Next base: position 15,651 of record JAMPHD010000008.1, read on the forward strand.
TAAAATGATAAATGGGAGTTTTTACGAGATCAGAAAGAGGCATATAGAATGGATTCAACAGATTTGATCAGGGATAATTGGGATAATATAAAGGAAACCGTGCGGAAAGAGTATGAATTGTCTTCCATTTCTTTTAACACATGGGTGAAACCCCTTGAATACTATGACACGGTAGATGATGTGGTATATATCATCATACCGTCCGATCAGGGAATGTCTCTCAATTATATATCTTCCAAATACAGCAAGTTTTTTCAGGTGACCATCACGGAGCTCTTCGATCACAATTATGAGATCAGCTTTGTCTTGGAAAAGGACGTGAAGAACAGACAGTCAAGCGAACAGAGCGTTCCGATCGCCACTCCTGTATACAATATCAACTATGAAAATGCCCATTTGAACCCTAAATACAGATTCGATACCTTTGTGGTGGGCAGCAATAATAAATTTGCGCACTCCGCCTGTCTCGCGGTGGCTGAGAATCCGGGAGAAGTCTATAATCCCCTGTATCTCTATGGAGGTCCGGGACTTGGCAAGACTCATTTGATGCATTCCATCGGACACTTTATTCTGGAGCAGAATCCGGACAGAAAGGTTTTGTATGTCACCAGTGAGGACTTCACCAACGAAGTGATCGACTCCATCAGAAGCGGTAATACCACATCCATGAGCAAACTTCGCGATAAATACAGAAACGTGGATGTACTCATGGTGGACGATGTGCAATTTATAATAGGTAAGGAGAGCACACAGGAAGAGTTCTTCCACACCTTTAATGCTCTGCATTCCATCAGTAAGCAAATCATTCTGTCCTCCGACAAACCTCCCAAGGAGATGGAGACTCTTGAGGAGAGATTCCGCTCCCGTTTTGAATGGGGGCTTATCGCGGATATCCAGGCTCCCGACTATGAGACAAGAATGGCAATTTTGCGCAAAAACGCGGAAAATTGCGAGATGAACATTGATGAGGAGATCATCAATTATATCGCCACCAACATAAAGTCCAACATCAGGGAACTTGAGGGCGCTTTCAACAAGATCATAGCGGCAGCCAAATTAAATAAGGTAGAACTCACTCTCCCTCTGGCTGAGGAAGCCTTAAAGGATGTCATCTATCCCAACAAACCCAAAGAGATCACGCCCACTCTGATCATCAATATCGTTGCGGATCACTTTAGAGTAAAGGCGGATGACATTACCTCCAAGAGGAGAAATTCCGAATTTGTACTGCCAAGACAGGTAGTGATGTATCTTTGCCGCAATCTGACGGATATCTCTTTAGAAAGTATCGCTGCCATATTAAATAAGAAGGATCACACCACAGTCATGCATGGATGTAAACGCATTGAAAACGAGATTGCCAACAATGTGGATTTCAAGAATAAGGTGGATACCATCATCAAAAAGATCAATCCGGCCTGACGGGAATTTGGCCCTTCAAAATGTAATGTTGATAACTTTAAGTTTATTATGAATTTATATTTTAATATTCGCACAGAAAGTCATTCCATTTTGGCCTTAAAAATAGTATAATAGAAGTGGTTTTGCACATATGAACAACCCCTATTACTAATTACTGCTAAATTTTTTATAAATATATATCATAAGGCCTCTCACAAAAGCTTTCAACACGGAAGGGAGTTTTACACAATGAAATTAATTTGTTCAAAATCAAATCTTCTGAATGGAGTTCAGACCGTATCTAAAGCGGTTCCCAATAAGACCACTATGTCTATATTGGAGTGCATTCTGGTGGACGCAACTCAGGGTGTGATCAAGCTGACTGCCAATGATATGGAATTGGGAATCGAGACGATCGTGGAGGGCGAGATCGTAGAAAAAGGTATTGTCGCGTTGGAAGCTAAGATGTTTCTTGAGATCGTGAGAAAATTTCCGGACAGCGATATAGTGATTGAGACGGACGGATCCTATAAGACAAGCATTATATGTGAGAAATCTAAGTTTAATATCATCGGAAAATCAGGGGAAGATTTCTCCTATCTTCCGGTGATCGAGAGAGATTATAATATTGTGATCAGCCAGTTTACCTTGAAGGAAGTTGTGAGACAGACCATTTTCTCTATTTCTGACAATGACAATAATAAACTGATGACGGGTGAACTGTTTGACATCAATGAGAATGAATTCAAAGTCGTCTCTCTGGACGGACATAGAATATCCATCCGCAAGATTGAGTTAAAGAATCATTATGAGCCCAAGAAAGTGGTAGTTCCGGGGAAAACTTTGAATGAGGTGAGTAAGATCCTGTCAGGAGACGCGGACAAGGATGTGACGCTCTATTTCACTCCTAAGCATATTATATTTGAGTTTGACAATACCACTGTGGTATCCCGTCTGATCGAAGGAGAGTATTTTAAGATCGATCAGATGCTCTCCAGTGATTATGAGACAAAGGTTAAGATCAACAAAAAAGAATTTTTGAATTGTATAGACAGAGCCACTCTTCTTGTGAAAGAGGGAGATAAGAAACCCATTATCATCAATATAACGGAGGAAGGAATGGAGCTGAAGATCAATTCCGTTCTCGGCAGCATGAATGAGGAGATTGATATTGAGATGAGCGGAAAGAATCTGATGATCGGATTCAATCCCAAGTTTTTGATAGATGCCCTTCGCGTGATAGATGATGAGGAAGTGGAATTGTATATGGTAAATCCGAAAGCTCCCTGCTTTATCAAAAATTCTGAGGAGAGTTATATTTACCTGATACTTCCCGTGAATTTCACTACCGTAAACTGATAAAGAGTTTATGAAAGATTTAAAAATGACAGTTAAGGAAATATGAATATGCAGACAGTTCAGTTAAAGAGTGAATATATCAAGCTCGGACAGGCTTTGAAGGCTGCCGGTCTTGTGGAGTCGGGAGTAGACGCAAAATTTGTCATACAGGACGGGCTTGTAAAAGTAAACGGCAAGACAGAACTGCAGCGCGGCAAAAAACTTGTGTCGGGTGATATCGTGGAATATGACGGTAATACTGTTCATATCAAATGATTCCAAAATACAACATAGGGGCCAAACATGATCATAAAATCATTAGAGCTTGCTGATTACAGAAATTATGAAAACCTTGATCTGAAATTTGACAAGGGAACCAATATTTTGTATGGAGACAATGCCCAGGGAAAAACAAATATTTTGGAGGCCATCTATGTGGCGGCCACCACAAAATCCCATAAGGGAAGTAAAGATAGAGATATTGTCAATTTTGACAAAGAGGAAGCGCACATCAGAACCTATATCGAGAGGGACGGCGTAGAGACGAGAGTTGACATGCATCTTCGCAAGGCAAAGTCCAAGGGAATTGCGGTGGACGGTCAGAAATTAAAGAAAGCCGCGGATCTGTTGGGACTTTGCAATGTAGTGTTCTTTTCTCCCGAGGATCTTGGAATCATCAAGAACGGACCCTCTGAGAGAAGAAGATTCATTGATATGGAACTGTGTCAATTAGACAACATTTATCTGTATAATCTCAACAATTACAATAAAATCGTGAATCAGAGAAATAAACTCTTAAAGGATATGTTCATGAATCCCGATCTGAAGGAGACTTTGAACATATGGGATATGCAGCTTGTGTCCTACGGATCTAAGATCATAGAGAGACGCAGAACCTTTGTGGATCAGTTGAATGAGATCATATGTGAGATTCATGGGAAACTTTCCGGCGATAAGGAAGAGTTGCGTATCGTGTATGAGCCGAATGTGGAAACGGAAGAATTTGAAAAAAGTATGCGTTTTGGCCGCGACAGAGACATAAAGGCCAAGATGACCACCGTAGGTCCTCACAGAGATGATTTTTCCATTATGAACGGGGATATTGATATCAGAAAATACGGTTCCCAGGGACAACAGAGAACTGCGGCGCTGTCTCTTAAACTGTCGGAGATTGAACTGGTGAGACGGATCACAAAGGACAATCCCATACTCTTGTTGGATGATGTGTTGTCGGAGCTTGACAGCAACAGACAAAATTTTCTCCTGAACAGTATAGGGGAGATTCAGACCATCATAACCTGTACCGGTTTGGAGGAATTTGTGAATAACCGTTTTGAGATAGACAGGGTATTCCGTGTGACGGAAGGAAAAGTCACTGTTATGAACGAGACGGATGTAAATGAAAAGGTATGAGTGGAACATTGATTCATAAAAGTCATGAGAATGACAGAATGTGAGGAATAATGAGCGAAGAAAACATGAACAACACAACTGTGGAAAATGAGTATGGCGCCGACCAGATTCAGATTCTGGAGGGTCTTGAGGCAGTGCGCAAGAGACCCGGTATGTACATAGGCACCACGGCCTCCAGAGGATTGCATCATCTTGTCTATGAGATTGTTGACAATGCGGTGGATGAGGCTCTTGCGGGTTATTGCGATACCATCGACGTGACCATCAATGAAGACAATTCCGTGACGGTCATCGACAATGGCCGCGGTATTCCCGTGGGAATCAACCACAAGGCAGGGATTCCCGCAGTGGAAGTTGTCTTCACGATCCTGCATGCCGGAGGCAAATTCGGCGGTGGAGGATACAAAGTTTCGGGTGGGCTTCACGGCGTGGGAGCCTCCGTGGTAAATGCGCTCTCCGATTGGTTGGAAGTAGAGATCTGTCAGGAGGGCAAAGTCTATAGGCAGCGCTATGAGAGAGGACATGTCTGCTATCCACTGAAAGAGGTAGGAACCTGTCCCATGGAGAAGACGGGCAGCAAGATCACATTCCTGCCGGATAAGACTATTTTTACGGAGACCACCGTATTTGAATTTGATGTATTAAAGAGAAGATTGAGAGAGATGGCTTTTCTGACCAAGGGTCTTCGCATCATACTCAGAGATGACCGTCCTGAGGAGACCACGGTTTCTTCCGAGAATGATATTAACGCTGAGAAAGTTGGCTCTCAGGATATATCGTCCAATGTATCAGGCTCCGCTGATGTGTCTGATTCTTCTGACGCGTCCGGCTCTTCCAATATTTCCGCGCAAAAGGAATTGGAGAAGAAACAGATTGATGAACTCCTTTCCCGCGCCGGAGCGGATAATACCGTGAAGGTCAAGACGGGCGGCAAGATCGGAAAGACACATTACATCACTCTTGAGAACGGCAAAACACAGAAAGTCATTGAATTTTATTATGAAGGCGGCATCAAAGAATTTGTGGCTTATCTGAACAAAAGCAAAGATCCCCTCTATGAAAATATCATTTATTTTGAGGGAGAGAAAAACCATGTGTATGTGGAAGTTTCTTTCCAACACAATGATTCCTATAATGAAAGCGTATTCAGTTTTGTGAATAACATCAATACCCCTGAGGGCGGAACGCATCTCATGGGATTTAGGAACGCGATCACCAAGACTTTCAACGATTATGCCAGAACCGCCAAACTTTTGAAAGACAGTGAGCCCAATCTGACGGGTGAGGATATCAGGGAAGGACTGACTGCCATTGTCAGCGTCAAGATAGAGGATCCTCAGTTTGAGGGACAGACTAAGCAAAAGCTTGGAAACAGTGAGGCGAGAGGCGCCGTGGACAGTATCGTCAGTGAACAGCTCACCTATTTCCTTGAGCAGAATCCTGCGGTCGCCAAGTCCATCTGTGAGAAATCCATTCTTGCGCAGAGGGCGAGAGAGGCTGCCAGAAAAGCCAGAGATCTGACCAGAAGGAAGACTGCTCTGGAGGGAATGTCCCTTCCCGGAAAACTTGCGGATTGTTCGGACAAGGATCCCGCCAACTGTGAGATCTATATCGTGGAGGGAGATTCCGCGGGAGGAAGCGCCAAGACCGCCAGATCCCGCGCAACTCAGGCAATTTTGCCTTTGCGCGGCAAGATTTTGAATGTGGAGAAAGCCAGATTGGACAAAATTTACGCCAATGCGGAGATCAAGGCGATGATCACCGCGTTTGGCACGGGTATTCACGAGGATTTTGACATCACGAAACTTCGTTATAACAAGATCATTCTGATGACGGATGCGGACGTGGATGGTGAACATATCAGTACGCTGCTGCTCACTTTCTTGTATAGATTCATGCCGGAGTTGATCAAACAGGGGCATGTATTTCTTGCAAAGCCGCCTCTCTATAAACTGGAGAAGAATAAAAAGGTCTGGTATGCTTACAGTGATGAGGAATTGGATGCAATCTTGAAGGAAGTCGGACGCGACCAGAGTAATAAGATTCAGCGCTACAAAGGTCTGGGAGAGATGGACGCGGAGCAGCTCTGGGAGACTACCATGGATCCGGAGCGCAGAATTTTGCTGCGCGTCAACTATGACGAAGAGACAGAGTCTGAGCTTGACCTGACTTTTACCACTCTCATGGGTGATAAAGTGGAGCCCCGTCGTGAATTTATCGAAGAAAACGCAAGATTTGTGAAAAATCTTGATATATAAAAATGGAGAATAGTATATGAATGACGATGTTTTTGATAAAATCCCCGATGTGGACAAAATTCATGAAGTAGATCTGAAGGAAAGGATGGAGACCTTTTTCATAGATTATGCTATGAGTGTCATCGCATCCCGCGCCCTTCCCGATGTGAGAGACGGTCTGAAACCTGTTCAACGCCGTGTGCTCTACTCCATGATCGAGTTGAACAACGGTCCGGACAAGCCACATCGCAAGAGCGCGCGTATTGTCGGCGATACCATGGGTAAATATCATCCCCACGGTGACAGCTCCATCTATGGCACTTTGGTCAATATGGCTCAGGAGTGGTCCACCAGATATCCTCTTGTAGACGGCCATGGCAACTTTGGTTCCATGGACGGCGACGGCGCCGCCGCCATGCGTTACACGGAGGCCAGACTCTCCAAGATTTCCATGGAGCTCTTGGCGGATATCAACAAAGATACCGTAGATTTTGTTCCAAACTTTGATGATACGGAGAAAGAGCCCGTGATTCTCCCGAGTCGTTATCCCAATCTGTTGGTGAATGGCACCACGGGTATTGCGGTGGGTATGGCCACCAACATTCCGCCTCATAATCTGCGTGAGGTGGTTCAGGCAGTCGTCAAGATCATTGACAATCGTGTGCAGGAGGACAGAGCCACCACCATAGAGGAGATCCTTCCCATTATTAAAGCGCCCGATTTTCCCACCGGCGGACTGATCATGGGTACCCGAGGCTGTGAGGAGGCTTATCGAACGGGACGCGGCAAGATCAGGGTGCGCGCCGTGACGGATATTGAGACTCTGCCCAACGGAAAGACTCAGATCGTGGCCACGGAACTTCCCTACATGGTGAACAAGGCCAATCTGATCGTGAAGATTGCGGAGCTCGTCAAATTAAAGAAGATCGACGGTATCGTAGATATCCGGGATGAGTCCAACAGAGAGGGTGTCAGGGTAGTGATCGAGCTGCGCCGTGACGCCAATGCCAATGTGATCCTGAATCAGTTGTATAAGCACACGCAGCTGCAGGATACTTTTGGTGTGATCATGTTGGCTCTGGTGAACAATGAGCCCAAAGTCATGAATCTTCTGGATATGTTGATCTATTATCTTCAGCATCAGGAGGATGTGGTCACCAGAAGGACCAAATATGACCTGAACAAAGCGGAGGAGAGAGATCATATTTTGCAGGGTCTCTTAAAGGCCTTGGATTTCATTGACGAAGTGATCGCTATCATCCGCGGCAGTGAAAACGGACAGATCGCGGAGGACAGACTGATAGAAAGATTTGAACTCTCCAAGGTTCAGGCACATTCCATTGTGGAGATGCGTCTGAGATCCCTCACCGGACTGGAGCGGGAGCGGTTGGAGAACGAGCATAGAGAGTTGGAGATCCGCATCGAAGAACTCAAGGCCATATTGGCGGATGAAAAATTACTTCTCGGTGTCATCAAAGAAGAAATTTTGATCATTGCGGAGAAATATGGCGATGACAGAAGGAGCTCCATCGGCTTTGACGAGTTGGATTTCTCCATGGAGGATCTGATACCCTATGAGAATACGGTCATTGCCATGACCAGACTGGGCTATATCAAGCGCATGACCGTGGATAACTTCAAGTCGCAGAACCGCGGCGGCAAGGGCATCAAAGGAATGCAGACCATAGAGGATGATTATATCGAGGATCTTTTGATGTGTACCACCCATCATTACATGAATTTCTTCACCAATATGGGTCGCGTGTACAGATTAAAGGCCTATGAGATTCCGGAGGCCGGAAGGACCGCTAGGGGAACCGCGGTGGTTAATCTTTTGCAGTTGCAGCCGGGTGAAAAGATCACGGCCATGATCCCCATCAGGGAATATGACGCGAACAGATATCTGTTCATGGTGACCGGAAAAGGAATCGTGAAGAAGACTCCCCTCGCTGATTTTGCCAATGTGAGAAAAAATGGTCTCACGGCCATCAACCTTCGGGATGATGATGAGCTGATCGAGGTGAAGACCACGGATGTGGACAGCGAGATTTTCCTGGTGACCAGACAGGGCATGTGTATCCGTTTTAAGGAGTCGGATGTGCGTCCCACCGGAAGAGCCTCCATGGGCGTGATCGGAATGAATCTGATGCCTGGAGATGAGGTTGTTGGTATGCAGCTCCAGACTCAGGGAGATTCCCTGTTGATCGTCTCGGAAAACGGTCTCGGAAAACGCACCTATCTGGAAGAGTTTACCGTACAGAAGAGGGGCGGTAAGGGCGTAAAATGCTACAAGATCACGGAGAAGACCGGAGATGTGGTGGGTGTCAAGGCCGTAACGGATGAAAACGAGATCATGATGATCACCACGGAGGGAGTCATCATACAGTTGCGCGTGCAGGATATTTCTATATTGAAGAGGATCACCTCCGGCGTAAAGATGATGAATCTGGACGAGGGTGTGAAAGTAGCTCAGATCGCCAAGGTTCGCGGACAAATTTCTAATGAGGATCAGGAGTTTGACAATGCGGAGGATGCATTAGAAAAGGTGGAAGACGACTTGAAGGAGACGGAAGATTCTTCCACGGAATAATTTCCTGCAAAAAAACTTGAAATCTGTCAACTTTAGGTGTAGATTATATGAGGATGTACCGGAAAAGTTTGTGCCATGAGGTACAAACTTTTCTTATTAACATAAGGATAAGGGCAGTTCGCGGAGCGTGTTGTCCGTTGTTTTGTAAAGGTGAAGTGAGGAGTTAAAGATGTCGGTAGAAACAGTGAAAAAATATCTGAAACAGTTTGACCTGGACGGGAAAGTGGAAGAATTCACGGAGTCCAGCGCCACGGTGGAGCTGGCGGCCCATGCGGCGGGAGTGATCCCTGCCATGATCGCCAAGACTTTATCCTTTAAATTGGAGGATCATGCGGTGTTGATCGTCACCTGCGGCGATACCAAGGTGGATAACAGAAAATTTAAGGATAAATTCGGCACGAAGGCCAAGATGCTGACGCCTGAGGAGGTGGTGGAGTATACGGGACACACCATCGGAGGAGTATGTCCTTATGCCAATCCGGAGGGCAAAGTGAAGGTGTATTTGGATGAATCCATGAGACGCTTTGATATGATGCTGCCGGCAGCAGGCAGCTCCAGCAGTTGTGTGAGACTGACCATAGAAGAGTTGGAGCGCTCCTGTCCCGGAGCCGAGTGGGCGGATCTGTGCAAAATATCCGATCCCGCATAATATTTTAAAAATAGGAATTTACAGATCGCGCAGAAAAGAGGTTTGTCATGGAAGAAGCATATATGATTTTTAAGGATCTTGCAATTATCATTGTCTTTGCCAAATTTTTCGGATTGTTGGCCAGAAGATGCAAAGCTCCGCAGGTGGTAGGTGAGATCATCGCCGGACTTCTGATCGGCCCGAGCATTCTGGGACTGGTGCGCCAGACGGATTTTCTGTCACAAATGGCGGAGATCGGCGTCATTCTTCTGATGTTCTCCGCGGGTTTGGAGACGGATCTGAAGGAATTGATGAAGACGGGACCTATCGCTTTTTTGATCGCCTGTGCGGGAGTTTTTGTTCCGCTGGTTGGCGGAACCTTGCTCTACATGGGATTTTACGGCGTGTCTCCCTTCGGATCCGAGAAATTTTATATGGCAGTGTTCATCGGTGTCATTATGACTGCCACCAGCGTCAGCATTACGGTTCAATCCCTGAAAGAATTAGGTAAATTAAAGGGAAAAGTGGGAACTACGATCCTCAGCGCCGCCATTATAGATGATGTCATCGGAATTATCGTGTTGACCTTTGTGGTGGGTGTGAAAAATCCCGACTCGGCGCCCGGCAAGGTGGTCCTCTCCACGATCCTGTTTTTTGTGTTGGTACTGGTGGTCGGATTCTTCCTCTACAAATTGTTCAACAGTTTTGATGAGAGATATCCCCATACCAGAAGGATTCCCATTTTGGGACTGGCGCTCTGTTTCTTTTTTGCCTATGTGGCGGAGAAATATTTCGGCATCGCGGATATCACGGGAGCCTATGTGGCCGGCATCATTCTCTGTTCCATCAGGGATTCCAATTATATAGCCCATGAGATGGACACCAATTCCTATATGCTCTTTGGTCCCATTTTCTTCGCGAGTATCGGACTGAAGACAAATATCGACAATATTGATATGGGGATTCTGCTGTTTTCCATAGGATTTGTGCTTGTGGCGCTCCTGTGCAAGATCATCGGCTGCGGTCTGATGGCAAAGATCTGCAAGTTCTCTTTCTCGGATTCCTTAAAGATCGGTGTGGGCATGATGACCCGGGGAGAGGTGGCCTTGATCGTGTCCCAGAAAGGACTGTCCGTGGGACTGCTCACCCCCGTGTACTTTACGTCGGTGATCCTGTTGATCATTGTATCCAGCATCTCCACGCCGATCATTTTGAAGGTATTGTACGCCAGAGACAAGAGATATGGGATAGAGTCCTGATGAGATATCATTCCTCCGATACCGTGTAGAGATAGGCTCTGCCTCTTTTGCCTATACGATTTATGACACCGATGTCGTATAAGATATTTACCACTGTCCCCGCCAGATCCGCGGATATGTGAGCTGCCTTGGCAAATTCCCTGACGGTAAATTCTCCTTCCAACTCATAGGGTACGAACTGCATATAGTCTTCCACACGGTTGATCTCTACTTCTTCTATCAGCTGTAGTGGGATTCGGTCATAACGTCCGGATCCCTTTTTTCTGTCCTTGCTCCAACCGTTTAGAAGCTTATATTCCTCCATGTCCATGAGTACGAGCCTGAGTCGCAAATTGGTATTTTTTAAGAACGGCTTGATCTTATACAATTCGGGGAAGACCGTATAAGGACTGCCCTTTAGGGGAGATTTGCGGGGTTTGCTCAACTCTCCGGTCTCCTCGTCTATCCAGATGATCCATTTTTCCCTGGGTATGGGATAGACGATGGTGACGGGATAGAGGGGCAGAAAGGCACTGAGTTTGTTCCGCATTTTATTGAATTGGCGGGTCTGGATCTCAATGATCTCACCGTCATGATAGATATCTGCCACATAATTTTCAATGGGAATCTCCTGATGATCCTCATCGGGCTCGTAAAAATTCTTGAGGACCGCATGGACGGTCTTCTCGGAAAGCGTGCCGATACCGAGACGTTGTCTGTCCACTCCTATGATTTTGTCTTTGGCGGCCTGAAAAGCCTGTTGATCGGGCATAAGGCATTTTCTCCTGTTACACGGTTCGGATTTCGATTCCGACTACACCATACTTTTTTATGTTGTCTTTGGAATAATAATACAGCATATCATCCGGATCGGCAGTTTCTTTGTCATCATAACCTATAGAGATTTTGTCATGATGAGCATACAGATCCACAAAAGTCGGATATCTATACAAATTTGTAACAAGACATTCCATTTGATTTCCATTTTCCACATCTTCAAATAGGATCATATCTCCAATGGAGATATGAGAACGTTTTTCGTCAAATAAGCGCATTTCTACAGTTTTTGTTCCATCTTTGATCTTGAAAAACGAATTGTGTTCAAGGTTCATTTTATGAGTCATGTTTTCTCCGCAAATCAGAAATATACTTTTGTCTGCTGCTGCTTGGTTTATCCGGAATAGTCATTTTCAACAACCTGTTGTTTAAGCAAGGAATAATTATTTTTGTTCTAAAATAACTTCGGGATGCTATACCCATAAAAGCCCTCATTTCTGCAGCGCTTCTTGGTTCTGAGCAAAAGTCTAGCAGATTATCCAATCTGTCCTTTTCTAACGGGATAATCATCTGTTTGCTGACCTGACCACTGACCTGACCACTGACCTGACCACTGACCTGACCACTGACCTGACCACTAACCTGACCACTTGGTCCCACAGTTGTTGTTGCTGCCTCCTGCAAAGGAATCACTATAGTAAACACATCTGCTTCTGTAAAGATTGGTTCTGCACCCGAATACAATTTAGTATATTTATAACTGTTTCTCATCCCACTGCCAAGTTCGTCAGCCAATCCTATCTCACGAAACACCTTGGCAATTGAAGGGTTCTTTGCAAATGGCTTAAAAGTCTTCAGGCTTAAAGTTCCACAGCCATGCACAAGATTTGCGTTTTCTGTTATAATCTTATCTCTCTCAATCAAAAATTTTGGAACATATCCACTGGAGAAATCTCTATGCATTAACAAATTCGAAATAATCTCCCGAAGAATTTTATCTCGTGCACTAATTCGTTGTATACCTTCCATCGCAAACAAATCATTTAAGTGTTTCTTTCCAAATTCCATCAAACGGTCATAACTTTCAATAAGATTGGTAATAATCACATCCCGGTCATCATACCGGTCTATATTGAACACACGAAATATCGCATCAGTTTTATGTTGTGGTAAAACAGACATAATCATACTATCAGTACCAAACAATAAAATTGCCGCAAGTGTAATTCCATATTTATTTGTCTGCAAATCTTCAAGGATCAATCCACTGCTCCTAAGTATTTCTTCGTCGGTCATATCTATCCAAGGATGATGTTCTGTATTTGCTCTTGCCATACGCCTTGCACGTTCTATCAAATCATGACGCAGACTTGAAACAGGCAATGTTGGATAAACTTTATTTACAAAATATGTGCTTTGCTTTCGCAGATAAAGACTGAATACCATATCTGCATTATTTGTGATATCAATATCGGCATCATTATTACGATCAAATATCTTTCCGGCATTTCTATACACAGTTTTTCCTACGGGAACATACACATATAGAATAATTTTTCCATCTGTTTCATATTGTTCCAGTGTAAGATATAATGGTGGATATATTTTACTTCCATTATTTACAGTCGTCAAAAAATTCTTCTTTATCCGCTCGACTCGGTCAGGATCGATACCAAGGATTGTGCCATCATCCTTTACTCCCAAAAATATATGGCCGCCTTCCCGGTTTGAAAAAGAACATACGGTATCATATACATCCTTAGTAATATCTGTTGTAGCTTTTTTAAATTCGATTGTCAGGCATTCGCCTTGATAAAGTAAATTCCAAAGTTCTGACGGAAGTGTCATATGATTGTCTCTCCCAATATTGTATCAATCATCTACATAGCACTCTCTAAGTATATCCCGAAATCACAAATCATAATATCCCGTATTCACTTTTCAACATTTTTTGATGGGATGTCTTATAACAGTCTTTAATTTGCTTACATCACATTTTCTTGGGTCACTTAAATATATTTCGTGATGATATCTTGTATCGGTTATATCCGGTTCATATCCGTTTTCTTTTGCATACTCGTGCATTAAATGAACTGTTGCAGGTTCATCATCATAAGAACCTATGTGCATACATTGAACACAGATACCTTCTTCATAAGTTAAAAATTCAACTCTTGAAAAATCCTGCTTTTTCTTTTTGGTCGCGTCTTCGATCGCCCACTCAAAGTCTGCTTTAGTCACAAAGTCCGGTAATCTGATCATTGATATAAAATGCATTGTGCCTTTATTTTTATAATCAATAGCGCCATTCATGCCATCCTGCCACCAAAAGCCCTCCAAGGGCGGGACAACATACTCAAAAAAACCATGTATTTTATGAGCGCCTTTATAACTCATTTTTATCGTATATGCAATACCATATAATAAAGCTATTGTTTTTTTATAATCTCCGTTTTCATCATTTGGATCTCCAGACCCTCTCACCGCGATATAGTTCATTTTAGGAATTTCAACAATGCCGGGCTTATTCTTTGGCATATAAAATTCCTTATATTCCTTCTTAAAATCGAATGCCATGACTACCTCCATAACATAAAATAAATCAGCCAAAAATACTTTTTACAAAAACAATTGCTAACGCGGTGTCATACATTTTCCCTGACGATCAGGAAATGAAAAACTCCGAAGATCAGCGAAACAACGACCAACGCAAAATGCCGAAGTAAAATACCGTTCAGCAGGAATAGAACCGCAGGAACAATTGCCAGTCCATAGAGAATGCCGGCGCCACCAGAGGACCTTTTGATCCAAAGCAATCCGTAAATGACCAAAGACAAACCGGAAACACATGCCCAAATGAGCATTTCAGGTACAGACAAAAAACCGAATTTCCAACCTTTTACAAAAACCGGGAAGATCATGAGCGCCATGCTTCCATATCTTCCAATTTGCTCCAAAATATTTATGGCCGGATATTTACTGCGAAAATTTTCGGATATTCCCTTTTTGACGGCAATCAGATTGATTGCGATCAGGCACGCAATGACCGCCATGTTGATCCAATTGATCCAGTTAAAATCCATGAGTGTGTCCCTTCACAAATTTCGCTTTATTTTCCAAATTATAGCATGGCCGCTTTGGAGTTTCAATCCGTAAACGGAGTTAAAAATGTAGGTTTGTCGGCATATTTAATAAGAGATAGACGAAAGCGCATATCCTGTGTTATAGTAGCCATAGCAGAGAACTTCTTTTTGTTTAATTTGTAGAGGTATAAGAAAATGATCAGGCTTGTTACTGTTTTAAAAAAAGACAGAGAATTACTTTGGAATATCAATCAGAAGTATCTGTATGAAATGACAAATTACTACGATGATCCGATGGATGAGAAAGGGAACTATCATTACGGACATTTTGACGAGTATTTTTCGGACACCAAAAGAATAGCGTATCTATTGTATGATGAAAATACCCTTATTGGATTTGCCATGCTTAATCCTTATTCATGTATTGGCAGAAATCCGGATTACACAATGGCGGAGTTTACTATATTTCCTGCCTATCGCAGAAAGCATCTTGCCTTTGATGTTGTAAATGCTCTACTTGAAAAACATTCCGGCCAGTGGGAAATTAAGTACAACGAAAAGAATCTTGCCGCAAAACATCTGTGGAGTAAAGTGGCTGCGTCATATTCACCGGAAGTGTTTCACCTGAACGACGAGGAAACAGTTCTTCTATTTACCAAAGAATCAGATTGACAATTCCTGTTTGATGAATTGGAAAATCGAAAGTTATGGAGATATTATATGGTTAGAGAAATTGCTGAAAACGAATTAAATGGACTATTACAATTATACTTATATTTACATGAAGAATCTATTCCACAAATGACAGAGAATTTAAGAAAAATATGGAATACTATTATCCAAGATGAGAATCATCACATTATCGTTAATATAGTAGATGGTAAAATAGTTTCTTCTTGTGTATGTGTGATTATTCCAAACTTAACAAGAAATATCCGACCATATGCGTTTGTTGAAAATGTTGTTACACATGAAAAATATCGTGGAAACGGATATGCAACAGAATGTCTTAATTATGCTAAAGAAATAGCTCAAAATGCAAATTGCTATAAAATGATGTTACTTACCGGCTCAAAGGAAGAAAGGACGCTCAATTTTTATAGCCATGCAGGATATAACAGTACAGATAAAACGGCATTCATTCAATGGCTTAAATAGTTATACAATTTACGGTTTGTAGAATTGTTAGCAGAGATACATTTTGGACAGGCATAGAGAGGCTATCCAACCAAAACGGCAGCAAAGCCGTTTGGTGCGCGGAGGCTTGGAATTCATGGGAGATCAAAGAAAAAATACCTGTTACATACGCAAAGCCCGGCTGTGGATGAGAGTGATCCTGATTTTGTCTCTATGCGGATGCGCTCCGCAAAATATTCCCTCGGCGGGGCAGCAGTCCGGACCGGAGATCATGTCCATTGAGCCCGAGACCATATATGACTTCGAAACGATACCGCAGTCCGGGAGCACATCCGAAACGGAGACGACACCGCAATCCGGGAGCATATCCGAATCGGAGACTATATCGCCATCCGGTTTAGTGCCTGAGCCTGAAGCGGTTCCCGAATCCGTCACCCTCGTGATGGTGGGCGATATTCTTCTGCACACTCCCGTGGAGGAGAGTGCTTTGCGGGAGGATGGCAGCTATGACTTTACGGCTGTATTCGCGAATCTGCGGGAGGAGATTCAGGCGGCGGATATCGCCATTGTGAATCAGGAGGTCATTCTGGGCGGCAGGGAATTGGGTATATCGGGATATCCTGCTTTCAATGCGCCCTATGAGGCGGGAGACGCGTTGGCGGATGCGGGTTTTGACATTGTCTGTCATGCCACCAATCACGCGTTAGATAAGGGGCGCAGAGGAATCGTCAACTGTCTGAATTTCTGGCAGGAGAATCATCCTGATATGGCAGTGTTGGGGATTTATGACAGTGAGGAGGCGCAGGATGCCGTCTACATCCGCGAGGAGAACGGCATCCGCATCGCTTTTTTGAATTATACTTATGGGACCAATGGAATTGCCCTTCCCGAGGATATGCCCTTTGCGGTGAATCTGTTGGACAGAGAACAGGTGGAGAGAGATCTGCGAAATGCGGAGGAAATGGCGGATTTTACGGTAGTGTGTCCCCATTGGGGAACGGAGTATGCCTTGGATGTGTCTGCGGAACAGGAAAAGTGGATTCAGATTTTTCTGGAGGGAGGCGCGGATCTGGTGTTGGGGACTCATCCCCATGTGATAGAACCTGTGGAGTGGGTGAGGGATGAGGAACAGGGTTTGGAGATGTTGGTTTATTATTCCTTGGGAAATTTTGTCAATTGGACCTCCGGGACAGGGGAAGGCGTGGCCAATCGCATGGTGGGTGCCATGGCGCAGGTTCGTCTGGAGCGGGATGAAGACGGGGAGGTGCGCATTGCGGATCATGGAGTGCTGCCCGTGGTGTGTCATGTGGAAGAAGGGACGGACGGCGTCACGGTCTATGCCCTGTCGGATTACACGGAGGAGTTGGCGGAGCAAAACGCCATCATCCGGCAGGATCCCGCATTTTCTTTGGCGTATTGCAGGGAGTTGTGTGAGAGGGTCTTTGCGGCAGAATTACGGTAGTTTGCGCATCACGGCGCGGACCGGTCTGTAGAGAATGAACATCAGGACAAAGTTGCCGATGCAGTGGACGATGTCCCAGGGAATCCCGGCTACCCACCAGGTAAATCCCGCGTACAGGCCGTTTCGCAGATTGCCGTCCACGGTTCCCACCACTACATAGGGGATGGCGCAGAGCAGACCGAAACAGAGGCCGAACATTCCGGAGAGAATACTCCAGAACCACACGGAATCCATTTTGCGGAAGATCCATGCGAGAAGTACCAAGCAGGGCCATGCGCACAGATAAGAGAACCACCAGATATTGAATCCGAACACATAGCCCTCCACGAGAATGAAGGCCGGAACGGCCAAGATGATCTTCCAACCAAAGAATAGAGTAAACAGGATCAGCCAGAAACTTGTGAGCTCAATGTTGGGCAGGAATGCCAGCGCAAATTTGCAGACTTCCATGACCGCCACCGCCATGCCGATGCGGACGATGTCCCGGATGGTGAGATATTTAGTATTTTTATTCGAGGAAATTATATTTTTCAATCTGTCAGTTTACCTTTGTATACGCGATGGTAAAGGCGTCCCCGTCCAGAACGGGTTGGGAGTCGATACCGTAATTACAATATTCCCCATTGACATAGAAGGACCAGTAAGCTCCGTCCGCGTTGTAATCGGCAGTGAGGCCGTTCACGGTATTCACCATCATTCCGTACGCGCTCTCCGATCCGGAGAAACTTAAGTTTTCCGTTTCCTCCATGGCCTGTCTCAGAAATTCCGCGTCTGTTGTGACGGCGTAACTTGTGGTCTCCTGCAGGTCGTCTACCACATCAATGGTAATGGATTTACTGCCGGAGACGGGTTTTGCGCCGAAGATCAGGTAAATTCCCGCAAATAACGCGAATAATAATGCCGCTGCCACCAACAAGATGATGCCGATCGCTTTACTCTTGTCACTTTTCATGGTTTTTCTCCTTTTGTTGAATCTATTTGTTTAAAAATTTACTCGTCTTCTTCATTCTCGTCTGACAACGGCAGGGAGAAGATAAATTCACTTCCCACGCCCTCCGTGCTGATCACATTGATATGTTCCCCATGGGCGTTGATGATCTCTTTCACGATGGATAGCCCCAGTCCGGTTCCCTTCTTATCTTTGCCGCGGGACAGGTCCGATTTGTAGAAACGGTCCCAGATCAATTTCAGATCTTCCTTGGGTATGCCGATGCCCGTGTCTTTGACAGAGATAAAGAGTTTGTTCTTCTTCTCGGAGGTCTCGATTTTGATCACCGACTGATGGTGGCTGAACTTTATGGCGTTGTCCAACAGATTGTAGAGCACCTGCTGAATCTTGTCCTTGTCGCCGTAGACATACATGACCTCTTCCGTGAGGACAACTTCAATGGCGATGGTCTTTTCGCGGCAGACGCCCTCAAAGGTGGCGGCGGTGCGTCGAATGACCTCATTGATGTCAAAATTGCTCCAATCCAGAAGGATTCCCTTGGTGTTCAGATTGTTGAGGGTGAGCAGACTGTTGGTGAGTTTGGTCAGCCGGTCCGTCTCGTTCAACACGATATTCAGATATTTTTCATACAATTCCGGCGGGATGGTGCCGTCCAACATGGCCTCCAGATAACCGTGAATGGAAGTCAGCGGCGAGCGGAAATCGTGGGACACATTGGCCACGAATTTCTTTTGGTCATCCTCAGATCGGGCGATCTCACTGGCCATGTAATTCAGGCAGGCGGCCAGATAACCGATCTCGTCATCGCTCTCCACCTGAAATTCGTAATGCATATTGCCCGAGGCATACTGCTCTGTGGCATAGGTGATCTTGCGCAAGGGCGTATAGACCATCTCCGTGAAAAAGATGAGGATGATCCCGGAGAGCAGGAACAGGATCGCCATGGCAATGTAGGAAATATTCAGCAGACTGTTGCAGGATGTATCAATTTTGACCATGTCGCAAAGGATCACCACATAGCCCTTTATCTTATAGTCGGAGGTGATGGGGGCAAAGACACTGAGCATATCCGTGTCATAATTGCCAAAAAAATCATCCACCGTATAGTAGGAGCCTCTGGTGACGGTGGGGTCAAAATTTTCGATCACCACCACATCTTCCACATTGAGGGGGGTTTCCGTGTCCAATACCTGTCTTCCGGAAGGGTTGATGATGCGGATGACGCTGTCCAGGTAGACCGCCAGAGCGTCCAACTGCATCTTGACCTCCTCCAGGCTGCTCTCACTGGTGTAAAGTCCGTTGGCATAATTTTCCGCGATCAGCAGAGCCTCCGAGTAGAGATTTTCAGACTTTTCACGAATGAGCTGTTCCCTCATCATGCCCGGCACGAAGACCGATACCGTGATAAAAGCGAATACCCCGAAGATAAAATAGGCCAACACAAATTTCAGATAAAGGGTCTTTTTCATCCGTTGCGCACCTCAAATTTATAGCCGATGCCCCAGATAGTGGAGATCTTCCAATTGGCGTGATCCTTGATCTTTTCCCTCAGACGCTTGATATGCACATCCACCGTGCGGGTGTCGCCGATATACTCATATCCCCAGATCTGATCCAACAACTGCTCTCTGGTGAAGACATGGTTGGGAGAGGCGGCCAGAAAATACAAAAGCTCCAATTCCTTGGGAGGCATATCCACGGTCCGGCCCAGATAGACCACGGAATAGTTGGTGAGATTGATGGAGAGATCCTGATAATTGACACATTTTTCTTTATGATTGGCGGGCTCCGCATGCACGGGCTTGTAGCGGCGCAACACGGCTTTCACCCGGGCCACCAGTTCCTTGGAGTCAAAGGGTTTCTCAATATAGTCGTCCGCTCCCAATTCCAATCCTAATACCTTGTCAAAGACCTCGCCTTTGGCGGAGAGCATGATGATGGGCACGCTGTATTTGGCCCGGATCTCCCGACATACCTGATAGCCGTCGATGCCCGGCAGCATCAGATCCAAGAGGATCAGGTTCGGGGAGAAACTTTCATAGGCGGGCAGAGCCGATTCCCCGTCATTTACAATTCGGGTCTCATAGCATTCCTTGGTGAGATACAGAGAGATCAGCTCCGCGATATTATTGTCATCATCCACAATGAGAATTTTTTGTTTATTGGCCATATTTACCTCTTCCTGTCTATTTAAATGTCACAATCGTCACGCCGGCATCGCCCTCGCCATACTCTCCCAGACGATATTCTTTCACATAGCGAAGTTTCTTCAGATGATTGTGGACGGCGTTTCGGAGGGCTCCCGTGCCCTTGCCGTGCACTACCCGCACATTGGGCAGGTGAGCCAGATACGCATCGTCCAGATATTTGTCCAACTCCGCCAGAGCCTCGTCAACCGTGCGGCCCAAGAGATTGATCTCCGTGGAGACGGAGAGGGATTTGGACATCTTGATGCCGGAGGCCGAGCTGCGCTTGCCGCCATAGCCGGGAGCCGTGATACTCTCCTCCTGTATGAGTACAAGATCACTGACATTTGTCTGTGTGCGCATGATGCCGCATTGCACGAAGAGATTTCCCTTGGCATCCGGCAGGGAGCTGACCGTGCCCTTTAGTCCCATGGAGACGATCCGGACGGCGTCGCCCTTCTTTAACTTTTTGGGGTCAAGACCTTTGCCGGAGCTTTGATCGGCATTTTTGGATGACTTGACGCTCAGGCGTTCATTCTTGTCGCTGATCCTGTCGCGCACATTCTGACGCTTGCGCTCCAGTTCTTTTATATCCGTTCCGGCGGCAGCAGCCTTGTGGAAATCCCGAATGGTCTCGTCGGCGACCTCCTTGGCTTCCTGCAGGATGGAACGGGCCTGTTCATTGGCCTCCCGCAGAATGCGGTCTTTGGACTGCTCGATCTTCTCGTTTTTGCGGCGCAACTGTTCTTCCAGAGTGCGGATGCGCTCTTTGTATTCCGTGATCTCCCGGCGCTCATTCTCAATGGTGACACGGCTTTGTTCCAGATCCGCGATCACGTCCTCGAAACTCTCATCTTCCTTGCTGATCTGCTCTTTGGCGGCGTTGATGATCTCGTCCGAGAGCCCCAGTTTGGAGGAGATGGCAAAGGCATTGCTCTTTCCGGGAATGCCGATGAGCAGTCGATAGGTGGGGCGCAGGGTCTCCACGTCAAATTCGCAGCAGGCATTCTCCACCGATTCCGTGGAGAGCGCGTAGATCTTCAACTCGCTGTAGTGAGTGGTGGCCATGGTGCGGATGCCCTTCCCATGGAGATGATTCAATATGGCGATAGCCAGAGCCGCGCCCTCCGTGGGGTCGGTGCCCGCCCCCAACTCGTCAAATAGGCAGAGAGAATGCTCATCCGCATGTTGCAGAATGTGGACAATTCCCGTCATATGGGAAGAGAATGTGGACAGACTCTGTTCAATGCTCTGTTCATCGCCGATATCCGCATAGACCTCCGTAAAGACGGACAGCTCGGAGCGGTCCAAAGCCGGAATATGCAGCCCCGCCTGTCCCATGAGGGTAAAGAGCCCCACCGTCTTGAGGGACACGGTCTTGCCTCCGGTATTGGGGCCCGTGACGATCAGAAGATCAAAATCCCTGCCCAGCCGGATGTCAATGGGAACTACCTTTTTCCTGTCCAGAAGAGGATGTCTTCCCTTGCGAATGTTAATATAGCGCTTTCGGTTAAAAAGAGGTTCCGTGGCATTCTGTTCCATGGCCAGTTTGGCTTTGGCAAAGATAAAGTCCAGAACCGTCATGATCTTTTGGTCCGTGGCGATCTCATCCGTGTGCTCCGCCGCCATCGCGCTCAGGGAGGCGAGGATCACCTCGATCTCTTCCTGCTCCTGCAGATCCAATTCCTTCAATCGGTTGTTCAGATTCACCACGGCGGCAGGCTCAATGAAAAAAGTGGAGCCGGTGGAGGACTGATCGTGGACCATACCGTTTATCTGACTCTTGTACTCCGCTTTCACGGGGATACAGTACCGGTTGTTGCGCATGGTGATCACCGCGTCCTGCAGATAAGCGCGGTAGGAACCGTTCAACATGAAAGTCAGTTGGGCATGGATCTTTTCGTTAGCGGATACTTTGGCCCTGCGGATACTCTTCAAATTCGGACTGGCATCATCCGCGATTTCCTCCTCGGACAAAATGCAGCGGTTGATCTCATTGGCCAATTGTGTCAGAGGCGACAACTGTTCAAAATAACCGTCCAGTGAGTCCTCGGGGCTGTCCTCCCTGTCCCTGTGACCGTAGGTCTTAATGCGCCCCACATTGTCCAAGAAGGCGGCCAACTTTAGAAGTTCCGCGATGGAGAGAGTGCTGCCGATCGCGAGAGATTTGATGGAAAAGCCCAGATCCCGATTGCTCCCGAAGGAGGTACTTCCCTGTTTGAACAGGCGGTTCAGGGCGTCTTTTGTCTCCAGTTGGTTCTTCCGGATCTCCTCCAATCGGGCGGAAGGAACCAACTCCCGGCACAGCTTTTTGCCCGGATCGGAATCTGCCTTGTCCGACAGCATCTGTATGATCTTATCATATTCCAAAGTTTTTAACACTTTTTGGTTCATGCGTCTGTTCTCCGATTTGTTTCCTATCTGTGTTGTATCATATTTTGGACTTAGGGTAAAGAGAAAATAGCAAAAACAGTATAGAATATGCGGATGTGGTGTGATACAATAAGTGGGTGACGGCAAATGTCAAAGCCGGAGGAATACCGCATTTGTCGCGCGATAAAGACGAGAAGGAGTCATTATGAAACGAGCGTTTTACGGCGGCTTTTCCCTCTGTCTCCTGCTGATCCTGGCGGTCGTCATCAGGTATCCGCGGAATAATCTCATTCCCTCGAGGATGTTTTTCTATATGCTGATCTGGGTTCTGATCCTGTGCGGCGCCGGGATCATATTTTCCGCCGTGGAAAGGCTGTTGTATCGAAAGGGTCTGCAGGCGGACAGGATTTCCCGGGTGGCATTGGCTTGTTATGTCATTTTGTATGGCGTTGCGCTCTATGTGATCAGTTTGGCTCTGCGCAGCCGGCCCATCACGGATTATCAAAGTGTCTATGAGACCGCATACGGGCTGGCGTCGGGACAGGTCGTGGAGGACTGGAGTTATTTTAGTATGTGGACCAACAATCTGGGGGCGCTGACCATTCTCACGGCCTGTATGAAGGTGGGGATGGCCTTGGGCTTTGCGGACCCCTATTATTTTGTGTTGGCTTTGAATGTGCTGCAGGTCATGGCAGTGATCGTAAGTATATTCTATCTGACGGGCAGAACGGCAACATTCGGCTTAAGAGATTGCGGAGAGGAGCCTATCCCGGATCGCGGGCAGGATCGCGCAAAAGTTTCCACACAATGGCTTTCCGTCTTTATTTTTACGCTGTGGATGCCCGTCTGGGCCTGTACCAATTCTTTTTATACCGATCAACTGAGTTTCGGCGGAAGTATCATTGCGGCAGCGCTGTTGTCTTGGGGAATTTCCCTGCGTGGGAAGAAAAAGGGGATTGTCATCGTGGGCGCGGGAATCGTCTGGGGGGTTGGTATTGCCGCCAAATCCACCGCCGGCATCTGGGGTGTGGCCCTGATCATTGCGATGCTGTTGGCGGGACAGATCAGATGCCGGTGGAAGGAATTGCTTTCCTTTTACGTCTCGGCGGCATTGGCCGTGACCCTGTTCTCCGCCATTGCCGTCGGATATCCCTCCAAAGCGGAGGAGCATCGTCTGCGGGCGCCGGTGGAGTATTGGTTGGCCATGGGACTTATGGGAAACGGCTCTTACGCGGACAATGCATATTTGGTGGAAAACTGTTATCGTCTCCCCAATGTGGAGGAGAGGACGGAATTTTGCCGCCGCGTGATCGCAGACAATTGGACCAATCTTTTTGACATAAAACATCTGTCAGACAAGACCTCCGTGATATTCGGTCAGGGAGACATAGCGCCCACATCACATTTTTATGCGTATGAGGAAAATCTTTTGTGGCAGTGGGTCTGTGAGGATGGAACATATTACTGGAAATATGCCTGTCTCTCCACCGGATTTTTCTATGCGATACTGCTGCTGATGTTGGTGGGAACGCTGTTTAGAGTGTTGCGTCCCAAGAGAGAAGACATCGGGGTCTTTGTGAGTTATCTCACGGTGTTTGGCATATTTTTGTTCCTTATGTTGTGGGAGGCTCAGAACAAACAGCTTTACAATCATATTCCGTGGATGACTTTGGCAGCGGTCTACGGATTGGAAACCGCGAAAGAGTATATTGGAATGGCTATAGAGAAAATAAAAGAGAATAAACACGGGAGGGAGTGAGGACATGCCGCAGACGCAACCGGGTCAACAGAGCGACTTTATGATAGAGAAGATTAAGGAGCGTCCCATCAACAAGAGAAAACTGATCCGCAGAACCGTGATCACCGCGGCCATGGCCGTGATCTTCGGATTGATCGCCTGTCTGACATTTCTGTTGTTGGAACCTGTTATCAGCCGGAAATTATATCCGGAGGAAAAACCGGCCCCGGTGACATTCCCCGAGGATCCGGAGGAGATGGATCCGGAGGAGATGCTCTCACAGAATCTGCCCGCAGATGGGGAGCAGACCGATCCCGGGGAAAATATTTCTCTGGAGCAGGGACAGATTCAGGAGATTCTCTCGGGGATCGTACTCAACAAGGAAAACTACGGACAGATATACAGCGCCATGTCCGTCTATGTGAGCGAACTCAATCATTCCATGGTGACGGTGACGGGTGTCAGCTCCAATATGGATTGGTTCAACAATATGGAGGAACAGGAGGAACAATCCTCCGGGCTGATCATTGCCAACAATGGCAAGGAACTGCTGATACTGGCGGATTATGGTCCTCTGCAAAAAGCCGAGAGCCTGACCATGACCTTTTCTTTTTTGGATAATTCCGCAGGGCCGGTCTATCGGATTCCCGTGGCTTTGAAAGCGCAGGATCCCACCACCGATCTGGCGGTCCTGTCCGTGAATCTGGCGGATCTCCCCGGGGAGGTACAGGAGTTGGGTGGTCTGGAGATCGCGACTTTGGGTTCCTCCAACGGCAAAAACATCGTGGGCACGCCAGTGGTGGCATTGGGGAGTCCCATGGGCAACAACGGTTCCGTGGGATATGGCATCATCACGGCCACGGGGACCCGGAGCCATCAGGCGGACACCAACTACAAACTTTTGCAGACGGACATCTACGGCAGTCACAGCGCGGGGGGCGTGATCTTTAATCTGCAGGGTCAGGTGATCGGTATCATCACGAACCGGAGTATTGACCCGGATATGAGAGATATGGTGACTGCTTACGGCATTTCAGAGATCAAGAGAATCATTGAAAAAATGTCAAACGGTGAGGAGATTGCCTATCTGGGCATCAACGGTATCGATGTGACCAATGAGGCCTATGAGGAATTGAATGTGCCCTATGGCGCCTTTGTGCGCGAGGTGGAGATGAATTCACCGGCCATGCAGGCGGGCATTCAGCAGGGAGACGTTCTCACCGCGTTTGATGAGCGCAGTATACGAAATTATAGCGACTATATCACCGCTCTGATGCAGGCGGAGGCGGATTCCTCCGTGGAATTGACGGTGATGCGGGCCGTGCAGGGTCGGTACCGCGAGATGAGCATACGCGTGACATTAGGGACACGTTGACAGGGAGGAAAGAAAGATGAGGTATTTAAAGGAATTGAAAGAGGGAGACTCCGTCTCGGGCATTTATCTGTGTAAACACAAACAGGCGGCAGTGACCAAGAACGGCAAGGCCTATGACAATGTGATCCTGCAGGACAAGACCGGCACGATGGATGCCAAGGTCTGGGAGCCCAACAGTCAGGGGATCAATGACTATGACGCGCTGGATTATATTGATGTATATGGCGATGTGACCAGTTTTCAGGGAATGCTGCAGATCAGTGTAAAACGCATCCGTGTTTGCGCGGAGGGGGAATATGACCCCGGAGACTATCTGCCCGTGAGTGAGAAGAGCATTGATTCCATGTATAAAGAATTGCGGGATCTGATCGGGAGCATCCATACCGACTGCTACAGGCAGCTCTTGGAAAGTCTGTTTGCAAAGGATCAGGATTTTGTCAAAAGATTCTGCAACTCCTCCGCCGCCAAGACCGTGCATCACAGCTTTGTGGGAGGACTCTTGGAGCATACTTTGAGTGTCACCAAGCTCTGCGACTACTATTGCGGCGCATATCCTATTTTGAAGAGAGATTTGCTGCTGACTGCCGCCATGTGTCACGATATCGGCAAGACGAGAGAAATATCCGCTTTTCCGGAAAATGATTACACCGACGACGGACAGCTCTTGGGTCATATTGTGATGGGCTCTCAAATGGTTGCGGAACGGGCCGCCGCCATCCCCGGATTTCCCCATGGAGCGCTGACGCAACTGCAGCATTGCATTTTGGCCCACCATGGAAAATATGAATTCGGATCTCCCAAGATTCCCGCTCTGATAGAGGCTCTGGCGTTGAACTACGCAGACGACACGGATGCCAAACTGGAGACTTTCAAAGAGATTCTGGACAACAATCGCGGCAAAAAAGACTGGTTCGGGTATAACAGATTGTTTGAGTCCAATCTGCGGGCCACCGAAGAGTGATCTTGTGATGTTTAAGATGTGATAAAAATATCGGAAATGGAGAATGGTGATGAATCCTGTTGACGTGGATATCCTGAAAGTGACCGAGATTGTGAGAGAGGCGGGAGAACTTATGCAAAACCGCCGTATACAAGTCATGCAGAAGGGAAATGATTCCAATTATGTCACATCCTGTGACATTGCGGTGGAGCGCTTTCTCTCCGGAAAATTGCGCAAACTGCTGCCGGAAAGCCTTGTCATCGGGGAGGAGAGCGATCACAATCCCTCCGACGGCGACATCCTGTGGGTCATCGATCCCATTGACGGCACCTCCAATTTTATCCGCGATATCGGTATCAGCGCGATCTCCGTGGGGTTGGTGCAGGAGGGAGAGCCTTTCTTAGGCGTGGTGTATCAGCCCTATCGGGATGAAATGTTTTATGCCAAAAAAGGAGAGGGCGCCTATCTGAACGGCAGGAGGATCCATGTCTCCGACAGGGATTTTGCCCACTCTCATCTGTGCTCCGCCATGAGCCTCTATGACAAACGTTATGCGCCGCCATGTTTTCGCATTATCGACAGGATATACCGGGAGGCGGACGATCTGCGCAGACTGGGCTCCGCCGCCGTGGAACTGGTTTATCTTGCCTGCGGCCGCGTGGAACTCTATTTTGAGATACGGCTTTTTCCCTGGGACGCGGCGGGCGCCATTCCCATTATCAGAGAGGCCGGGGGATCGGTTGAGGCGCTTTATGAGAAAAGCCTGCCTTTAGATCGTCCTTTCCCCGTGATCGCCGCCAATACGGCGGAGAATTTCGCGCGCCTTAAGAGCATCGTGACGGAGGAGATCCCGGAGATTCCTTGGAAGTGAGGAAAATCGAGACGGAGATATGACGGACGGAAGGCGTAGAGAAAGAATGCGCAGAGACCGGATATGCAGATGGGACACAAAGATGAGCACACAAATGGACACACGGGTGGAATACAGGAAAAATGATATTCTCACCCTGACAATTGAAGATATGAGTGATACGGGGGAAGGGATCGGCAAGGTGGACGGATTTACCCTTTTTGTAAAGGACGCGGTGATCGGCGACACGGTGCAGGTCAAGATCATGAAGGCCAAAAAGCATTATGCCTACGCGCGGTTGGAGAAACTGCTCACCCCCTCACCCCATCGCGTGGAGCCCGTCTGCCCTACCCACAGACAGTGCGGCGGCTGCCGGTTTCAGACATTGTCCTATGGGCAGCAGCTTGTTTTTAAACAGCGTAAGGTCCGTAATGCATTGATCCGCATCGGCGGCTTTGAGGAGAGCTTTGCGGACCGGGTCATGGAACCTATAGTGGGTATGGACGAGCCCTTTCACTATCGCAATAAGGCCCAGTATCCTATTGGACTTGACAGATCGGGCAATCTCATTGCCGGATTCTATGCCGGCAGGACACATGATATCATTCCCAATCTCGACTGCAGTCTGGGAGTGCCGGAAAACGGCAGGGTCCTGCGGATCATTCTGGATCACATGCGACAAAACAGGATACCGCCTTATGATGAGACCACAGGCGAGGGACTGGTGCGCCATGTGTTGATCCGCAAAGGCTTTATCAGCGGACAACTGATGGTATGCCTGATCTTAAACGGGGATGTCCCCCTGCGCAATCAGGCAATGCTTATAGACGGATTAAAAGAGATAAAAGGAATGACAAGCGTGTCGGTAAATATCAATACCAGGCGAAATAATGTGATCATGGGGGAGGAAACCCGTACTCTGTGGGGCAGCCCCACCATCTCCGACACCATTCGGGTGCGGGATATGAGGCAGTCCGGCTATCCTTTCACGGGACGGGAACTCACTTTCCGGATCTCCCCTTTATCTTTTTATCAGGTCAATCCGCTGCAGATGGAGATACTTTACAGTCTGGTCCTGGAATATGCCGGTCTCACCGGGCGGGAGACCGTCTGGGACCTGTACTGCGGCATCGGGACCATATCCCTCTTTCTGGCGGAGCAGGCGGCCAAAGTGTACGGTGTGGAGGTAATTCCCCGCGCCATTGAGGACGCCCGCGCCAATGCCCTTCAAAACGGCATTGACAATGCGGAATTTTTGGTGGGAAAAGCCGAGGAAGTGCTGCCGGAATTTTATGAGCGGAACTTATCCGCAGGCCCCGCCATACCCGAAGATCCCACCATGCCGGAGAATCGCACTATGCTCCACCCGGACGTGATCGTGGTGGATCCGCCCCGCAAGGGCTGTGACGATGCCTGTCTGAACACCATGCTCCAAATGAGGCCTGAGCGGATCGTGTATGTGAGCTGCGATCCCGCCACGCTGGCGAGGGATCTGAGGGTGCTGTGCGACGGGGGATATAAGGTGAAGAGAATGCGTCCGGTGGATATGTTCGGGAACACGGGGCATGTCGAGACTGTGTGCCTCTTGAGCAACCGAAAATCAAAGTCAGATACCCATGTGAAACTGAGCTTGAGTATGGATGATTACTACAGGATCAAGGAGCAGGGGAAAGATAACCAATAACCAAATTTAATGAGGGTTGCCGGAGGCTCTGTTTTGGTGGAGACGGGCGGGTGCCTTGCCTCTGTCAGCGGGCAGTTCATGGGGGCAGGGGAAGCCTAGGACGGCGAGATCAGGATGGAAGAGTATATCAGAAGGGCTGCTGTCAGCGGCGGTTTACGGGCGGTTTCTGTTTTAGATGCAGTCAGTTATCAGATTGATGAGACCATGAGGCACGGTTACAGTGATGTGGTCCGCGGAAGGATTGCTGTCGGCGCGTTTGCAAGGCCGGTGGAAACAGAGGTGTGAAATGAAGTTAAAAGGAAATATGGTCATTGAACTGGCCGATGAATTCACCGGAGAGGTGGAGCGGGTGGAAGAGGCCAACATGGTAACGAATGCCGTGAATGATATTCTGGGGCTGAACCCGATGGGGATTTTTTATAAGGCGGCAGGGGAGTATGATGACCAGATGATGTGGAACAAGGAGATGCTCCCCATCTGCCCGAACATGATCGGCGGGATTCTGCTGTATCCGGAAGCACTGGCGGAGGATGCGGAAAACATTTACCCGTCCGCCAATAAGCTGCCGGTGGCCTATGCCAGCAATGACGTGAATGCCACGGCAAATGTGGCGAGGGGGAGCCTGAACCTGACGGAGTCAAAGGCTCTGGATAAGGGATACCGGTTTGTGTGGGAGTTCACGCCGAGCCAAGGGAACGGCACCATTGCGGCGGTGGCGCTGACTTCCGCTAAGGGCGGGAAGAACGGGTACGGCTCCGCGGATGCTTCTGATACGGCATTCCTGCAGGTGATGGAGACGAGGCTGGAAGATCAGAAGAAAGAGGAGCTTGCGGAGCTTTATAGTGCCGTGGAGATTGATTTTGAGCATAACCTGCTGTACAGCATTACTTTTGTGGACAAGTCAGTGATCGTGAAGAAGAAGCGGCTGCCGGTCTTCTCCGTGGGATTGAATGATCGGATGGATGATACCACGTGCAGGGTACTGGAGGAGACGGCCATTCCCTGCAGCACGTTCAAGTTTCTGGGGAGCTATACGCCTTACGGGGATTTTATGGATGGGCATAATGGGTACTGGTACGGTTTTGCCAACCAGGCGAATGCTTCCGGGGATGCCACGGTGTACTGGGTGAAGATTAAGAAAGAGGGCTATTCCGCGGAGGAAGGCGTGTGGAAGCTCTCCAATGTGCATCTGAAGGCTTTCGGCAGCTTCAAAGTGGATACCTATGTGGAGCGGTCGGTCAGGGGCGTGATACGTGGCGGGTATGTTTATATTCAGTCCAATGACAATACCGGGATTTACAAGATAAACCTGGACAATGCGGCGGATGTGACACTGATACCATTTGGGTTTACGTCGGCAAATAAGGCGCTGTCCAGTTCCGGCACATGCTCTAATTACCTGATCCTGGTGAATGGGCTGATTATCGGGTATGACTTCCAGATTAAGCCGGATGATACGGTGGTGCAGACGGCGGGGAGCAGCAGGTTCCCGTACCTTGCCACGCCGCTGTTCCAGTATAGGGAATTCTGCTTCGGGTGGGGCGGGAACTATGGCTCGGATTACCGGCTGGCGTAT
This sequence comes from Acetatifactor muris, assembly GCA_023663635.1. Lineage (GTDB taxonomy): Bacteria > Bacillota > Clostridia > Lachnospirales > Lachnospiraceae > Acetatifactor > Acetatifactor muris_A. The sequence continues at coordinate 46,626 of JAMPHD010000008.1, forward strand.
CTTATCACGCCGTATCTGGCGAGCATCAATAACCTTTCCTCAGCGGTAGTGAAGACTACGGATAAAACGATGAAGATTACTTATGAGCTGACGGAAGAAGAAACGGTATAGAAGATTTTTGGTTTGGTAACTGAGGGGCTTTGGCATTGTGCCGGGGCTCCTTTTGGTTTTTATTTTTTTTAGAAAGAGGGGGCTTTGGTTATGAAAGAGTTTTGGAACATGGTGCAGATGGTGATTGCCGGCCTCGGCGGATGGCTGGGATGGTTCCTGGGAGGTTTTGACGGGCTGGTCTATGCCCTGCTTGCCTTTGTGGCGATTGATTATGTTACGGGCGTGATGTGCGCAGTGGCGGACAGGAACCTTTCTTCGGAGGCCGGGTTCAGGGGCATTGCAAAGAAGGTATTGGTTTTCCTGCTGGTAGGAGTGGCGAATATCCTTGATGTGCATGTAATTGGGAATGGTTCGGCGCTGAGGACGGCGGTGATTTTCTTTTACATCTCCAATGAGGGCGTGAGCCTGTTGGAGAATGTGTCCCGTCTGGGGCTGCCGATTCCGGAGAAGATGAAAGCGGTGCTGAAGCAGCTGCATGAGCGTTCTGACAGCGGCACGGATGACGGAGAGGGCGGTGGTGCGTGATGCGTCTGGCGGAGAATTTTCTGGTGAATAATCCCTGTTACGTGACAGGGAGGAAGATTGCGGTGAAAGGGCTGATGTTCCATTCGGTTGGCTGTCCCCAGCCGAAGGCATCCGCCTTTTTAAGTTCGTGGAACAGGGCGGATTTTACGGGGGCATGTGTGCATGGGTTCATCGATGCGCTGGACGGCACGGTGTACCAGACGCTGCCCTGGGGTTACCGTGGGTGGCATTGCGGCTCCGGGAAGAATGGGAGCGGGAATGATACCCATATCGGGGTGGAGATGTGCGAGCCGTCCTGCATTGCCTATATAGGCGGAGCCGCATTCAGGGTGGCTGACGGGAAACTGGAAGAGGCGGCAGTATGCGTGAGAAGAACCTATCAGGCGGCGGAATTGAAAAATTTGTCTGAGACGGATGTGATTGCAAAGGTCGAGGTATTGTTTACGGCAGACCAGAAGAAAAGCGGCATCCCGGCATCTGTGTCCCTAGCACAGTTTATTTTGGAATCCGGGTATGGAAAATCGGAGCTGGCGCAGAATGCCAATAATGTGTTCGGGATGAAGAAGAACCTGTCCGGGAATATTTGGGATGGTTCTGCATGGGACGGTGTTTCTGTCTATACGAAGCAGACGCAGGAATATATAGATGGGAAGTATGTGGCGGTGACGGCTGATTTCAGGAAGTATCTGTGTGTGGAGGATTCTATTGCGGATCATTCTGCATATCTGCTGGGGGCGATGGACGGAGAAAAACTGCGGTATGAGGGGCTGAAGGGATGCATGGATTACCGGAAAGCGGTGCAGATTGTCAAGGACGGCGGCTATGCCACAAGCCCGGATTATGTGGAGAAGCTGTGTTCCATCATTGAAAGATGGGGGCTGGTGAAATATGATGTGGAGGCATCCGGTGGTGAGGATGCGGGAAAGAAATATTACCGTGTGCGGAAAGCATGGGCAGATGCCGGTTCCCAGAAAGGGGCGTTCACAGTTCTGGACAATGCGAAGAAATGTGCAGATGGAAAGCCTGGGTATGCTGTGTTTGACTGGAATGGGGAGCAGGTTTATCCGCAGAGGGCAGAGGCTGGCGGGATGACGGATGAAGATTGTCCGTTTCTGGTGAGGGTGGGCATTCCTGATCTGAATATCAGAAAAGGGAGCGGAACCGATACGGCAAAGACGGGGAAAGTCACAGGTAAGGGGATTTTTACAATCACAGAGGTCAGGCAGGGCAAAGGCTCGGAGAAGGGCTGGGGCAGGCTGAAATCCGGGACTGGGTGGATTGCACTGGATTTCTGTGAGAGGGTATAAAAGCACAGGGGAACAACGAAGCGGCATGGTGCATCCGGGTAGGGTGTGCTGTGCCGCTGTTTTTTGTTGAATATACACAAAAAAATGGACACCATGATAGGTGCCCGTGCCCTTCGGCGTACAATCTATATTATGTCCTCAGACGTAATACCTTATTCGTTTTCTGTTAAATAAATTTTACAATCATTCCGGTTGATTGTCAATGGATTTTTCTTGTAAAATTTTTAGCTGCTGTTCTAACGCATGGATTTTAGCTTCTGCCTTGTCTTTGTCCTTTTTTAAGGCATCAAAATCAGTCTGCAATTTATCATATGCCTGAATAAGATTTTGGTTCGCAGACCATTCCCTGTGAAACAGATGTTCCAAAAGAGTATTTTTTACTTCACGGAACAGCTGTGCTTCATCCTGCAGGCTGCAGGTCAATTTTCCCATGGGTAAGAGGATGGAGGTCTTGGAGATGATCTTTGCGTTATTGATAATGAGCACACAGTCATGGGCAAAACCATCTGAAACGCCAACTTTCCGATAATACCATTTCCCGTTCGGATGGTCTGCCGGATGGTATGCCTGCGCCAGTTTGGATGATGAGCTTGTGGCGGGAACGACAAACATGAGGTTGTTCCAGGTTTCCAGGACAAGAGCCGGATGTCCGTATGAAAGTTCCGGGGCATAGCATAATCCGAAATCAACCATCAGAATATCCCCGACGGAAATATTCTGGCTGTACACATGTGTCTTCTTGTCCTGCCATCTGTTTAAGCTGTTTGTGATCATTGCCATTTCAGAAGCAGACCAGGCATCCACATCTGCGTTAAGGTTTGACATCAGATACAGATAATTGGCGAGAACGTCACTTGTGTCCTTTGCCGGCTGGTTTCGATAGGCTGGATTTACAGCAATCTGCCCGAGTTTTTTATAATCAACTCTCATGTGATTCCCCTTGCTTGTACAGCATTTTTTCTATAATAGAATCAAAGAGATGATTCTATTATCAAGATTACATTATAAAAAGTAAATGTGAAAATAGCAAGTGCTTTTGTCGGAATATGTCAGAAGAATTGGTTCTAAAAAAAGTTAAATGAGAAACCGGAAAAACAGCGTTCAGGGTACATAGATCTCCAGAAAGAAAGCTGGGGGTGTCTGAATGAGTGAATCGAAGTGTATAGAACAGAATGCCAGATTGCCTGATCGGAGCGTGATGCTGAAAATGGAGCGCTGTGCGGAATTTTTAGCCCGCATGATAGAAAAATACGGGCGGGAGGTTCTGGAGGAAATTGAATCCGGGGAGTCAGAGGAAAAAGAGAATAGGGAACAATGATGGATGCTGCCGGTTATGTTTGAGATAATCGGCACATTTTGTATGTCACGGTATGCGGAAGAGTGATGTGCTTTTTGCATTTATTCATGACAATAGAATCCTCGCAAAGCGTGGATTCTATTGTTGGAGAGTTTGAGCAGATGCAGAAAAAATTAAAAAAGTTATTTTGGGGCGCTGACAAATTACCGGAAATCCGATATAGTAGTTCTTGTAACAGACAGTCGAGTGCGTGGTGTTGATGCGGTTGAGAGAAGAGCTTTATAAGACAACCGTTTTGCTCTAAAATAAGCTGAAAACCATTTTCCTGTAGAAACACCTCACAGATCAGTTGAATCCTCCCCGTCTTTTTGATATAATTAGAGCCATCAGAGTAATTTGCCCTCTCTTATACACCAAACACAGAAATACAGAACACAGAAAGGACACCCTGCTTATGAAAAAGATTTTCACCCGGAAACTATTTATGTACATGGTCGTGGCGCTCACGGTCACCATTGTGGCTGTCTTTACGCTGCAGACATTTACGAACAGGTTTAGCAACATGGCGTCAAGCCGCAGCAAGCTCGCTGATGTAAGGGAGAAACTTGCGGATAACGAGGAGACGGTGGCGCGGCTGACGGAGAATCTCGGGCAGGATAATCTGGCGAAGGCAAGGGCGTTTGCGGACATGCTCGCATCAGATCCGTCCATTGCCAAAAACAAGGCAAAACTGACGGATATTAAGGACAGGCTCATGGTAAATGAAGTACATATTATAGACAAAGCAGGAATCATTACAAGCAGTACGATTGATTCCTATGTGGGTTTTGACATGAAAAGCGGAGAGCAGTCCAATGCTTTCATGGTGATAGTGGACGACCCTTCCATAGAGATCGTGCAGGAACCGCAGCTTAATGTGGCAGAGGGAATTCTCATGCAGTATATCGGAGTGGCGAGAAGTGACGCGGACGGGTTGGTGCAGGTGGGCGTGCGACCGGAAGTTCTGGAGAATACCCTGGCGGGCACGGATATATCGGTGGTGCTCAATAATATTGACTTTGGCACCAACGGATACATATACGCCATTGACAAGGCGAGCGGCAATCTCTTGGCGCATCCCAATTCGGCATTGATCGGGACATCCGCGGTTGACGCCGGATTCCCGGAGGATTTTGCGGGCAACGGAAGAGCCAAAGTGGACAAAAAATCCGGATTCTATTATGCCGAAGATAACGGTGATATCATCATCGGGACTTTCCTGCCGACATCGGAGTATTATTCTTCGCGCAGCAATCAGACTTTGATCGTTTCACTCAGCATGTTGTTGATCTTTGGGGTGTTGTTGGTGATGATCAACAGACTTGTGGACGGCAAGATCGTTCATGGCATCAATAATATTATGGATTCCACCAAGAAGATCGCAGAGGGGAATTTTGATATTACGGTAGACGAAAAGGGCAATCCTGAATTCGAGCAGCTCTCCTCCAGTATAAACAAGATGGTTGAGAGTATCTGTCAGAGCATTAAGGAAAATGAAGATTTGATCCGTCAGCAGGAGGCGGATGTGGAAAACAACCGAAACCTGATTCAAAATGTCAGAACCGCGTGTCGGGAGTTGGGCGATGTCTCAGGCAAGACGTTGGAGAATGCCGACAGCATCTACAATGGCACGGAGAGACAGGAGCAGGTTGTTATGGATCTGAAACGGATTATGGAGCAACTGACACAGGAGCTGAACAACAGTGTAAACGCGTCTGATGCCATTACCGCGGAAACAGGCACCACGACTGAGAAGATCAAAGAGACTCAGGCACAGATGGCATTGTTGAAAGACTCCATGCAGAAGATCAGTGAGATGTCGATGGCGATCGAGAAGATCATTGACGAGATCACATCCATCGCCGATCAGACCAATCTGCTTGCGTTGAACGCATCGATCGAAGCCGCCAGAGCCGGTGAATCCGGCAAGGGATTTGCGGTTGTGGCCTCTCAAGTGGGTGAGTTAGCAGCCAGAAGCGCCCAAGCGGCGAGTGAAACCAATGAACTGATCACCAATTCCATGCTTGCGATCAAGGAAGGTCAGAGAATTACCGGGCAGACCGCGGATATATTCGGTGTCGTGGTGGGGAATATTGAGCAGTCGAGGCGCAGTATTGAACAAATTTCTGACATGGTGCAGCAAAATGTAAGCATCGTGGAACTCGCCGTCAAGCAACTGGAGCAGATTTCCGCCGTTGTGGAGCAGAATGTACAGATTTCGCATAATACGAAAGACGTGTCTTCCAATATGGCGGATATCACGGATAATCTGTTGAAAATGATAAGTGACTGAGAAGTTGTGTCGAAGGGGATATGCATATGATGCGCGATGATGAAAATCTGGCATGGGAGGAAGTCAGCACGGAGCATATCGTGCAGGACGAATGGATTGATTTCAGACGATCCGCCTATCGGTTTCCGGACGGGACGGTGTTTGAGCCGTATTACAGCTACAGCCGCAGGGATTATGTGGTGATTGTAGCATCAGATGAGGACGGAAATTACCTCTGTGTCAGACAGTATCGGCAGGGAATCGGGGAAGTGACAACGGAATTTCCCGCGGGCGGCATTGAGCGGACGGACGGCAGGGAGTACGGAGCGGGAGGCGACATATCCTCCGCGGAAAATGCGTTGGAGGCTGCCAAACGGGAACTGTTGGAAGAGACGGGATATGTGTCGGACGAGTGGAGATTTTGGCTCACGATTCCCTCAAACGCAACCATAGCAGACAATTACGCGCATATTTTCGAGGCGAAAAACTGTCGCAGACATGGAGAACAGCATTTGGACGAGACGGAATTTCTGCATGTCCGGAAACATTCCGCGGACGAGATAGAGGATATGATCCATAAGGGTAATTTTCAACAGGCCGTTCATGTGATGGCATGGCTGTTGACGAAGAGAGGATGAAACGGACACTCCTCACCCCATCTTCCCTTTCAACTCCTCAAGCAATCGTTCTGCGATCGGTGTGAAAACCTGATTCTTTTTCCATACAAGATACATCTTAGTTTCCAGTTTGGGTGACAGGGGGCGGAATACAAGTCCGCTCCCTGCGCCTGTATTGATCAGGCGGTCAAAGGTCAAAAGATATCCCAGGCCTTCTCTGACAAAAAGAGACGCATTATAGGAGAGACGAAAGGACCCCTCCAGACGCAGTTCGTCCGATCGGTTGCCACACCATCGGGGAATGTCATGATTCCAACCCTGTTCCGAACAAAACAGCGGCAGACCGATCAGATCTTCCACGCATATCTCTTCTTTTCGGGCGAGCGGGCAGTTGTCGGGCATGACGACACCCCAGATATCCGTCTGCGGAAAACACAGATAATTGTACTTTGTGATATCCGGTTCCTGCGCGAGAGCGGCAAAATCCAAAATGCCCTTGTCCAGTTTCTCCGTAACCTGTTCCGTGTCTCCACTGGTGATGTGGTAGCGCAACCCGGGATAAGATTGTTTAAAAATTCGGATCTCCTCTGCCAGAAATCGGATTTGATAGGATTCCGCCAAACCTAAATATACATCTCCCCCGGTGACATCATCAAGGGCGAGAAATTCTCCGGAGATCTTGTCTGCCATCTTTACCAGATCCTCTGCCCGTTTGCGCAGGAGAACACCTTCCTCAGTCAGTCGGATGCTGAAACTGTGTCGTGTGAACAGTTTTTTGCCCAATTCATTTTCCAGAGCTTTTAATTGCTTGGAGAGCGTGGGCTGTGTGACATGAAGAATCTCCGCGGCGCGGGTCATATTTTCCTGTTCGGCGACAGCCAAAAAATATCTCAGTGTTCGGATTTCCATAAGATTTTCTCCTTTTGATATTCCAAAATGGAATAGTATGATATAAATTATAACCATTTGTGCACACGGGGTCAATAGGATAAAATAAGATATAAGCTTAGGTATTTGTCTGTTATGAGAGGACAGAAAGGATGGAGGATGACCATGAAACTTGCATTGACCAACGAATGGGATAAGACTTTCCCGAAAAACGACAAAGTGAATCACAAAAAAGTAACTTTTCACAACCGCTATGGCATTACACTCGCGGCAGATCTGTATGAGCCCGGGAACGCCTCCGGTAAACTGGCGGCCATTGCGGTGTGCGGCCCCTTTGGAGCGGTGAAAGAGCAGGCGGCCGGGCTGTATGCTCAGACCATGGCGGAACGGGGTTTTCTCACTATTGCCTTTGATCCCTCCTATACGGGAGAGAGCGGCGGGGAGCCCAGATATATGGCATCTCCCGATATCAACACGGAGGACTTCCAGGCGGCGGTGGATTTTCTGTCCCTGCAGGACAATGTGGATCCTGAGAAGATCGGCATCATCGGTATCTGTGGATGGGGTGGCATGGCCTTGAATGTGGCGGCGCTGGATACCCGCGTGAAGGCCACCGTGGCATCCACTATGTATGACATGAGCCGCGTCAATGCCAATGGATATTTTGATTCCGAGAATACCGCTGATGCCCGTTATGCCAAGAAACAGGCCATGAATGCGCAGAGACTTGCGGATTATGGCAAGGGCAGTTATGCATTGGGCGGCGGTGTGGTGGATCCGCTCCCGGAGGACGCGCCGTTTTTTGTAAAAGATTATTACGATTATTATAAGACCGATCGGGGTTATCACGAGCGTTCCCTGAATTCTAATGGCGGTTGGAATGTGATCGGCTGCATGTCCTTTATGAATCAGCCTATTTTACAGTACAGCAATGAAATTCGCAGCGCGGTTCTGATCATGCACGGTGAGAAAGCGCATTCCTGCTATTTCAGCCGCGATGCCTATGCCGCCATGGTGAAGGACAATCCCTATGCGGACAACAAGGAACTGCTCATTATCCCGGATGCGGTTCACACCGATTTGTATGACGGCGGTGGAAAAAATGCAATTCCCTTTGACAAATTGGAGCAGTTCTTTCAAAGTAATCTGAAATAAGTAACCTGAAATGATCGCTCCTGAGAGGCGGGACTTTGAAATGAGAAGAAAATTGTGCGGAATCCTTGCAATGTTTCTTTTGTCGGTTGTTCTTTTATCAGCGACAGCCGCCTGTGGAAAAGTTGAGTTTGAGGAAGACTTTGGAACCGTAATGACTGAATCTGCCACGAATCGGGCAGCCGGATCACAGGAGCCGGAAACATGGGAAATGAATGCTATGACGGGAAATCAGACAGAGACCGGATCACCCTATGACGGCATTTATCCGGAACATGAGCCCTACGGCACGGGGATTGGTGTTATGCCGGGCAGAGTGGTATGGGCGCATGATCCCGATGCCGTTTCATGGGAAGACGATGATTATTGGTGGAATCCGGCGCATTTTGATGAGGAGACCGTGCTGCGTATGGTCGATGAGGCTATAGCCGCACTGGCCGGGGAGAAGGATGCCGCAGCCGGGTGGGACGCGTTGTTTCGATATCACAATGGCGGGGATGCCTATGATGCGGGAGAAAAAATAGCGATCAAGGCAAATATTAACGGCTCCGGAGTGTTTGACGACGATACATCCGGTGAAACGCATATGAGTTACACGAATCCCGTACTGCTGAAAGCGTTGCTTATATCCTTGGTGACACAGGCGGGTGTGGCGCCGGAGGATATCACCGTGTATGATGTGTCGAGGCTGTTTCCGGACTATATGGTGGAAATGTGTACGGAGGGCGATCTGCAGGGTGTGCATTTTGTCGGTCGCAATAATGGGGTGGCAGATACAAACGCGCCGATCAACTGGTCTTATTCTTTCAGCGGCGCCGTAAATTATCTTCCCACCTGTGTGACGGAGGCCGCTTATATCATCAATCTGGCGAATCTGAAGGGACACAGCTACGGAATCACTCTCTGCGGCAAAAACCATTTTGGTTCGTTTATCAACGGCAATGCCATGCGCCCTCCGGAGGGAGCGAATCTGCACCAATGGCTCACCAGGGACGAAATGGGCATTTACAGTCCCCTCACGGACCTGATGGGAAATGAGCAGCTTGGCGGAAAGACCGTTTTGTACATGTTGGACGCGCTGATCTGCGCGCCCTCCGAGGGAGCGGCCGTGACGAAACGAAATGCCATATGGCAGCAGGATCCTTTTAACGGAGATTACACTTCTTCCATTTTGGTCTCCCAAGACCCTGTGGCCATTGACTCCGTAGGTGCGGATCTTTTGACAAACGAACCTGCGATCCTGCAGAATAACTCCGCCGCAGGGAGCGCCAACAGTGAAAATTACCTGCATGAGGCAGGACTTGTGGAAAACGCGCCGTCCAAAAATGTGTATTACAATGGCAACGGCGAACTCCTTCATAATCTCGGGGTACATGAACATTGGAATAATGCCGGCGACAAACAGTACAGCCGGAATCTCGGGGCGGAGGAAGGGATTGAACTGGTCAGGATTAAATAGGCAGAGAAGAGATCGCAGTGAGCGGTCTCTTTTAACATTTCTGAAGCAAAACTCAAATATTACTCAAACATTCTCCCTATATTCTATAGCTGTCAGATCAATGACAGATGTCTGTAACATCCACAAATTCACAGAAAAAGGAGTACAACATGGCAAAATCAAAATTGATGGAGAATTTTCTCACAAAAGAAGGTGAATCCGTAGAAGAAGCACGGGCGCGACTGGCGGTTGAACAAAAAGAAAGAGAAGAAAAGAGTGCGGCAGAAATGCAGAGCAGAAAGGCAGGTATGAAATAATGAAAAAGAGTACATTTGTGGCAATGATCCTGGGAACCGTCGGAGGAATTTTGTTTGCGTTGGGTATGTGCATGGCATTGATTCCGGAGTGGAACGCTTTCCGCCCGGGGGTCATTATGGGTGTGATCGGGGCGATCGTGCTGCTCATCATGGTGTTGGTATGGCGAAAAATGGAAAATAAGGGGCCGATCAAACTGTCCGGCAAGACCATTGGCGCCACTTTGATCGGAATTGTGGGAGCCCTGTTGTTCGGTGTCGGCATGTGCCTTACGATGGTATGGAGCCATATGGTCGCGGGCATCATCATCGGAGTTGTGGGAATTGTTGTACTGCTCTGTCTGATTCCGTTCATTAAGGGATTAAAATAAAGCCAAATATATGGTACAATATATAAAACCAAAGTGAAGGGTATGGGGCAGGGTATGAATAGGCAGCGTGTCATGCAGATATTAAAAAAAGTATTCAAATTACCGCCCCTGCCGACTCTGCTGATAGCAGTTCCTTCATTTGCGCTGGTGATCTATGTGTTGGTCAATGAAATCGAGAATGAGGCGGTCTCATACGCCGCATATATATTATCTGCCTATGCCCTGGTCATCACCGTAACGGGTATCGTGGATATTGTCCGTTGGATCAGGCACGGGTTGGGAAGTCATCCCATGGTGAAAAAGGCGCGAAATATTCCCGTTTTGGAGAGATATCTGAAAGAGGCGTCTTTTCGCACGGAGATATCCCTGTATCAGGGGCTGTTCATCAATTTATTATATGTGGCCATAAAGTTCTTTTCCGGAGTCTACTACAGGTCATTTTGGTTTGGCGCACTGGCGGTATATTATCTTTTACTCGCGCTCATGCGCTTTGCCCTGCTCCACCATGTGAGGAGACAAAAGGAAAATAAGATTGCGGAGTGGAGGAGATATCGCCTTTGTGGGATCATGCTCCTCTTCATGAATCAGGCTTTGGTGGCGATCGTAGTGAGCGCCATACGACAGGAAGGCGGATTTGAATATGCCGGAATGTTGATCTATGTGATGGCGCTGTATGCTTTCTATACGATCATCACGGCAGTCATCAATGTCTTTAAATTCAGAAAATACGGGAGTCCGGTCCTGTCGGCGGCGAAGGTCATCAATTTAACCGCTGCGCTGGTCTCCATGTTTGCGTTGGAGATCGCCATGCTGACGCAGTTTGGCGGGGATGAAACGGAGTTTCGGCACATCATGACGTCCGCCACCGGCGCGGGAGTATGTGTGATCGTGTTGGGCTTGGCGATCTATATGATCGTTCGGTCCACAAAGGCTCTGAGAGAAATCGGGCGGAGTATGAAAAGCTCTGAACGGAGGTGATGGCGGATGGTTTCTATATTGGTGGTGGAGGATGATACGAAGTTAAACAGGATTGTGTGCACCTATTTGAATGACAGCGGATTTCGGGCAAAAGGCTGCCTGAATGCGCAGGAGGCCTATGAGGAGCTGTACAATAATCTGTATGAACTGATCATTTCGGATATTATGATGCCCGGGACGGATGGATTTGAATTTGCCCGCACCGTGCGACAGGTGAACAGGAATATTCCCATTTTGTTCATGTCGGCCAGAGACGATCTTCCCTCTAAGCAAAAAGGTTTCCAATTGGGGATTGATGATTATATGGTCAAACCTATTGAATTGGGAGAATTGCTGTTGCGTGTCCGCGCGCTGCTGCGAAGAGCCAACATTGAGATGGAGCGGAAGATCATTGCAGGTAATCTGGTGTTGGACGCGGATGCCATGAGCGCGGAGATCAATGGGGAGGAAGTGACGCTGACCACCAGAGAATTTCATATTTTATATAAGTTGTTGTCCTACCCCAAGAAAACTTTTTCCAGGGCACAGCTCTTGGATGAATTTTGGGGTGTGGACAGTGATACCGGTCTGCGGGCAGTGGATGTCTATGTGACAAAACTGCGGGATAAGCTGTCAGAGTGCGACGGCTTTAAGATCGTTACGGTGCGGGGGTTGGGATACAAGGCGGTGTTGCAATGAGAGAGCGCGGACACGATTACAACAGGAACATAAGGCAGGATCGTTTTCCGGCCTCACTCTTTGTGATAAATCTGTGCGTGCTCCTTTTGATGTCCGGCATTCATATGGGTCTGATCGTTTTTATGGAAACCGTACAATGGAATGCAGTGGTACAATCCATCGTTCCCGTATTGTATTGGGCGGCGATCGCATTGGGACTGACCCTGTTTGCAAGGCACAAAATACGCCAAGTTTACGAGGATCCCATGCATAAACTGGCCGATGCCACCACCAAGGTGGCTCAGGGAGATTTTTCCGTGTATGTTCCCACCATCCATACGGCGGATAAATGGGATTATCTCGATGCGATGATCGTGGATTTTAATAAGATGGTGGAGGAATTGGGCAGCATTGAGACACTGAAGACGGACTTTATCTCCAATGTATCCCACGAGATGAAGACACCCATAGCCGTCATCAAAAATTATGCGGAACTTCTGCAACAGGATGGGATATCGGAGGAACAGCGCAGGGAATACTCGCTTTCCATTGAAAATGCCGCTGTCAAACTATCCGATCTGATCACGGATATCTTGCGACTGAACAAACTGGAAAATCAGAGGATCACGCCGGAGGTGATGACCTATGATCTGTGCCGGCAGCTCTGTGAGTGTATCCTGCAATTTGAGGATGCGTGGGACGAGAAGAAACTTGAGTTGGAAACGGAGATAGAGGATGCCGCGATCATAAGAGCGGATGCCGGTCTGTTGGAGTTGGTGTGGAATAATCTGCTCTCCAATGCCATCAAATTCACGGAGCCCGGCGGAAGGGTGACCGTCAACCAGACATCTGACGCACAATACGTCAGGGTGTCCGTGTCCGACACGGGCTGTGGGATCAGTCGGGAAAATATGGCTCATATTTTTGACAAATTCTATCAGGGCGATACTTCTCATTCCAAGGAGGGAAACGGATTGGGGCTGGCATTGGTAAAGAGAGTGTTGGAACTGATGGATGGCGACATTCAGGTCTCTGGGCAGGAGGGATCAGGCAGTACCTTTACGGTGACACTGCCCGCGGCTGAGGAAATCGGAGGAAGATCGTGATGGATGATATGGGAAGACAATCTCATAATTTTGTGGGATATGAATATAAGGAGATAGTTGCAGAAAGCGACAGGGTCTCCCTTTTGTTGGACGGATATGAGAGCTTTGGGTGGGAGCCTGACGAAAATATACCGGGCAGCGGTAGTGTCATCCATGCGCAGGCCCGAAAGAAAGCAGCCCTGCATCTGAAACGAAACCGCAAGATCATAAATAAAGCGGAACTCACGAGGCTGCAGAGAAATTTTGAGGCATGCGTAGGCGAGATTGATGCTCTGGAGAGAGCCAAAACCTCCAAAGCCACCGTGTACGCGCTGGTCATGGCGGTGATCGGCACAGCATTTATGGCAGGTTCCGTCTTTGCGATCACGGCGCCAACTCCCTATATCATTCTGTCCACATTGCTCGGTGTCCCCGGAGTGATCGGATGGATCCTTCCGTATTTTCTGTACAGAAAGACGGTGAACAGACAGACGCAGAAACTGACGCCGTTGATCGAGGCAAAATATGATGAGATTTATGAAATTTGCGAAAAAGGAAATAAATTGTTACACTGAGTATAGTTGAGTGAATTTATATACGAAACGGAGGAACTTGCATGCGGGAGCAGATTTATGCGTACATCAAAAAGAAATACAAAATTTCCCCGGAGTATCCTTGGGCGAAGTATGACGGAAACGCTGTCTTCCGTCACAGCGACAATCAAAAGTGGTTCGCGCTGATCATGAATGTCGGCAGGGACAAGTTGGGTCTTCCGGGACAGGGATATGTGGATGTGATCAATCTAAAGATCGAGGATGAGATGTTTAGGGATGTGTTGGTACAGGATGCGGGCATTTTCCCTGCTTATCACATGAATAAGCAGCATTGGATCACGGTGCTTTTGGATGGCACCGTGGAGGAGGACAGGATCTATGATCTGATTGATACCGGTTTTGCGGCCACCGCGTCCCCAAAAAAGAAGACTAAGATCCGTCCGCCCAAGGAGTGGATCATTCCCGCCAACCCTAAATTCTACGATGTGGAAAGCGCCTTTGCAAAAGAGGAGACGATCGAATGGAAACAGAGCGGCAGTATGAAAGCAGGGGACACGGTCTTTCTGTATGTGGCGGCTCCCGTGTCGGCCATTCTCTATAAATGCAAGGTTGTGGAGACAGACATTCCCTATGATTATCAGGATAAGAACCTGACCATCACCACCGTGATGAAGATCCGGTTGCTGCGAAGGTATGAGCCGCAGCAGTTCACCTTTGACAGGCTGAAAGAGGAGTACGGGATCTATGCCGTGCGCGGGCCGAGAGGGATACCCAACAGTCTAAGCCATGCGCTGAACAGCTAAAAAGCAATAAAAGAAATTCTCATCATTAACAGGCATGTGCAGGTAATTTACAAAAGCAATAATATGTGATACTATTAATATGTTGATATATGAGTAACACAAAATACAATGGGAAAAGAGGTATTGGCTATGGTAGAACGGACAGAGATGCGGGGCGGATATGAAGTCACTTATTATACGGTGGATATCGATGACGCGATGAAAGCGCAGGCGATGGATTTTGCGAGGAAACTGATCCTGACGGATAATCAGTATTCCCGTTTGCTGCCCAAGGAGGTCCGCGAGGGCGGAGACCAAAATGTGAAGGCGCAGATAGAAATACAGAGGACCTACATGGGAAAGCTTGGTGAGTTGGCGTTTGTCCGTCTGCTTAGAGAGAGCGGAAGAGCCGTGGATGTAGGAGACATGTTCACTATTTATGAGGGACAGACGCATGTGGATGCATTTGATTTTAAGACCGCGACCGGACATTCGGTGGACGTGAAGACGGGGTTTAGAGATATACATAAGCGGTTGTTGGTCAACGTGGAGCAATTCGATCGTATTCCCAAGGACTATTATGTAGGTGTGAAAGTGTATGCTTTGGATAGGGATCCTGAGTTGACATTGGTGGATTGGAATCAGATCACTAAAGCTGACATATTTGGATACGCAGAGCATGCTTATATGAAAAATTATGCGGAGATACGGGATTTCGGGGAGGGCCCGGCCAGATGGCTGTATTATAACAGGCTGCTTGGCATTGACAGGCTGATAGCGGAGTTTCCGCTGATCATTCCGACTATTTAAGGAGAGGGTATATGGGGACATTCAGATGGTTACATTTGTCGGACTTTCATACCGGAAAGGACAATTACGGGCAGAAGAAGTTTTTTGAATATATCTTGGAACATGTTAAAAAGAAAAAGGATGAGGGTATTCTTCCGGATGCCGTCTTTATCACCGGGGACATTGCGGACAAGGGAATGAAAGAGCAGTATGATGTGTTTCTCAAGGATTTTTTGTTTCCGCTGATGGATACCTATGACGATCCGCCGGAAGTCTATATGGTTCCCGGAAATCATGATGTGGACAGGGAAGTTTGTCGGTTGGCGGCTAAATCCCTGTATGGCGTTTTGGACGAGAAGAAGAGCAAATTCTTTGACACGGGAGAGTCCGGCCATAAGGTGCGTCAGGAGATATTGGACAGATTTAAGGCCTTTCAAAATATGTTGGAAGACAGTCTGTGTTCCGTGGGACAGGAGATTTTCGAGCGGGGATATTTTACGGATCAGATCAACATAGGAGAGCGCAAAATAGGAATTGTGGGAGTGAATACCGCATGGCTTTCCCATTCCAAAGAAGATAAGGAGAATCTGACACCCGGAAAATATATGTTGGAGGAAGCCCTGCAGACGGTCAAGGACTGTGACTATAAACTGGTACTGGGACATCATCCGCTGAGTTGGTTTAGAGGGGCGCAGAAACAACAGATAACGGCTGTCTTATCCAAATACAAAGCGATTTATCTGCACGGGCATCTCCACAATAACAGTGGGGAGTATTCTCTGTCTGTCAATACGGGATTCTTGGCCCTGCAGAGCGGCGCTGCCTTTCAGGAGCGGGAGGACGAAGTCTATTATAACGCGCTGCAATGGGGCGAACTGCTGTTGGAAGAAGATACCGTGCGGGTAATCCCCGAGAGGTGGTCTGTTTCCGGTCAACATTTTGTTGCCGATTCCTCAGAGAGACTGCCCGATGAATTTAGAGAGAAAGGCCGGTATGACAGTTGGTTATTTCCCTGCACGGTGGCCGTATCCGCCAAAGCGACGGACCACAAGGCGGAGCCTCAGGCAAAAGTGCCCTTCGGGTGGCGCCGGATCGACGGTTCTTCTTTTAAATCGGACAAGGAACCTTCAACTGAAGATATCTTAAAATATTTTGACGGCAAAGAGCCGTCCTATGAAGAGATTTTTTCTTCGTATATCCCCGTGCGGAGGATCGTGAGAGATATCAGGGATGAATTTGTCAGAACGGATGCCAACAATATGATACAATGTTCCCTGATCACGGGAGCGGGTGGAGAGGGCAAGACCACGGTTCTGCTGCAGGTTGCCGGAATGTTGGCGAAGGAGGACAACTGGCAGGCATTGGTGCTGCGGCAGGTGGATAAAGATTTTCAGCTGCAGGAGGAACAACTTTTGAGCGTCACACGGGAAGGCCGTTGGGTCATCTGCGTGGACAACTGTTTCCCTGTTTCGGAAGGGCTGTTTGAGCTGTTGAAAAAGTTGGAGAAAAGAGGACAGCGCCATGTGCATCTTTTGTTGTGCGCGCGGGATATCGACTGGAATAACGGTCAGTCGGGAGATTTGAGTTGGGCGGACTATGCGAATTTCCGAGCCTATAGGTTAAGAGGCATCGATAGGGAGGATGCCGAGAAGATCGTGAAGGCTTGGGAGAGGCTGGGCGAGAAAGGTCTGGGCAAACTCAAAGATTTGAGTATTTCCGAGGCCACCGAACAGTTGGTCCGCTCCGCCAAGAATGAGGAGGGAAAATACGGCGCTTCGGAGGGAGCGCTGTTGGGAGCCATGCTGACTACGCGATATGGGGAGGAATTGCAGAATCATATCCGCAACATGATCCTGCGTTTGCAGGCCATCCCTGTGGGACATGTATCGCTTTTGGATGTCTTTGTCTATATTGTAGCCATGCACTCAGAGAGGCTGTATTTTCTGACCAAGACCGTCATAGCGCAGTTGTTTGATTACGCGCTGAAGGATGTCAAAAAGTATATTTTGGGGCCTTTGGGAGATGAGGCTGCCAGCGCGGTCAGCGGTGATAAGATTTTTACCAGACACATCCTGATCGCGCAGTCGGCGCGCAAGATTCTGGACGAGGAGTTCCATGTGGACTTTGACGAGAAATTCCTTGAATTGGTGGAGGCGGCCATGGATGCCAAGAGATGCGGAGAGTTTGTGGAATCCATCAAGCAGTGGAGATTTATGTCGGATCATTTTGTACAGAACAATTACACTCTGGCCATTCGGCTGGATCAGAAAGTATTGAGCATAGACCCCTATGATCCCTATACCATTGTGCATCTGTCCAGATTGTATCGGGACGCCGGACAGCCTGACATGGCATTATCGCTGTTTCGCGAGGTACAGCATGATATGGATCATCGGCCGTTCTTCTGTGAATGGGCTCTGTCGGAGGCCAACGCCGATAACAAGGCGGCAAGCGTGTGCCTGTCTGCGGTGGCTCTGTCGGATCAGGGTGCCCGGAACCCGATTGATGTGAGGAATGCCTGCATGAATCTGTATTCCATTGCCATTACGTTTGAGCAGATGTATATTCAATTCAAAAAGGAAAGCTACCTGTGGGCGGCGCGGGCAGCAGTCGTGTTGGGTGAAAAGATTGACCCGAAAGATGAGGGAATTCAAAAATTTTGTGACACACACCAGGTCATGGCGGATCGGCCCAAATGGCAGGATCCCGGTATACATTGGGATCAATGTCTGCGAAAAGGAATATTGGAGGCAGCGTCCGAGCAGAAATTGGATTTCGCCGGATACATACCCGCTATTGAAAATCTGGAATATAGGAAAGTGTTTGCCCTGGCGGGTTTGGCCTCACCGGTATAGTCGCCGGAGAGAACCTTATCAGTCCAAAACCTGTAGAGGAGCCGATTCTACCGCGGGTCGGTTGCGGATTTTGCATAGAGAGATTATGATATAGGCAAAATCATATAAGGGCAGGTGCATGTTATGTACGAGATCGACAAGGCGGCGTTGGGAGCGCTGATCGCGGAGCAGAGAAAGCAAAAAGGATTTACACAGAAGACGCTTGCGGAGAAACTGTTTGTTTCTGACAAGGCTGTCAGTAAATGGGAGAGAGGTTTAAGCGTGCCGGATATTTCCCTGCTGATTCCTCTGTCGGAGGTATTGGAGATCAGCGTGGCGGAATTGTTGGAGGGACGACCGACGGATGTCGCCACAGGGGCGGATACAGACGATGTGGAGAATTTGATCCGGAAGGCGGTGACTTTCTCGGAGGAGTCGTCGGACGGAAGAAGGGCGAACCGGAGAAGGAATCTTCTCATCTTTGGCGGCTGTGTGCTGTTGGCGATGGCCGAACTGATCGTGGGAGTTTGGCTCCTGGACGAAATGGGCAAGGAGGCGTTTTCCACCAGTCTGCCCGTCCTGGAATTATTGTCCCTGATATCCGGCGGTTGGTTCTTTTTCGGGGTCAAGGAACGTCTTCCGTCTTATTACGATGAAAATAAGATCAGCGCCTACAGCGACGGCCCGTTTCGCATGAATATGCCCGGAATATATTTTAACAATCGCAACTGGCCGCATATCATAAAGAGTATACGGATCTGGTCCATGGTAACTCTGGTGATGATCCCCATGATCCGTCTGCTGTGTTCCGTGTGGCTGACAGAGCCCATGTGGACGGCGATGGCAAATTATGGAGTGTTGGCGGCATATCTGGGCGGGCTATTCGTGCCGGTGTATGTCATGGGAAAGAGATTTCCGTAGGTCAGCGAGCAAAGCATGATCTTCCTTTTGCTTGGCCCAAAGTGTGCTCAAGTTAAACAGATGCGCAAGGAATACAGCCAAACCGTTTCCGGAATTGATAAACCATTTCTGGAGTTGACTCAGCCCGTAACCCGCTAATAAGAAAAGAGTCACCAAGGCGGGAAATGAACCAAACCGGACGAACACAAACACTCCGACTATGACACAGACGGCACCAATGCAGCCCCATGTCCGGTATTCCTTTGCTCTCTTTTCATGCATTTTGATGCGTCTTTCGACGATCACTATCTCATCAGAGATGTCTGAGTAACCGGGAACGCTTGGTGAAATCTGACTTTGCGCGATCCGGTCCTCATATACTGTTTCGGACACTTCAATTCTGCCCTTAAACCAATATAAAGGCAAAGATATCAGGATCCCCACCAGACATATTTTTATCCAAAACATTTCTGAGCTAAGATTCTTTTGAAAGATCACGTATTCCGTGATCACTTTATTATGGTCAAAACCTAACTGTTCATCGGTATAGCCGGACGGAATTTCGACCTTTTCCATCCGCCCGGTAAAGGGCACGTTTACACACGAGCCATCCGGTGTCTCGCGCAAAAGCGCAAGAGATTCTTCATCTTTCATCCATATTTTGATATACTGTTCCTCATTAAACGGGATGAGGTATCCGCGGTATTCCGGTCTGCCCCATATGTCAAGCAGATTGCCAAAGTAACTGTCGCCATCCGCAGTTGTCCTCTTATCAAGAGGACTTACTACATAAGATGTGATCGTTCCGGATACATACTTATTCGGCTTAAGGCTGTCTTCCGCAAGATCCGACAACGGCTGCGCATGATGGTATGCGTTTGTTTTGACGATACATACAACGATTCCACATATGCATAAGCAAAAAATAAACAGGCTGAGAATTGTCATTGGGGAGATATGTACTTTTTTCATGTGGTCTCCTTTTATATTATTTTATGCCTTCTATAGAGTAAACCAAACGGAAATCGGAGGTATTTTCATGAAAGTATTATAACACATTCTCTAAAAAGGTGTGCTGAAAGTGGTCAGAATGGCGTTATTATAGGTGAAAAAAAGAATTTACGAACAAAGGGGATTTTACAATGGATGACAGAAAAATAATACAGCTTTTCTTTGCGCGCTCACAGTATGCCATTTCGGAACTGTCGCAAAAGTATGGGGAATTTTGTTATCGAATTGCCATGAATATTCTAAAAAACCGTGAAGATGCGGAAGAAACGGAAAATGATACTTATTTGAAAGTATGGAACAGTATCCCTCCTGCTTGTCCGGATGTGCTGCGGGCCTATATTGGGCGTATTACGCGCAATCTGTCATTATCCCGCTACCGATACAATCATCGTGAAAAAAGGAATAGTCATCTTCAGGTTTTTTTATCAGAATTGGAGGAGTGTATTCCCGCGCCTCAAAATGTTGAAGATTCAGCGGATGATACAGTGAGTAATGCAATTTGTGCCTTTTTAGCACATCAGGATTCCAACACCAGAATTTTATTTATACGAAGATACTTTTATATGGAGAGTATTTCTGCGTTGGCAAAGGATTTTGGCATGAAGGAGAGCAGTGTGTCTACAAAGTTGAACAGAGTCCGGCTAAAGTTGAAATGCTGGTTAGAGGAGGAGGGAATCACGGTATGAGAGGCGGGGAAAGGCTTTTTGATCTAATGGAAAATCTGCCGGATAATATGTTGGAAGAGGCTTGGGAAATAAAGAAGGCGCAAAGCGGTAAAATTAAGAAAGTTTTTATTAGGATAGCGGCAGTGGCTTGCCTGGCGATATTATTCATGACATTTGTTCCTGCGGGGCAGGCAATGGCAGCGCGGATTAGAGAAAGTATAGAGTATTTGTTGGAACGGTGGTTTCCGCCAAAGGAAATATCGGTTTATCCGGAGGGAGAGGAAGAAAATGTTACGCATGAAATCTATGGTGATTTGCCGGAACAGTCAGAAAGCATACCGCAGGAACCGGGAAGTGTGACGGTTGCCGGTTTTGCCATTTACGTTGATCCGGAGCGGTTTGAAACGGTAGAGGAGGGAGAGGATTATTTAATCCGGGAAAAACGTTTCATTTATACAAGGGAGGATGCCATAAATGATATTCCGATGCTGTTAGAGGGGCTTTCTGATGAGGAGGCAGAGTATATGATTCAGGAACGAATGGAAGAGATGCAAGACTTCTACGACAGTATGCCTGGTTGTGAAATCCGTATCACTCAAATACCGCAGGCTGTTTCGGAGGATGTAGCTGTGAAAATGCGGGAAGATTTTTTGGAAATGTATGAAAATGTGTCTGAAGTAACAAAATCCTCTCTGCCGGATGGTCTGTATTTGTATGGAGATATGGGACTTCAGGCTGACAGCGAGGTGGTTGAAACTTATTTTGTGGATAATGGGTTGGGTGGGGTCTTTGTCATAAAAGCCCTCTACTACATGGAGGCCACGGAAGGAATGGGGGCAAGATTCCATACCATGATTGAATCATTTGAGGTTTTATTGCCGGAGGAAACGGGGGCAGTTGATATGAATGGTGATATTTATAATCTTTATACCGGCAGTATAATGACAACTCCCATTTTTTGTGTTATGATACGAAATAGAAAATCGAAACGGAACCGGATGTCGGACCTTGTCGGGATGCCAAGGATAGACTTAGAGAGGAAAAGCGATGAAAACCTTTGATCTGACGACTATGATGAATAGGGAACAGAATTGTGCCACACTGCAGCATCTGCAGCGGCGCTTGGTTTTTACGCACCCGGGAAAGGTAAGGCGAGGTTGGAGACATCGGATTCGGCTATAGGCATGGGAGGACGCGAACGGCATCGGAACATGCGGATCAGGTTGGGATGATAAGATGAATTGACACGGAGCACCGCTTATCTTGAGAGGGATAGGCGGTGTTTTTGCGTGAAAGAAGATTCGGAAAGGAGAGAAGACATGTTTGAGATCAAAGGCAAAATGAACACGGCAATCTGTTATGCCACGGTGGTGGAGGATGAGGCCATAGAGCAGATCCGAAGAATGTGTGATTATGAGTTTACCAAAGGCAGCAGGATTCGTATCATGCCGGATGTACATGCGGGAAAGGGTTGCACCATAGGCACTACCATGACGATCGTGGACAAAGCCGTTCCTAATGTGGTGGGCGTGGATATCGGATGCGGCATGTACACGATGGAGTTGGGAAAGGAGGCCATTGACTTTGGGAAACTGGATGAGGCGGCGCATTTTATACCTTCGGGTATGAATACCTGGGAGGAATGTAAGGAGCGTTTTGATCTGGAGGCGCTGAGCTGCCACAGGAGTCTGAAGAGGGCTAACCGGCTGAAATGTAGTCTGGGCACTCTGGGAGGCGGCAATCATTTCATCGAGGTGGACGAGGCCTCCGATGGCACCAAATACCTGGTGATCCACAGCGGCAGCCGCAATTTGGGCAAACAGGTGGCGGAGTTCTATCAACAGTTGGCCGTGGATCTGCACAAGGGCTTTAAGCGGGAGACTGACATACCGGAGGATCTGTGTTATCTGTACGGAAGCTATCTGAAGGATTATCTGCATGATGTGGAGATCTGTCAGAAATTCGCCCGAAGAAATCGGGAAAAGATGGCGGAGATCATTCTGGAGAGATGTGGTATGAGCGGCAGGAATGCTTTTCACACTATCCACAATTACATTGACACCAAGGAGAAGATTCTGCGCAAAGGCGCCATCGCTGCCCACAAGGGAGAGAAGGTTCTGATTCCCATCAATATGCGGGACGGAAGCGTGCTGGCGGTGGGAAAGGGTAATCCGGACTGGAATTATTCCGCGCCTCATGGCGCGGGCAGAGTGATGTCCCGCACGCAGGCAAGGAAGAATCTCAGCATGGAGGACTACAGGAAGACCATGCAGGGTGTGTACACCACTTCCGTGAACGCAAGTACCTTGGATGAGGCGCCCATGGCATACAAATCTTTGGATGATATCATCGACGTGATCAGGGAGTCGGTGGATGTCATGGATGTGATGAAACCGATTTATAATTTTAAGGCATCCGACTGAGGCGGTCTTGTCCCGGTTGGACGCAAAGGCAGGAGGGATGTAGAATGATGCGGAATATCCCGTCCATAGACATGGTGAGGACAGGAGCCAACATAATGAGACTGCGTATCACTTCCGGTTTATCCGTGAGGGATCTGCAGGATATATTCGGATTTGCCACGCCACAGGCCATCTACAAGTGGCAGCACGGAACGGCTATGCCCACCATTGACAATCTGGTGGCGCTGTCGGTGGTGTTCGGGGTATCCGTGGATGATATCTTGGTATTGATACCGATGGAATAATATGGTACGTTAGATATGGATATAACAAAATCTTACATATAACTCAATGTATTGAGCGGACGGAGGGTCTTGTTTCGCATGGCAACGTCAAAGCATAATAAGCGCAAACGGATCGTGTGGGCGGTGCTTGTGCCCACACTGATCACAATAGGCCTTCTATTTTATATTGGGAGGATTGTGCTGCCGCAGATCTTCCCATTAGATTTCTCGCAGGATTACAGAACTGTGGAGGGAGTTGATGGGATTGTCTTTCGGGGATGGGATGGCCGGTGTTACCAGAGATGTTTTTGGGGATTGAGACCCGCCGGTGACGATCTGATGGCGGACTTGGGAAATACTCCTAAATCGGATGTCTCTGTTGAAATACTGCAAAGCCTGACCGATACGGATAAAAAGATCACTCAGTCTTTGTATTCTCCCGACGGGCGGTATATTTTGTATTGTGAGATAGAATATGGCTATTTCGGCTCCGGCGTGACGGACGACGAATATTGTTATTACAGAGTGTACGACTTGGAAAGCGGCGAGATCACCACTGTTTACCAGGGGTATCGGCGGTGGTATGATCTGTCGTGGTAAAATTTTTGCAACAATGTATACATTTCCTATTGACATACTAGGATTAATGGAGTATGATGGCATTATCAAATTTGAGCAAGGTATTGCAGCGATACGGATCATCAGATGGAAAGAGAGGACAGGATTATGAGCGAGTATAAATTTGAGACACTTCAGTTGCATGTGGGACAGGAGGAGCCGGATCCGGCAACGGACGCGAGGGCCGTTCCGATCTATCAGACGACCTCCTATGTGTTCAAAAATTCAGCCCACGCCGCGGCCCGTTTCGGATTGGCTGATGCGGGTAATATCTATGGCAGACTGACCAATTCCACGCAGGATGTATTGGAGAAACGGCTTGCGGCATTGGAGGGCGGTGTGGCAGCGTTGGCATTGGCATCCGGCGCGGCGGCGATTACATATACGATTCAGGCATTGGCGGCGGACGGCGGCCATATCGTCTCCCAGAAGACCATCTATGGCGGCAGCTATAATCTGTTGGCGCATACTCTTCCCCATTATGGTATCAACGCAACTTTTGTGGATGCGCATGATCTGAAAGAGGTGGAAAACGCCATTCAAGATAACACCCGGGCCATCTATCTGGAGACGTTGGGAAATCCCAACAGTGATATTCCGGACATTGACGCCATAGCGGAGATCGCCCACAGGCATGGTCTGCCTCTGGTGATCGACAACACATTCGGCACACCTTATCTGATCCGTCCCATCGAGCATGGGGCAGACATTGTGGTACACTCTGCCACAAAGTTTATCGGGGGGCATGGCACGACTCTCGGCGGTGTGATCGTGGACTCGGGAAAATTTGATTGGAAGGCAAGCGGAAAATATCCCGCCATTGCGGAGGCCAATCCCAGTTATCACGGCGTATCTTTCGTGGACGCGGCAGGACCTGCGGCGTTTGTGACTTATATCCGAGCTATTTTGCTACGCGATACCGGAGCGACTATCTCTCCGTTCAATGCCTTTCTGTTGCTGCAGGGTGTGGAGACCTTATCCCTTCGGTTGGAGCGTCATGCCGAGAATACGAAAAAGGTGGTGGAGTATCTGTCCGGACATCCGCAGGTGGAACATGTGAACCATCCGTCCCTGCCGAATCATCCGGATCATGCGCTGTATGAAAAATATTTCCCCAATGGCGGCGCATCCATCTTTACTTTCGAGATCAAGGGCGGGCAGGAGGAGGCCCACAAATTTATCGATAATTTGAAGATATTCTCGCTGTTGGCCAACGTAGCGGATGTAAAGAGCCTGGTCATTCATCCCGCCACCACCACGCACTCGCAGTTGACGGAGGAGGAGTTGGCGGATCAGGGAATACGGCCCAACACGATCCGTCTCTCCATCGGCACGGAACATATTGATGATATCATCGCGGATTTGGAGCGCGGATTTGCGGCTGTGCGGGGCTGATTGGAACGCGCAATCATAAAATAGAATTGTCAGGGACCCTCCCAACGGATATAATGAAATCTGTGGGAGGGTTTTACCATGGACAGAGCAAAATCGGTGTTTTCTTTTTTCAAAAAAGAGGCGGTGCTGTGTATTTCCGCGGCACTTGCCCTGTTGTCGGCGTTTTGGGTGAAACCGGACGGTCAATATATTGAATATATTAATTTCAGGGTGTTGGGACTGCTGTTCTCTCTGATGGTCGTGGTGGCAGGGCTGAAGAGTTCGGGTGTGTTTGACGTGATCGCGAGAAAACTGTCAATGAAATGCCGCAAGATGCGCTCTCTGGTATTGGTGTTGACGGGATTGTGCTTTGTCTCCTCCATGTTTATCACAAATGATGTGGCGCTGATCACATTTGTGCCCCTGACTATCAGTGTTCTGGTCATGGCGGGCGGGGAGGGGTATATCATCTACACGGTGATCCTGCAGACCGTTGCCGCCAACATGGGCAGTATGCTCACGCCCATGGGCAATCCGCAAAATTTATTTTTGGCGGATCATTATGAGATGAGCATGGGAGAATTTTTTCGCACCACCGTGCCGGTATGTGCCGTCAGCGGGCTTTTGCTTTTATTGCTGATTCTGCCGGTGGGCAGGGAGGAGATATCCCCCGATGCGGGCAGACGGGAAGATTCGATTGACAGGAAACGGTTGGGCCTGTATCTGGTGTTGGGTGTGCCGGCAATCCTGTCTGTCTTCAATGTGGTGCATTATTTGATTCTGACCGGACTTATCCTGTTGATAACGCTCCTCTTCGACAGGAAGGTGCTGACCAAGATTGATTGGCTTTTATTGTTGACCTTTGTGATGTTCTTTGTCTTTGTGGGAAATGTGGCGAGAATAGAGGAAGTCAGAATGTTTTTCGGGGAGATCACCCGGGGCAGGGAGCTGTTGGTGGGGGTGGCGGCCAGCCAGGTGATCAGCAATGTGCCTGCCGCCATGATGCTGAGCAATTTTACGGAAAACGGCAGGGAACTGCTGTTGGGAGTGGATATTGGCGGACTGGGTACGCCCATTGCCTCTCTTGCGAGTCTCATCAGTTATCGTCTGTACGCGGGCAGTGAGGGCAGCAGAAAAGGCAGATATATGATGGAATTTTTGCTGATCAATTTCGGGTTATTGGGAGTGCTTTTATGCATTTGGAGTTTTCTGATATAGGTTTTCAAAAGATTATTTCTTTCGCGCTTTCTTAGGCTTGGGAGCGGGTAATTCGTCACAGGTAGCTACGGTCAGCCGGGTCAGAAAGTCCCGATCATCCACATCCTCCACGAGCAGATAGGGCTTTGCCTCCTGATAGGGCGGCACTTCTTCCAGTTGAGGCGCCATCTGTTTCCCTGCATTGGTGATCTTGATAAACAGCTGATCATCACATATCAGGGCAAATATTTTGCCGTTGCAGTACATACCATACTCTCCAAACATTTTTCGATAAGTGATGTCCCCCGCGTCTTTCAGTTGGTCCGCAATGTATTGCACAAATTCCGGTTTGGATGCCATGCTCTGTTCCTCCCTTTTCAAGTGTGTCATATCAGTTAAACTCGCGAGCCCGCGCTTGCCTACATCTTGATTATAACACAAAAAAGACTGTGGACAACAAAAATTATCAAAACGATTGCCTGATGTGCAGGTGATCCTTCGCGGACACTCTCTACTGCGCTTATGGGTATGATGAGTATTTTGGCGACATGGAAAAGCTGTTTATGGAACGCGCGGACAAAAGAATGTATGTTCGGAAATATTGCTTGCTTAAAAAACTGTTTAAGGGTATAATTAGGGAAAATCAGATATAGATTTTCTTGGAGCGATATGAATGGCATATGAGAAAGAAACAGTGTGAGATGCAGGACAAAGAGTGGACATTTATTGATTTATTTGCCGGAATTGGCGGGATGCGTATTGCCTTTGAACGTGTGGGTGGGCATTGCGTTTATTCCAATGAATGGAATAAGTATAGTCAACAGACTTATTTTGCCAATTTTGGAGAACAGCCGGAAGGGGATATCACACAAGTGACGGCATCTTCTATACCGGATCATGACATTTTAGTGGCAGGATTTCCATGCCAACCGTTTTCTATTGCCGGAGTTTCCAAAAAGAACAGCCTTGGCAGAGCAACCGGATTTGAGGATAAAACACAGGGGACGCTTTTTTTTGACGTTTGCCGTGTTCTCAAAGAGAAAAGACCTAAAGCCTTTATGTTGGAAAATGTGAAAAACTTATGCAGTCATGATAGAGGAAGAACCTTTAAGGTTATTTTAGAATCCTTGGATGAGTTGAATTATAACGTGTTTTATGCTGTGTTGGATGGACAAATTTATGTTCCGCAGCATAGAGAGCGTATTTTGATCGTTGGTTTTGATCGTGAAAGATATGGTGCGGATATCAGCTTTGATTTTGATCTGACACCTAAGATGCCCAAACCCGCCATGCGCGATATTTTGGAGGAAAGTGTGGATGAAAAGTATACTTTATCAGATAAGCTATGGACATATTTGCAGAATTATGCAGCAAAACACAAGGCTGCAGGCAATGGATTCGGGTATGGAATTGCTCCAATGCAGGGTGTATCCAGAACAATCAGTGCAAGATATTATAAAGACGGTTCAGAAATATTAATTGAACAGTCAGGGAAAAATCCGCGAAGATTAACACCGCGTGAGTGCGCAAGGCTGCAAGGATTTCCGGATGATTTTAAAATTCCGGTATCTGATACACAGGCATATAAACAATTTGGTAATTCGGTCGTAGTTCCATTAATGGAAAATGTGGCTAAACTGATAACAAAGAAAATAGAAGAATTAGATAACACAAATATAAAAAATTTGCAGGAGATGGCAATTTAGATGATGGTCGGATATGCAGAAAAGGCGATACAATCAGTTCTGAGCAGTGAAAAAGGATTTTGTAAGTTTCTTTCCGCAAATGATACCGGAGCAACAGGAGGTCATCAGTCGGGAATCTTAATTTCAAAATCTGCGGTAAAAATGATGTTTAATGAACGGGAGCTTGCTCAGTCGGGAATTCCTAAGCGGACAGTTAAGATTACATGGCAAGATGATTTTGAAACTGAGAGTTGCTTTACATATTATGAAAGTAAGAATGAATTACGAATCACACGTTTTGGAAGAGATTTTGCCTTTTTAAGACCGGAGCAGACAGGAGCTTTGTTCGTCTTTACAAAACAAACAGAGGTGGATTATAGAGGATATTTTCTGGAAACAGATGAAGAGATAGAAGAATTTTTGGATTCATTTGGTATCAGTCCGACAGAGACAAATCGCCTTATTGAAGTGGAAAATATTTTTCCGGAGACACAGGAAAAGTTGGCGATACAAGAATTTATTGATAGTCTCGAATCGGATTTTCCGACATCTGACATAATGTCAGCGGCTGCCAGAGCCATTGAAGAGAAAGTATATGATCACCGGGAATATATTTTAACGGATCCTGATAAGAAAATAATCGATTGGACTAATATGGAATATACACTCTTCCGGACATTGGAACACGCAAGATATGGTGAGATGATCGCACAGGGTTTTCAATCTGTAGACGAATTTGTCAGAGTTGCCAATGCAGTATCAAATCGAAGGAAAAGTCGTGCGGGGAAAAGTCTGGAGCATCACTTGGCAGCTATATTCGATCGAAACGGAATTGAGTATTCGGCGCAGAAAGTAACGGAAGGAAATAAGAAACCCGATTTTTTGTTTCCTTCCCAAGCGGCATATCATGATCGTGGTTTTTCAACGGATCGTATAATATCCCTGGCTGCAAAAACAACCTGTAAAGACCGATGGAGGCAGGTATTAAATGAGGCAGATCGATTAAGAGATAAACCTAAATATCTCTGTACGCTTCAACAAGGGATATCAAAGGCGCAGATGGACGAGATGCAGAATGAAAATGTAATCTTAGTTGTACCCAAACCATATATAACTGCGTATCCCAAAGAATGCAGGGACAGAATATGGACTTTATTGCGTTTCGTACAATATGTAAAAATGTTGGAAGGGAAGAGTTTATAAGTGAAGACGATCGGGCTGTTACATTTTGGGACAATCACAGATTACTCGAGCCCGAATATACGGACTTGGAGGCAATGCTTTCCCAAATGAAGATGTTCGTGAATCTCAATACAGAGCAAAAAGTTGATTTTTCCCCGATAGAGCAAAAGCTTGATATGACTCTGCCCAAAGAGCTTAAGCTGATTTACGCCGCCATCCGTGACCAAGAGGAATATTTTATGGGCGCGGAACATTTTTTGCCCGAGTTTGACGTCTACGGAATCGCGGTAATGTATTCCGACGAAAAACTTCTCGCATGGATACGGAGCAATGGTTTTTACGCGGATATTCATGCGGGAGCCATGGAGGAAACACATTTGGAAGAATTTAGCGATCATATGGGACAGGTCGTGTGGAAATAGTCGTAAATCAATGGTTGGTTCTTTAAGACCTCACATGTCCCGTCTCCACCACCTCCGCGTATTGCAGGTACTCAACCGGAAATTGCCGCACCAATTCAGGCTTATCCCAATAATGCATGGGATAGGCCTTTTTTAACTTGACCGTGTTGCCATGTTTGATCAAATACGCATTGCCTTTGTCCGTGGAGTGAAGGATTATAGTGATTGGCATGGCATGGCTCGCAAACACAAATTTCAAGAGTTCAATAAATATTTAAAAGGAGCAATAAGGAAGATTAAGCGAAAGAAAATATGTTGACAGTAAAACGATAATATATTATTATAATAAATAATAAGAATTTAAGACACGTGATAGCGAAAGAGATAGAAAATGGAGGAGTAAAATGAAAAGTAAAAAAGCAAAAATTCTTTCAGTTCTTTTTCTATGTGTTATGTTCTGTTTATGTTTTACAGGATGTAGCGGTGAAAGCGATGGAAAAACTATTACCACAAATGCTATGAATTCTACCATGACATTAAGTGGTGTTAATTACTATGATTTTTACAGTGATATATATGTAGGAAATTATAGCGGTACTTGCAGTGTTATGAGTAATACATTAAACTCTACGGAAATTTGGTTTACAGATGCACAAAGCGTTACAAGAGTGGCATGTGTGAATACTCCTTTATCTCAAAGACCGGCAACAGTTAATGTGTATACAAATAGCGCAAAGTCCACATATGATACATACACTTGTAAGTATTAATTTGCTTTCTTATCACGTGTTCTTAAATTCTTTTATAGACAGTTTTAAATGCATATGGCATAATTTTAATATAATAACCAAACAAAGTGATTGGTAACAAAGGAGCGAATATGAAAAAACTTTCAAAGACAGTGATCGGCCTGATCGTTATAGTCATCCTGACAGTAACAGTGATCGTTGTGATCGGAACGGGTGGGAGCGGACTGGCCGATGGAACCTATCGGGTGACAAATTGTGAGAGCTATCCGGATGCTTATATTGTGGTGGACGGCAAGGGGAGTAATATACGGTTCTATAATATTGATCTGAATGAGATTTATCGTGAGGATGATCTGGCAAATTACAATAAAATGTTGGAGAAGGGATTTCCGGTGGTCATCGAGGGCGAAGAATTGGAAAAGCTTTCAGACTTGAACGAGATGTTTGTGTCTCATGCATGGACCTTGGAGGATGAATTGTTCAAAAAAGGGACATTTACATATGGGGTCTACTGTATGGGGCCGGAGAATATTTTCGGATTAGTGTTAGAGTATGATTCTTTGCATAAGACCATTCAGATTATGGATGAGGATTCATCAAAGAATTATATCTTTAAAAAAGCATGGTTTGGCTGATGCGTATGGCGCAAAGCAGGTAGGACAGATGGCGATAACGGCAAAGGATCTGGGGAAAAAATATCAGGTCGGCTCAGGCGATCTGTGGCCGGTCCGACATATGGATATGTCGATTGAAAAGGGTGTTTTTGTGGGCATTACCGGCCGATCCGGAAGCGGTAAATCCACACTGTTAAAGATGTTGGGAGGTTTGCTGCAACCGACGGAGGGAAACGTAGAGGTTGACGGCAGGGATATCTATGCGCTGAGTGAGCGGGATATGGCCCGATACCGATGTGATAAGGTAGGCTTTATCTTTCAGGATTATTTTTTGGAGGAGATGTATACCGTATATCAAAATGTGGAGATCGTGCTGATGATATCCAAAGTACCTGTGCGGGAGAGAAGAGAGCTGATCGACCAGGTATTGGAAACGGTGGGAATGCTGCACAAAAAAGATACAATGGTGCGGAACCTTTCCGGCGGAGAGAAACAGCGGGTGTGCATTGCCCGCGCTATTGTAAACGAGCCTGATATTTTGTGCGCGGACGAGCCCTGCGGGAATTTGGACCGGGATAACGGACAAGGGATCATGCGTTTACTGCGCGCGCAGGTGGAGCAGGGGAAGACGGTCCTCCTCGTCACACACAATCCGGAGGATGCGATCCTGACGGATGAGGTCATCACTTTACAGGATGGTAAGATAATCAATCATGAGTTTCCGGGACATTCTTAAATTAATCCGACATGAATATGTGTATGACAGGGCGGAGTGGATGATTTCCCTCGTTTTACAGAGTCTGATCTTTGTCAGTGTGCTCTTTTTGACCACTGTTGCCGGAGATTTGGATCGAATCTGCGGGGAATACATACAACCCTTATATCCAAACGGATACGGGTTTCAGCTCATGGGTTATCAGGCCAAAGATATACCGGAATTGGAACGCATGGGATTTTATAACATAAATTTCTCCAACTTGGAAACTCAGGGATATGCCGTCAAGGACAGTTTGGAGAATATCTGGCTCTATAAATTGCGGGCTGTTTGGTCCGGCAAAGACATCTGGAATTCGGAATTGGATGAGATCTTGAGTGTGACTTTTTTCGCGCAGGTGATATTTGGCGCGATCGGTGCAGTCATGTTGGTCATTATGATGAACAATCTCTCCAATTCTTTTGCGATGCGGTTGATGAGGCGCAAGCCATATATCAGAATGTTGGAACAGTTGGGGTGTACGCGGACCGTGTGCCGGAGGATCTGGTATGGATTCTTTGGGATACGGAGCATATTTGCGCTGACGTGCGCCGTATGCATCAATAGTATGCTCATATGTCTTCTGAATGAATATATGGCTAAACGATTGTATATAGAAAGTTCTTTTGTGCCCTTTTCCGGGGTGCTGTCAGTGGGGATATTGGTGACTTGCGCAGTGCTGATGTGGCTGTCCTTTCGAAAACAGTGGAGGCAGATGGATGAGGGTTGCTGACAGGATACAAATTGCCTTTCAGAATATAGATGCCGGCGGGAGAGCGGTGAACAGGATCATCTTTGGAATGACATTTGTGATCATGCTCATTTTCTCCTGTCTCATGATAGTGCAGTCTTATTTTGCCTATACAAAGCTTTTTAATCAAAGAAATGTGTCCGATCGCTATTACTATACGGAAATTTATGACCGGGATGTGCAGGATATTACGACAGGCGCTCTGTCGGCATATGACAGAGATATGCAGGAGCGGTATCATGCGGAGGAAATGTCTGTTTTGTGTACCTTGCAGCTGCGCGATGAGGATGAACCGTTGGATGCCGGGCATACCGGTCTGATCGTGGATGGAACTGAATGGCAGATTGGGAGCGCTTTTCAATATCGAAATAAATCATATCAGGATATTCAGGGTTCGGACTCGCCCATATTGCCGGCTTTATACGGAAGGGATATGGACGTGTTTGCGGAACAGATCACTGTGGGATATGGGGAGAAATATTTGTGGGGGCGTTATCCGGACAATCCCGGCGAAATACTGTTGGACGATTATATTCTCGAAGTTTACGGTGTGTTGGATTCAAAGGCGGAGAACTCCAGGGAAGGTCTGTTGGGAAAGAAGATCAGTATTTATGTTGCGGATGAAGGACAGGACAGGATTGTCCTGAATGAGTATCTGCTGACCGGTATTTTTCGGGGGGATCTGCTCTCGGCGAGGGAGAGTGTAACGGGATCCGATCATCATTTGGAACATATTTACGTCAATCTGCGGGAAGACGATATGGACCGGTTTGTGATCTCCCAGGGCAGTATCCGGTATTATTTTAATGACTATTGGGAGTATGCGAAACACTATGACCAAGCAGACGACATTTTGCGGCTCAATATCTCTCAGGCAGACCGTGAGGACGGCGCAGGGGTAAAATTGACAGGAAAAGGTCTGGAATATTGTCTGTTGTATTGGCTCATGCATCATTTGGGCTTGCTCCTGATGATCGTTACGGCAGTGATTGGATTGGTCATCACATTATCTGTATTTTATACAGTCAGGTTTTATCGGAAACGCAATGCGCGATATTTATCTATGCTTCAATCCATTGGCATGGAGAGGCGGGACAGGATGTGGATCTCCTCTATTGAGATGTGCTATATGATGTTCGTGGCTACTCTCAGGGGAGTGTGTCTCTCCTGCGTCTTTCTTGCGCTTTTTAATATCATCACGAGTTCCGCTCTGAATTTTCGTATGGTCTTGGATATAAGATACGGAGCGGCAGCCATCTTTTTAAGTTGGCTGTATGTGGGGATTTGCCTGTGGTTTTCTATGGGAAAGGAATATTTTTTAAAAACTACAGATTTCTCTTAAGATGTTACATGTCCCGTCTCCACCACCTCCGCGTATTGCGGGTACTCAACCGGAAATTGCCGCACCAATTCAGGCTTATCCCAATAATGCATGGGATAGGCCTTTTTAACACGGATCTTCTTGAGGAAATACAGAAAGCCTTTGGCGTAGCAGGAGCCGAGTCTTGGATCTAAGGGCAGGAAGGCGGCATCCAATATGCGGTCTTCCAACAGATCCGCGAGCAGGTCGATCTCATGGCGATAACTGCCCGTCATTTGGCGGTTGTGCCGCTCATCATACACGGGGGAGGAAGGATCGAGACTCCAATCGTTCAGATCTCCGGCATGAAATATGACAGTATTGTCATGTTCAACCAGATACGCAACGCCTCTGTCCGTGGAGTGCAATGTGCGTACCGTGATGTCACAGGGCAGATCATAGGTCTGATAAAAGGTGACTTTACAGACAGTAATATGGTCAGGCCATCGCTTGGAAGGGATATCTTTGGACAGCACGGCCGTGATCCTCTCCGGGGCGACGCCCTGTGCGCAGAGTTTGGCAAAAACTTTCGGATCATAGTGATCGGCATGAGCATGGCTCGCGAACACAAACACCGGCTTAGAGGGATCGGGAAGGTTCAGTTCTCCCACATAATAGTCGAATATGAAACTGCAGCGGGGAAATTCCACCAGAAAACCGCTGTGGCCGAGATAGGTAATATGCAAAACGTGGCAGCCTCCCTGTTTGATGATCGTCTGAGGTTTACGGGTACATATGACGTTTTTATTATAGTGCAAAAAGATACCCGGTTCAAGATTTCGATAAATGTTTACAGTAATAGCAAAAAAGATTATAATAAGAGAAACGCAATATTGTAATATATGAAAATTGCGAATACAGGGAATGGCAAATGATGAAAAACAAAAATTTATGGAGCAGCATAAAATGCGCGGCGCGCGGATTGAACCACGCATTGCGCACAGAGAAAAATTTCAGATATTATGCGGTGATCGCGGCTGTCTTTTTGATACTTAATCTGGTGTTGGCGGTATCCCCCTTGGAATTGGCATTGCTCTTTTGGCTGTGTGCCTCGGTGTTTGCGATGGAGTGTATGAACACGGCAGTGGAGCGTTTGGTGGACAGTCGGTTTGAGCAGCCTGACGAGAGGGCCCGGGTGATCAAAGATGTGTCGGCATCGGCCGTGCTCTGTCTGGGTATCGGTTTTTTTACGGCGGAGGGGATCGTACTCCTGTCAAAGCTATGGTGATCAATATGTATATTACATTGATGCCGGTCATATTTGCCGGCATCCTGAATATGGTCTTCACGAAGACAAGCCTGTATCGGCGGTATTGCAGGCCCTTGGACGGCGGGCGGTGTATGCGGGACGGCAGGAGGATTTTGGGGGACAATAAAACGCTGATCGGTTTGCTGTCCATGACGGTCATATGCGGGACAGTTCAGGTGTTGTGGGGCGCTTTCTGCGAAGTTTGCGGATTGACGGGGCGCAATCAGCTCTATCTGTGTCGGGAGAACACTCCGGCATTTAAC
Source organism: Acetatifactor muris (assembly GCA_023663635.1). Classification (GTDB taxonomy): domain Bacteria; phylum Bacillota; class Clostridia; order Lachnospirales; family Lachnospiraceae; genus Acetatifactor; species Acetatifactor muris_A. The sequence goes on from JAMPHD010000008.1 coordinate 82,095, forward strand.
GGTATGGCAGGGCTTTTATTTGGTCTGGTCTATATGTTGTTTGAGCTGCCCAACAGTTTCGTAAAGCGCAGATTAGATATCGCGCCGGGCAAAACGGAGCGGGGTGTCAAGGGCGTTTTCTTTCTGATTCTGGATCAGGTGGATTCTCTTTTTGGCGTGGTGTTGGTGTTAGCGCTGTTGTCACCCATGTCGGTGGGAATGTATTTTTTCTATATCCTGTTGGGCGGTTTTACGCATATTGCCGTAAATGCCGTGTTGTATGGCCTGAAAATACGCAGAAATCTCTAAGTATGGCGGGTTTTGACATCGCGGCCGGCAGAGCGGATATGCGCGTAGCGGAGGAAAGGAAGATATGTTGGGATGTTATAATAAGTCGGTGATCCTGACTTATGCAGGCGTGGCGCTCTCTCTGACGGGTATTTGCGGCTGTCTGGCGGGGCAGTGGGACATGGCCATGATCTGTCTGATCGCGGCGGGCATTTGTGATCTCTTTGACGGTATGATCGCAAGAAAATGTAAGCGTACCGACATGGAAAAACAGTTTGGTATTCAGATAGACTCTCTGGCGGATGTGGTCTCTTTTCTGATATTTCCCGCCGTAATGCTGCTTGGCGGGATGGGAACCAAAGAAATGGCAAGAGTGTCATTTACGGAAAATCCGTGGAACGCCGCCGGCTTGGTCTTGGCGATCCTGTATGTGTTGGCGGGCATTATCCGTCTGGCATGGTTCAATATACATACCGCGACAGATGTTCCGGCACGGCATTATGAAGGTCTGCCGGTGACCTATGCGGCTTTGATATTGCCTCTGTTTTATGTGTTGTGGAAGATCGTGTTGTTTCCGGGATATCTGTGGCTGCCGGTGTACGGTATATTGGCATTTTGCTTTGTGTGGAGGGTGCCCATGCCGAAACCGACGGGAATATGGTATGGTGTATTTGCCGCGTTGGCGGTGTTGGTGACCATTCTGATCGCGGTGGTGTGATATGTGGGTCTGGGACAGAAAACAGAAGAAAAAATTTGCGGAGGCGGAGGACGGCGGTCGTCTGTTGGCTTTCCTGTATGGAAATCCGGTGGGGCGGATTCTGTTAAAATATGTAGCCGCAGCGCCCTGGTACAGCAGATGGCGGGCGCGCTATTACAAGAGCAGGGTGTCCGCGCGCAGGATTCCGGACTTTGTCAGACGACATCGGATCGATATGGCGCCTTATCGCGACATGGCATTTAAAAATTTTAATGACTTTTTTACCCGGCGCAGACCGGAGGGACCTTCCGTGGAGCCGGGAGCGCTGCAGGCCGTGGCGGAATCCCGATGTCGGGTCTATGATGTCACGGAGGATCTGCGGATCCATGTCAAACAGGGCGATTACAGTCTGCAGGAATTGTTCCGTGTAGGAAACGGGAAGTTGGAAAATTTTCGGGGCGGGATCTGCATCGTGTACCGTCTGAGTCTTGCGGATTATCACCGATATCTCTATCCCGACCGGGGACGGGAGGGCAGGCGGCACATCATTCGCGGGATGCTACACACCGTGCGGCCTGTCAGCCGGGAGGAGAGGGTGTTTGCGGTAAATTGCAGAGAATGGAGCCTTTTGCGGACGCAGCGGTTCGGCAGGGTGCTGCAGATGGAGGTGGGCGCCATGTTGGTGGGGCATATTGTGAACAGACCTTGGACGGGCCGTTTCGATGCCTTGGAGGAGAAAGGGTACTTTGAGTATGGCGGTTCCTGTGTGATCCAAGTGTTTGAGCCCGGGCGCGTGGTGATAGACAGAGATATCAGAGAGCAGTCGGCAAAGGGCATGGAGACCCGTGTACTTTTGGGAGAGCGTATCGGGTGTGTCGCGAAACGGAGGGAGGACAATGTTTAAGAGATTGCGCATTTATTTTAAGGAAATGTACCCGATCATCCCCCGGTTGGCTTTGGGTTTTATCGTCTTTTTGGAAATTCATTTTATTGTTCTGCTGAACCATGGAGTGACGGATTTTCAGGTAGGCATTCAGGAGCTGATCGGCGGTTTTACGGTGTTCAGCTTTCTGTTATGGCTGCGGATAGCGGATGATTTTAAGGATTATGAGTTGGATTGCAGACTGTTTGCGCATCGGCCGCTTCCCTCCGGACGGGTCAAAAAGAAAGATCTGGCGATCTTCGTGAGTGTACTGATCGCCGTGACGGTGCTCATCAATCTGGTCTTTATGAATAATTTCGGATTCTTTTTGTTTTTGTATATTTATGGGACTCTGATGTCTCTGTGGTTTTTTCATAAGAAAAAGATTCAAAAGAGTCTGCCCCTGGCGCTGGTGACACATAATCCGGTGCAGATGATCATGAATATTTATATTATTTCGTTCACCTGTATCAAGTATGATCTGCCCGCGTTTGACCTGACCAATTTTCTGGCGGCGTGGACGTTGTATTTTCCCGCGTTGATATGGGAGGTATCCCGCAAGATACGCGCGCCGAAAGATGAGACGGAATATGTGACCTACTCCAAGCTGTTCGGTTACAAAAAGTCCACGTGGTTTGTTTTGATACTGACGTTGGTGGATATTTTGACGAATGTGCTTTTGGTTTGGAATCTGAATCTGATATCCGTGGCGGCGCTGTTGATAAATGTTGCCTGGATGACTTGGAAGTTCCTGGATTTCATGAAAGATCCCACGCGATACAAGATCGTGGATAAGGTGGAGCGATACACTTACATACAGGAGAGCATCATGCTCCTGACGATCGTGGTCTATCTGCTTGTGGGGCGGATCTGAGAGACAAGTGATCTCGAGAGACAGACGGAGTGAATGGAGTCGGCGAAGTTAGATGAAAGCGTATAATCTGCAGCGTCTTAAGGATAATTGCATAGCGGTGCCCGATTTTGTGACGGTGGATCAGGAATTGTGGGCGCGTTTGTCCGCGCAGGGACAGGATGCCTGGGAGGCGATATTGCCGCAGGGGGAGTTTTGGGCGGTGCGTTCCTCCTACAGTGGAGAGGACGGAAAACAGACTTCCTATGCAGGACAATTTGACACTCTCCTGAATATACGAAGGGCGGATGTTCCGGAGGCAGTGCGGAAAGTGATGGCGAGCCTTGAGGGAGAGCGGATTCGGCGTTATGAAAAAGCGCGGGGCGCGAGGACGCGCTCAGGTCATGGTGGAAACGATGGGAACAGAATGCGGGTCATTGTGCAGAAAATGGTGCAGGCCGAGATGTCAGGCGTGCTTTTTACCGCGAATCCCATGGGACTGATGAACGAGATGGTGATCGTGGTCGGAGAGGGCTTGGGAGAGCTGGTGGTGGAGGACCGCACGCAGGTCACCACCTGTTACTATAATACGACGGATCATCTCTATTACTGCAGTCGGCAGCAGGATTCACCGGAGCTTTCGGATGCCCGAATCCGTGAACTGACGACAGTGGGTGCCCGGATCCATGAGTTGTTCGGCCGGGAGATGGATATAGAGTTTGCCATAGAGAAGGACAGACTGTGGATCTTACAGGCGCGCCCCATCACCGCGATGAAAGACGGACTGGAGATCATTTTGGACAACAGCAATATTGTGGAGAGTTATCCCGGAGTGACCCTGCCGCTCTCTCAAAGCTTTGTCTCGGAGATTTATTACGGGGTGTTTCGGAGCTGTCTGCTGCGGTTGACGGGTGAGCCGAAGACGGTGAAACGGATGGACGGGCTGCTGCGCAGGATGGTGGACTCGGCAAACGGAAGAGTATATTATCGCATCAGCAACTGGTACAGTTTTTTGAAATTTCTGCCCTTTTCGGGAAAGATCATTCCCATTTGGCAGGAGATGTTGGGGGTGCGGGAGCGCCGCGTCACAAGGGAAAACGGCCTTAAAAATGACGCACATGTCGGAAACAGGACTAAATGGAGAGTCACCCGATCCTTTTTCCGGCTCCTCCGCACATGTCCCGCGGAGATGAAGAACTTGAATCAATATTTTGCGCAAGTCCTTCCCGTCTATCGGGAGCAGATAGAGAAAGCTCGGGACGGAGAGGATCTCTTGGAACTTTACGGGCGGATCAGGACCGAGCTGTGTGCCCGTTGGGATATCACGTTGGTCAATGATATGTACACGTTTCTGTATACTGCCGCGGCCCGCAAATTCCATGCGGCGGATTTGGCCGGCGTAAAGAAATTGGAGAGCATGAGACCTGTGAGAGCAGTGCGGAAACTGGCGGAGATCGCTCAGAGATACGGCTTGGAAAGCGCGGAGTACGAACGCATGGAGAGCCGGTATATCGAGCGATACGGAGATCGCTGCCCGGAGGAATTGAAATTGGAGACCCATACGTTCCGCACGCATCCGGAGCTCTTGCGGGCTTATGTGGAGCAATTGACGCGCAGTGATGCCGTGGCGGCGGACAGAGGGATAGGTCGTGCCGGCAGTGCAGATCGTAACGGCAGTGCAATGCGGATTCGGAATGCCGGCCGTCTTAAGACGGGCTGTGCCGGAATGGCGAGGAACAGAGCAAGGCATCGGGAGTCCGGTGTGCTGCGCCGGGCCAAACTGGGTATCCGTAACAGGGAGATCTCCCGTATGAACAGGAGTCGCATCTTTGGCATGACCAGAGAAATCTTCCTGAAGATAGGAGAGTGGATGGTCCAAAACGGCCGGTTGCGGGACAGGGAGGATATTTTTTATCTCTTTTTGGACGAGGTTCGGGAAAGTGTGCGAAACGGCGGCTCCTGCGGGGAGTTGGTGGAGAGTCGGAAACAGGAATATGACGCATATGTCACTTTGCCCGCGTATTCCAGACTGATCTTTCGCGGAGAGGTGTTTGATAAACAGGTGCGGGAGAGGATATCCGTCCGGTTTTGTCCGGAGGAGGAACGGGGGGAGGCATCCTGTCTGTACGGTACACCTTGTTCCCCCGGTGTGGTGCGGGGAGAGGTATTGGTGGTGGAGCGCCCCCAAGAGACCTTGGATGCCGGAAATCGGATCTTGGTGACCAAAATGACGGACCCCGGCTGGGTGTTCCTGATCCACCGGTCGGCCGGGATCATAGCGGAGAAAGGTTCCCTTCTCTCCCATACGGCAATTATCACCCGCGAGCTTGGCAAGCCCGCAGTGGTCGGATTGTCCCATGCGATGGAGCTGTTGCGCACGGGAGATGAGGTGGAATTGGACGGAGACGCGGGAACGGTGCGCGTTTTACGAAGAGCAGAGAAAAGGGAGGAATACCAATGAGTCTGAAGGTTGTGATCTTTCAACGGGAGGAGAACTATATCCGAAAGTTTCTCTCCTGTCCGGACATATTATATACAAAATATGAGCGCACGCAGGACAAAAAGACGGAGAGGGCATTGTTGACGGGCACACATTGTCTGAGCAATGACGCGGAGGTCTGGGGCGCTCTGGTGCTCACGGAGAAGGGGGAAGCTCTGGCCCGCTGCGCGATCACTTATTACGAGGGCGACGACAGGGGATTTTTTGGATTTTTTGAGTGCTGTAAAAATCAGGAGGTCTGCCATCGCCTGATGGAGGCCGTAAAACGGCATGCCGCGCAGCAGGGCAAAAAGACTCTGGTCGGTCCGGTGGACGCGTCCTTTTGGATCGGATACCGTTTCAAGACGGATCATTTCGACCGGCCGTATACTGCGGAGCCGTACAATAAAGAATATTATCCCGCGCTTTTGGAGGCGGAAGGTTTCACGGTTTGGGAGGAATACTGCTCCAACAGATATCGCCTGATTGAGCCGGATTATACCAATGCCAAGGCGCAGGAGCGCATGCAGAAACGTTTTAGGGAGGGCTATGTGGTGCGCAGTCCCAAGAGAAGGGAGTTTCGCCGCTGCCTAAAGGAAATTTATCACCTGATCGTTGAGCTTTATAAGGATTTTCCCGCTTATAAACCCATTGCGGAGAAACAGTTTCTTAAGATGTTCGGCAAACTGAAACATGTGTTGGTGTGGGACATGGTGAAATTGGCCTATAAAGACGGAAAGACAGTGGGATTTTTCGTAACGGTCCCCAATTACGGCAATCTGTTGTCAGGATCCGTAACACCTGTCAGGCTGGCGCAGATCCTGCACATCCGCAGAAAACCGAAAGAATATATTCTCCTGTATCTGGGGGCGGACAGAGAGCATTTGGGAGTGGGATCCCTGCTCGCGACCTGTATTCAGGAGGAACTGCAAAAGCGGCAGTGCCGTTCCGTGGGTGCCCTGATACAAAAGGGTAAGGTTACGGGAAGTTATTTTGCCGACTTGGTGGAGGATACCTGCAGATATGTACTGTTGACGACACCATTGTAAAAATTGCATAAATACCTCTTTCGTTGGAAAACCTAGGAAGAAAGTATCAGGCGTGCGGACACGGGAAAGAGGCGGATATGCGACAGAATGCGGAGACCACGGATCACGGGAGACCCTTTGGAATCAGAGATAAAGTCGGATACATGTTTGGCGACTTTGGCAATGATTTTACCTTTATCTTTGCGAGCAATTTTCTCATGGTGTATTTTGTAAAGGTGTTGGGTATCCCGGGGGTCGTGGCGGGCATTCTGTTTTTGATTGCCAGAATTGTGGACGCGTGCACGGATGTGATCATGGGACGGATCGTGGACCGTATGCCGCCCACCCCGGAGGGACGGTTTCGCCCTTGGATCAGGCGGATGTGCGTGCCCGTGGCGGTGGCGGGTGTCCTGATGTACGGCTATTTTGTGAGAGACTGGCCCTATGGGGCCAAGCTGCTCTATGTGTCATTGACTTATCTGCTCTGGGGAAGCGTCTGTTACACGGCCATCAACATTCCCTATGGCTCCATGGCCGCGGTGATCAGCGCGGAGGCCGGAGACAGGGCCTCTCTTTCCGTCTGCCGCAGTGTGGGAACGGCTCTTGCCGGTATCGTTATCGGCACTCTGGGGCCTCTGATCGTCTACGGCGAGGATGCGGTCGGCAATCAGATTGTATATCCCATGCGCTTGGTGGTCATGTCGGTGATCTTCGGGATCTGTGCCGTCATCTGTTATCTGTTGTGCTATCATCTCTGCACGGAGCGCGTGCATCCGGAATCCGGGAGTGAAAAAAATTCGTCCGCGGGAGAGTTGGCGGGGAGCCTTATGCGGAACAGGCCGCTCCTGGCGTTGGTGGGGGCCGCCATGGCGTTGCTGTCGGCCACGTTGATCGGACAGGGTATGAACAATTACCTGTTTATGGATTATTTCCGCAACGCGAAGGCGATCTCTGTGTTGCATTTTGTCACCATGGGAGGAATGCTGGCGCTTGCGCCCTTTGTCCGGAGGATATCCGCAAAGTTCGGCAAGAAGGAGGCCGGAGCCGCGGGAATGTTGTTGACAGGCGTTCTGTATCTGTTGCTCTTTTTCCTGAGAGTCCGCAATATAGGGACCTATATCTTTCTGTATTTTATCGCCACTTTAGGCATCAGCTATTTCAATATGATCATCTGGGCATTTATCACGGACATCATCGATCATCAGGAGGTGGTCACCGGGAACCGGGAGGACGGTACGGTGTATGCCGCCTATTCCTTTGCGAGAAAATTGGGACAGGCTCTGGCCGGAGGCGCGGGCGGATTCATCCTGACGGCCATCGGCTATGTGTCCGGGGCGTCTGCGCAGACCGTGGAGGTGACGGAGCGGATTTACACCATCGCCACGTTGGTGCCGGGCATTGGTTATCTGTTGGTCTTTCTAACCATGCAGCTGTTCTATCCGCTCACCCGGCGAACGGTGGAACAAAATGCGGCAATTTTGCGGGAGCGAAGGGGACGGGGAAGATGATAACGGATTGGAGGGACATTCAGATCCATATGGCGATTCAAAACGGTCGGGCGATTCTGGAGCTGTTCCTGCCCGAGGGAGAGGGGGAATATTTTCTGATCTGTCTCAAGGATGCGGAGGGACGGTTGGCGTTCCACTGTATGCATCCCGTGAAGGAGGAAGATCCCTGTGTGATACAGTTGATGCACCCGCAATTATGGCAGGGGACGGAGCATCCGTATCTGTATCAATTGGAAATTTATGGAGAAAATTTTCGACAGTTGGTTCGGGCGCATTTACCCATAATGAAAATGACAGGGACGTCAGAAATTGGATTTGCCCTCAATGACAGATCGTTTATACCCAGAGAAGTGTATTATGAATGCGCGGACCCCCTCTATCGGGGAGGGGAGGAACTGCCGTCCCGGGAGCAGATCCGCCACAGATTGCGGCAGTTGGCGCAAATGGGAGCCAACACTATCGTCTTGCGGGAAGAGCCAAAAGCACCCAGGGAAAATAAAAAGGATATAATGACAGATGTGTCGGAAATATCGCGACATGTCCTGGGAGAACTCTGTGACGAGACAGGGTTATTGTTCAGGGTGGGAAAATGTGTGGATCCCGGCTCTGAAATCGGATGCGGAGCCGGGTCCGGGCCTGCGGCCTGTGTCCGAGGGGAGGAGCTGTTCCTGGAAAACGGCATCCCCACAGCGGCCTATTATCTGCAGAAGGCCCGTTGGAGCACAGAGCCTTTTGTCTATATCCCGCTGAAAAGTCTGCACAGACAAGCCAACGGGCTGTTTGGCATCACCGTATACAGCAACTGCAGGAAAGTGGCATTGATCCTGAACGGCCGAATCTTCGGTTTTCAGAGTGGAGGTCCGGAGCTGCTCTTTCAGGATATTCCAGTGAAAACTTTTCCGGTCTGTCTGGCAGCGGAGGCGGAAGGGTGCAACATGTCCGTCACCTGTTACTCTCACGGCTGACGACAGATGAGCGAAGGGTTCCGGTAAGGCGACTTCCCAGACGGCTCAACAGTTCGTTGGTGATGGTGTCCGAGGCCTCCGCCAAGTCATAGGCGCTAATCTCCTGGTCTTCAGAGACTCCGATCAGCACGGCGGTGTCTCCGGGCGATACGTCCGGAATTGCCGTGACGTCCACCAGAGTCTGATCCATGCAGATACATCCGATGATGGGCGCCCTGTGTCCGCGGATCAACACATGTCCTTTGCCGCAGGAGAGGCTGCGGGGAATGCCGTCTGCATAACCGATGGACAGGACGGCGATCCTGCGGTCGGCGGGAGCGGTGTATTGCAACCCGTATCCTGCGCTCTCTCCGGCATAGAGTTCCTTTATCAATGCGACTCTCGCCTTGACGGACAATACGGGGGCAAGAGAGACCGGACAGTCGGCGAGATCTTTTCGGCGGCTCAGGACGCCGTAGAGAGCAATGCCCGTCCGCGCGTAATCTCCCGCGAACTGCGGATAACGCAGGAGACCATAGCTGGCCAAAAGATGAATTTTGCCACAGGAAAAGCCCTTGGCCTCCAGATTTGCCACGGCGGCATAAAAGGCTGCCGCCTGAGTCTTGGTAAACAGCACATCCCGCGGCGTGGATTCTTCGTCCGCGCACAGATGCGTGTATGTACCCGTCACAATGAGATTGGGACGGGAGTAAATATACTGCAGATCTTCCCTGTTCTCACAGCGTTCTCCCAGACGGCGCATCCCCGTGTCTATTTTCACATGCACTTTTATTTTTCTGCCATAGGCATTCAAAAGTTCCGCGTAGGAGCGGTCGATGAGAGTCTGCGTGAGCCGGTATCTTCTGAGCAGCGGAAATTGCCGGGGATGGGTGTAGCCCAGGATCAAAATTTCACCCCGGATGCCATGGCGGCGCAGTTTCACGCCCTCCTCGAGGGAGGCGACAGCAAAGGAGCGGATGCGCAGCCGGTTCAGTTCCCTTGCGATCAATACCGCGCCATGCCCATAGGCGTTAGCTTTGACCACCGGCATCAGTTGACAGCCCTCGGGCAGGAGGCTCTGCAGAGCAGCCACGTTCGCGCGGAGGTTGTCCATATCCAACTCGATCCAGGCGCGGCCATACGCAAATTGTCGTCCTTTTGTCCAGTTCCGGGCGCGGCCCTGCACAAATTGTCGTTCTTCCGTCCGGTTCCGGGCACGGCTCTGCGCAGCGGGGCGGGCAGCAGTCCTCTGCCACAGGATTCGCGCGATTTTCACCGCCCTGCCCCATGCTGTGGCGCAGATCAGAGAGAGTATGCACACCGCGAGGTAGTGCAGCAGACTGTTGTCCACAAGCAGAGATTCCTGCCGGAAAAGTTTGGCGGCACCCCGCACCGCGACAATGCACAGAGGATGTATCACATAGACACAAGTGGCGATGCCGCGCAGTGTTCTGACGGACCGGAAACGGAGAGTCAACAGGATCCGAAACAGGAAGTACATACAGGGCAGCAGGCTGACATACATACTGTCATGTCGGGGCAATCCCATGTGATGTACGAGGAATCCCTCCACACACAGGGCTGTCAGAGACAAGGTCAATCCCGCCGCCAACACGGATTTTTTGAAAGACTTATGACTTCGTCGGATGCCGATGCCCATGATGAGAAAGATGGGGGCATAGAAAATGCCGTTTCTGGTGTAGGAGAACAGGGAAAACAGGATTTCGTACAAGCTCTGCAGAAATATGTTGTTTTGGGTCAGGCCGTAATAACTGTCCCCCAACAGGCCGAATCCGTATAATATGAGACTGATCGCCGTCACCGCTTTGAAAGAGAGTCTTCGGAGCAGCAGGGATATCGCGCACACACCCGTCAGACAGGCCGGCAGATACCAGAGGTGGTAGAAGGTGCCGTCAAAGAGCAGTATTCGGCAATATCCTCCGATGTCGAGTCCCTGAAAATGTCCCGCGTATAGATTCACGGGCAGATAGAGAAGAACAGCGATGCCATACAGCCGCAAGAGTTTGCCGAGAAACGGAAGGAGCGGCCTGTCCTGCAGAAAATATCCGGTCCTCATGAGGAAAAACGGCACCGCCACGCGGGCGAGGATCCGGGTCCACACAAGGTCCGCGGTGCCGCTAAAGGAAGTCAGGGGTGAAGTGTGGATGGCGATGACGCACAGGGAGGCAAAGAGCCCGAACAGGTCCAAACCGCCGAGGGAGGCCGGAATTGCCGAGGGTGCTTTTTTAGTATTGCTCATAGTCGGACTCCAATGCCAATTCAATGGTCTCAGTGATGATCTCTTCAAAGGTCAGACCTTCCGCTTTCAGCATATTGGGAAAGCGGCTGTGGTCCGTAAAGCCGGGAATGGTATTCACCTCGTTGAAAACGATCTCCCCGGAGGGTGTGAGGAACATGTCCACCCTGGCGAAACCTCTGCAGCCCAGAGTCCTATAGATTCGGGCGGCGTTCTGTCTGATCTGCAGGGCCTTGTCCGCGTCGATCCGTGCCGGAACATGGATGGCGGAAGTCTTCAGAGTGTATTTTTCCGTATAGTCAAAAAATCCCTCTGACAGTTCGATCTCATCCGGTCCTCCCAGAGTCAGCCGGTCGTTGCCCAAGACGGCGCAGCCCACCTCAAAGCCGGGAATGGCCTCCTCCAAGATCACGGAATCGTCATATTGCAATGCCTTTTCCACAGCATCGGGGAGGGCGGCGGCATCCGTCACCCGGGTGATACCGAAAGAGGAGCCGGCCCGGACGGGTTTCACAAACAGCGGGTATCCGATCTCATCCGCCTGCGTCCGCAGAGAATCGGAGTCGATATTTTCCCGCAAATCCGCATTTTCCTGCCGGAAAAAATTGCGGGACAGTACCCGTGCTTTAGGAACCCGGATCCCTGCCGCAGAGACCAGACGGTGGGCTTTGTCCTTGTCCATGCACAATGCGGACGCGAGCACATCGCATCCCACAACAGGAATCCCCGCAAGGCGAAACATGCCCTGTACGGTGCCGTCCTCTCCGTTCCTGCCGTGCAGCACGGGAAATACCGCGTCAATCTTGGGATGGCGGAGGGAATCGCAGGTATTTTGGCGGACAGAGTCTTGCAGATACAGCCCGCGGGGTGAGAGGGACAGGGTGACGGGGACACAGTCCTCCTCTTTGTACCAGGTATCATTCGGAATCCGGTCCGGGTGGCCCCGGAAGAGGAACCATTCACCTGAGGGGGTGATACCGATGGGCGTGGGAGCGAATTTCTCCCGATCCATATGTGTGATGATCGCGTAGGCGGATTGCAGGGATACCGTGTACTCCGGGGAGCGGCCGCCGAACAGGACGGCGATCTGTTTAGGTTTGGTGGCATTGGTCTCGTTCTTCATAGTATTTGTCCTCGCGTTATAAAGTAGTGTTTATAGTCCTTCGTGAGTGGGAATGGAGCGGCGGACAAAAATCTGCCGGCCCTCAGTGCTTTCATTATACCAAGGGTCGGCAGAATATGTTTTAACAAGCCATTGCGTTCAGGCTAAGATATTCCGTATAAAATATTAATATTGTATTAAGACGCCGCGGACAGGGTGATCACGATGGTAAACAGATTGTTTTCACTGAAGGCTTGGATGGTGCCGCCGTGCAGCGATACGATCTCCCTGGCGATGGCCAGTCCCAGTCCGCTGCCGCCGGTATTGGAGGCGCGGGACTCATCCGGACGATAGAATTTCTCAAAGATAGCATCCAGTTGTTCCTTGGGAATGGTGTTGCCCTGATTTTGAACAGAAACGACAACATTGTCATTTTCCTGCGCGGCAGTGATCAGAATCTCCGTGTTGGGGAAACTGTAAGCGGCGGCATTTTTTAATACATTCTGGAACACCCGCGCCAATTTATCGGGATCGCCGCAGACGGTCAGGTTTTCGTCAGCTTTCAGAACAGTGGTGTTGCCCCTTGTTAAGAGCAGGGGTGAGAGCTCGTCGGAGAGCTGTACCAACATATAATACAGATCGATATTTTCATTGGAGAGTTGGATCTGTTGGAGATTATAGCGGGTGATCTCAAAAAATTCATTGATCATTTTCTCCAACCGGTATGCCTTGTCCAAGGTGATATTCACGTACTTGGTCCGCTGCTCGGGGGGCATATCGGGAGTCTCCGAGAGGAGATTGAGATAGCCGATCACGGAGGTCAGGGGGGTGCGGATGTCGTGAGCCAGATACATGACCAGATCATTCTTGCGCTGCTCTGCCAACTGTGCCTCCAGAGTGCGCTGTTTGAGTTTGAGCTTGACGGCGTTTAATTTGTGCTCTATGGACATCATTTCCGAGGGCAGACAGATTACCACGTCATCCAGGAGAAGGTCATCGATCCCCCGGATCACGATATCAAAGTATTTGGTGAGCCAATTAATGACAAACCACATCAGAAGGAGGAAAAACAGGAACATGGTTCCAATCCATATCACGTCAAAATTGTCCCGGAAGATGCGCCGATACAGAAGACAGGAATCCTCGTAGGAGAGCAAAAGCGTAAATTGGAAAAATCGGACGATGAGTTCACTGATCCGTCCCCGCCACAGATAGTAGAGCCAAAACGGCGCGCTGACGGACAGTATTACAGTGAACAGACAGCGCAGGAGGATTCTTCTTTTGAGCTGTCCATAGTTGGTGTTGTGATTGTCAGATTGAAGTTTCAATTTTGTATCCCACCCCCCATATCGTCTTGATGTATTTCGGATGTTCCACGGTGTCATGCATCTTCTCCCGAAGGTGTCGTATGTGGACCGTGATGGTATTATTGCTCTTGCTGTAATACTCATCTTCCCAGATTCCGTGGAACAGTTCTTCCGCGCTGACCACGTTCCCCTTATTTTCCAACAGGATGCGCAGAAGGGAAAACTCCGTGGGGGTCAGTATGAGAGGCTGGTCATCCAATGTGCACTCATGGGTCTTCACGTTCATGACGAGACCTGAGTGCGCGATGATATCGCCGGTGCCGTCCGGCGCGTGAGAGGGATTATATTTTTTGTAACGGCGCAGCTGCGCCTTGACCCTGGCCACCATCTCCAAGGGACGGAAAGGCTTGGTGATGTAGTCGTCCGCGCCCAAGGTGAGCCCGGTGATCTTGTCCGTCTCTGCGTCCTTGGCGGTCAGCATGATCACCGGGTAGGTATATTGTTCCCTGATCTGTTGGCACAGAGCGAATCCGTTCATATCCGGCAGCATGATATCCAGAATGGCCAGATCCAACTCCGTGCTCTCAATGCATTTCAACGCCTCCCGGGCTGTGTAGAATTTATATACGATGTAATTTTCATTGGTCAGATACAGTTCGATCAGATCGGCGATCTCGACCTCATCGTCCACGATCAATATTTTATCAGACATTTCCCCGCCTCTTTCCCGTCAAAGGATCTGACTTTATTATAGCAAAAATCGACGGCGGTTTATTTGTTTTTTGCGGAAAAATTATTAAGATTTTCCTAAGTTGAAACAGGATATTACTTTTTATTGTTGGGAAGTTTGGCATACTCTGCTTTCAGCTCTGCCTGAATCTCATCAATGCGTTTCCAGACATCGGAGATTGCCTCCACCTCATCCGTAGGTTTCAGCTTGCCGCCCTGCAATTCCTTTTGGCGCGCTTCCTCCTGACGATTCCGGATACTCTTGCGATACAGGAAACGGAAGACTACACGCACAAAAGGCTGAATGAAGAACAGTTGGGAAAAGTACGCAAACGGGAAGTTAAAACATACCAGTTTCAGCCAGTTCGCCAACAGAGTCAAAATATGAAATCCGGCATAATACGGATAGTACAAAATGGCAGCCAGGAAACTCATGATCGGGCACATAAGACCCACCGTGGCGCAGATGATGGCCGTCTCAAACATCATGGGATGATTTTTGGACGGGTCAAAGACGCGGCAGGCCAACTTGAAGGACAGCGGACTTCCCACCAACAGTTCCAAGCAGTAGGCCAATGCAAATTCGATCAGTATGACGGCCCATATGGGGACGGCATTGCCAAATACCGATATACCGCCCATGGCATTGATGGCGGCAAGGACGGAGGGTTCTCCCGTCAGCGCCATAAAGGTGCCGCCATTGATCACATACAGGCTGTAAAATACATAGGCATGAACAGTTACGATCACGGTCAACAGTGCGAAGACCATTCTTTGAGCTTGATTTTGAGGCATGATTTTTCTCCTTTTTTGGTGATATTGTGATGAGACCGGCTCATGAAATCCGGGAATATCCAAAATAAGAGGACACACAAAAAACACAAGTGATACCGCCATAATTCCGTGATCAGATTTACGTGCGCAGCACCACTTGTGTCATTTATGTTTCCGTATTTCGATATGTTCCGAAAAATTTCCTTGAGAATCATATCACGGGAAAATGGAAAAAGTCAAGGGAAATCTTCCCATGCGGTGGGAAGTATTTCAACTCTATATGTCATTTACCCGCTCCCTTAATTTCTCTTTTGCCATATTGGAAATTGATGTATAATCATTGCGTAATGCCGCCAATAAAGAGACGGGATTTTCTTCAACCTTATGAGATCCACGTTTTCACAGTCACTGTTTACTGCGGAAATACTCCCGAATCCACTTGCCGGATTCGTTCAGATCTTCCTCGCTCCAGTCGCAGGTCTTGCTGCAGGATGCCTTCAGCACACTGCTGGACTCATCTTTATTGGCCAGATTCCAACAACAGAAACTGATATTGTATTTCTCAATTACGTCAAACCAACTCTCGGCGGAATTAAAGTCATTGGCCCCGTTTCCGGAGGCGTCACACATACCGAATTCGCTTACAAATACAGGAAGTCCGTTCTGTACGCAGCTGTCCAGACGGTTCCAGAGCACATCTTTGTGCGTGCCCGCATAGAAATGCAGCGCGTAGAGGATGTTTTCCTCGTCCAAGGGATTGGCTTTGGCCTGATCGATATCCTGACTCCAAGTGGGAGTGCCCACAATTATGACGGCATCGGGGTCGTTTTCCCGAATGACGGGGATGACTTCCTCGGCATAGGATTTTACGCTGTCCCATGTGGCATAGCCGTTGGGCTCATTGCAGATCTCATAGATCACATTGGTGTGATCCGCGTAGGTTTCGGACATTTCTTTGAAAAAGGCGAGAGCCTGATCTTTATAGACATTGGGATCCTGATCCTGCAGCACATGCCAGTCCACGATCACATACATGCCCAGATCGGTGGCCGCGTCCACTCCGGAGCGCACCAGTGATTTCAGATAGTCCTGATCTCCGCCGGCACAGTAGCCGCTGTTCTCATGGGTATACATGGCGAGACGCACACAGTTGGTATTCCAGTCGTCCCGAAGGGTTTTGAAAGTGTCATAGCTCACAAACTGCGGGAACCATGCGATTCCGTGCGTGGACATGCCATAGAGTTGGATGGGATCGCCGTTTTGATCCACCAGTTGGGTTCCGTCCACCCGAAGAGCGCCGTGTTCCGCGGCAAATCCGTCACCAATGGGAGCGGTCTGAGCATTGGAGTTGCCGGACTGTGTCGGAGCCGTATTTCCGGATTGGGCGCCCGCTTGTGTCGGAGTTGTGTTTCCGGATTGAGCATCGGATCCGGCATTGGAATCGGAAGAAGATGTCGTATTGTTGGACGCGGTTTGGGTCGCAGCGCCGTCCATGGAGTCCATCATGGACTCTGCCACGGATTCCGCAACGGACTCTGCGATGGATTCCATGATCGCAATATCCTGTTCACTCATAGTCGTACTCCCTCCGCAGGCCGTCAGCGCGCCTGCACATAATATGGACAGCATGGTCGGTAAAATTCGTTTTCCGTGTTTCAAAATTTGTCCCCTTTCGTGTGAGTGGTAACAGATCGCCTGCGGGATCTGTGGTCAGTACCGACTGATGTCATGTCAGCCGGCAGCAGTTAATATCAGTATAGAGGCTGTGAGCGAGAATTGCAAGCGACTTTGCGATGTGATATGATATTTTCGGATACTACCGGATACCATCAGATATCTTCAGATATAGAACCGGATGCGGCCGGAGAGATGTGATCTGAAATATGATCTAAAATAAGAAGGAGGCTGTCATGCTGCCACAGGAATTCATGCAGAGAATGCAGGAAATGCTCGGTGACGAATATGAGAAGTTTGCGCAAAGCTTGGACGGAGAGCGGCATCAGGCCCTGCGGGTCAATCCGCTGAAGGTATCAGGCGGGATATCTTGTGACGGAGGCGCGCGGAATCAGAAGGAAATTCTCAGCAAATACTTTAATATGACACCAGTGTCATGGGAGACTTGTGGGTACTATTATGACTCCGCAGATCAGCCCGGAAAGCATCCCTATCATGAGGCGGGGGCCTATTATATACAGGAGCCCAGCGCCATGGCGGTGGTGCCGCTTATGGAGGCGCGGCCGGGGGAGCGGATCTTGGACCTGTGCGCGGCGCCTGGCGGGAAGAGTACGCAGATTGCGGCTTATTTGAACGGGCGGGGTCTGCTTGTGAGCAATGAGATCCATCCCGCCAGAGCAGGGATTTTGTCTGAAAATATAGAGCGGATGGGCGTTGCTAACACATGTGTCACAAATGAAAATCCGACAAATCTGTCAGAAAGATTCCCAGAATACTTTGACCGCGTTCTGGTGGACGCCCCCTGTTCCGGGGAGGGAATGTTTCGCAAGAACGAGATCGCATCGGAGGAGTGGAGTCCGGAAAATGTGACCATGTGCGCCGAGAGACAGGACGGAATTTTGGACTGCGCCGCCAAGATGCTGCGCCCGGGCGGGAGACTGGTGTATTCCACCTGTACTTTCGCGCCGCAGGAAAATGAGGGAACCGTGTGCAGATTCCTGCTAAGGCACCCGGAGTTCGGGATCTTGCCCATAGACAAGAGTCGGATGGGGCTGCCCCGGGGACTTTGTGACGGAAGGCCCGAGTGGGGTGACGGCAGGGAGGAGTTAAGGGGCACTCTGCGCCTGTGGCCCCATGTGGTGCGGGGAGAGGGACATTTCGCCGCTGTGTTGCAGAAAGCGGGGGATGTGCCGGAGGGATATGAGCCGATGGCGGCCGGCGGTGTGGAGCGGGGTCTTGCGGCCAAGGACAAGCGTCTGGAGATCTGGTGGGAATTTTGGCGGGAGACCGCCGTGGAGGAGGTCGTGGAACAGAGTCTTCAGAAATGGGAGAGAGGAGAGACGCTTTTTCTGTGTTTTGGGGACAATCTTTATTTGGCGCCCGGAAATATGCCGGCGTGCAAGGGTCTGAAGATCCTGCGGCCGGGACTGCATTTGGGCACTTTCAAAAAAGACCGTTTTCAGCCCTCCCACGCGCTGGCGTTGGCATTGCATCCTCATGAAATGCGACACACTTGTCATTTAGATGCGGAGGATCCCTTGACACTGTCTTATCTGCGGGGCCAAACCTTTGCCCGGGAGGGGGAGAAGGGATGGTATCTGATCGGTGTGGACGGGTACAGCCTGGGGTGGGGCAAGCTTGCCGGCGGTATCATGAAAAATCATTATCCCAAGGGTCTGAGGAAGAATTGAGGGTAATCGGAGAAATTGAGGGTAATCGGGGAAATTGGGGATAATCGGAGAAATTGAGGGTAATCGGGGAAATTGAAGATTGTCAGGGAAATAGGGAATGGTCAGGAAAATTTGAAAACCCGAAAAGGCAGGAGGAGACCATGCGGACTATCATTCAATACGAAGACGATCAACTGATCGCGGCCTACAAGCCGGCCGGGTTCGCCGTACAGACGGCCCGGGTGGGACAGGCAGACATGGTGAGTGAGCTCAAAAATTATTTGAAGGGCGGTACTTTGGGAGTGGTGCATCGTCTGGATCAGCCGGTGGAGGGACTGTTGGTGTTCGGCAAGACCAAGGCCGCCACGGGAGCTTTGTCCAAGCAGTTGACGGACGGGACATTAAATAAGCATTATTACGCGGTGGTCTGCGGATCGCCGCCCGCGCCGCAGGGTGAGTTGACGGATTATCTGCGCAAGACTGCGGACAATCGGGCCGAGATCGTGGATGTGGAGACCGCGCCAGGTAAAAGCCCGCAACCAAGCGGGTCGCCGCAGCAGATTAAGTCACCGCAGCCGGGCGGGTCGCCGCAGAGGGATCATGTCGCCCGCAAGGCTGTTTTGCGGTATCACCTGTTGGAGAGTCAGGGGGAGCTGTCCCTCATGGACGTTCATATTCAGACGGGGCGTTTTCACCAGATCCGCGCCCAGATGGCTCATGCCGGCATACCTCTCTTGGGGGACTTAAAATATGGCACGGAGCACACACGGCGAATAAGTGAAGAATTGGGGATGCGCAGTGTGGCCTTGTGCGCCTGTGAGTTGGAACTGACGCATCCCGTGAAGGGAGAGAGAATGCGCTTTCAGGTAATCCCCAAGGGACGGATCTTTGAGATTTTTGAATCTATCCGTGGGCTGTCCGGTTCAGAGATTTCGGCACACTGAAAAGGAATGACAATATTTGGCATGATTTTTGACACGAGTGTCGGATTTATCCGGCCCGAATCTTTCCATACTAAAATATCGTAGGATTTAGTTTGAGAAAGAGGGCGTGTGTATGTGGGAGAAGATTAAGGAAAACCGGTTTGCGCTGATATTTTTCCTGACGGGGACAGTCTGGTTTTTTCTGAAATATATTTCGCCTTTGATCTCTCCGGTACTCATTGCCATGTTGTTTGTCACGATCTTTGGGCCGCTCCTCAAGAAAATGCAGGGGAGGCTGCACCTGCACCGACAGGTCGGGGCTGTTGTGCTGTTAGCGGCCGCGGTGCTTTTTTTGACGGCGCTGCTTTGGATCCTGTTCTCTTGGATCGTGGGCAGTCTGCCGGGATGGATGGGGGAATTGAATTCCATTAGAGACGAGCTGCAGCTTTGGGTACACAAGGGCTGTGAGGCAGTGGGAAATCTGGTGGGAGTGGACGGCTTTTATCTGGAGAACACGATCCTGAACGCTATCGGGGAGGGGATGGACGCCTTGGGTAAACACACATTGCCCGGCGTGCTGTCCCAATCGCTTGCGTATGTGAAGATCTTGGGGACGTTGGGTGGATTTTTGGTGACTTTTCTGATCGCCACGGTGCTTTTGGCCAAGGATTATGACGACATCATGAACCGTCTTCTGGACAGAGAAGAATGTCATGTGATGTTGAAAGTGATCTGCGGAGTGATACGGTATATCGCCACTTATGTGAAGGCACAGACCGTCATTATGGTCATTATCGGACTTACGGCGGCTGTGACGCTGGGGATCGCGGGAGTCTATCACGGTGTGCTTTGGGGGATTTTGGCAGGTTTTCTGGATGCTCTGCCCTTTGTGGGAACGGGGATCGTGCTGATGCCCCTCGCTCTGCTGCAGTTGGTGCATGGCAGCTATGGAAGGGGAGCCGTGTGTATTTTATTGTATCTGATCTGCATTTTCCTTCGGGAATTGTTGGAGCCGCGACTGATCGGAAAACGCATGGGGGTACCGGCCATAGCGGTGTTGGTGTCGCTGTATGTGGGGATCCGACTCTTTGGCGTGTGGGGGATCGTGAAGGGACCCTTGGGATTTGTGCTGATCCGGGAGTGTTATCTGAATATTGAGGGAGCGCGGGGCGGGTCAGCGGATGAGACGGGCGATTCCGGGGCGGGCGGTCCTGCGGCGGAAACTTCCCGCCCGGAATAAAGGGATTGCCACAATCCGGTATTTCGGGTATAATTTTCCTAAGATTTTATCCGAAGGAGATGCAGAGTGAGTAAAATATCGATCGTGGTTCCCGTTTACTATAATGAAGATACTTTGATGGATCTGTACCGGGATATGAAGGCCAAGATCTTGGGCGTGCTCGGGGAGTATGAACTGGTCTTTGTGGATGACGGTTCAGGGGATGATTCATGGAAGATCATGAATGAGATCAAGGCTTTGGATGAGAATGTGCGCCTGGTGAAACTGTCCCGCAATTTTGGCGAGCATGCCGCGCTGTTGGCGGGTCTGAGCGTCTGCACGGGGGACTGCGCGGTGACGAAACAGGCGGATCTCCAGGAGGATTCCACACTGATCCTTGAGATGTATGAGAGTTGGAAGAGGGGCAACAAGGTGGTACTGGCGGTGCGCCGCTCCCGGGATGAGAGTCGGGTCAAAGTCTTTTTTGCCAATCTGTACTATGCCATCGTGCGCAAATTTGTCAACAAAAATATGCCTGTGGGCGGCTGCGACTGCTATCTGATCGACCGCCGCGTGATAGAGGTATTGGAGCGTCTGGACGAGAAAAATTCCAGCCTGACCCTTCAGGTGTTGTGGGCGGGTTTTCAGACGGATATGGTCTATTTTGACAGACGGGACAGGGAGAAAGGAAAATCCCGCTGGACATTCGCCAAGAAATTTAAGTTGGTGATGGATTCCATGATGAGCTTTTCCTATGTGCCCATCCGATTTATGACCGCTATAGGCGTGGTCTTTGATATATTCGCGCTGATCATGATGATCAATGTGTTGGTGGAGTATTTTACCAAAGGAGTGCCTATCTTAGGTTGGGCATCGCTGATGTGTCTGGTCCTTCTGTCCTCGGGTCTGATCCTGTCCATGTTGGGGATCCTGGGAGAGTATCTGTGGAGAACACTGGATGCCTCCCGCGCGAGACCTCCTTTTATCATTGATGAGGAGATCAGGCCTGACAGACCGGAACAGGACGGGATAGGTTGGAGTGAGCCGAAATAGGTTGAAATAACGAAACTTTAAAGGCAGGAGGATACTGCCGGATGAACAATACCGCAACACGGCGCAAATACAAAATACTGAAAATTTTGCTGATATTGGGCAGTATTGCGGCTGCCCTGAAAGTGATCTTTGTGGACTATACATTGGACGAAGAGTATCAGATCGTCATGGCATATCGCAGACTGATGGGGGATCATCTGTTTGGGGCGATGTGGGAACCGCACCAGACTTCCGCCTTTGTCTGCGTGTGGCTGATGGGGCTTTTTCGGGCCGTTACGGGAGGCACTGCGGGAGTGGTGCTTTTTCTGCGCGTGTGTACCACCCTGATACAGCTTGCGATGTCTTGGTGGTTTTATCGGGTATGCCGCGACTATACCCACAGGGAGTACGCGTTCCTGTTGGGATTGTGTTACTTTAATATCGTGCCCAAGATCATTCAGATTCCGGAGTTTTCCAATCTGCAGGTCTGGTTTCTGACGGTGATCACATTGTCTCTGATGCGTTATTACGGACATGGTCACGGATCTGGTACGGAGAGGAAAACGAGACGCCTGTGGCTGGTGGCAGCAGGTGTGGGCATGGCATTGGAAGTATTGTCCTATCCCGCCACTCTGCTTTTGTTCCCGGTATTTTTGATCGGTATCTTCATATGGTCCCGGGGGGATCGGACAGAGGGAAAAGCGGATGTGCGACACGTGCTGACTGACTGCCTGATCTTTGCGGGTGTCTGCGTGTGCGCGGCCGTGATCTGGCTGTGGAATGTGCTGTCTTATGTGTCCTTGGATGAGTTTATGCGCAATGTGAAATATGTTCTGAGCTTTGATCTGACCCATGATGTGGCTTTGGCATCGCAGTCCCGACTGGTGACATTGGCGTCCGGCGTCAAGTCCCTGGTGCTCCCGTGGATCGTGATCCTGCCGGTAAGCCTTGGAGCGTGGGCGCTGTATGGCCGTGCGCTACACAAGAAAGGGTTGGGAGGACATTTGCCGCTTTCGATCCTTGCGGTGATCATGGTGCTTGTGTCGGAGCTTGTGCAGATTTTTTATTGGATCGTGCTGAGAAAAGGGTATGAGGAACCGCTGATCCACCTGTTGGTACTCCTGCTTGCGGCGGCTTTGGTGTGGCGAGAGGCGGGAGACGGGAAGAAGATCCTGATCCCGGGACTGCTCGGTGGGGTGTTTGCTATTTTGTCAGTGGTGTATATGAGCGATCTGGCGCCATGGTACGCGATCCCTCACGGAATGACGGGCGCGCTGTTGGCGGCAGTAGTTTTGATCCACGCGCTGGAGCGGGAGACGGGGACAAAGAGCAGACATTGGGTTCTGATCCTGTTGGTCAGTCTGACGGCGGTATCCATATTCGGAAAAGGATTTACCCTGCGGCAGGGCAAGACCGATACCAACACCATTTTGGGCATCCGGGGTATCGTAAAGGAAGGGCCCGCCATCGGTATTTTGACCAATTATATGCAGGCATATATGATCGACAGCGCCTATGAGGAGTTCGCGGAATATGTGGAGGAGGGCACGGATTGCCTGATCGTCACGAATATGGCGGGATCCGCAGGGACCACTCCCTATCTGTTCCGGGACTGCAATATCTGTCATTTTTCCATTGTGGATCCCACCAGTTATGACGAGCGGCTTTTGACCTACTGGAACCTGTATCCGGACAAGCAGCCGGAGTTGATCGTGGTGGACACCTGGTACGGACAACTGATGGAAGATGAGAACAGTTGGATCATGCAATATATTGAAAATGAATTTGGATACAGCAGAGTGGAGGAGGGAAAATTTCTGCGGTATTATTTCCGGTGAGTGAAAAAATAAAATGAAAAAAGAAAATAAAAGAAACCCCTCAAAACTTCCGCTCTGAGGGGGTGTCGTCGCGACAAGATTCGAACTTGCGACCTCTGCGTCCCGAACTAAGTTCCCTCACAATAAAAGCCTATATACGTCCAATTTTTCCCTCTGGATACGTCCCCAGCCCCAAGGATACATCCATTTTTCACCTATCCATGCCTATATCCTGCACTTTTCCAAACTTTTGTTGGACTTTTGTTGACTCCAACCAAAAAATGTTGTCCGTGCTGATTTTTTAGAACGCTTATTGTCTATGAATATGCTCCACGCCTGCTTGAAATAATATACCATATTCTTTTGATTGACGCAACAAAAAGAGGATACCATTTTTAATTCTGGTATCCTCTCACTCTATCAATGTGACCTATGCAAACACCCTATCAACCTTTTCACCATGCTTATTTTTCCATTTCTTACTGACATGGTTATAAATATTCGCCGTCACCGTGATGTCCGAGTGTCCTAGCCAATTCTGCACCTGACCCAGTTCCCAGCCATTTTCAAAGAGGATTGCACAACAGCTATGCCTTAACCCATGCACCGTTAAATCTTCTGGCACACAGCCACTTCTTATAACTGCTTTCCTAAACAATTTGGTTATGTAATCGGGGCTGTACACCCTCCCATCTTCCCACTTGAACACATATCCGTCCTTTGAATAAATACCCAGCTTCTTCTGTGATTCCATAATCTCCATAAGGTCATCCCTTATATCATCCAGCAGAGGATAGTAGCGGTGTGAACTCTTTGTCTTTACATTATCCCTACATACGTCACCTTGCTCTGCCCTTACAATGGTATGGTTGATGACAATTTCACCTTTCTCAAAATCAATGGCACTCCATTTTAGACCGAGTATCTCTGACCGTCTGCACCCATAGTACAAGCCAACTTTTGAAATATGATATAGCTTTTCAAAAATAGGAACTGTCCTCACATAATTCAAAAATGCTTTAGCCTGTTCTAGGTTCATATATGCCACTTCCTCTGTATTGTTTTCTTTTGTCTTTGCCACTTTTACCTTATCCGCCGGATTTATTGCTATGATTTTCTGTACCACCGCATCATTCAAGAATTCTTTTATCAAAGATGCTTGGTCTCTGACCGTCCTACGGCTCAAACCACTTGGAGTATTTTCATTGTAAACATTTCTGCGCCCATTTGCCAAAGCCCAATCATAATAGTTCACCAGGTCTTTCGATTCTAACTTCTCAATCCTGATATCCCTCTCCCTGAAATACTCAATGATTGTCTTGCTCCTGTTCTTATACGACCATGCTGTCGTACACTCAATCTGGCTTGACTTATAATCAATCCATCTTTCAAAACAGTCCGCAAATGAGTGTGACTTCTTTTCCTCTGCCAGCCGTTCCAGTTCCTCCTCTTTCTCCCTTACAAGCTGTTCCATGATTTTTTCGGCTTCCCTCTTTTTATGTGCGCTGGTTAAAATACCTGTTGACTTGGTATCCTGTAGACGGTGTTCCTCTACATAATAGCTGACTACTGCATGATATCTTCCGTTCCTCTCAATTAAGCATCCTCTTACTTTCTTATTTGTTGCCATAGTGTTTTCCTCCTTTTTTAAGTGTTGGGGATGGTAACGCTGACCATCCCCAGTTGTCAAGCCTGTTTTTTATTAACTGGCTGTTCCATATTCTGTTAAACTGATAACATATCTTGCAATATCCGGAAGCCTGTAATTAACCCAGATGAACTCCTGCGCTATATCCCTGTTTTCTTTATGCTGGCAGGCTTTCACAATATCCATAAGCTTATAACATTTATATCCGCAAGGCAGTAGATATTTGTCATACAAGTCCGTTCCTTTCTCTGACCTGTATCCGCACAACATGATTTTGCACTTGGCATTTTGGATAGTCCTCAAAAGCCTGACCTGCTGTTCGTTGGAAAGTTCACAGGTATAAACACTGTCTGCACCCTTTCCCCTCAATTCTTTCCTGTAGGGCGGATCGACAAAGGCAAACGCTGATTCATGGGGCGAAGCCTTTGCAAGCAGTTCAATCCCGTCCATATTGCGTATGCGTACACCCTGTAGCCGTTCATGTACCTGTGGGAGGTTGAACTGAATATCATCCCGATAATCTGACGTATTTCTAAATCCCCCCTTGCTGAATGATTTCCTTGTACAGTTGAAACTCTGTGTAATCAGTATATAAACCATAGCCGCCCTTTCAACATCATCCAGCCCCTCATAATTATTACGTTTGGCATATAAGGCATCTTGAAAGAATCCCTTGCCATACCATGTCCTCCAGAGCCGTTCGATAAGTACCTTTCCCTTTTCCCTGTCCGCAAGGGTTTTCATGAAGTGGTATATATCAGAATCCAAGTCGTTGATTACTTCCAGCCTGCTCCTTGGGTGGTTCAGCAGTACGGCGGCAGAACCCATAAAGGGTTCATAGTATGCCATATGCTCTGGTATGAGGAAGTTGATTATATGTGTCATCCTGTTTTTACCGCCATACCATCTGTATGCTTTCATTCTGGTTTTTCCTCCTCCGTATCCTTTTCTTCCAGTGCCGGTGCTGGGCTGTTAAACACTTCACATTCCTCTGTTTCCTGTGGTTCTTCTGCCAGAAGGATTTTATAGAAGCGTCGCTTTTCTCCCCCTATGCTCACCAGTACATCGTTACGCCCGTCGGGGCTGTTCAGCGCTCCCATGATTTTTAAACGCTTTAATATCTCAAGCCGTTTATATCCCACATGCTTGTGCTCTTTTACAAAGTCGTCCAGCATGTATGAATCTATATACCCATAATTACCTTTTATAAATATCCCTGTTACTGACCCCTTATCTTTTGGGTGTGAACACTTTTCATTCTTACGGATATAAGAACTGACTGCCTTGTGCAGACCGTCAAGCGTCTCCCTGCTTTGGAAAGATGTGCCATATCTTTTCTTTATAAAGTCCATGATTTTCATCTTGATTGAATCAATGTCATCTCTGCTAAAATCCGCCTCCAGACCCCGGAATACGTCCGCCCAGTTTTTCTTTGTGTAAATATCTTTTTTCTGTATGGTTATCAAATCAGACATCTCACCCTCCGGCGACACTATGTATATTTCAATCGAGATACGTGTTGTGGCATTATCCCTCATGGAAACAGCGTATACCTTGTATTCAAAATCATTTTCATAAATCATTTCACCTAATCTGGTCATATTGCCCTCCTAATGTTTATACAAATTTTGTATAAGGTACAGTTGGGCGTGGCTATCCCTGTATATGCCCAGAGAGAGCCCCAAATTTTTTAAAAATTCTA
Source organism: Acetatifactor muris (assembly GCA_023663635.1). Taxonomy (GTDB): domain Bacteria; phylum Bacillota; class Clostridia; order Lachnospirales; family Lachnospiraceae; genus Acetatifactor; species Acetatifactor muris_A. Next base: position 108,644 of record JAMPHD010000008.1, read on the forward strand.
TATGATTTCGGTATACCATTCCTGTTGCGTGCATATCCGCAAGATTCACGGTATCCTACTTGATTGTCAAAGTACGATTATAAATCTTATTGTCCTCTCTTACATTTTCATCACCTCGTTTCCTGTACCTTATGATAGTATAATACATCAGTTATGACGTTACGTATATTCACCCGATTCGGACGTAATATAGCCATAATTAAAGTAATAAAGCCACACATAAACAGTGCGTTTTGACACACTCAAAAAATATCGCGTACACCAAAAAACAGGCGGTGTCCTTTATATGCACACCGCCTGTTAAAAAAATTTTTATTTTTTTATTTTCTGCTTTTCCTGTAAAGTATTGAGGGTGACAAGCGAGCTGACATACTGGTAATGCCCTTTCATAAGCGACAGGATTTCTTTCAATGAACCGATATCCTCTTTATCCCATTCCCGATACGCAATCACTGATAAAATATCTTTAAGGTTTTTTATGATATCCGGCTTGTCAAACCGTTCCCCATAATGGAAATAATAACATACTGCATAAACAGGGTTGTCATGTTCCAGTTTCTCCCAGCCTTCAGCCAGACCTTTCAGCGCGTCCTCAACCTTTTTCGACTTTTTCTTGATTGCTTCTGGCTGTCTTACTGTTTCCAGCTTTTTGATATCATCTGGCAGTCCATAATGCCCTTCGTACTTAATATTATAGAAGCACTTCCACTCAGCATCGCTGATTCCTTTTATTTCAAAAGGAACAGGCTCTGTTTTTCTGAAATATATATTATCTATGCCGTACGTTTCAGTTACGCTGTCAGCCTCGCCCCTTGTAAACTCAAAAGTATGTCCCTTTTTTATGCGGTCAAACCTTTGCCGTGAAACAGGGAAACCCCTTGTTCCATAAATCGGGTATGCTTTGGCTTTCCGTCCATAATCTTCATCCATAAAACAATCGGCTTTCTTTATATGGTAATAGAGATACTTTATCACGTATAAGTTGATAATAATAGGAAAGCCTGTATTTCCGTCATATAAATTCTTGACGCTTTTTCTTGTTCCTTTGCTGTCAGCCATTTCCACACCATCCTTTGGACATATTATATAACAGGGGTAACCAAAAATCATCTATTATTTTGGTTACCCCTGTTATACGGCGGTCAATTCACCTGACAACACTATTCTCCCCTTATGAAATACCAGCCATCTAAACTAGACAGGATTTTGCAGTCATTAAATTTTATCAGCTGTATTTACTTTACATATATGATTGTATTTTCCTTTTTCATCTGAACATATTGTTTTTGTTATGCTGGTTTGGTCTATGATTTATGGGTTACTTCTTAAATGAAAATGGTTTTACGGAATGCCTATACTTATGGTCTTTTCAAAATTCCCCTTTATTCTGCATAATACAAATAATGCAGTGTATCAACATATTCTTAACTAGCCCAGCTTTCTGTATCCATCCAAATTTTTAACAGTGCACATTATTCCGGCATATCCTTTTTTCTGAAACCTCTAAATCCCCTTGAAAAGCCCTGATTTTTCTGAAAAAAATCCCCCATATAACTAAAGTGCACTATTAAGGATTTATCCGTGACATTATTCTCTTGAATTTATTCTTTCCTTATTTTAATGTGCACTTTTATTTCTATGCCATAAAGAGAACCCCTCACAGCCTTCAGACCGTGAGAGGCTCTCTCAATCTTCCAGTGGTTCAAGTATACCCCAGATATTGACTTCCACAAATCCTCTGCCCTTTTGAATGTCAATTTTTCTGCTGGGTGTTTCTGCGGTTTCCAATATTACACCTGTTGAACCTTTGGACGTATCAACAAGACATAAACCCTCTTGTATAATACGCCCATTATGCTTAATCACTGCGTTCACTGCACAGCCCCCGCTTTCCGCAGTTTCGTATAAATCTGCTCACCATTATACTTATTGTTTGACAAGGCAATAAGTTGCTCCATGTTCAACCCCCTTCGGTAAGCATCAACTAACTGGGCGGAACTTATGTCCTTAACCCCAAATGGCAAAGTCCTAATGACTGTATTTCTCCCACCGACACGCAGATTCCTCACATCAGTGTCCAACTTTGTAACTACTGATTTTAAATCCCTCACCTCGGTTGCCAAGGCTTTCAAATATGTAACCAACTGTTCATGTTGCATATCAAAATCTCCTTTCGAATTTTTTAAATACACCCATTTATCACACCCATGTATCCAGATACGACCATACAGCTATATTTTATTGAACCTAAATACACAACAAAAAATGGCTTACCTATTTGAAAGATAAACCATTTCCTGATAATGCTGATTATTTCTTTTTCAATCTTCTTCCATATCTTCCAGTGTCCTTTTTACAATCCAGCGCATTAAGCTGACAAACTCTTTCCCCAGCCATACGATACAGCATATACTCACAAGCACCAGACTGAACACTATGATTGATACCTGACAATCTACACACATACCTTGTACACCCCTATCCTCAAAAGAGGAGGCTTAAGCCCCCTCTTTCACTTCTTCCTCATTACTGATAACCTCTACACCCTCACAGATCGCCAGCCTGTTCTTTTCAAGCCTTACTCCGGCTACAGGTACTCCCAGTTCCATAAGCATCCGTAACTTGTCCTCGCTGTATGCTACTCTTGCGTGTCTGGCGTTCACAGTCCAGTATTCTTTCTTTCTGTCACCGCTGACCGCCACAACAATGAGTTCCATATTCATGTCAGAACCGTTGTCCTCGTCCATCCATGAAAGAGTGTTTACTCCTGTTTTAATTTGCAGATTGCTCATGTTGAATCCCTCTGCGTCCAGCTTAAGGACTTCTTTTTCATTCTCTGTACCAAGGACAAATCCGTAAATCCTTTCACCCTTTTTCAGTTTTGTAATAATCTGTTTCTCTGTGTATCCAAGAAACCCATAAGACTTTGATTCGTAGATGTCATACCCGATGAGCCTCTGCCCTAAAAAGTTACCATTTGCTAAATACATACACATATTGCATCCTCTCTTTCCGTGCCTTCAGCACTAACCATTTATGTATCTTACACATATATCTTATCATTCTGGTGTGGCTGTTCAAGACGTGATACTGTACGGACTTTTAACCCTATGTATCGCCGATTTTTAGGACATTTGTAGAGGAAATTATGCTCTGCTTATTCCACCTTAACCATTTGTAAAAGACAATCTAAACACGCAATATTGACATCCTTAGTAGCCCGAACAGAGGTTCTGCACTTGGGGCAGATATATTTCCTTGTGCTTGATTTCTTTTTAGGTGGCTTTCCATTAGAACCATCTGAACCACTCCCAGAACCATTGTTATCACTTCCACCAGTAGGCTTATAAGCACCCATACGGAAATAATCAATTTGGGAATCTAAACCATATTTCTTGATAGTGTTAATCAATCTTTCCGTTGGCTCTGTGACGCTCCAACCGATTGTATCCGCATAGCTTATTTTTAAATCCCTTTGTTCAGCTATCTCTTTGAAACGCTTATTATGATATCTGTTTCCGTTGCTTGTATCCTTGATACTGTTCTCCATAGCGTAAAGATGACAGCACTCATGGAGAAGCGTTGCTATCACATTATATACTGGTCGGTTTAAATATTCTGCTGATAGATTCACCTCATAATATGAATCATTTTCATCTTTCCATATTTTTCCTGTTGTAATATGACCGTATGCTTTCTGTGAACTTTGGATTGTAATTACTACTTCTGGTAGCTTATCCTCAAAGTAAACTTTGTTCAAAACCCTATAGGCTTGCTCTAAAAATTTGTTATGGTCTGACAGCATAAAATAACCTCCAATAGCTTTTTCTTTTCTATTGGAGGTCATGCTTATTTTGTGGTATTTTTAAAGTGCACTTGTTAAAAATCAGTTATTGCTTTCTACATATTTTCTGTATGTATCTGAATTATTTTACAGTGGTGTCAGCGACAAACTAGAATTTATCGCTGCCAGACAATGCGGTGCTGGCACATTCCCGATTTACCGCATTCAGGACACGTCAATTTGCGCTTCATAAAAGTATGATGCCCTTTCACATACTCACCCATTGTTGGGGTAAAAAGTGCTTTACAATGTGGACACTCAAAATAGCCTGCTTTGGCATCAAGCATCGCTCCCGCCCCTATGCCCGCTACTGCTGTTGCAATCGCAACCGCTATTAGAGCAATTCGTGCAATCGTTGGCATTTCAAGGTATGCCGCAATTACAATAAGCGAGCAAACTGCAATTATCGTTATCACACAACAGATGACACTTAATGCCATTTGTCTCTTGTTTTCTTCGTTTTCTATCATCAAATTCATCATGTTTTCCTCCGCTTTCTTTTGATAGTCAATTTGGGAAACCTTTGAACCTGACAGAAGGTCATTAACAGTTATGTGAAGTGTATCGCATAACGGCAACATCAGAGAAACCTCTGGAAGTCCTTTTCCTCGTTCCCATTTAGAAATAGTCTTATCGCTGATTAACAATGCATCGGCAAGTTGTTTCTGGGTCAAGTTCTGTGCTTTTCTTGCTTCGGCGATGAATTTGCCAATCTTGATTTGATCCATTCGTTTTCCTCCTTTCTGCCACTATTGTACATGATGAATGATTAGAAGAACACACACGGAGCGTAGAATTTAGTGTATCTACGGAACGTGGAGTGCTTAAATCCCGATTTGTCTATGCCATTATACCCTATTTCCAAGAGATATACAATATTGAAAATGTTTTCAATCTGCCAAATATACTGACGCTTTCCAGAT
>JAMPHD010000009.1 GCA_023663635.1 Acetatifactor muris
CATGGGATAAGATTAAGGAAATACAGTATTTAGGCGGTGGCATGGTGACATTTTTGGAAGCGGAAAACGAGGAAAAACTTTTATCATTTTATCGTAATAACCGTTTCTCACAGTTTGATACCAGACAGACCGCATCAGATACAGACGAACCGCATGAACTGGTACAGCTTTTAAGGCTGCTCTGATATGGCAAGAGCGCAGTTTGTCGAATGTCGAATCAGGTGGGGTAAATCCAATCGCGGGGGGTAAAAGGGGGTAAACATTTTTACCTCGGGGTAAAAGTCATCAAAGTATCGTAGCGGCACAGGCGGCTATTAATAATTCATGACAATAGAATTCTGTTTTTGAATTCTATTGTAGATGCCATAGGAATTTTGGTACGATTGGCGAAAGTATAAAGAAATGGCTTGAAAAGGGGCTGTTGCACTAACGGTTTAGAAATCCGGAGTGTAACAGCCTTTTTTAAAATTTTCTTTTATGGATGTCGCCTTGTCATAAAACTAATCATGTGTAATTCTCCATTCTGTTTGTATTATAATATTACAATTAGCACAATAAGTATAATAGTAATAAAAAGACTAATAATGAAGTTTGTAAATGGAAATTCAAGTTTTATTTCCGGGGAACAAACCCCCATAGAGTCTTCTGTTTTCCAAATCCAAGGCCCAAAATACATAGAACCTCTTCTCAAAGTATTAAGTCCGGCCAACACAGCAAGTATTCCCAAAACAATCTTAATAATTAAAATCATAAATATCACCTACCTTTATATCATTCATCAGAAAAATGAGTTTTTTTGCAGATGAGGAATAGGCGAGACAAAAGAATTCATTTTCTCTACATTCCAATTATCCGTTTTCGTGATATAATAAGCACAGAAAGGAGCTATGTGTATGCATGACTTAAAACAAATTTCTAAAGTATGCATTGAAGAATTAAAAAAGGCAAATATTCCAATCCGAGATGATAAGATAGTTGAAATTAAGTCCGAAATGTTGGACGAAAACTATGGATTATGTGAATACGATGGCTCTTACAATTTTGACATTGTTATTGATGAGAGGCTTTTGCGAGATGAATGTCCTTTGAATGAATTAAAGGAAGTTGTTATCCATGAGCTGCTTCATACCTGTTCAAGATGTCTTTCGCATAGTAATACATGGCGGAGGTATGCAAAAATCATGAATGATGAATATGGATATTCGCTGCTGAATTGTAAAGATGATGATTCCATCTTTCATCCGGAAGGACCTGTTCTGCACAGCTTTCAATGCCCCAAATGCGGAGCTGTCTATAATTCCCGCATGGCAGAAGAGTGGGACTGGCAGTGTGAATTTTGTTATTCGTGGATGGAAAAGATTTAAGGCAGAGCAGATGGGTGATATTATTGATTTTGAGCTGAACGGAGGGAAGGGGAAAGCCGTGGATTCGTTTGCCATGGCTGATGCAGATTTTGAAGAAGCATCTAAGAGGCTTAAAGACAGCCAAGATAAGGAAACCCTGAAGGAGTTTCTAAAAGCCATGGGCGGTCTGGCAAAAGAAGCCTTTGAAAACCCGTATCTGAAAGAGCTGATGGACGGAGCAGACGAGCTGTACAAAGAATTCCGGAAAAGATATGAGGACATCTTTCATTCGGGCGACAGGCATTATTTTGGGATTTCTCCGATTTTTATTTTTTGCCTGATAATGCCCATTCGGATTATGCCAGGCAGTATAAAGAACCGGAAGAACCGTATCCTTTTACCGGAAGGATGACATATGATGCTGATGAACTGGAAAAGATGGTTACAAACTGCTTGCAGGAAATAATACAGTTAAAGCCAAACGACAGTGACGGGCAGAAGACACGGTTGATGTATAAGGCGGAATCGCTCTTGTAGAGTCTGACATTTTTTGATAAAATACTTTTACGGGGTACTGCCATAACGGGATAGGCGGTCAGTCCTTCTCAGCAGAGGGGACTGCCCCTCTGACTACGGGTAAAACCGGGAAAGGAGGGATTGCTTATGAGTGACTATGAACTGCTGACGGTTGTTCTGATGATTCTTGGAATCATCGTGTCAATTCTGATAGCTTACATAAACCACACAAAAAAGTAACCGCCCTTTGGTCGAGGAATGCGGTTACTTTTTTGTAACTAACTTTCGGAACTGACCGTCTATCGGCAGTATTCCCTTTTGTGCTTTTATTGTAGCAGATTTTCCTGCTCCTGTCAAACGCTGCGAAGTGTTTCGCTGAAATCATTCTATACCGGATTCCGCGCGAAGGCAAGAAGTTTTTGTGGCATTGCGAAAGAAAGTGTGGTATGCTTGGCAAAAAATACGGGGAGGCATGTCCTCCCCTTTACTTTTTGTCAACTGCATTAGGAAACAGAAACGCCGGATTTATCAGCCAAAAACTCCAGCCACTTGTTCCGTTTCGTCACTGAAATCTTGTCCGTAATCGTTTGGCTGCTCTCTGCATCCTCATGAGTAATTGCAATCCCCATGGGAAAAAGACCCTGTGAACATTTTCCGAGCTTGTGGATGCTCTTGTACGGAATCGTAATGGCGCCGCCTGCAAGTCCTACCGTAACGATGAGTTTCTCCTCCGTGAAATAAGCCCATCCCTGTTTCCACTGACCGAGCTTTCCCACAAGCCTCTCCATACAGCTTGCCTGTAGAAAGTCGATCAGATTATCTTCCTGAGTCATCAGACCCGCCTTGACCAGATTTTCCTTTTGTTTTTCCAACCTTGCGTTTCCCATAACAATTCCTCCTGTTTTGTCTTTAGTATCACATATTATAGAATTTTCGGCCTGTGGTGTCAAGTGCCGGCGGAAAGCCGGAATCGCTCTTGTAGAGTCCGACATTTTTTGATAAAATACTTTTATGGGGTACTGCCATAACGGGATAGGCGGTCAGTCCTTCTTCACAGAGGGACTATCCCTCTGACTACGGGTAAAACCGGGAAAGGAGGGATTGCTTATGAGTGACTATGAACTGCTGACGGTTGTTCTGATGATTCTTGGAATCATTGTGTCAATTCTGATAGCGTACATAAACCACACAAAAAAGTGACCGCCCCAGCCAAAGGTAAGGTCACTTCTTTGTAAGTAATTTTATCGGGGCTGACCGTCTATCGGCAGTATTCCCTTTTGTGCTTTTATTGTAGCAGATTTTCCTGCTCCTGTCAAACGCTGCGAAGTGTTTCGCTGAAATCATTCTATACCGGATTCCGCGCGAAGGCAAGAAGTTTTTGTGGCATTGCAGAAGATTTTTTTCGTCATTTTTCACAAATTTGTCCCAAACCCCTTGACAATATATATATATATATAATGGGCTTTCGTATGGAGTACTTACCCAAAATAGCGAAAGAAAGGAACATCAAAAATGAAGAAGAAAATTTTAGCCGCGTTTGTTTGCGCGGCAACGGTACTCAGCCTTGCGGGGTGCGCAGACAACAAAAATGACCGCCCGATCGAAAGCGCAGCGAGCGTGAACACAAGCACCTCCCCTGCCCCGTCAACGCCGGAAACCGGCACAAGCAAGCCGGAAGTCTCATCGACAGACGCGGCAGACAGCACAAGCACGCCCGAGGTGAATTTGGCTGATTGGGATTACAGAACATATAAAACTGATAGCGGCGAAAACTCGCTCCGAATCGCCAGTTACAAGGGAACGGACGAAAAAGTCGAGATTCCCGCAGAGATAAACGGTGTAGAGGTAACGCTGATATCGGGCGGCGCATTTCATAGCAACATAGATATCACAAGCGTGACCATTCCCGCAACCATTGTTGAAATTGACGAAGGGGCTTTTTCCGGTTGCCTGAATCTCAGTGAGATAATATTCGAGGGCAGCGCACCGATTTTGAAGGATGGTTCCAAGAATCCGCTTAATGCTTTTAAAGGAACGCCGTGGTTAGAGGCAAAGCAAGCGGAAAACCCCGACTTTTTCATCATTGGAGATGTTTTGTATAAGGGACTGGAGTGCGAGGGCGACATAACGATACCCGATGGCATGAAAAAAATTGCCGATTTTGCATTTTACCAAAATGCCAAGGTTACAGGCGCAACCATCCCCGACAGTGTGACAGAACTGGGCGAAATGGCATTCGACTATAATAAGATAGAGTTGATATATAAAGGCACTGCTTACAAAGGGCGTAGCGATTACGAGACATTGCGTGAAACCATAGCGCAGAACGCGATTACCGCCGAATTCGGCAACGAGGATTGCATAATCACCGACAATGTACTTATGAAGGTAAATCCCAATGTGACAAAGCTTGAACTCCCCGACACCGTTACAGGCATTGACGAAAAGGCGTTTGACGGCTGCAGTCACAGCATCGTCATCTCATTCAATGGCAAAAACTACAACTACGCGAGCATCGAAAAGCTCAAAGCCGACATGAGCGCAGAGTAATTTACCCGGCAAACCGGACTTACATAAACCACACGAAAAAGTAATCGCCCAGCCAAAGGATGCGGTTACTTTTTTGTAACTAACTTTCGGAACTGACCGTCTATCGGCAGTATCATTCTATACCGGATTCAGCGCAAGGCAAGAAATTTTTGTGGTATTGCGGAGAAAAGTATGGTATGCTTGGCAAGAGCGCAATTCATGACAATACCCGGCGGGATGTCATAGAGATTAAATTGTAAAGAGGTCACCGGAGTAATTGGCGGGCATCTCTTTGGGCAGAGGGGAGTGCGGACTGATATGTTAGCTTTAGCCAAGGCATCGGTTGCATGTTTTTTGTTTACGATCTATATGGTCAGTTTTTATTATCGCAAGCCGCATATTCCGGTCAAGTCAACGAAAATATTTCAATGCCTTATCGTTGTGGCATTGCTCAATTCCTCTTTTGACCTGATCACGCTCTATACGGTAAATCATAGGGATGTAGTGCCCGAATTTGTAAATTTGGCGGTTCACGTTGTTTATCTGATGTCCATACTGGGATTTGTCTTCCTGCTGTTTCTATATATGCGGAGCTATTTGGAGACGAACCTGAAATTCTCTAAACCAACGAGATTTTTACATAGTCTGCCTTTGGTGTTGTCTGCCGTGGGCATCCTCGTACTGCCGATCACCTATGTGCAGGGCAAAACGACCGCGTATTCCCTAGGGGCGAAGGCGTATGCGCTGTATGGAAGCCTGGTGGTCTATCTGGTGCTGATCCTGTATTACTGTCTGCGCTATTGGAAAATCTTAGATGGGGAAAAAAGAGTCGCGATCATACTTGCCGTTCCTCTTTTTGTCGTCACGGCGCTGGTACAGATGATGATTCCGGAAACACTGTTGGTGGTAGTATGCTCGACGCTCATCCTTTTGGGACTGATATTGAGCAATGAGAATGTGGAAAAATATTTGGATGAGAAAACCGCGTTGTTCAACCAATATGCTTTTGAGACCGTACTGGATGACTATGATTTTGAAAAGCAGAAGATCGTCGCGGCAGTGCTGTGTTTTTGCAAAACAGAGAACAGCATGGATTGGAACCGGGATGTGTTGATACTAAACGATATTTATAAAGAACTCAAACAATATCGTCTGTATGGATATCGGATAGGCGAAAATGGCGTGGTATTTATCGGCAGCGCGAAAGAGCGGCTTGCGGCGGCACTGGAAAAGATCAAACAGAAGACAGAGGATAAGTATGGCTCGGAAAACATCAGTATCGAGACGAAACTTTTGACAGGGAACGCTGTCGATACGAAGTATAGCTGCATGCGCAATATTATTTCTTTCTGCACGGAGTCCGGAAGCCGTCTGGCTTATATTGATTATTTGACCAATATTTATAATCGTAATGCGTTAGAGCGAGATCTGGCAAAACAACAGGACAGGAAATCGGTAAGTTATTTACTTGCCGATCTGAATAATTTGAAAATTGTAAACGATACCATCGGACATTCCGCGGGAGACAAATTGCTGCAGGATTTTGCGGTCATGCTTGCGGACGCCGCCGGAGAGGAGGGCAGAGCCTATCGTCAGGGCGGGGATGAGTTTGCCGTCTTGTATGGAAAAGACGCCGGGACTTTTATCCGTGATCTGGAAAAGCGATGTGAAGATTATAATAAGGCCTGTGCGGTTCCGATCAGTTATGCCATCGGTTACAGCCTGTTAGAGAATGACAACTTCCGCGATGACGCGGACAAGATGATGTATGCCGATAAGAGGAGGAAAAAGGGGATAGGGTCGTGAGGAGGTTATGACATGTTTCATATAGGGATTTGCGATGATGAAAAGGGAACCTGCGCCGGTCTGGAAGATTTGCTTTATGAGTATGGAAAAAGGCAGGGGATAAAAATAGATGTGAATGTATGGTATACAGGAGAGAGCCTTTGTGAATTTCTGCAAAGAGAAAATGCAATGGATTTATTGTTTTTGGATATTGAATTAATCACCACTGATGGGATTGCAGTGGGCAATTTTATTCGGGAAGAATTAGAGGATCCGGATACCATAATTGTATATATTTCTTCAAAGAGCAGTTATGCAATGAGTCTGTTTCGCGTTCAACCGTTGGATTTTTTGATCAAGCCGATAACCGGGAAAATGGTAGAAGATATTATGGATATCAGCATGAAAATATATGAGAAAAAGAATTGGGCGCTTGACTGTTACCATAAAGGTTGCCACTATAGAGTTCTCTATAAGGATATCCTATATTTTTATAGTCAAAATAAGACGATCCATATTGTAACAAAAAAAGAAGAGTTGGAATTTAATGGAAAATTAAAGGATCTTGCCCCAAAAGTGCCTTATAATTTTATAATGATACACCAGTCATACATGGTCAATTTGGATTTTGTCGCAATGTGCTCTTATGAGTTGATGAAAATGTCTGACGGCACCTTGTTGAATATAAGCCAACCATATAGAAAAACGGTAAGGGAGCGGATTAAGCAAAGGCAGTGGGAGAATATGAAATAATATGTTTGATGTCATTACCGCATTAAGTACAAATTTATTCCGTACGTTTATTGTAAAGAGATTTATATCTGTATTCTTTTCTGTTAAAGAAGAAAATAGAGGCAGGGAAAGAAATTATTATTTGCTTTTTTTCTTTGTGACAACGGGATTCTATTTGGCTTTCCATTTTCCGCCGATAACGATCATGGCAAATTTGATCACTATGTTTATTATTACACAGGCATATGAGGGAGAAACCGGCAAAAAGTTACTGGCGGTTATTCTTATTTATGGGGTAAATATGGCGTGTGATATTGTGTCAATCTATTCTTTTTCCAATTATACCGTTGGGGGAGGATATAATGAGATTGCGGCATATGTAACGGTTTTTTTGATCAGCATATGCGAAATTTTGGTGGAAAAGGTAATCATAAAGAATAAAAAGACGGCGTTTTCACCGCCATATGTGAACTTATTGATTGCAATTCCTGTCATCAGCATTGCAATACTGTTTGTACTGATGATGAACAACCTTAATAACCGGGCAATATTGGTACTGACCGGCGCGGGCATATTGTTTATTAATATTTTGATATTCTATTTGTATGGCGCGTTGTTGGATGTCTGTTTAAAGTTGGAAGAAAACCATTTGTTTGAAAGGCAAATTGCCGGTTATGCGAATCAGTTGGATTTGTTAATGCAGTCAGAGGAAAGAGTAACAGCCCTGCGTCATGATATGAAACATCATCTGAATGAATTGCTTATTAAGGCAAATAACGGTGAACGGGATGAAATAATCACATACATTCAAGATATGGGAATATTTATGGAAAATAGTAATGAATATTCTCGAAGTGGAAACAAAGAAGTGGACAGTTTACTGAACTACATGTTAAATAATGCGGAAAAAGTCCTAAATAAAATAGAATATAAGATAAGCATTCCTAAAGATTTGGGAATCCGGCTTTTTGATATTAATATTATACTAGGAAACTTATTGGAAAACGCCATATCGGCTGCCGGCAATTCAGAGGAGAAATGGTTATCTGTTTTTATAAAATACGAAAAGGGAATATTGTTCATACACATTATGAACAGTTATTCCGGCCAAATAATCAGGCAGGGCACGCATTATGTGACTACTAAAAAGGAGACACAGGGGCATGGGATCGGGCTGCAAAATGTCAAAAAAATAGTAGACAGTTACCATGGCACATTGGATGTAGAACATAAAAATAATATATTTGATGTAAAAATTATGATATATACAGTCAGCCTCAAATAGCAATTTATAAAATTCGCCGTTAAGTATATGAATTTCGACAAATCCCTTAAAGCTAAAGAAAAGATAGTATAATTAAGAGAATCAAATTTTAGTTAAGGGATGAGATGAAATGTTAAAAATATCGAATCTTACCAAAAAATATAAAGGGGTAACAGCAGTAGATCATTTTAATTTAGAAATCAGAAGCGGGCATATTTACGGTATTATCGGTCCGAATGGCGCGGGGAAAACGACTTTTTTTAAACTCCTTGCGGGATTGGCGGCACCTGATTCGGGGGAAATAATTGTATCGACAAAAGAGCCGATTGAAACATTCAAAAGAAAAATGAGTTTTATGATCGAGAAACCTTATTTATACGAAGACATGACGGCGCTTGAGAATATTAAAATAATCGGCGGCATTAAAGGTGAGACTGATGAAGAAAACCTAAGACAACTGTTGGAACTTGTAAAGATTGACAAAACGGGGAAAAAGAAAGTAAAGCAATTCTCGCTGGGGATGAAACAGAGACTCGGTATTGCCTGTGCGCTTGCATCAAATCCGGAGATATTGGTATTAGATGAACCAATGAATGGTGTTGATCCGGAGGGCATTGTTGAATTGAGAAAGATGCTGCTTGGTTTATGTCGGGAAAAGAACATCACACTTTTAATATCAGGTCATATTTTGGGGGAATTATTTCAGGTATGTTCTGATTTTGTATTCATGAAGGGGGGACAGATCATAGATAAGATTGATAAAAAAACCTTGCGAAATTTATCTCTTGATCTTGAACAATATTATATGAGGGAGATAATTGGCAATGCGGAAAGGTAATTTATATAAAGTTGAAATGTATCGTTTTATTCATTCTTTTTTCATGTTTGTATGCATGGTTACAATCTTTTTTGCAATCATTTTTTTAGCTGTTGATAATTCCGAAACTTTGCTTGGCGACGGCACGCAAATGGGAGCCATAAATTCCACAATGAAGGTAGTAAATCTGATGATCGTATTTTTGGTTTCTGCGGCGGCAGCAAATTATGTGGGCAGGGAATTTAAACAAAAGACAATCCATCATGAGATTATGGCCGGATACAGCTTATGGAAAATTTGCTGTGCGAAGGCGATTACATGTGGGATTTGTGTTTCAATAATGCTGCAATTATGCATACTTCTGTTTTTTGCGTCTTTTTCAGGAGCATTGCGAATGTATCCGGTTGTACATATTTTATTTATGTTTTTTATATTGTGTCATATTTGCACTTGTGCGGTTTTATATGTAATGCTTTGCAGAAATGGTGCGTTAGGCGGTTGTCTGGCATTTGTAAGATTTACATTACTTGAAGTGCTGATCTTATTTTCGGCGGAGCTGTTTGTGACACCGGATGTCTACAACGGATGTAAGGCATTATCGGTCATGAGTCAGTGGAGTGCGGTTACTAACACAGATCTTGTGATTTCACCGGTATATAGGATAAGCATTATCGGCGGAGCTGTTGTTGAATACATAGTATTATTAGTTATCATACAATTATCTTCAAAGAGAATAGATTTTTAGGGGTAACTGAGAATGAAGAAGAGTAATCTGTTTCGGATTGAGCTATATCGCTTTTTTCATTCAATATCAATTATGAAATACGCTGTTTTAATTCCGCTGCTATTGTTTTTTATGAGCTATATCAATCTTGTCGGTTTGGAAAGTGAACTTACGGGAAAAACAGTATGGGCTTCAATGGCGCCGGACTTCTTGTATTTGCTTGCTTTCATCTGTACGATAATAGCGGTATATGTAGGCAGAGAGTTTCGCCACAAGACAATCTGTTATGAGATCATGAGTGGACATACTTTTTGCGAGATTGCTCTTTCAAAGACTATGAGCTGTGGCATGATCATACCGGTAGTTATGGTTATCTGTATGATGGTATATCTGTTGTTTTTTCCGATCGCATTGTGCGAAGATTTTTACTTGCGGATTTTCTGCTTATTATTATTCTTCCTTCATGTATGTTCCTGCACGGTTTTATATGTCATCCTGTGTCGAAGTTCTGTAATTGGAGGAGTTTTTGCGTTTATCAAATTTTTGGTGATAGAAACTGTTCTTCAGTTGACGTTGTTTAAAGAAGGAGCTTGGATCAAGGGGTTACTTGTCCTTGAGCAATGGTATAGGTTATTGAATATTGAAGAATCATTATCAAAGGAATTGGTAATAAGTATTTTAACATCAATCATAGCTGAGTATGGAATATTACAAGGAATGCTGTTGTGGCATTCTAAACGGCAGGATATGTGAATGGCGATATAAGCTCAATAAGCTCAAACAGCCGATATATCCCTTGTAGCGTCCGACATTTTCTGATAAAATATTTCCATGGGGTACTGCCATAACGGGTAGGCGGTCAGTCCTTCTCAGCAGAGGGGACTATCCCTCTGACAACGGGTAAACCGGGAAAGGGGGAATTGCTTATGAGTGACTATGAACTGCTGACGGTTGTTCTGATGATTCTTGGGATCATCGTGTCGATTCTGACAGCGTACATAAATCACACAAAAAAGTGACCGCCCCGTCCAAAGGTAAGGTCACTTCTTTGTAAGTATCTTTAATTTGGGCTGACCGTCTATCGGCAGTATTCCCTTTTGTGTTTTTATTGTAGCAGATTTCCCTGCCCCTGTCAAACACTGCGGAAGAAAGTATGCATACTTGGCAAAAGTGCAATTAATGCCGGTTGCGCTTTCTATACTTCAAAGGAGAAATTCCCATGACCTTTTTGAAGGCATCGGAAAAATAATTACTGTTGGCATATCCGCATTGCGCGGCAACTTCCGTAATGGTCAAATTTGTATTCATAAGTAAATCCATGGCGTGTGATATCTTTATTTCAGTGAGGAAACGAGAGTAAGTTGTACCCAGGCGGGAGGTAAACAGCCTGGAGAGATACGCGTCTGATATGTGCGCGGCTTTTGAGGTTTCCTTCAGGGAGGGATCTTCGGCATAGTGACACCGGATATATTGGATTGCCTCAGGTAAGGCAAAATGAGTATTCTCTAAAACAGGGTCCATCTCAGGGGAGAGCGACTGACCGCGCAACGCGGTCACGAAAAATTGCACCACAAGGCTTTCCATTACGGTTTCGGAGTAAGTGTCATAGTTATTCCATTCATATTCGATCAGTTTTACGATCTGATTGATCCGGTCGGTGGTTTCAGGGGTGAGGGTAATGCTGATCCGTTCATAAAGCATGTCAAATTGTTCCTGCCCAATGATCGCGCTGACGCGTTCTGCCACGGATTCCCGAAATTTAATATCAATATTTTCATAAATACCATCTGCGATATAGGTGGTACGATGTATGAGATCTCTGTGCATGAACTGAATCGTGCCGGGATGTACGGTCACGGTTTTATGTGGGGTAATTATGATGCGGTCTCCGGAGATCATATAGCCGATGCCGTACATATTTCCGTGTGATGTGGCAGCCGGCATGGAGTAATGGTTGTCGCGTTTTTGTGAGTTACTTTAAAATTGTAGTCATGAGGAATCGGTTCTGACATAGGGATACTCCTTTGCTGGGTTCATAAGCAGATTTGTTTCGCAGTGCGCTCGAAAAACCTGCGGTTTTCCTCGCTCGCGGGTTTCGCCCTATACATTCAAACTCGCAAGCCGCGCTTTCAGCGCTTTATCGTCTGCTTCGCAGACGGCTTGCTCGTTAATGCCGCAGGAAAATCAAATGCCCCTTTCAGGGGCGCTTGATTTTCCCCTGTGGCTATTATATCACAAAATCTGAAAAATGGGGTCATTTTCGCATATAAAAAGAGGTTTTTTCTTAAAAACAGATGTATAATTGGGAAAATGCAGAGGAGGGATGTGGATGAGAACTGTTGAGAAGATAAAGAATCCTAATCTGATGGAACCGATTCGGAAACATTGGTATCTGTGCCTTTTATATCTGTTTTTTTCGTATGCGCTGACGCAGATATTGGTTCTTGGGAGCAGCAGGATCGCGGATGCGACGGACAGTTTGTTTGCCGGAGACTTTGTTGACGTGCAGGCATTTATGCTCCCTTTTATCATCCTTATGTTGTTGGGTGGCGCGGCGGCTTTCGGTAAGAGTTATTCCAAAAACACTTTCAGTATCGCCATGCAGACGGACATGCGCAATATGTTGGTGAATAAACTGGTAAAGATTCGCACCGCGTATTTTGATAAAGAGGGTACGGGTGCGCTTATGAACAAACTTTTGTCGGACATGTATCAGATAGAGGCATTGTTTGCGGAATGTATCCCGGAGTTTCTGGTGGCGATGGTTACGATCACAACCGTATGCGCTTATATCGGCATACAGAGCATTCGGTTATTGGTGGTGACGGTTATCTGCTACCCGCTGCTTTTTGGGATCGCCAACAGGCTGACCAAGATGGTGGGAAAAGTAGCCGCGGCGCGCCGACAATTATACGATGATCTGGAGAATTCCGCGTATGATGTCATTCAGGGTATTTTGGTGGGCAAGACCTTTAATTTGTATGAACTGCAAAAGAAACGTATTTTTGGGATTGCCGATGATATTGTCCAAAATGAATCACATCGCACCAAGGTGTTGGCCGTGAGTTTTGTCATGGGTGATCTGATCCGCTGGATACCCAAGCTCATCTGCTATTTATTTTGTCTGTATGAAGTCGGTAACGGAAGAATGACGATCGGCATGATTTTTGCCTATGTCATGTTGCTGGATCAGATCGCAAGACCCATGGGAAGTATTCCGGGTCAAATTGCCTCTATCAGAGAATATGGTATTTCGGTTAAAAGATTGCAGGAAGTTCTTGATCAGGAGGAGGAAGTGTCCGGAACAGGTGATTTTGCGCCGGAAGGTGAGATTGTCATGGAGCTTGCGCATGTGAACTTCGGTTATTCTGAAGAAAAGCGGATTTTAGAGGATGTCAGCCTGTCTGTTCGGAAGGGGAGCAGCGTGGCGTTTGTCGGCAATTCCGGTGGCGGCAAGTCCACCGTTATGAAGATTTTGTGCGGATTTTATTACCCTCAGGAGGGGCAGTACCGTATTTACGGACATGAATTTAAGGAATGGGATATAGGCGCCCTGCGTAAGCATATCAGCCTGGTATCTCAGGATGTGTTTCTCTTTCCCGACACGATCGCCGCAAACGTGGCTTATGGCAAGCCGGGCGCGACCATGGAAGAAATTGTTGCAGCCTGTAAAAAAGCAAATATTCATGATTTTATCGCGCAACTGCCGCAGGGCTATGAGACGGAGGTTGGCGAGCGGGGAGCCAAGTTGTCCGGCGGACAGAAACAGCGCATTTCCATTGCCAGAGCTTTTTTGAAGGATGCGCCGATCCTACTGTTGGATGAACCCACTTCCGCGGTGGACGTGGAGACGGAGCAGGGGATTCAGGAGGTTTTGAAGGAGATTTCCCGCAACCGGACGGTAATTACGATCGCGCACAGATTAAACACGATCGCGGACGCGGACGAGATTTATGTGTTTGAGAATGGCAAAATAGTGAGAAGGGAGGCGCGGACAAATGGAATTTAGCGATGAGATCATCAGGCAGTGCGGCTCCGGAGAGGAGGATGGCACCAATGATCTGCGCATTCTGTGGCGAATGCTGAGGATGATGAAAACAGGGTTTGTCAAATATCTGTTGGCCATTATATCAATGAGTGTGGTTTTGTCCCTCTTTGATATGATAACGGCGCTCTTGCTCAAAAATATCATTTTCCGCGTGGCAAATTATGCCCAAGGGAATCTTTGGGCAGGGCTTTGGGAGGAAGTATTCATCTGCGTGGGCTTGGGATTACTGATGCTCTTTATTTATGCAGTATCTTTCTATGTCTACACCATGGAGGCTAAAAAGGGTGGCGCCAATCTGCAGAAACTACTGTATTCCAAATGTATGCGTTTACCCTATTCCTATTATGAACAGAATGGCAGCAGCGAGTTCATGTCCAAGGTGATCTATGACTGTGAAAGGGCAAGCGGCATTTATGGTTCGCGTTTCCGACGAGTTTTGATGCCCTTTTTGATGATGAGCTTTTACCTGATCGCCATGCTCATGCTGAGTTGGCAGGTAACGATCTGTCTCTTTGGCGCCGGCATGACGCTGTTTGTGATAAACGGGCTGTTCATTAAACCCATGCAGCGCCTCAGCCGGGAAATGTCCGCCACAAATGTGTCTGTCACCGAGCGGATTTCCAACATTTTGGGCGGTATGGAGCAAATCAGGATTTTTTCCTTAAAGACCCAAATGGTGGACCAATATGTGACAGAAAATGAGAAGTACCGCAAAGAACAAAACAGGATGAATCTCATGTCCGCCAAATTGGATGGGTTAAATCAGCTTTTTGAACTTCTGGGTTCTCTGGTGTTTATCGCGTTGGGAATTATTTTTGTGAGCCGGGGGATCACTACTGTGCAAAATCTTGCGGCAGTGTATCTGTTATATGGTTCCATGAGTTGGAATCTGTTGCAGGTGGGACTCTATATTCCGTCCATGGCAAGTTATTTGGCCAATGCCAAGAGGGTGCTTGAATTTTTGGATCTTGCGGAGGAACCCGAAAAGTATGAGAGTCATTCGCAAATACGTTTTCAGGGTGAGGCGGAGATCAGTATTCGGGATGTGACTTTTTCGTATGACGGTATGCAGAATGTCTTGGAGCAATTTAATCTCGATATTCCAAGAGGAAAATGTGTGGCGCTCAAGGCGGAGTCCGGCAGGGGCAAGAGTACGCTCGCCAAGCTTATATTGGGGTTATACCCCGTTAATGCAGGTAAAATTTTTATCAGGGGGAAAGCGTATGAGGATTATTCTCTGAATGAAGCGCGGCAGATGATCGGCTATGTGCCCCAGGAACCTTATCTCTATGATGTGAGCATTGCGGAAAACATTCGCTATGGGCAGCCCGATGCAGACAGGGAGGATATTATCAGGGCGGCGAAACTGGCGAATGCGCATGAGTTTATCACGCAATTGGAAAACGGTTATGAGACGCGCTGCGGCGAGCGGGGAAATCTGCTGTCCGGCGGTCAGCGGCAGAGAATTGCCATCGCCAGAGCCATTTTGAAGAACGCTCCCATCCTTATCCTGGACGAGGCTACTTCCGCGTTGGATCATCAATCGGAAAGGCTGGTAAACGAGGCTTTGGACAGACTGATGATGGGACGGACTACCATTGTGATCGCCCATCGTGAGTCTACGTTGGCCCACGCGGACATGGTGGTGGAATTGTGAGAGAGAGCCCCTTTGACTTTTTTCTTCCGTCATCCGTTATATTAAGACAGAGGGGGTGATCCTGTGCTTGAGAAGATCATACGAAAGTATTATGACGAGATATTTCGCTATTGCTACCATCATGTGGCGAGTCGCGACGTGGCGGAAGATCTGTGTCAGGATACTTTTGTGAGTTTCATCGGGCACTATGAGGAATATCGCCATGGGGACAGGGTGAAGAACTGTCTCTATAGGATTGCCGCCAATAAATGTTGCGACTGGTACAGGAAAAAGAAACCGCTCCTCTTGGAGAAGGATCCTGAGCAGGCAAGCGGGGAGTGTGTGGAGGAAACCGTAGTCATCAGGCAGATGGTCATGGAGCTGCCGGAGGAGTTTCGGGAGGCGATCGTGCTGCGCTACTTTCAGGACCTGCGCTACAGTGATATCGCAGATGTTTTGAAGGTGAGTCCCTCGCTCGCCAAATACAGGGTCAAAAAGGGATTGGAGATGTTGTCCGCAATGGAAGGAGGCATTTATGGAGACCAAAAAGATTAAGAGAGAACTCAGAAAATACGCGGCGACATGTAAGAAGATCACACCGCCGGACAGGGAATCCGCAATACGGAGTCTCCTGCAGGGGAATGAGTCGGCTGCAGGAGACATTTCACGGACCAAAGGCAGTCTGTGGACCTTTGTGTTGGAGCAGATCGGTTGGATGGAAAGATACTGCCTGTTGTGGCAGGTGGCATGGATCATTTTGTTCCGGTATATGATGGGGGACGGAGCGGCGTTCATCGGAGGGGGCAGTGAAAAGGAGATCCTGACGATGATCTCGATTCTCCCGCCCCTTCTCGTACTGCTGACGGTGGAGGAGATTGCGAAGGTGTATCAGAGAAGTATGTTGGAGATCGAGTACGCGACAAAGTATTCCCTGCGAACCGCCGTGATGATCCGCATGGCAGTGTTATGCGTGGCGCATCTTCTGATACTTTCGATATGTGTTCTCTGCCGGCAATCCCTGCCGGATTCGGATACGGGGCGGGTCCTCGTCTATGGTCTCACACCCATGATCCTTATGACCGGGGTTATACTGAAATTGATGCAATACTTTCAGGGAGACCGTCTGCGAAATGCGGCGGTGGGAGTCTGGCTGCTCATGACGGTTCTGCTGATCGTCGGAAACGCGAGGTATTTTGAGCGCTGTCAGCCCGTTTATTTTAAGGGTTGGTGTATGGCATGCGTGATCGGGATCGCGTTTGATATCCGACAGTTTATATGCCTGAATCAAAAGCTGAAAGAGTATGAACAGATCGTGTAGCGGAAATGAACAGGAAAGGAATAGGAAAATGGAACTGACACTAGATCGTGTGACCAAACAGTATAGGAATAAGATCGCGGTGGACCGTCTGAGCGCGACGCTGCGGGAAGGCGTCTATGGACTTCTCGGCGCGAACGGGGCGGGTAAGACCACGCTGATGCGCATGATCTGCGGCATTGCCAAGATCGACAGCGGGGAGATCAGGCTCGATGGCGAGGAGACTGCGGAGATGGGCGGCAGATACCGCGATCTTTTGGGATATCTGCCGCAGGATTTCGGCTATTATCCCAATTTTACCGCCATGGAATTTATGTTATATATCGCGTCATTAAAGGGATTGCGCCGCGCGTATGCCAAAGAGCGGAGCCGATTTCTGTTGCGGAAGGTGGGCTTGGAGAATGAGACGCGGCACCGGATCAAGACCTTTTCCGGAGGTATGCGGCAGCGGCTTGGCATTGCGCAGGCGCTCTTAAACGATCCGAAGATCCTTGTGTTGGATGAGCCTACCGCGGGTCTGGACCCGAAGGAACGGGTGCGCTTTCGCAATATGATCGGGGAGTTGGGCAGGGAGCGGATCGTCATTCTCTCCACCCACATTGTGTCGGATGTGGAGGAGATTGCGGATTGGATCTTTCTGATGAGGAAGGGGCAGTTTATCGCGCAGGGAACCTTGGACGGTTTGAGGGAACACTATCTGGAAGTGGCGGGTGCCGTTGACGCGGGGGAGTTTAATCTGGAAAGTCTTTATCTGTTTTATTTTGGGGAGGACGGGGAAGATGATGCGGTATGAATGGAAAAAGATATTTGAGCGCAGACTGAATGTGGTCGCCATGGTGTTGGGCTATGTTTTGATCGGTATATGTTGGTATTCCTTTCTGTCACAGGAGAGCTTTTATGACGTGGAGACAGGCAGTTACATAGAAGGGCCTGAGGCGATCCGCATGGACCGGGAGAGAGCCGCGCGGCAGACGGATGTGATCACGGAGGCGTATATGACGGAGCTGATCGGAGAAATACAACAGTATCATCAGGATCTGGAGAGCAATGAGGCCTATATTGAAATCATCAGGCCCTTGGGGGATATTTTTTATTTTGTGTCCCGAAATTATACGGATATGCGGGAGAAAAATACGGACATCGGCGCGTTGGAAGAAGTCGATCTGACGGACGGCGCGAGGTTCTATGAGCATCGCATGGAGAAGATAAAATCTTATTTAAACTGTGATTTTTCTTATGGAAACTACACGGAGGCGGAGAAAGCGTATTGGATTCAAAAGGCGGAAAATACAGATATTCCGTTCAGATGGGGCAGCAGGAAAGTGATGGACGGTCTGTTGGGGATGACTTTTGCGGGGCTGTATCTGCAGTTGGTGATCGTGATATGCGCGAGTTCCGTCTTTGCTCATGAGTATGAGTCCGGGGCAGCGCCCCTGTTACTCACGACAAAATATGGAAAGGATGGGCTGATCCGCTGTAAGATCGCGGTTTCCCTGCTCTTTACGGTGGGGTATCTGTCCGTCGCCGC
The DNA here is from genome assembly GCA_023663635.1 of Acetatifactor muris. Taxonomy (GTDB): domain Bacteria; phylum Bacillota; class Clostridia; order Lachnospirales; family Lachnospiraceae; genus Acetatifactor; species Acetatifactor muris_A. The sequence continues at coordinate 18,238 of JAMPHD010000009.1, forward strand.
ATTGTTGACGGTGGGAGCGACCGCTATTGTCGTGGGACTGCCGGGGGCCGACCTGCCGGTGCAGCTGTGGAATTCCGTGATACCGTACAATCTCACCATAGGGCAGACCTGTCTGGGAGCCTTCGCCGTCAATCTTTTGATCGGCGTTACGGTCACGGCGGTGCTGTTGTGCTGCTCCGCAAGGCTGCGCTCTTCCCTCGCGACTCTGGTCGTCGGAGCCGCGCTCATCTTAGCGCCGGCATTTTTCCCCATGAGCAGGACAAGCGGCTTGTGGAACCATATCAATTATCTTTTCCCGGTCCGGGTATTTAACCTTGAGAATATGTTGGGATCCTATGTGAGCTATGCGGTGGGCGATGTGGTGATCCCCTATATCGGGATGGTGGTGATCGTGTACGCGGTGACCGGCATTGCGGCCCTGCTGTTGACCCGGAGAGGGCTCGTGAAAGCGTGATGCGGTACGGGACGGGTGCGGCGCGTCTCTAATCCTCCGAAAATTGCCGCTCCACCCGGCGCGCGGTTTCCCTGATGGCATCCTCGTGGCCGGTCAACGCGGCAAAGGGCAGAAATTGGGCGGCCCGGTCCGCTGCCGGCATCTTGGGATGCTTTGCGGATTCGTGGTGGGGCAGTTTGATGATATCGTCGTATTTTCCCATTAGGCCTTGTGTCCTCCGATCTGATTGTTGCGCTCGGTGCCGGTGGCGCCATCCTCCAGATTCATGCCCCTGAGGATGGCGTTTTTCCCGTATTTTTTCTTCACGGACAGGACTGCCTCCTGCAGCGCGCGCTCCTTTTTAAGTCTTGTCTCCTCCTCGCGGTTTTGCCGGTCCAATGCATCATAATCCGTAAACAGATCCATCTGCACATAGGCGTTTGATTCCTCCGTATGCAGGGCATCTTCGTCAGTCAGGCGGGTGGCGGCTATGGTGATCCGCCGCACCGACAGCCCGGGATCCGCAATGCGCTCATAGAGCTCCAATACCGCGTCCATGATCTGTCTTGTGGAGGAGGAAGGTCTGTCCAGATTGACCGTGCCATGAGCGTGCTTGGGGACTTGCCGCCCGTAGCGGTCTGTGGTCACTTCCCCTTTGTATTGTCTGCGGATTGTGGGATCGGTCAGATTTTCGATGTCGTATCCGATGGTGAGGGTCAGTTGGTCCGTGACCAAATGCTTTTCCACCAGATCCAACACGAGCGCGTCCGTCATTTCTTTCACCACGATCCCGGCTTTGGCATGGTCATAGGGGCATTGCAGCACCTGCCCGGAACTCACGCTGTTGGCCTCGGGCTTATATTGCCTAATGAGATCGATGGTCACGGGTTCCCAACCCCATGCGTGATCGATCAAAAGTTCCGCGTTGACGCCAAAGAGTTTATAGAGAAGGTCCTCATTGTAATAGCTTTCGGCATCTCCCACGGAGCATCTCGCAATATCGCCCATGGTAAACATGCCGTGCTCGGCCAATTTCTTGGCATATCCGTGGCCTACTCTCCAGAAATCGGTGATGGGCGTGTGTTCCCACAAGAGTTCTCTATAGCTCATCTCATCCAGTTCCGCGATCCGCACACCGCTTTGGTCGGGCTCCACATGTTTGGCCACAATGTCCATGGCGATCTTGCACAGATACAGATTGGTCCCTATGCCTGCGGTGGCAGTGATACCCGTCTGCGTCAGCACATCCCGGATGATCCGGGCGGCCAGTTCTCTTGCGGAGAGGGAGTAGGTTTTCAGATATGCGGTGACATCCATGAATACCTCGTCGATGGAATACACATGCATATCCTCCGGGGCGATATATTTGAGGTAGATCTCGTAAATTTTGGCACTGTATTCCAGGTAGTGTGCCATGCGGGGCGTGGCAATGATATAGGATAGCTCCAGTTCGGGATGTTCCCGCAGCTCGTCCGCGGAATGAGATTCCCCCGTAAACCGGCCGTGCGGGGCTTGGCTTTTTCGCAGGGCATTGACTTCCCGGACCTTCTGCACTACCTCAAACAGCCGGGCCCGTCCCGGTATGCCGAACGCCTTTAGGGACGGGGAGACCGCAAGGCAGATGGTCTTTTCCGTCCTGGAGGCGTCCGCCACCACGAGATGGGTGTCCATAGGGTCGAGCTGCCGTTCCACACACTCCACGGAGGCATAGAAGGACTTCAGATCGATCGCGATGTAAATGTGGTCATTTTCCATGTCCGAATTGCCTCCTTTCCCCGGTAACGCATGTTTGGCATTGTATTACAAAACTGCTTTTTGCGCCCGACATTCGCCGATTATTATATCACACTTGTTTAAAGAGTATCCTTATGATATGATAGAAAAGGTTAAAAATCAAGAATTTTTTGGGCCGGGAATGGTAGTGCATATGTTGGTTTCCGGTTTGGAACCGGGGTATGTGAAAAGGAGATAAGTAAGAATGGATGTATACATGGAACGTGAAAAAGATATAACATTGCAGGAATGGTTGAATTATGTTAAAACGGATAAAGATTTGGTTTTAGAAGAATTTAGTGAGGGAATCAATCCTATTACAAAACAGAAATTAAAGATAAAAATCGAGGGAAGAGTACTTTTTGACGATTGTGAGATCATATACCAAAAAGGACATATCGGTTGTGATAATCACTCAGAAAAAGTATTGGCTAAATTAAAGGAAATTGCGGCGGTTTTAGGCGCGGAAGTTTTTGAATAGTGATATATGGCGGTGCGATAATTGACAGTTATGTGATGCGTATTAGTGAAATGGTGAATAAATTGAGCGCAGAGATTCAGGAGGGTCAAAGAATGATTCTTTGAGTGCATATGTGGGAGAAAGTAAAATGACCGCCTTTTTTGAGGAAGTGTTGGAGGAATTATCACATCCGGCGTTTGTGGAGAGGGTGTGCGCAAAATACCATTATGAAGAGAGCCGGATACCGGAGTTGCGGGCGGTAGCGCGGGAGCTGTCGGCGGTGACGCGGGAGGGCGCTTTTTGGGAGAGAAGAGAAAGTTCGGCGCAGGATTTTCCGATTCTGTGTCAAGCGGATGCCCCGGGGACGGCATATGAATGTGTGGTCATGTCTCTGGGAGCCGGACCGGATCGGCTGCAGGACGAATACAGCGCCGGGGGCCTTCTGTCAGAGAGCTATATGATCGAGGCGCTTGCGAGTGAAATGCTCTTGGACGGTTACAGGGCATACAACCGATATATTGAAGAGCATACGGACAAACATGTGGCGAGATATCATTTCCCGGGCAGTGAGGAGATGTTCCCGATCGGAATGTTGCCCGGGCTGCTCAGTGAGATCACGCCGCAGATCACCTGTAATGAGGCCTTTTGTATGTCGCCCAAGAAGAGTGTGGCGTTCCTTGCGGAGCTGACGCGGGATGAGAGTGTGCAGTGTGAGGGGATCTGTGTGGGATGCGGCAATCTGCGCTGTTCTAACAGGATGAAGGACGAGGACTCTGTCCGAAGGCGGATCGCGCGGCGGGCGGATATGCTGTTGCCCTACGGGTACAGCCGGATATTCGGGTTGATCTGATGTTTTCGACAGGGGGACGCCGGTTCCGCCGGGGGGGCTGCCGGAACCGACGCATATTGACAGCCGCCCAAATATATGATATGCTCTACCCGATCGAATATAATTGAATAGGGAACATACAGGTGTCGGAACAATGCGTGTCAACAGGCATTGGTTCCGGTGAAAAGGGAAACAGGTGCAAATCCTGTACGAACTCGTCACCGTAATTAGGGAGTAGAAGCCGATATATCACTGGGAAACCGGGAAGATGGCCGATGTGATGATCTATGAGCCGGGAGACCTGCCTGCATGTTGTACGGAAACGTTTGTTTCAGGCCGCGAGTAATCGGTTGTACGTCTGACCCTGAAGGGGCATTTTGTCTTTGTGCATAAATGCGTCCGCAGGTTTATTGTGTATGAAATCCTTTATCGCAGCAGCGTTTCTGTTACGATCAGGGATTTTTTTAATGCCATATTCCTGTTGATAGACAGGCGGAAAAGAGGAGAAAAATGCGAGAGAAAAGACAGGGTAAAACGCAAAAGAAGATGGGAAAGAGATTATCCGTGGCGGCATTGGCAATAGCCATGCTCTGCTCCCTGGTGCTTTCGGGCTGCTCCAAGGGAGCTGACCCGGCGGAGGATCAGGCGGCGGCCGATGAGGTTGCGGCATTGATCGATGCCATTTATGTGCAGGAGAGAACTGCGGATACCGATGCGCAATGCGCGCAGGCCAAGGCCGCGTGGGACGCTCTGACCCCGGCGCAGAGAGAATTGGTGGAGGGCGAAAATGCCGACCCTGATTATTTCGGACGGGATACCGGGGATGCCTCGAAGGATGACCCGCGGAACGGGGATGAGATCGGGGAAAACGAGATTTTGGTGGTCAGTTTCGGCACTTCCTTCAACGACAGCCGCGCGGAGGACATCAAGGGGATTGAGGATGCCATACAGGAGGCCAATCCTGACTGGTCCGTGCGGAGAGCCTTTACGGCACAGATCATCATCAATCATGTGCAGGCCCGCGACGGCGAGTTTATTGACAATGTGGATCAGGCTCTGGAGCGCGCGGTGGCCAACGGGGTGAAAAATCTGGTGATACAGCCCACCCATCTGATGCACGGCGCGGAGTATGATGAATTGATGGAGGCAGTGGAGGGATATCAGGACCGGTTTGAGACCGTGCAGGTGGCGGAGCCCCTTCTGGGCGAAGTGGGCGCGGATGCCGGCGCGATCAATGCCGACAAGGAAATCGTGGCGAAGGCGCTCACGGAGGCGGCGGTTAAGACTGCCGGGTATGACAGTCCGGACGCGGCCGGAGCGGACGGTGTGGCATTTGTGTTCATGGGACATGGCACTTCTCACACGGCGAAGGTATCTTACTCTCAAATGCAGTCTCAGATGGCGGCGCTCGGTTATGAAAATGTGTTCATCGGCACCGTGGAGGGAGAGCCCGAGGAGACCTCCTGTGAGGCAGTGATAGAGGCGGTGGCCGCGGCAGGTTACGGGAAGGTGATCCTCCGTCCGCTCATGGTGGTGGCGGGAGACCACGCCAACAATGACATGGCGGGGGAGGATGAGGATTCCTGGCTCAGCATGTTCAATGACTCCGGCAAATTTGAGAGTGTGGATACGCAGATCATTGGTCTCGGTTCCATTGAGGCCATTCAGAAACTCTATGTGGAGCATACGGCCAACGCGGTGCAGAAGGCAGCCCCGAGCGTGGCTGCGAAGGGCGACGGACAGGCGGCCGCCCTCGCGGACGGGGTCTATACGGCGGAATTTACCACGGACAGCAGCATGTTTCGGGTAAATGAGGCCCTTGACGGCAAGGGTACGCTGACGGTGGCAGACGGGAAAATGACGATCCACATTTCCCTCGGCTCCAAGAAGATCCTGAATCTCTACCCGGGGACGGCTGCGGATGCCGCCAAAGAGGGGGCTGAATTACTGCAGCCGACGGAGGATTCGGTTACATACAGCGACGGCATGACGGAGGAAGTATATGGATTTGACGTGCCCGTCCCCGTACTGGGGGAGGAATTTGATCTGGCTTTGATCGGGACAAAGGGGACCTGGTATGACCACAAGGTCAGCGTGTCCGATCCCGTTTTGCTTGATGTGGACGGCGAGAGCGCAGATTCATTGGCGGACGGCAGCTATACCATGGATATTGTGTTTGAGGGAGGCAGCGGAAAAGCGGAGATTTCATCTCCCGTCACATTGACTGTGGCGGACGGGGCGGTGACGGCTCTGCTTCAGTGGAACAGTCCCAATTATGACTATATGATCGTGGAGGGCGAGAAATACCTGCCCGTCAACACGGAGGGAGATTCCGCCTTTGAGGTTCCCGTTGCAAAGTTTGACGAGGCCATAACGGTCATCGGCGATACCGTGGCGATGAGTAAACCTCATGAGGTGGAGTACACTATCACGTTTCTCTTCGACACCATGGCATCCAAATAGGTGTACGACATGGGGAGAAGAAAAGCGGCGATCATACTTTTGGCAGGGCTGCTGTGGCTTTCGGGCTGCGGTGGTCCTTCTTCCGATTCCGAGGGGGCGGCGGTAATCGAAACGCCGACACCGGGAGCAACGGCTGAAATGACGGCGGCCGGAGATACGGAAGGCGGAGAGACGGCGCCCGGGGTTCTTGTATACGAGGGCAGCATGGAGCTGCGATATGCGGAAAATTTTGCGGTGGACTATTATGCGGGCGGCTATACGATGCTGACCACGACCATGGACGGCGCGCAATTTTTGATCGTGCCGGAGGACGGGGAGATACCGCAGGACTTGGATCCGGAGATCGTGGCACTCAAGCGCCCCGTGCAGGACATTTATCTGGTGGCATCCGCCGCAATGGATATGTTCTGCGCGATGGACGGGTTGGAGACCATTGCGTTTTCAGGTCAAAAGGAGGACGGGTGGTATATTGAGCCCGCAAGACAGGCCATGCAGAGAGGGGACATTCTCTATGCCGGCAAGTACAGCAAGCCGGATTATGAACTGCTCGTCTCAAACGGTTGCGCGCTGGCCATAGAAAACATGATGATATCCCATTCTCCCGAGGTGGTGGAAAATTTGGAGAATTTCGGCATCCCCGTGATGATAGAGTATTCCAGTTATGAATCCCATCCCCTTGGACGGGTGGAGTGGGTGAAGTTTTACGGGGCATTGCTCGGAAAAGAAGAGGAGGCGGAGACGATCTTTGCGGAGCAGACGGCGATCCTCGAGAAAGTGAGCGCGTCCGACCAAACGGATAAGACGGTGGCTTTCTTCTTTATCACCTCCAACGGCATGGTGCAGGTGCGGCAGTCCTCCGACTATGTCCCCAAGATGATCGGGCTGGCGGGAGGAAAATATATTTTTGAGGATCTGGGGGATCCGGAGACCAATCGCTCCACCCTCAACATGCAGGTGGAAGATTTTTACGCCGGCGCTAAGGACGCGGATTTTCTGATCTATAACAGCTCCATCGACGGAGGCGTGTCCGACATGGAGGAGTTGATCGATAAATGCGGGCTGCTCGCGGATTTCAAGGCCGTGCAGGAGGGAAATGTGTGGTGTACCACCAATGACATGTATCAACAGTCTCTCTCTATTGGTCTGCTGATGGAAGACATACATGAGATGCTGCGGGGGGAGATGGAAGAGATGCATTACCTCTATCCCGTAAAATGATATAGATCATATGGTTCAAGGGGTTTCCCATGAAACATACGAGCAAATACATGACGGAAAGGACATGGCCATATGAGGCGACACGGGAACGGCAGGTATATCGCGGCGTTGGGACTGCTCGGCGTCGGCGCGCTGTTTTTCTATATTCTGAATATCCGGCTGGGGAGCGTACAGATCGCGTCGGCTGATCTCGCGGGGGCGCTTTGGGGGCGGGAGTGCGATGAGACGGTCAGGCGGATCGTGTGGGACATCCGACTGCCGAGGGCGACGGCGGTATTGATCTTGGGCGGCGCGCTCGCCCTCTCGGGGTATCTGTTGCAGACTTTTTTTAACAATCCCATCGCCGGTCCCTTCGTGTTGGGAATCTCCTCCGGCGCCAAGATGGTGGTGGCGTTGGTGATGGTATTTTTCCTGGGCAGAGGGGTCAGGCTGACCTCGGCGGCTCTGATTTCGGCTGCGTTTGTGGGGGCCATGCTGTCCATGGGATTTGTGCTTTTGATGTCCCGAAGGATTCAGAGTATGTCCCTGTTGGTGGTCAGCGGCGTGATGATCGGTTACATCTGTTCGGCGGCCACGGAACTGGTGGTGATCCTGGCCGATGACGCGGATATTGTCAATCTTCACAATTGGTCGCAGGGGAGTTTCTCGGGAATGACATGGGAGAATGTGCAGGTCATGGCCGTGGTGGTCGCCGTGACATTCGCGGCGGTCTTTTGGATGTCCAAACCCCTTAGCGCCTATCAGTTGGGGGATGCCTACGCGCGGAATGTAGGGGTGAATCTGCAGATCTTGCGCGGTTGCATCGTGGTGTTCTCGGGGATTCTGTCCGCCTGTATCGTGGCATTTGCCGGGCCGATCTCCTTTGTGGGGATCGCGGCGCCATGGCTGGTCAGGAAACTTTTGCGCACCACAGAGCCCGGATGGATGATACCCGCCTGTTTTGTGGGGGGCAGCGTATTTTGTCTGTTCTGTGATCTGATCGCCAAGACGCTGTTCGCGCCCACGGAGCCGGGAATCAGCACGGTGACGGCGATCTTTGGCGCGCCGGTGGTGCTGTGGATCCTGAAGGGGCGCAGGAATGGTCGGAGAGAGTAGAGTTATCGTCGGGCACGGATGGCATCAGGCGCGGCGACGATACGAAGGGAAAGCAATACGAAGGGAAGACGATGGCAGATTATTATTTTCGCACGCAAAAGATGTGTGTAGGATACGATGGCAGACCGTTGATCCGGGACATGGAGATCTCATTGGAAAAGGGTGAGATATTAAGTTTGATCGGTCCCAACGGCGCGGGCAAATCCACGGTCTTAAAAAGTATCGCCGGACAACTTAGGCTTTTGGGCGGGACGGTGTATCTGGGGGATGAGCTGTTGTCCGGAATGCGCATGAAAGATCTGGCAAAGAGGATGTCGGTGGTGTTCACGGACAAGGTGAGGGCGGAGCTTAAGAGCTGTCGGGATGTGGTGGCGACCGGAAGATACCCGTATACCGGGCGGCTTGGCATCCTGTCCGGGGAGGATGAGCGGATCGTGGATGAGGTGATGGAGCTCACTCACATGTCGGATATCGGAGACAGGGATTTTGACAGGGTCAGTGACGGCCAGAGACAGCGGGTGATGTTGGCCCGGGCCATCTGTCAGGAGCCGGACATCGTGGTGTTGGACGAGCCCACGTCCTGGCTGGACATCCGATACAAATTGGAATTTCTGTCCCTGCTGCAGGAGATGCGGGACAGAAGGGGACTGACCGTGATCATGTCTCTGCACGAATTGGAACTGGCGCGGATCGTGTCCGACAAAATACTCTGCCTGAAGGGGGAGTATGTGGAGAGATTCGGCGCGCCGGAGGAGATTTTCAGATCGGATTTTATAGAGAAACTGTTTGGGATCGATGAGAGAAACTTCGCGGACAATCCGAAGTTTCTGACATACATCCGGGGGATGGAGCAGTGAGGAGAGATACATGGCCAAGGTGATCATGGTTCAGGGCAGCATGTCCGGAGCGGGAAAAAGTCTGTTGGTGGCCGGGCTGTGTCGGATCATGAGACGTGACGGATACAGGGTGGCCCCCTTTAAATCGCAGAATATGGCGCTCAATTCCTTTGTGACCGGGGAAGGTCTGGAGATGGGGAGAGCGCAGGTCATGCAGGCGGAGGCTGCGGGGATCCCGCCGTTGGTCTGCATGAATCCGATCTTATTAAAGCCCACCGATCACATCGGCTCACAGGTGATCGTGAACGGACGGATTCTGGGCAATATGGGGGCGAGGGAGTATTTTGCCTATAAGCGCAGACTGATCCCGGACATTAAGAGGGCGTTCAGGCAATTGGAGGAGATGGCGGACATCATCGTGATCGAGGGCGCGGGGAGCCCTGCGGAGATCAATCTGCGGGAGAATGACATTGTCAATATGGGGCTGGCCGGGATGGTGGACGCTCCGGTGCTGTTGGTGGGCGATATTGACAGAGGCGGTGTGTTCGCGCAACTCTTGGGCACATTGATGCTGCTTGAGGAGGATGAGAGAAGCAGGGTCAAGGGGCTCATCATCAACAAATTCAGAGGCGACCGGTCCCTCTTGGATTCCGGCATTGAAATTTTGGAGCAAAAGGGCGGTATCCCCGTCATGGGGGTGGTCCCCTATATGGAGCTTAAGTTGGAGGACGAGGACAGTCTGACGGAACGCTTTGGGCAAAGAGCGGAGGACAGGCCCGGCACGGCGGCCAAGATCGATCTGGCGGTCGTCCGATATCCGAGAATATCGAATTTTACGGATTTTAACGTGTTTGAACAGATACCGGATGTGTCCGTGCGCTATGTGTCCTCGGCGGAGGAATTGAGAAGTCCGGACATGGTCTTTCTGCCCGGCAGCAAGAATACCATGGACGATCTGCGGTGGATGCGTGAGAACGGTCTTGAGGCCGCAGTGCGGGCGTTGGCGGACCGGATACCGGTCTGCGGTATCTGCGGGGGCTATCAGATGTTGGGAGAGCGGATCTCGGATCCCGGAGGCGTGGAGGCGGGCGGTACCGTGAGAGGAATGGGGCTGCTGTCCGTGACGACCGTTCTGGGAGATGAGAAAGTATGTCGCAGGACTCGGGGCAGGGTGAACCGGATGGAGGGATTCTTTTCCGCGCTCTCAGGGATGGAGTTCGAGGGATATGAGCTGCATATGGGGAGAAATGTTACAGACCCCGGGGTAGTGTGTGTGACCGGGGACAATCCCAATGTGTGCGGGACTTATATTCATGGGATATTTGACCGGGCCGGGGTGGCCACCGCTTTGGTGGAGGCGCTCGCGCGCCGCAAGGGAATCCCGGTGGACACCGGATCCTGTATGGATTATATGCAGTTCAAGGAACAACAGTATGACAGGCTGGCGGATACTTTATCGGATCATCTGAACATGGAGGATATCTATGGAATACTCAGGGAGGCACATATCGACTGACCGCTTGGAGGAGATATTTCGGACGGTGGAGGAGCCGGACCGGGAAATATACGCGAAGATATTGGCAAATTGGGACGCGACTGCCAAGCCTCTGGACGGATTGGGGCGGTTTGAGGAGATCCTCGCGCGGATCGGCGCCATATTGGGGACGGAGGAGCCTGACATCCGTAAAAAAGCCGTCATCATCATGTGCGCGGACAACGGCATCGTGGAGGAGGGCGTCAGTCAGTCCGGTATGGAAGTCACCACGGCCGTGGCGCGGCAGATGGCGAGGGGAAATTCCTCCGTGGGCAAAATGGCGGCGGTCATCGGGGCGGATACGATTCCCGTGGATATCGGGATGTATCACCCGGAGCCGATCAAGGGCGTATGGAACAGGAAGATCAGGCGGGGCACCGGGAATTTTCGCAGGGAGCCGGCCATGACAAGGGAGGAGGCTCTCGAGGCGATCCTGACCGGCATGGAGATCGCCGCGGACTGCAAAGAGAAGGGATATGGCATTCTGGCCGCCGGCGAGATGGGGATCGGCAATACCACCACGAGCAGCGCGGTGGCGGCGGCATTGTTAAAATGTGAGACGGAGGCGGTGACCGGCAGGGGCGCCGGACTAAACGATGAGAAATTCCGGAACAAGCAGCGGATCATTGCGGAGGCGGTTGAAAAATATCGGCTCTATGAGGCGGATCCCCTCACGGCGCTCGAGACGGTGGGCGGATTGGACATTGCGGGTCTTGCGGGCCTGTGTATCGGCGGGGCGCTCAGCCATATTCCGGTGGTGTTGGACGGCGTGATCAGCATGACGGCGGCGCTTGCGGCTGAGCGGATTGCGCCAGGCACGGCGCGTTTCCTGATCCCGTCCCACAAGGGCAGGGAGCCGGCGGTGGAGAGACTGACCCGTGCGCTGGGTCTGGAGCCTGTGATAGACGGCGGGATGGCATTGGGCGAGGGCACGGGAGCGGTCATGATGCTCTCCCTGATCGACATGGCATGGAGCGTATACCGCGACAGGACATTATTTTCGGATATCCGGGTGGAACCATATGAGAGGTATGAAAAGATATGATGATACTGATCGTCGGAGGGAGCGGCAGCGGCAAGTCCTCCTATGCGGAACGGATCGCCTGTGAGCTTGGAGCAGACGACTCGGGCGGCATTCCCAAATATTATCTGGCCACCATGCGGATTTGGGATGAGGAAGGGCAGAGGAAGGCAGACAGACATCAACAAATGCGGGAGGGAAAAGGTTTCCTCACGGTGGAACAGGCCACGGATATTTCGGATGCCCTGCATCGGATGACGGCGGGGGAGAAAGTGATCTTATTGGAGTGCGTCTCCAATCTGACGGCAAACGAGATGTTTGCGGAGGGAGAGATGAGGGCGCGCAGCCGGGTGGAGGAACGCGTCCTGCGGGACATCGGATGTCTGCGAAATATGAGCACGCATTTGGTGGTGGTGAGCAACAATGTGTTTGAGGACGGGACGGTGTATGATCCGTCCACCATGGAGTATATCCGGGCGATGGGAAGGATCAATACAGGTCTGGCGGCATTGGCCGACCGGGTAGTGGAAGTGGTGGCGGGCATTCCCGTCAGGGTAAAATAGAAAACACTCGTGACAGAGTGGCAGGAGCGGACGATATGCAGGTGATCAGATCCTTTTTGGCGGCAGTGTCCATGTATTCCAAGATTCCGGTCCCGGGGTTTGAGTGGCGGGAGACGGACGGAAAATACGCGTTTTGTTTCTTCCCGTGGATCGGGGCCCTGATCGGCGGCCTGATCTTTGGGTGGAACTGTCTGTGTGACAGATATTCCATCGGCATCTTGGCCCGTGTGGCGCTTGATATGGCGATTCCGCTCTTTATCACGGGCGGGTTTCATGCGGACGGTTTCATGGACACCATGGACGCCATACATTCCTATGGCGCAAGGGAGAAAAAACTGGAGATCCTAAAGGACTCCCACATCGGAGCTTTCGCAGTCATCATGCTCGCCGCATACGGACTGGTGTACGCGGGGGCATTTTCGGAGATACGGGGTCAGGCATTGCTTAAGACCGCCTGTGCGTCTTTCTTTTTGTCGCGCTGCCTGTGCGGGATCAGCGCCGTTTCTTTTCCGCCCGCGAGAAAGGAAGGGATGCTTTACCGCGCTGCGGACCGGTCTTCAGGGAATGTTGTGAAAGTCGCCTTATATATCCAGAGCGCAGCCTGTATCTTTCGGATGTATCTGTGGTCGCAGACGGTAGGCCTGATCGCGGGAGCGGCGGCCGGATTGACGTGGATCTATTATTTCCGGCGCGGCAGGAGAGAATTTGGAGGGATCACCGGCGATACAGCAGGGTATTTTGTGTTGTTGTGTGAGGGCTGCATGTTGGCGGTTACGGCCTGTGTGAGTATCGGTATGGGAGGTTAGGATCAGGGATGAAATTGGTGATAGGCGGGATTGCTCAGGGCAAATTGGAGTATGTTCTGCAAAAATATGCCGTGTCGAAGGAGCGGGTGTGGTCCGGTGCGCTGCCGGATCGGGCGGAACGGTCGGACCGGAATAAGGGCACGGTCGTTCTCTACAAATTTCAGGATTGGGTGAAAGCCCGTATCGCGTGCGGCGGCTGCCCGGAGGAGGAGATCCTGCGTTTTTTGGATGAATGTAAGGACTGTATCATCATCAGTGATGAGATCGGAAACGGAATCGTGCCCACAGACCCCGTAGAGCGCGCCTACAGGGAGCGCACGGGGCGGATTCTGGTACAGCTTGCAGGGCGGGCAGAGGAGGTGGAGCGCGTCATATGCGGAATCGCGCAGAGGATCAAATGAATGCAAGGCAGATTACGGTGGCATGGATCAGACATGGCGAGACACCGTCCAACCGGGAGGGAAGATACCTTGGCGCTAAGGACGAGAGCCTCTCGGAGAGCGGGGCGGCGGCATTATCGGCCGACAGGAACCGTATGAGGTATCCCCAAATTCAATATCTGTTTACAAGCCCCATGCGAAGATGTGTGGAGACCGCTAAAATCCTCTACCCCGAACTGCGCCCCATCGTCATTCCGGAGTGGACGGAGACGGATTTCGGACGGTTTGAAAATAAGACCTATGACGAGTTAAAAGAGGACCTTTGCTATCGGGCGTGGCTTGACAGTGGGGGAACGGCGGATATTCCGGGCGGGGAGAGCAGAGCGCATTTTATCCTGCGCTGTCGCGCCGGCATGGCCGGAATGTATGGGGAGCTGATGCGCATGGCGGAGGGCTCGGGCAATGAGCCGATCCGTGCCGGCGCCATCGTGCATGGAGGCACGATCATGGCATTGCTTGCCTCCCTCTCGGGGGAGGATTATTACGAACATCAGGCGCCATGCGGCGGAGGATATCTGTGTAGGATGGAAGGGCCGTGTGACCAAGAGATGCGGATAAGGATCGTGAACCGGCTATGAGATATCATATGATTGCTTTTGGAATGGGATTTTGGTTGGATCTGCTCTTGGGGGATCCCCATTGGATGCCGCATCCGGTCCGGATGATCGGAGGGCTGATCTCCGGCATGGAGAGACGGCTGCGCAGAGGCTCCGACAGGCAGGGGACCGGGGAGGAGAGAAACCGGGCAGAGCTTTGGCGGGGCGGTCTGTTAGTGGCGGCGGTGTGCGCCATAACGACAATCGTTGCGGCCTGTCTGCTGATCGGGGCATACCGGATCCGGCCATGGGTGGGAGCGGCGGTGGAGTGTGTGATGACTTATCAAATTCTGGCGGTGAAGAGCCTGAGGATGGAGAGTATGAAAGTGTACCGCTGTCTGAAGATCGGGGACTTGCCACAGGCGAGGGCTGCTGTCTCCATGATCGTGGGAAGGGATACGGAGCATCTGGATGAGGAGGGCATCGCAAAAGCCGCCATAGAGACGGTGGCAGAGAATACCTCCGACGGCGTGATCGCGCCGATGCTGTATCTGGCGATCGGAGGGCCCATACTCGGATGGCTCTATAAGGCAGTAAATACCATGGATTCCATGGTCGGATACAAAAATGACCGCTATCTGTATTTTGGGCGGGCGGCGGCCAAGTTGGATGACCTTGTCAATTTCCTGCCGGCGCGGATCAGCGCCGGCCTGATGATCGCCGTCTCCTTTCTCGGGGGACGTGACTTTTCCGGCAGGGATGCATGGAGGATCTTCCGGAGGGACCGCGGGAAACACGCAAGTCCCAATTCCGCTCAGACGGAGGCGGCGTGCGCAGGGGCACTGGGAATCCGGCTCGCGGGGGACGCCCGATATTTTGGCAGGACGGTGTCCAAACCCTATATCGGGGACGCGACGCGCGGGGTGGAATGTGAGGATATCAGGCGGGCCAACCGACTGATGTACGGGACTGCGTGGCTGTGTGAGATCCTGTGTCTGGCGGTCTTGGCGGCGCTGTGTCTGTAGGGATAAAAGGAGGTGAGGGGATGGCCGTTCACGGCGGAGATATTTACAGGAATAAGGTGACGCTTGATTTTTCCATCAATGTCAATCCACTGGGGATGCCGGAGGAGGTTCGGGCGGCATTGCGCGGGGCCGTGGATCGGTGTGTCGGATACCCGGATCCGGAGGCGGATGATTTGACCAAGTCGGTCAGCGCTTATCTGTCCGTGCCTAAAGAATATCTCCTATTCGGAAACGGGGCATCGGAGTTGCTGTCTGCGATCGTTCACGGCATCAGACCCCGCAGGATCGTGATCCCCGTGCCCTCCTTTTACGGCTACGAATACGCGGCGGGCATGGCGGATGGAGAGATTGTTTATCACGAGATGAAACGGGAGGACGGTTTTGGGGTGACGGAGGAACTTTTGGAGGTTCTGACGGAGGATGTGGACATGGTGTTCCTCGCCAATCCCAACAATCCCGTGGGGAATGTCGTGGAGGAAGACCTGCTGAGGAAAATCCTGCGGCACTGCGGGGAGCGGGGCATTTATGTGGTACTGGATGAATGTTTTGCGGAGTTTGTCGCGGCGGGGCATTCCGGGAGTGGAATCAGTTCCGGGGATGCTCTGCACTCCGGGAGTGGTCTTCACTCCCTTGTGGCCGATATTGACCAATACAGTCACTTGATCGTTCTGCGTGCATTTACCAAAATCTTCGCGATCCCCGGGGTCCGTCTGGGATATCTGGTATGCTCTGACCGGGCGACGCTCGGCAGGATACGCAGACAGCTTCCGGAGTGGAATCTCTCCTGCTTTGCGCAGGCGGCGGGGTGTGTCTGCGCGGAGCAGACGGATTTTGTGGCGAGAACGCAAAAGTTTGTGGCAAAGGAGCGTCTGTTTTTGGAGGAGGGATTGAGGCGAAAGGGGATCAGGACTTTTCCCGCCGTCGCCAATTTCATCCTCTGCTATAGTGAAAGACCTCTCTATGAGCATTTGTCGGAGAGGGGGATATTGATCAGAGATTGCAGCAATTTCAGGGGATTGGGCAAAGGGTTTTACCGGATCGCGGTGAGAGACCGAAAGGAAAATGAGATCTTGTTGGAAAATTTGTGAGAGGACGGAAAGGAAAGCTTTCTATGGGAAAAGAGCAAATTAAAATCGAGCTCTTATCGCCGGAGGAGATCGAGAGACGAAGCTTTGAGATCATCACCGCCGAACTGGAGCAGAGGGGTATCCGCATCCCCGAAGAGGAGGAGGCGATCGTCAAGCGTGTGATACATACCGGCGCGGATTTTGACTATGCCGATACTCTTCGTTTCTCCGAGGGAGCGGTGCCGAGGATACGGGAATTGATCCGGGGAGGCGCGGACATTGTGACGGATACCAATATGGCGCTGGCGGGGATCAACAAAAAGTCTCTGGCGAGATTCGGCGGGGAGGCGCGCTGCTTTATGGCGGATGAGGATGTGGCGTGCCAGGCGCGGTTGAGAAATATGACCAGGGCAGCCGTCAGCATGGAGAAAGCGGCGGCCGGCGGGAGAAAGACGGTGTTTGCGATAGGCAACGCGCCCACCGCCCTAATCCGTCTGTACGAGATGGCGCAGGAGGGAAAGTGGAGACCTGACTTCATCATCGGGGTGCCGGTGGGTTTTGTCAATGTGGAGGCGGCCAAGGAGCTGATCTTGGAGACGGACATCCCTTATATCATCAATGTCGGGAGAAAGGGCGGGAGCAACATCGCGGCGGCTGTCTGCAATGCGGTGCTGTACAGCCTGTGACCATGGAAGGGACGTAAGAGCGTGGAAGGGACGTAAGAGATGGAAAGGGTGGAAGGGATGGAAAGGACGGAAAGGGTGGAAACGGTGCGATATGGATTTACGACCGGGAGCTGCGCGGCGGCCGCAGCCAAAGCCGCAGCCTATATGCTGCTGGCGGGGCATCCCAAGACAGAGATATCCATAGAGACTCCCAAGGGCATCCTGTACCGGGCAGAGATTTTGGATATTCGACGCGAAGAAAAGGAAGTGAGCTGCGCGGTGGAAAAGGATGGAGGGGACGATCCGGACATCACGACAGGAGCGTGGATCTATGCCAAAGTCAGTTGTCTCGCGGAGAACGGGGAGATCCTCATTGAGGGCGGACCCGGGGTGGGACGCATCACAAGACCCGGACTGGATCAGCCGGTGGGCAGTGCCGCCATCAACCATGTGCCCAGGGAAATGATCCGCAGGGAAGTGTTAGAGGTCTGCAGACTCGCCGATTATACGGGGGGCCTGAGGGTGGAGATCTTCGTGCCCAAGGGGGAGGAGCTGTGCGGACACACCTTTAATCCGAGACTCGGCATTGAGGGAGGCATCTCCATCTTGGGCACGAGCGGCATCGTGGAACCCATGAGCAGTCAGGCGCTGCTTGACACCATCCGGGTGGAACTGCGCCAGAGAAGGGCCATGGGCTTTGACCATGTGGTGGTCTCACCGGGAAATTACGGTCAGCAGTTTATGCGCCGGGTCTATGGCTATGACTTGGACGGGAGCGTCAAGTGCAGCAATTTCATCGGAGCCACCATCGATATGGCGGTGGAGTGCGGTTTTCGGAAAATGCTCTTGGCGGGTCACATAGGCAAGCTGATCAAGGTGGCCGGCGGAATCATGAACACCCATTCTAAGGAGGCGGACTGTCGGATGGAACTTCTGGCGGCGTTTGCCATAAGAGAACAGGTGGAGCCCAGGCGGGTCAGGGCAATATTGGACTGCGCCACCACGGAGGAGGCAATCCCCATTTTGAGGGAGAGCGGCAGAGAACGACAGGTCATGGAGCGGGTCGCGGAGCGCGTCTGTCACTATATGGAACTTCGGGCCGGAGGGAAGATGAAGGCGGATTGTATTTTATATGCCAACGGGTTCGGCGAGTTGGCAGGGAGCAAGGGGGTGAAGGCATGGTTTACTTCGTCGGAGCAGGACCGGGGGCAGCGGATCTGATCACGGTCAGGGGAATGCGTCTGTTGGAGCGGGCGGACGTGATCGTTTACGCGGGATCTTTAGTCAATCCGGAGCTGTTGGACTATGCGCGGGCGGACTGCGAAATTCACAACAGCGCGAAACTGACGTTGGAGGAAGTGATACGGGTCATAGCCGGCGCGGAGGCCGCAGGGAAGACCACCGTTCGTCTCCACACGGGGGATCCGAGCGTTTACGGGGCAGTCAGGGAACAGATGGACGAATTGGACGGATTGGGCATTCGTTACGAGAGCTGTCCGGGGGTGAGCGCCTGTTTTGGGGCGGCGGCATCCCTGAACATGGAATATACCCTGCCGGGAGTCGCGCAGTCCCTGATCGTCACCCGAATGGAGGGGCGGACCGCGGTGCCCGAGAGGGAGAGCATCGAGAGCTTTGCGGCCCATGGGACATCCATGGCGATCTATCTGAGCGCGGGCATGATCCGGGAGCTGAGCAGCCGCCTGATCGAGGGCGGATATGAGAGGACCACACCGGCGGCCCTTGTCTACAAGGCCACATGGGCGGAGGAAAAAGTATTTGTCTGCACGATAGAGAGTCTGTATGAGGTATCGGCGCGGGAGGGCATCGACAGGACGGCGCTGATATTGGTGGGAGACGCGATCGCCCATCAGCATTACCAAAAATCCAGACTGTACGCGGCCGATTTCTCCACCGGTTTCAGGAGGGCGGAACAGATCATGAAGAGGACAGAGATACAGTTGAGTATCATCAGTTTTACGGAGAGCGGATTTCGCCTCTCGCAAAAGATCGCGAAGGCGCAAAGCGGGGAGAATGCCGACAGGACGAAAGCAGACAGAGAGCATTTTCACTGCCATACAGAGTGTAGCGTTTACACAGAATGCAATATTTATACAAAGTGTAGCATTTACACAAAGTGCAGCGCGTGCGAAAACGATGCGGGCCGGCTTGGCATCCCCTATGTGCGCTCCTCCGTGGAGGAGTGGGTCGGGCAGCAGATGCGGAACGGACATGCCCTGCTGTTCATCGGGGCCTGCGGGATCGCGGTCCGGTCCGTGGCCCCTTTCCTGACGGACAAGACGCGGGATGTTCCGGTATTGGTGATGGATGAGAAAGGCAGATATGTCATTCCCATCCTGTCGGGGCATCTGGGGGGCGCGAACGAACTGGCCGGCTATATCGCGGCGCGGATGGGGGCGGAGCCGGTGATCACGACGGCCACGGATGTCCGGCAAAAATTTGCGGTGGATCTCTTTGCCAAGGACAATGATCTCGATATTGCGGACAGGGCGGGTATCGTTCGGGTGTCCTCAAAAGTGTTGGCGGGCAGGGAAGTCACGATCTCCATAGAGCCGGGGCATGAGAGTCTTGTGGAGAGGATACGGGACCGGACGGAGGACGACACCCTTCGGATCGTGCCGTATCCGCCGGAGGATTTCGCGGATATCGCGGTCACTTCCAAGGAGAGCGTGAATGCGGCGATCCGCCTGATCCCCCGGGAATATGTCGTCGGGATAGGCTGTAAAAAGGGAAAGGATGTCGGGGAAATCCGACAGATCATCACCCGGAAAACCGCTGAGTTCGGCATTGAAAATTCTCAAATCCGGGCGGCCGCCTCCATCTCCCGCAAGCGGGAGGAGCCGGGGATCGTGGAGTGGTGCGGGGAAATGGGGATTCCCTTTCTCACCTATACGGCGGAGGAACTGCGAGAGGTGCAGGGTGATTTTACGGCGTCCGCCTTTGTGGAGGAGCAGGTGGGTGTGGACAATGTCTGCGAGAGAGCGGCGCTCAGAGCCTGTGGCGATCTCGGGAAAACCGGAGACCTGGCAGTCCGTAAATATGCGGAGAACGGCGTGACGATCGCCATCGCCAAGATCCTGCGTTTTTGAGGTTCTGTATTTGGAAAAAGTTTGAAAAGAAGGCAGGGAAATGATGAACAACAGAATTTATATCGTGGGGATGGGGCCCGGCAGAGAGGATATGATGACCGGGGAGGCCATATCGGCCCTGGAACAGGCGGATGTGATCGTGGGCTATACGGTCTATCTGGAGTTGCTGGGCAGCCGCTTTCGGGATAAGGAACTGCTGTCCACCCCCATGCGCAGGGAGGAAGAGCGGTGCCGCCTGTGTTTTCGGGAGGCTGAAAAGGGGAGAAGAGTGGCCCTCGTCTGCAGCGGGGACGCGGGAATTTACGGACTGGCCTCGCTGATGTATGAGATCGGCAAAGAGTATCCGCAGACGGAGTTGGTCATGGCGGCGGGGATCACGGCGGCGTGCAGCGGGGCGGCGGTTCTGGGCGCTCCCTTAAACCATGATTTCTGCGCCATCAGTCTGAGCGACCTGCTGACGCCGTGGGAGAAGATCGAGCGAAGGCTGCAGGCGGCAGCACAGGGGGATTTTGTCATCGTGCTCTATAATCCGGCCAGTCACAAGAGGCGGGATCATCTGCGGAGAGCCTGCGACATCCTCCTTCGCGATATGGAGGAGGAACGGATCTGCGGCTATGTGGAAAATATCGGGCGGGACGGGACCAAAGCGATGATCTGTACGTTGAAGGAATTGCGGGACAGGGAGGTCAATATGTTTACCACGGTATTTGTCGGGAGTTCCGGGACGGAGGTCATAGGCGGCAAAATGGTCACAAGGCGGGGCTATCCGCAGGAGCGGGCCGCGTATGGAGAGGAAACACAGGAGCGATCGGAGGAGTAAGTACAAGCGATCGGAGAAGTGAGCATAGGAGTGATCGGAGGAGTGATCGGATTGAGAGAGCCATGGAAAGAGATATTGCTGTTCGGGGGAACCACGGAGGGAAGAAAGCTGTCGGAGACTCTCGCGAAGGCCGGAGTCGGGCATACCCTGTGTGTGGCGACGGAATACGGGGAGGAAGTTCTTTCCGCGCATCCCCTTGTCACCGTGCGTCGGGGCAGAATGGATCGCGAAGAGATCAGAAAATTCGTGGAGGAGGGAAATTTCGCCGCGGTGGTGGACGCTACCCATCCCTTTGCGAGAGAAGTCACCGACAATATCAAAGCCGCATTGCAGGAACTGCGTGGGACGGGAAAAAACGTTCCATACCTGCGCCTGAGGCGACAGGGCATGACGGAGCGGGAGGAGGACATCCGATATTTTGAGACCCATGAGGCATGTGCCAAGGCGTTGGAGGAGACGGAAGGGAATATCTTACTGACCACCGGCAGCAAAGAATTGTCAGGATATTGCAGATCCGATAAGGTAAAGGAGCGGCTCTTTGTCAGGGTGCTGCCGAGCGAGGAGAGCATTGCGGCCTGTGCGGACCGGGGGATTCGCGGCAATCGGATCATCGCCATGCAGGGGCCTTTTACCGCGGAGATGAACGAGGCTCTCATGCGCCAATATGAGATATCCTGTCTGGTGACCAAGGAGAGCGGTACATCCGGGGGCTACGAAGATAAACTGCGGGCGGCCCGCAAGGTGGGGGCGCAGGTGTTTGTCATCGGCTGTCCTGCGGAGGAAGAGGGGTATTCTTTCTCGGAAGTATGCGGCAGACTGGCCGGGCTGACGGGGAAGAAATTGCAGGACAGATCTTGGGAGATCATACTTGCGGGCATCGGCATGGGACATCCCGACTGCGTGACGGGAGAAGTCAGGCGGGCGATCCGCAGGGCGGACATTCTGTTCGGGGCGGAGAGACTTTTGGAAAATCTGCGCGCACAGGCGGAAAAACACGCTTTTTATAAGGCGGAGCAGATTCTGCCTCTCCTGCGGAGCAGGGAGATAGGGGGAACGGCGGTGATCCTCTTCTCGGGGGACAGCGGTTTTTACAGCGGCTGCAGATCCCTGTACGCGGCACTGCAGACGGAGATCAGAGAGAAAAGGCTTGGGGCGTCTCTGCGCGTATTGCCGGGCATTCCTTCCGTGGCATATCTGGCGGCCTGTATCGGGGAAAGTTGGCAGGACGCGGCTGTCTGCAGCACACATGGGACGGACTCATGCGATCCGGCGCGGCAGATCCGGGATCACGCGAAGACCTTTCTGATCACTTCCGGGGTAAAGGACGTGAACCGCTTGGGTGAGCGGCTGTTGGCGGCGCATATGGAGGACTGTGAGATCGTGACGGGATATCGGCTCTCCTATCCGGAACAGCGGATAGAGCGGCATACTCCCGCGGAATGCCGAGAGCTGCGGGAGGAGGGGCTGTATACCTGCTTTGTGCGAAATCCTCGCGCATCGGGGAGGCGACTGACCCCCGGCAGAGCGGACGGAGAGTTCTTTAGAGACAGAGTACCCATGACCAAAGAGGAAGTGCGGGAGATCAGCCTGTGCAAGCTGCGTCTGCGTGAGGACTCGGTGGTCTATGACATCGGCAGCGGCACGGGATCCGTGGCGGTGGAGGCAGCAGGGCTCTCGGACGCGATCCGGGTGTATGCGGTGGAGCGCAAGCCGGAGGCAGTCGCCCTGATCGACCGCAATAAAGAAAAGTTTGGCTTGGAAAATCTGACGGTGGTTCAAGCCGAGGCTCCGGAGGGCCTTGCCGGTCTGCCCGTAGCCACCCATGCCTTTATAGGGGGCAGCGGCGGCAGATTGCAGGAGATCCTTAAGACGCTTGAGCAGATCAATCCCAATATGCGGGTGGTGATCAACGCGGTCAGTATGGAGACCATCGGTGAGATTCGGGAGATTTTGACTCAAAATGATCGGGACGCAGAGGTTGTGCAGCTGCAGGTGAGCAGGGCAAAGAAGGCGGGAGGACATCACCTGATGCAGGCGGAGAACCCGGTCTGGGTCTGTACCTTTGACCTGACGAAAGACGCGGACCGGATTCCCGGGGCGCAAGATGATATAGGAGAGGTATCGGTATGAATACAGACAGGATCATGATCGCCGCGCCGGGGAGCGGAAACGGCAAGACAACCGTCACCTGCGCATTGCTGCGCACATTAAAGGAGCGCAGCCTTGGGGTGATCTCCTATAAATGCGGGCCGGATTACATCGATCCCATGTTCCATGAGAAAGTGTTGGGTATTCCCTCCAAAAATCTGGACACCTTCTTCACCGGTGAGACCGGGACGAGGGAGCTCTTTATAAAGGGTACACGGGGGAAAGACTTCGCCGTTTTGGAGGGAGCCATGGGTCTGTATGACGGCTTGGGAGGCATAAGGGAAGAAGGTTCCGCTTATCATCTGGCCAAGGTGACGCGGACACCGATCCTGCTGGTGGTGGATGCCAAGGGGATGGGACGCTCCATCATACCCCTGATCGCGGGATTTTTGCAGTATGACAGGGAGGGGTTGATCAGGGGCGTTCTGTTGAACAGGATCTCCCAAAGATATTACGAGACGATACGGCCGGTGATAGAGGCGGAGTTGGGCATCAGCGTGGCGGGCTTTCTGCCGGAGCGGGAGTCCTTTCACATGGAGAGCAGACATCTGGGCTTGAGAATGCCGGATGAAGTGAGCGGCATGCGGGACAAATTGCGGGAGATTTCGGAGGCATTCGCGGAGACGGTCTCTGTGGAGGAGATCATCCGGATTGCCCGGAATGCCGGGGAGTTGGACGAGGAGCCGGGAAAGGAGATCACACAACCGCGGCATACGGAGCCGGGGCCGGTGATCGCCGTGGCGAGGGATGAGGCGTTCTGTTTTTATTACGCGGACAATCTGCGGCTGCTTGAGGAATACGGCGCGAGGCTTTGCTTTTTTTCGCCGCTGCGGGATGCGGGAGTGCCCGAGGGGTGTCACGCGCTGCTGTTCGGCGGCGGGTATCCGGAGCTGTACGCGACCCGGCTTGCGGCCAATGAAGGAATGCGCGACTCGGTGAGACGGGCCGCTGAGGGCGGTATGCCCGTGGTGGCGGAATGCGGCGGCTTTATGTATATGCACAGCGCCCTCACGGACAGGGAGGGAGTGTGCCACGCGATGGCGGGCGTACTGCCGGGGACATGTTTTTATACGGGCAGGTTGGTCCGTTTCGGCTATGTTGAACTTAAGGAGTCCAAAAGTTTCTTTCTGCCGGAAGGCGGGAGCATCAAAGGCCATGAGTTCCATTACTATGACAGCACCGACAACGGAAGGGATATGATCGCGACAAAACCCGTGACAGGAAAAGAATATTATTGTATGATGGAAGATGAGAGAAGACAGATGGGCTTTCCCCATCTGTACTATCCGTCCAACCCCGCTTTTGCCGAGCGGTTTGTCGGGAAGGCGGAACACTATGGGAAAGGTATCGGATCTGTGTAGATGGAAAATTCGTATCGCTTTTTTGCAAACAGGGACTGTCAATATTTTCCCTGCCATAAGGGCTTGGAGGAGCTGAACTGTCTGTTTTGCTACTGTCCCTTTTATCTGAGGGAGGACTGTCCCGGAGATCCGCAGTATTTGGAGAGGGGCGAAGGGGAAGGATTCAAAAGGATCAAGAATTGCGCGGACTGTACTTTTCCCCACCGACCGGAGAACTATGACAGGATCATTCAGCTTTTGAAGGGATAGGAGGAGAGTGTGATGTTGCAGTTTTTGATCTGCTTTATAGCGGGGATCGGCGCGGGCTTGGGCACGGGTTTCGCGGGCATGAGCGCAGCGGCCGTGATCAGCCCGATGCTGATCACTTTTCTGGATATGCCGGCCTATGAGGCGGTGGGCATTGCGTTAGCCAGTGATGTTTTGGCCAGTGCCGTAAGCGCCTACACTTATGGGAAAAATAAAAATCTGGATATCAGAAACGGTATAGTGATGATGCTCTCCGTTCTGACGTTCACGTTGGTGGGAAGTTGGGTGGCCAGTCGGGTGCCCAATACTACCATGGGAAGCTTTTCCGTATTTATGACCCTTCTCTTGGGCATCAAGTTCATCGTCAGGCCTGTGATGACCACCAAGGAATCCATGAATGAGGTCAGTCCCCGGAAACGCTTTGTGCGCTCTCTTATCAGCGGTATTGCGGTGGGATTCATCTGCGGCTTTATCGGCGCGGGTGGCGGCATGATGATGCTCCTGCTGTTGACGGGGGTCTTGGGCTATGAGCTGAAGACGGCTGTGGGCACCAGTGTGTTCATTATGACTTTTACGGCGTTGACCGGAGCCGTCAGCCATTTCGCCATCGGCGGTATGCCTGATCTGTGGTGTCTGGTGTGCTGTGTGGGCTCCACCCTGCTGTGGGCCCGGATCGCGGCAAGGTTTGCCAACAGGGCGAGCGCCGCCACGCTGAACAGAGCCACCGGAGTTGTGCTCACGGTGTTGGGCATTGCGATTTTGGTGTTGGGATAAAACGGCCCGTTTGACAGCGGATTTGCGGTGCCTTAAAGGCGGTTTCGGTCTCCCCAATCACACTCTTTTGGGTAATTATTGTTATGATTATAATATCACAAGCGGAGAAAGTCAATTCCGCGGATTTTGGAAAGGAGAGATTGTCATGCAGAAAGATTTAGGAGTAAAACCGTATTTGTTCCCCATGCCGACTTATATGATAGGAACCTATAATGAGGACGACACGGTTGATGTGATGATGATGGCGTGGGGCGGCATCTGTGCCGAGGATATGGTTGCGCTAAACCTTGAGGCGGAGCACAAAACCGTCGCCAATATCGAAACGCGCAAAGCCTTTACCCTTGCCATACCGGGAACGGATACGCTGAAGGAATCCGACTTTTTGGGAATTGCGACAGCTAACAAAATGGCAGATAAATTTGCGCGCACCGGACTTCATGCGGTGAAGAGCGGGCGTGTTGACGCGCCGGTCATCACGGAGTATCCCGTTACGCTTGAGTGTGAGGTAGTGGAGATGCAGAACCAGCCCTACGGACTGCGGGTTCTTGGCAGGATCGTCAATGTGTTGGCGGACGAAAAGGTTCTGAATGATGCCGGAAAGATCGATGCCGCGAAGTTGAATGCTTTTGCCTTTGACCAGATGCAGAACGGCTATTACGCGGTGGGGGAAAAGGTCGGACAGGCATGGCACAGCGGAGCGGGACTGATGAAAGATCGGGATTGACAATATTTCATTTCTCTGCTAAAGTATGGAGAGGGAATGAGGTTCTCCCTTGGGCAACCAAAACCGCTTTTACAAAGCTGATGACTTCTGTGATCACAACTGTCACGGAAGGGCATCGGCTTTTTTATGTTCACAAGGAGGAAATATTTATGTTGACATCGCTTGCGCTTATTTTTCTTGTCGGTCTTGCCATGGCTGCCATCTGCCAAAAGATCAAACTCCCCCGCATTATCGGGATGTTGGTCACGGGGATTGTTTTGGGACCGTATGCACTGAATCTTTTGGATATTTCGATCCTGGGCATATCGGCCGATCTGCGGCAGATGGCATTGGTGATCATTTTGATCAAAGCCGGATTGTCCCTGAATATCAGCGACCTAAAGAAAGTAGGGCGTCCGGCGGTCTTAATGTCCTTTTTGCCGGCAGTATTTGAGATATTGGCGTTTGTCCTGTTTGCGCCCTCTGTTCTCGGAATCACATTGATTGATGCCGCTATCATGGGGGCTGTCCTTGGAGCGGTATCGCCGGCGGTTGTCGTTCCGAGAATGGTGCAGCTCATGGAAAACAAATACGGGACCGGGAAGGGCATTCCGCAGCTTATCCTGGCAGGAGCGTCTTTGGATGATGTCTTTGTCATTGTACTGTTTTCGACGTTTGTTGGAATGGCACAGGGAAATTCAGTAAACATTATGGACTTTATCAATATTCCCGGATCGATCGTTTTGGGTATATTGACAGGGGCGGTTGCGGGATTTTTCCTGTCTGCTTTCTTTGAGACAAAATATGCGCATAAGCACTATATACGCAACAGTGTGAAAGTTATCATTGTTCTGGGAATGTCGTTTATGCTGATCGCTTTGGAGGAGTGGTTGAAAGATGTCGTCCCCGTTTCGGGACTTCTTGCGGTCATGAGCATGGCTTGTATGTTACAGCTAAAAAGTGTTGTTTCGGTCTCGGCCCGTCTCTCCGAAAAATTTGGCAAGCTGTGGATCGCTGCCGAGGTTATTCTGTTCGTGCTTGTGGGAGCCGCTGTTGATATCCGATATACTTTGGAGGCCGGATTTGGCGCTGCCCTTTTGATCGTGATCGCGCTCCTGTTTCGTTCTGCGGGCGTTTTCCTGTGTTTAACGGGCACAAAGCTCAATTTAAAAGAAAAGATATTTTGTGTCATCGCCTATCTGCCAAAGGCCACGGTTCAAGCCGCCATCGGTTCCGTTCCGCTGTCTTTAGGTCTGCCCTGTGGAAATATGGTGCTGTCGGTGGCTGTATTGTCGATCCTGATCACCGCGCCGTTGGGCGCACTTGGCATGGATATGACATATCGGCGTTTGTTGGAAAAAGAAATATTTTGAAAACGACCATTTGTATAGTAAAGTCTGAAAAAATATGATAGAATCTTAGGCAGATGCGGGATGAAATGTATAGATCATACCGACGGGATTTCATGAGGACAGAAAGTAGAACAGGCGGAGGAGACGATATGATATTATCGGACAAAACGATACGGTCTTTAATGGAAGAAGGCACTTTGGTCATAAATCCGGTGGAGCCGCAACAGATACAGCCCGCCAGCATCGACATCAGATTGGGCAATACATTCAGCATAGTGGAGGACTCTTCTTCGGGGATCGTCACCTTGGACAGGCAGATCGTATATAAAGAGATCAGGGCGGAGCGGTATCTTTTGCTGCCGGGACAGTTTGTCCTGGCCACGACAATGGAGTACATTAAACTGCCGGATGATCTGACGGCGTTTGTGGAGGGCAGGAGTTCTCTGGGACGCATGGGCCTGTTCATTCAAAACGCGGGATGGGTTGACCCGGGCTTTGAGGGAGAGATCACTCTGGAATTGTATAATGCCAACAGATGCGCGATCGAACTGCAATCCGGCAGAAGGATCGGACAGTTGGTATTTGCGCGGATGGACCGGGCGGCGGCGAATCCCTACTCGGGCAAATATCAGGGGCAGAGAGGGGCGACCGGCTCAAAGATTTACCTGGATGAGTCGTGAAGGAAATGTCGGTTATGCGGAAACGGAGGCGGTCATGAAACTGAATGAACTTTTGGCTTATAATTCCATTGTGGTGCAGTGCCACGACAATCCGGACGCGGATGCTCTGGCGAGCGGCTTTGGAGTGTACACTTATTTAAAAGAGAAGGGCAGGGATGTGCGTCTGGTCTATGGTGGGCGCTATCCCATTCAGAAGAGTAATCTGATGCTGATGGTGTCGGAACTGCAGATCCCGGTGGAGTATGTGGAGACATTGGAGCGGCCGGAGCTGCTTGTCACGGTGGACTGTCAATACGGCGAGGGAAATGTGACACGGTTCGAGGCGGGGGAGGTTGCCGTCATAGACCATCACCGGATCAGCGGAGAGCTGCCGGCAAAGAATGAGGTCAGGAGCAATCTGGGATCCTGTTCCACCGTGGTGGCGGAACTTTTAAAACAGGAGGGCGTGGATTTTAACGACAACAAAAGTCTGGCCACGGCGCTCTATTACGGTCTGATGACGGATACCGGCAATTTTACGGAGATTTCCCATCCGCTTGACAGGGATCTGCGGGATGACGCGGTGTTTGACAGGAGCCTGATCGTCCGTTTCCGCAATGCCAATCTGTCTCTCAGGGAGTTGGAGATCGCGGGAGCCGCCCTGATGAATTACCAATATCATGAGGATTATCGCTATGCGGTGGTGGAGGCGGAGCCCTGTGATCCCAATATCCTCGGCATGATCAGCGATCTGGTGTTGGAGGTGGACGCCGTGGACACCTGTCTGGTATACAATGTGCAGCCTTTTGGCGTCAAACTCTCCGTGCGAAGCTGCGTAAAAGAAGTAAAGGCAAGCGAACTGGCGGAGTTTATCACGGAGGGGATCGGCTCCGGGGGCGGACATTCGGAGAAGGCCGGAGGATTTATTCAAACGGAACTGTTGGAGCGGGAATATCTGCATTTGCAAAAGACTCACGGTATCTTGGACAAGGCCGTACAGGAGGGGATCACGGACTTTCTGGTGCATCGCATGAACGATTATTTTGACGACATTGAGATCATCCGCGCAGGGGAGTTTGAGATCGATCTGTCCGATATGCGGGCCTACGGAAAGAAAAAGATTCCCATCGGATATGTGGAGGCGAGAGAGCTGTTTCCCGTGGGCACGGAAATCTGCATCCGCACACTGGAGGGGGATCTGGACGTGGAGATCAGCGAGGACCTCTATATCATGATCGGCGTTTTGGGGGAGGTGTACCCCAATGAGAGGGCCAAGTTCGAGCGCAGTTATCAAAAATTGGACAGCCCCTATATTTTCAGGGGGGAATATGAGCCCACGGTGAAGGATGTATTGGAGGGAAAACATGTGTCGCTCATCCCCTATGCCAAGTCCTGTCTGTCCATGGGAGAAGTGCATATTTATGTCAAAGAGTTGGATCATCGCGTGAAAGTCTTTACCGCGTGGGACGACGACAAGTATATTTTGGGGCGTGAGGGAGATTATCTTGCGGTCCGCACGGACGACCTGCATGACATCTATGTGATCGAGAGGAATATCTTCCGGGAAACTTACGCGCCCTTGTCGGAGGGTTAGGCTTTTATTTGTAGAAGAGGTGTGGTATAATATACGCGGTGGAAAACCGCAGGTTTTTCGAGCGCGCACTGCGAAGATGGTATACTTGCGAGTTTAAATATCGGAGGGCATGAGATGAAGATCAGAAGACGGATAGCTATGATACTGTTGGTTTCACTTGTGATGACGAGCGCGTGCGCGTCGTCAAAGGAGAAGGATCATGCCGGGCCGGAGATCCTGCAGGATCCGTCCGGTGAGACTTTGGCGGAGAGCGGATCCGTACAGGGAGACCGCGATATCCGTCCGGCTGACATAGAGGGCAGACCGTTTCTGGTACGGGAGCTCGGCACGGCGGGCGCGGAGGGCGTGACGCCCAATGTGGAGCCGTATGTCCTAGAAGCTGACCTGAGCAATGTGGAGAACCTTGCGCAGTTTTACTTTTATGATGAGAATATGATCGCCAAGCTTGCGGAGAACGGGTTTGTGGTGTGCGGAGAGGCAGGCAGGGAATTTTTTGAGGTATATGAGAACAACCGATACAGTCAGCGTCCCAATTTTGTGACGGTGGACTCCATGATGCACACCTATCATCTGTATTTCAGCCATCTGCTCAAGAGTGTGGAGCGGGAGTATCTGGCGGATGCCTTGGCAGAGCTGAGCGGGAATATGTTGGCAACTTCCATCGGTCAATATGAGAGCTTAAAGGGCAGCGAGTGGGAGAGCGCGGCCAAGCGCAATGTGGCGTTTTTCACGGTGGGCGCCAAGCTGCTCAATGAGGATACGGCGGTGGAGGACTATGTGAGAGATATGGTGGAGTTTGAACTGGATCATATCGGCAGCGCTGAGGGGATTGAGGAATCGCGGGTCACCGGCGACCTTGAGGATTACACGCAATATATTCCCCGCGGATACTATGAGGGGGATGCCAAACTGGAAAAATACTTTCGGGCGATGATGTGGTATGGGCGCATACATTTCAGACAGGACAGTGAGGACATGGACAGGAGCGCGCTGCTCATCGCCAAGGCGCTCGCGGACGACGCGGAGACGTATGGCATTTGGGAGTCCGTCTACGCGGTGACATCTTTCTTTGTGGGGGCGAGCGATGACTTGGGCGTGTGCGAGTACGCGCCCGTGATGCAGGAGGTGTACGGCGAAACTTTTGCGGTGGAGGATCTGATCGGAAACACGGAGGCTTTCGCGGAGTTTCGGCTGAAGGCAGCCGCCCTCAAAGCGCCTCAGATCAATTCCATACCTATATTTGACGGACAGGAGAATGTGATCCCGGGATTCCGTTTTATGGGACAGCGTTTTACCATTGACGCGGCCGTGATGCAGCAGTTGGTATACAGTAAAGTACAGGCGGACACATCCGGCGGACTGCGGATGCTGCCGGACGTGTTGGATGTGCCGGCAGCCCTCGGAAGCGATCTCGCGCTGTCCATTCTAAGAGAGCAAGGCGACACGGAATATGAGGGCTATATGGAAAATATGGATTCTCTGCGGCAGGGTCTTGCCCGGGAGAATGAGACGCTCTGGTCTGCCAGCCTGTACGCCAACTGGCTGAATACCCTTCGCCCTCTGTTGGAGGTAAAGGGGGAGGGATATCCCACGTTCATGCAGAGCGGGGAGTGGCTCAAGAAAGATCTGGAATGTTTTGCGGGGAGTTTCACGGAGCTGAAACATGACACCGTTCTGTACTCCAAGCAGGTGATGGCGGAGATGGGCGGCGATTATGACCTGGAGATCGACGATAGGGGCTATGTGGAGCCGGAACCCGTGGTGTACGCGAGATTTGCCGCGTTGGCGGATCTGACGGCGCAGGGGCTTGAGGATTACGGTATGGTGAGCGCCGCCGACAAAGAGAATCTGGCGCTCTTATCCGAGCTCGCCGGGCAACTGATGGTGATATCCGATAAAGAATTGCGGGAAGAGACCCTCACGGATGAGGAGTATGAGCTCATCAAGGGCTATGGGGGCAATATCGAGCATTTTTGGTATGAGGTCATGACGGCGGACGATTCGGATGCCATATATACGGAAGGGTATTCATCGGCCTTGGTGGTGGATATTGCCACGGATCCCAACGGGTCGGTGTTGGAGGCGGCAACGGGCCATCCCTCCGAGATCTATGTGGTGGTCAGGGTGGACGGTAAGCTCAAGATCGCCAGGGGCAGCGTATACAGTTTCTATCAGTTCGAGTGGCCCATGGATCAGCGCATGACGGATTCCGAGTGGCGTGTGATGATGGGATATCAGGCGGACGAGGAAGGGATGTACCGCTCGGGTGAGCAGCCGGTCGCCAAACCGGATTGGACGGGCAGCTACCGACACAGATATGAATGGGAATAAGCGGATGAAAAAAGCGATCACAGTCATAATGGCGTCGGTCTGTGCCGGCGCCGTTTTATATCTGCTGTGGCTGTGGGGAGTTTTCCTGCCGGGGTGGATCGTGTGGGACAGCGGGACATGGGAAGGCCAAGGGGGAGCATATGAGATCTCTCTGCAGCGGGGCAGAGTGCGTGTGACCAAGAGTGACATTGAGGGTGATGCCAAAGGCGGTGCCTCGCGCGATCCCTTGATCTGGACATCCCCGGACGGCGTAAAGGTGCAGGCCGTGTTGTCCCGCGACATCGATGGAGACTCACGGGAGGAGCTGATCCTGCTGTGTTGGAAGATTGGACGATACGGCAAATACAGGCCATTCTGGGTCGGGCAGGACGAGCGGAAATGGTCACAGCATATTTATGTGTATGAATATGGCGAGGGAGAGATCAGACCCAAGTGGATGTCCTCCTACATCGGTCAGGATGTGGTCCGGATGGAGACGGGGAACAGAGGGACTTCTTTTGAGCATCTGCTGCTCACGGATCCGGAGGGCATGGTGAGCAGTTGGGTGTGGAACTCATGGGGCTTTACCCGAGAGGAGACGGAGGTCACTTTTGTGGCGTTCGGGGACAATCTGATCCACGCGCCCATCTATGGATACGGACTGAGAGCAGGAGGATCCTTTGACTTTCTGTTCGAGGGAGTGGCGGATGAGATCGCGAACAGTGACGTGGCGGTGATCAATCAGGAGACGCCGCTCACGGACGATCCGGCCATGTATGGGGATTATCCCAGATTCGGCACTCCGGCGCAGGTGGGACAGGCCATCGCGGACGCGGGCTTTGACATTGTGACCTGCGCGACCAACCATGCCTTGGACAGAGGGGCAGAGGGCGTGGATTTCACGAAACGGTTTTTGGAGGAGAACGGACTCAGATGTCTCGGGATACAGGCGAGCGATGAGAAGGACTGCGCCCCTGTTGAGATCATGACGAGAAACGGTATGCGCTTTGCGCTCGTTAATTATAGTTACGGGACCAACGGGATAGCGCTCCCCGAGGAGAATCCTTTCATGGTGCGGCTGCTTGCGGATGAAAATATAGTCAGGGAAGAACTTGCGGGCGCGGCGGAAGACGCCGATATGGTGATCGTCTTCGCGCATTGGGGCACGGAGTATGCCGGGGAGCCGGACGATTTTCAAAGGGAGTGGGCGCAGGTGTTTCTGGAGTGCGGGGTGGATGTGGTCATCGGCACCCATCCCCATGCGCTGCAGTCGTATGAGATGCTCAGGGGAGAGGACGGGCATGAGATGTTGATCTATTATTCTCTGGGAGATTTCGTCAGCACGCGCATAGAGGAAGATCATCCGCAGGGCGGTATGGCCCGATTCACGATATCCCTTACCTCCGAGGGCTGTCGGGTCACGGAATACGACCTGCAGCCGCTTGAGATCACCCGCGGGGAGGACGGAGCGTATCGGGTAAAGCCGTGGCGGGAAGGTGCGGAGTGATATCCGCGAGCCTCAGACGCAATCCGGCACAGTTCGCGTCACGGCGCTCACTATAACACGGTCGTCTGCAGCCAGACGGGCAGCGAGGTCTCGTACACCATCATGCAGAGGGCAGCCACGATGCAGAACAGTATGGCCGCAAACAGGCAGTTTTTGAACTTTTCGGGGATCTTGAACCGGAGCGGGATTTTCTCCAACCCACGGCTCACATAATACATAAAGGGGATGATCCCGGGCAGGATATAGCGTCCCTGCGCCTGATAATCCACCGTATAGGCGTAGCGGACCAACAGGATGAAGGGCATGAGCATACAGAAGATCATGGCCCCGTGAAAGAACGCGCGCCGCCATTTGGGGTCGGAGCGCAACACGGCAGCGCTATTATCGCGGTCTCTGCATAGGACGGCGCAGAGCAGTCCCGTCAGACATATCAGTTTATAGAAAGTGTAGATGCGTCTCCGGCCGAACAGGGAGGCGGATCCATAGCTTGCGATGGACGTCCGGATCAGATCTTTAAAGAAATCTGTCCGAAACAGCATATCAAACAGGCTTTCCCCTCTGTCGTCCGGGGACTCCCGCAGGATGCCGTAGGATCTGATAAAGTTTTCCTTGGTGGCAAGGCCGATGATATCCCCGTCGTAGAGGATATAATTGCGCACAAAGGACCAGCCCGTACAGAGGATCACCACGGCGGCGATGGGAAGGCCTTTTCGCAGAAAGCCTCTAAAGTCAAAGCGCCACCCGCCGTCCTCACGGTTGAGAAACCGGGCCGCAAACAGTACGATGCTGCCCAAAATAAAGCCATAGGCATTGTAATAGGACAGGGTACAGAGTATAATACCTATTGTCAGAAAGATCCGGGAACGCAGGGCAAAGTCATCCTCATAGCCGCAGACCAACCCGTAGAGTATCAGCGCCGTGGAGAAGAGGCACATGGAGTCCGGGTTGACATAGGTATGCAGGAACAGGCTCTGGGGCAAAAACATCACCAGGAAACAGAACAGCCACTTCACCCGCTCGTCCCGAAACAGTTTCTTTCCCAACAGCAGGACGATATAAGCCATCCCCAGGCCGGTGGCCACATTGACCATTCGGGCGGCATACAACAGGATCAGCGGGGAATCCGTGAACAGATTCACAAGGCGCATGACATAGCCCTGCGCCATATAGGGCAGCAGGGTATAGAAACCGTAGGTCCATTTGACATCCTGACTGAGGAGCTTTTCCTCAAAGCCGGTGGGGAGGGTGCCGTGGTTGCAGATATACAGGGGCACCATGTAGCGGGAATGCTCGTCCGGAGGATTGCACATGGAGGGCGGCGTGTCGTGAAGCGGTTGGTTGAGCGCGATGGTCAGCGCCACGGTCAGATATATGGTAAAATACAGCAGAGTGATCACATGGGAGACTGTTTTGGGAAGATTTTTTTCCTGATTTGTTTGCATGAGTTGCATGAGGTCCTTTCTGTTGCGGCGGCCGGACTGCGGATATGGAACCGCCGCATATATCGGTCTTAATGAACTTTCTTGTTTTAATGAACTTTCTTGTTTTAATGAACTTTTTTATTGTACATAATCCGAAATATTTTGTCAATCAATGCCGTCAGGGAGGAAAGAGCGGATGTATGAGTTGGTACAGATAAGTGACAGGTGTTATTATATTGACTGCCCCGCGAAGATCGGGGTCTGCAGAGCGGAGGGGCAGGATGTCTGGCTGATCGACAGCGGCAATGATAAGGATGCCGGCAGAAAGGTAAGACAGATCCTGGACCGGAACGGGTGGCATCTGAAGGGGATACTGAACACCCATTCCAATGCGGATCACATTGGGGGCAATCGGTATCTGCAGAGTCAGACCGGCTGCAAAATTTTTGCGGGCAGAGTGGAAAAGGCATTCACGGAGTATCCGATCCTGGAGCCCTCCTTCCTGTACGGCGGATTTCCCTGTAAGGATCTGCGCCATAAATTCCTGTTGGCGCAGGAGAGCGAAGTATCGGACTTTGAAGATGAGGATTTTCCGAGGGATATCGAGGTGATCCCTCTGCCCGGACATTTCTTTGATATGGTGGGATTCAGGATTCCGGACGGGACGGTCTTTCTGGCGGACTGCATCAGCAGCAAGGAGACATTGGACAAGTATGCCGTGTGTTTCATCTATGACGTGGAGGCATATCTCGGGACTCTGGACATGGTGGAGCGGATGGAGGCATCCGTGTTCGTGCCGGCCCATGCGGCGGTATCGGGGGATGTGAGGGAACTTGTGAGGTATAATCGGGATAAGGTACATGAGATAGCGGAGGAATTGGTGGCCGCCTGTGCCGAACCCATATCCTTTGAGCGGATATTGCAGAAAATATTTGAGCGATACAGACTGACCATGAATTTTGAACAATATGTGTTGGTGGGCAGCACGGTGCGATCCTACCTGTCATGGCTGAAAGACGGCGGACGGCTGCAGACTTCCTTCAGCGACAATATGCTGCTGTGGGAGCGGGCCTGACCAAATGCTGTGGAAGCGGGCCCGATCAGATATCGGAGGAGGACGCCTGACCAACGGGTCAGGTGTCCTCCTCCACGCTCTCTTCACTCTCCGTCTCCGGGTCGTCCGTCTCGCCTTCCGCCTGTTTTGGGGGGAGGGTCAGAAGGACTTTGGAGATACGGGTCTGATCAATGCCCTGCACTTTCAGTCTGATGCCGTTTTCCAGACAGACTTCCTCATTGTCCTCGGGCAGACGGTTCAGATACTCGATCAGGATACCGCCGATGGAGTCATAGTCCTCGCTGTCGAGATCGGTGTCCAACGCGTCATTGATGTCGTCCAGTTTCATGCTTGCCTCCACCAGATAAGTGCGATCATCCACCTCCTGGATCAGCTCTTCCTCGTCCTCGTCATATTCATCGCGGATCTCTCCGACGATCTCCTCCAACAGATCTTCCAATGTCAGCATACCCACCGTCGCGCCGTACTCGTCCAGAACGAAGGTCATATAGGTGGTCTTCTCCCGAATCTCCAAGAGCAGATCGGCCACCTTCTTAAATTCGTAGGTATAGTGGGCATCTCTCAGGATATTTTCCACCCGGAAATTCTCCGTGTTCTCTGTCAGGATAAAATCTTTGATGTTGATCAGACCGATGATATTGTCCTTGTCCTCCCGGTAGACCGGCAGACGGGTGTATAGGGATTCCCGAAAGACGCTCAGCACCTTGTCATAGGAATCCTCCACGCTGACGGTGACCATATTGATGCGGGGGATCATGATGTCCTTGGCCACGGCATCGGAAAAGTCGAACACATTATAGATCATCTCTCTCTCTTCGCTCTCGATGACGCCGTCCTCGTGGCTCACGTCCACATAGGTCTTTAACTCGTTCTCCGTCATGGGATTGCTCTTCCTGCCGGGATCGATATGTAGCAGCCTTAAAATGGCCTGCGCCACCTTGTCCACGATGTAGATCACCGGAGTCAGGATCTGCATGAGCCCGTAGATGATGCCCGAGTAGAACAACGCGAGCTTTTCGTTGGAGAGCATGGCCCATGTCTTGGGGACGATCTCACCGAGGATCAGGATGGTGATCGTCAAAATTCCCGTGGCAATGCCCACTGCCAGATTGACTCTCATGGCCAGAGTGGTGGCCAGTGAGGATGCCGACAGATTT
Source organism: Acetatifactor muris (assembly GCA_023663635.1). GTDB lineage: Bacteria > Bacillota > Clostridia > Lachnospirales > Lachnospiraceae > Acetatifactor > Acetatifactor muris_A. The sequence continues at coordinate 55,236 of JAMPHD010000009.1, forward strand.
ACGATATTGTTGCCGATCAGGATGGCGCTTAACATCTTGCTGTATTGGTCGAGGATCTTGTTGACCGTGATCGCCCGCTTATTGCCTTCCTCCGCGAGCGTGCGCATACGCACACGATTGACCGTGGTGAGCGCGGTCTCCGCCGAGGAGAAAAAAGCGGATAGAAATACCAGAATGATCAGAACGATAAACTGTATCACGTTGTCCGACTGAAATGCCGGAGAGTTTTGTATGGCACTTGGGTCCAAAAATAGTTCACTCCTTTACCGTATGATTGTTATTACATGCAACTATACATTATAGGCAGGTATGTTGTCAAGTTTTTGAGACAAAGGGAATATAATTTTATGGAAATCCAATGCTTGTGAGGGAAAGGAGAGGAGATCATGCAGGGGGAAATATCGGTGAAGAGAAGAGAAACGGCGGACGCGGGAGGGATACCGTTTTTTTTTCTTTTGAAAAGTTTGTTGTTTTCATACATATTGACGGCGGCGCTGCTCTTGCTGTTGGCCTTTGTGCTGTTTAAGATGGAGCTCACGGAGAGGCCCGTGGCCGTGGCGATCATCGCGATCTATGTGGCGGCAACCTTTTTTGCGGGATTTGTGACCGGCAAAAAGCTGCAGAACAGGAAGTTTCTATGGGGATGCGTGATGGGGACAGCCTATTTTGTGGTGTTGGCGCTGGTATCCCTGGCGGTGCGGCAGAGTCCGCAGGCGCTTGGCAATTCCTTTTTTACCACTCTGGCGCTGTGCGCGGGGGGCGGCATGCTCGGCGGAATGCTTAGTTGACAGGGCAGGCAAACTGTGTTATACTGATAAAAATTTGTTGCCATGACAGGTTAATCATACAAGGAGGCTATCCAAGATGAAACACATCAAAACTTTGACTACAAGAGATCTGAAGGAGTCCGTGAAGAAGGGCGGCTGCGGCGAGTGCCAGACTTCCTGCCAGTCCGCGTGCAAGACATCCTGCACCGTAGGCAATCAGAGTTGCGAGAAGATCAAATAATCGGAAATAAATTAAATCGAGACTAGCGATAAGCAGCGATCTTATTCGCTGCTTTCGTTGCGTCATAGTCAATTCCCGCGATAATTACAATGATCCGGATGAGAGGGGTATCATGATACATCAGTACAAAAGTAACGGTTACAATATCGTGATGGATGTGAACAGCGGGTCCGTGCATGTGGTGGACGATATCGTGTATGATATGATCCCGTTGGTGGAGCCGTTGGTGAACGAGGGGATCAGGGACGCTGACACCATTCGCGCCGCCGTCCTGCATCTGTCGGGTTCGGACTGTCCCGCGGAGGAGATGTCCGAGGCCGTGGACGAGGTGTTGGAACTGGAGCGGGCAGGTCAGCTCTTTGCCCCGGATATCTATGAAAATTATGTGTTTGACTTCAAGAACCGCGAGACGGTGGTGAAGGCATTGTGCCTGCATATCGCCCATGACTGTAATCTGGCGTGCAGGTATTGCTTTGCCGGAGAGGGGGAATACCACGGGGAGAGGGCCCTCATGAGTTTGGAGGTGGGCCGGAAAGCCTTGGATTTCCTGGTGGCCAATTCCGGAAACCGCGTGAATCTGGAGGTGGATTTCTTCGGCGGGGAACCGCTGCTGAATTGGGATGTCGTGAGACAACTGGTGGAGTACGGGCGCAGTCTGGAGGAGCCGCATCACAAGAAATTCCGTTTCACGCTGACCACCAACGGTGTGCTCTTAAATGATGAGATTCAGGAATTCGTAAACCGTGAGATGGCCAATGTGGTGCTGAGCATTGACGGACGGCCCGAGGTACATGACCGGATGCGGCCTTTCCGGGGCGGGCAGGGAAGTTATGAGATGATCGTGCCCAAATTTCAAAAAATGGCGGAGAGCCGCGGACAGATGAACTATTATGTGCGGGGAACTTTCACGCGCTACAATCCGGATTTTGCGGAGGATGTGCTGCATCTCGCGGATCTGGGTTTTAAACAGATTTCCGTGGAGCCGGTGGTGGCCGGACCCGGGGATGATCACGCCATAACGGAGGCGGATGTCCCGGGACTGCTCGCCGAATATGACAGGTTGGCCGCCGAGATGATCCGGCGCAGAAAAGAAGGTCGGGGTTTCAATTTCTTTCATTTTATGATAGACTTGGAGGGCGGACCCTGCGTGGCCAAGAGACTCTCCGGATGCGGCTCGGGAACGGAGTATCTGGCCGTGACCCCTTGGGGAGATCTGTATCCCTGCCATCAGTTTGTGGGGAAGGATGAATTTCTCATGGGCAATGTGTATGAGGGAGTCCTGCGGCAGGACATCAGGGATGAGTTCAAGTGCTGTAATGTCTATGCCAAGGACAAGTGTAAAAAATGTTTCGCAAAGTTCTATTGCAGCGGCGGATGCGCGGCCAATTCCTATAATTTCCACGGCAATATCAATGATGCCTATGATGTGGGATGCGAGCTGCAGCGCAAGCGTGTGGAATGCGCCATCATGCTGAAAGTGGCCGAGATGGAAGAACGGGAACAATCGGGACAAGACCGGGAACAATAGAAATCATAAAGGGCCCGTGACGGGTGACAATGAGAAAGGACGAGAGAGATGAAGAAGAGCAAAGCAATCGTGATCCTGCTCTGTGTGGTCCTGCTTTTGGCGGGAATCACCTATGTGGATCTGCGCGGTGTGGACGCGGAGGGTTCAGGCAGCGCATCGGACATCAAGCTGGGATTGGATCTGGCGGGCGGTGTCAGCATCACCTATCAGGTGGTGGGAGATGAGGCGCCGGACTCCACGGACATGCAGGACACCATCAACAAGTTGCAGAAACGTGTGGAGAATTACAGCACGGAGGCGATCGTATACCAGGAGGGCAGCGACCGGATCAACATTGAGATCCCCGGGGTGAGCGATGCCAATGCCATCCTGCAGGAGTTGGGCAAGCCCGGCGCCCTGTATTTTATCGCGCAGACGGACGAGGACGGCAACAGCAACTATTCATGGCAGAGTGTCATCAATGCGGACGGCACCACCGGCGGGGAATATCGCCTGAATAAGACCTTGGAAGAGCTTGAGGCGGAAGGGTCCGTCAAGCTGATGGGCACCGACGTAAAGGATGCCAGAGCAGTCACCTACCGCGATTCCATGCAAAATTCCACCTTTGCGGTGGAGCTGACCATGACGGCGGAGGGCACGGAAAAATTCGCGAAAGCCACGGAGAACGCCTACACCAAAAACGAGACTCTGGCCATTTACTATGACGGCGTATTTGTCAGCGTACCCACGGTGGAGAGCGTGTTCACGGACGGCACCGCGCTGATCAGACCCATGGAATCCGCGGAGGCGGCGGAGAATCTTGCCTCCACCATCCGCATCGGCGGATTGAAACTGGAACTGGAGGAGCTGCATTCCAAGGTGGTGGGCGCCCAGTTGGGCGTTGAGGCCATCGACACCAGCTTAAAGGCCGGGGCCATCGGACTGGTGATCGTGATCGTGTTCATGATCGCCGTGTACTTTATCGCGGGTCTGGCCTCCGCGCTGGGATTGGGAATGTATGTGGCGCTGATCGTACTTTTGTTGAACGGTTTCAGTGATATCATCACTCTGACGCTCTCCGGTGTGGCGGGTATCATATTGTCCATCGGTATGGCCGTGGACGCCAACGTGATCATCTTCGCCCGTATCCGCGAGGAGATCGCGGCCGGCAAATCCGTGCAGAGCGCCATCAAATCAGGTTTCGACAAAGCGCTGTCCGCCATCGTGGACGGCAATATCACCACCCTGATCGCGGCTGCCGTGCTGCTCTTCCTGGCACCCGGCTCCATTAAGGGATTCGCCCAGACATTGGCGCTTGGTATCGTGCTTTCTATGTTCACGGCTTTGGTGGTGACCAGATATATACTGATGGCGTTTTATGCTTTGGGCTTTAAGGACGCCAAATGGTACGGCGTTGCCAAAGAGCATAAGGCGATCGATTTTCTCTCCAAGAAGGGCATTTTCTTCGGCATATCCGTTGCGGTGATCGCGGCCGGCTTTGTGGTGATGGGTGTGAACAAGGTCAACACGGGAGATATGCTGAACTACAGTCTGGAGTTTAAGGGCGGCACGGCCACCACGGTCAACTTCCGCGAGAGCATGACCCTGCAGGAGGCCACGGACAATGTGGTGCCTCTGATCGAGAGCGTGACGGGCAGCGCCGTGCAGGTTCAAAACGTCCAGGAGTCCAACGAGATCATCTTCAAGACCAACAGCCTGAGCGTGGATCAAAGAGAGGCCCTGAACGCGGCTCTGATGGAGAATTTCGGCGTGGAGGAGTCCATGATCGAGTCGGAGACCATCAGTTCCACCATCAGTGACGAGATGAAGACGGACACGATCCTGGCGGTGGTGGTTGCCATCGTGTGTATGCTGATCTATATCAGAATCCGCTTTAAGGATCTGCGTTTCGGCATCAGCAGTATCGTGGCGCTGATCCATGACGTGTTGGTGGTAATGGCCTTCTACGCGGTGGCAAAAGTCTCCGTGGGCAATACCTTTATCGCATGTATGTTGACCATCGTGGGTTATTCCGTCAACGCCACCATCGTGATCTTTGACCGTGTGAGAGAGAATATGGCGACCATGGGTAGGAAGGATGATCTGAAGGATGTGGTGAACAGGAGCATCACCCAGACGTTGACCAGAAGTATCTTCACGTCCCTGACCACCTTTATCATGGTGGCATGCCTGTATGTATTGGGCGTGATGAGCATCCGCGACTTCGCGCTGCCTCTGATGGTGGGCATCATCTGCGGCACCTATTCCTCCGTGTGTATCACCGGCGGACTCTGGTATGTGCTGCGGAAGAAATTCCCGCCCAAGGAAAGTGCGAAATAGAATGAATGTGGTAAAAAAGATTCAAAAATGCATGAGCAGACTCAGCAATCCGGCGGAATGGGCCGTATTGGCGATCAGCGGTCTGATGATCGCGTTTGTCGCGGTGAATGTATTTTTGTTCAGGATCGATGGCTATACCTCCGATGTGGAGCGGGATCGGGTGATATTGGGAGTTGTGTCTGCCCTGTTGCCGCTCGGGGGGGGTATGGGGCCTGACGCGGCCGCTCAATTGGCTCTATGGTAAGATCCGTTTTTTGGATGTGATCCTGTTGCTGTTGACATTGGGATTTTCCTGCGGATTCTGCGCGGTCTTCTTGAAGGGGGCGAATCTTTTGCCATCCTCGGATTGCAGTTCCGTGTTTGAGATTGCCATATGGATGTCTGAGGGCAATATGCAGGCAGTGGTCCCCAAGGGATCCTATCTGTCTCTCTATCCCTTTCAGACAGGCATGATCTTTATCTTTGAAAAGATGATTCGTATTTTTCATACCACCGACCCCCTGTTTTTTCAGGGGGTCAATGTCCTGTATGTGGCATTGGCCATCACGTCCGGCTTTGGGATCGTCAGATTACTGTGCGGCCGGATAGAGATCATATTGCCGTATCTTTTGTTTGCGGGCAGTTATTTTCCCATGCTGCTCAACACGGGGCGGATATATGGGGATGTCCCGTCCATGGCGCTGATGATGTTCGCCACATGGATGTTTCTTTTGTTTGAGCGAAACGGAGAAAGGCGCATCCGCATACTGTACGGTATTTTGGGATTGGCGGGCACGGTGTTGGCGAGTACCTACCGAAGGAACACTTTGATCTATGTGTTGGCAGTCACGTTGGCCTTTGGGCTCCGGCTGATCCGGAGATTTCGGTGGACGGATATGCTGTTGGCGGTCTGTGTGTTGGTCCTGTCCGCTTATTCCACGGGGATCACACAGAAGTATTATGAATATTACGCGGATAACACCATGGGAGAGGGCATGCCCGCCATGGCGAGTCTCGCCATGGGGGTTCAGGACTCGGGAGGGATTCCCGGCGGGAATAACGGTTTCCATGTGAGCGCCTTTTTGGATTGCGATTATGATGTGGAGGCCACCGTGGCGGTGAGCAGGGAGGCCTGGCTGGGATCGTGGAGAGAATTCGCGGATCATCCGGATATCCTGTTGGATTTCTTTTATCGCAAGCTGTTGCTGCAATGGGGCAATCCCACCTGCGGGTGTTTTTGGCAGTTGGCATCTCTGTTTCAGGAGCCGCAGTCAGACTTTGCGCTGAGCGTTCTCTACAGCCAATACGGGTCACGTCATGACAGACTGGTGTCCTACATGAATTGGTGGCAGAGCGCCCTGTACGGCATGTTCTGTGTGGCATTTGTCCGCATTGTCCGGGACAGGGTGAGGGACGGTGAGAGGATCTCTCCATTGAGTTTTATTCCGCTCATCACGTTTATCGGCGGATTTCTGTTTTCCATGATCTGGGAGGCGGGACCGAGATATGTCATGGCATATCCCTTCCTGCTGCTCCCTTTCATGTTGTCCAATCTGCGTAAACCGGGGAGTGTTCAGAATGGAAAAGTGGATGGTGGCGGCCAGGAAGGCTGATTTTGCAAAATGGGCGAGAGACTTCGGCATCAGCCCCGTGGTGGCGCGTATCCTGCGAAACCGGGGACTGACGGAGGAGACTCAGGTGGAGAAATTCCTGCGCGGCACATTGGCGGACTGCCATTCCCCTTGGCTCCTAAAAGATATGGACAGGGCCGTGGAGAGAGTGTGGCGGGCGGTCGAAAGAGAGGAAAAGATCCGTGTCATAGGGGATTATGACGTGGACGGTATCTGCTCTGCCCATATCCTGACCAAGGGGTTGCGCCTGGCGGGCGGATTGGCTGACACTGCCATTCCCCATCGCATACATGACGGATACGGCCTCAACGATCGGCTGATCGAGGCGGCGGGGGAGGACGGCATCCGCCTGATCGTCACCTGTGATAACGGGATTGCGGCGGCGGAGCAGATCGCGTTGGCGAATACCTTGGGCATCGATGTGGTGGTGACGGACCATCACGAGGTTCCGTATGTGACGGATCGGGCCGGCGGCAGACGGGAGATATTGCCGGAGGCGGTGGCCGTGGTGGATCCCAAGCGGTCGGACTGTCCCTATCCCTTCAAGGGCATCTGCGGCGGCGTGGTGGCCTATAAGTTCATGCAGGCGTTTCTTGAGGACGGAGAGCGGGTCACGGCATATGCGCCGGACGCAACCGCCGTGCGGGAGAGCATGGAAGAATTTTTGGAGTTCGCGGCTTTTGCCACGGTCTGTGACGTGATGGAGCTCGCGGATGAGAACCGCATTTTGGTCAAAGAAGGCTTAAAACGACTGCAAAACAGCCGAAACAGAGGCCTGCGGGCGCTGATAAGGGTGAACGGACTGGAGGCGGGAAAACTCTCCGCGTACCATCTGGGTTTTGTGCTGGGTCCCTGTCTGAATGCCACAGGAAGACTGGACACGGCCAAGAGAGCCTTGGAACTTTTGCAGAGCGACAGCGACACGGAGGCCATGAGCGCGGCGAGAGAGTTGGTGGAGATGAACGACAGCCGCAAAAATCTCACCTCGCAGGGCGTGGAGGCGGCGGAGCAGTATATTGTCCGACACCACATGGAGAATGATAAGGTACTGGTGATCTATCTGCCCGAGGTACATGAGAGTCTGGCGGGGATCATCGCCGGCCGTGTGCGGGAGCGGCATGACCGTCCCGTGTTCGTGCTGACCAAGGGGGAGGAGGGCGTCAAGGGTTCCGGGCGCTCCATTGAGGCCTGGCATATGTATGACGGCATGACGCAGGTAAAAGAGCTTTTTACCAAATACGGCGGCCATAAGATGGCGGCGGGTCTCTCCATGGCGGAGGAGAATGTGGAGCGGCTCAGACGGGAGCTGAATGAGCGCTGTGAACTGACGGAGGAGGACTTTGCCCCGGTCGTACATATCGATGTGCCCATGCCCCTGTCCTACGCAAGCGAAGATCTGGCGAGGGAGTTGGAGATCTTGGAGCCCTTCGGTGTGGGGAATCCCCAACCGCTCTTCGCGCAGAAGAATCTGGTCTTTCTGTCGGCCGCAAAGATGGGCGCCGGCGGCAACAGCGCCGGATTCCGGGTGCGGACGCCGGAGGGGACCGTGGAGCGACTGGTGCTTTTCCGCAATTTGGAGGGTTTTGAGGAGTTCCTCGCGGACAAATACGGGCCTGAGAGCGTGGGAAGGCTGTATGCGGGGCAGGGTTCTTATGAGATCTCCGTGGTGTATAAGTTGGGACTCAACACCTATCGGGGCAGGACGGAGAAACAGTTTGTCATGCAGTATTTCTGCTGATGGGACGGTATGCGGAGTAACGTTGGAATTTTAGAATTAAATTATATTTTAGACACATTTTAGACACAATTTGTCTTTATCATAGTATTCAGATAGTTGAGAAATCACTATCTCCCCCCCTCATAAGAAAGCGGAAAAGCCTCGGCCATGCCGGGGCTTTTCTGTCGGGAATCGTGGCGCCGCAAAAAAAGGTGGTAGAAACCGGCAAAATGGAGTAAAATAGATAAGAATGGTATCATAGGGTTTGTTCGGGCAGGAGGGAAATGGACGAAATGGGCGGCAGATCGGCGCGATTATCACAGTTGCTTGAGAGAATGGAATATGAGTGTGTGCAGGGGAGTATGGAGCGCTCCGTGAGCGGAGTGGTCTATGATTCGCGCAAGGTGGAAGAGGGATGCCTGTTCATCTGCATCAGAGGAGCCAATTTTGACGGCCATGCTTTTGCGGCGGATGCCGTGAGACAGGGCGCCCGGGCATTGGTGATCTCAGAGTCCGTGGAGGGCTTGGAGCAGGAGGACGTGACCCTGATCCGGGTGCGGGATACCCGCTATGCCATGGCGTTTATCTCGGCGGCATGGTTCGGCTATCCGGCAGAGCGCTTAAAGACCATAGGGATCACGGGCACCAAGGGCAAGACCACCACCACCTACCTGGTTAGGTCTATACTGGAACACGCGGGGCATAAGGTCGGGCTTGTGGGAACGATCGAGATCCTGATCGGGGGGAGGCGGATTCACGCGGACAACACCACTCCGGAGTCTTATCTGCTGCAGCAGTATTTTGCCGAGATGGTGGAGGCGGGCATGGACGCGGTGGTGATGGAAGTGTCGTCCCAGGCGCTGATGCTGCACCGCACCCAGGGATTTGTCTTTGACTACGGGATCTTTACCAATCTGGAGCCGGACCACATCGGCCCCAATGAACATAAGGATTTTGAGGACTATCTGCACTGCAAATCGCTGCTGTTTCGGCAGTGCCGCACGGGGATCGGAAACGGCGATGACAGCCATTTTGCCGCCGTGACGGAAGGGCATACCTGTACTCTGGAGAGCTATGGACTACAGGAGGGGGTCTCCCTCCGCGCGAGGGATCTGCGCCTGACCCGGGAGTCCGGGAGGCTTGGGGTGGCATTTTACGCGGATTTGGGCGCGGAGGGCGGTTTCGAGGTGGAGGTGCCTTCCCCAGGGCGTTTCAGTGTCTATAATGCCCTGACGGCCATCGCCATTTGCAGGCATTTCGGCGTGGAGGAGCAGGATATCACAAGCGGCCTTCTGCAGGTGCATGTAAAGGGCCGTATCGAGCCCGTGAAAGTGTCGGAGGACTTCACGCTGCTGATCGATTATGCCCACAACGCCATGGCGCTGGAGAGCCTTCTGACCACTCTGCGGGAGTATGAGCCCCACAGACTGGTGTGTCTGTTTGGCTGCGGGGGCAATCGGGCCAAGTCCAGACGTTTTGAGATGGGGGAGGTCAGCGGGAGACTGGCGGATCTGACCATCATCACCTCAGACAATCCGCGGTTTGAGGAGCCGCAGGACATTATAGAGGATATTAAGACGGGAATTGCCAAGACCGCGGGCAGATATGTGGAGATCTGCGACCGCAGGGAGGCGATCCGCTATGCCATCGAACACGGAGAACCCGGGGATATCGTGGTGTTGGCGGGCAAGGGACACGAGGATTATCAGGAGATCAGAGGCGTCAAATATCCCATGGATGAGAGGGATATCATCCGGGACATTTTGCGGGATATGCAACCGATGAGGCAGGAAAAACATTGAGAGAGCTGTATGCGAATATTATAGTGGATATCTCCCACGAAAAATTGGATAGGCCCTTTCAGTACCGGATACCGGAGCGTCTTAGGGAGACCATAGAGCCGGGGATGTGCGTCCGGATCCCCTTTGGTAACGGCAACCGCCTCATAAAGGGGTATGTGGTGGCCGTGGGGACGGAATGCAAATTTGATCCTGCACGCACCAAGGAGATCGCGGGTCTCGCCGACAGAGAGGTGGATGTCACGGACAGGATGATCCTGCTCGCGGCGTGGATCCGCAAAAACTACGGCTCCACCATGATACAGGCGCTAAAGACCGTGCTTCCGGCCAAACAGACCGTAAAGAGGCCCGAGCAGCGCTTTGTGGAAACGCTCATGGGCAGAGAGGAACTGCATTCTCTGTTGGGGGAGAGTATCCGCAGAAAACAGCCCGCAAAGGAGAGACTCCTCCGGGCGCTTTTGCAGGACGCAGACGGACAGGCTGTTCCCTACCGTTGGATCACGGGCAAGCTGAATGTGTCCTCCGCCACCATTCACAGTCTGGAGAAGGCGGGAGCCATCCGGGTCACCTCCAGAGAGTGGTTTCGGAATCCGGTGCGTCTTACCGGCGGCGCCAAGCGGGAGCGGAGGCCTCTGAGCGGGGATCAGCAGCATATCGTGGACGAGGTGTTAAAGGATTTCGACGCGGGGCACAGGGACACCTATCTGATACACGGCATCACCGGCAGCGGCAAGACGGAGGTATATATCGAGCTGATCGAGGGGATCGTGCGGCGCGGTCGGCAGGCCGTGATGCTCATTCCGGAGATCGCCCTCACCTATCAGACTCTTTTGAGATTTTACAGAAGATTCGGAGACCGGGTCGGCGTGATCAATTCCACCCTCTCGCCGGGGGAGAAATACGATCAGTGTGAGCGGGCCGAGCGGGGGGAGATCGATGTGATCATCGGACCGCGGTCGGCATTGTTCACGCCTTTTCCCAACATCGGGCTCATCGTCATGGACGAGGAGCATGAGGGGAGCTACAAGAGCGAGTCGGTGCCAAAATATCATGCGAGGGAGACCGCCATGGAGGTGGCGAGGCTCCACGGGGCGAGCGTGGTACTCGGCTCCGCCACACCCTCTCTGGAGGCCTATTATCGGGCGCAGAGCGGGGAGTACAGGCTCTTTCACCTGAGGGAGAGACTGACGGGCGGCGAGCTGCCCACGGTTTATACCGTGGATCTTCGGAAAGAATTAAAAAGCGGGAACCGTTCCATTTTCAGCGTGAAACTGCAGGAGCTTCTGGAGGACAGGCTGCGGAGAGGGCAACAGAGCATACTGTTTTTAAACCGCAGGGGATATGCGGGTTTTGTCTCCTGCAGGGCCTGCGGAGAGGTGATGAAATGTCCTCACTGCGATGTGTCGCTGTCGGAGCATCGGGGCGGGAGGCTGATCTGCCATTACTGCGGTTACAGCGCGCCCAAGCCGAAACTTTGTCCCAAGTGCGGATCAAAGTACATTCTGGGTTTCAAGGCCGGCACACAGCAGATCGAGGAGAAGTTGCGGGAGAGATTCCCGGGGGTGCGCACTCTGCGCATGGACGGGGATACCACCAGGACGAAGGACAGCCATGAGAAGATCTTATCAGCCTTTGCCAACGGGGAGGCGGATGTGCTCATCGGCACACAGATGATCGTAAAGGGGCATGATTTTCCCAATGTGACATTGGTGGGAATCCTGGCGGCGGATCTGTCTTTGAGTTCATCGGATTATCGCTCGGGGGAGAGGACTTTTCAGCTTTTGACACAGGCGGTGGGGAGAGCCGGAAGGGGGAGCCTCGCCGGGGAGGCGGTGATCCAGACCTATCAGCCGGAGCATTATGCGGTGGTTCACGCGGCGGCTCAGGATTATGAGGAATTTTACCGGGAGGAGATCCTCTACCGGGAATTGGGGGGATATCCCCCGGCGGCGCATATGTTGGCCGTGCAGATCTTCGCGGGAGACAACGAGGAAGGGCAGAGCCTTGCGGGCCGTCTGGCGGACGCGCTGCGGGAGGACCTGAGAACGGTCCTCGGGCCGGCTCCCGCGTCCATCGGCAGGATCAATGATGTGTACCGCTATGTGTTCTATGTGAAAGACGCGGATTACGCGGGACTGGTGCGGGCCAAGGACAGGCTGGAGGAGCTGTTGGAGGCGCGGCCGCCGCAGGGCGCGCAGGTGCAGTTTGATTTTGATCCGATGAATTGTATGTAGGCGGATACGGAAAATATTGGAAACATTGGAAACATCGGATTGGAATAGAAAAGATCAGATATACAAAACATCAGAACAGGGACAGGACGATATTCGTCCTGACGGGAGGCAATCATGGCGATTCGGAACATTCGGGAATTTGGAGATGAGGTACTGACCAAGCAGTGCAAGGAAGTGAAGGAGATGACACCCCGCACAAGAGAGCTGATCGGGGACATGTTGGAGACGATGTACGAGGCCAACGGTGTGGGACTGGCGGCGCCGCAGGTGGGCGTGCTGAAACGCATTGTGGTCATCGACGTGACGGGGGAGGATCCCCATATTTTGATCAATCCTCGCATTGTGGAGAGCAGCGGGGAGCAGACCGGGCAGGAGGGATGTCTGAGCCTTCCCGGCAAGAGCGGTGTGGTGACCCGACCTGACTATGTGAAGGCGGTGGCTTTGGACGTGAACATGAAACCCATCGAGGTGGAGGGGACGGATCTTCTGGCCCGGGCGATCTGCCATGAACTGGATCATCTGGACGGACATCTCTATGTGGAGAAGATAGAGGGAGAACTGCAGGATGTGACTTATAACACGGATGAGGAAGAGTGACCCGAAGGGCATAATGATTCCGGCAGGGACGATTCCGACAGGGTCGATCCCGGCGCGGAACGCCATATAGAGGCGCAGGAAGGAGCGGATACGGATGAAGATTTTGTTCATGGGAACGCCGGAGTTTGCGGTGGGAGCCTTGGAGGCTCTGATAGAGGCCGGACATGAGATCACTGCGGTGGTGACGCAGCCCGACAGGGCGAAGGGGCGCAGCGGTCGGCTGCAGGCGCCGCCGGTGAAGGAATGCGCGCTGCGCCATGAGATCCCCGTGCTGCAGCCTCTGCGCATCAAGACGCCGGAGGAGACGGCGAGGTTGCGGGAGTACGAGGCGGATGTCTATATCGTGGCGGCCTTCGGTCAGATCCTCTCAGAGGAGATCTTGAACATACCGCCCTATGGGTGCCTGAATATTCACGCATCCCTGCTGCCCAAATACAGAGGGGCTTCTCCCATCCAGAATGTCATCATACGGGGGGAGAAGGAGACAGGCGTGACCGTCATGCAGATGAATAGCGGACTGGACACGGGGGATATGCTATATAAGAAGAGCATTCCCATCGGAGAGGACGACAATTACGAGACGCTGCACGACAAGCTCATGGCTCTGGGGGCGCAGGCGATCACGGAGGCATTGCCCTTATTGGAGGCGGGCAAACTCGTGCCCGAGAGACAGGACGATGCCCTGAGCTGTTATGCGCCCCGCATTGAGAAGAGGATGGGACATTTGAACTTTGCGAGGGACGCGGTGGAACTGGATCGCCTGATCCGCGGAGTGACGCCGTGGCCCGGTGCATATACTTTCTATAGGGGAAAGCAGATGAAGATCTGGCGGGCTGTGCCGGAGGATCGCGCGGATCAGGCCGGCGGGCAGGTTCCCGCGGGTCGTGACGGCAGACAGAGCTCCGCAGGTCAGGCCGCCCCCGGGGAGATCCTCCGCGTGGACAGAGATTCCTTCACGGTGGCCTGCGGCAGAGGCGCGCTGTGTGTGCGGGAAGTGCAGCTAGAGGGCAAGAAACGCATGGATGTCAGGGATTTTCTGCTCGGGGCTAAGGTGCAGCCCGGAGAGCGTCTGGGCGGGGATATCGGGCCTGGGGAGCAGGTGTAACGATTCGAAGAATGAGCGGGACAATCAGCCGGGAACGGGAGGATTGAGATGTTGTACGGATATGGCTATTACTATGATCCCACCTATCTGTTGGTGGTGTTGGGGATGTTTCTCTGCCTGGGGGCGAGCGCGTTGGTGAACAGTACCATGAGCAGATACCAAAAGGTGCGCAACTCCACGGGATTGAGCGGCGCGGAGGCGGCGCAGAGAATTTTGCGCAATGAGGGACTCTATGACGTGAGGATAGAATGTCTGCCGGGGACGGAGGGAGACCACTACGACCCGAGGAGCAACACGGTGAGACTCTCCGAGCCGGTGTATTACAGTCCGTCCGTGGCCTCCGTGGCGGTGGCGGCTCACGAGTGCGGGCACGCGATTCAACACGCGAAGGGCTACGCGCCGCTGACCGTCCGATCCGTTCTGGCTCCGGTGGCGGGTGTGGCCGGCAATCTGGGAATGCCCCTGATCCTGGTGGGAGTACTTCTCAGTTGGAACCAAACCCTGATTCAGATCGGTATTTGGGCCTTTATGTTGGCGGTGGCGTTTCAGCTCGTGATGTTGCCCGTGGAGTTTAACGCGTCCCGCAGGGCCGTGGCCAAGGTCTCGCAGTACGGATTGCTCTCGGAGAGAGAGAATGAGGGCTGCAAAAAGGTCCTCACGGCGGCCGCGCTGACCTATGTGGCGGGAGCGGCATCCGCCATCCTGCAACTGCTCAGGCTCTTTTTGCTGTTCGGGGGCGGAAGGAACAGAGATGACTGACCGGAAGGAAAGGTGCAAAAGACGTGGCGGAGAACACCAGAGAGATCGTGCTTGACATTTTACTGGCCTTAGAGCGGGAGGAGGATCTGTCCCACCGGCTCATACGGGCAGTTTTGGACAAATATGACTACTTGGAGGAGCGGGATAAGGCTTTTATCAAGCGGCTTGCGGAGGGGACCATCGAGAGAGGCATAGAACTGGACTATCATCTGGACAGATGTTCCACCGTCCCGGTCCGTAAAATGAAACCGCTCATCAGGTGTCTGCTGCGGATGAGCGTCTATCAACTGCTCTACATGGACAGTGTGCCGGACGGCGCGGTGTGTAATGAGGCCTGTAAACTGGCGCAGAAACGCAGATTCGGCAATCTGAAGGGCTTTGTGAACGGGGTGCTGCGGAATGTGGCGAGGAACAAAAAGAACCTTTCGTTTCCGGATCCCGAGAGGAATTTCATGGAGTATCTGTCCGTGCGGTATTCCATGCCCCCTTGGCTCGTGCGGATGTGGACGGAAATATACGGTGAGGAGCGCACGGAGAAAATCCTTGGGGCGCTGTTGGAGATCCGGCCCGTGTCCCTGCGCTTTCGCACGGATCTGTCGGTTGGAGAGAGGCTCAAATGGAGAGATGCCGTGCAGGCGGCCGGGGTCAGCCTGAGAGAGAGCACGCTGCTCCCCTATGTGTATCTGGCCGGGAACACGGAGAACATCGCGGGACTGCCCGGCTATGCGGAGGGGAAATTCGTGGTGCAGGACGCCGGCTCCGCCATGGCGGTGGAGGCCGCGGGCATCAGAGAGGGAGATTTTGTGGTGGATATCTGTGCCGCGCCGGGGGGCAAGAGTATTCTGGCGGCGGAGAAGGCGGGCAGAGTGCTGGCCAGGGATGTGTCGGAGGCCAAGACCGGGATGATCCTGGAGAATGTCCGGCGTATGGGTATGACCAATATAGAGGTGGAGACTTATGATGCCACCAATACGGATGAAAAGCTTATAGACAGGGCGGATGTGGTGTTGGCGGATGTCCCCTGCTCCGGCTTGGGAGTGTTGGGCAGGAAAAGAGATATCAAGTACCGCATGAATCCGGAGAAGATCGCGGCCATACGGGAACTGCAGGAGCGCATCATTGCGGGGAGTGTCCGCTATGTGAGACCGGGAGGGACGCTGCTCTACAGCACATGTACCATCAATCCGGAGGAGAATGAGCAGACGGCCCGCCGGATCGCCGCAGAGTATTCCTTTGAACTGGAGGAGGAGCGGCAGTTCGTGCCGGGGGAGGATGAGACGGATGGATTCTATTACGCGAGACTTCGGCGCAGGGGCTGAGGAGATGAGAGACATCAAATCCATGTCCCGGGAGGAACTTTCGGCGCAACTGGAAGAGTGTGGAGAGAAGAGTTACAGAGCCGCGCAGATCTATGAGTGGATGCATGTGAAACTGGCCCGGGGATTTGGAGAGATGAGTAATCTGCCCAAGAGTCTGCGGGAGCGGTTAGGGCAAAATTATCGCTACACGGCCCTGAAACCCTTGCAGGTGCAGGAGTCGCGTTTGGACGGCACCAAAAAGTTTTTATTTGAACTGGCCGACGGCAATGTGGTGGAGAGTGTGTGGATGCGCTATAAGCACGGCAATTCCGTGTGTGTCTCCTCCCAGGTGGGCTGTCGGATGGGATGCCGTTTCTGCGCGTCCACCTTGGACGGACTGGAGCGGAATCTGTTGCCCTCTGAGATGTTGGATCAGGTCTATGCCATCACGCTGTTCACGGGGGAGAGGGTATCCAATGTGGTGGTGATGGGGATCGGGGAGCCCCTCGACAATTATGAGAATCTGCTGCGATTCCTGCGCATGCTGACGGACGAACACGGGCTCCATATCAGTCAGCGCAATGTGACGGTGTCCACCTGCGGTATCGTGCCCCGAATGCGGCAGTTGGCGGAGGAGGGACTGCAGATCACGCTGGCGCTGTCTCTGCACGCTGCCACGGATGAGAAACGAAGGCAACTGATGCCTGTGGCCAAACGCTATTCCATCTCGGAGCTCATGGACGCGTGTAAATATTATTTTGACCGGACGGGCAGAAGGATCACCTTTGAGTATTCTCTGGTGGGCGGCGTGAACGATTCGGATGAGGACGCGGGGAAACTCGCGGCGCTGGCCTCGCCCCTCGGCTGTCATGTGAACCTGATCCCCGTCAATCCCATAAAAGAGCGGGATTTTGTACAGTCTGAGGCCTCGAGGATCAAGCTTTTTAAAAATAAGCTTGAAAAATATGAAATAAATGTTACGATAAGAAGGGAAATGGGACGGGATATTGACGGCGCCTGCGGACAGCTCAGGAGGAAAAAGCTGACCGCGCAAGGCACTGCAGCCCCGGCCATTCGGGAGGAATAAAACGTGCTCAAGACGTTTTCCATTACCGATATCGGTAAAAAGAGAAAGATCAATCAGGATTATCTGTATACTTCGGAGGAGGCCGTGGGCAATCTGCCCAATCTCTTCATTGTGGCGGACGGCATGGGAGGCCACAACGGCGGGGACTATGCCTCCAAGCTGACGGTGGAGACCATGATCGCCAAGATCGCGGACTCCCCGGAGAAGAATCCGGTCAAAATTTTGGGCGATGCCATCTCGGCGGCCAATGTGATCATCAGGAAACAGGCCGCGGAGATCCCGGACATGGAGGGGATGGGTACCACGGTGGTGGCCGCGTCATGGTTTGACGGATATCTTCAGGTGGCCAATGTGGGGGACAGCAGACTCTATGTGGTGGGACGCAGGATCCGCCAGATCACCAGGGATCACTCTCTGGTGGAGGAGATGGTGCGCAGGGGGACGATCTCGTCCGCGGAGGCCAGAAATCATCCTGACAAAAATATCATCACCAGAGCCATCGGAGCCTGTGAGACCGTGGAGCCGGACTATTTCACGGTGGACATGGAGCCGGGCGATCTCGTGCTCATGTGCACGGACGGTCTGACCAACATGTTGGACGACGAGGAGATCCGTATGCTCCTCGGGGGCGCAAGGGATATTGTGGAGAAGGCACAGGCCCTTGTGGATGCCGCCAATGCCAACGGCGGGCGGGACAATATCTCCGTGGTGCTGATCGAGCGGGACGCAGACTAGTGAATGTCGAGGAAAAGGAAGACAATATGATTAAGATAGGTATGATGATTGGTGACCGGTACGAGATACTGGAAAAGATCGGCACCGGCGGCATGTCAGACGTGTATAAGGCGAAGTGCCACAAGCTGAACCGCTTTGTGGCGGTGAAGGTCCTCAAACAGGAATTTTCCGAGAATGAGAACTTTGTCTCCAAATTTCAGACGGAGGCGCAGGCGGCAGCAGGCCTGGCTCATCCCAATATTGTGAACGTGTATGACGTGGGCGAGGAAAACGGCATCCACTATATTGTCATGGAACTTGTGGAGGGGATCACGCTCAAGAAATATATTGAGAAGAAGGCGCGGCTTTCCTACAAGGAGGCGGTGAGCATTGCCATTCAGGTGAGCATGGGCATTGAGGCCGCGCACAACAACCACATCATCCACCGGGACATCAAGCCCCAGAATATCATTATCTCCAAGGACGGCAAGGTGAAGGTGACGGACTTCGGGATTGCCAAAGCGGCCACCAGCAATACCATCACTTCCAATGTGATGGGATCCGTGCATTACACCTCGCCGGAGCAGGCCAGAGGCGGGTACAGCGATGAGAAGAGCGACATCTATTCTCTGGGCGTGACCATCTTTGAGATGTTGACCGGGCGGGTGCCCTTTAACGGAGAGACCACCGTGGCGATCGCCATCAAGCATATTCAGGAGGAGATGCCGTCTCCCAAGGAGTATGTGCCCGAGATTCCCAACAGTGTGGAGAGCATCGTGCTAAAATGCTGTCAGAAATCTCCGGACAGGCGCTATCAGAGCATGAGTGAGCTGATCGCCGATCTGAAACAGTCCCTGATGAATCCGGACGAGGACTTTGTGGTCTTTGCGGATCCCGACATGGAGGGCGGCACCCGCGCGATCAGCGAGGGTGATCTGGAGCAGATCAAGAATCGCTCCGTGTACAATGAGGAATATGTGTCAGAGGAGGATTCCCTGCGTCTGCGCTCCGATACGGAGGCCATGTACGAAGACGAGGGAGAATATGAGGATGAGGAGGATTATGACTATGATCCCCGCATGGAGAGGATCACCACCGTCTTGGCCGTGGTCGCGGGAATCATCATCATTGTCATCATCATTATCCTGGCCGTGCATCTTTTGAGAGGCAACGCGCCCCAAGGCGATAACGGTTCTCAGGGCAATAACGGTCCCATCCTGTCGGATGAGAGCGCGGGGGCAGTCTCGGGGGAAAGTACGGGAGAGGCCGAGTACCGGGATATGCCGAACGTGAAAGGGATGATCCAGGAGGATGCCCGCAATACCTTGAGCTCTTTGGGAATCTTTGCGGAGGTGGAGTATCGGGAATCGGACACCATCGATGAGGGTGTGGTGATGGACACCAATGTGGAGGTCGGCACCCCGGTGGAACAGGGCAGCAGCGTGTTATTGATCGTGAGCGCCGGAAGTCAGGGCGTGGACATTTGGGAGGTCACGGGCTATACCTATGAAGAGGCTTCCAACAGACTTACCGGGCAGGGCTTTACGGTGAACCGGGTGGAGGCGTACTCGGATAACGTAGAGGCGGGCCGGGTGATCACCCAGTCGCCGGCGGGCGGCACGAAGGCTCCGCAGGGCAGCGTGATCACGGTCACCGTGAGTCTGGGCAAGGAGGAGAAGAAGATTCCGGTGCCGAATCTCATAGGGCGCAGCGAGGAGGACGGAACTTTCGAGGCTCTGGAGGCCGGACTGGAGATCAAGAGCGTGAGCTATGTGTACAGTTCGGAGGTAGAGGCGGGATATATCTGTTACCAAAGTTTCTCGCAGGGCTCCTATGTGGATCCCGGAACGGGCATAGACATCAAGGTGAGTCTGGGAACGGAGAAACTGACTTATAAATGCAATACCGGCATTGAGGCTCCGGATGTCTCGGAAGCTCCGGACTATGTGGCCGGCACGGAAGTGAGCATCAAGTTGGTGACGGATGGCGGACAGGTGCTCTTGGATACCAGGACATCCGTATTCCCCCACGCGGCCAATTACTATGGCCTGACGTCGTCGGGCGGCACGATCACCATGACTTATAAGGTGACGACGGCGGGGGGCACCACCACGGATCCCGACTCGGGAGAAGTTGTGAGCACGCCGGGTACAACGGAGGAGAGGAGCTTTACCAGAAGAATCGAGTTTGTGCAGGAATAGGATATGTGGAACGGAATATGCGGGAATAAAATATGCAGGGAAAGATAGTAAAAGGAATCGCCGGTTTCTATTATGTCCACGCGGGTGGAACGTCCGGAACGGGCAGAGTGTATGAGTGCAAGGCAAAGGGTGTGTTCCGCAAAGATCATCGCAAACCTCTGGTGGGTGATGATGTGGAGATGGATGTGTTGGACGAAGAGCAGATGTTGGGCAATATCACAAAGATCCTGCCCAGGCGCAGCGAACTGATCCGTCCGGCGGTGGCCAATGTGGATCAGGCCCTGGTGATCTTCGCGATCACAAAGCCGCAGCCCAATTTCAATCTGCTTGACCGGTTCCTGATCATGATGGGCAGACAGGGTCTGCCCTGTATTATTTGTTTCAACAAGCAGGATCTGGATACGGAAGGAGCGGGAGAGCGGTACAGGGACATCTATGCCGGCTGCGGTTACGACACCCTTCTGGTCAGCGCCGGTCAGGACTTGGGAGTGGACGAGGTGAAGAAGAGACTTGCCGGCAGGACTACCACGGTGGCGGGCCCCAGCGGAGTGGGTAAATCCTCACTGGTCAACCGGCTGCAGGACAACACACGGATGCAGACCGGCAGGATCAGCGAGAAGATCGACAGGGGCAGACATACCACCCGCCACACGGAACTGATCGCCGTGGCGGAGGATACCTATATACTGGATACGCCGGGATTCAGCTCTCTGGGGCTTTTTGACCTGAAGAAGGAGGAGCTTTCGACCCTCTATCCGGAGTTTGCGCAGTATGAGAAATTCTGCAGATTCGCGGGCTGCTCCCATGTGAGCGAACCCGTGTGCGGCGTGAAAGACGCCGTAGAGAGCGGTGAGATCGCCGGGATGAGATATGAGAATTACCGTCTGCTGTATGAGGAACTGAAGGCGCAGAGACGGTATTAAAATGTGGGAGAGAACGGACAATTTTTTGCAACTCTTTATCCAAAACCGTCCTATAGTATAAGCAGAGGGGATGAATGGTTTCGGGACGAGGATGGAAGGAGGAGCGAATATGACAAAGACGACAGATCAATGGAAGGCGGATTGTGCAGCGTTTTGGGGTAATGTACTCTACAATGCCGCGAATAAAGAATTGGAGAAAGGCTGCCTGGAAGTTTTGCTCGCGCTGTTTACGGATGCCGTGTTGACGGTGATCATTTTTATCGGGATGTTTCCCTTTGAGGATTTTGGCGAATTATTTCTGTTCTATATCATTCTGCGCTGTACATGGAGGGCTGTTTCCTGTCTGACAGGGACTCTCATGCACAATCTGACGACGGCCGTTGCGGATAAATATGAATCATATGCCCGCTCATACGGCAGACGAAAGAATGAGAAGAAAATCGACAAGATCCGAAAGAAAGCTGTCCGTCGGGCAGAGAGGCACAATCGGGCAGAGTTGAGGAGAGCCCGGAGAGAACAGGCAGCCCGGGCGAAGGCGGCGCGAGAAGAGGCGATGCGGGAACGGGCAGAGCGGGAAGAGGCAACGCGGGAACAGGCAGCGCGGGAGCGCGCAGAGCGGGAGAGTGCCCGGAGGGCAGGGCAGGTTTCGGCGGTCCGGAAGGCAAGACAGTTGCTGCGCGTGAAGGAATCTTATACCGAATCGGAACTCAAAAGGGCCAGAAACGCTCTGATGAAAGAGTTTCACCCGGATAACGCGGACGGCGGAAATGAGGAACTGTGCAAGGAAATCAATAAGGCTTATGAGCTGCTTCGCAAGTATGCGAAGGCCGCTTAAACTTTTGGAGGAGGGACGGAAAATGCCGGGAAGAGAAGAGACGGGTCTGCATTTCATTACGGTGCTTGGCACAAGTTGTTATTTCGATTGTGTTTATGAGATGGAAAACACGGATTTCGCGTATAATACGCCTTTTGTCCAAGCGGCTGTCTTAAAGTATATCACATGCGCGTATGGTAAATGTGACAGGGTGACGGTTCTCTTGACGGACAAGTCCGAGGAAAGGAACTGGTATACCCGGGAATATACGGAGAACGAGTGTCAAATGGCGGCTCTAAGACAACAGGAGCTCGGACCGGGCGAAAGAAAGATCGGATTGAAGGAAATATTGGAGACGGAATTTTCGGATGTGGACATAGAATGCGTTAAGATCAGGGAGGGGCGGAACAAGGCGGAGATCGATGAAATTTTTGAGGCCATGTATGATTGTATCTTGCCTGAGGAGACCATCTGCTTTGATTTCACCCATGGTCTCCGCAATATCCCCATGCAGGCTCTGACCGTGATCCATTACGCGAAAGCTCTTAAAAATATTCGGGTCGGCGGCATGTACTATGGCGCTTTTGAACTGGGGGAGAGAAAGGAGGACGGCAAACTGCATGTCAATCTGTCGGATATGTCGGCCTGCAGCACGATCCTGGACTGGACGGGCGCCGCGGAATCTTTTATCAAAGGAGGAAGCGCCAATCAGATCAAGGTCTTGTATGAAAGGACGGTCCGTCCGGGCAAGGAGGAAAGCCGCAGCCGAAAAACCATGGCGGCTCTCTGCAACCTGACCAACTGCTTAGGCACTTCGAGGGGGAAGCGCGATGATGATACGCAAAAAAGTATCCGCAGGGCCTACGAATTCTATAAAGAGGCTTATGGCGATATGCGCGAACATGAGAAACCGCTCTCGGAGGTGCCGCTGCTCAGGCTTTTTGATAAGATTGAGGAGGATGTGGACGTCTTTGGCGATGCGTGCTATGTGATCAAAGACGGACAGAGGATCGATCTGGAAAACACGGCCACGGGAATGGCGGCGGTGGAGTGGGCGGTCCGCAAAAATTTGATCCAGCAGGGCTTTACGGCATTGGAGGAGACGATCAAAACCTATGTCTGCGAGACATATGGAATTTCACCGGAAGATGAATTTCCCAGGGACATGGTGGTCGGACGCACGGTGAAATTCATGCTGAACGAGCTGAAAGAACAAAGAAAACTGAGAAGGGATGAGGAGATTCCGGCGGATGCGCAAAGGAAGGAATGGGCCGAAAAACGTGTGCGGCAGTTTGAAGAAGAGTGTCGGCACTCGGCAGATCCGGGGGAGGATGAGAAAGCGTATTATATAGACAGGATCAGGGAGATAGTAGGGAATCTGCCCTTGGAACTGGTCAACTTGACCGGAAATGTGAGTATGCAGCGCAATTCGCTAAACCATTTCGGATTCCAAAAGGAAGTGAAGAGTTATAAAGAGCTGCAGAGACAGTTGGGGGAAACCCGGCAAAAGATGAGGGAGATCATGGAGGCGGACAAGGTAGTATGGTACAGGACAAAAGAGTGATACGATCACTCTGTGATACGGTCACTCTTTTGTCCCGCGGATCTTCCCGCTATTGGATCATACCCGGCGTATCTCTCAGGATCGCCTCCATCTGCTGATTCATGGTGGCAAGAGAGGCGCGGAGAACGTCATATGGGATGAGGGTTTTGTGGTTCAAAGTGCCGCCGTGCGCCAGAGAATTTCTGTCGGCGGCCACATCCTGGGCCAGTCTGAATACCTCTAGGGGAAGCGTTGACAGGATCTCTCTTGCCTTATCGCCATATCTGCCGGCGTATTCACTGTTGTTTTGTGCCCATCTTGTGATCCACTGTTCTCTGTCTTCGAGTGTATATTCTCTTTTGGGCCTGAGTTTTACGCCTCGAATCATCGTTCTCACGGCCTCCCGGGACTCAAACACATTATCGGATTGCGCCGCGACGTCATAGAGTTCCCAGACATAGCTTATGATCGCCTCACTCAGGGAAATAAATCCCTGCGTCATCAGATTTTTCTTATGCGCCCATCGCGCCATGCCCATTCCCAGAGCCGTATATCGCATCTCAGACCGCTGCCCGTCCCTTTCAAGGATGAGTTTCGTACTGTCCAAAATTTTCACATCGTCGTAGATATATTCCACAAGACGCTCTATGGGGTGATAGTTGGCGGTGAGGTCTTTGGAAAGCAGTTCTTCATATTTGGATTTGAAATCCGTGTAGGCGTAATATATACTGGTCTTGCTGTTCAGCCCGGTATCACCTGTATCATCCGCGAGATCGATACATCCTCTTGAGGTCGCGAGACACCCGGTCAGATCATAAAGACTTGCCAAAACGTCCTGATACACGGGGTTGGCCTTATTCTTGGCATTCTGACTCTGATACAAGGATTGGATCAGTTCGCTGCTGCCCGTTTTTACGAAAGTTTCCGCCGCGCCGGTCCAATCCTGAATCTCACTGCAGAAGGACATGTCCAGAATGGGCACATGCCGCATGGTTTTTGCGCCGGATTTCTTGAAGTTCCCGAGTTCATAGGCGCCATAGTACAATCCTTTTACTCTGACTTTTTTTAACACTTTGGCATAATTCACAACTGCCAATGCAAGCATGGGGAGATTCCGAAGACCGTGCGTAAAGTCAAAAAATATGTATTCACCGTCGGAAAGCGCTCCGTAGATGCATTCAAAGATCTGTCCCAATTCCTGTTCGTTTTGCCCCTCTGGTATCCGTATAAACTGTTTCCGCGCTTGGGGGAATCTCTCCTGCAGCAGTGTCTCCAACCCCGGCTTGGAACCGGCAGCATCGTCCGGGGACTGCGTTTCACATTGCAGCCTGAAGATCTTTTTGCCGAACTTGAATTCTTTTTGAAATACCTGTGTCCTGTTATCGGAAACTGCCGTGACGGACTTTCGGTTTTTGTCTTCGGCGGTCTTCGTGGCGAATACGGTGATCCTGTCGCCGGGTCTGTACTGCGGCATGATGTTTTCCAAGATGGCCATCTGTACAAACGGGGTCGTGACCAACTTGGTTTTATCCGGAAATTTCGGATTGTTCATCTCGTAAACGCATTCTGAATAGTTTCCCGTACCCAACACGGTTACAAAGTGTCTGCCCATAGATATCTCCTCATCCTCTTTTGCTCTCAGACTAAGTATAGCACAATCCGGGGAAAAGCAAAAGTGTTGTTTATTGCCGGCGCCCGTGATAGAATGAGCGTTAGCGGGATGATATTAAAAGAACGGACGGGAAACGGGAAATGAATATACGGGAAATGGAAGAGGCTCTCAGGATTCGCTATGTAAAACTGCATTTTACGATACGGTTTCGGGAGGACGCGAGGCTCCCCGTGAACAAAGTGTCAGCCATCCGCGGCGGGATAGGTGAAATGCTGTTGCGCGATAATTGCGTTCGAGACCGGGACTGCGAGAACTGTGATTTTGAGGAGGAATGCATTGTGCGAAGGACCCTGTATTCCAAATTCGACCAAAAGCCGGCGTTTGTCACCACGGGGGAGAGCGCGGGTTATGTGTTGGAGTGCGAGAACTATGAGGAATTTTTCCCGTCCGGGGAGACGTTGGGTTTTCAACTGATCCTCTTCGGGAAGACCATCGTATATTTCAGCCGGTTCCTGCAGGCTGTCCTACAGCTTGGAATGGCGGGACTTGGCAGAGAACATGCCGGATATGACTTGGTTTCACTTCGCAATACGCGGGGAGAGGAGATCCTGGAGGGGGAAAATATTCTCATGGGGCGCTACAGGATTCAGACCGTTGGAGATTATGTGAGGTATCGCATGGCTCAGGACAACATCCGGGAGAACAGGATTGTCTTTAAGACGCCGGTGACCCTGAAATATCGGGGCGTATATCAGGAAAAGCCGGATCCGGAGATGGTGGTGACGGCGGTGTTTCGCAGACTTTACATCTTGGATTGTTTCGAGAATCTGCATTGCGGGGAACTGCGCTGGCAGGGGGAGTATCCGGAGGTAGCGGAGAGTGATTTTCGGCCGATGACCGTCCGGCGGTATTCCGGCACCCACAACCGAAAACTGATCCTCAGCGGTGTGAAAGGGCAGATGCGGCTGGCGGAAATTCCGGAAGAATTGCTGCCTGTTTTGCTGGCCGGTGAGATCCTGCACATCGGCAAGAACACAAGCTTTGGGTTTGGGCGGTACCGGCTGAGGTGATATTTATTGGCTGAATTGGCTGAAATCCAAAATCGGTATTGCCTGTCGGAGCTGATTGTGATACAATAAGAGAGCGGTCAAACTATCTTACGCAAAGGTATCTTGAGCCCGATACAGGGCATTGACGCATTAAGAGTCCACCTTTTTTTATTTTAATTGACCGACATGAGCCCGACATAGGGCATTGGGGAACACAAAGCAAAAACAGGCTATACAAGTCAGAGTTCATAGTCTGTTTTTTGTTTTGTAAATTTTTAAAATATCCGATATTTTGCAACCGGCGGGAAGAAACGGAACTATAGATAAAGCAGGAGATAAAAGACTCAGACAAAGCAGGAGACAACGGATTCAGATAAAGCGGGGGTGAGACTTTGGGAAATAAGAGAGTGCTTGCGATGTACGATGTTCGGGGAAAGCAGGAGTATATCTATCGGAGCAAACATATCCAAGAAATTGTGGGAGCGTCCGCGATCATTCGGGATGTGTTTAAAGATTGGCTGTATCCGGC
This sequence comes from Acetatifactor muris, assembly GCA_023663635.1. Lineage (GTDB taxonomy): Bacteria > Bacillota > Clostridia > Lachnospirales > Lachnospiraceae > Acetatifactor > Acetatifactor muris_A. The sequence goes on from JAMPHD010000009.1 coordinate 81,682, forward strand.
GGCAAGAAAGGTCAGAAACCGGGAGAATGCTCTGGGCCGGCAGGAGGCGATCCGGCAGTATGGAGATGGAGAGCCTTTTGTACTGAAGGATTTTGAGAGCCGCATGGAGGGAAAGCAATATATCGGAGAAGTGGTCTATTCCGGAGGAGGGAACTTTTTGGTCCTGTATCGGGACAGGGAGACCTGTATCCGGGTCAACAGGATCTTTACCGCAGAGCTGATGAAACATGTGGGTACTTTGAAAGTGCTGTGCACTATTTTGGACAACCCGGATTTTGCGCGATATCGGGAAGACAATGCGCGATTGTATGAAAAACATCGAAAGAATGAGGCGATGGAGAGCGTAATATATCCGGTCAACAGTCTGCCCGTCAGTCAGGTGGATCCGCTGACTTCAAGCCCTTTGACCACGAAACGCCGCACCGGCCACACCGTGTCCGTGGGAGGATCGGAAGGCGAGAGGATGTCTGTGGAACGCGCGGCCAAGTATGATAAGTACCGGGGAGAGCGAGGGGGAGAAGACGGAGAGCGGAATCTGAACAATATCATAGAGGACGGAGAAAGTCTTCTGGCAGTGATCTATATAGACGGAAACGGCATGGGAGCCAAGGTTCAGTCCTGTCTGGAGGGAAAGATAAGCTACGAGGAATGCGTCACCGAGCTCAGAAGATTTTCGGCGCGGATCCAGAAGGATTATGTGGATGACAGACTCAGAGCCGTCAACAGTATGTTGGATCAAAAGTATCAGGGCATAAAGAGGAGACGCACGATCGTATCGGCGGGAGATGAGATGGCCATCATCTGCAAAGCGGGGGATGTCCTGCAGGTGCTGAGAACCTATTTCGAGGGACTTCCCGAAGAGGGCAGCTCCTGTGCGGGGGTCGCTGTTTTTAAGCGCCGTACGCCCTATGCGGATGCCTATCGCCTGGCGGAGGAGTGCTGTGAGTCCGGCAAGGAATTTATGAAGGCGAAGAAACTGGAAAATGCCTGCCTGATGGATTTCCATTATTGTCAGGGCGGTATTGAGAGCTCTCTGGAGAAAATCCGGGAAAAGGAATTGCGGGGAGAGACATCAAGCAGACCATGGGTATTGGACGCGTTTTCCAAGGACAGGCCGAATGCATTTTACTTTTCTCTGGAACTGGCGGAAGAGATGGCGCGGATCTTGCGGAAACTGAGCAGAACGAATGTTAAATCGCTGATGAACGTGGCTCTGAACAGTCCGTCCGGATTGGAATTGGAATTGGAGAGGATCAACGCCCACAGAGAGGTGCCGGAGGATTTTACCTTGGGAGGAAAGTTGGATAGCGAACAGAAACGTAAACTGCTCTATGATATGGTGCTGGTCCATGGTCTGTGGTTTGAGGGAGAAGAGGGCATGTGAGAATGGGAAAGCTGCACGGAAGGCTGAAGATTGAATTGATGTCGGATCTCTGCGTGGGATCGGGTTATTCCTATGCAGGGGTAATCGATACGGATGTGTGTTATGATGTTTACGGAATTCCGAACATTCCCGCGCGCCGTTTAAAGGGCTGTATGCGGGAGGCGGCCGGGTTGGTATGCCCGGATTCAATGGAGGCATTGTTTGGCAGGGCGGGAGCCGGAAATATTCAGGGAATCGTTCTGGAAAACGCGTACATAGAAAATTATGAGGCGATCATAAAAGAACTCCGGGAATTGCGGGATTCAGGCTGCAGGGAGGCCCGGTATCTGTCGCCTCAAAATATTCTTGACCGATATACGCGAATCAGGGCACAGGTTGCGATCAATGAGGAGACGGGAAAGGTAAGGGAAAATTCTCTGCGGTATACCCGGGTGGTAGGGCAGTATGATCCTCGCAAAGAGGGAGAAAATCTCTGTTTCTATGCGGAGGTGGAATATGAGGAAAATCTGAGAGAACAGTTGGAGCGGATCGCAAAGGCCGTGCGGAATCTGGGCATGTATCGGAACAGGGGACTGGGCAGCGTCCGCTGCAGTCTGATTGCGGGCAGGGAACCGGAAGAGGGCGGCAGAGAACACGGCATGGAAAGCCGCATGGACGGCAGTATGGAAAGCAGCATAAAAAGCAGCGGATCGCAAGTCGGATGTCAAAATAAGGGCGAGGGTAAAATCTGCCTGACATATGTGATCCGCAATCGGGAGCCGTTACTTATGAGCAGCGGCAGCACCGGTGTGTCGGATGCATATATCAGTGGCAGGAGGATTCTGGGGACGCTTGCGGGGGCATATCTTCGCGGAGAGAAAACATCGGCGGAGAGCGAAGAGTTCCGGGAACTCTTTCTGGACGGGACTACGATCTTCACGGACGCGAATATCACCTTTCCTCCGGAGGAGGGGCGGGAAAGCGCGGATCATTGGCCTGCATGGTATCCGGCGCCCCTTTTCTTAAACCGTCTGAAGAAGACCAAGGCGCTTGTAAATCTTTTGGGGGATCAATCGAAACTTCCGGAAAAGGAGGCGGCCCTGTATCATCCGGAAAACGGGAATCAGCCCAAGAAACTGAAGGCGCATTATGTGCATGAGAGTGAACCGAATGTTTTTGATATCGCGGAGGTGGACAGCGAGATCCTATACCACAACGGGCGGTTGGAACAACTGTACAATCCGGAGGCTTTGTCGGAGGGGCAATATTTTCGGGGCTGTATTTATACGGATCAAAGATACGTCGGTCTGTTAAAGACTTTGCTTGAGAGCTCACGCCTTTCCTTCGGCAAATCGAGAACCGCCCAGTATGGCGCCTGTGAGTTGGCGGCCGAGGTCAGCGTCCGGGCGGTCACGGTTTCCGAAATCTCGGCGGAGACGGGAGAAAGTGTGGCGGTGGTCTTAAACAGTGACGCCGCGTTTTTAAACGAGACCGGCTATACGGTGCGATATGAGGAGGTAAAGGCATTGATCGGGGAGCGCCTCGGCATTCCTTACGACCGGACGACGGACCGGGGAAGTATTTTACAGACAAAGGAACTGACCGGCTACAATACCACATGGAATCTCAGGCGTCCCGGAATTCCCGGCCTGAAAGCGGGCAGTGTGCTGGTGTATACCATACCTGAGGGAAAATCTTGGAAGAAAGCCCTGAGCCCGGACATGTGTTTTGTCGGGGAGGGGAACCGGGAAGGCTGTGGGGAGGTAAGGGTCTTAAAGTGCCGGGATATGGCATATGCCGCCCGGCAGGCCCGGACTGCGGTGAGAGAAGACGGGAGCGCGGTGTTGGCGGTGGACGACAACCGGATCATCCTGCAATCCATTCTCACGCAGCAGCTCTTGGATCGCCTGATATTCCTGTATATGAAGACGGATTTCAGATTGCAGCTGACGCCCTCCGCGGTGGGAAGAGTCAGCCTGATGCTGCAGGAGAGTTTGAATGATTACAGGAGAGAGCCTGAGAAGGCCTTTGCGGATTTTTGCCGCAGAATAGATTCGATCAAACGGGTGAAAGTCAAAAGAGAAACTTTTCGGCTGCTTGACAGGCTGATGCGAAAGGAGAGCGGAACCGGGGGACCGAATGAGCTTGATATTGATAAAATGGCGGACGGCGCAGGAGACGGCACGGCGAGAGAGATCAGACAGCTCTTGTGCAAACACTGCGGCACGGATGAGGAGTATAGGGAGAGGCTGCTTGGCATCTGGGGAGTGTATATGGAACAGATTCTCGCCTATCATATATATCTGAAAAAACATGAGGGAGGAAACGGGGATGAGCAGACGTAAGATCACCGGAAAAATATATTACCGTATCACCTTTCGCCTCGCCTCAGCCCTGTCGGTGGGAAGTGGAGAGGAGCGATATTCCGACAACGATATCGTGCGGGATGCTGCCGGAGCGCCCTTTATTCCGGGCAGTTCCCTGGCCGGAATTTATCGTTCTCTTCCGGGCATGGAGGAGGCGCAAGAATATCTGGGAGGCATCCGGAATGGGGAATGCGGCGCGAGCAGCAAGGTGTTGGTCTATGACGCAAAGATTCGGGACGCGGACAGCAAATTTCCCTATCGCAGCGTGGTCCGTGACTGCGTGAGCCTGGATGAGTGGAAAACAGGGACGAACGGCAATAAATTTACTTTTGAGACAGTGGAGCCGGGGGCGCAATTTGTAACTTATCTGGAGCAAAATTATGTGGAAGGGGACAGAGATATCTGCGAAGAACTGGCGGCCGCATGGATGAATCACCGGATCCGCATCGGGTGCAAGACTATGCGCGGACTTGGCAGTATCGGAGAGACAAGCGTCTGTCGGAGATCCTTTGCGTTGGAAGATAAGGAGGGTTTGGACGCGTGGCTTGATTTTGATATGTATCGGGAGGAGGATTGGCGGGGGACGGAGCTTGCGGCTTGGGACGCAGAGTGGAAAGATGTCTCCAAAACCATAGTCCTGGAGATGGATCTGCGGCAGAGGAGCGGAATATCCATCAAACGCTATACCACGGCGGTGAGCACGGAAAAGATACAGCCGGACGCGGAACAGATCACATGCATTATAGCGGAGGATGGAAGGGAGATGCCCTATATTCCCGGAACCTCGTGGGCAGGCGCTTTCAGGCATCATATGGAACGCCTGATTCCGGGATGTACGGAAAAACTGTTTGGAAGTTTTGAGAGGCGGTCTTTGGTCAGATTCGCGGAGAGTCTGATCGAGGGGGCACGGCCCAAAACGCTGCTCAGTCATGCCGTGGACCGCTTTACGGGAGGCGTGGTCGATCATGCGTTGTTTACCGAGAAAATATGGTACGGCGGGCAGACAAAGTTGTGCATAGAGATTCCCGCAGAGACATCGGATGACTTTAAACAGGCGTTGTCAGCGGCGCTCACGGATCTTCACATGGGGTGTCTTCCCATAGGAGGGAGGACTGCCATAGGCAGAGGACTCTTTGAGGGGGTGAGTCTGCGGATCAACGGGGAGGAAGTGGCTGTCGGCGAGCGGATGTACGGAGAGATCTTACAGAGATTGAAGGGGCGGTGAGTGTATGGCAACATGGGAGAGAATCGGGTCAATGGAGCAGTTTTGGCAATTGGCGGAGACAATGGAGCAGGGATTTTTGTTCGCCATGCTCACGGATGAGGTGGTATTGGAGCGATGGCCTCTTTCCGAGGAGGGAAAAAAGAATTTTCGGGCCGGGGAGAGGAAACTTCTGGATATCCGAATTTTTAACCAAGAGAGGGAACTGCGGATGTTTCGGGGCAATGTGGGCGGAGCGTTTCGGGGAAGAGCGTTGGAGGATGGCACGGACGCGCGCGGCGGGAGGCGCCGGTCGGCGGAGTGTCGAAATGAGGAGTTCCGGGATGAGGAGTTTTGGGATGAAGAGCAATATTTGGATATCGACACAGAGCGCTCGGAAACTCTCTTCGCCCGGGAGGGGATGGTGCAGACCGCCGGAGGCGGACGATATCGTCTGCCCCTTGAGGGATTTGTGAACGCCAAGATAAGAATCCGGAATTATTTGGATTACTATGAGGAGACGGGACAGGCCTATGTGAAGGATTGGCGGTTGACGGACTTATTTCAGGAGGAGGGGTGAGCTTAAGTGGCAGTACAATATGATCGGAACAACAGGAAATTTATCAACCCCTATACTTTTGTGCGCACGCCTCGCGATCGGCAGACAGACCGCAGTTCATTTGAAAAGGTGTATGACGCTCCTCTGCACACGGGCTTTCTCCGATGCAGACTCTATGTGCGGACGCCCCTCGGAATTCCCGATTCGGTACGGGAACAGATGGTGGAAGGGCATAAGATGTATCCGTTCTTTTCTTATTGGGAGGACTGTTTGGAGGAGGGAGATTCGGAGAAAGGACGGCGGATCCCGGTGATTCCGGGGAGTTCTCTGCGGGGTTCCGTCCGGTCTGTGTTTGAGGCGGCGACGGATTCCTGTTTTGCCACGCTCCGGGCCGATACCAAACTGTCCAAGCGGGTGGAACCTAAGAACGGGGAGACATATAGACCGGGAATCCTGAAACGGACTGCCGGAGAATGGAAACTGTATCGGGCGCACCGCTATCTGTTGGCGGCAGATACCGATCCGGCAGGTGAACCGGAAGGCGCCGTGGATGTAAATTATGATAAATATCAGGGATTGCCGGAGGATGCCTATGTCAGGATATTTTGCAATGGAAAAGACGGCGCAAGGTTTGCGAGAACCCAAGGGGGAGAAGATCTGTATTTTGGCGATGAGGTGGAATTTTGCGCAGAGGAAAGCGAAGGATATGAAAAAAGCGCCGCCCGGGATATCAGGAAAGTGGCGGATACCGGGCAGACTGCCCCGGGGAAGAAACGGGGTATTGTCTATATAGGCGAGATCTTTGGCAAAAAGAAACGCGGCGAAAGCATTTTCGTGCCGGCGGAAGAGGTGCCGGATTTAACAGGCCCGCAGTTGCAAAAGGCATATAAGGGCCTGCTGGAAACTTTAGATATCTATCGCAACCCGGCCATCAACAGGAACAGGCGACACAGCGGATACAGGGGATTTAAGCACGCGGACAGGGAGAAAGGTATTCCCGTGTGGTATTGGGTTCCGAAGGCAGACGGAGATGAGGATTTCACGCGGGATGTGAAGTTGAGCCCGGCGTCCATAGGCAGAGTTTTCTATGATACGACGCTGAATGATCTGGTGGGAGAGCGCAAACCCTGTGCGAACCGGAAGAAACTCTGCGAGGCCTGCGCGCTCTTTGGCATGGGGAGCGAGGAGAGTCTGGGGAGCCGTATCCGGTTTACGGATGCGAGAGCGCAGGAAGGGTATATTCTCAAGCCGGAGACATTGCGGATGCTGAGACCGCCGAGATATTCCTATCTGCCATTCTATACCGTTCGTAAAGGGGAAGTTGCCGGGTCTTATGATGAGGAAGGTGTGGAGATTGCCGGAAGAAAGTTTTACTGGCATAATGAGAGGGCGGCGACGGATCCGAGTGTTTACAGAGACGGAACACAGGGCAGGATGAACAATATAGTGGAGCTTGTCATGCCGGGAGCGGAGTTTACTTTTGAGGTTTATTACGATGGAATTACGGAAGACCAGCTCAACAAGCTCATGTGGTGCCTGAATTTCGGAGAAAATCGTGAGGACGGGACATTATGTCATAAACTGGGGCATGGCAAACCCTTGGGACTTGGCAGCGTTAAAATGGTGATAGAGGAAAACGCGGAGCGGATTTTGGGGGACGGACGCTATGAGTGGCGACACGAGAGACCGGTGGAGAGAGAGGAGGCGCCGAGACTGCGCAATCGTGAGGCTTTGGAGAACGTGATGGATTTCCGGCGGTTTTGTGAAGGCCCTGACAGGGATGTCGCCATTATGTATCCGGACGTCTATGACGAAAACGGGGAAGAATTTCCGAGAGAGCGGAGCAGTGACAAAGCGCCGCATATGTGGTATAAGTGTAATAAGGCGCGGCCAAGTCAGCGGAATGGTTATGATGAAATAGAGACACTTCCGGACATTCTCGCCGAAGATCAGGCGCTGCACGGTTATCAGATGCGCCCGGGGAGCAAAAAGTAACGGACAGAACAATTATAAACGGCTGCAATCGGCTGTAATGCAAAAGGAGACGGATATGAGAAAAACCTATATTACAAATATTTCTCTTCAGGCTAAGGGGGATCTGTTGAAATTATTATATGAGCCCAACGGGTTTGTGTTGGAGCATAACAGGGAGACCGGTTTTCCGATCATTCCGGTGATCGCGGAGCATCAGGAGCAGGGCGATGAAGTAACGGTGCTGGCCGTGCGGACGAACAACGCGGATACGCCGGATAATTACAAGGCATTCGTGAATGAATTGGCGGAACTCGGGATAGGAGAAGACGCGGTAAAGGTGATCACCATGGTGGAGGATCAGAGCGGTGCCCTGGACCTGAAACTTTTGGCGCGCATTATAGAGGAGATACCCGATGAATCATTGGTCTACGGGGACATTACCTTTGGAACGAAACCCATGTCCGCCATTTTGCTCTATGCCCTGAACTTCATTCCCAAAATAAAAAACTGTGACGTGGACGGTATCTACTATGGAGAGATCAGGAGAGAGGGAGGAAAGATGACGCACGCCTTTCTGTATGATCTGACAATCTTTCATCTGTTGGGGGATGTGATCGATCAGATGCAGGGGTTGGGAATCGGGGAAATGCAGGGAGCGTTAAAGAAATTCATCCTGTAGCGCGCCGGGAGATGAAAGATGGAAGACAGATATGAGAGGAAAAAAGAAATGGCGGATGCCATTGAAGAAAAGCACAAGGCTTTCCTGACGGAACTTGCCCGGATGCCCGTGGGACGGGGCCGGGGGGAGGACAGAGAGAGGCGTCTGCGGTTTTTCCGACAATATCCGATGCGGGACGATTTTCAGATGGAAGTGATGGAGGCATATGAGCCGGCTGCATATAGGCGGTTTCGAAAACGATTGACAGACCCGTCAAGATTTGGCGGGGTACAGGATGCGGATATGGCTTCCGTCGCGCACAGGCAGGATATTGACACTGTGATTTATGTGGAAGCCATGAACGAGGCTGTATGCGGTTACACGGGAAAGAATGCGTCCGGAACAGGTTATAACTTTGTGGCATGCCTGGGCCGGAACTATAGGCAGATGGCGGCAAGGGAGTCTGCCGTAAATGATCTGGGTGAGACAGGCATATCGGATGCGGAGATACCGACGCGAAATCTGCCCAAGGTCATACATATGGTGCGCGACGGGAAGGAAATGGCACAGCGGGAAAGATCCGGCAGGACACCGGAGGAGATCCTGAATGCCACGCAGGAAGCTCTGGGGATAAAATGTACGAAAAAGGAGTGTGAACTGATACGGACGCTGGTGTTCAACACGGCCTTTACCGTGTCGCTCGATGCGGGAACAGAGGGTGATGAGACTCGTAAAATTCAGTTGGAGGATCCCCACAGCGCAGTGCGGGAAATGGAAGAGCGGGAAACGGCGCGCGATATGTTCCGGGTATTTTGCGAGAATATTGAGAGAAAATGGGCGCTCATTCACTCCGCGAAAGGACTGCGGGAGAAAAAGATCATTCAGATGTTCTTCTCCGCTAACTTATTAAAGGAATTAAAACTGGACGATCACGGACAGCCCTATTCCGCAGAGCCTGCGGGCAATGATAAATTTTATCCGATCGTGGAACCGCAGGGAGATTTCCTGTACAGGGAACTGTTGGACAAGGGATATCTTCACAGAGCGTTGGAAAAATATCCGAGAGATTTCTATGAAGTGTATGCCAATCTCCTGCGCGAAGATTTTCAATTTGAAGACACGGTGATCGCGGAATTGGCGGGAAAGGACAAGAGTACGATCTCAAGAGCGCGGAAGAAGTATGTGGAATTGGTGAGAGCCCTGTGTGACTTCTCGTAAATCAGGGAGGACGGCAGGGTCGCATCGTTCGCTTTTCGGCGCCGGGAAGAGGATGGCGGAAGGAGAGATGACGGATGAAGGAATATAGATTTTACGGTTGGGAGCATGCCGATATACCTGCAGCGGCGGATGAATACAGGCAGATACAAAACCCAAGACAATTATATGATCTGCTCTCGGAGATATGGTGCGCGGATACATGCGCGCCGAGAATGAGAGCCGCGTGGTCTGAGGAAAACAAAACCCTGGGTCAGTGTTCCATCACGGCATTCCTCGCGCAGGACATCTTCGGCGGAGAGGTCTATGGCATACTCAGACCGGGCGGAAATTATCACTGTTATAATGTGGTGGGAGGCTGTGTGTTTGATCTGACGAGCGAGCAGTTTGGGGAGGAAACGCTTTCTTACGAAGGAAATCCCATTCAGTCGCGGGACATGCATTTCGCGAAAGAAGAAAAGCGCCTCAGGTATGAATGTTTGAAGGAAGAGCTGAGGAGGAGATGTTCTGTATGATCAAATGCTCGCGGGAATAAATATGCTCCCCCACAAAACCGATGGTCCGTGGGGGAGCATATTTTGTCGTATACGTTAAATGTTTTACTGTTTCTTATTCTTAACGATCTTGATGATCGCTGACACGATGGCGATTCCCGCCACTGCAAAAAAAGCAATTTCTATCATTTCTATCCCCCCTTCGAATGATCTTCTGATGGATCATGATGTAATCAAATTAAAAATATTATAGCAAAAAACGGGGGGCGTCAAGAAACTTTGCATAATCCGTCAAAGTTGCGCAAAATCCGTCAGCCTTTAGGCTGCGATTTGGCTATTGCACATATTCCATTTGTGGAATATAATAGAGATGTAAAACAGCGTCGGAAAGGGGGGATTGGTGAATGCTAAAACACGGAATCTTGGGTCTGCTCAATTATCATGAAATGACCGGGTATGAAATTATGGAGGTTTTTCGGGATTCTTTAAATTACTTTTGGGATGCGAAAACCAGTCAGATTTATAGGGAATTGCAAGGGTTGGAACAGAAAGGCCTGGTCAGTAAAACGGTTGTTCCGCAAACCGGAAAGCCTGACAAAAATGTTTACGCCATAACCACGGCGGGGCAGGCGGAGTTGCTGCGATGGTTGGGCGAGGACGATTTAGGGCTTAGGAGTAAAACGCCAATCCTGATGAAAGTTTTTTTCCTGGGAGAAAGAAGTGTTGAGGACAATATTCACTATTTTGAGAGTGTCATAAAAAGCTGTGAGATCTTTCTAAAGGGATTAGAGGCCGTTCCGCAATATATTGACAAATATGGCGGCACAATCGGGGAAAAAGACAAGACACGTTACTGGCAGATGACGTTGGAATATGGACGACAAAGCGCGCAGATGCAAATTAAGTGGGCGCAGGACTGTATCCGGCGATTGAAGGAGGAATGACACGATGAACGTCTTAGTGATAAATGGCAGCCCGAAGGGCGGCAGCAGCAATACATATCGACTGACATCCGCATTCCTGAATGGTATGCGGCAGGCAGTTCAAGATATCCGGACAAAGGAACTTTTGGTCAGTCGCATGGATATTAAGTCCTGCCTTGGTTGTTTTTCCTGTTGGAACCGCACCCCCGGACAATGTTGTATACAGGACGATATGCAGCACGTTATTCAAGAAATGCTTTGGGCAGATGTGACAATATGGAGTTTTCCACTTTATTACTATTCGGTTCCCGGCCCTCTGAAAAATCTGATTGACCGGCAGCTCCCTATGCTTCTTCCCTTTATGACAGAGAAGGAGGGTCGGGTCGGAAACGGAGGTCACCCGTCCCGATACGATATGAGCGGGAAGAGAACGGTAGTGATCTCCACCTGCGGTTTCTACACTGCGGAAGGAAATTATGACGGTATATACAGCCTTTTCGATCATCTTTGCGGCCCGGGAAACTATACGTCTGTTTTCTGCGGTCAGGGGGAACTGTTCCGTGTGTCGGAGCTGTCTGCGCGTACTAATGAATACCTTTCATATGTGAACCGGGCCGGTCAGGAGTTTATGAAAGACGGCATCTCTGGGAAGACACGGGCAACTCTGAACCGGCTTTTACTGCCGAGAGAAACCTTCGAAGCCTGCGCAGACGCAAGTTGGGGGATTGAGCAGAATGGCGCAAAAACCGGTTCCGCCGGGAAAAAAGAGTCAGATACGTTAATCTTCACCAGACAGATGGCGGCGCTTTACCGCAAAGAAAACTATCCCGGCAAAGATATTGTGTTGGAGATGAGTTACACGGATGTGGATGAATGCTATCAGATCCTGTTGGGCAAAGACGGAAGCAGCGTATATACGGATGGAACTTTAACGGCTGACACAAAGATTGAAACGCCGGTTACCGTGTGGCGCTCGATCGCAGCCGGAGAAATTCGGGGTGATGAGGCCATGCTGCAGGGGCTTTATAAAGTAAAAGGAGATTTTTCCCTGATGCTGAAATGGGACAGCCTGTTTGGCGGTTCTCGTCCGCAGATCAGACAGGCGGAAACGACTCCCCCGCAGAGAAACACCAATATGAGCATTCTGCTCATTCCATGGATTGTTTTGTGGATCGCTCCGGCAATCCACAAACAATGGGGATGCCTTATCACTCTTGGCGTATGCGCGCTGGTTCCTCTTTTGTATTACCGGAATAAAAAGACATTTTATGACATTCTGACCAATGTTTTGGTAACCGGCGTTTCTGTTATCATGTTGGCCGGAGGTTCAGAAAAATGGTTGCTGCCGTTGTCGTATCTTTCCTTTGGAGTAATGTGGGCTGCGTCCTGTTTGGGAAAAGTACCTCTTACGGCCAATTATTCCATGAATGATTACGGCGGGGAGGATGCTCTGCAAAACGCGCTTTTCCTAAAAACAAATCGTATTTTGACTATGCTTTGGGGCGTTCTGTATCTGCTCACATCCATTTTTACCTGGTTCCTGATGCGAACTTCCATCAGCAGTTTTGTGGGACTTATCAATTCCATACTGCCCGTTTTTATGGGAATCTTCACGGTATGGTTTCAGAACCGATATCCGGCAAAAGTGGCCGGAGGAAGATGAGCCGGTAAACAGGAAATAACAAATGTCTATAGTCCGTTTATGCATTTTACCGTTCAAATTTGCATCTTGCGTTTTAGCTGTTGATTTCTTTTATGGCATGATTTATGTTGAATATATCAGCTGAAATACAAAAAGAAAAGAACGGAGTTATCAAAATGGGAGTTATTTTATTTGCGGTTTTTACGGTCATGGAAGTTGCGCTTACGGCGCTTAGTTTCACAAAATACGGAAAACATGGGCGCAGAAACGGATTATTTTGCCGCGCGGCTGAGTTGGCGCTCCTGCTGCTTGTAATGCTTTTGCCCGTAACAGGACAGAAATGGAGATTCACGGGCTGTCTCATTATCCTCGGAATACGCCTTGCCATATCCTGCATCGCGTATCTTATAAAGCGAACCGGTACGAACAAAGAAAAGACAAAGGCAAAAGCGGTCATCGGCACTGTTATGAGCATTATCATTATAGGTCTCTCACTTTTTCCTGCCTTTATTTTTACGGGCTATTCGGGACTTGAAACAAGCGGCCCGTATGAAGTAAAGGAAACGCAGGCAATACTGATCGACAGCAGCAGACTTGAAACTCGCGAGAACGACGGTTCCCACCGTGAGATACCGATTCACTTCTACTACCCTGACGGCAATGTGACAGACTGTCCCCTGGTATTGTTCGCTCACGGCTCATTTGGCTATTATCACAGCAATTATTCGCTGTACGCGGAACTTGCAAGCAACGGCTACGTTGTGGCAAGCATAGACCATCCTTATTACGCTTTTTTCACAAAGGACACAGCAGGCAAAACGATCATAGTTGACATGGAGTTTATGCAGACTGCCGTTAATATGCAGTATAGTTCCGATTTTACTGAGACAGAGGAAGATTTTAAGGTTATATGTGAATGGATGTCTATCCGTACGGCCGATGAAAACTTTGTGCTTGATACGATAAAAACCGCCAAAGGCGCAGGGTCGCTTGATACGGCATGGTATACGGAATCCGAGGATGTAAAGGCGGAAATTCTCAAGGCGCTTGAAATGACCGACACGGAAAAAATCGGACTTATGGGACATTCCATCGGAGGCGCCGCAGCGGTACAGCTCGGCAGAGAGCGTGACGACATCACTGCGGTAACCTGCATCGACGGCACAATGCTCGGCGAACAAATATCATTTAACGATGGAAAGCTTGTCTACAACCCCGAGCCTTACCCGATACCGGTACTTTCACTTGACAATGCGAGTCATTGGGAGTCTTATCTTAATGAAGAGACCGACTATGTAAACAAATATTTACTTGACAATGCCATTGATGGAAGAGAAGCGCATTTCGACGGTACGGAGCATATGGATTTCACGGACCTGCCGCTTTTCGCTCCCGCATTGGCGAAAATGTTGGGAAAAGGCGATGTGGACTCATCCGAATTTATTCCCGAAATAAACCGTATTATTCTTGATTATTTCAATTATTATCTGAAAGGAGAGGGCGAACCGAATATCGAACCTTGGAATGCACAGACAGCGGGATACTAATCGAAATATTGCAGGTCGGTTCTGAAAACTCCAATATTCGTCAAACAGATTATGATCATAAATATTTCTCAGATAAAAAAAGAAGAAACGGAACGGCTGGAAATTTACTGCCATGAAGTAAGCAATGAAATAACGGAGATCGTCCGCTTTGTCAAATCCAGACAGGGCCGGCTTACGGGTATTGTCGAAGGCGCGCAGTATGAGATTGCCGTTTCCGACGTGATCTATATTGAAGGAGTGGACAACAAAGTATTCATTTACTGTGAAAAACAGGTATATGAAACACGGCAGAAACTGTATGAGTTGGAGGAAACCTTGAAGGAAAAGCATTTTCTGCGTGTATCAAAATCCGTGTTGGTGAATCTCATGAAGATCGAGTCGATAAAAGCCTCGCTGAACGGCAGATTTATGGCCGTCCTTCAAAACGGAGAACAGATCATTGTCTCAAGAAAATATGTGCCTGAGCTGAAAAAAGCTCTGAAAGGTGGGAAATTATGAGTCTTAAAGAAATATTTTACAGATCACTCATGATATATTTTATTCTTGTCACTTGTATTACGGCGGGAATCGCGATCCTTGGTTCAGCTTTTGACCCTGACGCAAGTTTCGGATACAGCGCGTTTGTTTCGCCTTTTATTTTTGCGGCTCTGGGAATTATTCCGAATCTGCTCATGTACTCTTCAAAAGAGTTATCGGACAAGCAGATCTTTCTGCGTAAAGTGATACAGTTTGCGGTCATAGAAGCGGAAGTATCAGGCGTCTGTATCATAAGTCCCATAATCCCCACGGAGAGGGCCGAAGTTATTATAGGAGTATTGGTCAGCGTGTTGGTGATATTTATACTTGTACATTTTATCATTATCATGAATAACTATTTTGGGGCAAAACAACTCACGAAAGAACTTATGCAGTTTCAGGAAAATATAAACCATAACCCATGAGAATCCCATGATTTACTTTTGGGCATTGATATGCTATACTGAACCGGTAATGGGGTGGCATACAGACTATGGTGACAACGATATTGGAAATACTGGAAACCGCGGCAGTCACAGTCAGCGGTTTCCTGATAAAAAAATATGTATTTTTAGAGCCGGATATGGAGGGAAAAAAGCAGCGTATTTTTTATTGCAGCTGCTTTTTGCTGATCGGTATTGCGTTTCTGATTTTGGGAAAAGACGCGGCAACAATGGCGGCATTGTTTATGATTGGGCTCAATGCCTGTCTTGCAAGGAAACAACACCGGCTGTACGGGCTGTTTTTGATGATTCCGTTTACGGGCATCATCAACGGACTCTTTGTTCCCGTACTGATCGTACCGCCGTATTTTTTGGCGTTGTCGGAACAGGAAACCTGCGTTTACCGTTTCGTTCTCTACGGCGTATTGGCCCTGCTGATCCTTTTATTTTATGTGAAAGGGAAAAGCTGGCGCAATTGGTTTCATGAGAATATGCAGCGCAGAAGTCTGCGGAGGTCGGAAAAATACCTGCTTTGGCTCATCGGCATCCTGCTTATGTTCTTTTCCGGTACATATAGCGCGGCGATGCAGATCGTAGCGGGCGGTAATAATGCGCAGACTGCAGACGGTATGTACGGGCGGGGACTGGTATCTTTTATCGGGATTGCCGGCATTTCCGCTCTTGTCATGACGATCACGATCATTGTGCTGATCATGCAGGGCAATAAGCGCTCTTTTTACCACGAACGGGTTTCCGCCATGCAGTCCGGCATGATCACATTCATGGCGGAAGTCGTGGAGAGCAGGGACGACAATACGGGCGGGCATATCAGGCGCACGGCGGGATATGTGGAGTGCATCGCAAAGGAATTGAAAAGACAGGGAATATACAGTGATATTCTGACGGACAGATATTTGAATGATATGATAGTGGCAGCGCCGCTTCACGACATTGGGAAAGTACATATACCGGATGCGGTCTTAAACAAGCCGGGAAGACTGACGGAAGAAGAATTTGAGGTTATGAAAACGCATACCACGGCAGGGGAGGAGTTGCTTACCCATGCAAAGGCGGAACTTGGGGAATCGGGGTATCTGAATACGGCGCTACAGATGGCGGCGTATCACCATGAATGGTGGAACGGCAGGGGCTATCCCTATGGCATGAGCGGGGAAGAAATACCGCTTTGCGCGAGGATCATGGCGGTGGCGGATGTGTTTGACGCGCTGACTTCCAAGCGCTGTTATAAAGACGCCATGCCGCTTGAAAAGGCGTACGCGATCATCAGGGAAGAATCCGGCACACATTTTGATCCGGCGATTGTGGAGACGTTCTTTGCGGTAAGGGAGCAGATTGAGATGTTGGCGGGATAGGGGGTAGGTCAGCAGAATCGCAGATGTCGGAAGAGTTGAGATCATTGCGGAATGGTGTTTTGCAAAGAGCTTGCATTTCGCAAGCGAAACGGATATACTAATGACAAAGGAGGCGATTGTTATGGCACGAACATCAAATGTATTTGCACGAGTGGAACCTGAAATCAAAGAGCAGGCGGAGCAGGTGCTTGAACGTTTGGGAATCCCTATGTCTAATGCTGTAGGTATGTTTTTGAGACAGGTGGTTTTGCAGAGGGGGATTCCGTTTGAGATGAAACTGCCGCAGACGGTGCCGTTGAATTATGGTGCCCTTACCAAAGAACAGTTTGATGTGGAAATGGAAAAAGGCATGGCTGATATAAAAGCGGGCAGAGTTTATTCAGCAGATACTATTGAAACGGAAATGAAGAGAGACTTTAACGTATGAGTTGGGATATTGTATATACAGCGCAGGCAAGACAAGACTTGCGTGGTATTTATGAATATATAGCATTAGAGTTGCTTGCTCCGGAAACTGCGACCGGACAAACCCAACGGATTATGAAAACGATTCGCTCACTTGAAGAAATGCCCATGCGGCATCAACTTTATAAAGAAGAACCATGGCAAAGTCAGGGAATACGATGTCTCCCTGTGGATAACTATTTGATATTTTATCTGCCGGAAGAAATTCAGAATACAGTAAATATTGTTCGAATAATGTATGGCGGCAGAGATGTATGCCGGCAGTTAAGCGAAACGGTTTTATGATTTTCATGTCAATAGAAAGGCACAGAAAGACGGAAAAATAATAATAATTTGAAAAACAGGTTGATTATTTCTCATAATTTGTATATACTATGATTAGAAGCAAATGTTTGCCGCTTGCTGATGGTGCGGGGTATAAGAGATTCAGTTCGTAAATGATGCCACTTGCTATACAGGTGGGGTATAAATGGTATAGTGTGTAAATGTTCCCCATCGGCTGGTGCCGGTGGGGAATTTGCATAATGAATAATTTACTTGAAGGAGAATAATTTTATATATGGAGATACAACAGGGATATTCTTATCATATCAAAGATGAATTTTTTGATATGGTGCAGGATAAATGCTTGATGAGAAATAAAGAAAATGGAAACTACCGTCCACATTTTTACGCCATACAGGATAAGAAGAATCAAGCTCTTTATTGGATGATACCTATAAGTTCACAAGTGGACAAGTATAAGAGCATTATAGAAAAGAAGAAAAGAAAATACGGAAAATGCAATACAATAGTTATCGGCAAATTTGCAGGAAAGGAAAATGCTTTTTTGATTCAGAATGCATTCCCTGTTATTGCAAAATTTCTGGATCACATACATACAGTTGAAAATAAACCGGTAACAGTACATGATGAGTTGAATAGGGTTCTTGTGGAAAATTTAAGGGAAGTGCTTGCGCTGCATAACCGTGGAATTAATTTGATATATACAGATGTTGCTAAGATTAAGGCAATCATGGAACAGGAGTTAGAGAATATGGGATGAAAATAATGTCATTGCTTGTAGAAATATGAGTAATGATATTCTTGTGAAAGCGCTTTAGCGTGACGGAATCTAATTGTATTTTGGAAATCTTAAAGCTGCTAATGACATAATTAGTAGCTTTATTTTTAGGGCATGGAGCAGCATTTTTGTAAATGGTATCATAGCTATTTACAATGATATTAAAAAGTGGGATGTAGGTTGTTTTTGTGATGGAACTTGATAACAAGCAACTATGGATAATTATCAAGAGTATCGTAAAATTGTGCCACAACTTGTGGCAAATTAGTGAATAAATGAAAATGGTACAAATATTTTGTAAGGCTATGTTAAAATATTAAAAATGACAAGTAGAAATGATGTGTGAGGAGGCATTATAATGCGTGATATATATGTTATGGGATATAAAGTTCATAGAAATATACAACATTTTGCACCCAATACGGTTTTATTTAGTAATGCAACAGACGATATTACAGTTGCAATGGCAAATGATGCTTTGGATTATGTCTTGAGTATGATTGCAAGAAAAAATCCTTTGACTGATGCTTGCAATAAAGCGAGAAAGGTTTTGGTTTCAGTAAAGAGAATCTTAGCAAATCAACAACCGTTGCGATGCACGAAACAGGAATTGAAAACAGCGGTTGAGGTTTTGGAAGAAGTCATGAATGAAAATGCAAAAACTAAAGCGGAAAAGGAAAATAATGCAAGAGGAGCATTGATTTGTAAGCTGTTGATAGATGGGTTTGGAGGGTGACGGAAATAGTTATCAAGTTTTGATATATCAATTAGCGTTAGGCAATTATATATGAAGACTACATTTAAGAATGAAATTAGAAACTCACAAAGTTTTGAGTGGGGATTTGCGCTTTGATAATTGAATATTAGTGAATGATGTGGTATTATCTTATTTAATAAAACTAAAGGAGATATCTATGCAAAATATACTATCATCATTAGTTGTTGCAGTTGTTACATCTGTACTTTCAATTATTGGTACATTATATGTTCAAAAAAGAAAGAGCGAAAATGCAACTAAGAAAAATGCTTTATATTTATACTTAAATTTAAAACAAATTAAATCGGATATTGATAAGGAGAAAAAAATAATTGATGGGACAAGTTGGGATGAGATCTTGCCTATGGCTTACTTTACTCCATTTGATTATATTGGTGTTCTTAGTGAATTGAATGATAAACTAAGTTTGCAAGAAATGGTGGATATCAATAATTTTTATGAAAATGTTAAAAAAATTGATAATAAGAAGATGAATTATATTAATTTACGTTATTCATATAATAATTTTTCAAATATGAATCCACCACAAATACTTAATCCATATTATCAGCAATTTATAGAAATGCAAAATGCTTTTACATATGCATTAAATGTTTTCGTAAATAGTGAAGAATATAAAGAAAATATTGTGAAAATCATTTCAAAGTTGGAAAAAATAAAAAAGTGAAGTAAATTCTGCCAATCTCTTGATAATGTGGATGTATACTTTGACAAGTATATTTTAGTGTATTGGGCTTTGATGATTGCAACATCATTGAAAGTATACCAAAATTATTTGTTATGCAGCAAGAGGATAAAAGATATGAAACAACCCAACGGATTTAGTAAAAGACAAAAAGAAGAAATAAGAGAAATTGTTAAAAGCGAGATCCAAGAGGCATTAAGAAAAAATGCAAAGCCGGAAATAAATGTAAAAAATGAGGCTGCGGAGGCTATATATTCTGTACTGAATGAAAAGAATGACGATTTAATAATTGAAGATAAGATCAATAAGAAAGAAACCGAAAAAAGTTTGTTTGCCTATAACATGAAGTGGATTTTGCATAGTATTTGTTATCTTGCTTGGGGGATTTTGATTTTGTTTTTTATAGCAACAGTATACTTGTGTATTACTGAAGGTGCATTATGTGAGAACCCAGTAGGTATACTCACAATATTTATAGTGGAAGTTTTAGTGTCTGGTATTCTTTTCATATTTCACAAATCTATAAAGCATATGAATAAAAGTGATTCATATAATGCCTTGATGTTTATTATCACGATAATAGCTTTTATATTAACAATTTCTACAACTTTATAATAAAGTGCTAAGTGTTTACCATCTATAAAACATGGTGGTTGGTAAAGTTTTATCTTGATGAAGGAACAAACATTCAGTATAATTGCAAAAGCGGAACAAATATTCTAAAATAGTGCAAAATCATTTATGTAAGTGCCATAAATGGTTAGATTCCGAGTGTCCGAGATATGGACATTCGAAATTATAATTGGGCAATGGCTTTGCATTTGTTGGGCGTGAGTATAGACTGGAAACAGGTAAGACTGAACAGTTTGTGGATTTGATATTTATAATATCGTCTGCATTGCTATGTGGTGATTGAGATTAAAAATGAAAAATTCAAGCCATCGGATATTGGACGGGTGGGTATTTATGCAGTTGCTGTAAATCATATTTTAAAGACAGAACAGGAGAATCCTACAATCGGGTTGATTATATGCAAGGAAAAGGATGAGGTTTTGGCACAATACGCAATAAAAGGATCTGTAAGAATTGCATTTTTGTGAATAATCGGATACAATAAAGGAAATGATAAAATTAAGATAAAATATTGATAAGGAGCGCGAGCGTATGTTACAGATCAGACCTGTTTCAGATTTGAGAAATAAGTTTCCTGACATCGAGAAAATTGTTAATGCAGGAGATCCGGTATATCTGACGAAAAACGGATATGGAGCAATGGTGGTGCTAAGTCTTGAAGAGTATTCTAAGCTGACGGATCGTGTGGAAATTGCATTGGATAAAGCTGACAGGCTTGCAGCGGAAAATGCTGAAAGAATGAGCCATGAGGAAGTTTTTGGAAATCTGCGGAGGAAAATAAATGCTCAGTAAAAAGTACAGATTAAGTTATCTGCCACTTTTTTATGAGGACCTTGATGAGAAAATAACTTACATTGTTGAGAAACTAAGGAATCCCAAAGCGGCAAGTGATTTATTGGATAAAGTGGAGGCGGCTATCATGGAGCGTCTTCCGGTGGCAGAATCATTTGAACCATATCATTCTACCAGAGAACGCAGGTACACCTATTATCGCATTTATGTAGATAATTATACAATTTACTATGTGGTGATAGATGATGACCCCAATGATCCGGTCATGGAAGTGAGAAGGTTCCTTTATAGTGGACAAAAGAGGGATGAATTAGTATAAAAATCCGTTTCTGTTTTGCCTGATGTGTAGTAAAATAGAGGTGGTTGGTGATACTATTACAAACAGGAAAAATGATGCGAGGCGATTTTATGGATATGGCAGTTGACACCAAGGGGAAAGATACCCTGCAGGGGAATGAAAACCTGATGCGGGCGCTTGACAGGGGCATTGACGATATGGAGGCAGGGAGCGGGCAGAGCTTTTTCAGCCGTCCATTATCTTTTATGTGGTGAAGGAGCTGGAAGATGAGATACATATTTTGCGAGTGCTGAGGGAAGAACGGGATTGGAAGAAAATCTTGGAAGAGCAGCAGGAGTATACATACCAGGAATAGAGAATCTGGTGTAAGCAATGCAACTGTCTTGTATAATAGATTTTTGATCATAGAATTTGCTCTTTAATTCTATGATACAAATCGGCGTGGTTCCGGTAGAGCCGGGCATGACGAACTCCCTGAAGGAAAGTCCGGCAGAAAAAGGAAAGCGGATCGTTGGTTTTAATTCCGAAAATGCGGAAATAAACGAGGGTCTGGTAAGGTTTGACATTGTCTTTTATGTGAGCCGTCCGGTGTCTTCGCAGAAGGAACGGGACTTTGTTAATACCAATTATAATGACATCCAGCGTGTATTCAGTATATGGGTGCTCATGAACCTGGATGAAAACAGTATGGGGCATGTGCATCTTGCATATGATAAGCTCATAGGGGATTATCAGTGTAAAGGCCGGCTCGATCTGCTGAATATCGTACTGATCGGTCTGTCAAACGAACTGCCGGAGCATGATGAACAGTATGAACTGCACCGTCTGTTGGGGGCGCTGTTGTCAAAGCAGCTCTCGGTGGATGAAAAGTTATCAATTATCGGGGAAGAGTATGATATTCCGGTAGAGAACAACGTAAGGAGGGATATTAGCGTTATGTGCAATTTAAGTCAAGGCATCAGAGAAGATGCACAAGCAGAGTTTATTATGAATATGTATAGGAAAGGTTATACATTGGAGCAGATAGCGGATGTAACTGAAAAGAGTGTTAAGGAAATAAAGGCTATTATAGAAAAGCGGGAGCCTGCTTTGGTATAATCCCAAGTGCTGGACAGTTAAAACAGGAAAGCAGCAGATCATGGAAATGTGGTCTGCTGTTTTTTGCCTTTAATTATTGTGATACGTAGGATATGGAAAACATCCGAGTTCATATGGAGACTATCACGAAACATTCCGCATGTCTTGAAAAGTGGGGAAATCAGCCGCTTAGGTCGCAAAAAGGAATGGGAGTATGATGCCGTTGGACGCAGAATGTCCATCAGCAATTCTTACGGAACAGTGGAGA